>NZ_VIBR01000002.1:0-399279 GCF_008329445.1 Streptococcus sanguinis | reverse complement strand
AGGGCTTTGTCTTTCGCGACAACTATATTAGTATATCACCTATACCTACTACCTGTCAATACCTTTTTTGAAAAAAATTAAAAAAATATTATTTTTAAATTGGTGGATTGTTTTGCATACCTTCGAGGCTGGTAATTGACCTACATTCTTTCTTTTTAAAGGTGCAAAAAATGCCCTTTCGGACATTTTTTCTATTCTTGTTCTTGTTTATACTTTTCGAGTTCAGCTTTATTAGCCCAGACATAGTGTCCCGGACGAATCTCTGCCATTTCTGGTTTATCAACTGAATAATCGTGCTGTTCAGGATCATAGACCTTCAACACTTTTTTACGCTCCAAGATTGGGTCTGGAATTGGAACAGCTGAGAGCAGGGATTGTGTATAAGGGTGGACAGGATGGTTGAACAATTCCTCTGTCTCTGCCACCTCTACAATGACACCTTTGTAAATCACGGCGATACGATCAGAAATAAAACGAACTACCGAAAGGTCATGGGCAATAAACAGATATGTCAAGCCCAACTCTTTTTGGAATTTTTTCAAAAGATTCAGAACCTGAGCCCGAACAGATACGTCCAAGGCAGAAATCGGCTCATCTGCAATTACGAAGTCTGGTTGCATGACCAGAGCACGAGCAATCCCAATCCGCTGACGCTGTCCACCAGAGAATTCGTGAGGATAGCGAGTTAAATGCTCAGCCAACAAACCAACTTCATTGATGATATTTTTGACTTTTCTTTGGCGGTCTTCTTCACTATCAAACAAATGGTAATTATAGAGCCCCTCAGATATGATATAGTCAACCGTTGCACGTTCATTCAGACTGGCAGCCGGATCTTGGAAAATCATCTGAATCTTGCGAATCAAGTCTGCTTCTTCTGCTTTTGACTTTTTACCATTAATCTTTTTGCCTTCGTAGAAGATATCACCTGCACTGGTATCATTAAGGCCGATAATAGCTCGACCAATAGTAGTCTTACCAGAGCCTGATTCTCCTACAAGAGAGAAAGTTTCCCCCTTGTTGATGAAGAAATTTGCGTTTTTTACTGCTACAAATTTCTTACTTCCTTCGCCGAAGGAAATTTCTAAATCTTTAATTTCAACTAATTTTTCAGTCATTTCCTTCCTCCTAAGCTTCTAATTGATTGAAGCCCATTTTCGAACGAATTTTTTCATGTAGGTTTTCGATAATCTCTGGTTTATCAACTTTAGGCGCATCTTCGTGCAGCAACCAAGTCTTAGCCCAATGAGTATCTGAGACCTTGAAAGCCGGTGCTTCTTCTTCAAAGTCAATTGACATGGCATAGTCAGAACGCAAAGCAAAGGCATCTCCTTTGATCGGTGAATAGAGCGACGGCGGAGTACCAGGAATCGAGTAGAGGGCCCCATTCGCATCTGCCAACTGAGGCAAGCTGGATAGCAAACTCCATGTATAAGGATGTTTTGGCTCGTAGAAGATTTCTTCAACTGTACCGTATTCTACAATTTCACCGGCATACATGACCGCAACCTTATCTGCAATACTAGCCACAACACCAAGGTCGTGCGTAATAAAGATAGTTGTGAAATGATATTCTTGCTGCAATGATTTGAGCAAGTCAATAATCTGCGCTTGAATCGTTACATCGAGGGCTGTTGTCGGCTCATCACAGATAAGAATATCAGGACGGCAAGCCAAGGCAATAGCAATAACAATCCGCTGACGCATACCACCTGAGTATTGGAAAGGATATTCTTCGAAACGTTTTTCCGCATCTGGAATCCCGACCTTACTCATATAGTCAATGGCCATTTTTTTAGCTTCTTTAGCTGATTTCCCTTGGTGCTTGATTATGACTTCTGTAATCTGGCTTCCAATAGTATTAATGGGATCCAAGCTCGTCATCGGATCTTGGAAGATAGTCGCAATTTTTGCACCGCGAATCGGCTCCCAATCCTTATTACTACGAAGAGTTGTCAAATCTTTGCCGCGGTAGTCAATAGTTCCTTGGGCTACACGGCCATTTTCTTCTAACATACCAGTAAAGGTCTTGGTCAAGACAGACTTTCCTGAGCCTGATTCACCAACAATAGCCAGTACTTCACCTTCAATCAAGTCCAGAGAGACTCCGCGAATGGCTGTTAAAACTCGGTCGCGAACATCAAATTCCACGACAATATCGCGAGCAGTCAATATTACATTTTCATTCTTTGTCATATTTACTCCTATCTATGTGTACGTGGATCGCTAGCGTCGGCTAAGTTTTGACCAACTACGAAGAAAGTAAGGGATACCAAAATCAGAGTTGTGAGTGGAATCCAAAAGAGGTAGGCATTCGTCGTCACATTTTGAGAATAATCTGAAATCAAGCGTCCCAAACTTGGCACTGTTACAGGAAGCCCTAAGCCAAAGAAGGACAGAAAGGCTTCGTAAGAGATAAAGCTTGGCAACATCTGTGAAGTGGTAGTCACGATAACAGATACCAACTGCGGCATAATGTTCTTCGTAACAATCTTGAGAGTCGGTGTACCAAGAGTACGAGAGGCAAGGTTGTATTCCAAATCCCGATAGCGCATAATCTGCACACGGATAGTGTAGGCAATACCAACCCAGCCAGTAATCGTCATGGCAAAAATAAGATTCCAGAAACCAGCACCAATAGAGTAAGTCAAGACAATGACAATCAAGAGGGCAGGGATATTTGAAATAATATTGTAGACTTCCATCATGACACGGTCAACTGTTTTGGAAATTCCCCAGATACCGCCGATGATAACACCGATAGCCAGATTAATAACCGTCGCAATAATCGAAATAAGAATAGAGTTACGGGCACCAAACCAAACACCATCAAAGAGAGACTTACCATTACTATCTGTTCCAAACCAGTACTGGGCACTTGGCTTGATATAACGCATGCTAAAATCATTTACCTTGCTCACGTCATTAAAGTCGAAGTTTGAAAACATAGGATAAATGAAGCTCATGAGAATAATGGCAATCAGAATCCCCAGCATGGTAATGGTTGATTTCTTTTTCAGAAATTGACGCATGACTGATTTCCAGTAAGAATAGGCTGGAGCATCAATCGTTTCAGAGGCAAAATCGTCACGTTTGACAAATTGGAATTTGCTTTTATCAATTGTAGCCATTATTTACCTCCTTTTGATGTTAACTTAATACGTGGGTCCAGTACTGTCATCAGAATATCACCTAGCAAGAGTGCAAAGATAGACAGACATGTGAAGATGAATACAAGACCAACAACCATAGAGTTATTGGATGCCTTAACAGAATCAATCAGCATCTTACCCATACCAGGGAAAGCAAAGACAGTTTCTGTCAGAGTCGCACCTGCAATAACACCAACGATAGAAGCTGGGATACTAGATACCAGCGGCACCATAGCGTTTTTAAAGATGTGCTTGTTAGAAATTTCTTTTTCTGAGAGCCCCTTCGCACGGGCAAAGCGGACAAAGTCCTGAGACTGAAGGTCGATCATATAACGACGAATCCAAACAGCTGTCCAAGGAGCACTCAAAAGGCCTAGAATAACAGCCGGAAGGACATAAGAACGCCAATCTCCCGCTCCCAAGATTGGGAAGGAATCCGGAAGACCAACAGCAGAGCCAGCCAAACGGACAATGTAGACCAAGGCGATGGTTGGCAGTGACATCATAAAGGTCAAGCCCGCTGTAGAAATGCTATCAAACCATGTATTCTTGAGTCGAGCCATGTAGGATCCGAGCGGAATAGCAATCAGATAAGACAGAGCCACACCAATCAAACCGATAATGGCTGAGCTGGTAATCATGGATGGATTTTGATAGTTGCTTTGAGTCGCCGTATAAGCATCTCCCTTACCAAACTTAGCAACGTCCTGTGAATCAGCTTTGCTTGGCGTCTTGTAAGTACGAGAATAAATATTAACAGACGATGTCTTTTTACCTGTTGGGAATTGAACTTCAGAAGACTTAGTTTGTCCTTGTCCCTGTGTAATAACCTGCAGAACAGGGATATTAGCATAGGTTGGATAAGAATTACCTAAATTAAAGGTGATAAAGTTCTGGTGGACAAATGGGAACTGACCATTAAAATAAAGCAGATACTTATGCTTGGTACCTGAACCCACAAGAGACCAGCCAACAGAAGGATCATTTTCAAACCGGATATAACGCTCTAGGTTTGGATTTTCCTCATCTTGGATAACATTTGGATGGTCAATTTGAATCAAATTAGCATAGAACTCAAAGACACGTTCATACACAGGTACTTCGCGTACAGCGTAAAATTCTCCGCTCAGTGGGAATTTCTGCAATTTCCAGCCATTACCAAGTTTATCAACATACTTCTGATAAATCTTTTCGTTTGCTTCAGTAGCTTCTGTGGTAACAGAAGAATCTTCCTTGCTGGCTTTCTCCTGCAGTTCCTTGGTATCATAATAGTCAATGTAGCCCATCCGCTCAAAGATAGTGTTTTCATAGTTAGTCTTTTTATCTTTATTGGTCGCTATCTTATTATAGTTAGGATCCTGCTTGAAAATCAACCTTCTTGGCACCATAGTATAGATAATGGCATAAGTCAGGGTCGTCACCAAGAAAATCGACACAATTGAGCGTAAGATACGCATAAAAATATATTTTTTCATTTATCGTTTCCTTTAAATTCCAAAAGAACTTTCTCCTCTATTAGAGAAAGTTCTCTTAGCAAGCTTATTTCACGTGGTCTGCTAATTCTTCTTGAGCTTTTTTATTAGATTCCGCACGTTCTTTATTCCATTTTTCCTGAGCGCTATTATAATCTTTTGTCGTTACAGGCTCATCCTGCAATTTCATGTATTTATAACTTGCTGCTTCACGCGCCTTAGCACCAGACCAAGCAAACGGTGCTGAGAAAGGCACTACCTTAGTCAAGGTTGGACGACCTGTTCTAGAAGTTACCGGAATCAACAAAGCACTATCAGTCAGCCAAGCCTGAGCAGCCGCATATTTTTCATAACGCTTGTTCAAATCTTGCTTTTCTGCACCAGCTTCGTCAACCAGCTTGGTATATTCATCCAAACCAACTTGTTTCGCTGCGGCATTATCTGTGCCATCAAATCCTAAGAAGGTCTTGGTGTTTTCACCACCAGGTTTGATAACATCTAGATAAGTGGATGGATCTTGATAGTCCGGAGACCAGCCGACATTATCTGAAATATCCCAGTCCTCTTCAGCAGCAGAAGGAGCAAACAAGGTAATGTTAGTCACTTCATCCTTAGACAATTGGTGAACATCAATCACAACATTATCTGTTCCCAAAGTCTTCTCAATGGATTGCTTGAGGGATTGAACGCGCTGTACTTTAGAAGTAGCTGTTTGATCAACCGGAATGTCCAGATGAATTGGGAATTCCACTCCATCAGCTTTCAAAGCTTCTTTTGCTTTAGCGAATTCAGCCTTTGCTTTGTTCTCGTTATAGAGACCATCTTGACCATCTGAGAAGTCAACGTCTTTCCATTCGTCGCCATAAGTTACTACTTTTTCCTTAACTAAGTCACCGAAGGACTTGTCACCAGCCTGCACAAATGTAGGTGGGATGTAAAGGTTACGAAGAAGTTTGTCTGCTCCGTCCTTACCATTAATCTGAGATGCATAGGACTCACGATTGAAGGCAAAGGTCAAAGCCTGACGGAAGTCCTTGTTAAGCAAGGCTTTCTTAGTTGAAGTCTTTTGAGCTTCTGATGTCTTAGCCGTATGATTATAAGACTGGCGATCAATGTTAGTACCTACTAAGAAAGTTGAGGCATCTTGAGGTGTATAGACGATATTATCTTTAAAGTCTTTTTCAACCTTTTCATAAGTCGCACTAGTTGGGAAAAGTCTGGCTGTTGTCAATGCGCCTTGGCTGAACTGCTCAGCAGGTTTTCCTTGATCTTGTCCATCATAGAAAGAGAGTTTAACTGCATCTACGTGAACATTTTCTTTGTCCCAATAATTAGGATTCTTCTCAAATTGGATTTCAGATTTTGAAGTCAATGATTTGAGCAAGAAAGGTCCGTTGTAAAGCAAGCTTGTTGGATCAGTTGCTTGAGCGAACTTATCACCTTGGTTTTCCAAAAAGTCTTTGTTTACTGGGTAGAGAATTCCCATTGTAGTCTTAGAGTTCCAGAAACTTTCTGGCTCATTAAGAGTATACTCAACGGTATGATCATCAACTGCTTTGATTCCTACTTCTGAGAAATCAATCTTCCCAGAAATATAGTCCTTAAGCCCTTTTACAGAATCCTGAACCAAGTAGATTGTTTCAGATTTATTGTCTGCCGCATACTTAAGACCTGTGACAAAGTCTTCTGCTGTCACATCTGCGTACTCTTCACCTTCAGAAGTATACCACTTAGCATCTTTGCGAAGCTTGTATGTATAGGTCTTCCCATCTGGTGATACAGTCCATTCCTCTGCCATTGAAGGAACTAAGTTTCCATATTGGTCGTTTTCTAAGAGACCGTCAATGACATTTGCTGTCAAGTCTGTTGTAGCAGCTTTACTTGAAGTGAGATAGTTCAAGTTTTCAGGATCTGTCTCGTAAATATAATTAAAGGTGTTAGAACTGCCTGATTTTGTGTTTGGCTTAGAGCCTGAGCAAGCTGCAAGAAAGCCAGCCGCAAGAAGAGTAACTCCTGCTAACGCAAGGACTTTGCTTTGTTTCATATGGGTTTCTCCATCTTTTAGATTTTTAGATTTAATTAAGATTATAGCATAGATAGTACTAAAAGTAAAATAAATTTTCAGAATATTAAGTTAGCTCACTGGCACCCTCATATGTTTATGTAATCAGGTTTCCCGCATGTCTGTCATCTAGGATTAGACAACCTTAGTCTCGCCCATTCCGCCTCTAAAATCATCAAAAATCCCATTGTAGCTACAATGGGATTTTCTTGCTTTATTTGATATGTTCTGCGAGTTCTTCTTGAGCCTTTTTATTGGATTCTTCCTTTTCTTTTGCCCATTTTTCACGCGCTTTTTCATAATCTTTAGTCGTTATTGGTTTATCTTGGATTTCAACATATTTAAAACTGTATTCGCCCTTGTTTCCAGTCCAAGCAAATGGTCCTGAGAATGGAACAACCTTACGGACACTTGGTGTTGCACCAGATGACCAAGCTGGCATCAACAGAGCACTGTCTGTCAGCCAAGCCTGAGCTGCAGCATATTTTTCGTAACGTTTGTTAATATCCTCGTTTTCCGCAGCTGCGTCTTCCAAGAGCTTGTCATACTCTTCAAAGCCGGCCTCTTTAGCTGCTGCATTATCTGTTCCAGGGTCAAAACCAAAGTAGCTGTCAACATTCTCACCAGTCTTAGAGCCAGTGATTTCCAGATAAGAAGATGGATCGTTATAATCTGGACTCCAGCCAAGATTATTATTCAAATCCCAGTCTTCTTGAGATGCCGAGGTCGCAAAGTAGGTGATGTTATTCAACTCATCATCTGTCATCTGCTGAATATCAATCACCACATTGTCAGAGCCAAGATTAGCTTCGATAGACTGCTTCAGTGACTGAACACTCTTAACGCCATTGGTATCTGCTGAGCTGACCGGAATATCCAGATGAATAGGGAATTCCACTCCTTCTGCCTGCAGCGCTTCTTTAGCTTTGGCAAATTCTGCCTTGGCTTTTTCTGGATTATAAAGGCCATCCTGAGCGTCGTCTAATTTGACTCCCTTCCACTCATCACCGTAGCTAGCCAGATTTTCTTCTACAATGCTGCCGAACTCTTTACCATTAGCTTGAACAAAGGTTGGCGGAACAAAGGTATTACGAAGTTGCTTGTCTGCTGCCTCTTCGCCATTGGTTTGTGCAGAATAGGCAGTACGGTCAAAGGCAAAAAGCAGAGCCTGACGGAAATCTTTATTGAGCAGTGCTTTCTTAGTGGAAGATTTCTGTGCATCCGTTGTCTTAGAAGTATGCTCGTAAGACTGACGATCGATATTAGTTGTGACAACGAAGGTTCCTGAACCTTGAGGAGTGTAGACGATATTATCGCCATACTGTTTCTTCACACTGGCAAAGTTGGAGCTATTTGGGAAAAGACGAGCAATGGTGTAGTTACCGTCAGAGAAGCCACGCACCAGAGATTCTGTATCTTGACCATCATAGTAAGAGAATTTGACAGTGTCAATTTTTACCTTTTCCTTATCCCAATAGTTTGGATTCTTCTCTAAGCTAATTTGAGATTTCGAAGTGATAGATTTCAAGATAAACGGACCGTTATAGAGGACACTGGTCGGATCTGTCCCCTGAGCAAACTTGTCACCTTTTGATTTCAGAAATTCTTCATTTATCGGGAAAAGAATCCCCATGGTTGTCTTAGAATTCCAGAAACTTTCTGGCTGATTCAAAGTATACTGAACAGTAGAATCATCCACCGCCTTAACACCAACTTGGGAGAAGTCAGTTATTTTACCATTGACATAGTCGTCCAAGCCTTTAATGGATTTTTGAACGATATAGAGACCATCAGATTTGCTGTCTGCAGCATGCTTCAGACTGGTCACAAAGTCCTTAGCAGTCACATCTGCATACTCTTCACCATCAGAAGTATACCATTTCACTCCCTCACGAAGCTTATAAGTATAGGTCAGACCATCTTTTGAAGCGGTCCAATCTTCCGCTAGAGAAGGCACTAAGTTACCATACTTATCACTTTCCAGCAAACCATCTACTACATTAGCCATAATCTCATTGGTTGCCCGCTTATTGGACACAGTGTAATCCAGCGTATCTGGATCTGCCGTATAAACATAGCTATAGTTTTTCCCAGATGAATTGGAGCCGCCAAACGAACAGGCAGCCAAAATTCCTGCAGAGAGAATGACAAGCCCAGCAGCTGCAGCTAACTTAGATGTTTTCATAAACTTCCTCCAGTTTTCATTAAGATTACTTTCATTATAGCACTTCTGCGACAGGATGTAAACGCTTCAATGTAATGGAGGCCGATATAAAAAAGAGAGAACAAAAATGTTCTCTCAACTAAATAACTTAATTCAGGACAGCCACAATGAGACAAACTTTTGCTGTTCAAAACCTTATTTGATATGTTTTTCTAGCCCTTCTTGGGCTTTTTTATTGGATGCTTCCTTTTCTTTTTCCCATTTCTTAAGAGCTGCTTCATAATCTTTGGCTGTCACAATATCATTTTGGAGTTCCATGTTCTTAAAGACATAGACATCTCCTTTGATTCCGACATAAGAATAAGACTTGGTAAATGGCACGACCTTCTGAACGACTGGTGAACCACCCGCAGAAACACTAGGAATAACAATGGAGCTATCTGTCAGCCAAGCTTGAGCTGCTGCGTATTTGGTATAACGAGCATCAGTATCTTGTTTTTCCTTATCCGCCTCATCCAATAACTCTTTGTATTCGTTCAAGCCGACTTTATTGACGATATCTTGATTTTTCCCTTTTTCTAAGCCTATATTATCCAGAATATCACCAGTTTCTGGGTTGAAAATATTTAGATAAGTAGATGGATCTTGATAATCTGCTGACCAGCCAGATATGTTGAGGTCGTAGTCTTTCTGAGCTGCTGTTTCTGCAAAGTAGGCTGAATTATCGTAGTCATCTGTGGACATTTGCTGAACATCAATAACGACATTTTCTTGACCAAGCGCTGCTTCAACAGACTGTTTGAAAGAGTTGGTCCGCTGTACCAAGACTTTGTCAGTCTGATCCACAGGAACATCGATATGGATAGGGAATTCAACGCCTTCTGCTTGTAAGGTTTCTTTAGCCTTAGCAAACTCTGCCTTGGCCTTGTCAGCATTGTAGATGGTATCTTGGGCATCTGTCAGCTTGACACCGTTCCACTCATCGCCATAAGTAGGAAGTTTGCTCTCTACAACATCTGAAAAGTCTTTGCCATCAACCTGCACGAAGCTAGGAGGAACAAGCAAGCTACGGATGAGTTTAGTCGCCCCATCTTTACCATTCATCTGAGCTCCAAAAGATGTCCGGTCAAAGGCAAAGTTAATCGCCTGACGGAAGTCTTTATTTTGAATAGCCGCTGTAGTCGATGTCTTCTGAGCATCTGTGGTCTTAGACGAATGGTTATAAGCCTTACGATTCAGATTGAAGCTAAAGAAATAGCTGGTTGAGTTCTGCGGTGTGTAGATAATATTATCTTTGTACTGCTTTTCAACAGAAGCATAGTTAGAACTTGTTGGGTAAAGCCGTGCTTGAGAATAGGCTCCGTCTGAGAAGTTGCGGATCAAGGATTCCTGATCTGAACCATCAAAGTAAGTCAGCTTTATATTTTCAACCTTGACATTGTCCTTATCCCAGTAGTTCTGGTTTTTAGCGTATTCAATGACAGACTTAGAAGTGAAAGCCTTCAGAATATAAGGTCCATTATAAAGAATGGAAGAAGGTTTTACAGTACCAAAGTCTTTTCCTTTTGATTCCAAGAATTCTTTGTTAATCGGAAAGAGAATCCCCATAGTCGTCTTAGAATTCCAATAACTTTCTGGCTGGTTAAGAGTGTACTCGACCGTATAGTCATCGACAGCCTTGACGCCAACCGTTGAAAAGTCATTTGACTCACCCTTGACATAGGCATCCAAGCCTTTGATAGAGCTTTGAACAATTGGAAGAGCTTCTGATTTTTCATCTGCTGCGTGCTTCAAACCAGTGACAAAGTCCTGGGCTTTGACACTTTCATATTCCTCTCCATCTGAAGTGTACCATTTAGCATCTTTACGAAGCTTATAGGTATAGGTCAGACCATCCTTTGAAACAGTCCAGTCTTCCGCAATAGATGGAACCAGATTACCATACTTGTCATTTTCCAAAAGACCATCAACCAGATTTGAAGCCACATCAGAAGTCGTTCCCCGATTGGAGTTTACATAGTCCAAGGTATCAGGATCAGCAATATAAACATAAGAGTATGTATTGCTGGCACTGGAGCTTCCACAAGCAGCTAAAATCAGTGTTGACACGACTGTCAGTCCAGTAATGGCCAACCATTTAGATTTTTTCATGAGCATTCTCCTTCTCAATTTATATTGTATTATTATACAATATTTTTTTATAAAAACAAATGCTTTATGTAGAAAAATAATAATTTTCTATTTTTCAGTCCGTTTAACTGTGTTTTTTCAAATATTTTTCTATTTTGTGAGATTTTGTGAAAGATGCTTTTATCAAAAATCTTTTAAAAGAGATTGCTCTACTTTTTTTTACATTTATTTTGTAATCTTTTATTATCCTTGATTTATAAAAGAAAAGAGAATTTTATGATACAATGGTTATATCTTGTTTTAGGGGAAAGAAATGAAACGATTATTCCTATGTTTACTAGTTTTGGTCGGAATGACCGCCAGCAAGGTTGCAGCAGATGATTACAACATTGCCGCTAAGAGTGCAATGGCTGTGGACGCTACTTCTGGAAAGATTCTCTACGAAAAAGATGCTAATACTCCAATTGAAGTTGGCTCCATCACTAATCTTTTGACCGTCTATCTGGTCTATGAAGCCATTGACAGAGGAGACCTGACTGCCGATACCTATGTTGATATTTCAGACTATGCTTACAATCTGACATCTAATCCAAATATCAGCAATGTCCCTTTGGAAGCCAAACGTTACAAAGTCAAGGACTTGATTGCCGCGTCCTTGATGTCCAGCTCCAACACTGCCACGATTGCTTTGGCTGAGAAGGTTGGAGGCAGCGAAGAAAATTTCGTCCAAATGATGAAGGCCAAGCTCAAAGAATGGGGTATCAAAGATGCTACTATTGTGAACTCCACAGGGCTGAATACTCTTCTTCTGGAATACGCAACTGAAGAAACAGAGTATGGCACCTCAGCTAGCACAGCTAAAAAAAGCAAGGACGCTGAAAACAAATTCAGTGCCTACGACTTGGCTGTTATCAGCCGGCATCTGATTATGGACTTCCCTCAAGTGACAGACATCACTTCCAAGTCCACAGCTAAAATTGCAGGGACGAGTCTGGAAAATTATAACTTCATGTTGGAAAACCAGTCCAACTTCCGCTCAGGTGTAGACGGACTTAAAGCCGGCAGTTCGGATAAGGGAGGATCTTCCTTTGTTGCGACGACTACTGAAAATGGCATCCGCATGATTACTGTTGTGCTGGACGTTGAGCAAACTGACGGCGACCCCTACGCACGCTTTGTAGCCACAGCGTCTTTAATGAACTATGTTTCACAAAACTTCACCCAGACGACTATTGTGGCTGAGGGGGAAGCCTACAATAAAAGCAAGTCAACCGTTATTGATGGCAAGCAAAAGACCGTTCCAGCCGTTGCCAGCAAGGATTTCACCATCATTGAGCGCATCGCCAATCAGGCTGAGCACAAGGTAGAATTTTCAACCAACGAAAAAGGCTTCCAAGCTCCGCTGAAAAAAAATACTGAACTTGGTACCCTGACCTATACCGACCCTGAGCCAATCGGCCAAGGTTATCTGGAAAATAAAGCACCTTCTGTCACGATGGTGGCAGGCCATGAGGTAGAAAAAAGTATCTTCTTCAAGGTCTGGTGGAATGACTTTGTCCGCTATGTCAACGAGAAATTATAAAAAAAGCCGCGAATCAAATGATTCGCGGTTGTTTTGTATACTTTGTAAATGTTGGACTAGAACTAAAAAACATCTTTGAATATTAACTCGCAATGCGGTTCTTCAAGCAGTGATTTAAAGTTTCGCTTAGACCAAGCCTTACCCAACTGATCCTTCCATTTCATAGCTGATCAAACGGTTAAGCTCAACAGCATACTCCATAGGCAGTTCTTTGGTGAATGGCTCGACAAAGCCCATGACAATCATTTCGGTAGCTTCAGATTCGGACAAGCCACGGCTCATGAGATAGTAGAGCTGCTCTTCGGAAATCTTAGAAACTTTGGCCTCATGCTCCAGAGCTACCTGGGAGTTATGAATTTCATTAAAGGGAATGGTGTCTGACGCTGAAATATCGTCCATGATAATCGTATCACACTCAATATGGCTGACGGATTTCTGTGAATTCTTTCCAAAGGTCACTTGACCTCGGTAATCCACTTTACCTCCGCCCTTAGCAATGGACTTAGACACGATAGAAGAGCTGGTATGCGGAGCATTGTGAATCATCTTAGCCCCTGTATCTTGGTGCTGATTGGTATTAGCAAAGGCAATAGAAAGCATGGTTCCACGCGCTCCAGGCCCGTCCAGATAGACAGACGGATACTTCATAGTTGTTTTTGCACCAAGGTTCCCGTCAATCCACTCAACCGTCGCATCTTTCATAGCCCTCGCCCGCTTGGTCACGAGGTTGTAGACATTGTCGGACCAGTTTTGAATAGTGGTGTAGCGCATATAGGCACCATCGAGGGCAAAAATTTCAACAATCGCGGCATGCAAGCTATTGCTAGAATAAGTCGGAGCAGTACATCCCTCAACATAATGGACACTAGCGCCCTCATCAACGATAATCAAAGTCCGCTCAAACTGACCCGAATTTTCATTGTTAATCCGGAAATAAGTCTGCAAGGGAACATCTACCTTGACACCTTTTGGAACATAGATAAAGGTACCACCAGACCAGACGGCGGAGTTGAGAGCTGCTAGCTTGTTATCTGTTGGAGGGACCAGCTTAGCAAAATACTGCTTGAAAAGCTCTGGGTATTCTTTGAGAGCTGAGTCGGTATCCGTAAAGACGATTCCTAGCTTTTGGAACTCTTCTTTCATATTGTGATAAACCACTTCAGACTCATACTGGGCTGCCGCACCAGCAAGGTAGGCTCTCTCCGCTTCTGGGATCCCAATCTTCTCAAAGGTTTCCTTGATCTTCTCAGGCACTTCATCCCAGCTTCTAGCAGGCTTATCAGAGGCCTTTTGGTAATAAATCAAGTCATCAAAATTAATTTCTGACAAATCCGGCCCCCAAGTCTGCATAGGCATCTTCTTGAAAGCCTCGTAGGATTTGAGGCGGAAATCCAGCATCCACTCTGGTTCATCCTTGGCTGCAGAAAGCTCACGAATAACCGCTTCATTCAGCCCTTTTCCTGTCGAGATAACAGGCTCAACATCGTCATGGAAACCAAACTTGTACTCACCGAGATCAATCGGTTTTGGTTCTACTCTTTCTTCTGACATAATTTCCTTTCACATTATTACTTTTTATCTTCTTCAATTGCTCGCTTGAGGGCATTCCAACCCAAGGTCGCACACTTAATCCGTTGCGGGAATTTGGCAACACCAGCTAAAAAAGCGGCATCTCCCAATTCTTTCTGGCGGCTATCTTCTTGGCCCTGAACCATCTGTGAGAAGACTTCTGCTAATTCCAGCGCCTGCTCTTTTGTCTTGCCCAGAACCGCATCCGTCATCATGCTGGCCGAAGCCGTTGAGATGGTACAGCCGGAATTCACAAAGGCAATATCTTCAATCTGATTTTCAGCATTAAACTTCACAGACAGGCTGATGACATCACCACAGGTTGGGTTATTAAGGACTACCTGCTCCACATCTTCCAGCTTGCCATGATGATGGGGGTGAGCCGAGTGATCCGTCACAACCGCCTTGTAAAGACTGTCTAACT
Source organism: Streptococcus sanguinis (assembly GCF_008329445.1). Lineage (GTDB taxonomy): Bacteria > Bacillota > Bacilli > Lactobacillales > Streptococcaceae > Streptococcus > Streptococcus sanguinis_O. The sequence continues at coordinate 384,724 of NZ_VIBR01000002.1, read as the reverse complement.
TAGAAAGTGCCATTGAAAAACTCCTTTGTCTTTTCTAAAGCATCTACCAGCTTGTCGCAATCCGCATAGGTATTGTAGATATAAAAGCTAGCCCGCACAGTCGCTGGCACCTGCAGATAGGTGAGCAAAGGCTGGGCACAATGGTGCCCCGCCCGAACAGCCACTCCTTCGTAGTCCAGAGCCGTTGCGACATCATGCGGATGGAGACCGCCCAGGTTAAAGGCAATCACACCTGATCGCTGGGCCAAATCCTGAGAGCCATAAATGGTCAAACCTTCCACTGCCTGCAGCTTAGGAAATACGTAGGCAATCAGGTCCTGCTCATGCTGGGCAATGGCATCCATACCCAAGTCTTCCAAATAATCAATAGCCGCCGCAAGACCGATTGCTCCTGCCATATTTGGAGTGCCGGCCTCAAACTTCCAAGGAAGCTCCTTCCATGTTGCTTCTTGCTCATAGACGAAATCAATCATTTCGCCGCCGAACTCAACTGGCGACATCTGCTCTAGCAGCTCTTCCTTGCCATAGAGAACCCCGATACCAGTCGGCCCAGCCATCTTATGTCCCGAAAAGGCGAAGAAATCCACATCCAAATCCTGCACATCAATCTTCATGTGTGGAATGGATTGAGCCCCATCCACCACCAAAAGCGCTCCTTGCTGATGAACCAGCTGGGCAATCTCCTTGATGGGATTGATGACACCGAGGACATTAGAAGCATGAGCCAGGGAGACCAACTTGGTCCGCTCATTGAGCTTGGCACGGAAATCCTCCATATCCAGAGCACCGTCTTTGAGATAAACATAAACCAACTTGGCTCCAGTCTTCCTACAAGCTTCCTGCCAAGGAATGACATTGGAATGGTGCTCCATAATCGAAATCAGCACTTCATCACCAGGCTGCAGCCTTTCAGCCGCAAACTGAGCCACCCAATTGAGACTCGTCGTGGTTCCTCGTGTAAAGAGGACTTCTCTGCTTGAAGCTGCATTGATAAAAGAACGAACTCTTTCTCGGGCTGCTTCATAGGCTGCCGTCGCCCGCTCGGCCAGCGTATGCACACCCCGGTGGACGTTGGCATTGTCTCTAAGATAGTAGTTTTCAATAGCTTCCAGCACCTGCTTAGGTTTCTGGGTCGTCGCCGCATTGTCCAAATAAACCAAAGGCTCATCATTGACAATTTGGTCCAAAATGGGAAAATCTTGCTTGATTGCTTCTGCGTTAAATCCAGACATGAAGACTCCTATCTACTTTTACGGGACAAGGCCCAGCTTTTTATCTTTTTGCGAGAATAATATCGATATTTTCAATCATTTCATCACGGACTTCTTTAACAGGGATTTCTACAATCACTGAGCCTAAGAAGCCACGAACGACCAAGCGCTCTGCTGTCGCCTTATCAAGACCCCGACTCATGAGGTAATACATATCCTCTGGATCCACCTGGCCGATAGAAGCCGCGTGACCAGCTGTCACATCGTTTTCATCAATCAAGAGGATGGGGTTAGCATCTGAGCGCGCTTGGTCAGATAGCATGAGAACACGGCTTTCCTGCTGGGCGTCTGCTCCCTTAGCCCCTTTGATAATATGACCGATACCATTGAAGGTCAAGGTTCCTTTTTCCAGGATAACGCCGTGCTGCAGGATATTTCCGATAGAGTTGCAGCCATAGTTAGTTACGCGGGTGTCAATCCCTTGAACCTGCTTACCGCTGGAGAGAGCTACCACCTTCATATCCGCATGGCTCCCCTTGCCATAGAGGTCGCTGTCGAAGTCAGCCACGACATTGCCTTCGTTCATAACACCGATAGCCCAGTCAATCATAGCATCGTTGTCTAGCTTACCGCGGCGGCTGATATAAGCCGTTACATTTTCGCCCAAGCGGTCAATAGCGGAAAACTTAATCTGAGCTCCAGCCTGAGCAATAACTTCGACAGTGATATTGGCTGTTACTGGAACAGAGCCCTCGCCGTAACTTTCCAAGCGTTCCAAGTAGTTAACCTTGGAATGCTTACCTGCGATAATCAAAATATGCTTGTTAAAAGGAACATCGTTTTCGCTGTCCTGATAAAAAATTCCTTCAATCGGCTGGTCAATCTCAACATTGTCCGGCACATAAAGAAGCGCACCACTGTTGAAATAAGCCGTATGGTAAGCCGCTAATTTATCCTCGTCGTACTTGACCGCAGACATAAAATGCTTCTCTACCAGCTCTGGAATCTCTTCTAAGGCAGTGTGGAAATCAGTGAAAACCACACCTTGCGCTGCCAAGTCAGCCGGCAATTGCTCCAGAACAGTCTGAGTTCCCAACTGAACAAGCTTGAGATTATCATCTAAAACTGTAAAGTCTGGAACACTTGTCAGCGGCTCACTCTCTGAAATACGGCCGTCTCCCAGATTCCAGCGGTGGAACTTAACCCGCTCAATACGCGGCAATTCTAACTGGTCAATTTTATCAAAGGCCTGCTGGCGCAGTTGAAAGAGCCAGTCTGGCTCTGCATGTAGCTGTGAAAATTCTTGAATCAATTCTTTAGTCATGTCATTCTCCTATCTTTTATCAAAGTCAAAAGAATGTTTGACTAGGCTTCTTCGGTATAGGTGAAGCCCAACTCTTCAGCCAATTTAGCATAGCCTTCTTTCTCCAAGCGAACTGCCAATTCTGGACCGCCAGAAAGAACGACTTTACCATCCATCATGACATGAACCACATCTGGAGTGATATAGTTGAGCAGGCGTTGGTAGTGGGTGATAATCATAGCACCAAAGCCTTCACCGCGCATAGCATTAACCCCTTTGGACACAACCTTAAGAGCATCGATATCAAGACCTGAGTCAATCTCATCCAAGAGTGCAAAAGTCGGCTCAAGCATGAGCAACTGCAGGATTTCATTGCGCTTCTTTTCACCACCGGAGAAACCTTCATTAAGGTAGCGCTCAGCCATTTCTTCTTTCATGTTGAGCAGTTCCATCTTTTCATCCAGCTTCATGATAAAGTCGCGGACAGAGATTTTTTCCTCGTCTTCCTTGCCAGCATTCATAGCAGCACGGAGAAACTCTGCGTTAGTAATACCAGGAATTTCACTAGGGTACTGCATAGCCAGGAAGAGTCCCATGCGAGCACGCTCGTCTACTTCCAGCTCCAAGATATTGACTCCATCAAAAAGCACCTCTCCTTGAGTCACTTCGTAGTTAGGATTACCCATGATAGCTGCAGACAAGGTAGACTTCCCTGTTCCATTTGGGCCCATAATAGCTGCAACCTCTCCCGTTTTCAGAGTGAGATTCACCCCTTTGAGAATTTTTTTCCCTTCGATTTCAACATGAAGATCTTTGATTTCTAAGACAGACATTTCTTTTTCCTTTCTTTGCTTAGCTGATTTACATACTTTAGTATACCAAAAAAAAGCCCAAAAGGCTTTTATTTTGTTTAGAGCTATTCTTATTTATTCCGCTTTTGACGCCATTTCCGCCGAACTTCCTCACGGTAGGAGGAGTTCCCAATAAAGCGGAGAATATTGAGCAAAGGAGTACGATTAGGCCCCAAAACTCCGACCAGCTCAGCAAAGAGCTCAACACCCAGAAGTAAGCCTATCATCAAGAGCACGCCACCAATTCGACTGGAAACATTCAACAAGAGAGAAATCATGGCAAAGACCAGTGAAATCCCATAGATAACCAACACTGTTCCTCGATGAGTCAATCCCAAGGATAAGAGTCTGTGATGAAGATGATGCTTGTCAGGCGTGTAGAATTTCTGACCAGATAGAGTACGGCGGATAATCGCCAGAAAAGTATCCGTAATCGGCACTCCTAAGATAATCATAGGCGTCACCACCGCAACAGCCGTCGCATTTTTCAATCCTTGCAAGGACAGAACAGCAATCATAAAGCCGATGAAGAGAGCCCCCGTATCACCAAGATAGATGATAGCTGGGTGGTAATTGTAAGGGAAAAAACCCGCAATTGACAAGACCAAGACGAAAATAGTTAAGGTCAGAAAGAGATTGTGCTGGGGCAAAAAGAAGTAAGAAACAATCCCCATTGTCACCAAGGAGATGATGGACACCCCACTCACCAGACCATCCAAACCATCAATCAAATTAACCGCATTGGTGATAGAAATAATCCACACCACTGTCAAAATATAGGACAGCCAAGGCTCAAAATGCAGGAAAGGTCCGCCAAAAGGAAGCTTAAAATCATCCAATCGGAAATCAGTCAGCCACCAGATTAGGCTGGCTGCTAGAACAATTCCACCCATTTTCAACATAGGCGACAGTTCTTTGATATCATCAACCAGCCCTGTAAAGGCAATAATCAAACCACCTAGAACGACCGGCCAAACATAATCAAAATAGGTCTGTCCAAAAAAATCTACAGCAACAATCTGCGGCATCAAGAGCAGAGTAGAGATAGAAAAGGCCGCTACAATCGCCAGCCCGCCACTGCTAGGCATGGGCTTTTTATTGATGCGGCGGGCATTGGGATAATCTACCGCACCAATCTTAAAGGCTAAGATCCGAACCAAGGGCGTCAGAATCACCCCGATAAAAAAAGTTCCCAGCAATACCAAGATAAACTTTAACGGAAAAGTAATCATAGGCATTCAACCTTCTGCAGGCCGGAGACGGCATCTGTCACCAAAAGCAGATGACCGTGTTCCTGCAGCACTGCCCGAGTGATATCTGAATCATCTGCGAATTCACGCATCTTGGCCAAGAGCCAAGCTGGATAGCGCTCTGGAAAGCCCTCAACATCTACTAAAATCGTCAAATAATAAGCTGAATCATACTTATAAAGCTCTGATAAGTCAATCTTATAGTCCACCGTCTGGGCAAAAGCCGCAGCAGCCTTAATATCTTCAAAACGCAGGATATAGTAAATGTAACGCTCTGCATTTTCCGCCGACTGCTCATCAGCCGCCTCCTGAGAAAGCTGCTCCCTTTCCTCTGCTTCGGCTGTTTCCAAAGATTGGACCGCTTCTATGTCTTCCTTACTCTTTTCAAAAATGCTCTTTTCCAATGTCTTGAGGAATTCATCTGGAGACATATGAGACAGCTCGTCCATGTCTGGCAGATCTGCCAAATCCTCAAAACTCAGATTCTTATCCAACTTAGATTTGGTAACAAAAACATCTACCTTATCTGGTTTAGGCGTCACTCGAAAACTCAGCATACCGCTGTCCAAAAAATTATCCGGCATCTCCAACTCATCTAAGATGGTATAGAAAAACTCTTCCGTCTTTTCTTGGGGAACCAAGAAATCAGCCATTTCCATGCCGCGCTCTTCCAAATCTTCCAGCTGAATCGTGATTTTTATGGTTGAATCACTAATCTGTTTCATTTCCATATCTCTACCTCATACACTTCTAGTCCTACTATTATACTAAAAAATCCCCCGTATTTCAAAAAATAGCTAGTATTGCTCTGAAAATGGAGGTTGCAAGAAAAAACTCTCAGAAAATTCCGAGAGCTTCTTATTTCACTACATGAGAGAGTCAGGGGAACATTAAAATTACCTTTTTAACCCATCAAGGCTTTGATTGCTGCATAAACCAGAAGCACACCACCTAGGCCAATCCGATATTTCCCAAAAATTGTAAAGTCATGCTTTTTGACGTAGTCTGTCAGAAAACGAATCACGACTAGACTGACACCGAAGGCCACCCCCATGGCAACTAAGAGCAAAAAGATTTGCCCAAATCCCAGACCATTCCCATTCTTGATGAACTTGAGAATTTTCCAGCCGCTAGCGCCAAACATAATGGGAATCCCTAGATAGAAAGTGAACTCTGTCACGACAGAACGACTGACACCATTTAGGAGACCGCCGACAATGGTGGCACCAGAACGGCTAGTCCCAGGAAAGAGAGCTAGAACCTGAAAGAGACCAATTTGCAAGGCAGTCTTGTAAGGAAGAGAAGCTAAATCTGTCACAGCAGGCTCCTCATGCTCACGCCTTTCCAGATAGATAAAAGCCGCCCCATAGACAATCAGCATCACTGACACAGAGACCAGATTATAAAAATGCGCTTCAAACCAATCATCCAAGAATAAGCCGATAACAGCAGCCGGCAAGGCTGCCACGACGACCTTGGCCCAAAGCTGCCAGGTCTTTTGAACCTGACGTGCTGACTTGCCTGATTTAAAAGGGTTGAGCTTGTCAAAATAGATAACGACAACCGCCAAAATAGCTCCCAGCTGGATAACGACATTAAACATTTCCATAAAGGCTGGACTTTGATTCTTAAACTGGATAAAGTCTTGAATCAAAATCAGGTGGCCTGTACTAGAAATCGGCAGCCATTCTGTGATTCCTTCGATGATACCGAAAATAATAGAGATAAAAATTTCAATGATAAACATAGAATACTCCTGAAACAAGGGTCTACTCAAGGAAAGTCGCAATTAAATTCCCAAAGAGTATTAGGTCTTATTATATCACAATTTAAAGGCTAGGAAAAGCCAGTACTAAGACTTTTCTGGCTAGGAGGGAGCTTATCTATCAGAAAGCTCCACCGCCTCCACCGCCTCCGCCACCGGAGAACCCACCACCTGAACTTCCGCCAGAAGAGACAGAGAAATTGCTGGCTGTGGTCGCTACATGGCCGTAGTTTGAGAAACTGTGCATACTGCTATAGAAGGCATAGTGCAAGTTAGCCTGAACATAGCTGTCCATAGATGGATTTTGCAAGCGAATCTGACGCAGAGCCATGACACGGCTGACGCGATCTGCATAGCCAAAGAGAGTCGCATAGACCAAGAGACGGTTCCAAAGGATAATGCCTTCGATTTCCGTCTTGTCCAGATGGGCAATATCTCGTAGCATATTGGAAAAACTTCTCCACAGATAGTAATCATGCGCGCCTTCTTCATTCAGGACGCCATCTCGCCAATAAAGCTGTGCCTTGCTAGCAAAAATGCAAATCATAACAAGTCCCACCAGTGCTAAGGGAATATATATCCAGATAAAACTTTCAAAAGCGGCCATATAGACAAACAAAACTCCAAGAGAGAACAACAAAACAGCACTAGCTAGAATAATGGCAGTAATCAGTAATCTCTTTTCCTGAACTTTAAGAGGCCGGTAGTGACCAAAGAGACCCAAACGCTTGCCCTCAGAGCGCACTTCTTTAGATAAGGAGCGCAAACTGTTAGTAAATAAGGACTTGATATTGCTACCAATGTTACGGATATAGGACTCATCCGCAGAAGACTTGTGCTTATAAATATCTTCTGAAATTTGATAGGCTGAAAATAGATCTTTCACACTGGCTTGGGATTGCTTGTTAAAAGCCATGCCCAGAAAACGTCTCTCAAAGTCCGCCAGTCCATCATAGGTCGCTATTTGCAGAACAGGATTTTCAGCATCTCCCTGCAGGAGGAGATTGCCCCTATCCAGCAAGTCTAATAAAGTCGCCTGAACCATGTTTTCAAAGTTCAGCACTGCCTTGCCGCCCCTAGTCGGGTCGACATCTTCCATGTCTACCGCGTAAATATTTTCCGCCAAGACAAGAGGAGCCAAGTCCTGAGGAGCCTCATATAGACGGGCATTCTTGGGATAAGACTGCTTAGGCTTGACCTTCTGGGTAAAGACAAAATAAAGAATAGCCGCTACAAGGATGGCACATAAGAGCAGCAAGGGCATATAAATTTCTCCTAGCTGCCGGTAAAAGACCGTCTTGCGGGCAATCTTTTCTTCTTGAGCTTTAAAGGTTGGCAAGTAGTCACTCTCGTCTTCATTCTGGGACACAAGAGAGACCGCTTGTCGATCCCAATAGCCGTGGAGTTCGACATTATCGCCCGAGCCAATTCCATTGAGTTTGACCAGATAGTCGGTGCCATCCTTATCCACGAAAGGATGGGTTCCAAAGTAGCCACTATGAGCAAAAAGCTCGCTCTTATCTGGATTGCTCAAGCCAGAAACTGTCAAAACGACTTCCCCTATACCCTGGTCCCAGTCGCTGATAGGAGTCCAGTTGAGCTCAGCAATATCCCTGTGAAGAAAAAGGAGATTTCTCAGCTGCCAAGTTACAGTGACAACAACTCTGTCACCGTCGTTTCCGGAGTTATAGATTTTGACTTCATAACCATCTCCCAAATCTTTGACTTGGGGGTTAATGTCCATATCTGGCTCACCATTCGTCAGAACCGAGACAGTTGGATTCCCATCAATGGCAAAGCCATTGGGCATTTTCCCAGCCGATCCTAACGAAACAATTTGACCGTTATAGTCATCATTAAACTTGTAGGTCACTTTCTCTGTGTAGGTAGCTGTATTGTCCTCACGCAAGGCCAGATCGCCTTGATAGGATTCAATATCATAGTCAACAGCCGAGACAACCCGACCAAAACAAAGGCAGGAAAATAAAACTAACAGGAGATAAAAATATCGTTTCATACTCAACCTCTCTTTACAGATATTTTGTTCTATTATATCATTTTTATCAAGTAAGGGCTTACTTGGATTGAAAAGAACGGTAATTTTCGATAGAATAGGAAGAACTATTATTAGATAAGCAGGAGAAACCCATGAAGAAATTATTACTCACTTTATTTACAGCCCTCCTGGTCATCTTAGGAACGGTCCATGTTATTCAGGCCGATGACTATCTGAGGATCGGTATGGAAGCAGCCTACGCGCCCTTCAACTGGACTCAGGATGACGATTCCAACGGTGCTGTAAAAATCGAAGGCACCAACCAATATGCCAACGGATACGATGTGCAGATTGCCAAAAAAATTGCTCAAGAGATGGGCAAGGAACCTCTGGTTGTCAAGACTTCTTGGAATGGCTTAATTCCTGCTCTGACCTCCGGCAAAATTGACATGATTATTGCAGGTATGAGTCCAACTGCCGAGCGGAAAAAGGAAATCGCCTTTTCTAACAGTTACTACACCAGCGAACCAGTTCTCCTAGTTCGTAAAGATGGAAAATATGCATCCGCTAAGACTCTAGAAGACTTCAAAGACGCTAAAATCACTTCCCAGCAAGGAGTTTACCTCTACAATCTCATTGACCAGTTGCCTGGCGCCAAAAAAGAAACAGCTATGGGTGATTTTGCCCAGATGCGTCAAGCCTTGGAATCTGGGGTTATTGATGGCTATATCTCTGAGCGGCCAGAAGCCTTGACTGCTGAGACTGCCAACTCAAACTTCAAAATGATTCAATTTGAGAAAGGCTTTGAAGTTGGTGAAGAGGATGCTTCCATTGCTATTGGGATGCGTAAAGATGACAATCGCATCGAGCAAGCTAATGCAGCTATCGCTAAGATTTCTACTAATGACCAAGTCAAGCTGATGGATGAGATGATTCAGAAACAGCCTGTTGATACGGATAGTGAAACAACGAATGAATCATTCTTCAGTCAAGTGGCTAAGATCCTGGCTGAAAACTGGCCGCAATTTTTACGCGGAGCTGGTTTGACCTTGCTTATTTCGATAACAGGAACCATCGCAGGCCTCATCATCGGACTGCTGATTGGCGTTTATCGGACGGCACCAGCTTCTAAGAATAAACTCCTAGCATCACTGCAAAAAATCTTCGGCTGGTTCTTAAATGTCTATATTGAGATTTTCCGTGGAACTCCAATGATTGTTCAGTCCATGGTTATCTACTACGGAACAGCTCAGGCATTCGGAATTTCTATCGACCGAACTATCGCTGCTATTTTCATCGTCTCCATCAATACCGGAGCTTATATGAGCGAGATTGTCCGCGGTGGTATCTTTGCTGTTGATAAAGGGCAATTCGAGGCTGCAACAGCACTGGGTATGACACATGGTCAGACCATGCGCAAGATTGTTCTGCCTCAGGTCGTCCGCAATATTCTGCCTGCAACTGGTAACGAATTTGTCATCAACATCAAGGATACATCCGTGTTGAACGTTATCTCAGTGGTTGAGCTTTATTTCTCTGGAAATACCATCGCTACCCAGACTTACCAGTACTTCCAAACCTTTACTATCATCGCTGTAATCTACTTTGTCCTGACATTCAGCGTGACACGCATCCTGCGCTATGTTGAAAAACGCTTTGACACAGACAACTACACGACAGGTGCCAATCAAATGCAGACAGGAGAAGTGAAATCATGACAGAAACCATTTTAGAAATTAAAAACCTCAAAAAGTCCTACGGTGAAAACCAAGTCCTCAAGGACATCTCCCTTACCGTTCATAAAGGAGAAGTGATTTCCATCATCGGCAGTTCCGGTAGTGGAAAGTCAACCTTCCTGCGATCTATTAATCTTCTGGAAACACCAACTGGCGGACAGATTTTCTATCGCGGCAAGAATGTCCTGGACGAGAATTACGACTTGACCCATTACCGTGAAAAGCTGGGCATGGTCTTTCAGTCTTTCAATCTCTTTGAAAATCTTAATGTCTTGGAAAATACCATCGTCGCTCAGACAACCGTCCTAAAAAAAGAACGGTCCGAAGCCGAGAAAATTGCCAAAGAAAACCTCAACAAAGTTGGAATGGGCGAGCAATACTGGCAGGCCAAGCCTAAGCAACTCTCAGGCGGTCAGAAGCAGCGAGTCGCTATTGCCCGCGCCCTCTCTATGAATCCTGATGCCATCCTCTTTGACGAGCCGACTTCAGCCCTCGACCCTGAAATGGTCGGTGAAGTTCTGAAAATCATGAAAGAACTAGCTCAAGAAGGGCTGACAATGATTGTCGTGACCCACGAAATGGAATTTGCCCGTGATGTCTCCAGCCGTGTCATCTTTATGGATAAAGGCGTCATTGCTGAAGCTGGCAGCCCGCAGGATATCTTCACCAATCCCAAAGAAGAAAGAACCAAAGAATTCCTGCAACGCTTCCTCAGCTAAACTATTTATTTTCAAAAGCAAAAAGGAATCTGGAACTAAATCCAGATTCCTTTTTTGATTTAATGAGCAATATCAGTTGCACAATTTTGAAGTTTAGTCTTCAAATTTTTCATGGTTTTTGTCGTAGAAATCAATCAAGCCAAGAGCTGTTTCAAAAGAGATATTTTTCACTTTTGCACGTCCTTGAGCAAGAGCAATGATAGACATTTCACGTGCATTTGTTTCTTTACTAATACGGTAACCGGTGATTTTCTTATCACGTACCCAACTAACAACAGATTCTACTTTCTCGAAATTAGATTTAGCCATTTCTTACTCCTCTCTATTCTAGCTACATCAACTACTATAATTGTTTTTATACAGTTTGTCAACTTAAACAAACCAAATTCGAACAAATTAAATAATTCTGAATTTTCTTTACTTAGCTTTGAGGGCTGAAAGTATCTGAGTCCGAATACTTTCGACACCTTCTGGATTTGCTGGAAGGAAGATAGTATTATTACCCGAACTATCTGCAAAATTATTCAGCGTATCCAGGTACTGGTTGGTCAAAAGGATAGACATAATCTGCTCTTCTGTCAACTCAATATTGGCCCCCTTCAATTCTTTGATGGAGTCTGCCAAACCATCCACAATGGCCTTCCGCTGCTCGGCAATACCAACACCATGCAGGCGGTCTTTCTCAGCTTCTGCAGAGGCAGCTGTCACAATCTTAATCTTATCCGCTTCAGCCAATTCCTGAGCAGCCACACGCTTACGCTGCGCCGCATTGATTTCGTTCATAGACTGTTTAACTTCAGCATCAGGCTCAACCTTGGTAATCAAGGTTTTGACAATAATGTAACCATAGGTCGACATTTCTTCTGCCACTTGCTTTTGGACTTCTAGGGCAATTTCGTCCTTCTTTTCAAAGAGCTCGTCCAAGGTCAGTTTTGGAACGGAGGAACGAAGGGCATCTTCAATATAGGACTTAATTTGAGCTTCTGGTCGCATAAGTTTGTAATAAGCGTCAATCACGTTGTTCTCATTTACGCGATACTGGGTCGCAACATTCATAGTTACGAAAACATTATCCTGTGTCTTAGTCTCAACGACAATCTCGCTCTGCAGCAAACGCAGCTGAACGCGAGCTGCTATCTTGTCAATCCCTAAAGGAAGGCGGAAATTGATACCGCTGCTGCTGGTTTTGTGATAGCGTCCAAAACGCTCAATGATTGCCACAGATTGCTGACGAACCACATAGACTGCACTAAGCAACAAGAATATAAAGATTATGATCAATATGATAAAGAAAAATGGAATAAAAAACATGTTCAAGCCTCCTTGATTCACTATAGTATATTCTAACATATTTAATTTGCAGTTTCAAACGAAAGCATACAAATTAGGCTAAAATATATTTACAATTAGACAAGCATATTGTAGAGTGTTTCATTCCCGTTCAGATTGATAAAGGACGGATCGAACTGCTCAATACGGTTAATCAAAGAAGCATAATCATGCTTATCAGCCAGAGAAATACCAATCAAAACCGGTCCTGTTCCCTTGCTTGCCCGCTTGATATATTCAAAACGAGTAATATCGTCATTGGGTCCTAAAATATCATTTACGAATTCACGCAAGGCACCTGGACGCTGCGGGAAGTTAACCACGAAATAGTGCTTGATACCATCATAAATAAGTGCCCGTTCTTCCATCTCTGGCATCCGGTTGATGTCATTATTACCACCTGAGATAATGCAACAGATAGTCTTCCCCTTGATATACTCGCTCAGGACTTCCAAAGCAGCAACACTTGCCGCACCAGCTGGCTCTGCGACAATCCCTTGCTTGGAATATAGGTCAATGATGGTCTCTGAAATAAGCCCTTCATCTACACCGATAAGATTTTGAACATTCTTTTGTGTAACCTCATAGGTTGATGCACCGACTTTCTGGACTGCGATACCGTCCGCAAATTTGTCGATTTCTTTGAGTTTGACTGGACCTCCAGCTTCAAAAGCTGCTTTCATACTGCGGGCACCATTGGCTTCCACACCAATAACTTCGATAGATGGCTGACTTTCTTTGATATAGGTTGAGACTCCTGATATCAGTCCGCCGCCGCCAACTGGTACTAAAACTGAATCAAAATCGATTGCTTCTCTCTTAGCCTCGTCTAAGATTTCATAAGCCACTGTTCCTTGACCAGCTTGGACATCATCATTGTCAAAAGGATCGATAAAGGTGCAGTTTTCATCCTTAGTATAATCAAGCGCTGCCTTGGCCGAAGCATCAAAGGTATCTCCAACCAGCTTGATATCCACAAATTCACCGCCAAAGAAGCGAACCTGTCCAATCTTCTGCTGCGGGGTCGTGATTGGCATAAAAATAGTTGCTGGAATTTTCATTTCCTTACAAGTATAGGCCACTCCTTGGGCGTGATTTCCCGCAGAAGCACAGACAACCCCACGCTGACGTTCCTCTTCATTAAGTTGAGAAATGGCATAATAAGCCCCGCGGAGTTTAAAAGAGCGTACCCGCTGCATATTTTCCTTCTTCAGGTAAATCTTGGCCTGGTACTTCTCCGACAAATAGTGGTCGTAGTCAAGCGGAGTATTGACAACCACATCTTTTAACACTTTATGAGCATGAGTGATATCTTTTGCTCTGAGCATATTTTTTCCTTCCCTATTCTTCCAGTTTATTCTCTATCAAGCAAAACAAGGGGCTGGGAATTCGCATTCCTACCCCTAATTTCTTATATGCTCTTTATCTTAATTGTAAATCTTGAAAGCATCGTCGTCGTTTTTACCAACGAATGGCATTGCTTTACGTAATTCTGCACCGACCTTTTCAATCTCCAGATTAGCAGCTTGCTCGCGGTAAGCAGTGAGTTTTGGACGACCAGCCTTGTAGTCATTTACAAAGTCGTTCGCAAATTTACCGTTTTGGATATCAGCCAAGACCGCCTTCATGTTTTCTTTGACTTGCTCAGTAATCACGCGCGGACCAGATACATAGTCACCATATTCGGCTGTATTTGAGATAGATTGACGCATCTTCTTGAAGCCACCTTCATAGATTAAGTCCACAATCAGTTTCATTTCGTGCAGCACTTCAAAGTAAGCCAATTCTGGCGCATAACCTGCTTCAGTCAGAACTTCAAATCCTGCTTCAATCAGGGCAGTCAAGCCACCACAAAGCACAGCTTGTTCACCAAAGAGATCTTCTTCAGTTTCTTCTTTGTAAGTTGTTTCAAGCAAACCAACACGAGCCGCACCAACACCTTTACACCAGTCCATTGCGATGTCTTTTGCATTTCCAGTAGCGTCTTGGTAGACTGCATACAGAGCTGGTACACCAAAACCTTCTTCGAAAGTACGGCGAACCAAGTGACCAGGGCCTTTCGGTGCACACATAAAGACATCTACATCGGCAGGAACTTTGATAAATTCAAAATGGATGTTGAAACCATGAGCAAACCCAACTGCGTTTCCAGCTTCCAAGTTTGGAGCGATTTCTGCTTCATAGAGATCTTGTTGGATTTCATCTGGAGCCAAAATCATGATGACATCAGCTAATTTAGCTGCTTCTGCTACTGTATAAGTATCAAAGCCATCTTCTTTAGCCTTGTCAAATGACTTACCAGGACGAACACCGATAATCACATCGTGGCCTGTATCACGCAAGTTTTGTGCATGCGCATGTCCTTGTGAACCATAACCGATAACGGCGATTTTTTTACCGTCAAGCGCTGCTACTTTAACATCTTTTTCGTATTCCATTGTTACTGCCATAAGTTTTACTCTCTTTTCTATTTTTATTGCCTATTAAGCGGTTTTAACAAATTAAAGGTTTGATTTAATCTCGGGTAAAGCCTGTCGCTCCAGTCCGAGCAATATTTTTAATACCATATGGGCGAATGACCCGAAGCAAGGCTTCGCTCTTCTCCGCATCACCAGTCATCTGAATGGTAATAGAGCTAGGTGCTACATCTACAACTGTCGCCCGGAATGGCTGGATAATAGACAGAATCTCTGCCCGCTTGTCAGCTGGAGCCGAGACCTTAACCAGAATCACTTCACGCTCTAAATGAGGGCGGTCCGTGATATCTCGAACCCGAATCACATCAATCTGACGATTGAGCTGCTTGATAATCTGCTCAACTTCTGCCAATGAAGCCACATCAATGATGATGGTGATACGGGATACTTCCGGATTTTCCGTCGTTCCGACTGAGATACTCTCAATATTAACCTGACGTCTGGAAAGGACACCCGTGAAGCGGTTCAGAACCCCCGAACGGTTTTGAAGTTTAGCTGTCAACATTCTACGCATGGAACTTCACCCCCAACATCTCATGATTACTCTTGCCAGCTGGCACCATTGGAAGAACGTGCTCCTTGCGAGAGATATCCACCTCGATAAACATCGGTATATCTTCCTTCAGCACTTCTAAATCCTGGACAATAGTCTCCGGATCGTCAAATTTATAGGATTTAACACCATAAGCCTGAGCCATGAGCTGGAAATCTGGCAAAGTTTCAAAGACAGACTCAGAGGTACGACCGTCATAGAAAGCTTCCTGCCACTGGCGCACCATGCCTAGCGAATGATTGTTAAGCATGATGACCTTAATCGGAATCTTATAGATATTGAGAATAGCCATCTCTTGGTTTGTCATCTGATAGCCACCATCTCCGACAAAGAGCACCACTTCCTTATCCGGGTTGGCAATCTTAGCCCCAATCGCTGCAGGCACACCAAAGCCCATGGTTCCCAGACCGCCAGAAGTTACCAGTTGACGTTCGTTTTTATAAGGATAATATTGGGCGGCCCACATTTGGTGCTGACCGACGTCTGTTACAACGATGGCATCACCCTTGGTCAGTTCACCCACGCGCTCAATGACAGCCTGAGGCTGTACGACACGTTCTTTCTTATCATATGAGCGAACCCGCTCCTTGTCCTGCGTTACTTTTTCAATCCACTTGCTGGTATTATTATGCACCTGCTCTTCATTTAGCAACATCTGCAAGGCTTTCTTAGCATCCCCTACGATAGGAATATCTACGCTGATAATTTTTCCAATTTCTGCTGGATCGATATCAATATGTGCTACTTTAGCGTTTTTAGCAAAAGTTTTCGGATTACCAGTCAGACGGTCATCAAAGCGGCAGCCGATACTAATCATAAAGTCGGCCTCAGTCATGGCAATATTGGCCGCAAAAGAACCGTGCATCCCACCCATACCTAAGAACAAAGGATGGTCTGTCGCAATGGTCCCTTGCCCCAACAAGGTAGTGACTACTGGAATCTGATACCGCTCTGCCAAAGCAACCAGCTCTGTTGCTGCCTCGGCATAACTAATACCGCCTCCTGAAAGCAGAACCGGCTTTTTAGCCTTAGAAATCTGCTTGATAATCTTCTTAATCTGCAATTCATTGGGCTCAATAGTCGGCTGGTAACTCGGCAGATGCAACTTGCTATCGTAGATAAAGTCTGTTTCCAGAGCTGAGACATCCTTAGGCAAATCAATAACGACTGGCCCAGGACGACCTGTCGTCGCAATGTGAATAGCTTCTGTAATAATACGCGGAATTTCAGCCGTCTCCCGAACCTGATAATTGTACTTGGTAATAGGAGTCGTAATCCCAACAATATCCGCTTCCTGAAAAGCATCTTTACCGATTCCGGCCTTGGCTACCTGACCAGTAAAGACTAAAAGGGGGACGCTATCACTCATGGCATCAGCAATGCCGGTAATGGCATTAGTCGCTCCCGGACCGCTGGTCACAACTGCAACTCCAATTTTCCCAGTAGACTTAGCATAGCCTTCTGCTTCGTGAACACAGCCTTGCTCATGGCGGCCTAGAATATGACGGATGCCTTCAAAACTATAAATAGCATCATAAAGCGGCAGTACAGCGCCGCCGGGATAGCCAAAAATCGTATCAACACCAAGATTTTTCAAGGTTTCCAAAACAAGCTCTGAACCTGTCTTAGAAGTTTCTAATTTGATTTTCTCCATTCTTCCCCTTTCATTTATTTACAATTTTCTAAAAATTCAAAAAGCTTTCTACTATGATAACATTTTTGAAAAAAATTGCAAGCCATGCAGAATGTTTTTCTACATTTTTTCTCTAAATCCGAATGTTTTTTCTAATAAAAGATAAAAAGTCAGAACTATATTTATAGTCCCGACACTTCATTGGAATGTTCTTCACACAAATGTTCACTTTAGCTAAAAACTACCTTCTTCCACCTTTTCTCCAAAGCTGATTCTTCTGGCTATAACCAGCCTTTCTCTTGCCCGATTCGGACGGCTTCTGTTCGATTTTCAGCATCTAGCTTGGTCAAAATAGCAGACATATAGTTACGAACCGTTCCATTTGACAGGTAGAGTTTTTCAGCAATTTCTTTATTGGACAGGCCAGTCGCCGCAGCTTGCAGGACTAGCCTCTCCTGCTGAGAGAGAGGGTTCCTACTGGTCATTAGCACCTCCATCAATTCCGGTGAATATTCCTTTTGCCCATCTAGAACGGTATGGATGGTCTTCATCAAATCCGCAATGCTACGCTCTTTGAGCACATAAGCATCTACATCTGCCTTAACAGCTCGCTCAAAGTAGCCCGGCCGCTTGAAGGTTGTGACGATGATGACCTTGATGTTGGGTCGATTGGCCTTGACCCATTCGAGAACGTCTAGGCCGGTTTGGTGGGGCATTTCCACGTCCAAAATAGCTACATCAACAGTTTCTGAGCTAAGACAGTCAATAGCCTTCTGCCCATCTGCGGCCTGATAGACTTCTTCGACATCTGGCTGCAGCTGCAAGAGCTGAGCTAAGGCATCTCTTAGCATACTTTGATCTTCTGCTAACAAAACTTTCATGCTTCCTTCCCTCCGTATGGCAATTCAATTCGAATCCATGTTGGATCTTGGCTGCTAAGAATCTCAAGCCTTCCTGACAAGGCAGACAGTCGCTCTCGAATACTATGCAACTCCCGACCAGTCAGCTTTTGAAAACCACAACCATCATCCTGAATGTCTAAAATAAGCTTTTCGTTTTTCTTTACCAAAGAAAAATTGCTCTTTTTAGCCTTGGCATGCTTGATGATATTGGTCGCTGCCTCCAGTAAGATCATACTAATCGTTGACTGCTGACTCGGTGGGATACTGGCAACATTGAGCTGGTTATCCATTTCTACCTGAACACCGCTCATCTCCAGCATGGCACGAATGGTCACTAGTTCCTCGTCCAGCGTACGATTCTTTAGATCGTTAATAATCCGCCGAACATCAGCCATGGACTTCTTACTAATTTCTTGCACTTCCTGCAGTTCTTTTGCTGCCTTGTCATAGGCTTCCATCTGCAAAAACTGCTGAGCCAGCTCCGCTTTAACACTGAGCATAGCAAAGGTATGTCCTAGACTATCATGTAGATCTCGACCAATCCGATTGCGCTCATTTTCTGCAAGGAAAAGATTCAGCTGGGCATTTTGCTTGACCTTTTCTTCCTTGATTCGCTCTGTCGTTTGAATCCGATGTAGACCAAAAGTCAAACCATCCGAAAAGAGAAAGATTACAATATAGGAAAGCAGCTCTGCTGGACCAACATTGCCCATCAAATAATTAGTCAGCACAATAGCAGGCTGCAAGGCGATAAAGGTCAAAAAGCGCCAGGATTTAAAAGAAATATCATCTAGTTCGTAAATAAGCAGATTAGATAGATAAAAAATATACCAGGTAAAACCTGTATTTAGCCAGACAGATCCATAATATATGTAAGCAATCAAGAGCCACCAAGAAAAAAACTGGATAAGGCGATGGTTACTTAACAAGACCGCATAGTAAGCCGCAACAAAAACAGCTGTCCAGAGCAAGACGAAAAGCGGGTATTCCCCGCTAATCACTCCCGCAACTGGAAAGATAATAAAGACCAGCGCAATATGAAACATATAGTGGACTTGTTTAAGTTTTTCCCACATGAATTTATTTTACCTCAATTCGCTTTTTGAGTTGTAGTACAAGAATGCTGACCAAAATCGTATAAATCAGAACAATCAAGGCTGCCTTACCATTAAACTGATGGTGTTCTAGATAAGAAGACACAACCTGCATCAGTTGATAACTTGGTGTCAACTTACCGATTGGCTGGAGCCATTTTGGAAACATAGTCAGAGGAAACCATAGACCGCCCAGAACAGCCAGTGCCATATAGACGATATTTCCCACAACAGACATGAGCTGAGCACTTGGCAAGAGACTGACCAATACCCCCATAGCAATAAAGACCACACTTCCTATCAGAAGAATCACTGCAATAAGAAGCCAGTCTACCATTGGCAGATTAACCCCGCGAACAAAATGCCCAATTGAGAAGACTACGATAATAGAAAGCATAAAAGTCAACAGCGTACTGCAAAGTTTTGATATATAATATTTTACCATAGAAATCGGCGAGTGCTGAATCATTTTTTGCCAGTTATTATTTTTATCAGACTGTAAAGTGCTTGGAATGCTAAAGAAAGCACTAGACATGATACTAAAAAGGGTCATAGAGAAAAGGTATCCTCGAAGCACACGCTCAGGCGTATCACTTCCAGACATCATTCCTGAGAAAATCAGGTAAAAGACGCTGGGCAGACCAATAGACAAGAGATAATAAGCAGCCTGCCGCTTCATTAAAATCAACTCAATCTTCATAAGACTTGCCATATTTTTCATGATTACTCTCCTATTCTTGTGTCGTTTCAAAAATACTATCCAAGAGGGTACGGTTACGTACTTCAATCTCTTCGATTGTACAGCCGTTTTCCTGAAGAACCTGCCAGACTTGACCAGCTTCTCTAGTAGCAAAAGATAAAGCCTTTTGCTTGATTTCTATATCAGTCACATTATCCAGCTTTTCCAGCACAGACTGATAAGTCAGCGGCAAGGTAAAGTGTTTTTCCTGCTCCTCACTGCGCATGGCATAAGGCGTCGTGTCCCGAATCAACTCGCCCTTGTGCAGCACCAAAATCCGATCTGCCGTATGCTCGACTTCTTCGATATAGTGCGAAGAATAAACGATGGTCACTCCCTGCTGCTTGAGCTGATTAACAATTGCCCAGAAATGCTGACGAGTAGAGGTGTCCATAGCAGAAGTCGGTTCGTCCAAGAATAGAATCTTAGGACGGCCAATCAGACTCAGAACAAAAGAGAAGAGACGCTTTTGTCCACCAGACAGCTTGCTGGCCAACTGATTCTTTTGCTTGTCTGTAAATTGCAGCAAGTCATCAACTTCTTGATTGGACAAACTATTTGGATAAATAGCTTGGAAGAACGTCAAGAGTTCCTTGACCTTCAAATCCTCCACCACTGTATTTTCCTGTGGTAAAATCGCTACCGACTGCTTGAGATGATTGTCAGTCGGCTTTAGTCCCTGAATCCTTGCTTCACCTGCTGTCAGAAACTTATCGCCCAGCAAACAATCCATGAGAGTCGTTTTACCTGCTCCGTTGGGACCAATCAAGGCCACACAGTCACCTTGGGAGATTCCAAACGAAATATCCTTTAAAATCTCCTTACCATGAATGCTTTTAGAAAGCTTCTTTACTTCAATCAGTTCCATTTTACTCCTCCTTTGATTTGGTAAACCGTATGTGCATCTTTCCTTTATTTTTCCAAAGGCGAAAGAAGAACGAAAGCCAAATGCTTTTTTAATTCTTACAGCAACCTTTTATCATGTTGTTAACTATATTATAAGGCAAAGAAATTTTTCCTACTAGTTGATTTTGTCACCAGCTGACATGACAAATGTCACTATTCTGCTTTTAGAGCACAAAGCTAGCAAATATTGGAATAATCTGTTTATCTCCCCTCTGCATGAAGACACAAAAAAGCCGGTCCCCCTCGTTGAGAGGAGCCGACTAGTTGTATGTCTGTTGCAATTTAGATAGAAACTGGAATTAAAGCAGCCTAATCTAAAAATTTTTCAATAAACTAGCTACTCAATTTGTAAGATGAAATGACCAACGCTTTTTAAACTTTAGCTCTGCACCTCTTCTTTGAGACCATTGAGCTTCAGACTCAGAATGAACATTTCAGGTGTAATATCCTTAATATCCTTCAGTCCAAAACCTTGGAAGAAACTGTTCTTTTCCACCTCTTCGACATTGACCTTTTGCAAATCAATTTCAATTAAGGTCTGCAGTTTTTTATCCGCTGTAACTGAATAATCAATATTGACACCTTCCAGACTCTTAGCTGCTACATAGTTTGAATCAGACTGCATTCCTTCACGAATGATAGTCGTCATCTCCTCTGGAGTCAAAGTAGCTGATGCCGCACTAGCTTCTTCTGGCAAGGAAGTGAGCAATTCCATACGAAGATTCAAGATTTTCTTGCCCTGATAGGTAATTGTATCACGATGATGGATTCCTTCAATGTCTCCAACCAAGGTTTTAGAGACAATCTCTGTACTTTCAGAAGAAGAACTGGATGACTTGCTAGAGCTGGAGCTAGAGCTGGATTTAGTCCGCCTAGAAGAAGCTGCTGATTCAGAAGAATGTCTAGGACGATGCTTGCTGAAGCTAGGAAGCACACAGCCCGTCAAGAGTACCGAAGCAGAAATAACAAGAATGAAAAATTTTTTCATAGTTCACCTTTTTTTACTTTTTATTTGTTACAGTATAACATAATACCAGTTTCTTGTCTAAGTATTTTCTACAAAATGACAAAAGGCAACCTTTCGATTGCCTTTTTATACTATTCAACACTAAAAATATATGGATAAACCGGCTGACTGCCCTGATGAATTTCTACTTCGACATCCTCGAATTGTTCCATCAAATCTTGAGCAAGACTGCTAGCCAACTCTTCGCTGCCGTCTTCACCGATATAGATAGAGACAATCTCGCTGTCTTCATTGAGCATCTTGCTGAACGTTTCTTTCAAAGTTGCCAGCATATCTGGATTAGAAACAACAATCTTGCCATCCACCATACCGAGGTTGTCATTCTCATGAATTTCCAAGCCATCAATCGTCGTATCACGAACCGCAGTCGTCACGCTGCCGCTGACTACTTCTGCCAAGGCTGCAGTCATACGCTCTTGGTTTTCCTCAATAGTCTTGCTGCCATCAAAAGCTAGGAGACTGGTCAAACCTTGAGGGATCGTGCGAGTCTCAATAACAGCTGCAGGCTGTTCAATCACTTCTGCTGCTGATTGGGCTGCCATGAAGATGTTTTTATTGTTTGGCAAGATAATAATATTACGAGCATTGACTTGCTCCACAGCTTTGATGAAGTCTTCTGTTGATGGGTTCATAGTTTGACCGCCAGAGATGATATAGTCAACTCCCTGAGCCTTAAAGATTTCAGCCAGACCATCACCAGCCACTACAGCAATAATCGCAAATTCTTTTTCTTGAGCCGGCTTAGCTGAGCGCTCTTCCTTTTCAACCTGTGCTTCGTGCTGGTTGCGCATATTGTCAACCTTGACCTTGACCAAACTACCATACTTGAGACCTTCCTGCATAACCAGTCCTGGATCTTCGGTATGGACATGGACTTTGACGATTTCATCATCGTTGACTACCAACAGGGAATCTCCCAAATCATTGAGGTAGTTGCGAAATTCATCATAATCAAAGTCTTTTACATAGGTTGGACCTGTCTTGAGAGCCACCATGATTTCTGTACAGTAGCCGTAAGTGATGTCCTCTGTTGCCACATGGCCAGCTACAGACTTATGATGCTCAGCATTGATCATCTCAGACATGGTCGCAGGTGTCGCCACAAAGTCCTCAGATGCGATATATTCGCCTGTAAGTGCAGACAAGAAGCCTTCGTAGATAAAGACCAACCCTTGACCGCCAGAGTCCACAACGCCGACTTCTTTCAGAACCGGCAGCATATCCGGTGTCTTAGCCAAAGCAGCCTTTGCTCCTTCAAGAGCTGCTTTCATAACTTCTACAGCATCATTAGTGACTTCAGCTTTCTTCTTGGCTCCGATAGCCGCACCGCGGGAAACAGTCAAAATCGTTCCCTCAACCGGCTTCATAACTGCCTTGTAAGCCACTTCTACACCAGACTGAAAGGCCAGAGCTAGATCTTCACCAGTCAGCTCTTCATGCTCTTTCACACTTTGAGAAAAACCGCGGAAAAGCTGGGAAGTGATAACTCCTGAGTTACCACGCGCGCCCATCAAAAGGCCTTTCGCAAAGATACCCGCCGCTTCGCCAACTGTTGAAGCAGACTTATCTGACACTTCCTTGGCACCATTTTCAATGGTCATGCCCATGTTGGTCCCTGTATCGCCATCTGGAACCGGGAAGACATTCAAAGAGTTTACATATTCAGCCTGTTTATTTAAGCGAGTAGATGCCGCCTGCACCATTTCTTGAAATAAACTAGTAGTAATATTTGCCACGATTATTCTCCTACGACTTTAATATTTTGGATATAAACATTCACTGCATGGGCAGTAATTCCGAGCTTGTTTTCCAAACTGAATTTAACACGCTCTTGGATGTTTTTGGAAACTTCGCTGATTTTGACTCCATAGCTTAACACAGTGTAGACATCAACTGCGATATCACCTTCATCAGTCGCTTTCACAACCACGCCCTTAGCATAGTTTTCTTTTCCTAAAAGGGCTTGAAAATTATCCTTGATTGCATTTTTGCTGGCCATGCCAACTACACCAAAAATTTCAGTCGCTGCACCGCCGACGATTGTCGCAATCACATCATCAGTCAGCTCAATTTGACCATCTTTTGTATTAATTTTCACAGTCATAATTTGTACCTCAAAAGTATTTTATAGTTTATTCTACCATATTTTATACAGGGTGTAAAAGAGGAAGGGTCTAAATCAACTGTCTAGGCGGAAATTTACAAGCAAAAAAGGACGGAAAATTTCCATCCTTTTAAATAAAAATTAAACGCGTTCAACTTTACCTGATTTAAGGGCACGAGCTGAAGCCCAAACTTTTTTAGGTTTACCGTCAATCAAAACAGTAACTTTTTGAAGATTTGGTTTAACAGCGCGTTTTGTTTGGTTCATCGCGTGAGAGCGGTTGTTTCCTGATACAGTCTTACGACCAGTAAAGTAACATACTTTAGCCATTATCGTGTTTCCTCCTATTAGATCTAATATTACGGATGTGCTAGCACCACATACCTTCCTATATTACCAAAAAACTTGACGTTTGACAAGTACATTTGTCCAAAGTTTCGAAATTAATCCGTTTTCCTAAACATAGCTAATCTTCAAAGAACCGAAAGCTACGTTGCCTTTGACATAGAGAGTTTTTCTCTTTTCATTGACATTGCGGGGATTGTAGACAGAGCCAAAGGCATTATCTACATCCAGCTCTACACGCCAGTCGCTGGGCACATAAAGCATCACACTGCCAAAAGACAGATCCACTTCAAAAGTTGCTGAGTCCCCTTCGATAGTCGCATTATCAAAATAAACCGATGCACTGCCAAAAGCACAGTCTAACTTTTCATAGGTGAAGTTATCTGAGTTGATATAGCGCGTGCCGCTGCCAAAAGCAATATCATCTTTTGAGGAAGAAGAGGCAGTTGAGAAGATACGCCCCTTAAAAATGCGCCGGGGCTTGAAAATCATATTGAGACCGATGCAAGCCAGAATACCACCCAAAACCAAGGTTCCTGTTGAAATAGCTAAAAAGTGGTAAACGGCATTGGCAATAATCAGCGCAATAACTGCCATGATCAGCCCAGTGCCAAAGTCTCTTTCTAAGAAATTTTCCAAGGCGAAATAGGCAAACATTGCAACTACTAGCATGGGCCAAATATTAAAATTGAAGGCAGGAATCCCAAAATTCCCCTGCAGCAGAACCCAAGCTGCCAAGACTAAAAAGCCGATTCCAAAAATTGTTTTTTTCATGAAAATTACCTCGTTTCGTTTAACTTTTCTTTTAAAATTTGATAGTAGTGTCGGGAAACGTGCACTTGTTTATGTGTGTCATAAAATTGGATAGTACTGGTTCCCGAAAATGATTTATCCAAAGCGTAAATAGCCTTGGCATTGGCAATAGTAGACTTTGAAATGCGACAGAAATATGCCGGAAGTCTCTCTTCTAATTCGTATAGCTTCAATTTGACTTCATAAGCATCATCCCTGCTATGAGCATAAATTTTGGTAGCATCCGTTTCAAAAAATAAAATATTCTTCAAATCGACAAAATATTCACTTGTATCCTTATAGAAAGCTATCGGTTGACGGTTGGCTTGTTCAAGAGCTGCTTGAATCCGAGCCACCTCTTCACCATATTGAGCCGTTCGGATAACGACTTCAGTTTCTGCCATATCTGTATCAAGCTCAATCCTAATCTTCATAGCCACTCCTTTCCTTGCTTCTGACTTCATTATAACAATTTTCAAAAAAGAAACAAGGCATTTTCAGTAAGTGGTTATTTTTGATAACTAAGTGGTAGCTTACCCTTCTCAAAAAATGTTAAGCAAATTTGATTTCTCATCCTAGACTCTCCAATAGATTCGTTTAGTATAAAAGCACGACTTACACATATTGAATATCTGTCTTATTTTATGATCAAACAAATTTGAAAACTTTTTTCCTTCTGATATAATAGTACCTCAGGAGGTACTATATGTCTAAACAAAAAATTAATCGCTTTGTCGGATCTATTGGAGCTTTTATTGGGATTCTTGTCTTTATTGCATATATTCCACAAATTATCGCTAACTTGCAAGGAGAAAAAGCTCAACCATTCCAACCACTATTCGCAGCAGTTTCTTGTTTAATTTGGGTAATCTATGGTTGGACCAAAGAACCTAAAAAAGACTGGATCCTTATCATTCCCAATGCGGCAGGAGTGATATTAGGCGGTCTAACTTTTCTTACTTCTTTATAAGAATTAGATAAACAAAACCAGCAACCCATGAAAAAGTTGCTGGTTTTCTTTCTGCCGATTGCAGGGATCGAACCTGTGACCTACGCGTTACGAGTGCGTTGCTCTACCAACTGAGCTAAATCGGCGTCTTTTCCCCTTTATTTTAGCATCTTGAGTTTTTTTGTCAAGTTAGAATTTCACAATTTCTTAACCCAAATCAAACAAGGGTTGCTTTTATCCCAAAGTTCAGGAAAAATTTCTAACTTTTTAAAGCCCTGAGCCTGATAAAAAGCGTTAGTTCTGTCATAGGTAGGATAATAACCTGGTGCTACCGTTTTTACTTGCAGATAGGATGCTTTTTGACGAGCAGATTTTTCTAAAACTTCTAGAAGTTGACTACCAATTCCCGCTCTATGATAGAATTTCTTAACAGCTAAGCAGTCAATCTCTGCACAATCTTCACTAGAATAAGATAAGCTTACAAAGCCAGCCAATTTACTCTCCTGATAAGCAACCCAAACTTGTAAATCCCTAGCTCCTTCAATGTAAGCTTGTGTACTTTCAGGTATTCCAAACCATTCTGGTAGATCCTTTAAAACTTCACTGACTGCTATCATCTTTTGTTTTTCTTCCTTCACTTCTTCAATCGCTACCATCTTTAAATCCTTTCATGTTTTAAGCTTTAGGACTAAACATATTTTCCATCTTACGAACCCGCACTTTCGTAGGCATCCAATCCCCTATCCCAGAGTTTGAGCGAAATGAAAAAGAAAACAAGGGAAATCAGAATCAAACCACCAATGTTAAAGAGCCCATTTTTGTCCTGCAAGAAATAGCTAGCAGGATAGTAGGCTGTAAAAGCAAAAGGAACGATAAAACTAATCAACCAACGAAGGAGCGAATTGTAAATGGAAATCGGGTACTTGGCAAAATCATTAAACATATAGAAAATGTAAATCATAGCACCTGACTGCTTGGTCCAAAAAGCGATACTGGCTGTCGCGATTTTCAAAGAAGTATAAATCAGGGTCGCAAAAGGAATGCAGACTAGGAAAAGCAAGAACTTGGGAATAGTCCAAGTAATGCTAGAGAACGTTGTCGCTAGTAAAATTCCACCGACCAAGAGCTCACCCAAGGCATCAATCTGAAAAGTCTCGACTAGGATGTGAAAGAGAGGATTGATAGGACGAGTCAGATACTTGTCAAACTCTCCCTTTCTCACCAATCGTTGCCCCAGTGCCCAGAGATTGTCAAAAAAGAGATGGTCCAGTCCCTTGGGAATCAAGGAAAAACCATAGATAAAGGCAATCTCTTGAAAGGTCCAGCCTTCTAGCGAGGGGATGTGTTGAAAGATGACATTGAGAAACAAGAGGTTCAAGCCTTGGGTCAGGAAGACACCTAAAACACCAACCACAAAATCAACCTTATATTCCATGATTTGCTTGATGTATTGTCTGATAAAAATCAGATGCATGCGCTGATATTTTTTCATACTAACCTCCTTGAATGGTGATAAATGACTGGACTCTTTTCCAAATCAACTGAGACAAGCCCACCATCACTAAGAGCCAGAAAAACTGTAGCAAAAGCGCTTGATGAATCTGACTGGCATCGTATTTCCCAACAATAATCATAACCGGAGTGTAAATCAAGGATGAAAAAGGCAAAAAGGAAAGAATATTTGAAACAATTTTAGGAAAGAAAGCCAAGGGAATCAAACTCCCCGACATAAAGGCAATCAGAGAATTCTTGAGCAGATTGGAGCCCCATAGATTTTTAAACACAAAGGCTGAAAATCCAAAGCAGATATTAAAGAAAAAGTTGATCAGATAGGCTAGCGTTAAGCTAAAGAGATAAATCAAGGTTAGTCCTAAAACTTCTAAAATGCCTTGCCCAGAGAGGATTTTCATCAAGACAACAACACTTAAAAATGGCAGTCCAACAGAGATAAAAATCAACCACTTGGATCCAAGTTCCGTAAAGAGGTAAGAAGCTGCAAAATGAACTGGTCTCAGCAAGCGCATGATAATGGAGCCGTCCTTTACCTCCTCTCCAATCATAAAAGAACTATCAGACCTAGCCAAAAGATTAGTCACAAAACTCATTATAATATATAGGGTAATATCCGCCATACTGAAGCCCTGAATCAAAGACTCCTGCGAGGAATCGAAGACTGCCTTCCAAAGATAAAAAGCGACAAAGGCCCCCATGACATCGCCAATCCGATAGAGAATAAAGTTTACTCGATAGGTAATCAACTCCTGAATCCCTGCATTGATAAAGGGTTTATAACGTCTCCACAATTTGACCATCTTAGAGCTCCTTTCGGTAGAAGCGACGGATAATATCTTCAATATCCGTATCCACCATCTTCAAATCGCGAATCTCAAAATCAGACAGGGTTTGCTTGATAATATCAGCCGACTGGTAGTGGGAACTATCGAATTCAATATTAAGGCTATTTCCTTGTCTATCAATGGTCATATCCGGCAAGCCTTCATAGTGAGAAACTAGATGACTTTGCCCTGGTACCAGTTCAAAGGAAAGAGTCTTCATCTTGCCAAAGGTCTCCTTGAGCTGGCTCACCGTTCCATCAAAAATCTCCTGCCCCTTGTCAATCATAAAAATCCGATCACAAAGTTGCTCAATATCACTCAAGTCATGAGTGGTCAAGAGAATGGTTGTTTCTTCCTCCTGATTGATCTGGGTGATAGCCCGACGAATGTTATCCTTGACCGACACATCCAAACCAATGGTCGGCTCATCTAAAAAGAGAACCTTGGGATTGTGGAGCAAGGAAGCCGCAATGTCCGCCCGCATCCGTTGACCCAGTGAAAGAGTCCGCACGGGGTCTTTGATAAATTCCTTCAAATCCAAGACTTCATTCAAAAAGTCCATGCGTTTATGGAAGAGCGAGTCTGGCACATCATAAATTTCCTTCAAGACTGTATAGGTCTCTTGCAGTGCCAAATCCCACCATAGCTGGGTTCGTTGCCCGAAGACCACTCCAATATCCTTGACATAGTCTTGGCGATTGTCCTGCGGAATCTTGCCGTTAATCCGACACAAACCAGATGTCGGTTTCAAAATCCCGGTCAGCATTTTAATGGTTGTTGACTTCCCAGCACCATTGGCTCCGATGAAACCTAAAATCTGCCCTTTTGGAACCTCAAAGGTTAAATCCTTGACCGCTTCAAAGGTCTGCTTTTCAGGATGAATAAAGGAGCGCAAAGCTCCTTTCAAGCCTGGTTCCTTAACTGTTTTTACAAAATTTTTCTGAAGATGCTCTACTTCTATCATTGCCATACGTTTCTCAATATCCTATCATTCATTCATCTTACAAACCATTTTCCTACCAAACTCAGGAAAATAGAATCTTATCTCCTCACTATACTACCACTTTTACTTCCAAACTAACATAGGAAATTCAAAAATAATTATCATATTTTATCACACACCAAAAAACCCACCCTTACGGGCAGGTTTCTGTTTTGTAGTCTTCAGCTAGATTAAGCTTTACCTTCTGAACATAGTTGATTAACTCTTTTAATCATTTCTTCTAAACTTACGTTCTTCAATTGTCCTTTAATGACAAGTTCTGTAATCTTCTCATACCCAAACACCGAAAAAACTATGACAGCTAGCAATCCAATGCCACCAAGCATTCCAAATGAACCTAGTGTAGCCAAAGCTGCAGTTAAAGCAGCCTCAATATAGGTTAGAGCTTTCATGAATCCCAAACCACTCTGGCAAATCAGTTAGAATATCTGCCGCAAGAGAAGATTTTTCATCCTTATTTATACCCTCTCTTACTTGAATCATTTTTCTCTTCCACCATCTCAATCCAAGAGTCAAAATACTGCTCCATAAAATAGGTCTGGTCTGCAATCAAACATTTATCAACCTTCTCATCCAAGGGTGCCAAAACTCACTTGTCTTCTATATCATCACGACGGCGAATGATGGCAACTAACTTTCCAGTAAAGACTTCCAGAGGCTTTGACTTTTTACAAGAAACAATATAAACATCTTGCTCTTCGCCATCTCCCCCCATCAGTTCAGGTATGTAGCCATAGTTAATCGGATAGACATTCCCAAAAGAATCTTCAACCCCCACCGGCCGATCAATGACACCACTAAATATTCTCTCTTTGAATTTCAACTTTTCATTTCCTTCGTAGTATACTTTCTAGCCTCATTATACAAGAAAAATCCCGCCGTAGCGAGATTTTAAAAATATTTTTCTAAGAGATAATTTTATATAAACAATTACTATATTCTTAATTCACTTATTGATTCAATTCAGTAAAAATCAATCTAGCTTCATCGCTAGACATACTACGATCAGTATTGTCAAATTTTGTTGAGACAATTTGTCCTTCTTCAAGTTTAACAGCAACATCCATATTTCCTGGATTGTATCTTTGCTCAATGGTTTTACCTGTTGAAGTATCCAAAATATTAATGGACCATCCTGAACTTGTCAATTCAGGATTCATATTCGCATTAGAACTAAGCTTATAGGTACCAGGCTTAATATCACGTCCAACAATATACTCTCCGATGCCCAGCTCATTGCTCATTTGAACTTTAGCTGGGACAGCGGTAAATTTAATTTTGGAGATATTACTGAATTTCAACACATCTCCTCTAAACAAAATTAGTCGTATTTTAGAAGGGTAATCCAGCCCTGAACCTGGAGCCGAACCAATATAATTTATAAAAAGCGTTCTGACAGCCTCTCTAGTTCCTGTGATATTTCCGCTCCCGCCAGTAATTTCTAAATCATAAATCCCTTGTTGAACATCTCCTTCTTCTCCTACAACTACATCTCCAGTTACATAAATTTCATCTGTAGATTTTGAATTCGCAGCAGCTCTATTCATGATATCAACAACAGTATTCTTTTCACTTGATGAATCTTCATTTCCTGAATTTTCTTCTTCAGTAACATCCTCTGTTTCCGATGTAGATTTTGTTTCTACTTTGGGATTATTTTTAGATGAATCAGAAGTATCTGACGCAGTATTCGAACGACAAGCAACCAACATAGAACTAGCTATAAAAAGCATTAACAATAATTTAGTGTTTTTCATATTCACACTACCTCCCAATATTACCTAAACTTTACTTTATTTTACCACACACAATCACTCGAAACAATATCTATTCTAAAAAAGAACTAAATTCATATATTTCTAAACTATCTAAGCGTAATCCAGTTAAAATTATCGATTCACTAAACAAACTACTTAAAAACTTTCTCTAGTCAATCTAACATCAAAGCCGAACTAAAAAATCCCGCCGTAGCGAGATTTTCTATCTATAGCCTAATTAAGCTTTACCTTCTGAACCGAATACATCGATACGTTCTTCAACTGATGCTTGGATAGCTTTTACACCGTCAGCCAAGAATTTACGTGGGTCGAAGAGTTTCTTCTTGTCGTATTCTGCTTCGTTTGCTTCGTAGTCACGAGCAAATTTACGAGTTGCGTTAGCGAATGCGATTTGGCATTCAGTGTTAACGTTAACTTTGGCAACACCAAGTTTAATAGCTGCTTGGATTTGGTCATCAGGAATACCTGAACCACCGTGCAATACGATTGGGAAGCCTGGAAGAGCTTCTGTCAATTTCTTCAAGTGGTCAAGGTCAAGACCTTCCCAGTTTGCTGGGTATGGGCCGTGGATGTTACCGATACCAGCTGCCAAGAAGTCGATTCCAGTTTCAACCATTGCTTTAGCGTCTTCGATTGGAGCCAATTCACCTTTACCGATGATACCGTCTTCTTCACCACCAATAGTACCAACTTCAGCTTCTACTGAGATACCTTTAGCGTGTGCTTTTTCAACAACATCTTTAGCCAATTTAAGGTTTTCTTCTACTGGAAGGTGTGAACCATCAAACATGATAGAAGTGTAACCAACTTCAATACACTCAAGTGCATCTTCGTAGTGACCATGGTCCAAGTGAATTGCAACTGGTACAGTGATGCCCATTGATTCTACAAGGTTAGCGATTAAGTTACGAGCAACTTTGTAGCCACCCATGTATTTAGCAGCACCCATTGAAGTTTGGATAAGCACTGGTGCTTTCTTTGCTTCTGCCGCACGCAGGATAGCTTGAGTCCACTCAAGGTTGTTTGTGTTGAATCCACCAACTGCGTAACCATTGTCACGAGCTGCTTGGACAAATTTTTCTGCTGAAACGATTGCCATTCTTATCAGGCCTCCTCTTATTTTTTGTGGTTAAACCACTTACATTGTTTATTTTATCACTTTTTCACTAAAATTGCTAGTTTTTCCTGAAATTTTAAAGAATTGCAGGGAGACGCTTAGCCTTTTTAAGCGTCTCTAGTGTAAAAAGAAAAAGCTGACCGAAGTCAGCTTACTTGATGCGGAGAGAGGGACTTGAACCCTCACGACCTAAAGCGGTCACAGGATCCTTAGTCCTGCGCGTCTGCCAATTCCGCCATCCCCGCGATTGAGTACCTTACTAGTATAACAGGACAGCTAAGGCTTGTCAAGAAAATTTTTTAGTTTATTTCAAAAAATCAACTTTCTACTCAATCAACAAAATTGGGAAATCTAAGCGAAAATGAAGCTAAGGCAGGAACACAGAAAACTCAGTGCTGCTGAGTCGCAATAAAGACAGCCACCGTTTGGTCGGGATCGTATTTTTCAAAGTCAATAGTGTAGTCCCGATGTAGCTCACCTGTTTCTTCTGCCTGCCAAATCCTCTGCCAAGCATGAAGAATCGCTTGAGGATCCTCCTTATCAGCCTCAAATACTTGATAGGTCTGCTCAGATGTGTCAAAATCATAGACTTCCCCATCTGTCAAACGGCAGATAGAGAGACTATAGTCTCCTTTGTAATCACTGGCATAGTCATGATAGACGGCATAGATCGGTTCCCCTTGGGCAAAAGCTTCTTTCACCGCTTCCTCTTGTTCCTGCCAGAGAGCTTGGATTTTTTCTATACAATGCTCATCTTGAAAATTATTAGTACGAATACTAGCTAAAATGTTTAGAAACATCTTCTTCCCTCCTTTTGTTTTTCATTATAACATTTCTCTAAAAAAGTCGCTTAGGTCAGACAAAACTAGTCTATCTCTCCTGACTCTTTTCTACCGCTGCCGTAACAAAGGCCGTATAAAGACCTTCAGGTCGGTTCGGTCGGCTGGAAAGCTCTGGGTGGTACTGACAGGCCACGAAGAATTTATTTTCTGGGATTTCCACTATTTCGACCAAGCGATTGTCTGGTGAAACTCCTGAAAATACAAATCCAGCTGCCTCAAACTGCTCGCGGAAAGCATTGTTAAACTCATAACGATGACGGTGACGGCGCTGCACGACTTCTTGATAGTCGTAAGCCGCTGCTGCCTTAGAGCCACTCTTAAGTTTAGAAGGATAGAGCCCCAATCTCAGCGTTCCACCCAAGTCTTCGACATCAATCTGATCACGCATGAGGTCAATAATCGGATACGGTGTGTCTGGATTGAGCTCCGCTGAGTTGGCATCTGCCAATCCTAGGACATGACGGGCGAATTCGACACAGGTTAACTGCATGCCCAAACAAATCCCCAACATAGGCACATCCTGCTCACGCGCATATCGGATTGCCTGAATCTTACCCTCAGTTCCTCTCTGACCAAAGCCGCCCGGAACGATAATCCCATCCGCACTTCCAAGAAGCTCTACGGCGTTTTCGGCAGTTACCTGATTCGCATCAATCCAGTCAATCTTAACTTCCGCATCATTGGCATAGCCGGCATGCTTGAGCGCTTCGACAACTGAAATATAGGCATCTGGCAACTCGACATACTTGCCGACCAGAGCAATTCGGACCTGCTTTTTCAGACTCATTACTTTCTCTACCATGGCTGACCACTCTGTCATATCCGATGCCGGCGCATCCAGCTTCAGATGGTCACAGACAATTTGGTCCATCTTTTGGGCCTGCAAATTAAGAGGAATTTGGTAGAGGTGCTCTACATCCAGTGACTCAATGACCGCCTCCGGCGCCACATCACAGAATTGAGCCAGTTTGTTTTTGATATTTTGTCCAGCTGGCTTCTCTGTGCGGATGACCAGCATATTAGGCTGAATCCCCAGACCTCGCAGCTCTTTGACAGAATGTTGAGTCGGTTTGGTCTTCATTTCACCGGCTGCCTTGAGATAGGGCAGGAGGGTCGTATGGATATACATGACATTGTCTGCTCCGACGTCCGCCTTCATCTGGCGCAAAGCTTCTAAGAAAGGAAGAGACTCGATATCCCCCACTGTGCCACCGACCTCGGTGATAATCACATCCGAGTCCGTCGTCCGTGCAGCCCGCTTGATCTTATCCTTGAGAGCATCTGTAATATGTGGAATGACTTGAACCGTCGCCCCCAGATACTCGCCTTTACGCTCCTTGCGCAGGACTTCGCTATAGATTTTACCAGTGGTGACATTGGAGTATTTATTGAGATTAATGTCAATAAAACGCTCATAATGCCCCAAATCCAGATCCGTCTCGGCTCCATCATCTGTGACAAAGACTTCCCCATGCTGGTAAGGGCTCATGGTGCCGGGATCAATGTTGATATAGGGGTCAAATTTCTGAATCGTAACCTTGAGGCCTCGGTTCTTTAAAAGTCGGCCCAAGCTAGCTGCCACAATCCCTTTCCCGATAGAAGAAACTACACCGCCTGTGACAAAAATATATTTAGTTGACATACATGCTCCTTTTCATAAAACAATTCGTTCCAGCAAGCATCACAGTTGCTGAAAACTTAGCTATAGGAGGATTTTCCATAATCTGTCTGAAAAAGAAAAATAGCTCCCTGAACACAGGAAGCTCTGACCTCTAAAAGAGGTGCCCGAACAGTATGATATCGCAAACCTAAAAAATTGTCAAATGTTTTCATTCGGTTTTCATCCATTCTCACCAATGCTAATGACATGTGTTTCAAATTCTACATCGGGCATGCATTCTGCTAAATCGAGTCGGATTCCTTTCAAAATTTCCGACACCCTATCTTAAGAATCTTCATGCTGTTTCTCACCATTCTGATAAGAATTCTGCCTGCCGATTATCATCTCTGATTTTTTTAACCTTTTGAATAAATAAAAATCTAATAATAAAGCACAGGGCATTCAAGATGACAAACATATAAACAAAAGTAATCCAGTTGAGCTGGAATGGCATATAGTCCCCTGTCTGAAGAGAAGTCATAATCTGGATATTCCTTGCAGCATAGATGGCTACAGGCAGAGTGAGCAAGAAAAGTAGATTGCTGATCACAATGTAGGGGTTAAGCAGGATACGATAAACCTCTTTCTCCTCATATCCTAGTAAATCAAACATCAATAGAGTCTTCATATTACCATTCAAGCCAATAAACACTGCTAGGTAAATCAATAAACATCCCGTTATGACACCGATACTTTGGTTGATAATAGCGCTTGCTTTGTTAGAAGTCTGACTTCTTTGTACAGCTGATAATTTTTCCTCTAGGGAGCGAGTTTTTCCCCTACCTTTTTCTTGAACGTTATTGGTCAATCTGCCATTAAAACGATCATCAGCTTCATTTACCATAGCGGATGCTTGGTCTCTTGGAATATATATCGTCTTTAAATCAGCATTCTCCGCAAATCCAGCTATCTTTATCTGATGCCGCTTTCCCTTTACTCTTAACTCTAGAGTATCCCCAACTTTAAGACCATAATTCTCTCGCAATTCAGGATTTACAAAGACACCTTGTGTGGGATCTAGAATTTCTCCCTTACTGCCAATCAGCTGAAACAAGTCATTTTGGCTTGTAAGCGAAAGGGCCTGATAGGCTATAGTTTCGCCTTTTATCATTAGATCAACATCGTATCTCAGATAGGTTACAGAATCTGAAGCTGACTCAGCCTCCTCCTTTCGGTAGTTATCATAGCTGATATCATAAGAATAGTGCCGGCCGGCCTTCTGAGATTCAAGGATTTTAGAGGAGCTAAAAGTAAGAGACAGGCTTAAGACAAACATGATGCTAAACGTAACGATAGCAATCAACAAGAGACCTAAGGTGCTGAAATGATTTAGAGTTAGCTTAAATTTGAATTTATGCTTCATCGGCAGCTTTTGAATCAGCTTCTCCATCAAACCAGGACGTATGCTTTTTCCGTCAGTCTGTTTCATCATTAGAGCAAGGTCTGTCTTTCTCACTGTCAGTCCTGCCAAATAAGTAAGAGCTCCTAAGAAAAGACTTAGGAAGAGGGTTCCCGTCATAACCGACTGCAGAGAAAGTCCTTTACTCAACCCTTGAACGAGATAGGTCTGGCTATTAGCAGAAAGTAGGATATCGGATCCCCAGAAACCCAAGACTAAGCTAATCAAGGAACTGATCAAGGATAACCCGCTGATTAATAGCGCATAGATTGCCAGCATACTGGAGAAGGAAAAGCCAAGGGACATCAGCTGGGCTAGCTGTACTTGATTTCTTTGGAGCGTTCCTCTGATGAATAAGGATAAAATGAGAGAGAAAATGGCTACCATGGAGACAGTAATGTTTCGAATCAAGGCCTGATTACTTTTCAAAGCTGTGAAATAATTAGCCTCATTGCCCGATAATTGCTCTCCACCTAAACGAAGTAAATTAGCATCAATCGCGAAATGAACGAAGAAGTACATAAAGGAAGTGAAGATTATAATCAGAGATAGAATAGACACCATAGTCCTCTTGGCCAAAAAGTCTCTGGATAGATATTTAAATAGCAAATCCATATTAAATCTCCCAACTCATTTGATTCGGCGACAGCTTCTCCATATTCATGTCGTCCCTAACAATACGGCCATCTTCTAAGAGCAGTATTCGGTCAGCTGTTCTGGCAATTTCTCGATTATGTGTCGTAAAAAGGATACTGGTTCCGTAGGTTTGCTTGATAGTATGCAATAAAACAATAATGTTCTTACTATTTTCGCTGTCCAGAGCGCCTGTCGCCTCATCACAAAACAAAATAGTTGGTTTCTTAATCACAGCTCTGGCAATGCAGACCCTCTGCTGCTCACCTCCCGACAGCTGATGAGGATATTTGTTTAAAAGCTTCTCAATTCCCAGTAGTGAAGCCAATTCTTCTAGATCCGCTGCCTCTGCGGCATACTTGCTGCCCAGCTGAATATTCTCCTCAACTGTCAGATTAGGAATTAGCATGTAGTGCTGAAAGACCAAACCAATGTCTTCTCTCCTAAACTTGGCCACTGCCGATTTACTCAGCTGACCTATCTCCTTTCCTTTATATAAGACCTGTCCAGAACTTGGTTTCAGTAGAGAAGATAGGATATTCAGCATCGTTGACTTTCCTGATCCACTGTGACCCAAGATTGCTACAAACTGCTGATGATCAATTTTTAGGTCCGTATTCTGCAGGACATACTTGTCCTCATATTTTTTACTGATTGATTTAGATTCTAATAGCGCTTCTGTCATGGCACACTCCTTTTCTTTGTTTATTATACCATTTTTTATTGAGTAATGTCTCCTATTTTCAGAAAAGCTAAGTGAGATCATTTTCCACCGTTCTCATTTTTTCAACCACGACTCTGACAAAAGAAATCGAAAAGCATTTAAAAAAGCTCCCTAAAAACAGGAAGCAGCTAGTCAGCGAAAATCAAAATTGGAAAGCCTCTTCCAGTTAATTTTCCTCAATACTAATGACATGTGTTTCAAATTCTACATCAGGCATACACTCTGCTAAATCGTGTCGGATTCGTTCCAAGGCTTCCAGACGCATTTCGACAGAGGTATTGGCATTCCCCTGAATGATGAAAATGGCATCCTTGGTCTCCTCATCAAACTTATAATACTCGCTGTCACGGACATCCAGCCAAGCCAAAATGCCTTTGGCATCCCGATAGACATAGTCCGTCTTGGCAACATGCTTCTCCTTGGACAAAATAGGCAGAAAAACATCTTCCTTCTGGCTTACAGTGAATTCTATCTGACCATCAATCTTATCAAAATCATGCCCACCAATAGCCAGTAGAGAATGTAGGGCTTCGACATTATAAATATCAATAATGCTATTAATACGAGGGAGCGAGCCTCGGTGCTGGATATTGCGAATCAGAGCAGGAACCGTCGGAGGATTTTTCTTGACACTGCGACCTACGCGCTGCAGTATTTCCACATAACCTTGAACCACTGACGACTCAAGCACCTCATCCAAGTCACATTCCAGAGCCCAGTCTTCCATTTCCTTTTTCTTTTTTAGAAATGAGGGTGACAGTTCTGCATGCGGATTAACATTCTTGGCAATCCCGATAGCAACACTTTTTATGCCTAGTTCACCCAGACTCTTATCAATGACAAATTTCATAGCAGTCTTCCTCCATCTATTCTTTATTAAATTTTATTAGTATTCTACACCTTCCGAACTTATATTTCAAGGAATATTAAAAGAAACAAGGGATTTCGTCCCTTGTTTCTTTTGGTTGATTTATTCTTCCTCTTCAGTCTCCGAGTCTTCGTCAGAGTAGTCGTCATCTTCTTCGTTGAGTTCGACTTCTTCACCTAGATCATCTGGAGCGATTTCGTTGATTTCTGCATCATAAGCTTCCACTTCATTCTTCTCATCGTCTGGATTTTCCTCATCGTATGAGAGAGCTGGATCTGCTTCGTAGCCGTCCTCATCTTCTGGATCGTCATCGCTGTAGTCAATGGCATCCTCGTCGCCATCCATAAAGGCGTTGACGCGTTTCTTCTTGCGTTTCTTAGGTGCGTCGTCCTCATCAGTCTCTTCCAAGGCGATGATTTCTTCATCCACTTCGTCGATAGCATACCATGAACGCAGGCCCCATTTATTATCTCCCAGCGGAATAAAGCTGCCGTCTACATTGAGTTCTGTGTAGAATAAAGGCAGAGCATCACGAATCTCACTGTTTGATTTTTCCAGATAGTTTTGAATTTCATTGACCAGATCATTAAAATACATCTCATGGTCGCGGCCGCGGGCTTCCAAAATGGCACGCGCCACTTCAATCATAGAAAGCTCACTTTTTTCCTGTCCAGCAAATACTTCTAATTCCAAAGTTGATCTCCTTTAAGATTAAGTAAAGGCTTGTCGCCCTCTTGCAATTTTTCGCTACTTTCTATTGTACGATAAATTTCTATTTTCGTCAAAAGAAAATCCAGGAAAAATCATGGAACAAGTACAAAAAGAAACTAGTGCATTTATACACTAGTTTCAAATGATCTCATTTTGAATGATGAAGCTTATTTCACTTTCGCAGTGCTTGTAATCACTTCAACAGCTTTCTTGATAGCGATGTCGTGTTTCAGCATATCTTCTGAAAGCAATTGGCGAACACGTTCCACTTCCATGTTGTAGTCTGTAGCCAATGAAGTTACTTCTGCTTCGATTTCTTCTGCGCTAGCTTCAAAACCTTCTGCCTTAGCAACAGCTTCTACGACAAGGTTTGTCTTAGTCCGTGACTCAGCATCTGCTTCGTATTGCTTGTGCAGGTCTTCCTGAGTAGTGCCAGTGATTTGGAAGTACATGTCAGGTGAGATTCCTTGGCGTTGCATGTTGCCCAAGAATTCATTAACAGCGCGGTGCACTTCTTCGTGGACCATTTCTGCTGGCAAGTCAACGATTTCCGCGTTTGCTACTGCTTGATCAATAGCTGCTGCTTCTACCGCATCCTTATAAGCTGTTTCCTTAGCTTCTGACAATTCTTTGCGGTACTTTTCTTTCAGCTCGTCAAGAGTTTCCACTTCTTCGTCGATATCTTTTGCAAGTTCGTCGTCCAATGCTGGAACTTCTTTTTCTTTAACTTCGTGAATAGTTGTCACAAACTTAGCTTCCTTGCCTGCCAAGTCTTCTGCTTGGTAGTCTTCTGGGAAGGTTACGACAACATCCACTGTTTCACCTGCACTGTGGCCAACCAACTGCTCTTCAAATCCTGGGATGAATTGACCGCTACCCAGTCCAAGTGAGAAGTTATCGCCCTTGCCGCCGTCAAATTCAACGCCGTCAACAGATCCAACAAAGTCAATCACAACTGTATCACCGTCAGCTGCTGGACCTTCTTTGAGAACCAACTCAGCCAAGTTGTTACGCTCACGCTCAATGCGCTCATCTACTTCGGCGTCAGTCACTTCTTTGCTAGCTTCAACAGTTACTTCCAAGTCTTTGTAAGCACCCAGCTTAACTTCTGGCTTAGTGACTACTTCAGCTTTGATGACCCAGTCTTGGCCTTTTTCCATAGACTCTACATCAAACTGAGGCTGAGCAACTACTTCGATACCTGCTTCTTTAACAGCAGCTTCATATGCTTCTGGAAGAAGAGCGTTCAAAGCATCTTGGTAGAGGGCTTCTTCACCAAAACGTTGGTTGAAGATAGCACGTGGAAGGCGACCTTTACGGAAACCTGGTACAGCAATATCTTTTTTTACTGAGTTAAATACACGGTCCAAGGCAGGCTTGATTTTCTCTTGACTGATGCTAAAAGTCAAAAGACCGCGATTTGTTTCTTTGTTTTCAAATGATACAGACATTCTGTCATTTCTCCTTAAAATTTATTGAATACAACCCATTATAGCATAATTAGAGTTTTTTTCAAAATTATTTTTCCTTTTATCCCTTCCTGATTTTATCCTCTATATAGGCCGCTCTGGCGCCGCCAATTAGCTTGGGACGGCTGGCTAAAGCTGTGACATGGGCAGCTCCCAATTCCTTGAGAATCGGTCGAATAGGAATCTGCACATGCTTGACATGCATGCCGATAGCAGTATCGCCAATATCCAGCCCCGCCTGAGCGACAATAAACTCTACCTCGACAGGATCTTTCATGTATTGGAAAGCCGCTAGCTGACCGCTGCCTCCAGCATGAAGAGTAGGCAGAACATTGACTATCTCCAAATCCTTCTTGTTCGCTAAGGCTCTTTCGACTACGAGGGCACGGTTGAGATGCTCACATCCCTGGACTGCTAGAAAAATCCCCTTCTCTTCTAAGATATCCAGTATGGTTTTGACAATGACCTGTCCGACTTCCAGACTGGAATTCTGACCGATATGGCCTCCGACAACCTCGCTGGAGGATAGACCCAGAACAAAAATATCTCCCTCGACCAAGGCAGCCTTGTCCAAAACATCTAGAACAATCTGACGAGTTCCCGCTCCAATCTTAGCTAAGTCCATGTCTCACCTCGTTTATTTCACTGCGACCGTTTTTTCAAACTCTCTGGGAAGGCTTTGTAGAGGGCAAAACCGACCACTAAACCAAATGCATTCTGCATAAAATTACTTAAGATTTCGGCTAGGGCAGCCCCAACACCATTCATGATACTACCAAAGATGGCATAGCCACCGACCATAGCCACTGCGGCCAAGACCAGCCCAAGATAGCGACTCTTGCCCTCAAAGCCAGCAAAGAACCCCTGAAGTCCGTGGCAAATCAGACTGAAAATCATCCACTGAGGATAGCCAGCAATCATATCAATCAAAAAGCCTGAAAGACTTCCAACAATAGCCGCTTCCTTGCGGCCAAAGTAGAAAGCTGTAAAATAAATCCCTGCATCCAGCAGTGTCAAAAATCCTGTCGGAGTTGGGATTTTTAAAAAATTCCCCAAAACCACAGATAGAGCTGTGATGAAAGCTAAGATAACTAATTTTTTAACTTGATGATTTCTCATACTGAACTACCCCATATTGATCTGAGCGCTGAATCGCTCGGTAAACAAAATCTTTAGAAATTTGAACTGCTGCAAGCGGAAACTTGCCTAGAAGCAGCTGACTGGCAATGCTGGAAGCAAATGTGCAGCCTGCTCCGGTATTGTTGCTAGCCAGCACTGGCGATTCCATGATTTCAAAATTTTGACCGTCATAGTAAACATCCACCGCCCGCTCCTTGCTCAAGCGATTACCGCCCTTAATCACCACATGCTTGGCCCCCAAATCATAGAGCTCCTTGGCTGCAGCCTGCATATCCTCCAGACTTTTGATTTCTTTTTGGGTCAATAGCTGAGCTTCTGCTAGATTTGGTGTGATGATACTGACATAAGGAAAGAACTTGATGATTTCTTCTCTCAGCGCACTGACTTCCAAATCATGATTTTCCTTGCAGACCAGAACAGGATCCAGCACAACTGGTATATCCGCATGCTGCTTGACAAAAGCCAAAGCCTGCTCTGCTATTTGCAGATTGGGTAAAAGCCCTATCTTAATAGCAGAAAAAGGAAGATCCTTGAGACTGGCCAACTGCTGGGCAAAAACCTCTTCCTCAACTGGAATGACCTCAAATCCCTTATCAGTCATAGCCGTCAGGCAAGTCACAGCTACGAATCCATGCAGACCATTGACTGTATAGGTAGCCAAATCAGCGTGCAGTCCGCCACCGCTGAAAATATCATTGCCCGAAAGGGCTAAAATCAACTTATTCTTCATAACGAATCTCCTTTAGATAGAGGCCGTTTGGACCAGCTGTTGGCCCTGCCAGATGACGGTCTTTCTCCGCTAAAATCCTCTGAATCTGCTCCACCGGCATGCGCTTGTTGCCAATCTTGAGTAAGGTACCGACCATATTGCGGATCTGCTTGTAGAGAAAGCCATTGCCTGAAAAAGTAAAGACTAGAAAATTACGCTCTGCATCATAGCGAACCTTGGCCTCGGTAATGGTCCGAACCTTGTCTTCCACGCTGGTCCCAGAAGC
The DNA here is from genome assembly GCF_008329445.1 of Streptococcus sanguinis. GTDB lineage: Bacteria > Bacillota > Bacilli > Lactobacillales > Streptococcaceae > Streptococcus > Streptococcus sanguinis_O. Next base: position 342,368 of record NZ_VIBR01000002.1, on the reverse strand, counting down.
CGTAAATCCAGTAAAATCATGCGTCCCCTCTAACTGAGCAATCGCTTCTTCTATGAGACTCAGCTCCAAAGGATAGGGATAATGCGTGGCATAATGGCGCATCATAGGATTTTTAGGCCGGCCGATGTCCACCAAAAATTCATAGGTCTTGCTGTGCTTATTGTAGCGAGAATGAAAATCATCCGATACCTGCTCCACCCTGATAAAATCAATATCTTCCGGCGTCTGAGTATCTAAGGCAAAACGCAATTTCTCTTCATCCCGCTCTTCTGGTAAATCAAAATGCAGCACCTGGCCCAGAGCATGGACACCGCTGTCGGTTCGGCCCGCTCCATGAATCACCACAGGCTGGCCTTTATTGATACGGGTCAGGGTCTTTTCAATCTCTTCCTGAACACTTCTGGCATGGGGCTGTCGCTGAAAGCCAGCAAAGCCATAACCATCATAGGATATAATAGCTTTATAACGTGTCATGTGTTTATTTTAGCAGGAAAAAAAGCCCCCAGCAAGCCCTAAAAGCAGGAACTGTCCGGGGACAGATTTTTTAAAAATATTGTATAAGAAATAGGGATAATTTGCACTCTGACTTGCCATTATACAACAAAACAACCCATCTGAATCAGACTGTCAGTGACGACACAAACAGAGCTAATTCAAATGGGTTATTGATTACATATTACTAAAAGTCATTATTTGCAGTTACACATGCAGCAAATCTGACACTTTTTCTTAGGAACCCCAAATAGAGTTTTCATCCATAAAACTGTTGGTGTTCTTGAGCAATTGCGTAAAGACAGCATACTTGAAGTCCTTGGTTGCGCGTTCATCTACACGAGACTTCTTCAGATCCTTGTCAACAGCTTCAGCAAAGCCAGCTTTCAACTCTTCATAAGTAGTATAGACTTTTCCATTGACAGTCACTGGCTTAATACCTGAGGTTTGTGCTTTATCCACAACTTTTCTGAAGTAAGCTTTCTTGAAGGCTTCCATGGTTTCAAATTCGCCCTCAGAAATTTGCTTGATGATAAAGTTATCGCTCAAACCAGTCACACCTTGCTCATTGGCTGTCTTACGGTGTTTATTAGAAGCATAGCTTACAAAGCCTTTTTCATAGCCATAGTAACCCCAGATTCTGAAGGTATTATGCTTGAACATCAAGGCGCCTGGCGCTCCAGTATTGTTTTGACCGCCACCATAGATACCTGTCATAAAGTCGATCGCAATGTAACTAGAGTCATAGTCAGCAGGGTTATAAGTTCGATTGTCAACCGCACGGTTAGACAGCAAGCCTTGGTCAACCAAGTCCTCTACAGATGAAACTGACATGGCCGCTTTCTCTTCTGCCGTCAACTCTCTCACGACATCATATTGAGTCCGAGCATCTACAACCTTCGGCTCAACCTTCTTGAACCATTTAGCAGCTGCTGCATTTCCTTTGGCAACAACGGCTTGTCCCTCAAGGTAATCCAGCAGCATGAGGGTATCATTATAGCCCTTCATATAGTGGTCGATGTCTGCTCGGTTCTTGAAGAGACTTGGCGAGCTATTGAAAATGAGACTACCATTATTTGGACGATCAAAGGCCATATTGAGACCCAGAGCACCCCAGCCTGGCTGATCAGGAACAGGCGATTGGAGCATCCCTTGGGCATAGCCTTCTGGTCCAATCCCTTGTCGTCTGCCATGTCCGCCCAGATAAATATCTCTGTCATTGACGTGGGTAAGCTCGTGCGTGAAGACGGACACACCATATTCCGTCAAGAGGTCAAAGGCCTCGAAGTTCACACGGATTGAACCAGCAGCATGGGCGCCATAGCCATTTGACTTGTACCAGCCACCAGCTCTGCCACCAACTAGGTTAAAGAACTCGCGGGATGGTGCATAAGGATTGCCCTTATTATCATTTCCGTTGACATCAATCCAGCCACGTCCTTCTACATCAAAACCATCCCATACAGCCGTTACATTTTGCTTGACCATTCTGGACTTGATATCATCTGAGAGAAGCTTGTACCAAGTGTCTACGTGATTTCGATGCTGGGTCGCTACTTCCTTGATGCGCGCATTAAATCGTTCATCAGACCATGACCGGCGCTTGTCTCTGTTGACAAAGGCCATCGTGCTATAGTTTGATAGAATAGCTAAGCGCGTATTTTTCAAGGTTAGCAGCGGAAGGATATAGTTGCTGAAATATTCAGAGTTGAGGTTATCAAAGACGCGATACTTAGCAGACTTGATCTCCTCGACTTCTGACTGGCGTTCTTCAAACTGAATAAATCCTCGGGTCGCATCCTTGAACCAAGTATCCATGTCCGCAAAGTCAGTCAGCAGGCGACGGTTGTAATCCAAGTAAGCCACCAAATCACTAGACTTGGACTCAGCCTTCAACTGACGTGCAAACATATTGACATTATCTGCCCCTTTCAGTTGATTTTCTGTCGAACGACCAATCTTAATCAAGCGATCCAGCAATGACACTTTTTCACCATAGAAATCTGGTTTGAAGAGTACTAGCTCCTTGAGGTTATAGTCACCAAATTTGAGATCGTAATAACGGTTGAGGTAGGTCAGACCGAGCATGATAGCCGTCTTGTTCTCTTCGATTTTAGCTTTCAGAGCTTCATTGGCTGCTGGATTATCAGCATGGAATCTTGTCCATTCATTGGCCAGGAGCTTACCAAGCATATCCTGCAAGTTGGCTTTCACTTCAGCCAGAGATTCATCTAGGAAGAGACGCTTGACTTTGTTGACCTTGTCATTATCATTAGGCAGGCCAACAGAACGATAGACTTCATCACTGTACAGTTCAAAACTCTTTAAGCTCTCAGTCAGCTGAGTCAGCAAGTCTTCTTTGACAGCCGTTGAGTGGTTTGGAGTATAGACTGTACCAAGCTCTGCAATCTGGTATTCCGGCAGAGCCGTCTCTTCAAATCGTGCTTGATTTTGAAGATTGAAGATGGTCTTGCTTCCGTCTGCAAAATGGACTAAGATCTTATCTGCATCCGTTCCGCCAGTAACAAACTGGTTACCTTTCAGAGCTTGAACTGATAGAACTTTCTTCGTCAACAAGTCACCCGCCTTACCAGCATCCACCAGCTTATTGGCTTCATGAATCAAGAATTCTTGATTGTAGAAAGGCATAAAGCGCTCTAGGTTCTGATAAAGCTGTTCATTTTCTGCCTTGTATCCTGGTTTATCTTGATAAGTACTTGTTCTCAGGATAGCAGCATTTAGCTTCTCAGTTGTTACTTCATTTGCGCTGGTTTGTTCAAGAGCTGTAATCCGATAGCTCTTGACTTTTTGCTCCGCTTCAGCTTCTGTCAAGCGGCGGAACTTGGCATCTTTTCCTGTCTTGGTTCCAGAGCTGTGTCCCTGAACACCAAAAAGGTTTTGGAGTTTTTGCCCCATCCAAGCGTCGGTAATCTCATTATCAGAGCTAAAGAGCTCTTTACCGTTCACTACAGTGGCATAGCTGACGGTGTCATTGATAGTTCCATACGGCCAAATGGAAGCAGCGATACCAGCCGCATTTCTTGAGCCTGCATCCTCTAACTTACCTTTGGCAACCGACTGAGTTAGCTTGCCCCAATTCCCCCAGCCTGCACCTGAATAGTTAGTGAAGTTTTGAGCGACCAGCATACCTGCATTTTGACCACTCTTAACCCAAATATCTGCTTCGACATAAGCTCGGCTTACTAAGGACATGGCGTTGGTTCCAGCGATACCAGCTGTGACAGAGTTTCCACCCTTGGACTTAATCTGGCCCTTAAAGGAGACATTTTCAACTCGAGATTGGCCTTCTATATTGTTAACCAGACCGGCTATATGGTCTCTTCCTTCCAAGTATCCTTGGACATTGACATTTTCGATTACTCCTTTATTCTTCAAGCGGGCAGCAATTGTCGCAACTGTATCGCCCGCTTGCGAATCTGGATAAACCATATTGACCCGCTTAAAGTCAATATCCTTGACCGTTCCACCAGTAATCGTATCAAATAGAGGATGCGCTAAGTCTAAAATCGCATGGCGCTCACCATTTTGACCACCAATCAGCTGGCCTTTGAACTCACCTGGCAAGTAAGATTTGCTGTTGGCAGGTTTGTCAATCAGCTTGGCACTGATACTGCGGCCCAAAATAAAGGTTCCAGAAGGATCTTCCTTGATACCGTCCAAAAGATCTTGGAAGTCATAGTAGACATTTCCTTCACGCTTCTTAGCCTTTTCCAGATAGAAATCAAAGCTGTTTTGAAGACCAGTTGCGCTTCTTTGCAGCAAGTCTGGCAGCTGAGCCTGAATCTTGAAGACAGGCTGGTTATCAACGACCACTTCCTCAATAGAGGTAACTGGTAGGACAGTGTCCTTGAACTGGTCGGATGTAAAGTGCAGATAATATTGGTCCAGATTTGCTGGCTTTTCAGCCAGAGTAGGCATCAATTTTGTCTGGCCATTTTCAACCTTCATCAAAGCGACATTAGTGATGGACTTGAGTTCTACCTTCTTCAGGTCAAGCTGGACTGTCTCTTGAGCTAATTCCTGACTTTCAGAGCCATTTCCTAAGTCATAAGACAGAGTCGTCTCAATCTTATATGGTGTATAGTAGTCCAAACCACTGAAGCTAGCAGTCAACTGGCCTGCCGCCAAGTTCTGCTCTGCTATCAGCTGGCCATCCTTCTTCAGACGAACATGAGCACTAGTAAAGGCTTGATCCCTGTCCGTCAGCTGGTATTGAATCTGAACTGATTTCTGCAATTCATCCTTCTTAACCGCTGAAACAGTCAGAGTTGGTGCTGCTTTAAGGGCCAATAAGTCGGACAAAGCTTGCTTAAGTTGGTTGACACCCGCATCTATTTCATCTTGACTTGACGAAGTTTGATAAACCGTCGCAGCCATATTCTTAATTGCTTGCAGCTGCTGATAGGATTGATTGGTGTAAACTCCTGGATCCACAGCCGTTGCTAAAGCTAGCTGCTTGCTCAATTCTTCTTTATTGATGCGAGCCTTGCTACCTCGAGTGACCACTGTATCAACTGCTTCGTGCAAGATTCTTTCAGTAGTTTGCGGCTCTGATATGCGATTCCCGTCCAAGACTTCATAGCTGGTTACAATTTCTTTTTGTCCTGGAGTTCCATCGACAGTGGTCTCCTCATCAAGATACTTGCTATCATCTGTCTTGTTGACAACTTGAGGTTCTATCGTTTCTAGCTTGATGTCTGTATGTAGACTAGGCTGTTCTGGCTGAACTGTCGACTCACCATTAACGCCACCTGTGTATTCTGGCAAAGCTGGCTCAACTGGAGCCACGTCACTAACTGTAGCTACTGGAGCATCATAGACTGGATTGTCTGCTTGAACTGTCGATTCGCCGTTAACGCCGCCTGTATATTCTGGGAGAGCGGGCTCAACCGGAGCCATGTCACTAACTGTAGCTACTGGAGCATCATAGACCGGATTGTCTGCTTGAACTAGCGATTCGCCATTAACTCCGCCTGTGTATTCTGGGAGGGCAGGCTCGACTGGGGCTGTGTCTCCAACTGTACCAACTGGGGCAGTATAGACTGGAGTTTCCGCTTGAACTAGCGACTCACCGTTCACAGCACCGCTGTACTCTGGCAAGGCAGGTTCTTGTAAACTTTCTCCTTTTGCCGTTTCTATAGGTGGATTTGACGGTTGAGAAGCTGGACTAAGATTTGGAACTGGAGTTGGGGTTGGAAGATTCCCTATCTGGCCAGAATCACTTTCATCAGGATTCAGCTGATACAGCAACCCTGCTTGAGCAGCTCGATCAATAGAATCAGAATCCTCTTTTGCAGCTTCTGACACTTCTGCTTGCGCTTGAGCTTCTTGACCAGCTGACAAAGAGGTTGGCTTGGTCTCTGTCAAAGTACGCAAATCAGAAGCTGTAAAGTAACCGATATAGTTATAACCTGCAATAGTCACATCCGCTTCAGAAACTGCTGACGAAACCGCAACTTGACGGTTATAGGAAAGTAATTCCCGATTTTCTAGCGCAAACGCTTGAGGAGACTGTAACACAGTTTGTCCCAAGCTACCTAGCAAAAGCACTCCTAGTAACTTACCAGATTTCTTTCGTGAGAAAACCAGGACAGCCAAAATAGCCGTTCCCGCAAATAAGCCGAGAAGCGGCTGACCGTTATTTCCTGTACTCGGCAAGACACTTTGCCCATCTTGCTTCCGATAAATCAAGTAATAATTTTCCCCTGTTTGCAGATTTTCAGGCAGACCTTTCTTAATCAGCCCTTTTTCCTGCTCTGTTAGCTCTTGCTCTTCGACATAGCTATAGTGAGCAGTCGCACCGCCTCCTACTTCATCTGCAGCAACTGTCGAACTGGACAAAGAGCTCCCAAAAATCAGAGCTGCAATGGCAACTGAGCCCACACCGACAGACAATTTGCGAATCGAATATTTCTGAATTCGCTCCTGCACTTTTTCAAAACATTTCACTTTATAAATCCCCTTTTTCCTAAAATGTATAAAGCTAATCCCCCATTATCTCCCTAGCCACCCCCCAGCAGGCTAAAAAGATACGTTTTATACATATAGTATTATCATATATCTTTTAGGAAATTTTTACAATAGATTTTACTTAAAAAAAACAATTAATTTTTATAAAAGTAAATATAGAAAATCTCTTTACACTTTTTATTGTGAATTTCTTTTGATTAAAAGGCTGGTCAGAGCGGCTCTCTTCCTTGACTACATTTGCCAAATGTCCTTCTAGAAAACACAAAAAGAACAGCATCAGGCTGCTCCTTTTTATCTGTTTACAAATCTTCCAAGGCATCTTTCATTTTGTCAAAGAAGCCTTTTTTCTTAGGATTGACCGAGATATTGCCAGCTTCCGCAAATTCTTTGAGGGCTGCTTTTTGACGGTCGTTGAGGCCAGTCGGCGTCACAACATTGACAGTTACATACTGATCCCCCATGCTTCCACCACGCAGACTCGGTGCTCCCTTGCCACGCAGACGGAAACGCTTGCCAGTCTGTGTTCCTTCTGGGATATTCAGCTCCACATCCCCGTGAACAGTTGGGATATCCACACTGTCACCAAGAGCCGCTTGGACAAAGTTGAGATTGAGCTTGTAGTAAATGGTAGAGCCATCTCGCTCAAACTTGTCACTCGGCTCAACTTGGACCACGACATAAAGGTCACCATAAGGACCGCCATTAAAGCCTGCTTCACCTTGACCAGACAGACGGACCTGCTGACCAGTTTCCACACCAGCAGGGATTTTGACCTTGACGCTGTGAGCCTGTTTTTCATGCCCCGTTCCGTGACAGGTTTCACAAGGACTTTTGATTTCTTTTCCTCGGCCGTGACAGACATCACAGGTCACTTGACGACGCATCATGCCAAGCGGTGTCTGGGTATCAACATTGATGACACCTGAGCCATGACAGCGGCCACAGGTAACAGGACTAGTTCCTGGCTTAGCACCAGACCCATCACAGGTCCGACAAGTCGCTTCGCGGTTATACTTGATTTCCTTCTCAGCCCCGAAAATTGCTTCTTCAAAGCGGAGATTCACACGATACTGAAGATCATCCCCTTGGCGCGGAGCATTAGGATTGCGAGTGCCACCACCGCCAAAGAAGCTGGAGAAGATATCTTCGAAGCCGCCAAAGCCGGAGCCATCAAAGCCGCCGAAGCCGCCTGCACCACCGCCAAAGCCACCATTAGCTCCCGCTGCGCCGTATTGATCATAGGCTGCCCGCTTTTGCTCGTCGCTCAGCGTCTCATAAGCCTCTTGGACTTCTTTATATTTGTCCTCCGCCCCAGCTTCCTTATTAATGTCGGGGTGGTACTTTTTAGATAATTTCCGATAGGCTCTCTTGATCTCATCCTGAGAAGCATTCTTAGAGACACCTAGACGGTCATAATATTCTGTATTGTTCATATAAGATACCAAGACCGTAAAATTCGACTGAAAAATAGGAAATCAGGCGACGGAGCGATGCTCCAAGGCTAATTTCTCTTTTTTTCTGAGAATTTAGGTCGGGTTCAGTTCCTTTCTTTAAATTTTAGAAAATATTGATCAGAGGGTATTTTCAAATTCATGCTTCATCTCAGCAAACTCTTCATCGGATAAAGTGAATATCAAGTCCTCTTCCGAATACTGATTCTGTTCTTTAAAATAGTTGTCAGCATTATCTACCAAATCTAGACTAAGAAGCACTTTTCTCGCAAACGCTTGATGTGCAAAGCCAACAGCTGTAATGATGTTTTTATCTTGTAGAACAGCTTGAGCTTTGAAATTCTCACGTGGAAGAAATTCAAAATAGTCAAAGAAGTTTTGCCAAATCCCACCAGTAAATTTAGCGTCCTTCAACAAACCTGCTTTCGCCAATAAAATGGGCGCTGAGGAAATAGCTGTAATTAAAATCTCTTGCTGCTTCAAAGTTCTTAGAAAAGAAATCAATTTTTCATCATGCAAAGCAGGAGCAATATTTATCATTCCTGGCAAAATGACACAAGAATAGTCTTCGATAACTACTTCATCCAGTGTTCTAGTAGGTTGACAGGCTAATCCATCTTCTGATCTTATAACATTTCTATCTGAACCAGCATAATCAACCTCAACACCAAAAGATAGCCCTAAAGTACTGGTCAGACCAACTACTTCATAAAGTGAAAAATTAGGATAAATTAAACAGAGCACTTTCTTCATAAGCGTCACCCTCTAGTTTACCGAAAAACAGAGGCTGGGTTGCAACCTCTGGATTTCTTCCTATCATTACGACGTGAAATTTTCAAAACAATATTTTTCGAAAAATTTTTGACGCGGTAGCTGATTGGATTTTAGGTTCGTCTTTCAGACTCCCAAAAATCCTAATCATCCTCGCGGGGGTTCGACTACGAACTAAAAACTTTCAATTTTTAGTTCTTTCTCACCGCCTATTTCTCAGTAAACTCTCCGTCTACGACATCATCGTCTGCTTTAGTTGAACTTGTGTTTTCAGCTCCTTCTGCTCCTGCTTGGGCTTGTTGAGCCGCAGCAGCTTGCTCGTAGAGTTTCACTGCCAGTGCTTGAGCTTTTTCGTTAAGAGCTTCCAATTTCGCTTTCATGTCGTCCAAGTTATTATCTTCTTGCGCCTTCTTAAGTTCATCAAGAGCAGCTTGGGCAGCGTCACGCTCTGCGTCGAAGCCTTTGCCTTCAGTTTCCTTGATAGTCTTTTCAGTCGCAAAGATAGCTTGGTCAACTTCGTTACGAAGATCAACTTCTTCCTTACGTTTCTTATCTGCTTCAGCATTTGCTTCCGCATCCTTCATCATGCGGTCGATTTCTTCGTCAGTAAGGCCGCTGTTAGATTGGATGACAATGTGTTGTTCTTTTTGAGTTCCAAGGTCTTTAGCCTTAACTGATACAATACCGTTCTTATCGATGTCAAAGGTTACTTCGATTTGAGGGATTCCACGAGGAGCAGCTGGAATATCTGTCAATTGGAAACGTCCAAGAGTCTTGTTATCTGCTGCCATTGGGCGTTCACCTTGAAGAACGTGGATATCAACGGCTGGTTGATTGTCTGCTGCAGTAGAGAAGACTTGTGATTTAGAAGTTGGAATCGTTGTGTTGCGGTCGATCAGCTTAGTGAAGACACCACCCATTGTTTCGATACCAAGTGACAATGGTGTTACATCAAGAAGGACAACGTCTTTGACATCACCAGTGATGACACCACCTTGGATAGCAGCACCCATAGCAACTACTTCGTCAGGGTTCACTGATTTGTTTGGTTCCTTACCAGTCTCAGCTTTAACAGCTTCTACAACTGCAGGAATACGAGTTGAACCACCAACTAAGATTACTTCGTCGATTTCTGACAAGCTCAAGCCTGCGTCAGAAAGAGCACGGCGAACTGGTTCTTTAGTGCGCTCTACCAAGTCACGAGTCAAATCGTCGAATTTAGCACGAGTCAAAGTCATTTCCAAGTGGAGAGGTCCAGCGTCGCCAGCTGTGATAAACGGCAAGCTGATTTGAGTAGAGGTTACACCTGAAAGGTCTTTCTTAGCCTTTTCAGCTGCATCTTTCAAACGTTGAAGCGCCATCTTGTCATTTGACAAGTCGATGCCGTTCTCTTTCTTGAACTCAGCTACCATGTGGTCGATAATCTTTTGGTCAAAGTCATCACCACCGAGTTTGTTGTCACCAGCAGTTGCCAGTACATCAAAGACGCCATCACCCAACTCAAGGATTGAAACGTCAAAGGTACCACCACCCAAGTCAAAGACCAAAATCTTTTCTTCTTTATCTTGTTTGTCAAGACCGTAAGCAAGGGCTGCTGCAGTTGGTTCGTTGACGATACGTTCTACTTCAAGACCAGCGATTTTACCAGCGTCTTTAGTCGCCTGACGTTGCGCATCGTTAAAGTAGGCTGGAACTGTGATAACCGCTTTGCTTACTTTTTCACCAAGGTATTCTTCTGCATAGCCTTTCAAGTACTGCAGAATCATAGCTGAGATTTCTTGCGGAGTGTATTCTTTGCCATTGGCAACTACTTTTTCAGATGTTCCCATTTTTGATTTGATGGAAATGATTGTATCTGGATTTGTTACTGCTTGACGTTTTGCCGCATCACCAACGATGATTTCACCATTTTTGAATGACACTACAGAAGGTGTTGTGCGATTTCCTTCTGGGTTTGCAATGATTTTGCTTTCAGTTCCTTCAAGAACTGCAACTGCTGAGTTTGTTGTACCTAAGTCAATACCGATAATTTTAGACATATTTTTACCTCTTTTTACTTTAATTTATTTTCAATACTCTTTGTTTCGCTTCGCTTACTATTGCAAAGCCGAACATTTTTTATCTTTCTTCATAGTTTATTGTCGTTTCGGACAAGGTTTTTCAAGTTTTCTAGCCTAGTTATAGACCACTACCATTGTTGGGCGCAGGATACGGTCATGAAGTTTGTAGCCTTTTTGGAAGACCTGCGCGATAGTGTCAGCTGGGTGCTCATCGTCAGCTGGAACTGTTTGAATGGCCATGTGATAGTTATGATCAAAAGCTCCGTCGGCTGGAATTTCTTCGATCCCCTCTTCTTTGAGAGCATGAATCAAGCTTTCCTGTACCATTTCCAGTCCTTTTTTGACATCATCTGTCAGACCTTCAACGGCAAGCGCACGCTCCAGATTATCTATCGAAGGCAAAATAGCTTTTGCCAAGTCCTGGCTGCGGTATCTTTGCAGCTGCTGACGTTCTTCATTTGCTCGGCGCTGGATGTTCTGCATTTCTGCATGAGCACGGAGATATTTGTTTTCAAAATCTTCTGCCCGCTCATTCGCTAGTTCTAATTCTGATTTTTCAGAGCTTGCTGATTCAGCTTGCTCAGCTGTTTCTACAGCCTCCTCTTTTACTTCTACATCTTCTGGATGTTCTTCTTGTTTATGTTTTGCCACAAGGCACCTCCTTTTTAGGAATATTTATACTATATTTAGTGGACTTCATAGTGATTACTGCTCAGATAGCGATAGAAGTCGGTCAGTTTCATGGTCAGCACGCGGTTGACGACATTCATCTGACTGACCAGTCGTTGGTAGTCAAGATTGACCGGACCGACAACTGCCAGCACCCCAAATCCTCGATAAGGAATCAGGAATTTGCTGGAAATCAGTGTTAAATCAGCCAAACAGTTTTCTCTACTGTCTGCCACGCGCACGCTTTGCATCTGATCTTCAGCCAAACTATCGCGAATTTCAAAGGCTACTTTCTGCGGGTCATCAAAAAACCGATAAGCTGACAGATCTGAAAATTCCAAGAGCTGAACCTTGCCAGACAGAATCACATTTTCCTTGAAAATATCACCAAAGATATGCTCAAAGAGCTGAATGACATTGTCTGTCGTAGTGAAATAGCGTTGGATAATCTGCGGAATTTCCGTCCGAATCTTGTAATGGATGTCCAAGACTGTCTGTCCCAAGAACCGCTCACGTACCAAGCCTTTAAGCCTGTCCAGATCTTCTCTTAGGAAGTTGCGCGGAATCATAAACTGACTGGTGATAGTATTGGACTCATCCAAGGTGAAGACCGCCAGAGCCGTGTGCTGACTGAGCACAACGATATCAAAAGCTGTCAAGCGCTGCCGACTGGGTTCTACATCCAGTGCAACAACCGTGCATCCACTGAGCTTGGTCAAAAGATCCGCTGCCTGTTGAAGAATGTCCTCCAAGTTGAAAAACTCATAGTCAAAGGCTTTGATAACCTCATAAAGTTCATTCTCAGCGAGACGATCAAAGGACAGAGAATGCTTGACAAAGTACTGAAAACCAGCCACGCTAGGCTTACGGCCGCTGGACGTATGCGCCTTTTCCAGAAGCCCCTGCTTTTCCAAAGCCGCCATATCATTTCGGATAGTGGCACTGCTGGAATTGATGGAATCCTGCAGGGCTTTGGAGCCGACTGGCTCGTGAGTCTTGGTAAAGATATCAATAATCAAATTCAAAATCTCATTTTGACGCTCCGTGACCACGGCATCACCTCCAATCAAGATTCTGCTGTCGATTAGCACTCAACCACCTCGAGTGCTAACTCATGATTCTATTATACACTCTTCCACACCAAAGTCAAGACAAAAACTCAAAAAATTAGCACTCTTTTTACAAGAGTGCTAAAAATCAGTCTAGCGACCTAGATTAGTCGTCCAAGATTTGCAAACGGCGCATCAAATAGAAAGAAATTCCTGCAAAAAGAAGCAGCCAAAGTAGCAGAGCCAAAAATTCTCCACTCCATAAATGGAAATGAGACCAATCTTTCATATAACTACTAAAGAGGCCCATAAAGCTATAACGCAGCACCTTAAATAAATCCTCGCTCATATTTGAAAACATAGGAATAAATGCCGCCAAGAGCATGGCTGGAACACTAAGAGATTGTGCCATGACCTGATTTTTACAAAACAGACCAACCATTAAAAAGAAGAAAATTAAGACCAGCATGGTCAATAAGAGAACCAAACTATAGCTGAACAGATGATTAGAAAGCTTAGCTCCTACCAAAATTGGGGTAATGACGATATAAAAAATCCCAATAATCGCAGGCCAGATTAAAGCGGAGAGAATATATTGACCCGCTGTCACACCAGCCAAGCGCAAACTTTGCAAATTATGTTTTTCTCTTTCCTCAGCTAGGATGATGATAATAGGTGTTCCAACAGACATGGCTAGAGAGAAAGGCAGAGAGATCGTAAGCAACATAGTAGCTAGTTTATCCGCTCCAATTTCCTTACCTGCTCCATTCAGTGAAAAAATAAATTTATAGAGAAAAATGAGAAAAATCGGCATGAAGACCTGCAACAGAATACTTTTATTAGCTAGTGTCACTTGACCTCTCAGCCAAATCATACCTTTTAATTTATTAGACATTTAAGGTACCTCCTGTCAACGTGATGAAAACATCTTCCAAAGTTGGTTCGCAGGAATGAATACTGATAACATTGGACAAATCCAAGCCTCCTTGTAGTTCCTCAAAGGCCACCGTCTTTGTCGTCAAATCTACATATTCTAAACGAACCTTCTTATCTGTATTATACTTTTGGATAATCTCATGCGGACTGCCTACTTCGACTAGTTTTCCTTTACTTAGCAAGGCCAAGCGATCACACAAGAGGGTAGCTTCCTGCATATCATGGGTTGTCAGAAAAATAGTTGTCCCCTGAGCTTTTAGTTCTAGCAGTAGTTCATGAATGGTGCGAGAGGTTGACGGATCCAAACCACTGGTTGGCTCATCCAAGAAGAGCAGTTTAGGTCGATTAATCAAGGCTCGCACCAGTAACATGCGCTGCTTCATACCCGTAGATAGTTTTTCAGCCACCTTGTTGCGACTATCATAAAGCCCCACTTTTCGGAGAAGTTCATCGACTTCTGTCATATTAACACCAAAGAGCATAGCATAAGCCTTGAGATTTTTATAAAGTGACATCTTTTCATAAAAACCGCTGCCATCGCTGACAATCCCAATCTGCTCCAGGACTTCTGCCTTTAAATCCTCAACCGGTGCAGACAGCACATGAGCTGTCCCAGCATCTGCGGACAACTGTCCAGTCAAGATATTGATAGTCGTCGTTTTACCAGATCCAGATGGTCCTAGGAAGCCAAAAATTTCTCCCTCTCGGATGGAAAAATCGATTCCTGCCAAGGCTTCTTGTTCCTTGAATTTCTTTTTCAAGCCTTGCACTTCAATAATGGTCTTTTTCATTGTTTTCCTCGCTTTCACAACAGTATTTAACAAAACTGCAATTAATCTTTCAGTTCCTGCCTCATTTTCCAAAAACGCAAGGCAATATGGACCAGTTGGCAGAACAGAATGAGCAATATAACACAGTCTATTGCTAAGATTGACTTGAATAATAGACTTGCTTTTAAACTTTTCTGGGAAATATCTAGGATGAGATAGGTAGTGACACACAAAACCATGATGGCTGGCAAAAATCGCCATACAAGCAAACGCTTGACCATTTCTAGCTTAGACCAAGCATCATTATAGATTTCAAGATCGCTGTCTGCATCAAGCTGAGAAACTGGCTTGCGGAAATAAGAAAATTGATTAAAGTTTGTAATATGCTCCCAGCCACAATCCTCAAACAGTTGATAATAGGATTCTTGCTCCGCTTTCTTTATAGGGCGAAAATCTAATTGATAGGCCACTTCCTGAGGCGGACATGCTTCAAAAGTATAACGAACCGCAACAAGAAAGGGAGAATAACTTACTTTTTTCAATTTCCAGCCTTGGCTATGCATTTTTTTAAAATAAGCTGCTTCTCTGTCATAGTCTGCAATGGTAAAGATTTTATAGACAATCTTCTTTTCCATCAAACTTCCTCCTTACTATTGCGGTAAAGGCGCTCAATCCGTTGTATTTCCAACTCTAAAATCTGCTTCCCAAGCTCCGTGATAGAATAGAGCTTTCTCTTTTCTTCCTCACGAACAAAGGCAATCAGACCATCTTTTTCCATCTTTGCCAAGGTTCCGTACATGGTCCCCGGGCTTATAGATAGCTGTCCTTCTGTCAGATCCTTGACTTTTTGAGTAATACTGTAGCCATGCCTTTCTTTCTGAAGACAGAAGAGGATATAAAAACCTGTCTCTGTCATTGGCACATAGACTCTCCTAAGCTTTTCTGTCAGTCCACTCATCTTTTTATCTCACTTTCACCTCGATATATCGAACCTTGATATAAAAAATTATATCGCAGTTCGATATAGTTGTCAAGGATTTATAAATATTTTTTACAAAAAGTGATTCATTTTTATCTTTCAATACTTGTAGTTGATTTAATCAGAAGCTAAAAGGATTAGAGACCTGCATCCTGATAAATCAGCATAAAAAAAGCCAGGAACACCTGACTTACTTTTTTATTTTCCCGCTGCCTTGAGTAGGGCGATATATTCTTCCAGAACCAGATTATGCTTCTGCATATACTGGGCATTCTCCACACCGACATAGCGGTAATGCCAGTTCTCAAAATCAACTCCAGTAACGTCACTCTTGCCATCCGGATAGCGAAGGACAAAGCCATATTGGGGAGCTAGCTCAGCAATCTTGGCTGCCACTTCATCCTCCTGGCCTTCTGGAGCACTCATATCAATAGCCAAGCCCGTTTGATGCTCACTGGCTCCTGGAAGCTGCACCTGTTTCAGCACGATGCTAACTGCTTCTTCATTCGACAAGCCTTTGGCGACTTCCCCAGCAACTTTTTCGTTATAGAGTTCCTCCTGCTCAGCTCGGCTGCGATAGCCAGAGATTAGAGTTTCTTCAGGAGCTATCGCTTGGGCTGCAGCTAGGAATTGCCGAGTATTTTCAGCAATGCGGCTGTCCACCTGAATTTCTCCAATCTGAGTCAGATCAGGCGTCTTTTCTTCTTGCTGGTTGTCACGATTGACCAAAATCAAATTCCAGTCAGTAGAAGACACCTTGGGCAAATCAGACTGTGAACTCTCTGAGCTAGAAGAGCCCTTATTAGCAGAACTGCTAGACGAACCCAAAAACTGAATCTTTGCAAGCAGATCTTGTAATAAGGACGGACGGAAATAAATCGCCGTTCCTCCAGCTGCCAGACACAAGACGATTAACAGCAAAAGTGTCAACCCAATCTTTTTAGACTTCGATTTTCTCTTTTCTTTGCGATGTTTAGCGCTCTTCAACTTCTTCCTCCATTACTTTGGCACCGGCCTCTCGATAAGACATGTCTCCGACGCAAGCTACTGTGAATTTACCGTCTTCATAGTCTACAACCGTCACACTGCCATTGTCCAAACCATGAGGCCGAGTTCGATTGATTAGATAGACAAAGGTTCCGATGGTCATGCCGTGGCTGACTACAAGGGCATTGCCGCCGCCAGCAGCTTCCAACTCCTCAGCTATGGCTGAAAAGCCTTCCCAGATTCGGCCGCTGAGTTTTTCCCAGTTTTCTGCCCAGCCTGCTGTATCGACTTCTACAAGGCCTTCTGCCAACTCAGCATAGCTGAGCTGATGAACGTGCTCAATATTGAAAACCCGGGGCATCACACCCATAAAGAGCTCTCCATCATAACCACCATCAAAACTGCCAAAACACCATTCGCGAATCCGTTTGTCAAAGGTATAAGGAATCTGTCCTGTCAAACCCAGCTCCTCTAGAATAATGCCCATGGTCTGAATAGTCCGGCCGCTGTCGCTGGAACGAGCCAATTTGAAATCAAGCCCAGCTTCTCTCAAACCAATGCCCAACTCATGAATACCACGTTCCCCAACTTCTGTCAAAGGGGTATCAGACCAGCCTTGAGCTCGGCCGATAGTATTAAACATGGTTTTGCCATGACGAACCAAGTATAATCTTGTTTTTGCCATTTCATTTCCTCCGTTGTTCTTTTCATATTATACCATTTTATGAAGAAATTGGCGCCATCTGGCTTTCAAAGCAAAAAGCAGGAGTCTCAAAACTCCTGCTCATTCTTGATTTTCTCGGTCCAATATGGCTGCGCCGATCTGACGGTAAGACACATCGCCCAGAGCTTGAATGCTAAAGCGACCATCTTCATACTCCAACACTGTGACACTGCCGTTTTCGACATTAGGATTTTTCGTGATATTCTCATCAACCAGATAAGCCAAAGTACCAATGGTCATGCTGTGGCTGACGACCAGAGCATTTCCGCCACCAGAGGACTCCACCTCTCTAGCAATGGCTTCAAATCCTTCTAAAATTCGACCACTAAGCTTGTCCCAAGGCTCAGCCCAACCAGCTGTATCCACTTCTACCAGGCCATTCGCCAAATCTGGCCAACTGAGTTCTTTGTAATTATCCGTCTTAAGAACTCGTGGGATAACGCCATGAAAGAGCTCACCCCCATAAGCACCATCAAAACTGCCAAAGCACCACTCCCTGATGCGCTTGTCATAGCGATAGGGAATCTGGCCAGTCAGGCCCAGCTCCTCTAGGATAATCCCCATGGTCTGAATGGTCCGGCCGCTATCACTGGAAAAAGCCCTAACAAAAGGTAAACCCGACTCTCGCAATCCGATACCTAGCTCACGAATACCTCGCTCGCCTTTAGCAGTCAGCGGGGTATCAGACCAGCCCTGAGCTCGGCCGATAGTATTGAACATGGTCTTGCCATGACGGATAACATAGAGTCTTGTTTTTGACATACTTCACCTCTTTTATTTTTTCTTTGTTTATTATAGTATAGGCCTTCGTATTCTTTAGATAAAGAAGAGGGAGAAGACGCTTCCTCATCTTGATAGACTGCAGCTCACCGTGAAGTCAGCATCTAATCAACTATAGAGACTTAATATGAACTTTTACGGCACTGACACATCCAAAAATAATGAACAGATAATGAAGCCAATAATTAAGACCAAACTGTCCGGATAAAGCGGCTTTATTAATAGCGATAACGGCTTGCAAAATATTGCCTTCTCCTTGGTAAAAAGAATTGGCATAACCGATTTGAACAGCTAAAAAGCTCATCGCTAAAGTAAAAAAGAAACTTGCGACAATTCCTAAAACAGAAACGCCTTTGACAAATTTTTCATAGCAAGCAATGCTAAATAGCAGTGTAAAACTTGATATGAAGCCCATGGCCAAGGATGCACCTGTCAGAAAGAAGACAAGACATGCACCAAGCAAGCTCGTAAAGAATGCTCCGAGAACACCCAGAAAATAATGTATTTTCTGCGGATTTTGATGAGGAAGGGAGCGCTTTGTCACCTTATCCTGTGAGATCGAAACCATCCGCTCATAGCTAGATGGCGTGAGAAAGAGCCAATCTCCTTTGAACTGATACAGGTCGACCTCTCCGGTTTCACCGGTTTTCTCACAGGCGCTAACCAGCCCTTGTTCCTTAAAGTAGCGGGTGCAGTCTTCGATAGCCTCCTCCAAAATATCCGGCAGCAAATCCCGATCCTGATCAGCCAAAATCTGACAGGCTAGGCTGTAGCCAGCTCTCTCAAAATCAATCAAAACCTCGGAATCGTTAATCAGAGCTTCCAAGGTATCTCGACCGATATAACCTTGCTCACATCTGACCGAGAAAAAAATCGCAAATTCGTCGCCATCTGTTATGGTCTCTAGATAAAAAGCATAATCCCTTCTACGGCCATATATAATGCCGCTCTCCTTATCAAAATCCAAACCTAAATCAAGGGCCAGCTCAGCTAGCTCTCTTTTATTCATAACCTAAACAATCTCCTTATAATCCCCTATATTTCAAGCATCCAGCTAGATTCAATCCCACAAACTCCTACTCAGAAACTGAATAGCTGTCCTTTATAATGCTTTCTTAAAAGCTGTTTCAAATCTAGCTTTTTAATTTTTAAAGCTGTGAATAGGCGCTGGAATCTGACCGCCCCGCGCGATAAAGTCAGCTGACGAAGCCTGATTGACCTTCATGACCGGAGCTGTTCCCAAGAGTCCGCCAAATTCAATCATATCGCCTTCCTTGCCTTTCGGAATAATCCGCACAGCTGTCGTCTTCTGATTGATAACTCCAATCGCCGCTTCATCCGCAATCATGGCTGCGATGGTTTCAGCCGGCGTCGCCTCTGGAATGGCAATCATATCCAAACCTACAGAGCAGATAGCTGTCATAGCTTCTAGCTTTTCTAGATTGAGCGAGCCATTTTGGACAGCCGCAATCATGCCCTCGTCTTCTGACACAGGGATGAAAGCACCAGACAGTCCGCCAACCTGATTGCAGGCCATAACACCGCCTTTTTTGACTTGGTCATTAAGCAAAGCAAGCGCCGCTGTCGTGCCATGAGTACCGACTGTTTCCAAGCCCATTTCTTCCAAGACACGGGCCACTGAGTCTCCGACCGCTGGTGTTGGAGCCAGACTCAAGTCAACAATCCCGAACTTGACGCCCAGACGCTCACTAGCCATCTGACCGACCAACTGACCGATACGGGTGATTTTGAAGGCCGTTTTCTTGACCGTTTCAGCGACCACGTCAAAGCTCTCACCACGGACCTTTTCCAAGGCTCGCTTAACAACCCCTGGCCCAGAAACACCGACATTGATGACCACATCTGCTTCGCCGACACCGTGAAAGGCGCCTGCCATGAAAGGATTGTCTTCTACCGCATTGGCAAAGACGACTAGCTTGGCCGCACCCATGTCAGAAAGCTGGGCCGTTTCCTTGATAATCCGCCCCATATCCGCAACTGCCGTCATATTGATGCCGGTCTTAGTTGAGCCGATATTGACAGAGGAGCAGACCTTATCCGTCTCAGCCAAAGCGCGCGGGATGGAATTAATAAGGATTTCATCGCCTTTTTGATATCCCTTTTGGACCAAGGCCGAGAAGCCACCGATAAAGTCAACACCGATTTCCTTGGCCGCCTTGTCTAAAGCCTTGGCCAGAGGCACGTAGTCTCTGCTGTCTGTCGCTGCCCCAATCAGAGAAATTGGAGTCACTGAGACCCGCTTGTTGACGATAGGAATCCCGAGCTCTGCTGCAATTTCGTTCCCAACTTCCACCATGTCTTTCGCTTTGGTCGTGATTTTTTGGTAAATCTTCTCCGCTGCCCGATCAATATCTGTGTCGATACAGTCCAAAAGTGAAATGCCCATGGTGATGGTCCGAATATCAAAATTCTGCTCCTCAATCATGGCAATGGTTTCTGTTACTTGTCTAATATCCATCCTTCACTCCTTAGATATTGTACATGGCATCAAAAATGGCTGCGCTTTGAATGTTGATTTTGACATTGAGCTCTTGTCCGAAAGCTTCAAACACATTGCGAAGGGCCGTAAAATCTTGCTTTTCATCGCTTGACACCAAGGCCATCATAGTGAAATATTCCTCCAAAACGGTTTGGGAAATATCATCAATATTCAACCCCAGCTCCGCAATCTTAGTAGAAACTCCGGCTACAATCCCTGTTTTATCTTTTCCGACAACGGTAATAATTGCTTTCATGCTTGGCTCCAATCATTTTTAGTTTGTCTCATTGTAGCATAAATTCGAGGATTTTGTATACTATTTCAGAAAATAAAGGCAGAAGGTTCGGATATTACAAATAGCACTTGAAACAAGGAAGATTCTCATATGCTCAGCAATTCACCTGAGAAACTATTTTGAACATCTTTGTATATTTTTCTATTTTTTGTTTGAAAGCGCTTTCGATATTTGTTATACTAAATATAGAATGTTTTACACAAAGGAGATTTCCTAATGAACGATTCATACAAGAAGCGTCTCTATACTCAGGCCTTGAGTTTATCAGCCGCTGTATTGATGGCTGTCTTAGCTCAGGGCAAGGCCGTTGCTGACCAGCAGAACAGCACTGAGTCACAGCCAGCCGCCAATCAGATAGAGGCTGTAACTCCTGCGACAGAAGCTGCTCAAGCTGTTCCAAATCAGACAGGAGAAAAAGAACAGACTCCTGCTCCTGCAGCGGACAATCCAGCTGTCTCTGCAGCAGCTCAAACAAGAACAGCTGCTTCTGAAGAAGCCAAGACCCAGCTGGCCGACAGCACTGTCTATATGTCCGAGCCTGCAGAGGTCAAGGAAACCGTCCAAGGACAGGCTTCTCAGGCGGGCAAGCTGACCTGGACTCTGGACAATAAACCGATTGCCGACTGGAAAACCTGGAACATGGACAGCGGCACCTTTACCGGCCAACCCTTTGTCACAATTGAGGAAAAGGCCGACGGGAACGATCTTCATCTGAATCTGCAGTTTCAAAAGCTTTTCGGAGACGATCTCAGCCTGCGCTCTCCCCATAATATCCGCCGGACCTATCGAAAATTCATTGGCAAGCATGAACTGGTTGGTACGAGCCAGGACTTGAGCTTGACCATTCGCAAAAATATCGTCTTGCGCCCTTATGAAGACTTCCACAGCCATGAGGAGATGCTGGAATCCATCGAAAAGAGCAGTCAGGATGCCAAGACTGATCGCTTGGTACAGATTGAGAATATCGGAAAGAGTGCTCAGGGGCGCGATATCAAGCTGGGCATCATCAGTTCTGACCAAAAGAGCATCGACGACTACCTCAGCACAACTAATCCGCAGGCCTTGACCAAACCAGCAGAAATGCTGGCAGCTCTCAAAAAAGGCAACTTAGATTATAAACTGCCTGTGCTCATTAACAACACCCATGCTGATGAACAGCCTGCTATTGATATTATCACAGGTCTCTTTAAAACTTTTGCAACTAAAGACCAAGTCAACTTCAAAACAACCGCTGCCGATGGTTCTGAAAAACTTGTCACTCTCAAAATCCAAGATTTACTAAAGAAGTTTATCTTCCTCTTTGACTTTACGGAGAACCCTGACGGCGATGTCCTCAACACTCGGGCTCTGGCCAATGGACTTGACCCTAACCGTGACACTGGTTACCAAGCCAATCCTGAAACCCGTACCGTTGCTGGATTGATTAACAAATGGAACCCAATTGCCCTCTATGATATCCACGGATTTGTCAAGGAATTCCTGATTGAGCCAGCGACTCCGCCTCACGATCCTAACTTTGAATATGACCTTTTAGTTGACCTCATGCTGGACAATGCCCGTCATATGGGGCGGGCCGGCGTTGCCAACTCTGGCTACGACAAATACATCATTCCAAAACTGGACTGGGGAGACGGATGGGACGATTCCTTCTCCGGCTACACAGCGGTTTATTCTATGTACCATGGCATCCTGGGACATACCATCGAAATTCCGGAGGGCAATCAAGAGTCCTACAAGGCTGGATATTATGCAGTTTTAGGAGGCCTTGACTATCTGGCTCAGAACCCCGACAAGCTCATGGAGATGCGTCTCAACTTCTACCTGCGCGGCATCAATAAAGTCGAAGATCCTAAGGCAGAAAATGAACTCGTCGGACCTGATGGTCAGGTCGTAGGCCGGATTAAAAAAGGACAGGAAAAATTCTTCCCAGACTACTATGTCATCCCGATGGGAGTGGACAAGGACAACGATACCCAAGAAGCCTTTAATATGATTGACTATTTCAAGCGCAACGGTGTCCTGGTCAAAGAACTCAAGGAAGACAGCGGCAACTATAAAAAAGGCGATTTGGTTGTCGATATGGCGCAGGCCAAGCGTGGCTATGCCAATCATGTCCTCTACAAAGGCTCAAATGAATCCAAGTGGGCTGCCATGTATGCGGAATTGGTCGTCAATTTCCCTGATATGAAAGGCTTCAAAGCCCAGCCAGTCTTCGGCGACAAGCTCTTTGAAGGCAAGCTAGGCGACGTGACAGCCCTCCGTGCTGCTCGGACCAGTCAGGTTGATCATAAAGCGCCTTATTACGTCATTGCCAATACGTCTGAGAGCGCGGTCAAGGCTGTCAACCAAGCTCTTGCTGAAGGTAAGAAGGTCTACCTGACAGATGACGGCTACATCGTTGATACACTGACCTTTACTAGCCTTTTAGATCGTTATGCTATTTACGGTGACGCCCTTTATAAGATTCCACAAGGACCGACTCTGAAGCCTCTCAAGGTCTACGCACCACCACATCAGTTTTACTGGGCAGGTGTGGACTCACCAGCTCACACTGCTTTGGCTCTGAAAAATATGGGCTTTGAAATCGTTGACAGCCCAGAAGAAGCGGACGTCATCGTCCTTGAAAGCAACAACTATGACAAGTCTCTTGTCGGACTTAAGCCAACCATCGTCGTCGGAGGCTCTGCTATGCAGCGCTTGGAAAAACTAGGAATCTTAGATGGATTTGATGCTGAGCGCTTCAAGAACGGCAGTGACTATGAAGGACTGATGAAAGCCATTATACAAGACCAAGACCCGCTGACCAGCGGCTACAAGAAGGATGAACTCTTTTACTCCAACTCTGGTAACTGGATTGCTAAGATTCCTGCCAACTTTAGGACTCTTGCCAGCATTGCTGGCAGTGACTTCTACATCGCTGGCTGGTGGCCTGGCAATGAACAACTGGCAAACAAAGTCGTAGCCATTGCCGGCACTTATAAAGAACAGCCTCTCTTTGTCTATGCTGGCAATCCGACCAACCGGCTTCACCCTGTTCACTTCTACCGCTGGATCTCGAATGCTATCTTTGGCAGCCAGTTGGCCAAGCTGACAGACCTCCCAAGTCCTGCGGCACCTGCCCCAACCTATCAAGCGCCAAGTCAGACTGTCCTTGACTGGAAGCCTGCTACAGTGAATCCACCGGCTCAAACGGTGGTCCTGACCTATAAGAGTCAGACCCTTCCGCAGACCGGCAGCCAAGAAAAAACTGCTAGCTTTGCTCTAGCCGGACTCCTAATCGCAGGAGCAGCTGGACTCTTACTTTTAAAGAAAAAGGAAGACTAATACTTAAAAACACACCTCCCAATTGATGCGGGAGGTGTATTTTTAGTTATAAGCTCTGCTATTTTTCCACATAGGTATGAAGCGGATAAGTCGGATAGGCCAAGTAACGCGCCAACTCTGAAGTCACATAACCTGCCGGTGCATCTAACACAGAAGGGATTCGATTGACGATAGTGGCACAGGTCAAGGCTACAGTATCAGGCTTGCTGACTGAGAAGACTAGATTTGGCTCACCAGTAATTTCCCAATCACACATATCTCCGTCATTTTCACGATAGACCTTGCCAATACACTCTACTTCCAACTCAATTCCCTGATGGGTATGAATGGTTGTCACAGCTGACATACCTGTTACTTGCCCCGCCGGGACTGTGCGTCCCAGCGTTTCAGAATAAACATCTTCATCCAAAATGTAAGGAACGCTCTTTTGCGAAATATCCTGAATGGTCCAGTTCATCTTAGAGCAAATAGCTTCAGCAGCATTCCACATATAGGACGGCAGACTCTCAGCACTAGCAATTTCCTTTTCAAATCGCTCTGAATCGTAACCAGCACCATGCGCTTCTGCCAAAGCTAGACCATAATCTTCCACATTATAGCTGACAATCCCTTTCACCTTTTGAATGCGATTAAGGCCAGACATAGCCAAGCAAGGCATATTAATCCAGTAAATATCCTGCATGCCTGAGCCCATTACAGTGACACCATATTTTTTAGCCAGCTTGTCCAAGCGGTTTGTTTCGGATGGCGACGTCGTCCAAGGGTAGATAGCTTCCTCACAGGTCGTGATGATATTAACTCCATGCTTGATAGCTGTTTCAAAAAAATCATACATTTCCGGCATATAGGAAGCAATGGTGACAATGGCAATGTCAGCGTCACACTCTCCAAAGACACGTTCAGCATTATCAGAAATCAGGACGCCAGTCTTATAGCCTAGCTCTGCAAAATCACCAACATCCTGTCCTACTACAGCAGGATTGTTATCAATAGCTCCGACAATTTCTACACCGTGATCCAGTAGGTACTTGAAAATCACTTTAGACATCTTGCCGCAGCCATACTGAACAGCACGAATTTTTGTATTTCTCATGGCAAACCCCTCCATTAATTGTTATTATTTTCACAATTATAGTATAATATCTCTAGTAACTAGAGAGTCAATAGAGAGTTTTTAAAAATGAAAAAAATTTTGCGTATCGGAGAATTTTCCCAAATAAATCAGATTTCCATCCAAACTCTACGATTCTATGACCAAATCGGTCTTTTAAAACCTTATAAAGTCGATCCAGAAACCAACTATCGCTACTACCACATCAATCAATCTTCTCTGGTTGACTCCATCCAGTACCTGCGTCAACTGAATTTTTCTCTAGAAGACATCAAAGAAATCCTATCTGACAAAGACCATTTTCAACTGCATCAGCTTATCGAGGAACGCTATCAGCGCCTTCTAGAGGAAAAAGAGAATTTAGAAAAACAAATCCAAGAAATCGAAATCTTTCGGTCTGGTGCCCGTATCTATGGCGAAAAACAGAGCGAGCAAGAACTGGAAATCCTAACTTTTCCTGAGCGGCAGCTGCTTACTTTTGAAATTGATCAAAATATTTATCAAATGAAAAGTGAAGAATACGAACTTGCTCTCCGCTGCTTCAAGCAAGAAATCCTGCGTTACAGTCCTTTTTTCAATCATTTCAGCCGTGTTGGCTCCATTATGAAACAAGAAGATTTCCAAAAAGAAAGATGGATTTCCAAACAACTCTTTCTCTTCCATCATACTCCCAATGAACTCCCTCACTTAAATCGAATATTGCTGCCGGCAGGAAATTATGCAGTCGCTTACTGCCCTTCCTTTGCAGATGAACTTAAAGCTCTGCCGCATTTTTACCAGGCTCTGACCCAAGCTGGATATACTCCCGTGGGCGATTATATCTGCGAGGTCATTCATGAACAGCCACAACTCCAGGAGCAGCACCGCGATATGTTCATCCGAATGCAAGTTCGGATAGAGGATTAAGAAAGGAGGAAAGAGGATGTAGCGAAATTTCTTGCCAAATACTGGAGCATGCTCAGCTAGAAACGAATCATTTCGCAAGCCATAATTATATCAAAAAAGGACGGGAAAACACCCATCCTTTTTATGTGCCAATAGCCATTGCTTAGCATCTTAGTCTTCTTGTTTCTTCCTTCCAGCTAGAAGACCCATTCCCAGAAAAGCTAAACCAGCCAGAGGCAAAAACTTATCTTCTTGAGTGCCAGTCTTAGGCAGAGCTGAGTCGGGAGCTGGCTGCAATCTTGGCGACGGAATAACTTTCCCTTCCTCACCTTGCTTCAGAGCTTGAGGCCGGGTCCTTGTCAAAGGCTGTTTAGCACTTTCAGCCACCACCTTGCTGCCAACTTCTACTAGTTCGTCAACTGCTAGAGAGAGCACTTCCTGACCAAGGATGGTTCGCTGACCGTTCAAGACTTCTACAAAGACTCGCTTTTGACCTTTTTGGCCGGCTACAAGTATCCGCCGCTGCCCTCTTTCCAGTTCTGGATTTTCCTGTTCTCGGGTCTGATATGCAATCTCTTCCATTACGATTTCTAAGAAAGGCTTTTCTTCCACTAGGTCCTTTATCCCTTCTTCTGGAGTGACCTGATGACTTGGTTTCACAGCCAGAGCAGCAAGAGCTGCCTTCAGATCCTGTTCTGCTCTATCTAAATCTGCCTGCTCCGCTTTTTCATCTGCCAAGAGAGACTGGGCTCGAGCCAAGGCTGACTGGTAAGCCTGAACTGTCTCATCTGTGTAGAGGTTTGGATCTAGACTAGCCGTACTGTCTACCACTTTCTGCAGAGAAGCCTTATTAACTGCTGGGGCACGAAGATTGGTCACAAAGAAATTGCGCGCTTCCAAGTCCCCATCCCAGAGCCCCAGACCAACGTAGGCATCATTATAATAAGGCTCAACCGTATCAAATTGGTGGTTCAGGTATTCTACACCGTCCACAGATACACTGACACCATTTTTAGTTTTCACTAGCTTAACATGGTGGAACTGGCCGTCATTAAGATGCTTGCCATTCATGCTACTTTCTGCAATCGTCTCTCCCATAAAGCGGTAAAGTCGAATCTTATCATTATCACCAAATTGAATAGAATAAGCATTGCGAGGGTCAACATTTTCAGACGCATAGAAGATGTTAATCAAGCCTTTTTGATACTTGAGATCCACATCCAAGTTATACTCAAGGAAAGGTATCTTCTGACCTCCCATATAATAATCATTGGCGCTGGTATTCTGATTATAGAGACTTTCACCGTCGACATACCACTTACCGGAAACAGCTTTTAGATCTGGAACATTGGTCTTAAAGTCATTACGGCTGATATTGATGGTGAAGACCTTGGAAAGACTTGGATTTTCCTTAGAGGTTGCTGTTACCTTGACCACCCCTCTTTGCAGAGCAGTCACTCGTAGCTTATTGCCATCTTCCGTGACAGAGACCAGCTCTGGCTGATCCACACTCCAGCTGACCGCTTGAGAGACACTTGCTGGCATGACATATGCTTTCAAATCCAAACTATCACCGACATAAATATTATTTGTTACAGGAGAAGCCTGCACTAGTTCCAGTGGTTTGGTCACTGCCTGCTTGTCTTTCCAGATGCCCTTCAGCGGATAAAGAGCAATGTCAGCCTTAGCTGCACCACCTTCTACAAACACACTAGCCGCAAGGCTATTTGGCGCAGGGAAAATCTGATTGGCACCCGCTACAGTATATCCTTTGGCAAAGACTTCTAGGCTGGAGCGATCTACGTAGAGATGCAGATCTATGCTGCCATCTGCATTGCGCTTGACGGACTGACTATCCACCTGAGCAAATTTATTACTGAGAATAATGCCGGACCGGCTGCGGTCAATAGAGAGAGTTTCCTTTTCTAAATCATAGGTAACTCTAGTCACTTCTCCATCTCCAACCCGCAGGTTAAAACCGACTTTCTTGGTCGTTTCACTCGGCCGAAAAGTAGAGACAATTTCATACTGATCACCGGAAAAACCTTTCAACAGCCCATTCTTCTCACTGACTTCTACGTCTTTATACAACACAGCCTTGTCTTCCTGACGCAGAGACTGATAGGCTGCTATTGGCGTCTGAGTCAGCCGATAGCTGCCGTCTTGGTTGATAAGGCCTAGTTTGAGGTTAAGGTTGAAGGTGCCGTTAAACTTCTGACCGACGGTATCGGCTACCAGATTGCAGTAGTCTTCCCAGGTATTCATCCAGTTAGACTCGATAATGTCGGGTAGGGTTGGATTAGCCTTGCTGCCAAAGTCCTGAACGTAGTAAGTCATGGCCGCATAAGAATCTTTACCAAAGTTCATAACCTGATCAGCCTGAGCAAATTCAGCATCTGGGATGAAGGTCCACTTGCCCTCCACCTGTCTAAAATCACCGACCTTATAGGAGCGCCCGCCACGAGACAGGACCCATTTTAGGCTACCATCATTTGCCAGTAGAGGATAGAGATCTGGGCACTCCGTATGGAGATCCGCATAAGTTGACTCAACCTTCCAATTACGCAGGTTATCAGACGAATAAATTCTCAGCGGTCCGCCTGCAACGACCATAAACCATTTACCCTCCCAACGGAAGACCTTGGGGTCACGGAAATCCTGAGATTGCAGTGGATCATCCGTCCAGTCAGCTGCAATTTGATCAAGCTTCGTCCAAGTCCGACCCTCATCCTTACTGTAGGCCAACTTGATGCGCTGACCGTTTCCATCGGCAGTAATCAGCGCGACTAAACCGCCCTGGTCATTGTCAAATAAACCAGAGGAATTGGTAGTATCTGCTACGATAGAGCCTGAGAACATAGCCCCATTAGCATCTGGATAAAAGGCAATCGGCTGTTCTTCCCAATGAATCAAATCCTTGCTGGTCGCATGGCCCCAGTGCATAGGCCCCCACTTGGTATCGTCGTAAAACTGATAGAAGAAATGATAGACTCCCTTGTAATAAACCAGCCCGTTGGGATCATTGGCCCAACCGTCCTTGACCGAATAGTGATACTGACCGCGATAGAGCTCATTGTAGTATACCTCATCTGCCTGCCGACGATGGACATTGAGCCGGTAAGTCAGGCTGACCTCCTGCCCATCCGCATCCGTCACAGTACTGGTCACAGTCAGATAGTTTGCCCCCACTGCCAGCGGAATATTCTTCAAATCACTATAAACCCTACCTGCAGCATCGGTCACGCTTACCTTGGCAGCGGGATTTTTCGCTACGGCAGTCAAGTCTACAGTCTCAGCATTATGCTTGACATACTGGATAGTGATAGGGGCAGTGAACTGACCTTTCTGTTCCACTTTCCCAACCGAAGAAGTCACCCTTATATCCTCCAACTCGGGATTAGACCGAGGAGTGATTTCTTTATAAAAGGTATTTTGAAAAAGCAGCTCACTGTTCCAGTTAAGTAAGCCAAAATAGCCTTCTGACAGATAAGTATTCTGCCCCTTATCATCTCTCTGAAGCGTGTAATCTCCTGAGCTGACCACTAGAATATCATTGACATAGTAGGATACCCAAGAGCCGATAGAAACGACCTTGAGCCGATATTTATTATCATCCGTTGGCTCAATATGTTTTTCATTGATAAACTGATAGTCACGTCCGCCTTGCCAACGCCAAAACTTCACATTGTTGCTGCCACCATCAATATTAACTGCATAGCTGCTCTTGTCATCCGGATTATTATTACTGCGGAAAATGAGGGCTGCTGCCCCTTCCTTACTGAGAAAAGTTACATCCGTCGAGTAAACAAAATCCTTGCCCTGACTTTGAGAGTAAAGGAAACTATCACCTTTGCCTCTGGCATCACTATAAAGACCTTGTTCCCGGACTTCCCAAACTCCATTTTTGTCTCCCTTGGCTTCTGCCAAATTAGTATTGAAGCCTGACTGCTTATCTACAGTCTCTACGGCAGGGATTTTTTCCGAAGCAACTTCCTTCGCCGCTGGCTGTTCGTCTTCTTCCTGTTTGGTCTCTTTAGCGTTTGCTGTGACTTGATTTTCCTTATCAGCCTTCTGATGAGCTGACTCTACTACTGCATCCTGATCATCTGCTTCCGTCGCTGCAGTTGCAGCAGTCTCCCCGGCTACAAGGTTCTCTGTCTTATCAGCATTCCTTGTAGAAGCAGCTGTTTGCCCGCTCTCAGGCTCCGAGACAGCTGATGAATCAGCCTGCAAGACCTGAGCAGGAGCTGGATTAGCCTTACCCTCATCCGCATAAACCACACCGCCACCATCTAACAAGAAAGCTCCAAAAGCCAGCAGGGCACACCCAAAAACCCAACGCTTGCCGCTTTTTCTCATAAACCAATTTTTACACACTTTTTCCTGATGATTTTTCATGACACACCTCAATATTCTAAAAATAAAATCAGACTCCTCACAACCAAATCACTGCTACATAACGCACTCCTTTCACCTTTTCTTGTTCAAAATGAACACCTCGTTTAGCACCTAACTCCTTTATAAAAAAGAAGCAATCTCAATAATCTAAATATAACAAATTTTTGTAAGCGCTTCACCTAACGTTTGTCACAAAAACAAAATGACAGATGTCATATTTTAGAAACGAAGAAAAAACAAAAAGCCTCCAAAACGGAAAGCTCTTGTTTGTTTTAAATTTATTCAGGATAGGATGTTGCCAGCTCGTTCTTTAGATATTCTGCCAAGTGCTGATGAGCAAAAATTCCTGCTTTTTCTTCTGCTGTCGGATTATAGTTGGTATTGGTGTTCACATCATAGACATAAATCTGACCCGCCTCCGACTCTACCCACTCAATAGCTGCTACATGAATACCAGCCTTAGCTAGAAAGGTTTCATAAGCCTGTCTTTGACTAGCAGGCAGCGGATCCGTGATTTGAAACTTATCCGATGTTTCCAACTGAGCAGGCTTTTGCCCAATCTGGCACCCATCTGCCGGACAAAGCTGAAAGCCGTCTGATGAATCAATGGACACAGTATAAAGAAACTTCTGGTTAATAAACTCCGAACGGCGAATCCGACCATCCGCAGGCTTGATATAGGCCTGAAGCAGGGTAATCCCATCCACAGAAGGCTCAAAAGCAGGACTGTCTATATAGGCTTCCAACTCTTCCTCACTATTGAAGAGCTGCACACCCAAACCTTTCCCAGCCCGATTATGCTTGGTAATCAGAGGATAAATATTAAGCTTTCTAGCTGCTTCCAGAATATTCTCTTGTCCCAAAACGGCTACTGTCTCTGGATAAGCAATTCCAACCTCAGAAAGCTTCAAATACTGTTTAATTTTGCTGATTTCCAGATTAATAGCCCCGCTGCCGTTGATGACCTTGCGACCGTGAGCTTCCAGCCAAGTTAGAACTTGTTCTGTAAATTCTGGTGCATAGCGGTGTCCACGCGTATGAGAAGAAGCAGACATCCGATTGTAGAAAATTCCTGTCGGGGGCGGACTCTGCAGATCTAGGACCCCACTTGACAAATCCCAAAGTTCATAGGGCACATCTTTTTCCTCCAGCCACTTTACCAAGTGCTGCGTCCACTCCAAATTTTCATGAATAACGTATACTTTTGCTTGACTCATAAGTCTCCTCTCCATTATGAATACCGAACAGCCAGCTTGCTGCTTTTCGATTCTTCTACTACATTGCCTTCCGTCTTTTCAATAACACTGACGGCCAAGACCTGGCCTAGAACATTGAGGGCAGTGCGACCAGCATTGACAAAGAAATCAACCGCAAAAATCAGGGCAACGCCTTCTACCGGCAGGCCTAGCTGAGGCGCAGCTGCCAGCAAGACAACAATCGCTCCTGAAGGCACCGTTGCAGCTGTTTTACCAATCAAAGTCAAAAGCAAAACAGTAAAGAAAAGCCCTGATACAGAAAAAGCAATCCCATAAGCATGGGCAATAAAAATAGTTGCTACAGAGAAATACACAGCGGCTCCCTCAAGATTAAAAGTGTAACCCAAAGGCACAACTAAATCTATGACATGCTCATCATAGCCCTGCTTCTTTAAATCTTTTAATAGAGGTGGCAGGACAACACTGGAACTACCAGAGACAAAAGCTAAAGTCAGAAGACTCCAAATCCGTTGTAAACTTGTCAGATAAGGAATTCTGAAAGTAAAAGCAATCAAAGGAAAAATCACTAAAGCTAGCACCGCATAAGCCAGATAAGTTCCTGCTACAAATTGCCCCAAACCGACCAACTTGTCAACTCCTGTCGTAGCCACATCCTTAGCAATAAAACCAAAAATACCAATCGGAGACAGCTTCACAATCACACCGACAATTTTATAAATAGCCTCAATCCAAATTTGTAATAAATCAATAAACTTCTGTGACTTGTCTTCCTTAAGACTCCCAAGACCATAACCCAAGAATATCGCAAAGACGATGATAGGAAGCAAAGCCCCTTCTGAAAGCGACTTGACGATATTAGAGGGAATGAAGCTAAGCAAAAACTCATCCAACTGAATACTTTTGGCAATCCCGTCAATGCTGGCTCCCGCCTGACCGATATTGACTCCCTGACCAAAGCCTAGATAATAAGCTGCAAAGACAAAAATAAAGGTAATCGCCGTCGTGACCCCAAAGAAATAGAGCAGACTCTTTGACAAGAGCTTCCCGAAAGATTTCTTACCAATCACACCAGCTACAGCTACGACCACAACCGGAAAGACCAGCGGAATAATCACCATATTAATCAAACTGATAAAAGCTTGACCCAAAAACTGGTAAAAAGCCGAAAATTGCGGCCAGATAAGAGCAACAAGAACCCCAAAAATTAAAGCAATCAACAACTGCAAGCCCAGAGAAACCTTTGACCATAAAGAAACTAACTTCATTCCAAACCCCTTTAGTCTATTTTGATAGCTATTTTACTATGATTGCCCCTATCTGGCTAATATATATTTTCTATGAAAGTAATAGAAGAATTTTATAGGGAAGTTGAATAATGGAAAAAAGACATCCAAGAAATAACTCTTGAATGTCTATTAGTTTTATCCCTATAGAATGATTCCTCTAACGAAGCATATATTATTAAAACTTTTTAAATTCCAATTAGGCAATAGGTCCACCTCCTATCGTAGGTTCATGGAGCATAAACATCCCCCCATATCAATTGACTTATCATCATTAATTGGTACATCTACTCCCCAACCCGATTCTTCAATATTATTTATACGCCCAAAAACATTAATATAATACTCGGGATTTGTAAGAGCGCCATCACTCCATTGCGTCTGTTCCCAATCAATCTGAACTGATTCGACTTTTGGACTTTGAGCTTTTACCAAATCTATAATTTCTTGCTCATGTTCTTTGAGATAGGCGAGTTGTTTTTGTTTGATGGCTTCCTTGTCATCTGTGATATTCTTTTTTGAAGAAGTAACTTTCTTATCTTGTTTATTACTTTCTTTTTGAGTCATGGCACATCCTCCCAGACTTACGAGCGCAACTATTGATGCAATTGTTGCAATTATGATTTTCGTTCGTTTCTTAATAACGTCTCCTTAAATTTTTTGATACCACACTAATTTTCTAAAACAGCTGGTAACATCCATACTAATTGTTCAGTCACTCAAAACTCAATATTACATATCTAGTGTACTATATAAATTTTTAAAAATCTATAAATTACTAAATCTATGAAACACACCCACAAAGCTGTTGGTCTATTTTTCTTGTACCTTGGAGAGTGAGACAAGCTGAAAGCCACATAACTGCTTTTCTATCTTCAATATCTTTGCCCCCTCTTCTTTACACCTTATAGTTCACTGCTAACATTACTTCAATTTCTATCGAAGAATTTGTTCTAAATTCTTTAAAACAAAGAGATAAGCAAAATCATTAAATTGACTCTTTTAATTTCTTATATGATATAATTATTTAAAATACCATATTAGTGAGAAATATTATGTCAAAGACAAAAGGTAATAAAAAAAGAAATTCTTCTAAAGTAAAATATATCTTAGGAAGCGGAGCTTTAATTTTAGCTTCCACAGTGATTCTGCCTAAAGTTTTGAAAAAAACAACAAATTATTTATATAAAAAGCAAGTAAAAATAACTAATCATCGAAAAGTCAATTTTGATTGCAAGGACAAATTGGTTAAAAAATCTGAATATAAAAAGGTAGAAGATCATGCAAATTAATACTGACAATATTGCTCAACAATGTCTCAATGCGATTAATGATAGAATTCATAATTTAAAAAGATTAAACATCATTGTAATTGGGAAATCAGGTGTCGGCAAAAGCACACTAATCAACAGTTTGTTTAGAGGTAATTTTGCTGATACTGGATTGGGTCGACCAGTAACTCAAGAAATTCGCAAAATTGAAAAAAACGGATATCCTTTGGCAATCTACGATACACCCGGCTTTGAATTGTCATATGCCCAACAGGAGAGTGTCAAAGATGAAGTGATCAAACTAATTAACAACGGTTACTCTTCTAATGATATCAATGAGGTGATCCACTGCATTTGGTATTGTATTAATGTCGGTTCAAACCGTACTTTCGATAGTTCGGAAGTGGAATGGCTCAGAGAGTTTTCTGAGAAGAATAAAACGTCTAAGGTACCAATCATTGTTGTCCTTACTCAATCTGTACCTAAGAAGAAAGCATTAGAAATGAAAGCTCATGTTGAGCAGGAAAACTTAGACGTCTGTAAAGTTGTGCCAATTTTAGCTCAAGATATGGATTTTGATGAGGAATATGTCGCTAAAGCTTTTGGATTAGATACTTTGATTGATGTAATGTCTGAGGTATTGCCAACTGAACTACAAGATACTCTCCAAAATATCCAAAAAGTATCTCTGGAATCTAAAAAAAAACATGCTAGGGCAGTCATTGCGACTGCAGTAGCAGCAAGTTTTGGTGAAGGTTTCGCTCCAGTTCCATTCGCAGATGCATTCATGCTTGTTCCAACCCAGATAAGCATGATTACTGGCATTACTGTAATATTTGGCCTTGATATCAATAAAACTTTTCTAACCGCCTTTGTATCCTCAACCTTAGGGTCTGGGGGAGCAACATTCCTTGGAAAAACAATTGTTTCTAATATACTCAAATTTATTCCCGGAGTAGGAACGGCAGTTGGTGGAACAATTTCTGGTACTACCGCTGGATTAATTACAACAGCTTTGGGCGAGGCTTACCTGTTTTTAATGGAACAAATATTTAAAGGAGAAATAAGCAAAGAAGCGCTAGGTACTC
This sequence comes from Streptococcus sanguinis, assembly GCF_008329445.1. Classification (GTDB taxonomy): domain Bacteria; phylum Bacillota; class Bacilli; order Lactobacillales; family Streptococcaceae; genus Streptococcus; species Streptococcus sanguinis_O. Next base: position 307,337 of record NZ_VIBR01000002.1, on the reverse strand, counting down.
CTGCCGGACAAAAACAAATGACAAAACTTTTTAGAGAACAATTGTCTAAAAAAAGATAATACACCAAGATTTTGAATCTTGGTGTATTTTTAGGTTAAATTGCTTTTTACATCAAAAAAGACATCCAAGAGCAAACTCTTGAATGTCTGTAAAGTTTGATAACTCCATCAGTCCTATCAACAAACTGGGAATGATGATGTTATTGATTCGTTATCTCAAATACTGCTGTATGCACCCACTCATTATTAATCTGTAAATCATTTTCTATGATCCTAATAAAAGTGAAACCATTTTTCAAAAGCACTCTCTTAGAGGCCAGATTATCCGTTGCTGTTCCCGCAATGATTCTATTTAAACCATAAGTATGAAACGCCCTTTCTAAAACGAGTTTAACCGCTTCGCTTGCATAGCCTAAATTGGTGTAATTTTCTCCAATCCTATATCCAAGTTCTGCTGTTTTTCTATCATTCCCTAAAACACTTAAATTGATTCTTCCGACCATAGCACCTTGCGAATCTCTAATAAGATGCATGTAGATGTCATGATTTGCTTGTTCCGTTAACAATTCCCTTGTAATTTCCTTAAAACTTTCTGGATCAAAATAGTTACCTGGTCTAGGAGGTAAATTCTGCTCAAAATACTCTTGATTTTCTTTTTCAAAAGTATATACATCTATACTATTTTCTTCAGACATCAACTCTAAACTTATCATTGCAAAACATCTCCCATCATTATCTACATTCAAATTTTCTCATCTTTACACAAAGTGAAATTTACAGAATTTAAACCAATACTTTTGTTTTGTCATATCTTTTCTACATTATAACACAAAAGAATATTAACAAAAGAATATTCAAGATTAAGGTAAAACTAAGGTGGATTTTGAGGTGAACTTTTTCAAAAAACACGAAAAAAGCACCCATGAGGTAAACTCTTGAGTGCTTTGAAATATTGATATAATCGTATTGATTAACGTTTTGAGAATTGTGACGCTTTACGAGCTTTCTTAAGACCTGGTTTGGAAAGTATAGATTTTAGTTGGACTAAAAATAGTGTAATATCAAGGCTTTTCAGAACAAGATCTACAGATTAATTTCATAAAATTTGAATCAATATTTTTTAAATAGGGAATTTCTTAGCGCATAACTTTCAATCCTATCCTCTTCCTTCTTAACCTAATAAAGTTTGTAATATTGGAATAACAACGATAAATAGAACCGTACTTAGAGTCACTACATTCGTAGAGAATTCCACATCTCCTTTTCCTTGATTAGCAAGGATTGGGAGAACAGCTAGAGCTGGTGTCGCGGACTGAATCATAAAGGTCTTAAATTCTACTGCCGCCATATTTGGGGCAAAGAACTTCAAGACAAGAAGCATGATCAGAGGAGCTAGGATAAAGCGTCCAACCAAGGTGACAATTGTATCTTTATCAAAAGCAATGGTATTCAAGCCTGCCTTAGCAAGAACGATACCAATATAAATCAGAGATAAGGGAGTGACGATATTTCCAACATAGGTTAAGGTGTTCGTTGCGAAATCTGGAATAGGAATTCGGAGAATCAAAACTAGTAGAGCCACAAGAAAACCTACAAGCGGAGCTGGTAGCAATTTCTTCCAGTCAAATTTAGTTGTCTCCTTGCTTTGACCCGATTTACTGTCGCTCGTCATCAAATACACGCCCAATGTCCAGGTGGAAATCGTATTGGTGATATAGTAAATTAAGAAATAAGGAAGAGCCTGATCCCCAAAAAGAGCAACGTTTAAAGGTAAACCGATAAAAATAGTATTGGCATTAACAAAGGTATTAATCATGGTTCCTCGTCGTCCTGGACGGATCTTGAAAAGCATAACTGCAATATAAGCTACCATATATCCTAAGATAAATGCCACAAAAGTATAAAGGATACCTCCAGAAAGACTGATTAGTTTATCTAGTGTTAGGTATTTCATCACCGACACAAAGATTGATGCTGGCAAGGCTACATACATGATCAAACGAGATAGGTTGGGACCAAAGTCATCTCCAAACCATCCATTCACCTGAAGAATATACCCCAAAACAATAATAACGATAATCGGAATGATACTCGTAATCGAAGTTAAAAAGAGTGACATAGGTATCCTTTCTAAATTTCTTAAGTCCACAGCCCATACAAATCTGTCGCTAGCGAAGGATAGACAGCAGCAGTGAATTATTTATACTCTGGATACCACTTCAAATCACGAACTGCTTTGGCCATATCTGTTTCCTTAGCGCGTGCAAGACCTTGCTCTTGCGCTTTTTTAGCGACTGCTTCCGCTACTTTAATAGAAACATCTGCTACATACTTGAACGGCGGCAAAACAGGAGCTCCTGGTTGACCTGGATTGACAATACCACTCAATGAATGAGCCGCTGCTCCAATCATTTCATCAGTCAAAAGACTTGCTTCAGAAGCCAGCATACCTAGACCAAGGCCTGGGTAAATCAAGGCATTATTGGCTTGACCAATCACATAGTCGACACCTTTATAAGAAACCGTATCAGCAGGAATTCCTGTTGCGACAAAAGCTTTGCCATCTGACCATTCAATCAAATCTTTGGCACTAGCTTCAGCTAGTTTGGTTGGATTTGACAAAGGGAAGATCATCGGACGCTCTGTATTTTCACACATAGCCTCTACTACTTCTTTAGTGAAGGTATTAGGTTGAGTTGACGTTCCTACAAGAATGGTTGGCTTCACAGTCTTCACTACTTCAAGCAGGTCAGTCAACTTATCTGCGTTAGTAAAGTCAGCACGTTTCTTAGCAAACGGTTTTTGCTCAGGAGTTAGGTCATCCATGTCATCAAAGAGAAGACCTTGCTTATCAACCATAAAGAAGCGCTTATAGGCTTCTTCTTTAGAAAGACCTTCACTAACCATTTCACGAAGAACACGAGAAGCAATCCCTGCACCAGCTGTTCCCCCACCATAGCAGAGATAAACTTGATCTGTTAATTTTTCGCCACTAATATCTAGTGAACCAAAGATGCCACCTAAGGTAACGATTCCTGTACCTTGAATATCATCGTTAAAGGTTGGAATTTGTTTTCGGTATTTTTCAAGAATATTGGCAGCATTCAAGCGACCGAAGTCTTCCCAGTGAAGGTAGAGTTTAGGAAAGAGACGTTCTGCTGTTTGAACAAATTGGTCAATGAAGTCGTAGTAACGATCTCCGCGAACCCGTTCGTGACGATTCCCTAAGTAATTAGGATTGTTACGAAGTTCTTCACGGTTAGTCCCTGCATCAATAACTAAAGGAAGGACCATAGAAGGATCGATTCCAGCAGCACCCGTGTAGACCATCAATTTCCCAACAGAAATATCGACACCATTTGTTCCCCAGTCACCGATTCCAAGGATTCCTTCTGCATCTGTTACAACAATGAGACGAATCTCGCGATTCCCAGCAGCATTTTTCAAAGTGGCTTCAATATTTTCAGGATGATTGATATCAAGATATCCCGCATATTGTGGATTTACAAAGAGGTCACTATAGCCTTCAATGGTATCTGCAATGGTTGGATCGTATACAATTGGATTGAATTCCTCCAAATGTTGAGAAAAGAGGTAATAGAAAAGAGTCCGGTTGGTATTAAAAATTTCCATTAGGAAAAGACGTTTTTCCAAATCATTTACTTTTGTTTGCATTTGCTCATAAGTTTGTGTCGCTTGTTCTTCAATGGTTTGAACATAAGGTGGCAATAAACCAATAAGACCTAGTTCCTTCCGTTCCTCTAAGGTAAAGGCAGTCCCTTTATTAAGGAAAGGGTTATTTAAAATATCATATGCAGTCATAGTGCAACCTCCTTTTTGATAATATTATACCACTTAATATGTATTTTTAGGCGAACTTTGTTATTTAAAAAATACAATCGTTAGTGTATATGTTATAATGAGTCTAGAAGTAAAGCGTTATTGAAAACTCTTTATTCTGTAGATTATTACTCAAAGCACCATTTTGTGATTCTTTAACCTCTTTATGTTATAAATTTCTATACTCATAAGATTTTCGGTAATCGCTCTTTATCATCGGACAAATAAAGCCATACTAGAATATAAATTTATAAGGCAAATTACAATAGATAAATATCATTTAAGTTTTTTATACAATACTTCGTATTTTTTAAGGTGTTTTTTTGTCATACAAAACTTGTATTCTATTTATATGACAACTAAAAACTATTTACAACAATATATTTCCAAAAAAGTGAAATATTTTCGAACACAAAACAAAATGAGCCAGGAAGAACTTTCGGAACAAGCGGGACTTGGGCTTAAGTATATCAACCAACTCGAAAACCAAAATGTGAATCTGACCATTCACAGTCTTGAAAAAGTGATTGACGCCCTAGAGATGACCCCAGAGGAATTTTTCAATTTTGATAGCCTTGAATCAACCTCTGATAAGACTGACAATCTTTCACTCAAAAGAATCAACATGAAGATTAAACAGCTCCCTATTGATAAACGAGAAAAGATCTTGGTCATTTTTGAAAGTATCTTAGATAATCTTTGATATCCCTGACTCACTTACATTTTAACCAGCGAATACTCGTATAGTCAAATTGTAGGATACGGATAAAAATTATTTATCTGGTGATTTCCACTTATTTTCCTTCTCCAACTATTGAAAGTGAGCCCATATGAATTTAAAAGATCTACAATATTTTTATGACCTCTGCCAGCTTCAATCCTATACGGAAGTAGCAAAACAACACAATGTTACCCAGCCGTCTATTTCTTATGCTATCAAGCGCTTAGAGGACTCCTTTAATTGCAAATTGATTCACCATGATCCTTCACATCGCTCCTTTAAATTAACTAATCAAGGTCAAATCCTTCTGAAGCATACAGAACTGATTTTACCTGAGGTCATTTCTACTCGCAAGGAAATTAATCGCTCTTTGGCGCATTGCTCTACTGTAGGATTCCCTCCTATTATCATTCAGTATCTTTTCTCTGTCTTAAATAAAGAAACTGAATTTGATTTTTTAAAAAAGGTACGCCCTATTCGTGGTGGATCCGTAGAACTATTAAATCTTCTCCTTAAGGGAGAACTAGATGCGAGCTTACTCGGATTGATTGAACCACTCAATCATCCTTCAATAGAGACACATGAACTCTTTCATAAAGAACTGTATGTCGTTTTATCTAAGAACCATCCTCTTGCTACTGCTCTTTCCCTCACTTTTGAAGATTTAGTAGATCAATCCTTTATACTTTTAGACGAACACTTTGTTCACCTGAAAGCTTTTGAACTACTTAATCAAAAGCATCAAAACAAGGCAGAAATATTCTTCAAGAGTGACGACATTGTCATCATTAAAGAACTTTTAAAGAAAGGGATTGGCGTTAGTTTACTGGCTGATATCGCACTTTCTGATGAAGATGATGATTTAATAAAAATCCCTCTAATACCGGAGGACCAGATAACATTTACAGTTTATTACGCTTATCTCAAATCAGCTACACTGTCATCAGAAGTAGAAGCCTTATTTAATCTCATTAAATCATATGAATAGAAAAAGACTCTAACTATCAACTACCTGATAGCTAGAGTTTTTTACATTATAGGTATTAGACTAAAGCACGAAGAAATAGAATATGATCGCCGAATTTTTCATTTACCTGATACCATTCAACGAGATTCCCAATTATAAATCTACAAAGTGTCGATAAAAAAGAACACCCCGAAAGGTGCTCTTTGTATGTACTGTAATTCTCTCGAATTAACGTTTACTAAATTGTGATGCTTTACGAGCTTTCTTAAGACCTGGTTTCTTACGTTCTACCATGCGGGCATCACGAGTAAGAAGGCCTGCGCGTTTCAATGAATCGCGGAAGTCAGGGTCTACTTGAAGAAGGGCACGAGCGATACCGTGACGGATAGCGCCTGATTGACCAGCGTAGCCACCACCATCAACGTTTACGAAAACGTCGTATTGACCAACAGTTGAAGTAACTGCGAATGGTTGGTTGATAACCAAACGAAGATCAGCGTGTGGGATGTACTCTTCAACATCTTTTTTGTTTACAGTGATTTTACCAGTTCCTGGAACAAGGCGAACGCGTGCAACAGCGTTTTTACGACGTCCAGTACCTGCATATTGTGCTTGTGACATAGCTTATTTGTTCCTTTCCTTAGATAAGTCCTGAAATATCAAGAACTTCTGGTTGTTGTGCAGCGTGAGTGTGCTCAGCGCCTACAAATACTTTCAGCTTCATACCTTGAGCGCGGCCAAGAGTATTGTGCGGAAGCATACCTTTAACAGATTTTTCGATCAAACGAACAGCGTTCTTAGAGCGAAGCTCACCTGCTGAGATTTGTTTCAATCCACCTGGGTACATAGAGTGAGTGTAGTAGATCTTATCAGTCGCTTTTTTACCAGTCAATTTTACTTTTTCAGCGTTGATAACGATTACGAAGTCACCTGTATCAGTGTGTGGTGTAAAGGTTGGTTTGTTTTTTCCGCGAAGTACGCTTGCTACAACAGCAGAAAGGCGGCCAAGAGGGACATCAGTAGCGTCCACTACATACCATTTGCGTTCAACTTCACCTGGCTTAGCCATGTATGTTGTTTTGTTCATGATTTCTCCTATGAATATCGTTTTTGTTTACAGGGCGGATGTTCCGGTCCGCGAGTTATTTGAAAGGTTCCGGGGCCTTACAAATGGGGTAAACAATACCGCCTACTATCATATCAAAAATAGTAGGCAAAAGCAATAGATTTGAAGCAATTATTTATGAAATAGCGATTTCATGTTTTCTTAGTCTTGAATGTCTTGGGCTATACTAAAGAGTCCCAAAGTTCCCGGACCAGTATGGGTAGAAATGACAGGTCCCAGAGGCATAAGTAGAACTTCCTCCACTTGGTCGCTTTCCAGCAGCTGAGCTTTTAAACTCTCAGCAACCTCTTTGGCACCCGCGTAGGCGATGACCACCCGCGGATCAGCCACTCCCTCCAGGGTCATGCGGACCACTTCGGCCTGTGCCTTCTTCTTGCCACGAACCTTAGCGACCGAGTCCAGAGTTCCATCTCCCTTGACAGCGATAATCGGCTTGATATTGACCAAGCTCCCCATAAGCGCAGCAGTTTTGGAAATCCGACCGCCCCGCATGAGGTGATTGAGGTCATCAACCAGAAAATAAGTCTTGACCTTAGGCACCAAGCTCTCAATCAAGTCTGCTGTCTGCTCCAAGGTCTGGCCTGCCGCTCTAGCCTCTGCCGCCTTCATGACTAAAAGTCCTTCCCCCATAGAAGCCGCTTTGGTATCAATGATGCGAATCAGAGCATCTGGAAAATCTTCCAAGACTATCTCCCGTGCCATGACAGCACTCTGATAGGTACCTGATAGGGCTGAAGCAAAGGCTACATAGAGAACTGGTGTCCCTTCCTTAGCATAGCTGCGAAAGACATCTTGAAACTGGCCGACATTGATCTGGCTGGTAGTCGGTTTACTGCCGGACTCCATCTTCTCCAGAAGTTCTTGGCTGGTCAGCTTGTCCGCACCAACTGTCTCATAAGTTTGGCCATCTAGCTGAATGGTCAGGCCTAGGACCTGTACGTCATTTTCCTGGGTCCAGTTTTCTGGCAAGTCTGCTGTTGAATCGGTTAAAATTTTAAAGGTCATCTTTTTTCTCCATCATTTTTTGTAAATCGCGCAAAGATTGGCTGTCCATCGGTCGCAAGGGCGGTCTTTGTAGGTTAATTTGTCCGCTCAGTTTATTGAGGTCTGATTTGGTAACAGCCACTAGCTTCTCTAGCTCTCTAGCAGACACTCTCAAAGCCCCTTGGGCAAAGACAGTCCACTGCTCATTGAGATCGCTGGTCGCAACCGACACCTGATTTTTTGGTGTATTAAGTTCAGCTGCCAAGCGCTCGATATAGTCATCTGCCGTTTCCTCCTCCTCAGTGAAAACGACCGTCACATTAAACTCCTCGTAGGTCTGCCGAACTCCCGGCATATACTGGGCATCGAAGACGCAGATAACTTCCAGTCCTTCAAAGCTGGCATAATTGCTGAGCTTCTGGAGCAGAATCGTTCGCGCTGCATCTAGCTCTCCGCGGTTAAAGTAAGGACGAGTCTCCCGCCAAAAGGCCGTCATATTGTAGCCGTCCACCAGTAAGATTTTTCTTTTCATAGGCGATTGCGAAAGACTTCATACATGAGAATAGCCGCTGCGACACTAGCATTGAGGCTCTGGACATGGCCATTCATAGGAATGGAAATCATCTCGTCCACCTGCTTTTTAATATTGCTTGAAATCCCCTTACCTTCGTTACCGATTATGAGGGCCAGCTTTCCAGTTGTATTCCACTTATGAGAAGGCGTCCCCTGCATATCTGTACCGAAAATCCAAAAACCAACTTCCTTGAGCTTGTCCAGGGTCTGGCTGAGATTGGTCACACGGGCAATGGGAATATGCTCAATGGCACCCGTTGAGGTCTTGGCCACAACTGGTGTCACACCGACTGCCCGGTGCTTGGGAATGATGACTCCCGCTACATTGGTCGCGTCAGCCGTCCGCAAGATAGAACCCAGATTATGCGGGTCAGTCAGCCCGTCCAAAATCAATAAGAGTGGATTGTCTTCCTGCTCTGCTTTTTTCAACAGCACCTCGAAGTCAGTATAGGCGAACTCCGCCACCCGCAGGACAAAGCCCTGGTGAACTGCTCCATCAGTCATCTCCTGCAAGGTTTTCTTAGGCGTCCAGGAGATGGAAACCTTCTTTTCCGCTGCTAAATCTTTGATTTTGTCGACCTTTTTACCACGCAGGTCGTCTTGAATGTAGAGTTTATTTCCAGTGTTAGCTGCGAGAGCCTCTGTCACCGCATGCACACCGTAGACAATATCGTTTTTTTCCATAGGACTAGTATAACACAAAGGCGAAAGAATGGCGGCAGGATTTACTCGGGCGAGACAGAATTCTGCTCTGATAAAAAGCAATCAGCAGTCCCCAAGATTCCCCACCAGTCGTGCTATAATAGAAAGAAGTCTAAAAAAGGAAACTCTTACTCATGTCTCTCCTCCAACGCACCATCAAGCTGGTACTAGCTACCTGTCTCGCTGCTTGGCTAGCTGACTTTTTAGGTCTGACCTACTCAACTTCAGCTGGAATTATTGCTATCCTCAGCGTCTCTGACACCCGCCGCAGCACAGCGAAGCTAGCTGGCAATCGCTTTTTATCTACCCTGCTGGCTCTGGCTATCGGAAGCCTGGCTTTTCACTTTCTAGGTTTTCATCTCGGAGCATTGGCCATCTATATCGCGCTCTATGTGCCTCTGGCCTTTCAGCTTGGCTGGGAAATCGGCATTACACCTAGTACCGTCCTAGTCACCCATCTGCTCTTAGAAAAATCCACCTCCTGGTCTCTGCTTGGAAATGAGCTAGCTCTATTTCTCATCGGAACTAGCTTTGCCCTCCTAGCCAATCTCTATATGCCCTCGCGTCAGCAGGAGATTGACAGCTACCACGAGCAAGTGGAAGAACAGCTGAAAAAGATTTTGCTACGCTTTGAATATTTCTTAAAATCTGGAGATGGTCGAAATGATGCAGCTATGATCAAGGAACTGGACAAGATTTTGCAGCAAGCCTTGCAGCTGGTCTATCTGGACCACTCCAACCACCTCTTTCACCAGACCAACTACCATATCCACTATTTTGAAATGCGGCAGGCCCAAAACCGTATCTTGCAAGACATGGCCAGCAATATCAACAATTGCCATCTAGCAGCCAGTGAAAGCTTGATTTTAGCCCGCCTCTTCTCCCAGACCGCTAAGCAGCTGAGCCAAGAAAATCCCGCCCGAGACCTCTTGGGCGAGATTGACAACTATTTGACCGTATTTCGCGAGCGGCCGCTCCCTAAGACCCGCCAAGAATTTGAAACCCGCGCCATGCTCCTGCAGCTCCTGCGAGACTTGGAAACCTTTATTAGAATTAAGGTAGAATTTTACGAGAATTATAAAGAAGACTAGCTGCTTTGTTTGGCAAATAAAGCACTAAAACTAAAAAAGAGATAAAGACTTTTAATCATCTTTATCTCTGAATTAAAATAATTTGTTTTCATTTCATGACATCAGCTATAAAGCTGATGTCTTTTTAATTTGGTTCCTTAGTATCATAAACCTTGTTTCCCTCAAAATAGATGTAATAGTCCTTATCATCCTCGTCCGCCCAAACGAAGCGAGTAAACATACCTGTCACATCCAGTCCTCGTGGTTTACCTAGTTTTTTGACAACGTCTTGGGCTGACATCCCTTTAGAAATACCGCTTAAACTTTCCACCTGCTTGGAAGAAGTGAATGTAATCAGCTTATTCATGACAACAGAATTTTCATCATAAGCAATAAAGATAGTATAATTATCCGACTCCCACAGGTTACCTCCACTACTTAGCTCTGAAGTTGGCTGACCCAGCTTAGCACGTACTTCATCCTTTTTAGTAGCAACCCGATCAGATTCCTCTTCAAAATAAATGAGATTGATTGATTTAAATTCTTCCCACTTATCAATATCTTGCATATCAGTAAGGGCATCCAAAGATTGACCAAAATCATTAAAGAGAGTATATGGATCATCTTCAATTGCAGAAGACGAACTAGATGAGCTATAGTCATAGTCGCCATCAGAGTATTCTTTTTTCGAAGATGAGCTCTGTTTTCTAGAGTAGCTAGAACTAGACGAGGAAGAGGTATTGCCACTTCGTCTGAAAAGAGGGACAAACATGCAGGCGCTAAGTGTCATCAGACTAAACAAACAGACTGCAAACAATATAAATTTTTTCATAAGATTCCTTTATTCAATTTAGATACATTATTTTACTGTATCTTAGGTTTATCTATCGCTTTTTCATAAAACATAAGAGCGTTATTACTAAATATTACTCTTCGATATCAATTCCTTTGGATTCAAATAAATCACGTACTTCTTTAGAAAATGGAAAGATTGTTCCGTCTATGGTTTTTAAATTCGAAAACTGTGATAGCTCTTTTTCACTCACATTTTCCAAATCAAATTGATCATCTTCACCATCCCATAAAGGGATTAATTGCGCATAGATATCATTACCTCCATCAAAGAAGAGGCTTTGCACATTCTGCGCATACTCTTTAGGTATTTCCAACTGTTTAAAATAAGTCTCTACTTCAGGAATTGGTGTCTCATCGAAGTCTTCTGGATCTACAGATAATTTCTCAGATTCACAAAAACTGTAAACGTTAAATCGTGGCTCAAGCACGTTTTGTTCATACATCAACTCCTGAATAATAGCCAACTTGAAATTAAAATTGTCAAATTGTAAGAAATCACTCATAAATTGGTTCCTTTCATAATCAGAACGAACCCTCTATCTTCCGAATACACCAGTCAATCAGCTCTTCCAGTCGATCAATAGCTTCGGTCATATGCAGGTAGCCCATAACTGCCTCAAAGCCAGTAGACATACGATAGGTGACGATATCCGTATTCTTAGCCTTGGTGTGACTGTTAGCATTGCGGCCGCGCTTGTAAATATCCTCTTCCTTCTCCGTCAGAATCCCTTCTTCCAGCATGAGAGAAATGAGGTTGGCCTGAGCCTTGGCAGAAACGTACTTGGTCGCTTCCCTATGCAGCTGATTGGGCTTGGTCAGACCCTGAAAAATCAGGTGACGCCGGATATACATGGAGTAGACAGCATCTCCCTCAAAGGCGAGGGCAATACCGTTAATCAGGTTGACATCAGTCACGTGTCCACCTCACTCCGTCCTTAGTATCTAAGAGCTTGATACCCTGAGCGGCCAATTCATCCCGAATACGGTCTGCAGTTGCAAAGTCTCGATTAGCACGCGCTGCTTGGCGCTCCTCAATCAAGCGCTCAATGTCCGCATCCAAAACTTCTTCTACAAAGACGATACCAAAAACTTCTAAGAGCTTGGCAAAGGCTGCCTTAACTTCAGCGGTGTAATTGCCAGAATTGATCCACTTGGCTAACTCGAAGACAACCGTGATACCATTGGCTGCATTGAAATCTTCGTCCATAGCGGCGGTGAACTTGTCTAGAAAGGCCTGAAGCTGAGCAGAATCTGTCTGACCAGTGAAAGGCTGCTCATAGGTATTCTTCAAATATTTGAGATTAGTCGCTGCATCATGAACAGCTTTTTCCGTGAAATTAATCGGCTTGCGATAATGCTGAGTAGCAAAGAAGAAACGCAGCACCTGACCATCAATGGTCTTGAGGGCATCGTGAACAGTGATGAAATTACCTAGAGATTTGGACATCTTGACGTCATCAATGTTGACAAAGCCATTGTGCATCCAATAGTTGGAAAAAGTCTGACCAGTCTTGGCCTCTGACTGGGCGATTTCATTGGTATGGTGAGGAAACTCTAAGTCTGCTCCGCCCCCGTGGATATCAATTGTATCACCCAAAATCTCCGTTGACATGACCGAGCACTCGATGTGCCAGCCCGGACGGCCTGCTCCCCAAGGACTGTCCCAGGAAATCTCGCCCGGCTTAGCTGCCTTCCAGAGAGCAAAGTCAACTGGATTTTCCTTACGAGCAGTCTCCTCATCTGTCCGACCAGAAGCACCTAACTCCAAGTCTGCCAAAGTTTTGTTGGCTAATTTGGCATAATCACGAGACTTTTCGACGCGGAAGTAGACATCGCCCTCTGACTCATAGGCGTAGCCTTTGTCAACCAAGTCCTCAACAAAACGGATGATGTCATCCATAAACTCCACTACACGCGGATGGCGAGTCGCAGGTTTCACGCCCAAGGCCGTCACATCCTCACGAAAAGCTGCGATATACTTGTCAGCCACTTCTTTGGGAGTAATGCCCTCTTTCTTAGCTCGATGGATAATCTTATCATCTACATCTGTAAAATTGGAAATATAATTGACCTCAAATCCCCGATACTCAAAATAGCGACGAACTGTGTCAAAAGCTACTGTTGAGCGGGCATTGCCGACATGGATATAGTTATAAACCGTCGGACCGCAGACATACATGCGAACCTTGCCCTCTTCAATGGGCACAAATTCACGTAGGCTGCGGGTCATGGTGTCGTAAATTTTAATCATGCGGTCCACTCCCTTCTCTATTTCTGACTTTTTCGGCTGAAAACCAGCTCTGCAAAAGGGCCAAATTGTCTGAGGCTATCCAGTTGGTAAAAGCGCTGCCCTTCCTTTTGGGTAAAGAGGGGAACCCCCTTTCCTAGGATAAGGGGCGCTATCTGAATAATGAGGTAGTCGAAAAGATCCGCATCCAAGAGCGGTCCTACCAAGGAATTACCACCAATCACAAAGACATTTTTGCCTTTGTCAATCTGGTGAACAAAGTCCACCACATCCCCAGCTACTGGCTGGTAATTGCTGACAGGCAGGTGCCTATCATGCGTAAAGACATAGTTTTCCGTAGCTTGATAAAAACTTTCTACATCTTGCAAATCTTGGATTTCCTCAAAGGTCCGCTTGCCCATGATGGTGATATCCATTTGCCTGTAAAAGTCATCATAGCCTGTATCCTCTACAGAACCAAGCTGATGCAGCCAGTCTATCCTGTGCTGGCTGTCTGCCAAGTAGCCATCCATGGTGATACAGCCGTAAAAATATACTGCCATTCTTGTAGTTACCTTTCTAGTTCCTTTGCTATTGTCAAAGCGATAGTGAAAAAAGTCATGGCATCAGCTGTCCGCTCTTCATGGCGGGCATCCCAGGTTCGGTTATGATGATCCACATAGTCAGCTGTGTAGAAGAACTGATAGACTTTACTCTTGCGAAATTGACTCCAAGCCATGATAGCTGAAGCTTCCATATCCACCACTTGGGCTCCAGCAGCTAAGCGACGCTTGACCTTATCAGGCGTTTCCCGATAAAAGGCATCAGTCGTCCAAGACTTAGTGCGGATATGCTCGATATCGTGCTTGTCAAAGGTAGCTTCTAGCTCGATTAGCAGAGACTCATCATAGGCGACTTCATCACCCGGTGGGGCATAGTGATAGCTAGTCCCTTCATCTCGCAAAGCAGCAGCCGGCAAGATGATTTTATCTGCTTCAATTGAGCGATCCAAAACGCCACAGGAACCTAGAATAATGAAATTCTTGAAGCCTCTAGCCGCCAACTCCTCCAGCTGGCCAACTATTATGGGAGCCCCAATTGGAGCCAACATAACTGCTAGCTTGCTAGGACCTTGGCGGTAAATATACCATGGATGCTGTCCGTTTATGCTTTTCAAATAGCCTCCTGGATAGACTGCTTCTGACTCAATCAAACGTTTCAGAATTTCGCCATTAAAGGACAGGATGATCGTTTCGCATACCTCACCCTTGTCAATAATCTGCCTATCTGTTGGCTCAATGACTGCTGCTACATCTTCAAATTCCTCTAATAGCATAACTTCTCTTTCTTTAAGGCTCCAGCAAATCCACCTTCATCTTTTCTATGCGGCGCAGCTTGGTCTCATCTTTTTTGGCTTCACTGATATAGCGAGCCCATTCGCGCTGGTGGATAAGCGGTAGTTTGATAAAGCGCTCCTTGGCAGGACCGTCCAAGCGCTCTTTCAGTTCAAGGACTACCTGGTTCAAAATAGCATCTGATAAATCTGACATGTCGGTTCCTCCTGTCATATTTCACTTCGATAACTTTGCCAACCTTTTCTAAAGACTTGATGAATGGTGACTGGCTTCGCGGGCATGCTCTAGCTTGTCTAGATAATATTCCCGCTTCTCTTCTACCTCGTGAATGGTTGGCTCGTCCTTCTCACCGTGAACACGGACAATTTTCGCTGGTACACCAACAACGGTTACATCACTTGGAACATCCGCCACAACAACTGCACCGGCTCCGACCTTGGCTTTCTCTCCAATCTCAATTGGTCCAATGACTTGAGCATGGGCAGAGACCAAGGCACCCCGGCGCACGGTCGGATGGCGTTTACCTGTATCCTTGCCCGTACCGCCTAGGGTCACGCCGTGGTAAAGCATGGCCCCCTTCTCCACAATGGCTGTCTCACCAATCACTAGGCCACTGCCATGGTCAATGAAGACACCTGACTCAATCTGAGCACCGGGATGAATCTCAATCTGGGTCCAGAAACGCCAGAATTGACTGTGCATTCGTGCTAATAGCTTGAAACCACGCTTCCACAAAAAATGAGAAAGACGATGAGCCGCCAAAGCTTTAATGCCCGGATAGGTTAGTAAGACTTCCAGCGACGTTCGTGCCGCCGGGTCATTTTCTTTTACAATATCAATAGATTCCTTCCACCAACCCATGCTAGCCTCCTTCCTTCTCTAAACAAGGAGAGACGAGAACTAGGCTCGCCTCTGCCGATTTCTGATGAGGTCTACAGGGATAAGTGACCTCTTATTCTTCTGTTTTAGGGCTTTCTTGATGGTCTTTGTGACCTTTGTACTCCTTGTGCGGATGATGTCCCTTGTCATGGTGATGCTTTGGCTTATCAGACTTTGGTGGACGCGGCAGCAATACTTTCATGGAAGCATCTACTCGGCCTTTGGCATCAATCTTGATAACCTTGACATCCACTTCATCACCGATTTGTACGACATCTTCGACATTATTAGTCCGAGTCCAAGCCAGCTCTGAGATGTGAACGAGGGCATCCGTCTTGTCAAAGAGATTGACAAAGGCACCGAATTTCTCAATCCGAACAACCTTGGCATGGTAAACTTCATCCACTTTTGCTTCGCGGACCAAGCCAGCAATGATTTCCTTAGCACGATTGATGGCGTCTTGGTCGCTAGAGTAGATGGACACATTTCCTTCTTCATCAATGTCAATCTTAACACCAGTCTCAGCGATAATCTTGTCGATGGTTTCCCCACCTTTTCCGATGACAATTTTAATCTTGTCCACATCAATCTTGATGGTGTCGATTTTCGGAGCAGTTGGAGCCAACTCAGGACGCGGAGCTGGAATCGTCGCTTCAATCAAGTCCAGAATTTCAAAGCGGGCTTTCTTAGCCTGAGCAAGAGCTTCTGTCAGGATCTCAGCTGTAATTCCTTCAATCTTGATATCCATCTGCAGGGCTGTAATCCCTTCACGAGTACCAGCTACCTTAAAGTCCATATCACCAAAATGGTCTTCCAAACCTTGAATGTCCGTCAGAACCGTATAGTTGCTGCCATCTGAAATCAAGCCCATAGCAATACCAGCAACCGGAGCCTTAATCGGCACACCACCGGCCATCAGAGCTAAAGTGCCCGCACAGATAGAGGCTTGGGAGGAAGAACCGTTTGACTCCAAGACTTCTGCCACCAGGCGGATAGCGTAAGGAAACTCTTCCAAGCTAGGCAAGACTTGCTCCAAGGCGCGTTCCCCAAGAGCACCGTGTCCGATTTCACGACGGCCAGGAGCCCCATAACGACCTGTCTCCCCGACTGAGTATTGCGGGAAATTATAGTGGTGCATGAAGCGTTTCTTGTATTCTGGATCCAAGCCATCCACAATTTGCGTTTCGCCCATTGGTGCCAAGGTCAGGACAGACAAGGCTTGGGTTTGTCCACGAGTAAAGAGACCAGAACCATGCACGCGCGGCAGGTAATCCACTTCCGCATCCAGCGGACGGATTTCATCGACCTTACGACCATCAGGACGGACCTTATCTTCGGTAATCAAACGCCGCACTTCTGCATGCTCCATTTGCTCCAAGATTTCAGCCACATCACGCATGATACGGTCGAATTCTTCATGGTCCGCGTATTTCTCTTCATAAACTGCTGTGACTTGGTCTTTGACAGCCTGAGTTGCGGCTTCACGCGCCAGCTTTTCTTCTACCTGAACAGCCTTTTGCAAGTCGCTATTATAGGCTGCGATAATCTCTGCCTGCAGCTCTTCATCAACATGCAGCAATTCTACTTCTGCTTTTTCCTTGCCGACTGCCACAACGATTTCTTCTTGGAAGGCAATCAATTCTTTGACCGCTTCGTGCCCTTTGAGAAGAGCTTCCAGCATGATATCTTCAGAAAGTTCCTTGGCTCCAGACTCTACCATGTTGATAGCCTCTTTGGTACCAGCCACTGTCAGTTCCAAAAGTGAAACTTCTTTTTGTTCCTTGCTAGGATTGATGATAAATTCACCATCTACATAGCCGACCTGAACTCCTGCGATAGGGCCATTAAAAGGAATATCTGAGATAGAAAGAGCCAAAGAGCTACCGAACATAGCAGACATTTGAGGCGAAGCATCTTCGTCATAAGAAAGAACTGTATTGATAACCTGAACTTCATTGCGGAAACCTTCCTCAAACATAGGGCGAATCGGGCGGTCAATCAAGCGGGCTGTCAAAGTCGCATCTGTTGACGGACGGCCTTCGCGCTTGTTAAAGCCGCCAGGATATTTCCCAGCCGCATACATTTTTTCCTCATAGTTGACCTGCAATGGGAAAAAGTCACCAGTAGCCATCTTTTTGGACATGGTTGCTGCAGTTAAAACGGTACTTTCTCCATATCGAACAACGGCGCTGCCATTTGCCTGCTTTGCAACCTGTCCGGTTTCAACTACCAGTTCACGACCTGCAAAAACGGTTTTAAAAACTTGTTTTGTCATAAAGACTCCTTGCCGAGCACATGCTCAATTTTTTTCATACGCCTTGGCTACAAAGATCAAGATATTAAGACTTTAATCAACTCATAGGACGTGTTCAGTTAGCACTGTGATTTTAAAATTATAGTCTTAGCAGCTTATTATATCCTCATCTTTGTATCAAGCACGTACAGACCTTATTTTACCACAATTTCAAGCAAAAGAAAAAGGCTGGAAATGGCTTTTTTCTATAAAAGCACTGAAAATCTATTTTTCTTTTCTATAGCTGATTATAGTTGGCTGGCTGAGTTCGTTTTTCCCCTTTCGATTCGTCAAATAAGATGGCGGTATAGCCATTATTCACTTTTCAAAGAGAACTTCTTGCTTTATAATAAATACAGTGACTCATTTCAAACATGTAAAGGAGACAATCGTGCCAGATCATCAAACAGTTGAAAAGAAAGATTTTTTCTCGCTCCTTGCGACAGCCTTAGTCTGCTTTGCAGGCATCTTATCTGAAACCAGTATGAATGTGACCTTCCCGCATCTAAGTAAGGTCTTTGGCTTAGGATTGGGAACACTGCAATGGATTACAACAGGATATTTGTTAGCAGTGGCCATTACGATTACTTTAGGAGCAACCTTAGCCCACAATTGGAAAGAGAGAACCATCCTCTTTACTGCTTTAGCCAACTTTTGCTTGGGCACACTGATTGCAATGTTGGCTCCAAGCTTTCCTATCTTGATGATAGGGAGAGTCCTACAAGGAGGAGCTACTGGATTAGCCATTCCTTTGCTCTTTAACTTGATTGTTGAGCGTGTTCCTAAGCAAAAAATCGGAACCTACATGGGCTTGTCTGGGATGGTGGTCAGCCTAGCACCAGCAATTGGGCCAACTTACGGTGGTTTTATGATTAGTCGTTTTGACTGGCATATGATTTATACCTTTATTCTTCCTGTCCCAATCATATCCTTTATCCTTGGCTTTTTCTTTTTAAGAAATTCCGAACAGTCTAGGAAACGCGCCTTTGATCTTCTCTCATTTCTCCTCTTAGCAAGCTCACTCGTCTTTGCCATTGTAGCCATTTCCAGCTTAGAAGAAGGATATATCGATTGTCTCTATCTTATTCTCTGCATAGTGCCACTAGCTTGTTTTATCTATCGGAGCTTGAAAATCGATCATCCATTCCTAGATATTCGGATTTTAAAGCAACCGACGGTCTTATTGGCTATTTTACCCTTCTTCATTTTTCAGTTTATCAACCTATCGGCTAATTTTCTGATTCCCAACTTTCTAGTCATAGAAAAAGATATTTCAACCGCTCAGGCAGGCTTTGCATTACTTCCGGGAACCATGCTTGGAGCCTTCCTCTCTCCTCTTTTTGGCAAACTCTATGATAGAAATGGTCCTAAACCAACCCTTTTTACAGGAAATTCACTTCTTTTCCTAGCTGTTCTCTTGCTCCTTCTCTTCACAAAAGAACTCACCTTAACAGCTGTTATTGCGATTTATATTTGCTTTACCTTGGGGCGAAACATGGCCTTTAATAACACACTTGCCCTAGCGACGACTCAAGTTGATAAAGAAAAAACTGCAGATACAACTGCGCTGTTTCAACTGGCCCAAACCTTTGCGGGCGCTATAGGTACTGCAGTCACAGCTGTCATCGCCAATCAAGCTCCAAATATGACAAAAGGAACTCAAAACGTCTTCACCCTGCTATTAGGCCTGGTTATCTTCGTCTTCTTGTCTTATCTACTGCTTTTTAAAAGGATTGCTGCAAAGAAACATTGACTTTTATCCTTAAGTGATAGACATCTAAAAAATACTGACTTATCCTTCTCCCCCAAAGACATTTTGGGGGATTTTTTGCTATACTATTTCTATATACGACAAAAGGAGTAGACTATGGAACAAAAACATCGTTCTGAATTCCCGGAAAATGAACTCTGGGACCTAACAGCCCTTTACCAAGACCAAGAGGACTTCCTGCGAGCCATCGAAAAGGCCAGAGAGGACATCCAGAAATTCGTCCGTGATTATCAAGGCAAACTTAGCACTTTCGAAGATTTTGAACGGGCATTTGCTGAGTTAGAGCAGATTTATATCCAAATCAGCCACATCGGCAACTACGGTTTTATGCCACAGACCACTGACTATGGCGACGAGAGCTTTGCGCAGATTGCCCAAGCAGCCATGGAGTTTGAGACCGAGGCCAATGTCGCACTCAGCTTCTTTGACGACGCTCTGGTCGGTGCAGACGAGGCTGTCTTGGAGAAACTAGGCCAAGAGCCCCATTTGACCTCAGCCATTCGCCAGGCTAAAATCAAAAAAGCCCACTATCTAGGAGCAGATGTCGAAAAAGCCTTGACTAATCTAGGTGAGGTATTTTACAGTCCACAGGATATTTACACCAAGATGCGGGCTGGCGACTTTGCCATGGCTGACTTCGAAGTAGACGGTAAAGTTTACAAAAACAGCTTTGTCACCTATGAGAATTTCTATCAAAACCATGAAAATGCAGAAATCCGCGAAAAAGCTTTCCGCTCTTTCTCAGAAGGTCTTCGTCAGCATCAAAATACTGCCGCTGCTGCCTATCTAGCTCAGGTCAAGTCTGAAAAATTGCTGGCTGACATGAAAGGCTACGACTCTGTCTTTGACTACTTACTGGCAGAGCAAGAAGTTGATCGCTCTATGTTTGACCGGCAAATTGACTTGATTATGAGCGAATTTGCCCCAGTAGCTCAGAAATACCTCAAGCATGTCGCTAAGGTAAACGGACTTGAAAAAATGACCTTTGCCGACTGGAAACTGGACTTGGACAGCGAGCTCAATCCCGAAGTCAGCATTGATGACGCCTATGACCTCGTCATGAAGTCAGTCGAGCCACTCGGACAAGAGTATTGTCAAGATGTTGCCCGCTACAAGGAAGAACGCTGGGTCGACTTTGCGGCCAATGCTGGAAAGGATTCTGGAGGCTATGCTGCGGATCCTTATCGGGTCCACCCTTATGTCCTCATGAGCTGGACTGGCCGTATGAGCGATGTCTATACTCTGATTCACGAGATCGGCCACTCTGGTCAGTTTATCTTCTCTGACAATCACCAAAGCTATTTCAACGCCCACATGTCCACCTACTATGTGGAAGCACCGTCTACCTTTAATGAGCTCCTGCTCAGTGATTATCTGGAGCACCAATTTGATAATCCTCGCCAGAAACGCTTTGCCCTGGCTCACCGTCTGACGGATACTTACTTCCACAACTTCATTACTCACTTGCTGGAAGCTGCCTTCCAACGCAAGGTCTATACTTTGATTGAAGAAGGCGGAACCTTCGGCGCAAGCAAACTCAACGCTATCATGAAAGAAGTCTTGACGGACTTCTGGGGCGATGCCGTGGAAATCGACGACGATGCTGCCTTAACTTGGATGCGCCAAGCTCACTACTACATGGGGCTCTACAGTTATACTTACTCAGCAGGTCTGGTCATCTCTACTGCCGGTTACCTACACCTGAAAAATGACGAAAATGGTGCCCGCGACTGGCTTGAGCTACTCAAATCTGGCGGCAGCAAGACTCCGCTTGAGTCAGCTATGATTATCGGGGCAGATATTTCGACAGACAAACCACTCCGCGACACCATCCAGTTCTTGTCTGACACGGTTGATCAGATTATTGCTTACAGCGAGGAGTTGGGGGAGTAAGGAATAAACAAAATCAGCTTGAAGATTTGCTTCAAGCTGATTTTTAAATAGTTTAATAAAAATAAAGCGACCCAAAAAAGCGGAGATAAAGTAAAATATAGGCACTAAAACAAGCGATAAATATAAGCCATCTTGTCCAGTACTGTGATTTAGTATAATTCTTCATTCGCAACAGCCCGATGAAAAACCAGATTAGACTCCAAAACACTAGGCCTAATATCTGAGGGGCAAAATACGAAATTAAAAGCAAAACAGGGATCAAGAAAGCTAATACTAGTATGATTCTTTTTTGCGTTATCTGCTCTCTAGGAATCATCCAGCCTACAAAAAAACAGAAAACCGCTGGAGCAACAAATGGTGTAAAAATCATAAAGATAAATAAAATATATTTTAAAAACTCAATAATAATCATCACCACATTCCCATCGTGTTTTAAATAACCTAGATCTCTAGCGCGACCCATTGGAAAAAAATTTACCTCTACTTATTATACCTTAAAATATGCATTTTCAAACAAAAATTTTAAATTGACTCATTATTGTTATAATCGAAATAAAAAAGACCGCTCCAAACAAGAGCAGTCTCATTTTAAAACAGGCCTATATAACCATAATCTTACTTTATCCCAACTCCGCCACAATGGCTTTAATCTGCTGGGCAGTATGAACGCCCGCTACCTGCTTGACGACTTGACCGTCTTTTTTAAAGAGCAAGGTCGGGATAGACATGATGCCAAAAGCGCGTGCTGTAGCTGGATTTTCGTCCACATCCATCTTAACAATCTTGAGCTCATCTTCGGAAAGTTCCTCTGAGAGCTTGTCAAGGATTGGCCCCTGCATCCGACAAGGTCCGCACCAAGTGGCCCAAAAGTCAATGAGCACTAATCCATCTTTTGTTTCTTGCTCAAATGTTGCATCTGTGATTGCTTTTACCATTATTTTTCTCCTTTATTCTTAGTCAAACTTTGTCAAATCCTGCTTCATCAGGAAAAAGAAGACATCTCCATAAGTGCCCTGGTAGTTCAAATCATGACCTTTATAAGTCAGTTTTTTAACTGGGTAATAATCTGCCACTCCAATCAAGCAGGCTTGCTGGGATTGCTCAAACTCCTGATAAGACTCAAAGGTCATCTTCCGCTCCTGCTTGACAGCATCCAAATATGTGATTTCAATCATAACTTCTCCTTTTCAAAACTACTCTTGTAATTTTTATTTTATGATTATATTGTAATCTCTTTTGTTACATCTGTCAAATAAAACGACTTGGAGAAATCAATTCACTTTTTAAGCCACTCACTGATTGCCTGACAAACAAAAAAGCCTCCCATCGGAAGACTTTCCCATATAAATAAGAAAAAGCAGGCTCAATGCCCCTTGTGCTTTTCCAATCGTTTTTGCTGTTTGAGTTCGAATTTCCTTTGCTTAGCCAGTTCTTTCTGCTGCTTACGCTTGACTCGAGCGATTTTCTTTTGCTCTTCAAATTGCAGCTTCAGCGCTTCCTGAGACTTTGAAGAACGTGAAGCCAGCTGCTCTTTTTTAGCCTGTCTCTGCAAGCGTTTGGGACTGATGGACTTAGCCTTCTCCTTTACCCTGATGCTAGGACTAAATTGCAACCGATGATAATAACGGTTTAGAAAATCCAACAATTCCCGCGTGCTAGGCTCTGCACCAAAGGTGACTCGGCAAACTCTATAAGATTGAGCATGTTCCTGCTCGAAAAGACCGTGCCAAAATCCCTCTTCAAAGTAAACTGTCAGCGTCATTGAAATCTTATCCATGACAGCACCTCCTTTAAAAAATCCCTAAGAATGGACAACCAAGGAGGAAGGTTACTGACAAAAAATCGATTTTTTGCGTCTGGACTACCAACCAGAACTGTGTTTTTATCTTAGTAGCTACAGTCTAGCAATATTTTCTAAAAAATTCAAGGCTATCTGAATCTCGCTTAGATAAATGAATTGGATTTTCTTGTATGAGATCCAGAAAAATCAAAAACAAGAAATCTCTCTTCTTGTAAAATACATTCATTTCCGATATAATACTACAAATACTGAAAGGAGAGAACTATGAAGTATATTTGGGCTTTTTTAGCAGCCTTGAGCTTAGCTGGACTGGTTCTTTTCTTCTGGCACTCCCAAACCAAATCAAATCCTACTCCTCCTAAGCCAGAAACCACACAGACAGCTTCTAGCGAGAAAATGGACAATCAACCGACTCCGACAGAAGACATCGTGTCTGAAGAATACAGCGTTTCATACGATGACAAGCAGCTCTACGGAAAGATTACTGCTCCTTCTGACTACAAGAGTAAAAAATTGCCGACTATTGTTATCGCACATGGATTGAACAACACCCTTGAGCAATATGAAATGTACAGCCAGCTGTTGGCAAAGCAAGGTTATCTGGTTTACAGCTTTGATTTCTACGGCGGCAGCCGTCAGTCGAAGAGCGGTGGACAAGATATGCTGAATATGTCGGTCAAGACCGAACTGACAGACTTGACCCAAGTCATGGAAAAGCTTCGTTCCGAGGCCTTTGTAGATAAAAGCAAAATGAGCTTATTCGGTGCCAGTCAAGGCGGCGTTGTTGCCAGTCTTTATGCTGCTGCTTATCCGGACCGCGTGCACAAACTCCTGCTCATCTTTCCAGCTTTCGTTCTTTTCGATGATGCCAAAGAGACCTATCGTGAGCTAGGGAGTCCTGACTTCGACCAACTTCCTGATAGCTTGACACACCACAATGCTACTCTGGGCAAGATTTATCTAATTGATGCCTTAGACATTGACATCCAAGCAGAACAGACCAAAATCACAGCTCCGACCCTCATTATCCATGGTACCGATGATGCAGTCGTGCCCTACCAGTATGCTGTTCAAGCGAGTCAGACCATTCCAAATGCAAAGCTGGTCACTGTAGAAGGCGGGGAGCATCGTATTGACGAAAGATTTGCTATCACTGCCGCTCCTGCCATCCAAAAATTCTTGAAAGAGTAAAGTCGCTGATAGAAAAAGTTCTTCTAAAGAAATAGAAGGACCTTTTATTTGGAAAAATTAGAAGAATTAGACTTAGAAATGATATTTGAATATCTTAAAACGAACTAAGAGGAATGATGAATAAAAAAACTTCTGAAATCAGAGAACTAATTTGAGACCGGGCTAAAATCCTAGAGAAAAAGAAAAACTACTCTTTAGTAGAACAGCTTCAACTTTGTGTATTCAATTGAACACGGCCTAAGTGAGTTGATAAAACAAAAAAGCTCCCTGAAATCAGAGAACTAATTTGAGCTCGAACTAAAATTCTCGTGAAAAAGATGAAACTCCTTGTGTTCATCGAACACGATGTCGTTTCCCTATTTTCATACGGATTTTTGACGCCCTTAGCATCATGATTCTTGCTGGATAAAACGTTTATAAACTAGGCGACGAGGCGAAGATTGTACTAATGGTACATCGAGGCGAAGTCAACGAAGTATAGAAACGTTTTAGACGCAAGATTAGCGACGAAGTCCAAGAGAGTTGATCAACTCACGGTAACGGTTAACGTCGTTCTTACGAAGGTAAGCCAAGAGGTTACGACGGCGACCGATTTTCTTCATCAAACCACGGTAAGTAGCGTGGTCTTTTTTGTGTTGTTTGATGTGTTCGTTGAGGTGGTTGATTTCCCAAGTAAGGACAGCAACTTGTACCTCTACTGAACCAGTGTCACCTTCGTGACGTGCGTATTGTGCAATGATTTCATTTTTTTTCTCTTTTGAGATTGCCATGATATACTCCTTTTCTTTACGCTTCATCCGAGTGGCAGGTTTGGCATGGCCTGCAACCAAGAAGAAGTTATTTGTCTTTACGACATACTTATTCTACCAAGAAGGACTACCTTTGTCAAATGATTCTGTTTCAACTCTTTTGTATGAGGAATTCAGGCTCTTTCGCTTACAATTCAACCCCAAAAATTTCTAAAGAAAGCATCTCTTCCTCGGTCAGCCTCCGCCATTCTCCAAGAGCCAGTGCGGGATCCAATTGTAGGGGTCCCATCGTGAGGCGCTGAAGATTCGTAACTTCTTTTCCACAGGCGGCTACCATGCGCTTGACCTGGTGGAATTTGCCTTCCGCTAGGGTAATTTCTACGAGAGAAGTCTCTTTTGCCTCATCCAGCTCTAAAATCTTGAGCTGAGCTGGCTGACAGGTGAAGTCTTTCAGTTCTATTCCTGCAGCAAATCGCTCTACATCTGCTTGGTTCACCAGGCCTGCCACTTGAGCCCGGTAGATTTTTTCTACGTGCTTTTTGGGTGACAGCATGGCATGGGCTAGCTTGCCATTATTTGTCAGAAGGAGCAGACCATGGGTATCAATATCCAAGCGGCCAACAGGAAAGACTTCCTTCTGACGGGCAGTCTCGTCCAGCAAGTCCAGAACTGTCTTATGACGGTTATCTTCTGTAGCCGAAATGACTCCCTGCGGCTTGTTCAGAAGGTAGTAAACGAATTTTTCATAGGTCAGCCTTTGGCCAGAAACGACAATCTCATCTGCTGTCTCATCAATTTGGGTCTTAGGTGATTTCTCTGCTCTGCCATTGACCAAAATCAGCCCTTTCTTTAGGAGCTGCTTGACCTGAGCGCGTGAGCCCAGACCATTTTCTGCTAAAAATTTATCCAGACGCATCGTATAACCTCCTAACTTTCTGGAGCTATTCCGCTCTTTTCTTTGCTAAATCTTAGAACAAAGAGCGAGGTCAGAATCATAGCCAGCCCCAAAACGCTGAAGATAAAGGCTGGGGCGTTGGAGAATCTCCCGATGAAACTGAGGACAAATGTAGTGGCCGTTGCTCCGATACTGCAACCTAAAATCACGATAGAAGTGGCTTGATTGAGGAGTTGGGCGGAAATGCGCTCGGACAGGGTGTAAAAAATGGTCGTCAGACCGACACTATAGACAAAGCCGGCGCTAATAGTAGCCATGCTGAGTGACAAGAGATTAGGTGTGAAGCCAATGATAATCTGAGTCAGTCCAAAAACCAGACCAGAAAGCACCAGCAGTTTATCTCTAAAAAGACGGATCAAACTAGCAAAGCTGATGCCCGCTGCAATCCCAATCAACTGCATCAAGGAAAGAATCACGCCTGCAATCTGGGCTGTCCCCATGCCAGACTTCTCTACAATACCCGGCACGCGCACATTGATGGCAATATAAGTCAGTACAATAACCCCCGCCACAAAGGCAAAAACCAAACTCAGCTGCCAATCCTGCCGGCTTAACTTAGGAGCCAATTCAGACTGTTCTTGCTGCTTTTCAGAAACCTTGTCATAAGGGACAAAAAGCAAATAAAGCGCTAAAACCACCAGTCCGAAAGTATAGACGAGAAAGGCAGCCTGCCAGCCGAGAGGAAGAAGTAGACTGACGCCAAAAGTCAAGAAAGCTGTCCCGACTACTTCTGCTGATCCCCTCAGTCCTAAAAGCCGAACGCGTTCCTGTCCCTTGTAGCGCTCGCTAACAATTGAGATAGCCTTGGCATTGAGCAGACCGATTCCCATCCCAAAGACAAGCCGAGAGACAAACATAAGCCAGTACGACTGATTAAGAAGAGGAAGAAGCCCACAAAGTGAAAAAATCAGAAGCCCGCTCACAATCATCTGACGCTCTGTCAGGTATTTTTCAATGACTCTATTAAACAGCAACATCAGCATAATCCCAGCCGAAGGCAAAGAAACCAGAAGTTCTACCCAACTTTCTGGAATCCCTTTATAAAAAGCAAACATGGCCGACTGGGCACTGGAAATCGAAAAAGCCGTCGTCAGAATCAAAGAAAGCGAGAGGATACTCACCTTTTCCATCAATTTTTTCATTCTATTTTCCTTTAAAATTCACACTAGTTCTATCATACAGTTTTTTGGTTCAAGACGCAATTTCTTTGTCAGGAATATTATGGGGCGCTGTCGCTCCATTCAAAAAGCAGGCACCGCCAGCCATTCAAAACCGCTCCCGCCTTTATTTCTTGTAGGTTTTATGTTATGATGAAGGATAGAAAAAGGAGAGAATCATGTCTGTGAGTGAAAAAACATCTGTTATTGAACGATTAACCAAACCAGCCCATTTAATTGATATGGAGGACATTATCCGCGAGGGTAATCCGACCCTGCGTGCTATCGCTGAGGAAGTCAGCTTCCCTCTATCAGACCAGGAAATCATTCTGGGCGAGAAGATGATGCAATTTCTCAAGCATTCCCAAGACCCAGTCATGGCGGAAAAAATGGGACTGCGTGGCGGTGTTGGTCTAGCTGCTCCCCAGCTGGATATTTCCAAACGCTTAATTGCTGTTTTGGTCCCAAATCCTGAGGACGAAGAGGGCAATCCGCCTAAGGAAGCTTATAGCCTGCAAACTTTGATGTACAATCCTAAGATTGTAGCCCATTCCGTTCAGGATGCAGCCTTAGCTGATGGTGAAGGCTGCCTATCAGTCGATCGAGAAGTACCGGGCTACGTAGTTCGTCATGCACGAGTGACCGTGGATTACTTTGACAAGGATGGTCAAAAGCATCGTATCAAACTCAAGGGCTATAACGCCATTGTCGTTCAGCATGAAATCGACCATATCAACGGCATCATGTTCTACGACCGCATCAACGAAAAAGACCCATTCGCAGTCAAGGACGGCATGTTGGTGATTGAGTAAATAACTTGCATATCATTATCAAAAATACCTAGATAGAAACTATCTAGGTATTTTTTCTATTCTAACTATCCCGTCTCCAGAAAATAGCCAAGAGGATAACTGCTCCTAGCACTGATGGAACAACAGCTGTATCAGCCAGCATTGGTCCCCAATGGCCAAAGAGAAATTGACCTATCAAGGAACCAAACCAACCCAAGAGGATTTTTCCAATACAGCCCATGCGCTCCCCTCGGCTAGTAATAGCCCCGGCGATAAGGCCGATGATAAAACCGACAAACATACTACCAATCATATATTCCCCTTCTTTCTATATTTCTAGCAAGGCTTCTCAAGAAGCAAGTGGAAGCCGTCATTATGGAATGCGCTATTTAAGGTAGCTCGAAATCTTAGATTGCCCAATCTCCATTTCTAAAGATGGCTACACGGCTGCCGTCTTCTCGGATACCGTCAATATCCATCTGGTTAGAGCCAATCATAAAGTCCACATGGACATCCGAGCGGTTGAGACCCGCTGCTTCTAGCTCTTCTTCAGAGAAATTCTCTCCACCAACCACACTGGTCGCATAGGCTGCACCGATAGCCAAGTGGTTAGAAGCATTTTCATCAAAGAGAGTATTGAAGAAGGTAATACCTGATTGGGAAATCGGGCTTGGATCTGGCACCAAGGCACACTCACCTAAAGCACGCGCACCCGCATTTTCAAAGACAAGATCCTTCATAACCTGGTCGCCCTTTTCAGCAGTAATATCCACAATCTGTCCATCCTTGAAGGTTACCTTGATGCCCTCGATGATGTTGCCATTGTAGCTAAGAGGCTTGGTGCTAGTCACATAACCTTCTGCCCGGCGAAAGTCCGGTGCTGTAAAGACCTCTTCTGTCGGCATGTTGGCAATGAAATACTCGCCCTGAGCATTTAGACTGCCAGCTGACTCCCAGTGATGGTTCTTGGGCAAGCCCAATGTCAAGTCAATTCCAGGAGCTGTGTAGTGCAGAGCTGTGAATTGCTCCTCGTTTAAAACCTTAGCTTTTGAGCTGAGTTTTTCTTCATGCGCCTGCCAAGCGGCTACTGGATCATTCTCATAGACACGGCAGGTTTTGAAAATCTGATCCCAAAGCAAGTCTACCGCTTCCTCATCACTGGCTGCGTTTGGAAAGACCTTCTTAGCCCACTCTGTACCGGCTGCTGCAGCGACTGTCCAGCTGACTTTATTGGATTGGGTTGCAATCCGCATCGGCTTCATGGCTATCCCCATAGCCTTAGCAGAAGCCGATAATTTCTCAGCATCCACGCCATTTAAAGCTCCTGGGTCAGATGAACGAACGCCCAAGCGGCTGGCTTTCTTCTCAAGAAGATAGTTCATCTCAGCCACCTTATAGTCTGGAACATTGTCCAAGCGCTCCATCGGCGCATGGAGGAATTTCTCCCGCGTACTCAAATCATCCGCCCACTGGACAATGACTTCGTGAGCCCCCAGAGCATAGGCCTCCTTGACAATCAAGTGAGCCAACTCACGCTGCTCCACATCAATATTGAGCGCCACCGTGTGACCCGGCTGCACATTAATACCATTGGCAACCAATAGTTTAGCGTATTTTTCTAAGTTTTCTTTAAAATTTGGCAGAACCATTCTGCTTCTCCTTTTCTTTTGTTATTTCTCTTTAAACAGGGACAGTAGGCTAACCGCTGCCACTGTGCCGCAAATCAAGGCAGTCATTTTCAAAATCGTATCTGGGTCAAGATTCAGCTGGTAATCAAAAACTTTTTGCGCTGGCTTATCTTCAGCATTTATTCTAAGTTTCATGAGAGAGTCCTTTCTAAATCATAATTCTAAGGTATGAACTCTTACTTGTACTAGCGTCTTCAGAATCCTCAATTATCTTTTAATAGATTAAAATAAATCACTATGACTGCCTGTCCTAAGCAAGTTTAAAATCAATTCTTCCTTATCCACTTTATAAACCAAGAGCCAATCTGGCTGGATATGGCATTCTCGCACTCCTTTAAAGTGCTTGGATGCTGTCAGTTGATGATCTCGATATTTAGCAGGAAGGTCTTTTTCTTGAATCAAAAACTCCAAGACTTCTTCTAACCATTCTGCCTTAAGTCCACGCTTCATAGCCAACTTAAAATCTTTTTTAAACTGTTTATGATAACGAATCTTAAGCACGTAAATCCTCCATCAAGTCTGATACACTCACAAAAGACTGACTCATATTCCTATTTTGATCTAAATCCCCCAATACTTCCATCAGCTTCCGACTTTCATCCAGTCTGACATCAAAGGGTAGCCCTTGGTACTGAATAGCCTGACGAAGAAAAATATTGATAGCCGTTGTCATATCCATGCCCAAGCTGTTGAAAACCTGCTGAGCCTGCTCCTTGACCTCACTGTCCAAGCGGATACTCATACTAGTCTTTGACATACTCTCACCTTCTTTCTATAGACTATTTTAACAAAAAAGAAAGCCAATGTAAATCTATTGGATATACATTAGCCTCTTAAATTATCTAGATCTGACAACTTACTTTTTATTTTCTATAAATTTGCTTACCATAGGCATAATCTCGTTTTCCAATTCTTTTATCTGATTCGCTCCCCAGCCAGAATCTTGTTGTCCTGTTATTGCTGCCATCATCTGTAATTTTAGACTTTGACGATAGAATATACCTTGCCATTGATTATATTTTGCACTCGGAACTAAATTTCCAAACTTAGAATTCTGGCTATCTGTAACGACACAAAGATTGCCAAAGGAATGCAAAAATTCATCATGTAATTTGCTCAATCCATCCTGATCATCTGGATTCTGAGGATACCAATGCTCTATGGAACGGCGATAGGCAAATTTGAAAGCTTCAAATTCAACACTCGAATATTTTTCTTTTAAATCAGAACGATTTTTCCATAAAATATAATCTACAAAGTTAAATGCATAAACAGGAATATCCCCGTATTTCTTTATACTTCCATCCTCAGTAAACAATCTTTCTTCAGCATATCTCACCGCCATTTTTTCAAGAAAACCCTTAAACCGAACAGCAAATTCTGCTTGATTTAACTCTTCCATATGGTTGAAGAGAAAATGCAAGATTTCATATAACCAACGACTATCTCGATTGGCAGTGAAGGTCACAGCAAACATGGATTGGAGGAGAATGATGTTTTTATTAATCTCCGAATCTGAAAACGTATTATTAGTAAAGCGTTCTTCAACTATATAGTGCTCCTTCGATTTTCCATTTGGTTGATATTCATAATAAGTACCCTTCTGTAAAAACCATTCATCCTTATTTCTACTTGAAGAATCCGTATTTGAATTTCTAACGATGTAATTATCAAAAATATGTTTCGTTGTAAGAAGAAGCTTACTAAAATCAATTATCCATTTTTTATCACGGTTCTTTACATCAAACAAGGATAACATTTTTTTATCATCTAACTGAACACCACCAATTGTTTGCCCATTTTTGAACGCAAATGCACAAAGTAAAAAGGTTGGAAAGTCAACTACTGTAGTGTAATCCCCAAATTCTTTTTCCACAAATTCTCTATTTTCAATTACCTTATAATTTAATGCTTCTATCAGTGTCTTCTTTTCATTTAAGGTAGTAGCAATGTTATCATAAAGATTTTTAAATTCATAATTTGAAAAATGCCAACCAAAAATCTTTTCTCGTTCTTGAAAATCATCTTTCCTTTTTCTTCTCATTTTAAACTGAGTAGCAACAGGCTTATCAAATTCTGCGCAGGCATCCCAAATTCTTGCAAATTTTTGCGCCATTTCTTGATCTTCACCAAACTTAGCCATCATTTGTGCTTTAAGAATTTCATGGGCCTCTAGTTGCTCTCCTCGAGAGTTGAAACGTTCGAAATAGAGATTCAAATCTAAATCATTAGGAAGAATACTACGAAAAATAATGACATTATCAAATAGATATTCAAAGAAAGATTGAGAGTCAAATTGTCGCTCCTCTAGCACTTTCTTCAATGCGTCTTGAGCGTGTCGGTAACCTCTAGTCAGTTCATTTTCATCATCCTCAGAAATTTTTTGCTTGGTAAATAGCTTTTGAATATTCTCATTGGACCTCTTCCTAGCTGGGAAAGTAAGATTGATAGCTTTCAATCTATCAAAACCAAACTCATGTTTCAAAGCTAAGGCAATCAAATTAAGGGCTGTAGTCCGCTGTTGCCCATCTATAATTTTGAAAAGACCATTCTCTTCATTAACGATTAATGTTCCAATATAGTAATTTTCTCTTTGTTCCTGAAAAGCATCTGCAACATCGTTCAATAATTGCTCAATTTCATCATAAGTCCAGGCAAAATTTCTCTGATAAAGAGGAATAGCATAGCTATCTTCATTTAACAAACGATTAACTGATAAGCTTATATGTGTTTCTACCATTTCTCTTTTTCCTCCTCTATAATCTGCTCCACTGTGTAATTGTCAAATAATTCTCGATCTATCTTGACCATGAAATCATTTGGAGTTACAGCATGGGCTAAAAGTTGGAATAGTTTTTGAACATCTTTTTGTCTGAATCTTCCACCAGCAGCATAGTTTCCAACAGTTGCATCATATATCGCTCGAGATTTAACACGGGGGTAATAAGACCAAATAAATAAGGTCTCTACTATTTCCTTTGATAGCTCTTCTTTTCCAAATCTCTCTGCAAAAAGCAAACAAATATTTAGGAATATATTATGGCACTTGAGATAGCGTCCCTTTGAGCTATTGTAAATTTTCAACATACCTTCTGGGTAAGTCAAATTTTTTTCTTCCGCCTCAAGCTCATCAGAAAATCCTAACTTTTCATTTAAAAAAACTTTATAATCTTTAATAGTATGATGGGCAGATTCGATATATTCAAAAAATTCACTTCCATCAATAATAGGCATGGTAATTGACATAGGGAACTCTTCAACATGACGATACAATTCTAGGTATGGAAAGTTCTGGTTTAAATCAACACCTTTAAAGTCATCGATAAAATCCTCTGTAAAACGGAGATAAGAGCCATAACGCTTATTTGTTAATCCTGCCTCTCCCCGAGACCAACGTCTCATACGAAAAAGATGTTTATCAAACAACTCTTTGAGACTTAAATCTTTATCCTCTACAAACTGTTCCCACTTTTCAACAATCTTTTCATCTTCTGAATCTTGCTTACGAAGATGATAAGCTTTGAGTAAATCGTGAGGTTCTAGAGATTTTCCACGATTATTTTGAGAATCAAACAGCTGAAAGGCCTCTGATAATCGTTCCTGTGGCATAGTAATCACCGAGACAGAACAATTTTCAAGTAGAAAACTACACACCTGTTCAGCTTCTTTCTCGCCTACAAGTTGGATTAAATTCTTCCATTCATTAAAATTTTCGTAAGCATTATAGCAAGATAGTTCTCCAAAATCAGCTTCAAGTAAATTTCTTGCTCCTTTAAATTCTTTATCTCTACCTAAAGCATAAAGAAATAGCGAAATGGAAAGCAATCGTTGCTGGCCATCTACAATATCTAAGTGTCCGTCATTCTCATGCAAGATAACAGAGCCAACTTGATATTCCTGTTTTTCCATAGCATCTCGTAAATCATAAAAAAGATTACGAACATGCTTTCTGTTCCATTTATAAGGTCTTTGATAACTTGGTATTGTTAGCCTATCCCATTTCAATATTTCTGATATTTTTTTACTTTCAAATCCTATTTCTTTTTCATTGGCATTCATCATTATCTCCTAAAAATCTTATCAGCATAGAATCTTTGGTCCATTAATGCTTTGGAATAATAGTAGCATTAGGAATTGCTTTTGCAACGTTTTCTGCTGCTATTTTATCAAAAAATGGTCCTGCGATTTGATTACCAAACCTATCAACTACAATCCATTCAATCATTTTTGTCTCCTTTATTTCTTAATATATAAATTCTACACCTTTCGGTGGACATTTTATGTCCACTCAAGTTCAAATATGAAAAATATTTATTGATAGTAG
The DNA here is from genome assembly GCF_008329445.1 of Streptococcus sanguinis. Classification (GTDB taxonomy): domain Bacteria; phylum Bacillota; class Bacilli; order Lactobacillales; family Streptococcaceae; genus Streptococcus; species Streptococcus sanguinis_O. The sequence goes on along the minus strand of NZ_VIBR01000002.1, from coordinate 273,426 downwards.
CCTAAAATTTCTTTCATCGTCTTCCGAATATCATCAACTAAAGACTGTGGCGACAAAATTTTAACGGCTTCTCCTTGACTGAGCAGCCAACGCTTAAGACCAGGTGTATATTGGCTCTCAAACTTAAAATGTGTCCATCCTTCGTCGGCAGATAAACACTGTGCATTAGGAAATTGGTCTAAAACAATAGTTCGATCATAACAGAATTCCAATTCAACTGTGATTTTTCTTCCTAGAAAAGCGTCTACTCGCTGATTACGAATATCTCCGTCCCTGAATTTTCTGCCATAAGAGATGTTAGGTTTAGATTCCTCTGTGGCCATCCAAGTCTGGATTCTGTCCAAACGCAAGGTCATGTAATGCTCATTCTTAAGATTGTAAGCTACAATGTAAAAATAATGAATATCATAGTACAGAGAAACTGGAAAAATTAAATGTTCTTTTTTATCTTGATATGGACTCTTGTAGACAATTTCTAGAACCTTCTCCTTGCGAATCATCTCTGACCATTCCCAAATCTTTTGAATACGATTTTGCTCGTCTGTAATTGGGGCATAGTTCAGTCTTTCGCTGTTGATAATCATTTCTATTTCTTTTTGTTCCTCTTTTGAAACAAGCCCCAACAAGCTTTTTAATAAATCCTCATTTTCTACTTTATTTAAAGCTCTATTTTCTAATAAAATCTTAGAAATTATTAAAATATCTTTTTTATTAAAAAGTGATTTTCCTTTTAAATATCTTGTATGGTGTTTTGAATCGTATGCCAACTCAGCTGCAATCATGGGCTGAGTCATTAAAAAATCACCTAATAAAGAGAAATCTCTCTGAATCGTTTTTGCACTAACCTCAAACTCATCACTTAATTGATTTTTTGATAGATGAGCTCCTGATTGCAAACGTAACAAAATGGATAAAATACGTTCTTGATCGTTCATAAAACCTCCTCTTTCCCTATATTATAACATGAATATTCTATATATCTGTCCTGAATCCTATTATTTTTAAGTTATTTTCTTTTTTCTCTAAATCGTGTATTGCTTTTTCAAAATCTATGTAAGACAAATAGCTCAACTCTGCATCAGTTAGATCTGATACTATCTCTTCTTTCATCAGTCGCTCCGCCTGAATATATAAAACTAACTCAAATAGTTTTCTGACATAACGAGCATTACCAAAACTTTCTGAGCAAAGACATTTTTCAAAATAAGTCAGGAGGATAGTTTTGCATTTCTTATCCACTATATAACCTTGTTGATCAGCCATTAGAGTCAATATGTCATACAGTTCATACTTGTTATAATTTTCAAAATGAATTTTTCTACTAATTCTAGAAGCTAAACCTGGATTGATGTTTAAAAATTCCTCCATCATTTCTGTATAACCAGCGAAAATCACAATGACATCATTTCTATTATTTTCCATTTCCTGAATAATTGTAGGAATAGCTTCATTAGCAAAATCACGCTCACCTTGTGGAATTAGACTATATGCCTCATCAATAAACAAAATACCGCCTTTTGCATTATCAAATAATCTTTTAACCTTTGGAGCTGTTTGGCCAACATATTCACCAATTAAATCTGAGCGACCTACTTCAATCAAAACGTTTGATTTAATAATACCATGTTTATAAAAAATTTTTGTCAACAATCTAGCAACGATTGTTTTTCCAGTGCCAGATGCTCCAGAAAACATAAAATGCATAGACGGCCGAACGAGTGAAGAATTTATTTCATGCCTTCTTTGAGATATAGAAAAATAAGCTAAAATTCTATGAATCAGATTTTTAACAGTAGATAAGCCAACCAAACGGTCTAGCTCCTTTAATGCATCAGAATTTGTGGCTAATGGATTGTTGCAACCTTTCATACAAAACAGATCCGACGGCAAAGAAAAACTTTGTTTTCCATTACTCAAATTACTTTCTATTACATTATATTCAATAATCTTTTGAGCAAAATAACAACTATCGTAACTATTTGTAAGACAATTGTGATTTGAAAGCAGTTTTATTAGATCTTCTTCTAAATGAAAACCATAATCTCCTAAGCGAAATTTTATAATATTAACAAGTTCGTTATATGAGTAGGGAGGAAAATTTAATTCATAAACAACATGAAATAGTGGAAGAAATTCTCTAGATATTTCATAAGCTATACTATCTGATTCTGCTAAAAAAATATATATTCTTCCTTCCGTTGCTTCTACAATATTATTTTTTAATTCCTCTTTTTTTCTAGGATGCATAGTTGAATAGTCCTTTATTATCACTAAACGCTGTTCTGACTCAAAATTAACTGAAAACCCATCTTTCAAAATAGTCTTACACTTGACATTTAACAGCCTCATCAAATATTTGATAGCAAATTTTTTACCAGTTCCTAAAGAACCTTTGAAAATTAAAAACTGATTTTCAACAAGGACCTTTTCTTTTTTCTGCCTTCTTTCCTTTTGATTATTTAAAAACATTTTTAGTTTTAAAACATACTCTTTAAATTCATTTAGACCTACAATATTTAAGTTATCGCATTCTAAATCAGTAATAGCAAAGCCATCAGAATTTGAAAGCTCTCTTTCATCTGAATAAAGAAAAAGCTGACCTATTTGAACTGAATACTTGTTCCCCACCTCCTTTAAATATTCTCTTTTACTGATAGATTTAACTTTAAAATCAGTATGTTCTTCTTCATTAAACCCCAAAGTTTTTAGCTTATCAAACAAATCCTCTTTGGTACGTTCTGTGACTCCAACAACGTAAAGGCATGTTTGGTTTTTGAAACAATAAAACCATTGATTCTCCTTGATAAAATCCTTATCTGCTTCTTTAATATTTTTATTCATTTTGCTAAATTCTATTTGATAAAAAAACATCTTCTCCCCCATCTACTATTTACTAACATAAAGATAACAAAAAAGATGGACAAACTTCGTCCATCTTTTAACTTTTTTTGAATTATTTTAGAAAAACTCATCAAACAGACTCAACTGGTTATCCTCGGGCATATTTCCTAGAATACCCATGTCGTCCATTTTTTCGACTAGGGTGCTAGAGAGGCCGCCGCGTTTGCGGAGTTCTGTCTTAGAGAGAAATTCGCCTTCTTCGCGCGCTCTGACTACTTGGCGGGCAACGTTGTCACCCAGACCGTCCATAGCGGAGAATGGTGGAATAAGGGTATCTCCTTCGATGAGAAACTCAGTTGCATGGCTCTTGTAGAGATCTAACTTTCCGAATTTGAAACCCCGCTCCAGCATTTCATTGACGATTTCCAAGGTTGTATAAAGGTCAATTTCTACATTGGAGGCTTCGTTGTTCTTACGCTTCTCAGCGATTTCGTTCATCCGACGCTTGACGGCATCAAGTCCGCCACTCATGGTCTTGATATCAAAGGCCTTAGCCCGGATGGAGAAATAAGCACAGTAGTAATAAATCGGATGATGCACCTTGAAGTAGGCCACCCGCAGGGCCATCATAACATAGGCTGCCGCATGGGCCTTGGGGAACATGTACTTGATCTTTCCACAGGACTCGATGTACCACTCTGGCACATTGTTTTCCTTCATGGCTGCGATGTAGCCATTGCGCTCTTCTTCAGAAATCTTCAGCCAAAGGCCCTTCCGCACGCGCTCCATGATCGTAAAGGCCATCTTAGGATCCAAGCCCTTGTGCATGAGGTAAACCATGATGTCGTCCCGACAGCCGATAACGGTGGATAGGTCAGCAATCCCTTGCTTAATCAAGTCCTGAGCATTGCCCAGCCAAACGTCCGTACCATGAGAGAGACCAGATAGCTGTAAGAGCTCGGCAAAAGTTGTCGGATGGGTCTCATCAACCATGCCCCGTACAAAATTAGTCCCAAACTCCGGAATCCCCAGCATACCAGTCGGCGTGCCGATTTGCTCCTGAGTCACTCCCAGAATGTCTGTTCCAGAAAAGAGGGCCATGACGCCAGCATCATCCATAGGAATGTCATTAGGATCAATGCCAGACAAGTCCTGAAGCTTCCGAATCATGGTCGGATCATCGTGTCCCAGAACGTCTAGCTTGAGGACATTTTCATCGATATCGTGGAAGTTGAAGTGGGTGGTCTGCCACTCGGCCGTCACATCATCAGCTGGATATTGGACCGGTGTAAAGTCATAAACATCCATGTAGTTAGGGATAACAACGATTCCGCCCGGGTGTTGTCCAGTCGTCCGCTTAACTCCGGCAGCTCCCTGCGCCAGCCGCTCAACTTCTGCGTCCCGGTAGAACTTCCCGTAGTCGCGCTCATAGCCCTTGACAAATCCATAGGCCGTCTTAGCCGCAACGGTACCAACGGTCCCAGCCCGAAAGGCATACTCCGCACCAAAGATATCCCGCACGTCCAAATGGGCGCTCGGCTGATCCTCTCCGGAGAAGTTCAAGTCAATATCGGGTACCTTGTCCCCATCAAATCCAAGGAAGGTCTCAAATGGAATATCCTGACCGTTCTTGCTCAGCTTGTGACCGCACTCTGGACAGTCCTTATCCGGCATATCAAAGCCTGAACCATAGGAGCCATCCGTGATGAACTCGCTGTATTGGCATGTGCCACAGACATAGTGAGGCGACAGAGGATTAACCTCGGTAATCCCAATCATGGTCGCAACAAAGCTGGATCCGACAGACCCCCGCGAACCTACCAGATAGCCCCGCTCGTTGGAGCGTTGCACCAGCATCTGCGAAGCCAAGTAAATCACGGCAAATCCATTCCCCAAGATGGAGGTCAGCTCTTTTTCGATCCTCAAGTCCACGATATCAGGTAGCGGATTGCCATAAATCTCAAAGGCTTTTTGATAGGTCAGCTCAGCAACCGTCTCCTCGGCCTTGTCAATGAAAGGCGTATAGAGGTCGCCTTTGACTACCTCTACCGGCTCAAAGGTCTCCGCCAGCTGATTGGGATTGGTGATGACCAGCTTCTTAGCCAAGTCCTCGCCTAGAAAGGCAAATTCGTCCAGCATCTCATTGGTGGTCCGGAAGTGAGCCTTAGGAAGCGGAGCCGGTTGGGCATTTTCACCGTGACCGATGGTCCGGTTAATCATGGCTCCCTGACCTAGACTCCGAACGATAATCTCGCGATAAATTTCTTCTTCCGGCTCGATATAGTGGACGTTCCCCGTCGCAAGGACGGGCTTGCCTAAGCGATCTCCGACTTCAATCAGATTGCGAATAATGGTCTGCAGTTCTTCCTGGTCTTTAATCTGCTCCTTGGCAATCAGTGGCTCATAGATAGCCGGCGGCATGACCTCAATAAAGTCATAATACTTGGCTACTTCGACAGCTGCATCCACCCCCTGAGAGACAACGGCGTCATAGACTTCACCTTCTGAACAGGCTGAGCCTAAAATCAGGCCTTCTCGATGGGCATCCAGCACGGTCCGTGGAATCCGAGGGACACCTTCGAAATACTTAGTATTGGACAGACTGACTAACTTGAAAATATTCTTGAGCCCCGTCTGATTTTTCACATAAATGGTCGCATGCTTGACCCGAGCCTTCTTGTAAGAATTCTCATCGACCAGATCCGTATTCAAATCCTTGAGATTGGTCACACCATGCTTTTCAGCCACATCCTTGATAAAGATAAAGAGGAGACGACCCGTCGCTTCTGCGTCATAGTTGGCCATATGGTGGTGCTCCAGAGCAATCTGGAAACGCTTGGTCAAAGGCCCCAGACCATGGCGCTTGTACTCTGGATAGAGGTTGCGGGCAAATTCCAGCGTGTCAATAACTGGCTGATTGATTTTCGGCAGGCCATGACGCTCATAGTTGACATTCATAAAGCCCACGTCAAAGGTAGCATTATGGGCAACGAGGACACTGTCCTGACAAAATTCCTGAAACTCTTTCAGCACCTGCTCCAGTGGTTTGGCATTGCGGACATGCTCATCTGTAATCCCGGTCAAGTCCGTCGTAAAGGCCGAAAGAGGATGCCCAGGATTGATAAACTCATCAAACTCAGCGACGATATTACCCTTATGCATCTTACTGGCCGCAACTTGAATCAAGTCATTGTAGACCGCCGAAAGGCCTGTCGTTTCCACGTCAAAGACTACATAGGTCGCATCGCTCAGCTCCATGTCCACTTCATTGTAGACGATAGGAACCCTGTCTTCTACAATATTGGCCTCCATACCGTAAATCAGCTGGATACCAGCTTTCTTGGCAGCCTTGTAGCCATGGGGAAAGCTCTGCACATTGCCATGGTCGGTAATGGCGACAGCCTTGTGGCCCCACTTGGCAGCCGTTGCCACGATTTCCTCCACCTCAGGCAGGGCATCCATAGTAGACATATTGGTATGGGCGTGAAACTCAACCCGCTTCTGGCCCTCAGGCATCAAGTCTTTGCGCTCATAGTGAGTAACGGCCTGCACATCCTGCACATTCATGGTCAGGTCGCGGGTAAAATTGTTCATCTCCACATTTCCCCGCACGCGCAGCCAGGCGCCTTTCTTAATCATGTCAAACTTCTTGGCTTCTTCTTCATTTTTCATCCATTTCTGCAAGGAAAAGCTAGAAGTGTAGTCTGTCATCTTGAAATTGAGCAGGACTCGGCCAGTCCGAGTAACTTTCTGCTCTAGGTCAAAGACCATTCCCTCAAAGACCAGACGATTCTCCTCAGTCTGAACTTCAATCATCGGGGTAATCTCTGCCTTGTCTAGCTTTGGTTTAGCCGCAGCCTTACGAGCTTGGAAGTCATAGGCTGGCTTTTCCTCTGGCGGTGGTGCCATCTGCTGCAGGGATTCCATGGCTTTGAGCGCTTCTTCATTGGCCGCCTGGACAATCTTATCATTCTCCGCCTGGAAATTCTCCGCTTGCTGCTGGGTCAGCTCATCGCTGTGCTGAACTTGACAAGTCAGCTGAGGAAAGCCGTACTTGACCAGCTGCTGGCTGAGATTGGGCAGGTGATTCTTGCGAAAATGCTCCGTATCAATGGTTGAAGCTCCCTCAATCAACAGCTTGTCCCCATCCATATGAACCCGCAAATCCTGATACAGACTCTTGAAGCCATGGCTGGCACATGGACCTTCCTCAAAGGCCAACTGGTAATATGCCTGCAAGAGCTCATCCGATACCTGAGGAGCCTGACAGTGAATTTCAAAAACGGCTTGATTGCCCGTCTTAGAAAACTCTTGAGCTAAGCGCTTCTGCAATTCCCGAAAAATCTCAATGGGCAGAATATTCGTAAAAGAAAAATGAAACTCCCAGACCCGACTGACCTTGTGGACCAGAACCTTCTCAATTTCAGCATTCAAAAAGGCCTCTGAATTTCTCATTTCCAGTGGCATATCCAGCTGATGCATTAAAATTTCAAACTTGTTTGACATGACATTTCCTCGTACAGTAGTGACCCTATTTTACCATAAATCAGCACTTTTTTCGACAGAAAAAGAATAGGGCAAAGTGCGAGTCTTACACAATTATCAAGACATTCTTCCTGGAGATAAGTTATGATATAATAGAACAAAAACATTTATCAAAAGGAGTCTTAATTGTGAAGAAAATTTTACTAGCCAGCGCCTGTCTGCTGACCCTGACTGCCTGTAGTATGCCTAATCAGCATAAGCAAGAAAACAAGCCCAAGCAAAATCAGAGTCAAAGCAAAGCCAAAGAAGAAGAAAAAGTGAAGACGAAAACTTTTTCTAAAAAAATCGATGAGCATTATACCAATTCAATCAAGTTTTTCTATACAAAAGACAAGATTGTATCTTTTCAACTCATCGCTAGCCAAACTATCTCTGAAGAAAATCAAAAGATGAGCGTCGAAGAATTAACAAAATTCTATAGCGAATATGCTCAGAAAAATTCTACGATAGAAAACAAGGAAACGTTAAAGGGGCTTGAAATTCACGTTGAGATTTCCGAAGACAAGAAAATAGCTTCAGCAATTTTTGACTTTGACCTCAGCAAAATAGATCAAGAACAGCTGATTCAGTCCACAGGTGGTTCTGATGGCGAACAAACTGTCTTTAATAAACTCCAAGATAAACCCGAAGAGGTCTTTAACTTTATGAGAGAGCAAGGTTTGACAGAAGAATAAAAAAGCATTCTGAGTGATTTAACTTTATAGTTAATGCTCAGAAGGCTTTTCTGTTTATTTTTAAATCCTAAAGGGGCAATATGCTATCTTAAAACCGCTTCCGCTAAGGCTTTTTGGATAGCGATGACACTGCGGTCGCTGGTAAATTGCAGGACTTCTGCTGGCTCTTGAGCGCTGGAAACCCAGATTTTCAGCTCAGCATCTAAGTCGAAATGCCCAGCTGTTTCTACTGAGAAGCGACTGATAGAGCGATAAGGAAAAGACTTATAAGAAGTCTTTTTGCCAGTCATTCCCTGCTTGTCGACCAAGATTAAACGCTTATCTGTAAAGACAATCAAGTCACGAATGAGGCTAAAAGCCAGTTCTACATTCTCTGTTGTTGTCAGAATATCCTCCAATTGTCTTTCTGTTTTTTCAATATCTTTCTGAGAGGCATTGCCTAATAAACCGCCGAATAATCCCATCAATCGGTCCTCCAATCTATTTTTTCCTACTATAGCATTTTCACCTCCAATAAGCAAAAGAAAACTGCCAGATAAAACTGGCAGTTTGTTTTATTTTGTCAAAATAGACAAGGTTTCTAGCAGATTATCGGCGTGGACTTCAATGGTATCGCCAGTAGCCTTAATCTTAACTTCGACAATGCCTTCTGCAGCTTTCTTACCTACTGTCACACGGATTGGGAGACCAATCAAATCGCTGTCGCTGAACTTAACACCAGCGCGCTCATTGCGATCATCCACCAAGACCTCATAACCAGCACTTAGCAAGTTAGCCTCGATTTGGTCTGTTAGAGCCAAGGCTACCTCGTCCTTGACATTGACCGGAATCAAGTGCACATCAAATGGTGCTAGCTCTTTCGGGAAGTTGATGCCCCAAGCATAGCGGAATTCGCCCTTAGGAGTTTTATTGACAAAGAGACGGGCATGCTGCTCCATAACAGCAGACAGGAGACGGCTGACACCGATACCGTAACAACCCATAATCATCGGTACTGCTCGGCCATTTTCGTCCAAGACATTAGCGTTCATGCTGTCAGAGTAGCGAGTTCCCAGCTTAAAGATATGCCCAATCTCAATCCCGCGAGCAAACTTGAGGACACCTTGGCCGTCTGGCGAAATCTCACCTTCACGAACTTCACGGATATCCACATACTCAGCGGTAAAGTCACGGCCTGGATTGACACCGGTCAAGTGGTAACCATCTTCGTTAGCGCCAACCACAGCGTTAGCCAGGTCTTGCACCTTACGATCAGCGATGATTCTCACGCCTTCTGGCAGATTGACTGGCCCTAGTGAGCCAAAACCTGCTCCCAAGAGCTGACGGACTTCATCCTCACTCGCCACATCAAAGAAATCCGCCGCTAAATGATTTTTCAGCTTGACTTCATTAAGCTGGTCATTGCCGACCAAAAGTGCTACGACAGGAGCTTCGTCAGCCATGTAAACCAAGGTCTTGATTGTCTGGCTTTCATCCAGCCCAAGGAAAGCAGCAACTTCGTCAATGGTCTTGCAGTCAGGCGTTGAGACACGGGCTACTTCTTCATCAGTCACGACACGTCCTGCCGGCTTGTATTCATCCGTCGCCATTTCAAGGTTGGCAGCATAGCTGGACTCACTGGAATAAGCAATGGTATCCTCACCAGATACCATCCAGCTGGTCAATTCTGTCCGAATAGCTTCCTGAACATCCTCAGGAATTTCATCAAAGCTAGCTACAGACTTGTCCAAAACCACCCAACGGTTCACATCCGTCCGGTCTGGCGTAATGGCCATGAATTCTTGACTGTCCTTACCCCCCATGGCGCCGCCATCACCGATAATGGCTTTGAAATCCAGCTCGCTGCGGGTAAAGATTTTCTCATAGGCAGACTTGTATTCATCATAGGCCACATCCAAGCTGTCATAGTTAGCGTGGAAACTGTAGGCATCTTTCATGATAAACTCACGCGTCCGCAAGAGCCCGTTACGAGGACGCTTTTCATCACGGTATTTAGGCTGAATCTGATAGAGATTGAGTGGCAGCTGTTTATAGGATTTAACCGAATCACGAACGATAGCTGTAAAGGTTTCCTCATGGGTTGGCCCTAAGATAAAGTCTGATTTCTCACGATTTTTCAGCTTATAGAGGTCTTCACCATAGGTCTCATAACGGCCAGACTCGCGCCAGAGGTCTGCACTGAGCAGGGCTGGAGCCAGCATCTCCACTGCACCAATCTTGTCAAACTCTTCTCGCATGATTTTTTTTGCTTTTTCAATCACACGATTGGCCAGCGGCAGATAAGAATAGACCCCAGCTGAAACCTGACGGACATAGCCAGCCCGCAGCATCAGAGCGTGACTGATAACTTGAGCATCGCTAGGCATCTCACGCAGGGTTGGAATTAACATTTTACTTTGCTTCATAAAAACAAAACTCCTTGACTTTCATTGAATAATTTCTTTTTCATGGCTCTATGAGCTTCGGGCTCTTAGAAGAATAATTTCATAATATCGTTCCAAGTAACGGCTATCATCAGAATAACCATAATAGCCACTCCAGACAGAGTGATATAGGTCTCAGTTTCTCTTTTCAGAGGTTTTCTGCGGATAGCCTCCAGAATATTGAGGACGATTTTTCCGCCGTCCAAGGCTGGAATAGGAATCAGGTTGAAAATACCGATATTGAGCGACAGCATGGCCAAGAGGCTGAGTACTGCTGGCAAGCCTTGCTCTGCAGCCTGACTGCTGAAATTGTAAATAGCGACCGGACCGCCCAGCTTATTGATATTGAAGTTGAAGATGATATCTTTCAGAGCTGACAAAATACGAACCGTGGTAGACCAAGCTGCAGTAAATCCGCCAATGACCTTGTCCCAGAAGCCTGTCTTGACCGTTGGAGATACCCCTAGCAGATAACGATTGCCGTCTTTTTTAGGCTGTACGGTAATCTCTTTCGTTTCGCTGCCGTGTTTGTAGGTAACAGACAAGGTCGGCGCTTCCTTGCTCTTGCCTGTGATTTTCGCTAGAGCACTGGTTAGATCCGCCCAGTTGCTAATCTTATAGTCATTAATCTTAAGGATTTGGTCGTTATTTTGAACCCCAGCAGCTGCTATGGCACTACCATCCATGACTTGAAAATGATTGCTGTTTTCATCGCGAACGCCGCCCTGAACAAAGGCCAGCAGCATAAATACCAGGACACTCAGAATGAAGTTATTCATAGGCCCAGCAAAGTTGGTAATAAGACGACCCCAGATACTAGCATTCTGATACTGAACATCCAGCGGTGCAATCCGCACCTCAGTGCCGTCTTCTTCAACAATCGTTGCATCATGATCTACTGCATAAGTCTTGAGCTCGTCAAGAACCAGACCAGTGATTTCCAGCTTTTCCTCAAAGTCAAAGCCAGTCACATTCATGGGCAGAGCTGTCTGGTCAACCTTTTTGCCAGAGAGATTGATACGAACTACCTTGCCCTCTGCATCCAAGCTCAGACTAGCTGGTGTCCCCACCTTAATGTCAGTGGAATCTTCCCCCCAGCCGGCCATACGCACATAGCCCCCCAAGGGTAAAATCCGAATCGTATAGGCCGTCCCGTCTTTACCAATATGGGAGAAAATCTTGGGTCCCATACCGATAGCGAACTCTCTGACCAAAATGCCGGACTTCTTTGCAAAGTAGAAGTGTCCGAACTCATGGACCACCACAATGATCCCAAAAATAATAATAAAGGTTATAAACTGCATGGACTTCTATATTTTACCTTTCCTAGAAATCTTATTTTTTCTTTAAATCAAAGAAGGAGCAGAAAACGGCCAAATACCGAGCTTCCCGCCCCTGCATAGCTGACACTTTTGAAAATAGGGTAGAAGCTCCTCTCAAAATTTTGAACTCCAAATCCTAGTTCCTTCTCAGATTGTGAGGTCGTTGGACAAGCTTGTCATCCCTTGCTTTCAGCCATGCACGACTGTCTTAGAACAAGCCGAAGAAATGCATCAGCGGAAAGACGAAGAGAAGGCTGTCAAAGCGATCCAAGACACCGCCGTGGCCAGGAATGAATTTCCCAGAATCCTTGACCCCGAAATGGCGCTTGACTGAGCTTTCGACCAAATCACCTAGCTGGCCTGCAATACTAAAGAGCACTGCCAGAATCAAAAAGACAAAGGCATTGTAAGGAGTCGCCACTTGCGGTCGAACTAACATAAAAATCCCAGTCACTAGAACGGCTGATAGAATGCCGCCCAGGCTTCCTTCAATAGTCTTATTAGGGGAAACTCTTGGCGCCAGCTTTCTTTTACCGAAACGCACCCCGACCAGATAAGCTCCGCTGTCAGTAGCCCAGACGATAAAGAGAGCTAGCAGGACCTTGTCAATATTCATCAAGCGGGCATCAATCAAGGCATTAAAACCAAGACCGACATAAAAACTAGCTGCAATCGGATAGGCCGCATCTTCAAAAGTATAGTTGGAACCTAGAACAGTCGAAATCAACAGAAGGAAGACGACCAAGCCATAGGCCACGACATTGCCGTCGACCGGCAGAAACTTCAGATAGTTTTCCAGGGGCAGGGTTAGGACAAAGGCTGCCAGCATGGCTAAGACACCTTCGATGGTCGCTGTCGGCAGACCTTTCATTTGGAGAAATTCATGCACCGCCAGCATAGCCAGCAGCCCTACAAAAATCTGAAAGATAACTCCCCCAGTCAATACCAGAGGAATAAAAATAGCAAGAGCGATTCCTCCAAAGATTAGACGTTTTTGTAAATTTTTACTCATACTCTTTTACTTTCTCCCTTAAACACCGCCAAAGCGTCGATTCCGACGGCTGTATTCTGCAATTGCAGCCTTCAAAGCCTTCTCATCAAAGTCAGGCCATAGAATATCCGTAAAATACAGCTCACTGTAGGCTGACTGCCAAGGCAGAAAATTGCTGAGACGCAGCTCTCCACTGGTCCGAATCACCAGATCTGGATCGCGCAGCATCTTAGGCAAGTTGCTGGTATAGAGGTAGTTGCCAATGACTTCCTCAGTAATGTCACCGGGACTGAGTTTGGCATCCAAAACATCCTGAGCAATCAGTTTAACCGCCTGATTGATCTCATATCGGCCACCGTAATTTAGAGCAAAATTGAGAATCAAACCTGTATTGAGCTTGGTCAGGCTTTCAGCCTTTTCCAAAGCTTCAAATGTCGCCTTAGGAAGCTTAGCCGTATCACCAATCATCTGGATTTTTACATTGTTCTTGTGCAGCTCCGGCACATAGCGATCGTAAAATTCAACCGGCAGATTCATAATAAAAGAAACTTCCTTTTCCGGCCGAGACCAATTTTCCGTTGAAAAGGCATAGACAGTCAAGACCTGAACACCCATTTCCTTGGCAGCAATCGTCACCCTTTGCAAGGTTTCCATGCCAGCCTTATGACCGAACACGCGCGGCTGCATCCTTTTTTTGGCCCAGCGGCCGTTGCCATCCATAATGACAGCAATGTGTTTGGGAACATTCAGCGGTGCGTTCAGCTTTTCTTTTTTCTTAAAACTAAACATACTTTTTATCCTATTTAAAGTTTTGTCAGTTCATTATATCATAAATCCTTGGAATGTGGGCAATTCATCCGCTTTTTCAAACCCGAGGATATAAAATAAGGACAGAATGTCAACCAGAGAATCCAAACTCACCCAGCCTGTCCAAACTGCGAGGCAGATAAAGTTGCAATCAAACACCTCCTAGCTACATGAACCAAAACAAAAAAACAGCCCGCAAGCTGTTTATTTCTTTACTCTTCAATCGCTGATTCTTCCTCAGGAACGTCAACGCTTCCTTCACCGCCAGCAACAGCAGGAATGCCCTCAGTCAATGGCAGCACAGTCTTAATAGCTGTCAGTTCAAAGGTCAGGTAAACACCGTCCACATCCAGAACAACTGTTTTCTTGTCTGTGTCTACTTCATCTACTGTCCCGTATAAACCGCCGATGGTAATGACTTCATAACCCTTTTGCAGCTTGTTAAGGCTTTCCATACGCTGCTGAGCCTGTTTCTTTTGAGTACGCATTTGGAAATAAGTCATCCCTACCAGTACAACCGCAAATACAATAAGCATAATTGGATTCATATCTTTTCTCCTTCGAATGTCATATATGAACTACTATAGCAGATTTCCCTTATTTTTACAAGACGATTCTGACTTTTCAGGCAAAGTCCGTCTCAAGTCGGATGAAGCATGACTGGCCTAACGACATTTTTTAAAAAGTAAAAATCAGGATGACTAACACCCTGATTTTATGTCTTTTTATTTAAGATTTTTAACAACTTCTGCTACATGCTCAACTGTAAAGCCATATTCTTCCAGAACCTTGCCTGCCGGAGCAGATGCACCGAACTGATCGATTCCGATAACTGCACCGTCTAGACCGATATACTTGTACCAAGGCTGGCTAGCTGCCATCTCGATCGCTACACGGCGACGAACTGCATTTGGCAGAATTTCTTCTTTGTAGGCTGCATCTTGAGCATCAAAAAGCTCTGTTGATGGCACGCTGACCACGCGAATTTTAGCGCCTTCTTCTGCAAGTGCTTTAGCAGCTGCAACAGCCAAATTAACCTCAGAACCAGAAGCCAGCAAGATGGTATCGAAATCTGCTCCTGTTTCGTAGACCACATAAGCACCTTTAGCTACCTTGTCAAAGTTTGTGCCTTCTTCGACTGTCAGATTTTGACGGGTCAAGACCAGAGCAGTCGGAGTGGATTGGCTCTTAAGGGCCAGATACCAAGCTGCCTGAGTTTCACGCGCATCTGCTGGGCGGAAAACAGTCAGGTTTGGAATGGCACGCAGACCAGCCAAATGCTCAATCGGCTCGTGAGTTGGTCCATCTTCACCAACTGCAATAGAGTCGTGCGTGAAGACATAAGTCACTGGCAAGCCTTGAAGGGCAGACAAACGGACAGCTGCCTTGACATAGTCTGAGAAGACGAAGAAGGTACCACCGTAAACGCGAAGACCACCATGAAGCGCCATACCGTTGAGAATTGTTCCCATAGCAAACTCGCGCACACCAAATTGGATATTGCGGTTGAGACGGTGGGCATCATCTTGCAGGCCATCCTCCTTGATATAGGTCATATTGGAGTGAGCCAAGTCAGCAGAACCACCGAGGAAAGTCGGAAGCACCTTAGCTGCTGCATTGAGGGCATCCTGACTGGAATTACGAGTCGCTTGAGAGAAGCCATTTTCAAGCACTGGGAAGTCTTCTGGTTTGATTTCTACTGGATCCTGACCAGCAATGATAGCTGCTACTTCTGCTGCCAATTCTGGATGGGCTTGCTTGTAGTCCTCTACCAGCTGTTTCCAAGCATCGTATGCCGCTGCACCACGCTCTGCCACATTTGTACGGTAATCTGCATAGACTTCCTCAGGAATCTCAAATGGAGCATAGTCCCAGCCCAAGGCTTTACGAGTAGCTTCAGCTTCTTCTGCTCCCAGAGGCGCACCGTGCACTGCATTCGTTCCTTGCTTGTTTGGAGAACCGTAACCGATAACCGTCTTGACTTCAATCAAAGATGGTTTGCCGGAAGCTTTAGCTTCATTGATAGCTGCATCAATCGCTGCAAGGTCTGTTCCGTCTTCCACCAAGGCAGTATGCCAACCATAGGCTTCATAGCGGGCACGAACATCTTCTGTAAAGGAATCCTTGGTCTCTCCATCTAGGTTGATATCATTTGAATCATAGAGAACAACCAGCTTGTCCAGCTTTTGTAGGCCAGCATAAGAAGCAGCTTCAGCTGAAACCCCCTCCATCAAATCGCCATCACCACAGATGACATAAGTGTAATGGTCGAAAATTGGGTAGCCTTCACGGTTATACTTAGCAGCCAAGAAACGCTCTGCCTGAGCAAATCCAGTAGCTGTAGAAATACCCTGTCCCAGTGGACCAGTAGTGGCATCAACACCAGCTGTGTGGCCAAACTCTGGGTGACCTGGTGTCTTAGAACCCCATTGGCGGAAGTTTTTGATTTCCTCCATGCTGACATCTTTAAAGCCAGACAGATGAAGCAAGGCATAAAGCAGCATAGAACCATGTCCTGCAGACAGGACGAAGCGATCGCGGTTAATCCAGTTTGGCTCTTCTGGATTGATACGCAATTGTTTAGTAAACAAGTCATAAGCCATCGGCGCAGCGCCCATGACTACGCCAGGGTGACCTGACTTAGACTTTTCAATCGCGTCAATCCCTAAAAAGCGAATGGCATTAACTGATAATTGTGACATTGGATTCTCCTTATTTTTACTAAAATCTGTCCTGACATCAGAACAGGATAAACAATGGTCGTAGAAACGATAAAAATTGTCTCATATCTATTATAAGAAAATTATCCCTATATCGCAAGATAGGGATAATCTCATCTTTTTATAGATTTATTATAAATCTTGAAAACGATAATAAAAAGACCAAGAATTACACAGGTGACTGTTCACTCTTGGACTGTCAAAAAAATCTGCCCCTAAGGACAGATAAAAAGTAAGAAAGTGAGCATCGCTGCTCCTACGTCCGACTGTGCCTCTGGCTTGTCTCATTAAGTTTTTTCAGAACGTAGTTTTCGCTTACGCTCAAACTGCATCAATGCCTCTAAGCTCTGCTCGACTCTACGAGCTGGCAATCGCTAAGAAATTAGCGGAACCTAGACTTCGCTTCCGTTCAGTCTGCATCAATGCCTCTAAATTCGACTGCGCCCACGGCTTGTCTCATTAAGTTTTTACAGAACGTAGTTCTCGCTAACGCTCAAACTGCATCTATGCCTCTAAACTCTGCTCGACTCTGCGAGCCGGCAATCGCTAAGAAATTAGCGGAACGTAGACTTCGCTTACGCTCAGTCTGCATCAATGCCTCTAAATTCGACTGCGCCCACGGCTTGTCTCATTAAGAGGCATAGAAAAACCCAGCTATCCAAATGGTTAGCTGGGTTAGGTTTGAGCTACATCATAGTTTTAGACTATCCTGCGGCCTTTTGATGAATAGTGATGCCATATTTTTCATGGTTTTCTTCATACCAATTAATTAAGGCCATCGCAGTTTGATAAGTAATGTTCTTAATTTTGCTGGTCCCTTTAGTTAAGGTCAGGATACTCATCTTGCTGATGTTTGCATCCGTCGCAATTCGATAACTAGTTAAGGTTCCATTAACTAACAACTGAACAACAGCCTCGACTTTCCTATAGTCGGGCATGGTTGTAATATCCAACTTTTTCATAATTAAATCCTCTCCTAAAATTTAATTTACTAATCCATTATACACTTTTTTCTGACATTTACATATATAAAAACTTGAAAATGTACAAAAAAATTAGAACATAATTCGTTGAAATGTCAACTTTTTATGTTTTATCTCCATTATCTAAAAAATTTAAAATGCCCACTTGTCATTTGCTGTCTTCCTCCAAATTATCTAAACATTTTTTAGAAGCCTAAATCATGCTAATTCAGATTATGTGAGTGTCATCCAACAGTTTTTTTAAATTTTCTGAAAACTGATGAAATACAGCATTGCGTTCTCGCATTTTACACTAGTCTGCTTTAGAGTTTTCAAGAAAAACTTAAAAAATTTAGAGGAAAATAGCAATGTTAACCTTTCTAAAAAGTAAGCAGCCTCATGAAGCCAGTATGTTAGTCTATCAGAGAGAACGGCAGTATCTAGAAGAAAACAAAGAACAGATGACAAGTGATAGTTCTTATGCCCTTGCAAGTATTTCCAAATTATGAAATGGAGCACCAAGCCAATAGAAAGGTTTTGATAGAAGACTTGTATAAGGCTTATCAGCTCTTTCGCTGCTGCAGGAGCTTGTTCAAATGACAAAATCCGCCTCGCTAGAACGAGACGGATGTAGCTGTGCATTAAGGTGACTGAGATTTAGACTTCTGCTCCAGCCTCTTGGCTGAGGGGCTGTCTTTTCTGACCAGATAAAGGCTCTCCTTGGAATTGGTCGGATCCTCCTTGAGCTTGAGCATGAGCAAATCCCCATTGTGGACATAGCTGTAAAATTTAGACCCTAGCCGGATACTGCCGGCCTTGCGGTCAATGCTTCCCTTCTCTTCCAGACCCTCTTTATAGAAGGTGACTTGCTGGTCTCTGAGATTCAGAATCGTTTCCTTGTCCAAGCCACTGAAGCCGTCTGCCCCATCCTCAATCTGGCGGTAATACACTCCGTCCAGACTGGCCTCATTCAGGCTGGCAAAGAGGAAGAGAGCTCCAAAAGCTAAAGCAAGGAGGACCAGGCCAGAGAAAATAATTGTCTTACGCTTCATCTGCCGCTCCTGCTCTTTCCGGGACGGTCAGCCTGGGATAGGGGATATCAGCTATCAGCTCGTCATAACGCTGGAGCAAATCTTGAAAAGTCACATCTACATAACCAACAAAGACCAGCCGCTCAATATCTTCTTTATTAAAAAAGATTAATTCTTTTCCCGTCAGACCGGAGGGCAGGGTTACTGCCCCAAAGTCAAAGTAGCCGGTCTGTCCGTCAAGGGTCGTCACAGGAAACTGGCTGACAATCATCAGGGGTTGAGAACTACCCTTAACCATGACTACACTTCCGATAGGTAATTGTTGCTTCATCAAAGTCTCCTTTCTCCTTAAGCCAGAGCAAGCGCTGGGAGGGCGACTACAGGAGCTACTGTCACTGCAACTACTACAGCTGCAACTTCCAGACCATTCACGGTTTGCGCCCCCGTTTCAACCGAATTCACCGTTTTATTTCCATTCGAGTCTTTACTGATGTTCGAGTCGACGCCATAGACTCCAACCATACCATTCCAGATATCAGTAGATACTTTAAGACCGGCCGCAGTATCGTGCTGCTCTGTTCCAGCATGTAGAGAAAGATTAATCTCCGGCATAGGGAGCCAACCTGTGTCTGTATTTAAGCCAACACTGCCATTGACACCAATATGATAGCCACCGACACTGATTTGAGGACTGGCATTCAGCTTCCAGTCACTGGCATCTATATCAACAGAAGCCACACCCAAATCTACAGCTACTCCATTAAAAATACCATTATTTGTCTTGTACTTGAAAATACCAGGATCGTCTTCTTCCACAGTTGTCGAGTATTTGGCATAGGTACTATATAACCAGCCTGTACTCCAGTCAGTCTTTTTGGAGTGTTCCAGGGTATTGGTATGACCAAAAAGAAAGTCCCAAAAGCCCGATGAACCACCGCTACTACCAGCAGCCTGTTTGGCAGCAGGCATAGCTACTGTTTGGGCACCAGTTTGATTGCCTGCTTGCTTCATAAAGCCCAGCATAGCCCCAGCCCACAGCCCATTGAAAGCAGCCTGCGAGAGACTACCAGAAGCCTGATCTGCCTTGGCCTGGTCCAGTCTTGCCTTGAGGATGGGATCAGCCTGCTGGACCGCTTCTTCCAGATGGCTGCGGAGGGCCTGCGGAATGTTCCGGCTGGGATAGCGCTCTAGATAGGCCTGGACAGCCTGGATATCCTCCGGAGTCAGCTCTTCACCGCTGTCTAGCTTATCCATGACCTTTTGAAAGGCAGCTTCAACTGCTTTTTTGCTCTCCCAAGCTGTTTCAACAGTCTGGGTCCAGGTCATCCTGTCCGGACTAGGCAGGACAAAGCTGCCGTTAAAGTTTGCAAAGCCTTCTGTCATCAGGCTCAGAGCTTGGTCCAAAGCAGCAGCCAGCCCCGGCAGATTGTCGAAAATGGTGGCCGACGATGAATAAAAGGCCAGCAGTTTATTTAGCTTGTCCTGCAATTCATGACGTTTGTCCTGAGCTGCTGTAATGGCATTCTGGATGCTGCTTTTGGTAGAATCAGCTACATCCTTCTGTTTATTGGCCTCGGTCAGAGCCTGATTTTGGCTGTCAATGGTCTGATCATAAGAAGCAATTTGACTCTCCAGGACATCCTGATCCAAACTCTCTTCTGCCACCTCACTGACATAACGGCTGGGCAGATCGCTGCCAGCCTTAACCAACTCTTCTTCAAAGAGAATCGCTGCCTTAAAGAGGGGAAGAAACATCCCCTGACAGTAGGTTTTAGCACTGTCATATGCTGTTCCGGTCAGCCCGCTTTCCCCTACAAAATTTTCCATGGCCTGCATGGCAGATTCATAAGCCGCGATCCTCACCTGGCCGGCAGTAGCCATTGACCCTGCCTGCTGGTTGGAAGCAGGGAGTTCCATCTTAGCGCCCATATCCAGCCTCCTTTTCTTCTGCTTCTAGGGCTTGTCTATACTGCCCCTGGATGGTCTCAATTTGACGGTCTAGCTTTTTTCTTTCCTTATCCAGCCGATCCTGACCATCCTGGATATCCAAATCCAGCAGTCGGTGACTGTGCTCAACCAAACCCATAATATCATAAAAATCCTGACTGTCCTTGGCCGTTAAGGGCAAATAATTCAGCTCTCTTAAAGCCGAAAGTCCCCGGTCATAGAGATAGTCCATATCCTCTTCAAAACGGTCTAGACGACGCTTTTGCTCCTCAGCCTTATCCAGCTTTTCAAAAGCCCGCAGGCGTTCGGCAGCCAGAGTTTGGGAATTCTTCATACTACTTCCCCCTTATCCCTCAATATCCGCAGCCATTCCTTGATCGGTCGCCTGAAATTCCTCTGCTACGCTTTGCAGGAGCTGACTGAAGCTTGTAATCTTACCGGCGACATCAGCTGACGCTGTTCTGGAATGATCAATTTCCTCACTGGCCCGACTGTTTCCTTCCAAACGACTGATAGCATCCTTGTCAGCCTGAGATGCTGCACCTATCTGACTGGAAGCGACTGAAAAGCTATTAGCATGGCTAGCTGCTAGCCCATTATCACTTTTAATATCTGACATTGCTTGCTCCTCTGTTTTTGCTTTTATTTTATGACATTTATATTATAAGTTCAAGTCTCCGCCTGCTTTTTAACCAAAAAGAAACAAGACTGATAAATAATTCCAATCTTGTTAATTGCTAAACCTACTTAAGCTAGTGCTTTTAAAGTCTCTGATTTCCTCTACCGAATAATCAGAAACTCATCCTCCAGATCGCCTTCCAAATCTTTGACAGCCAGATGATTCAAGCGAGAGCCGGCAACATTATCAGGAATCTGCTTTCTGTTACTCTGTTAGCTCGCCTTTCCATACTCCTGTTTTTTTCTCCATTTTCGTATAGCTAGACCAACTGTTAAATAAAGAATAGTCGGAATCATCCCCACTGAAAGCGAGAAGAGGAAAGCCTGATTTTTTTCTACCGAGACAAATCCTAGTAATAGTAAAGGATTTATAACCGCATCCTCCATAGTGTGCATAATAACTAGAGGCCAAACAGATTTGGTAATTCTAAAAATCTCTGTATACATGACCGTCCAGCATGCAACATTTATCATCCCGATAAGGAAGAATGTCAGCCTTCCAACCGGCAAGGTATTTGGGATTTCTCCCTCAGACCGAAACTTCATAATGTAAGGCAGATGCCAAATCCACCATATAAAGCCAACAATTAGATATAGTTTTAAGTCGGGTAATTTTAATTCGATTAATTGATTGGTAAGATATGCCCTTCAAACAGATTCTTCAAAAATATTTTTTATGAATTGAGTCCCTATCTGTGTGAGCAAGATTCCAAGATAGACCGTGAACTCAACCTTCACATCTGTCACTATGATGCCTTGTGTCATCAGTCCCAAAAGTATCACTATCATCGTAACAAGAGGGTAGACTAAAAAACTAATCAGATATAATTTTTTGTTATCTTTAAAATTAATTGAAAACCCTGCTTCTTTCCAGCCATCTCCGCCAAAGCTACGGAGAAAGATGGTACAGATTAACGGAGTTACCAGCCAAATCAGCATCCCTAAAGAGCCGCTTCCTATCTCTGTTCCGATATTATCGTAAAGAGCTTGGCCGGTTACTTTATCAACAACATAACCAACCCAGCCACATAGGGTGCTAAGAATGGCAAAGATAATGGCATTACGCTTAATTGTAGTTATGGACTGTTTCAGCGATATCAAGATTTTGTTTCATTTTACCGATACCTTCTAAGCAAGTCTGGCTTTTCTTCAGCATCAGGTTTCAATGTTTTTCTTTTTATATACCTAATAGAAACATTTCTTTTAAGTGATATCAAGGAGAATTTAGTTGAGATTTTGGGGTAAATGGTAATTTATTTCCAGAAAGGGGAGATATTTGTAATTCCTACTTAACAAAAAAGACCTACCTTCATCTAAGAAGGAGATCTTTGAAAAGTTAGTTGACTCAGTAAGCTTTATTCTGCTTGCTTGTCTTCTTCAGATGCGTCAGCACCCTTTTCACGAATAACTAAGACACCATCTTCTAAATCGGCTGTCAAGTGCTTAGCATCTAGATTATCCAAGTGGAAGTCAGTCACCTTGTCACGAATTTGCTGCTCAATGACACGACGGAGCGGACGAACACCCATTACTTGGTCATAACCAGCATCGCGCAGGAATTCCTTAGCTGCATCAGATACAGCCAGATCAATTTCTTTCTTGCTCAAGGTTTGATTTACTTCGATCAGCATGAGATTAACAATCTCCATCAAATCTTCTTTCTTGAGATGAGAGAACTCAATAACCGCGTTGAAACGATTGAGGAATTCTGGACGGAAGTAAGCTTTGAGTCGATCCATCAGATCAGGTTTTTCAGCATCCTCTTCCAAGCCTGCTTCATATCCAAATCCAGCATTGGAAGTCGCAATAATAACCGTATTCTTGAAGTTGACTGTATTCCCTTGACCATCTGTCAAACGACCGTCATCCAGAACTTGAAGGAGAAGGGTAATCACTTGTGGATCAGCCTTTTCAATCTCATCCAAGAGAATGATAGAGTAAGGATTGCGACGCACACGCTCGGTCAAGGTGTTGTTGTTATCATCATAGCCGACATAGCCTGCAGTCGTACCAATTAGCTTGGAAACAGCAGTCCGGTCGGAGTATTCTGACATATCCAGACGGATGATGGCTTCCTTGGTACCGAACATATCCAGAGCCAGTTGCTTAGCAAGCTCAGTCTTACCAACACCAGTTGGTCCAACAAAGAGGAAACTTCCGATTGGACGGTTGCCTTCATCAAATCCTGCACGGTTACGGCGTATAGCTCTAGCCACGGCTTCTACAGCCTTATCTTGGCCAATCACTTTAGCTTTGAGACGGTCACTCATGCCCTTGAGGCGCTCAATGTCGCTGGCACCCATCTGAGATACTGGTACACCCGTCATCCGTTCAACAGACTCTGCTACGTCGTTGACCGTAGCTGTCACCTTCATATCCTCAGTGTGATTTTGAATTTTCTTTTCTAGCTCTTCAATGCGAGTCTTAGCATTCAGAGCTGCTTCATAATCTTCTTTCTCAACAGCCGCTTCCTGTTTGTCTTTCTGTTCAGCAATCTCATTTTCAACCGCATGAACATCAGTCACTGGATGCTGGGCTGCCAAGTGGGCAGCAGTCACGTCGACCAGGTCAATCGCCTTGTCTGGCAGGCTCCGTTGTGGAATATACTGGACAGAGTAGTCCACAGCCGCTTTCAGCACTTCATCTGGCAGGATGACATTGTGGTGCTTTTCATACAGGTCACGAATACCTTGAAGGATCTGATAGGTATCTTCGGCAGACGGTGCATTAACCTTGACTTCATTGAAACGACGAGCTAAAGCTGCATTTTTAAGGATAGTATTGCGGTACTCATCCTGAGTAGTAGCTCCGATGACGGTTAACTCACCACGAGAAAGCGCTGGTTTGAGAATATCCGCCATGCCCTTAGAGCCACTATCTCCACCGATAGATCCTGCTCCTAGGATTTGATGGATTTCATCAAAGAAGAGGATAATGTTGCCGGCTTCCTTGACTTCATTGACCAAGTTTTGGATATTTTCTTCAAAGCTACCACGATATTGGGTTCCAGCTTCCAGACCGGAAATATCAACAGAAATAATTTCCTTATTCTTGATAGCCGCTGGCACATCACCGTTGACGATAGCCTGAGCCAATCCTTCTACGACAGCTGTCTTACCAACTCCGGCGTCTCCGACCAATACAGGATTGTTCTTGGTTCGGCGAGAAAGGATTTCAGCTGTTTCTTGGATTTCCTTATTGCGCCCAATGACTGGATCTAACTTGCCATCACGCGCTTCCTGAGTCAGATTGCGACCTAGCTTAGCCAGGATACCATCTTGCTTAGGTCCTTGAGCAGTAGCTTGTCCAGTCTGCTCACCTGTTCCTTGACCAGGGAGCTTGCCAGTGGCCCGATACTGAGCAAACTCTTCCGGTGTGACCTCTCTACCATTAATCAAGTAGCGACGGTGTTCGCTGTTGTAGCCACCCATGCGTCCCATAAGTTGGTTAAAAAGGTCATCCATATTGTTAAAATTGTTGTAGTTGTTGTTCATAGCATTACCTCGCTTTTTTCATATTTTGCTTTACATAATTTTTGATTTTACCAAAGTTTCAGATAAGAAATCTCTTCCTTATCCACTATAAATTTTGATTTGGGAGATCTTCTCCAAACTATTATTTTACATAACTTATTCTCTTTTCAAAAATCAAGACTGATTCAGTCTCTATTTTTATGAGTGAATTTGATCTCTTTCAGAAGAAGATAATTTTACATAATTTTTAATCCTCCCAAAATAATCGCCTTCCGGCTGTATTCATTCCTTCTAATTAAATTTACGTAAACTTTTTTGTTTACAGTTGTAATTTTATCATGACAGAATCTATTTGTCAATAGATTTTACATAATTTTTTAAAAATAAATTTACAATTGTAATCGAAAATGTCGTTTAGGTCCTTTTCATTCCTATAAAGACGCCTTTTTATAATAAAAATCTGGACATAATCCAGATTTTTAAATCATATACTCTACACTATAGCTGGCATCCGATAGAATGCGGGACAGAAACTGTTTGGTCCGCTCTTCCTTCGGGCTAGAGAAGAACTCCTGAGGAGGATTTTCTTCGACGATGTGACCTCCGTCCATAAAGATGACATGGTTGGCCACATCACGGGCAAAGCTCATCTCGTGGGTCACAACGACCATGGTCACTCCCTCCTGAGCCAGCTGTTTCATGACACTGAGAACTTCTCCGACCAATTCCGGATCTAGAGCCGAAGTTGGTTCATCCAGCAGGATGACATCTGGCTTGACAGCAATGGCACGCGCAATCCCAATCCGCTGCTGCTGGCCGCCTGATAGCTGAGAAGGATAGTAGTCTTTGTAGGCCAAGAGGCCCACGCGATTCAAGGACTCTTCCGCAATCTTAAGCGCTTCTTCCCTCGGTATCTTACGAGCTATCACTAAGCCTTCTAAGATATTTTCAAGGGCTGTTTTATTGGCAAAGAGATTATAATGCTGGAAGACAAAGGCCGTCTTTCTACGAATTTCCAAAATCTCCTTTTTGCTGAGCTTAGCCAAATCATAGTCCTTACCAGACAAAGTCAACTGGCCGCCATCCGCTTTTTCTAAGTGATTCAGACAGCGCAGAAATGTTGTTTTCCCAGAGCCTGACGGTCCCAGAATAACTACAACGTCACCTTGATTGACCTTGAGACTGACATCTGCCAGCACCTGGTGCTCTCCAAATCGTTTGGAGATATGTTTTACTTCTAACATAATCTTTCCTTCCTAAGCAAGAGCGTAGCGCTTTTCCAAGCCCCTAAACATCCACTGAATCAAGCCACAAATAATGAGATAAATAACAAAAATCACCAGATAAGACTCTGAATACTGGTAAGAATGGGAGGCTTCTATCTTAGCCAGGGCTGTGATATCCTTGACCGTCATGACAAATACCAGCGAGGTTCCCTTGACTAGATTGATAACCAGATTGGCCAGATTGGGCAGGGCAGAGCGCAGAGCCTGAGGAAAAACAATTCTCCGATAGGCTTGAAAATTCGTTAAACCAATAGCCTGCGCCGCTTCCAACTGTCCTTTATCCACCGTCAAAATGGCAGAGCGCAGAATTTCCGATAAACTGCCTGTCGTCATCAGGCTATAAATGATGAAAGCATAGTAAAGCGGATTGAACTTAAAGACGTCTACCTGACTGCCCAGACTTTTGAATATTTGATTCAGTAAGCTAGGAAAAAGACTGTAGAAAAAGAGAATGAGCAAAATGGGCGGCGTCGCCCGAATAAAGGCCAGATAAACCACCGAAAAGGTCCGCACACCTCGAACTTTATAAATCTGCCCCAGAGCTAGAAGCAGAGCTGGAATAAAGCTGAGCAGAATAGCAACCACCATAATAATCAGGGTTACTGGTATGCCTTTCAACGTTACCAGAAAGGTATTTACAATATAATTCAAATCCATGCTTTACCTCTCCTTGACTGTCAGACTTTTTTCCAGAAGCTGGGAAACCAGCGAAACCACTAGAGCAATCCCCCAGTAAATCAAGGCCAACGCTGTATAGGTTTCTAGGGAATAATTGCCCAGATTACGGCTGATAAGATTTTGCCCCGCTCCCATGACATCAACTGCCCCAATCGTATAGGCCAGCGCAGCATCCCGCATGAGATTAAGAAGGGCAGTAGTCAGATTGGGCAGGGCGATGCGAAAAGCCTGTGGCAGGATGATGCGCAGAAAAGTCTGCACCGGTGTCAAGCCAATACTGAGACCTGCCTCGGTCTGTCCCTTGGGAACAGCAAGATAAGCTGCCTTGAAGACTTCCGCAATCATGGCCGCAAAGAGCAGAATCATGGTGATGATGACAAACACAGTCCGCGACCAATTATTGATATCCAGCCCCAGCCACCATTCTAAAAACTCTGGAATGCCATAAAAAACCAAGAAAAGCAAGACGATAGGTGGTGTACATCTAAGGATAAATATATATCCTCTAGCCAGACCAGCGAAAGACTGCTCCTCGGCAATCTGAGCCCAAGCCAACAGACCCCCCAGCAAGGAGCCAATCAAAGCTGTCACAAACATAATCCATAAAGTGGTCGGCAGAGCCTGCAGCAGACTAGGCAGCAGGCCAAAGACACGGGATAAGTCATACGAGACCATAATTTTCTTCTCCTTCGACAGTGATTAGATGGAATAATCTTCTCTTGAACGGGCACTTTCAGCTTGGAGCAGCCATGCTCTCTCTTTGAAAATCCCTTCAAACAGCATCAAGGTCAGCTTAGAAGCCACCAGTTCTGTATTCAGCTAGCTTCTCAGTCAATCTTTTGATTTTCCATAATCAGCAGACAGCAGCAACTAGTCCTTGTCCACATAAGAGAAGACATCTTCTCCGAAATACTTTTCAGATAGTTTAGCCAGGGTTCCGTCTTTTTCCAGTTCCTTAATTGCCTTCTCATATGCCTTGGCAAAGTCTTCATTTTTTTCGTTTTTATGAAGCAGGGGATAGGTCGGAATCCCCTTGTAAGGGAACCAAGTCAGTTGATCCGCATACTGATGGTAAGAACCTTCTTTATCTTTCACTGCTTTTTCAAAAGACAGCTTGATGTCAAAGAAAGCATCGTAGCGCCCTTCCAGAACCCAAGCATAAGCATCAGCCACCTTGAAGGACTCTGCTGCAGTCAAATCAATAGGAGCACCGCTATGCTTTTGGTTATACTCTTCGATAACAGCCCATTGAGCATTCTGCGGAGAGATTGGTACCAGCTTGCCCTTTTCCTTGGCAAAATCATCAATTGTCTTGTATTTTTCAGCGTCTTCCTTGAGGATAGTGAAACCTATAATGCTAGCGCCGATTGGGCTTTTTGGAATGATGAATTTCTTCGCCCGCTCTTCGGTGTACCATGCTCCCTTGGTTCCGATGTCATATTTCCCAGATTCCAGACCGACTAAAAGATCCTCATCACTAGTACCAGTATATTCAAACTGATAGTCTGGCAGCTTTTCATCAATGGCCTTGAGAACAGCAACCTCATAGCCATCTGACTCGCCTTTTTCGTCCACAAAGTCATAAGGAACATAGTTCTGTGTATGTGCCACTTTCAAAGTCGTGACCTTACCGCTGCCTGATGCAGAGCTGCTTGTCTTGCTAGATGAAGCACCTGTCAAGGTCCGCCCCAAATAAGTCGCAGCTACAATAGCAATCACTGCTGCTCCACCAATAATCCATTTTTTCTTGCTCATTCTTTCTCCTCCTTCTTATGTTAAGCTTGCTGCTTGGCGAACCCACTGAATCCGCTCTGTCTTAATATCGCTTGGAATAGTACAGTCAGCCCCGATAATCAAAGCTTCCTTGCCAGCCTCTGCTATCAGCCGCTTGGTCTCATCTTGAATAGCCGCTTGGCTGCCCGTGTAAAGCAGGCCGTCCTTGCCATTTTCAAAGCCACCGAGGACAGTCCGGCCGCCAAACAATTTCCGGCCCTCCGCTAGGCTGATACCTTCTGGCCCCACTGCCCAATTGATGACCTGAGCTGGATAGTCAGTGAAAAGATGAACATCGTTTCGCGCGCCTTCGTAACCGCAAATGTGCAGGATATTCACTCCGCCAGCCGCGTTGGCTGCTTCCAGCACCGCCAATTCACTAGGAGCAATAAAAGTCTTATAATCTTCTGCTGACACCCGTGCATCCTGAATGCTCTGAACGCTGAGGTAGATTCCATCCGCTCCAGCTTCCTTGATAATCCGCTCCGTCAAAGCCGCAATATCTTTAGCAATCACATCCAGCACCCGCTTCGTGAGCACCGCATTCTCCGCCAAGAAATCTGCAATGATATCATCTCCACCAGCAACCTTGCCGACCAACCATTTGAAGTAGGTCACTGGCGCAAAAATATTGTAAATAGCGACCAAGTCCTCTGTAAAGCCAGCCCTAATCTTCTGAACCAGTTCCACCTGCTCACTAATCCAAGGGTGGTCAGCACCTAGCGGCTCAATATCTGCTAAGTCTTTGATAGATTGGACTTTTTTCAAGCGTTCATTAGGATAGGCAAAATAACCATCACTCATCAGCTTGATAAAGTCTGGGTCGACTTCTGCCAGAAAAGCTTGATGGCCAGCCAGATTTTTCTCAATAATGGCCTGATTTCCAAAACCTACCAGCCACTCATCCTCGCTGGTAAAATGATGCCAGAAACCAACTGGCACTCGGTCAACGGGCTCTCCTCTGAAAGCTTTCAGTACTAATTCTCTTTTTGAAGTCATCTTCTCTCCTTTTTCTATTGTTCCTATCTCGCCAATGAGTTGTTTTTATCTTTCTCATTATGTTGGTCTAAAATTTTAGTAAAAATTCTAATCTGACAAGAGCAGAGCAGCAATATCATTAGGCTGCATCAAGCCAGTTGACTGCTCTGGCAGTTTCTTGAGCACCTGCAAATCATCTTCTTTTTTGTCTGAAGGCTGATGAGCATAAATCTGAGTGACACTCAGAAATGCTCCTACTATCAAGAATATCAGAGCAAGGGCTGCAAGCCTTTTTTGATATCGATTCATCTATCTTCCTCCTTGAAAGAGTTGAAAATCACTCTTTAGGACTTTGGCAAGTCCGTCAGAACTGACTAGCTGCCTGACGGATCCAGTCCAGTCTTTCTATTTCGAAATCATCTGGTACAGTGCAGTCAGCCCCTAGAATCACTCCCTGACTGCCAGTTTCAGCCAGCAGCCGCTTGGTCTCAGCCTCTAACTCTGCACGACTGCCCGTATTTAGAAGAGCTGCTCTGCCATTTTCGAAGCCGCCCAGGACAGCCTGACCGCCAAAGAGCCTGCGCCCTTCCGCTAAGCTGACCCCCTCATGATGAGTTGCCCAGTTAAACACTTGAGCCGGATAGTCCTTGAACAGTTCCAAATCATTGCTGGCTCCTTCAAAGCCGCAGATGTGGAGAATATTCTGACCGCCAGCCGCATTTGCCGCTTCCAGAACCTTAACTGTACTAGGCTCAATATAACGACGATAACTGGCCTCATCTACCCGACCGTCTTGGACTTGCTGGGTACTGAGATAAATCCCCTCAATGCCCGCTTCCTCAATGATGCGTCTAGTCAAAATAGCAATATCGCCAGCAATAACATCTAAAACATGTCCTGCCAGCTCAGGATCCTCTGCCAGAAAATCTGCTATTTCTCTATCTCCTCGCGACCCTTCTCGGCGGAACCAGCGCTTGAGATAGGAGACCGGCGCAAAGATATTGTAGAAGGAAGCGAGGTCCTCTGGATAGCTTGCTTTTACAGCCTTCACCATCTCAATCTGCTGCTCAATCCAATGATGATGCTCTCCGATAGACTGGATATCTGCCAAGTCCCGAATGGACTCAATATGACCCGAATAGAGCGCACTAGGATACTTAAAGAAGCCATCGCTCATAATCTTAACAAAGTCTGGCCGTGCAGCCCGAACATAAGCAGCATGCCCCTCAACACTTTTATTGAAAATCACCGGATTGTCTAGGCCCAGCATCTTTTCCTCTTGGCTTACAAAGTGAAACCAAAAACCAACAGGCACTCGGTCAACTTCTTCACCCCGAAAAGCTCTCAGCACTAATTCTTTCTTGCTGACCATTACTTCCTCCTTCTTTGAATTTGTAATATATCTTACCACCCTCTCTTTCTCCTGGGAAATATATTTTCCCTATCAGCCTGATTAAAAATATTTATCAAAGCAAAATAAAAAAGCTAGACTAAGCTAGCTTTTTCAAGGCTTTTCAGACTCTGCTGAACAACCTTATTTTTTGTACCCTTTCTAGATAAGTACCATATATATTTTCTATGGATGAGATAGGTAATTTTTATCAAAAAACTGCTATTCCGATCTTACTTACCCTTAGCTGCAAAATACTCCCGCACGAGCGGTGCAACCTTGGTGCCAAAGAGTTCGATAGACTGGAGAACCTGCTCATGCGGAAGCGATCCCAACGGCAGATGCAGCATGAAGCGGTCTAGTCCCAGCTCCTCTATCATCTTGATCAATTTCTGAGCGACCTTTTCAGGGCTACCGACAAACATGGCCCCCTCTGGTCCTACCTGATCTAGGTATTGCTCATAGGTCATCTCCCGCCAGTGAGGGCGGTCCTTAGAGATAGCGTCCACTACCTGCTTGGTCGGATGGAAGTAAGTCCGGACCGCCTCCTCATTATCCTCCATGACCCAGCCCCAAGAGTGGGCAGCGATCTTCAACTTTTCATCTGAGTGGCCACTTTCCTGCCCAATCCGGCGATACGCATCCAGCAGGGGCTTGAAGCGCTTAGGCTGTCCACCGATAATGGCATACGCAATAGGTAGGCCCTTCTGGGCGACCTTAATGGTGGACTCGACATTGCCCCCCGTCGCTACCCAAACTGGCAATGTTTCTTGCACCGCCCGTGGGTAGACTTCCCGATTGTCAATAGTCTGCGTCAGCTTGCCCTTCCAATTTAGCCGAGTCTCGGCACTAGCATAGAGGAGCAGGTCCAGCTTTTCATCAAAAAGCTCTTCATAATCCTTCAAGTCATAGCCAAAAAGCGGAAAGGACTCGATAAAAGAGCCACGGCCAGCCATGACCTCTGCTCTGCCATTTGACAATGCATCAATCGTCGCATACTGCTGGTAGACTCGAATAGGATCCAAGCTCGACAGGACGCTAACAGCACTGGTCAGGCGAATCTTCTCCGTCTTGACCGCACCAGCCGCCAGCACAATCTCCGGCGCAGAGACCGCAAAGTCCTCCCTGTGATGCTCTCCAATGCCATACACGTCCAGCCCCACCTTGTCTGCCAGTTCAATCTCTGCTACCAGCTGCCGAATCCGCTCATCATGTGTATAGGTCTGCCCTGTCCCCTCCAGCGGCGTTGTCTCTCCAAAAGTAGAAATACCTAATTCCACCATGCTTTTGTCCTCCTGATATTTAAGATAAAAATATTTTATCACTAATTAGTGATAAATACAGAAATGATGCTCAATCCATTGTCTATCTGCATAGAATAACATGGTTTTATCATGATAGAAAGAGACTTCCAAAGAGCACTATCACCAAATACCATACCAAAAGCCCCAGAAAAATCTGAGGCTTAGTATTATTATCAAGATTCGTTAGAAAGCTTATTCTACAGTGACAGACTTAGCCAGATTACGAGGCTTATCTACATCCAGACCACGGTGCAAGGTTGCAAAGTAAGCAATGAGCTGTGTCGGTACCACCATAGAGATTGGTGACAGGTATGGATGAACTTGGCTCAGGACAATATCGTCTCCATCCTTAGCCACATTTTCCTCAGCAATAGTCAAAACTTTGGCTCCACGAGCTACGACTTCTGAAATATTGCCCCGAGTATGGCTAGCCAAGACTTCATCAGAAAGCAGGGCCAAAACTGGTGTCCCGTCTTCAATCAGAGAGATTGTACCGTGTTTGAGCTCACCAGCAGCAAAACCTTCACACTGGATATAAGAAATTTCTTTGAGTTTTAAGCTAGCTTCCATCGCCACATAGTAGTCTTGACCACGGCCGATATAGAAAGCATTGCGAGTTGTTTCCAGAAGGCCACGGACCTTATTGTCAATCAACTCCTTTTCTGACAAAGTGGACTCAATAGACTGCGCAACTATGGACAGCTCGTGAACCAAGTCAAAGGCTGCCGCTTTTTCAGAAGCATTGGCATCACCAACAGCTTTAGCCAAGAAAGCCAAAGCAGCGATTTGAGCTGTATAGGCCTTAGTAGAAGCAACAGCAATCTCAGGACCTGCATGCAGCAGCATGGTATGATTGGCTTCCCGAGAAAGCGTAGAACCCGGAACATTGGTCACGGTCAAACTTGGAATGCCCATCTGATTCGCCTTGACTAAGACCTGACGGCTGTCAGCTGTTTCACCAGATTGGCTGATAAAGATAAAGAGAGGCTTCTTGCTGAGGAGCGGCATAGCATAGCCCCACTCAGAAGCAATGCCCAGCTCAACAGGTGTATCCGTCAACTCTTCCAGCATACGCTTAGAAGCATAGCCAGCATGGTAAGAAGTTCCAGCTGCAAGGATATAGAGACGGTCAGCTTCCTGAACAGCTTTGACAATATCTGCATCTACTGATACTTGCCCCTTATCATCTGTATAAGCGCTGATTAGCTTACGCATCACAGTTGGCTGCTCATCGATTTCCTTGAGCATATAGTATGGATAAGTTCCCTTACCAATATCGGATAAGTCAAGCTCAGCTGTATAGCTTTCACGCTCCAGAGTATTCCCATCATAATCCTTTACTTCCACACTGTCTTTACGGACAATAACCAGCTCTTGATCATGAATTTCCATAAACTGATTCGTCTCACGAATCATGGCCATGGCATCTGAACAGACCATATTATAGCCATCACCCAGTCCAACTAGAAGAGGTGATTTATTTTTAGCAACATAGATAACATCTGCATCTTGTGAGTCCACCAAAGCAAAGGCATAAGAACCACGGATGATGTGGAGAGCTTTTTTAAAGGCTTCTAAAACAGACAAGCCTTCTTCTTCAGCGAATTTGCCAATCAGATGCACAGCAATCTCTGTATCTGTCTGCCCCTTGAAGTCATGACCAGCTAGATAAGTATTCTTAATATCAAGGTAGTTCTCAATCACACCGTTGTGAACCAAGACAAAACGGCCGGTCTGTGAAGTATGAGGATGGGCATTGTTTTCACTTGGTTTTCCATGAGTAGCCCAACGAGTATGTCCGATACCAGCAGTCCCAGCAACATCAATGCCAATTTTAGCATGCAGGTCAGCGATACGACCGACCGACTTGATCAGACTAGAAGTTTTTCCTGTTGTTACAAAAATTCCAGCCGAGTCATAACCTCGGTATTCCAGCTTTTCCAAGCCCTGCATCAAGATATCAGTTGCGTTGCGATTTCCGACAACTCCGACAATTCCACACATAACGTTACTTCTGATTTCTGGTCTTAGAAACCAGCCCTTCTTATTGAAAATTGGTATAGTCTTCTTGGAATCTAAAAACTCCAACAAAACCAGTATACACACTGTTTTTTGGTTTGTCAAGCATGAAATTGGTATAGTTTTCTTTAAGAAAAGTATGCTTAGCTTCTCTTACCGCAAAACAGCCCCTTGAAGCATTTAGAAAAATGGACAGATATAGCAAAAATGACTTTCTATATGACTAAAAATTTGGGGAAATAGAAGCTTAATAAACCACAGACCTGTCTTTGATGATTTTCACAAAGCAAGGTACAGAAAAAGAGACTCAATTGAGCCTCTTTCTTCTACTATTGAATTATTTAGCGATTTTCGCGAAGTATTCAAGAGTGCGTACAAGTTGTGCAGTGTATGACATTTCGTTGTCGTACCATGATACAACTTTAACCAATTGTTTGCCGTCAACATCAAGAACTTTAGTTTGAGTCGCGTCGAACAATGAACCGTAAGCCATACCTACGATATCTGAAGATACGATTGGATCTTCTGTGTAACCGTATGATTCGTTAGCTGCTGCTTTCATAGCTGCGTTTACTTCATCAACTGTTACATTCTTTTCAAGAACAGCAACCAATTCAGTAACTGATCCAGTTGGAGTTGGAACGCGTTGTGCAGATCCATCCAATTTACCGTTCAATTCTGGGATAACCAAGCCGATAGCTTTAGCAGCACCAGTTGAGTTAGGAACGATGTTTGCAGCACCAGCGCGAGCACGACGAAGGTCACCACCACGGTGTGGTCCGTCAAGGATCATTTGGTCACCAGTGTAAGCGTGGATAGTAGTCATCAAACCTTCAACAACACCGAAGTTGTCTTGAAGTGCTTTAGCCATTGGAGCCAAGCAGTTTGTAGTACATGAAGCACCTGAGATAACTGTTTCAGTACCATCAAGAATGTCGTGGTTAGTGTTAAATACAATTGTTTTAACATCGTTTCCACCAGGAGCAGTGATAACAACTTTCTTAGCACCACCTTTAAGGTGTTTTTCAGCAGCATCTTTCTTAGCAAAGAAACCAGTTGCTTCAAGAACGATTTCTACACCGTCAGTTGCCCAGTCAATTTGTTCTGGGTCACGTTCAGCAGAAACTTTAACGAATTTACCGTTAACTTCGAATCCACCTTCTTTAACTTCAACAGTACCATCGAAACGACCTTGAGTTGTGTCGTATTTCAACAGGTGTGCAAGCATTACTGGATCTGTAAGGTCGTTGATGCGAGTAACTTCAACACCTTCTACGTTTTGGATACGACGGAAAGCAAGACGACCGATACGACCGAAACCGTTAATACCAACTTTAACTACCATTCGTGATTTCCTCCTTATGAAAATCAAAAAATTTTTATGTGAAAAGAGTAACTTGAGTTGCTACAAATCACCTTTCAACATTTCTATTATATACTTAATTGAGGTAAAATGCAACTGATTTCATTGTTATTAACAAGTATTATGAATTCTTTCACTAACTTTCATTTCTGCTTTCATTGATTTGAAAAAGCGAAGCAGTAACTTTTGAAAATGCAGGAATACAACTTACAAAATCAATCATTTACTCTTTTTATTAAGGGACGGTTCTATATAAATAGAAAAAGCACCCGCAAATGCGAGTGCCAAGGTTTGCTCAAAGATTAAGCTTCACCTTTGTTTTTCTTAATGATTTCTTCTTGTACTGACTTAGGTACATCTTCGTAGTGGTCAAATACCATCATGAAGGTACCGCGTCCTTGTGATGCTGAACGAAGAACTGTCGCATAACCGAACATTTCAGCAAGTGGCACATAAGCACGAACGATTTGGCTGTTACCATGCGCTTCCATACCATCAACACGTCCACGACGAGCTGTTACGTGACCCATAACGTCACCAAGATTTTCTTCAGGAACAGTGATTGTTACCAACATCATTGGCTCAAGGATAGCTGGTTGTGCAGTCTTAGCAGCTTCTTTCAAAGCAAGTGATGCCGCAACCTTGAAGGCTGTTTCAGATGAGTCGACATCGTGGTATGAACCATCGTAAAGTTTAGCTTTCACGTCAACGATTGGGTAACCAGCAAGGACACCGTTCGCCATTGACTCAACCAAACCTTTTTCTACCGCTGGGATGAATTCACGTGGAACCACACCACCGACGATAGCATTTTCAAACTCGAAGCCTTTTCCTTCTTCGTTTGGTGTAAACTCGATCCAAACGTCACCGAATTGACCTTTACCACCAGATTGGCGTTTGAAGAATCCACGAGCTTGAGTAGAAGCGCGGAATGTTTCACGGTAAGATACTTGAGGAGCACCTACGTTTGCTTCAACCTTGAACTCACGACGCATACGGTCAACAAGGACATCCAAGTGAAGCTCACCCATACCAGAGATAACTGTTTCACCAGTTTCAACATTTGTTTCAACGCGGAAAGTTGGATCTTCTTCAGCCAGTTTTTGCAGAGCAACACCCATCTTGTCTTGGTCAGCCTTAGATTTAGGCTCAACCATCAATTGGATAACTGGTTCTGGAACATTGATAGACTCAAGGATGATTTTAGCTTTTTCATCTGTCAATGAGTCACCAGTAGTTGTATCTTTCAAACCTACGGCAGCAGCGATATCACCAGCGTATACTGTTTCAATTTCATTACGGCTGTTAGCGTGCATTTGCAGGATACGTCCGATACGCTCACGTTTACCTTTAGAAGTATTCAATACGTATGAACCGCTGTTCAGGACACCTGAGTAAACACGGAAGAAAGTCAAACGACCTACGAATGGGTCAGTCATGATCTTGAAGGCAAGAGCTGCAAATGGCTCTTCATCAGATGCAGGACGAGTTTCTTCCTCTTCTGTATCTGGGTTGATACCTTTGATTGCTGGGATGTCAAGTGGGCTTGGCAAGTAGTCGATAACTGCATCAAGCATCAACTGAACACCCTTGTTCTTGAAGGCAGAACCACACAATACTGGGAAGAATTCAACATTGATAGTCGCTTTACGGATAGCAGCTTTCAATTCTTCGTTAGTGATTTCTTCACCTTCAAGGTATTTCATCATCAATTCTTCATCAGTTTCAGCAACTGCTTCCACCAATTTTTCACGGTATTCTTGAGCTTGCTCAAGGTATTCAGCTGGGATATCTTCTTCCAAAATATCTGTACCAAGGTCATTAGTATAGATTTCAGCCTTCATCTTAATCAAGTCGATAATTCCGCGGAAGTCATCTTCTGAACCAATTGGCAATTGGATTGGATGAGCGTTTGCTTGAAGACGATCATGCAAAGTGCTTACTGAGTAAAGGAAGTCAGCACCAATCTTGTCCATCTTGTTAGCAAATACGATACGAGGAACTCCGTACTCAGTTGCTTGGCGCCAAACTGTTTCAGTTTGAGGTTCAACACCTGATTGTGAGTCAAGAACGGTTACCGCACCGTCCAAGACACGAAGAGAACGTTGTACTTCGATTGTGAAGTCCACGTGTCCCGGTGTGTCGATGATGTTTACGCGGTGGTTGTTCCATTGAGCAGTTGTCGCAGCAGATGTGATAGTGATACCACGTTCTTGCTCTTGCTCCATCCAGTCCATTTGTGACGCACCTTCGTGAGTTTCACCGATTTTGTGGATTTTACCAGTGTAGTAAAGAATACGCTCAGTTGTTGTTGTTTTACCAGCATCGACGTGGGCCATGATACCGATATTACGAGTTTTTTCAAGTGAAAATTCGCGAGCCATTTGGTTATTTCTCCTATTAATTTATTTTACAATTTATTATAACATGATTTAGCAAAAACGGATAGGCAGGACCTACCCGTTCTCAATGTTTATCTTGTTTTGTTGGTTTCAACTTGTAGATAAGTTGAATTGAACTCGGGCTAAAAACTCAGAAAATAGATAAGCTTTTCTAGAATCTTTGATTCTGCGTCAAGCTTCCTAATTTTCAGTCGCTTTTTTAACGCCCTTAGTATCTTATTCTTACCAACGGAAGTGTGCGAAGGCACGGTTGGCTTCAGCCATACGGTGAGTGTCTTCACGTTTCTTAACAGCTGCACCGGTGTTGTTAGAAGCATCCAAGATTTCTTTTGCAAGGCGGTCAACCATTGTGTGCTCACCACGTTGACGAGCAATAGTTACCAACCAGCGAAGTCCAAGTGTTGTACGACGTTCTGGACGAACTTCAACCGGAACTTGGTAGTTTGAACCACCGACACGGCGAGCACGAACTTCAAGTACAGGCATAATGTTTTCCATAGCTGTTTCAAATACTTCCAGCGCATCGTTTCCAGTTGCTTCTTTGATTTGGTCAAAAGCTCCGTAAACGATAGAAGCTGCTGTACCACGCTTACCATCAAGCATAACGCGGTTGATAAGACGAGTAACTAATTTTGAATTGTAAAGCGGATCTGGCAATACTTCGCGCTTAGGCGCTTGGTTTTTACGACTCATTTATCTTTCTCCCCTTTCCTTATGCTTTTGGTTTTTTAGTACCGTATTTAGAACGGCCTTGTTTACGATCAGTAACACCTGCTGTATCAAGTGCACCGCGGACGATATGGTAACGTACCCCTGGAAGGTCTTTTACACGTCCACCACGAAGAAGCACTACGCTGTGCTCTTGCAGGTTGTGTCCGATACCTGGGATGTAAGCTGTAACTTCAATCAGGTTGCTCAGACGTACACGGGCAAATTTACGAAGGGCAGAGTTTGGTTTCTTAGGTGTCATAGTTCCGACACGGGTTGCAACTCCACGTTTTTGTGGTGAAGATACGTTTGTTTGAACTTTTTTATGGCTGTTGTAACCAACGTTCAAAGCTGGTGATTTAGATTTTTCTACTTTTGATTTACGCGGTTTGCGAACCAATTGGTTAATTGTAGGCATCTACATTCTCCTGTATTTTTTTAATTTTGGTGATGGTACACTTGGTGACAGCTACCATCTGCGTGTACTTTTGCAACATTTGTCAGCACGTCTCTGTACACTTTTGAGAGACCAAAAGTAAAAAGTACCGTCTATCATTATAGCACGAGGATACTTCTCTGTCAATACATTTTTTCTATTTTAAGCCTATCTCTGCTTATTAGATTGCTGCTAACTTATTGCTGCGGCTGAGCCACTGCTTCTTCTGATACAGCTGCCTGGGCTGTTTCCGGATCAATCAAGACTGCTATCGCCTGAATACGACTTTGAAATCTAGCCTTCGTCGCTGCATCCTTAACCTTCTCTACTGCAGTCTTAGCTAGCTGCAAATCTTCCAAAGTTTGCATGGTTTCAAGCTGTTTAACCGCTTCTTCTGCGCCCTGAACTGCTTGCTCCTCTTCCTGAATTTCTTTTTCCTGTGCTTCTTTTTGAGCAGAAGACAGTTGTAAGGAAGAGCTGCTTGATGCGATGCTGGCAGCCGAACTAACTGAATTTCTGGTGGAATTAGACTGACCCTGCACAAAAACCATGCCGGTAATCAGAATCCCAAATAAAATCGACAATACTCCTAAACGAATCCACAGCGGACTGTGGTCAAACTTTTCTAAAACTGTTTTCATCTATGATCTCCGCCCTTTTCCCTAATCAAAAATATTTCCAATTTCCACATCAATGGTATTCGCCTTGACATCAATATTGGTTACTTTCAAGAGCGATTTATAGTCCAGATAATCGCGATTGGCCTGCGCATTGTCCGCAAAGACAGCTACACCTGCCAACTCAGAGTCAAACTCAGATAAGAGGCTAATCATCCCTGTAATGGTCCCCCCGCCTTTGAGGAAGTCATCCACAATCAAGACGCGGCTGCCGGCCTTGAGACTGCGCTTGGACAAGAACATCTTTTCAATACGATCTCCGCTGGAGCCCGATACATAGTTGACACTAACCGTTGATCCTTCTGTAATCTTTAAATCCCGACGAACGATGACAAAAGGTACATTGAGAACATTGGCTACTGCATTGGCCAAAGGTACACCCTTAGTCGCAACTGTCATGACCGCATCAATCTGTTGATCTTTAAAGCTTTTGGCAATGATCCGTCCGATATTATTCAGAATGGATGGAGTACTGAGCAGATCAGATAGATAAATATAGCCCCCAGGAAGAATCCGATTACTTTCAGACAGCTGATCACAAAGACCTTGTACAATAGTCTTAGCTTCTGTATCTGAGATGGACGGGCTAAAAATCACTCCTCCACCGGCACCAGTAATCGTTTCGATAGTTCCAATTTCAATCTCTTCAAAGGCACGCTTAATAATGACAATATCTTCTGAAATAGAAGATTTGGCAGATTCGTATTTTTCTGCAAATGTATTTAAGCTCGTTAATTCATAAGGATGGTTAATCAAATAATTAGAAATAACCACCATACGCTCACTTCTTCTTAATTTCATTTTTTCACCAATTAAAGTTATTTTATTCATTATACCATAACAGAAACAAAAAAACGAACATTCTTTTCCAAGTAATGTCCATTTTTCGTATTTTACTGTTCAAGTTTTGGTTTGTAGAAAGAACGGCCTTCAAGAGCGAATATTTTGTTGCTCATTTCACCTGGATCAACAAGTCCTAAGGCAGCCGTCATCATCATCATCTCCGCATCCAGATTATCAATCATGTGAAGGATTTCTGCTTCCATAATCTTAGGCCGTACAGGACTGCCGTATTCCAAGAGACCGTGGTGGCTGAGAAGGACATGGCGCAGGACAATAACCTCTTCCTTACTATCGTCAATTTTCAGCTCCATCAGGGTCTTGGTCAGTTCCTCATCAATCAAAGCGATATGACCAATCAGATTGCCTCGCACAGTGTACTCTGTATTTTCCGGACCGCTGAGCTCAATAACCTTAGCCAAATCATGAAGCATGATCCCAGCAAAGAGCAAGCTTTTATTAAGCTGAGGATAAATGTCTCCGATTGCATCTGCCAGCTTGACCATAGTAGCGGTATGAAAGGCTAGTCCCGACTCAAAAGCATGGTGATTGGTCTTGGCAGCTGGATAAGAATAAAACTCCTTATCGTACTTGCTATAAAGAGAGCGGACCACGCGCTGCCAGACCGAATTCTCAATCTTAAAAATCATCTGAGATAAATAATCTCGGATTTCTTTCTGGTCTACTGGCGGTTTTTCCTTGAAATCCGCTGGATCATTGGGCTCTCCAGCCTTAGGAAGACGCAGGGTCAGTTGATTGACCTGGGGTGTGTTATTGTAGACTTCCCGTCGGCCTTGCATGTGCACAACCTTGCCAGCAGTGAATTCTTCAACATTATGTGGCTGAGCATCCCAAAGTTTACCCTCGATTACTCCTGTATCGTCTTGGAAAGTGAAGGCCAGATAATTTTTCCCAGCTCTTGTCTGACGGACTTCTGCTGACTTGATCAGATAGAAACCTTCAAACAGTTCATCTTTTTTCATTTGATTAATCTTCATTGTTTTCCCTTTCTTCTGAAAAATCAAGTAAGTTCAAATCGAGGTCTTGGTCAGACAGCTCAATATGGCGTAAGGTTCTTTCGATAGCTCCTGTCCGCCGGGTTAAGAGTTCATCAATGTTACCCGAAGCATGCTGTAAATGTTTCTGAGCCTTGGTCAGAATACCACCGAACTTGTTAAACTCGGATTTGACAGAGCCCAGAACCTTGCTGATATCGTCCGCACTTTTTTGGATATTGAGCGTTTTAAAACCGACAGACAGTGAATTGAGCAAGGCAGACAGGGTAGATGGCCCCGCTACCACAATCTGCTCCTCCCGCCGCAAA
The DNA here is from genome assembly GCF_008329445.1 of Streptococcus sanguinis. Taxonomy (GTDB): domain Bacteria; phylum Bacillota; class Bacilli; order Lactobacillales; family Streptococcaceae; genus Streptococcus; species Streptococcus sanguinis_O. The sequence continues at coordinate 231,834 of NZ_VIBR01000002.1, read as the reverse complement.
CTGTCAAAAAAGGCTGGGTTGCGGACAACTTCCGAATAGAGACCTTCCGTTGGCAGAAACATGATACCAAAGTTGGTTGTAGCCGGCGGTGCCAGATATTTACTCTTAATATCCTTGGCAAAGCGTTTAACACTTGCTAAGAGAGACTTGCGATAGAGCTCAATCTCTTCCTTGCTGCCAGACTCATAAGCATCTTCCAAACGGTAGTAATCAGCCAGAGGAAACTTAGAATCAATGGGCAGATAGACATATTCATGCTCCGTCTGTCCCGGCAGTTTAATAGCATATTCGACACGCTCGCTGGAGCCGGCCACCGTCACAAACTCTCGCTCATACTGACTGGCCGTCATGATGTCCTCGATAATCTGGCCTAGCTGCAACTCCCCTAGAATCCCCCGAGTCTTGGTGTTGGAAAGGACCTTGTTCAGTGTGCCGACATCTCGGGCAACACTCTGCATTTCTCCCAGACCGCGATTAACAGACTCCAATTGCTTAGAGACCGTTTCAAAAGAAGTCTGAAGACGAGTCTGAAGTGTCTTTTCCAGTTTTTCTTCAACGGTCTGCCGCATCTGCTCTAGACGAGTTTCATTGGACTCTTGGATCTGCCGCATACGCTCGTCAGTTTTATCCCGATTCTTGGTCAGGTTGTCACTGATTTCCAAGCGCAGCTCTGTCAAGTTGCGGTGCAAATCTGTCCTGACCTCGCTCAAACGATCTCCCAGAGCTAATTCCAGCTCTTTCTGAGCCGTTTGCTTTTTCTGGCTTTCTTGCTCCAAGCGATAGTCCAACTGATCCGATAGATGATCTGCCTGATTTTCCAAGACTTGCTTTAGCGTCTCGGTCTGCTGACTAAGCTTTTGCCATAAAAGAAAGGTCAGCACTAGGTTTCCCAAAAGAATGAGGATGATTATAAACTCCATATCAGCTCCTGTCTTTGCTGTAAATGACGACTGTATAGCCGCTATCAAAGTCCAAATAAATGGGCCTATCTATAAATTCGTTAGAAGCATACACTTTTTTGAAAAAAAAGTTATCTTTATTGAGCGGATATTTGGCGCCCTCAATCGTTAAGGTAGCATCATCCGATGGCAGAAAGGCCAGATAACGCATGCCAGGTACTGGTTTGATTTCATGGCGCCCCTTGGGAACATAGGTCAGCAGATTCTGTTCGTCTTCCAGAAAAACCTTCTCCATATAAGGTGCAATTTTTTCATTACTGGGCAGGAAGACATTGGCCAAGGCATGATCCAGACGGCCGCCAAAGGCTCCAAAAATAGTTAGACAAGCATTTGGATACCGCTCAAAACAAGCTAGAACAGCTAACTCCAAATCTGTATCATCTTTTTCAGGATGAGCCTGAACGACTTCCTTGGCACTATCTTTTATGCGCAGCAATTCTTCCTCGGTCACAGAATCAAAATCCCCGACAGCCAAGTCAGGACATACTCCCTGTTCAAGCAGAAAGAGGCTCCCACGGTCTACTCCGACCAAAAGATCAAAATCTAAGCTAAAATGCTCCAAGTTCCCGCCAGCAAACAGCGCGACCTTAGTCATACAGGGCATCCCGTAAGGTCTGAACTTGATGATTGACATCGCCTTTGAAGACATAGCTGCCAGCCACGAAGACATTGGCGCCAGCTTCTTTAGCAATCCCAATGGTCTTATCGTCAATACCGCCATCCACTTCAATATCAAAATTCAGCTGATTGACTTCACGCAAGACAACTAATTCACGAATTTTATCCATGGTTTCTGGCAGAAAGGCCTGGCCGCCAAAGCCTGGATTAACTGTCATCACAAGGACTTGATCAACCAAATTCAAAACATTTTTGACTGCTTCAACTGGTGTTCCCGGATTAATCACAACACTAGGTTTGACTCCCGCTGCTCGAATCTTCTGCAGTGCTCCGTGGATATGAGGTGTCGCTTCGGCATGGATGCTGATAATATCTGCACCGGCACGAGCGAATTCTTCGATATGGTGCTCAGGATTGGAAACCATCAGATGGCAGTCAAAGACTAGCTTACTGTGAGGACGCATACTGGCAACAACCCCAGCTCCAAAGCTGATATTTGGTACAAAATGACCGTCCATAATATCAATATGGGCATACTCAGCACCTGTCGCTTCTAACTTCTTCAATTCTGCTTCAAAATTAGCATAGTCCGCACTTAGAATTGAAGGGGCGATTTTGAATGATGTCATAGTTCTTCTCCTTATTTAGAATTTTTTTTGGCAACTTTTTTATAGGTTTCCCGGCGATTTTCGATCTCGCTGAGAAATTGCAGATAATTATCAAAGCGGAATGAAGCTATCTGGCCGGACTCGACTGCTGGCTTAACGGCACAAGCTGGCTCATGGGTATGAGTGCAAGTACGAAATTTACAGGACTGGCTTAACTCAGCAATCTCTGGAAAAGCTTGATTGAGATCTTCAGCTGTAGTCACCTCGTAATCCAAAGACGAAAACCCTGGTGTGTCGGCAATCTTGCCGCCGTTTAGATTGTAAAAGCTGACAGCCCGTGTCGTATGGCGGCCACGACCCAGACTTTCAGAAATCTCTCCTGTTTCAAGCTGCAGGTCTGGAGCGATTTTATTGAGCAGGGTGGACTTTCCAACCCCAGTCTGTCCCATGAAAACAGTGATTTTCCCTGTCAGCAGCGGTAGTAACTCCTCAGTTGCTTTAACGACCTCATAGCCGATAGCCTGATAGGACTGTACATAGGCATCCAAGCTCTGCTCGTCCTCTAGCAGGTCCAACTTGCTGATGTAGATAATAGGATGAATCTGTTTATGCTCTAAAAGCACCAGAAAACGATCTAACAGATTGGCATTGAAATCCGGCTCTTTCGCGCTCATGATTACAACTGCCTGGTCAATATTGACAATCGGCGGCCGTACTAGACTGTTCTTTCGCTCTGCTATTTTTAAAATATAGCCTTCCGAGTCTTTTTCTGCTGAAAATTCGACTTCATCACCGACATAAGGTGTCTGCCCTTTTTTGCGAAAATTACCCCGCGCTCTGGTTTGATAAACCTGTCCATCCGACTCTACATAATAGAAACCAGCCAGAGCCTTAATGATTTTTCCTTGCAAGATTGCTCCTTAAAAGTTAATACACTCATTATAACAAAAAAAGCGAGATTTAGCTTGCTTGTTTTGCATAGAAGACATTTCTTAAGGTTGGCTTCATTTTTCATAGAAAACAATCGCTTTAAAATATTTGTAATAAAACTGGCATGATAAAAGCGAACAAGCTTAAAAGAACCTGTTCGCTTTTTTATATCGAATGAGATGCTCACTGTAATTTTCAGTAAGTCACAAAACTGATTAGCTGCGTTTTGCCTTAGCTACCAGCATTCCTCCTGCGAGAAGCGCTGCTAGGAAGCCAAGAATAGTAACAAGGAGATTTTCTTCCTGTCCAGTACGCGGAAGAGCTTTTCCTCCGACTTTCGGAGCTTGACCGCCTGGCTTATCAGCAGAAACCTTCCCTTCAACACTCTCTTTCTTAGCAGGGACATGACTAAAGGTCAGCTGAGTACCGTTGATCTCAAGCTTATAGCCATCTACTGGATCAGCCGCAACGCTATAGACAATTTCCTTGCCATCCTTGTACTTAGGAAGGTCGCTAAAGTTATACTGCCAACCATTTTCTCCTGACACAACCTCTTCTTTGATTGGTTTGCCATCTGCCAAGAGGCGAACAGTAACCTTAGAAGGTCGCACCTTATCTTGATTTTCAGCATCTGACCATACCGCAGTTCCCTTAACAGCAATCTGTGTTGGTTTATAGCTGTTAGTCAAAGTGAAGCTGCCATCTGTTGCTTGTTCTTGGCTACTGCTATAACCCTCAACTGTCACTTCCTCAAGGACTGTATAGTTGATTTTCTTGCCCTTCTTATTCTTAGGCAGATCTTTAGACTCAAACTTCCAGTCAGTAGCGGCTGTCACTTCCAGCTCATCTACCACCTTGTCTCCGTCCAAAATCTTTACCTTGATAGATGCTGGGCGCTTGCCGTCTTGATTATTAGCATCATCCCAAACCTTTTGACCAGAGACTTTAACAGTTTCTGGAGTGTAGGAGTTGGTAATAGTGAACTTATCAATCTTAGTTTCATATTGAGCAACTGACACTTCAGAAAGCGTGTAGACAATCTCTTGACCATTTCTATATTTAGGCAGGTCTTTAGATTCAAACTTCCATCCATTAGCAGCTGTTACTTCAAGTGTATCAACAATAGTGCTTCCATCCATTACCTTAACTGTAATAGATGTTGGGCGTTTGCCGTCTTGATCGTCTGCATCATCCCAGACTTTCTGACCAGAAACTTTAACCTGCTCTGGAGTATGAGAGTTAGTGATTGTCTGACCTTCTACTTTCGGACTGTAACCTTTTTCTTTCAAAGCGGCTACTGTTGCATCATCTTCTTTGACAGAGTAGGTAATCTCCTGTCCCTTGTCAAATTGAGGCAGATTGGTGAAGCTTGCTTTCCAAGTGTTAGCAGCTGTCTCATTATCAGCCGTCAAGGTCAACGTTTTACCTACGACAGCAATTGGATCTTGACCATTTACTGAGCGATACAGCTGCACTGTGATAGAAGCTGGACGCTTGCCGTCCTGGTTATCAGCATCATCCCAGACCTTAGTCACAGCATATTCTGTACTTTGAGGAGTGTAAGAATTAGTAATGGTGAACTTATCAATCTTAGTTTGATATTCCGCAACTGCTTCTTCAGTAACAGTGTAGGCAATCTCTTGACCTGCTGCATACTTAGGAAGGGCTTTAGACTCAAACTTCCAATCGTTAGCAGCTGTTACTTCCAGCTCATCTACGACAGTATCGCCATTTTTCACTTTAACCTTAACAAAAGCTGGACGCTTGCCGTCTTGGTTATCAGCGTCATCCCAAACTTTTTGACCGGAAATCTTAATCATCTCTGGAGTGTAAGAGTTGGTAACTGTGAAATCTTTGATTTCTTTAGTGTAGCCAGCTACATCATCTTCCTCAATAGAGTAATCAATCTTCTGACCATTTTCATAGACTGGCAGATTTTCAAATTTGGTTTGCCATTGATCAGCAGCTGTCACTTCCTTGCTAGCGACTTCTGTCTTGACACCGCCAACTGTCTTCATCAGCTTAATGCTAATCTTAGTTGGACGCTTACCGTCTTGATTATCGCTGTCATTCCAGGTCTTGCTGGCAGTGATTTCTGTCTTTTCTGGTGTATAAGAGTTAGTGATATTGTAGCCGTTGAGATTGGTTGAATAACCCGGTACAGCTTCTTCTGTCACTGTATAGGTGATCCGTTGGCCATCCTTATAGACTGGCAAGCCAGTAAAGTTGTAAGACCAACCTTCTGCCTCACTGACTGTTTGGGTATTGACTTTTTGACCGTCAGCCAGCAGATTAACTGTGATAGAAGCTGGGCGCTTGCCATCCTGGTTATCGCCATCCTCCCAAGTCTTGCTTCCAGACACAGTCGTTGTCTCTGGAGTGTAAGAGTTGGTAATGTTGTAACCATCCACTTTGCTAGTATAACCTGGAACAGCTTCCTCACTTACGGTATAAGTGATTTCTTGACCTGACGCATATTTAGGTAGAGCCTTAGACTCATACTTCCAGTCGTTAGCGGAAGTAACATTTTGCTCATCAACAACCGTATCACCATTCAGAATTTTAACCTTAACAGAAGCTGGACGCTTACCATCTTGGTTGTCCGCATCATCCCATCTCTTCTGACCAGAAATCTTGACCGTTTCTGGAGTGTAAGAGTTGGTGATGTTGTAGCCGTCCACCTTGCTCGTGTAGCCTGAGACAGCTTCTTCTGCAACAGTATAAGCAATTTCTTGGCCAGCTGCATATTTAGGAAGAGGATTAGATTCATATTTCCAACCGTTAGCAGCAGTCACTTCCTGTACATCGACAATATCTTGGCCTTTCAAGATCTTGACTCTAACAGCATTTGGACGCTTGCCGTCTTGGTTTTCCGCATCATCCCACTTCTTCTGACCGGAAATCTTGATGGTTTCTGGCTTGTAAGTGTTGGTCACTACAAAGCCATCAGCAGCATTGCCAGTTACCTGAGATTGATAGTGAGGGACCGCGTCTTCTTCCAGAGAATAAACAACTTCTTGTCCCTTTTCATATTTGTTCAAGTTGGTGAACTCGGTTGCCCACTGGTCAGCTTCGGTCAGAGTTCGGTTCGCAACTTCTGATTTCTGACCACCGACTTCTTTATAAAGTTTTACAACAACATTGGCAGGACGTTTGCCGTCTTGATTTTCAGCGTCATCCCATTTCTTGCTGGCTTTGATAGCGATTTTCTCTGGCGTACGACTATTGGTAACAGTGAGATTTTCCTGATCTACTTCTGGAGCATCGTAGCCATCAAACTGATCTTCACCGATTGTATAGGTGATTTTTTGACCGCTTGCATCAAAGATTGGTAAATCAGTTGTCTGAGCTGTCCACTCCGCATCTGTACTGCCACCAGTTACGGTCACTGTCTTATCAGCCAGCTTTTGACCGTTAGCGTAGACATCTACAGCAATAGAAGCTGGACGCTTGCCGTCCTGATTGTTTTCATCTTTCCAAATTTTCTTGACTGTCAGCTTTTTGCTGGCATTTGGATCAACCGTGTTCTTGACTGTCTTAACCGCTCCATCAGCCTTGATAGTCACCTTCATCGGATTGCTGTCCAGTACATAGCCTTCCGGAGCTGTTACTTCTTCTACTGTGAATTGACCTTTCTTGATTTCTTCACTTGAGAAAGGTTGTGTAGAAACCCGACCGTTAGCATCTGTCGGCGGCAGAGTAATCTCTTCACCGCTAGGAGTTGTCACCTTAAAGACAGCACCTTCCAGCATTTTGCCAGTCTTAGAATCTTGCTTGTAGAGAACCAGACTGTTGCTAATATCAGCTGTGATGACACCGCCCTCTGTAATCCGGCTGCTGCGCTCTATCGTAGAACTCGTCTGACTAGGACGATCGTCTCTGAATGGCAGTTTTGTATTATCAACTTCCATCTCAGCCGTATTGGATACTAAAGAACCATCAGCTGGTGAAGTTGTCATATAGTTCAACATAAAGGCACGATTGCCTGGGTTATTGATGGTTAGAGTAAACTCAGTATAAGTGTCATTATAGGCAACCGTATAATCTTGACCTTCTTTCAAGATAACAGAATTCGCAATACTTGATAAACTCTGCGTGTACTCCCCTTGGCGAAGGACAAATTGCTCCGGAACGAATTGCATTGGTGCACTGCTATCTGGAATTACATCCTTGATAACAATCGGAGAATTATAAGTCTTTTGCTGAGTATTGATACGAACAGTCCAGTTATGGGAGTAGTCTCCGCTCTTGCCAAGAATAGCCGAATTATATGGCTTCTTAGCAATGACCCCTCCAATCTTAGCGTAGTTTTCACCGGCTGTTGAAAAACTGCTTTGTTTGCGCTCGTTAATGGTTACCTTATGGCTCATCGCGCCTTGAGTTTCCTCGGGATTATAATTCCAGTCCTGATCAGCGCCTACTGTCGTCGCCTGAAAGTCAAAGAAGAAGCTCCCTCTTACTCCACTAGCAGTTGTCTTAGACTTGTAATCTGCCAAATTCTGAATAGTAACCGTGATCAGACCGCCCTTACCTGAACCATTCGATGTCATCTTAGCAGCTCCGAGCTGGACCTGCGTTTCATTATCTGTCAGGGTAAAGGTTGTACCATCAGCAATGGTTGCACCGTTCGGTACTGTAAAGGTAAAGGTATCCCCATCCTTGAGCTGGTTATCGTAAGCAGACAAATCAAAAACTAGCTCATAGCGATAATTTCCCCCTTGAACCAAATTGTAAGCACCATTAACCTTAGTTGCTTCGCGGCCATTAGAATGGTCCCAGATTTTAATATCTGTGATTGCATTCTTCAAAGCATCGGCTTGAGCAGTTGCTGTAAATAGCTTCAAATCCAGCAAAAACAGAAGGGGCAGCATCAAAAATAGCAGCCATTTTTTCAGTTTCATAACATTCTCCTTTTTTATTTCGTTACCTAAATAAGTAATTAATCTAATTGTAACAAATACTTGCTATAATGGCAATATCATAGAACTATTTTAGTAAAGAAAAAATAGAAATTTTTCTGCTTTTTTCATACAGTGAAAAAAACTGATATTCTCTATTGGCATTTTCACAAAAATAAGTTATAATAGAATCTCAAGCGGAGGTGGTGGAACGGCAGACACGCATGCTTCAGGCGCATGTGCCCGTACGGGTGTGAGGGTTCAAATCCCTTCCTCCGCATAAAAAGCAATCCTATCATGATTGATAGGATTTTTTGTTATTATGAAGTAAAATTACACTGCTGAGAAAAGCCAGAAAGGTCAGTCCCCCTGTTAAATACTTCTCTAATAGACTCGTGGTCACAAAGAAATTGAAAACAGTAGCCAAAAAGAGAAAAACAGTTCCACTTAAGATGATCTTTCCCAAAACAGAAGACTTCAAGCTACTTCTTAGCCAACCACCAAAAGATAGATAACTAAGACTAAAGAAACCCCACAGCAAGAAAAGCAGGAAGTTAACTGGCCGCAACCATAAAGGAAATATTATATAAGCGCCGCCAAATACCAAACGTCCCAGAGGCAGACCTAGCATAAGCAGGAAATGGAGTAAAGACTGCGAAAACCAGAGCAAGGCAGAAAACAAAGACAGAAATTTCACTTTCATATGTACCTCATGAGCAAAATAGAAGACCAGCTATATAGAGCAGATCTTCTATTTTTTATAATCCCTCTGACTTCAAAGCGTCTGCCAAGCGAGCAAATTCCTCTAAACTCAGAGCTTCTCCCCGAACACTTGGAGATAACTCCGCTCGTTCTAAAGCTGCTGTCAGTTTGCCTTTAGTCTCCTCAGACTTCCCAAAACAACTGGTCAGGTTATTCCAGAGAGTTTTCCTGCGGTGGACAAAACTGGCCTTGGAGACCTTGAAAAAGAATTTCTCATCCTGAACCTCAACTGCCGGCTGCTCTCTGCGCACCATCTTGAGAATAGCCGAATCCACATTAGGCGCTGGCACAAAGACTGTCCTCGGCACGATAAAGGCAACCTTGGCCGTCATGTAATACTGCACCGCAATCGACAAACTACCATAAGCCTTGGTATTCGGCTGAGCCGAAATCCGATCGGCCACTTCTCGCTGCATCATAACGACAAACTCACTAAAAGGAATCCCGCTCTCAATCAAATGCATGAGAATCGGTGTTGTGATGTAGTAGGGCAAGTTCGCCACTACCTTGATAGGCAGGTCTGGATTTTTAAACTCTGCTATGTACTGAGCCAGATCAACCTTGAGAATATCCTGATTGACCACGGTCACATTGTCAAAATCGCGCAGAGTATCCGCCAAAATCGGTACCAGCCGTTCATCAATCTCAAAGGCCATGACTTCGGCGGCACTTTCGGCCAAAAATTCTGTCAACGCCCCAATACCAGGACCAATCTCGATGACATTGACCTTTTTATCAATCTCAGCTGTGTCCACAATCTTCTGGAGGATGTTGGTATCAGTCAGGAAATTCTGACCGAAAGATTTTTTAAAAGTGAAACCGTGACGCTCCAGAATGGCACGGGTCACACTATGGTCTGCAATTCGCATCTTTTCTCTTTTCTAATTCTTTATTCATTATCTTTTAAGGAGGTCATTTGCCCTAGCAAGGTGTAGAGTTTTTTCTGCTCTTCTTCCTCGTAAGCAAATGCATTAGCCTTAACTTCTCTGTATTTCTCGTCATACAAAAAACCCTCATAGCCATCTTCTGTAGATAAGGCTGTATAGACTTTCGCCATTTCTTCAGGACTAATCGAAAATCTCGACTTAATTTTATACAGATTTTTCATAAAAGCGCTGAGGTGATCATAGCGGCGCATATCTACTTTGACATTGGTCACACGGATGGCCTGAACCTTGATACCTTTCCAATGCTTCCGCATATAAAGCGACAGCATCAACAAGGCCAGTTTATTCTGATAATAGGTCTTAGCAGGACTGTAATGTTTTTGTCCAGATAAATTTTCAAAATCAAGCTTCATGAAAGGATAAAGCACCAGCCCTTGGGAAGAAATATTAATAATCCGACCACTTTCTGACTTTCCCAACAAGTCTTTCAATAAGGAAGAAAGCAAGAAAGGAGCGCCCACATTGGTCGCAAATTGTTTTTCCAATCCGTCTTTGGTAAGAATCGGCTTTTTGACCGATAAATCAAAATCGGCCGCATTGTTAATTAAAACATCTAAATTCTCTTCTTTGTGGATATACTGTTCTACCGCTTGCCTGACACTTTTCATATCAGATAAATCAACCAAGATATAATCTACATGCGGATTTTCTGCTTGTTGACGGATTTCCTCACAGGCTTGCTCAGCAGCTGCTTTTCGCCGGCAAAATAGGGTCACTGACCACCCCTTTTCAGCCAACTGTTTTGCAGCCTGATAGCCAATCCCACTATTGCCACCTGTAATAATTACTTTTTTCATTTCTTACTCCGTTAGACCTGAATATCTGAGCATGGTTTCTTCCACTTCCGCCAAAGTCACCCCAAACAATTCCAAGCGTTTAAGCAGCTGTTTGCCGTTAGAATAGCCGATACGGAGCTGCTCACCCAAATACTCTCGACGCTGTCGGCTATCGTTTCCCATAAGCAGACCTAATCGTACGAGGTCGCTTTTAGTGATATCAAAATTATCCTCATCATCAAAATATCCAACCAGCCCAGCTAACGCCTGCTGCAAATCCTCAAATGAAGCGTGCTCTACCCCAAGCGATTTACCCTTGTTCTTAGACTTGGGAGCTGCCTCATCTCGACGAAGAAAGGCATGCTGAGCAGTTGGCACTGCCTTCATAATCATTCGACGGATACGCTCTCCATTGTAGTCTGGATCGGTAAAGACAATAACACCACGCAGCTGGTGCAGTTTCGCAATCCGCTCTAGGTCTTCTTCATTGATAGCGGAACCTCTCGTTTCGTAAGTGTCCACTTGGTAAAATCGCTGCAGATTAGCTGTGTCATCCTTGCCCTCAACGACAATCACCTGAGGGATTTTTATCTTCTCAGTCAAGCCTAAACACCTTCTTTGCATTTTCATAGGTCGCTTGCGCCACTTCTTCGACCGTCAGCCCACGAAGTTCAGCAATTTTCTCTACCACATAGCGGGTATAGGCTGTTTTGTTTTCTCGGCCACGCTTGGGAACAGGCGCCAAGTAAGGCGCATCCGTCTCGACGAGGATTTTGTCCAAAGGTAGGTTCTGCGCAGCCTCCTGAATATCCGTCGCTTTCTTAAAAGTAACGACTCCAGAAAAGGAAATCATCATCCCTAGCTCGATAAAGCGCTCTGCCATTTCCAAAGAACCGGAATAAGAGTGCATAATACCACCTCGAGGGCCGACACCCTCACTCTTGATAATCTCATAGGTGTCTTCTAAAGCATCACGCGTATGAACGACAAAGGGCAGGTTCAGCTCTTTGGAGAGCTGGATTTGGCGTCGAAACACCCTCTCCTGAACATCCTTGGGCGCAGTCATCCAGTGATAGTCCAGCCCAATCTCGCCCAGAGCCACAACCTTGGGGTGACGAAGCTTATCCAGCAGATAGGCTTCCACCGCCTCATCATAAGTCCCAGCCTCAGTCGGATGCCAGCCAATCGTAGCATAAAGCTGATCATAGCAATCTGCCAGCACCAAGGCGCGCTCAATGGTCGGTCGGTCAAAACCCACAATATTTATTTTGCTGATGCCCATTTCTGTAGCCAGCTGGAGCTCCTCTGCCTCTCGACCAGCAAATTCTTCCACATTTAAATGCGTGTGTGTATCAAAAATCTTCATGGTTTACTTCCTTGTATTTCCTGTCCTTTATTATACCAAAAATGACCTGAAAAATCAGAAGTCTCTTCAAAGCAGAAAAATAAGACAGCTGCCATTCAACAGCTATCCGAATCTGCCTTCAAGTTCTTCATTGGAATAATCAAGTAGAAAGACAGTGCCAGCATTAACACAAGCGGGAGGAGAATATAAATAACCCCCAAACTGCTAGCAAGAGCTATTAACAGCATAGATAAAACACTCGGAACAGCCATGCTAAATAGATTAATAGCCGACTGGATGGCTCCCATTGCTTCTTCTGGTATTAGGCTGAATACAGATTTCTGCAATCTTGGACTCAGCAAACCGACTGTAACAGAGCAAGCAAAGCTCGCTATCAGGACAAGTAAAAAGTTTTGCCAGAAAAAACCGCAAAGAATAAAACTTTCACATACTTGGCTACTATACATAGCAAGCTTCGTCGAAAGTTTTTTCAGCAAACTGCCACTCAAAATATTCCCTAAGATCAGACCAACAGAACTTAAAACAATTAACACGGCAACGGACTGACCGACCTGCAGATTCCAAAAAGGCCTTTTCAGCAATAAAAGAGTCGCTACCGGCGTCAGAATATTCAGAGTGACCTGCCCAAAGGTTGAAACCAATAACAACCTCACAACGTTTTTCAATCCCAGCAAGACTTTTAGAGAATCCAATAAATGCTGCCAATAATTCTCTTTATTTAGCTCCTTGGCACTGCTGAGCTCCGGTTCTAAGTCCTGTAAGTTTTGACTAATATGCCAAAATCCAAGGTAAGCTAGCAAGAATGTCAGAGCATTCAGTCCCGCCAAAGCTCCGATACTCATCCAAGCGATGAGAAAACCGCCAGCTAGATTCCCCAAAATATGAACCAGACTCATACTAGCCTGCCGAAAGCCCATTGCAGAGGTCATATCTTGCTCAATCACCTTTACATAAACTGGGGTCAGCATGGCCCCTGAAAAATAACTCAGACTATCCGACAGAAAGTTAATCAAGCAAATCACAAGCAGAATCAAGAAGGAGAAATCTTGTCCAAGCAGCAAAAACGTTACCAAGCTATATAACACGACCTTACTAAACTGTATAAGCAGGCATTTATGGATACGATTCTTCTGAAAGTCCGCCGCAACTCCAGTAAAAACCTGAATTAACTGGGGCAGCGTTTCAGAAAGAGAAATCAATAAAACCGCAAGTGGAGCAAAGGAGTAAGCAGAAACATAGTTCATCAAAGCCAAATAAAAAACAATGTCTCCGAAACCTGAAATCCATTGATTGATGAGCAACTGGCGAAAATTTTTGTTTTTTGCAAAAACAATCATATGACATCTCCTTTACTCTTGTTAGATTTTTGTTTAACAAATCATAACAATTAATTAGTTGGTTGTCAAATTTTTATTAGATTATTATTTTACAGAAAGAAGACCTAGAATGAATCCAGGTCTTCTGAAACTATGTTAGGTCCTGTTTGAACTTCTCTATAATCTTTCGAATCAGTTCTTTATTGACCGTGTATTTAATAGAATCATCATCCACCACAAGCTCCAGCAAGCCTGAATTTAGGAGCTTTTGCGTATGGAATGAGATAGAGGCTCTTGTAAGCCCCAGTTTTTTAGCTATATCTTTATTCTTGGCATGCGGCTGAATCAATTCAATCAAGACTTTATAGCGGGTTTCATCACCAAGAGTTTTGAAGGTCAGAGCCAATGTTTCATCGTTAAGCTCCGATTCCGCCTTTGATAACTGGGAACTTCTCGTCGAAAGGACTAAGGAATAGGAGGTGAAATCAGGAACCTTTTCGAGAAAAGAGTCAATAAACATGGGTGACAGAACAAAGACTTGAGTGTCCTTTTCAAGAAGCTTGGCATTCTGCTCTTCATCATCCATCACATCAAATAGGCTAAATTCTTGTTCAAAAGCTAATACTTCCTGCTCAAACTGCTCATAAATAGGCTGATAGAGCTCGAACACTCTTTCCAGCAAGGAAACCAATTGGTCCCGAAGCTTCTCTGGATGCTGAATAGCTTGGTACCAGTACCATTTATTTTCCGGAGACTTGTCACTATTCTCTATAAGAGACAGTAGATCTTCAGGATATCCCTTGGTAACTTCCCCTTTAGAAAGCTTAAGTGATAAGCAATAGAGGATTTGCTCTGCGTCTAGTTTTTTCAAACATTCTAACAAGTCATGCAAATTGGCCGGATCTTCTCCTTTTTCTAGCAAGTAGAGGTAGAGGAGCGGAGCCAGTCCCACCGTAGCTCCTTCAAACAAACTAACCGCAACAAGCTCTCTCTTCAAGGGAAGTAAATCCTGATAGAGCTTATCATAGTGAGGCTGTACATCAAAAAGCAGCTCCTTTTGATTCTGTCGTAAATCCTTCCACATATGTTTATCATCCCTTGAAACGATGGCAGGAACCATGAGAAATTCATATAACTTACTACGATAATGAACAAGCTTTACACCCACAGACTCTTCCCTCCTTACACATACTCCGCTTCTGACCAGAAATAGTATACAATTCCTGTTTTTCATTATACCAAAAATCAGGCGAAATATTCATCGTCTTCTACTCTGTTCATCTCCAGACAAGAAATCCATCTCTATAAAATAAGAACTTTTTTAGAAACTTTCATCTAGTCCTTAAGACCGATTTTATCTTTTTTCGATATTTTCTTATTGATTATCGATAATATTCGTGTTATAGTTACTAAGAAATGAAACGTTAGTCGGAGGAAATTATGACAGACAAAATGAAAAAGACTGCTGAAGATATGAGCATTACTCTTACAAAAATCAGTATCAGCCTTTTATTTATTGCTTCCATTATCCTGATAGCCCTAGGACCTTGGGTCGTCAACCTAGTTATTGAATTTCCCTCTCCTTTCTTTCAAGGAGAGACACGCTTTTGGATCTTGCTGCTGTTTGGCTATGTCCTCGGCTGCCTAGCACTGGCCTGCATTGTCCATCTCTATCGACTCCTGAGCCGCATCGGTAAAAATCAGGTCTTTATCACACAAAATGTTCAGTACATGCGCTACCTTGGCTGGGAAGTGGGTACTGTGGCTCTTATCTCCCTCTTTATGGGACTGACAGCTTATTTCCCTATGCTCTTAGTCACTGTTTCTTGCAGTATCTTGACCCTGATTATCCGTGTCATCCGCAACGCCTTTGGCAAGGCCATTGAGCTGCAGGATCAAGTGGACTACACTATTTAGGAGGTCTTATGATTCAGATAAATTTAGACCTTGTCATGGCGCAAAAGCGCATCAGCGCTGGCCGTTTAGCAGAGTTAATTGACCTAACACCAGCCAATCTATCTATCCTAAAAAATAATCGAGCCAAGGCTGTCCGCTTTTCAACACTCAACGCTCTCTGCCGTGAATTAGACTGCCAGCCTGGCGATATTTTGGAGTATATCCCTGACGATGAGGAGGAGAAATAATTATGGAATATCCAGCACCAGATCAGATGAATGTCCAGCCTTGTCTGCCCGCAGAGGAGGAAAGACAGACCATCTTCACTGGCCTAGAGGACAAACAACTGCGATTCTTTAAAATCAGCTATCTAATCCTCTATCTTTTAACCTACTTTTACTCTGCAGTATTTTTTAATTATCAAACTGCATCCTTTTTCCCTTTTGCAATCGGCCTTATATTATTAAGCGAGGCCTTAATCAGGAAATTAGCCTATCCATCTCTGCAGATAAAAAATCTTGACAGCAGATTAGAGGCCAGAAGCTTTCTGATCATGACGCTAGCTCAAGCTCTGGCTTTAAGTCTCTGGGGGCTTTATCGTCAGCTAGAATTTTTCCAATTTCTAGCCATCCACATCTCATTCGCCTTCTATATTCTGTCTCGCACCGGCTGGTTAAGCCAGGGGCGTTTGGGGATCCTGGTCTGGTTTGATGCCATTCAAGCCTTCTGCATCCTGCCCTTTAAAAATTTCATTGCTGCCATTCTAGTCTTTATAGAAGGCAAGCAGCAGGACTCTTCCGAAAGCTCTGACAGTCTGTCTTCAAAGAAAGCCCAACAGCTCGCGATTATCGTCAGCAGCTTCTTTGTCGCAGGAATCTTGGTCTACTTTGTCTGGTCCCAACTGAGTCAGGTTTCAGACAGCTTTGCCTCTTTCTTCAGCAATACCGCTGATTTCATTGAGAACCTCCTTGACTCCCTCTTTTCAAGTCTTGATAGCAGCATGATTCTCTTCAAGGCCTGCCTGGCTGTTCCTGTCAGTCTGTACTTGTACGGCCTCCTAGCCGGCAGTCTGTTAGGCAAAAAAGATACTAAACTTAGCTACAAAAAATTCCAAGCAAGCATCCGCCCTTTGCGAGTAGCACCCGCTTTCGCAGCCTACATTATCATCGGCAGCCTCTGCCTGACCTATGCGCTCTTTTTCCTGACGGGTCTGGGGGAACTCGGTCAGCTCCTAAGCGCTGGAACAGTAGCTCAGGCTATTTCTCCGCAGAATGCTTCGACTGTTGCCGTGGCTGGCTTCTGGCAACTGGTTCGGGTGTCTATCCTTAACTTTGCAGTCCTAGGCGTCTTCTATCTGATTGCCAAAAAACCGCTCTGGAATCAGAAAGGGACGCGATTCGCAGCTACTATCCTCTTTATCTTTACGGGTCTGCTGGCCTTGCTAGCTGGCTGGAAATTATTTGGCATCTACATCTACCTTTACGGACCAACACCGCTGCGCTTGATTTCAGCATGGTTCATCCTAGTTCTCTTAGTCTGGTGCCTACTGACCCTGATTCGTTTCTACAAACCTATCCAAGCCATCCGCATCGGTATCTTTTACGCCCTGATAAGCTTTACCTTGCTCTGCTATCTGTATCCAATACTTTTACCAGTAGCAAAATAAATAGCTGTACTTAACTATACACAAAAAAACCAGAAAGAAAATCAATTTCTTTCTGGTTTTTTTCTCTTTTTCTATCATTTACCGGCATTCAATAATAGACCGCTCATTCTTCTAATTCAAAGGAAAAAAATTATATCCTAAAATCACAGGTCAGCAAATGATCATTGACCATGCCAATTGACTGCATAAAGGCATATACAGTCGTAGAACCAACAAAAGAAAAACCTTTCTTTTTGAGTTCTTTGCTGATTTTATCGGATAGATCTGTTCGAGCGGGCACCTCTTCAATACTGGACCATGAATTAAGAATCGGTTCATTATTTACAAAAGACCAAATATAAGAATCCAAACTACCATATTCTTCTTTTAGTTTTAAATAGGCTTTAGCATTTTTTATAACTGCCTTTATTTTTAGCCTATTTCGTATCACTCTTTGATCACTAAGCAATTCTTCAATCTTCTGCTCGTCATAATTGGAGAGTATTTCAGGATCGAAGTTTTCATAAGCATCTGTCATAGCATCCATTTTTGACAAAATAGTTTGCCAGCTCAAGCCCGCCTGCTGACCTTCCAAAATCAACATTTTAAAGAGTTTATGCTCGTCATGCACAGGTCGCCCCCAGTCATGGTCATGATAATTTCTCTCAAGCTCACTATTTTCAGCCCAATCGCATCTTTTCATCTCAACCATCTATTTTCTCCTTATAGTTTGATTTTCTCAACTTGATTATTATCTAAAACCAAGAAAGCATCAGAAAAAGAGACTTCAAAAAGTTGCAAGGAGTTGCTATGCTGTTCAATAATATCTTGATAATAAGGATACTTCTGGACAAAAACGCTTCTTATATCCTCAATAGAAAGCTGACTTTCTTTGACTCTCCCTTGAATGCGGACATACCTTCCATCACCTTTCGGGACTGTTGTAAGAGCAATACGATTATTGGTTGCCAACTCTTGAATTTTATGACTATTTTTAAATGAGATAAAGAACAATTTCTTTGTCTCCTCATCATAGTAAAAATTTACAATTCTTACATTTGGGATACCCTTTACAGAAGTAGCTAGGGCCATTTCTGTCTGTTCTGCCAGTAAGACCTTAAAATATTGATTCATATTTGACTCCTTTATTATTTTCTCTAAAACTAGTATAATATAAAAAAGTGTCATTTTTTGAAACCATTTAATAAAAACACGGAGTTGCTCATGAATAAATCTCAAAGAATTATCGATATGCTTATTTTTCTCAATAAGAAAAGACAATTCAATCTAAAAGATATTATGAATCGATATCATATTTCAAAAAGCACTGCCCTTCGTGATATTGTCAGCCTTGAAACGTTAGGCATTCCAATTTATTCTGACTTAGGCCGGAATGGCAGTTATAAAATTCTTAGCAACGACTTGTTATCTCCTATTATTTTCTCCATAGATGAAATTTCTGCCTTGTATTTTTCCATGCTGACTCTAGAAAACTACAATATGTGCCCTTTTGATATTGATCTGCAAAAATTAAAAGAAAAATTTGAAAACTCAATTTCAGAACAGCAGTTAAGCAAGATTACAAAAATTGAGAAAATCCTTCAACCAGAAGTCAGGAAAACAATCAACAACTCTCAGTTGCGAATCATTCTTGATATTTTATTGCACAGGCAGGGAGAATTTTTTCCAATTAAGTATGAACAGCAGTCTCTTCAGGTTCAATTTATCAAACTATTTAGCTACAAAGGAGACTGGTATGTAGAAGTCCTAAATAAAGACACTGGCCAAAAAGGGGAACTTTCCTGCCAGTCTATTGACTTTCACCCATAAATTTAACACAAAAAAACCAGCGGTCTCGAGTCTCCGCTGGTTTCTTGATAAATCGCTTGGATTAAGCAGCCAAAACTTTGCGTCCTTTACGACGGCGAGCTGCCAATACACGACGACCGTTTTTAGTTGACATACGGTGGCGGAAACCATGTTTACGCGCACGACGGATTTTACTTGGTTGATAAGTACGTTTCACGATGAATACCTCCTCTTAGATTCTTGTATTCGTTTAGCCGGCTAGTTGTGATCAGTTACTAAACATACTTTACTATTCTATATGATTCCGGGGCTTTTGTCAATACTTACTTAAATAACTTTCTCTTTGTAAACGTAATCATATAACCCGAGTCGCTTCATAAAAGGGAATCAAGGCTGTCATGGCCTCCTGCAGCTGGGACAGCACTTGCTCTCTTGAAGCAGCCTGAGAAAGGGGAATATCGTATTTGACTAAGACCTTACGAACCTGACCGGCCGCTAACTGCCGAGTAAGGAACTGGCGATTTTCCTCTGTTCCTTCAAAGCGCTGACTCACACCATCTATCTGAGCAAAATAGTAAGCTGGCGACTGAATAGGCAACTCCAAGACCCGATTTTGCTTGCTGAGGCTGTGCTCATCTTTCTTGCGCTCCATGAAGCTCACCTCCAGCGATACCCCAAAATCTTCTGCAGTTCCATACAATCGCAGAGCAAACATCGGTTCTGTGATTTCTCCATAGCCTTTAAGATAATTCCAAAAATGGGGCCGCAGTATCTGCGCTTGATTCATCCACTGGCTGGTTCGCTCCAAGGTCAGCTTAGGATAGAGGCTCTGAAAATCCTTGACCAAATCCGCAAATTCCTTGCGTGCCGCCTGGCCCTTAGCTCTCAACTCCAACATAGACTCACGCAGTTGCCCTGCTTTATCTGGAGACATATACTTAGCCCCTTGATGAGGCAGATAACTTTCAATAGCTGGAAAAAGTGACATAAAAAATCCTTTCTTTTTTACTCTTTATAATAGAATACTTCTGACTTATTAACGTTAACACTTTGCGTGATAAGAATCCTGTCCCTCTTACGATTAGAAGCATCCATTATTTTTTGATTATCCAAAGTCATAGTCATATCTACACCAGCAGGAATAAATAATATTGCTGCACCCGGACCACCATAGGATACACCACCCTCTAAATAGGAGTTGACCATTTTAAACTGATTTCCTAATTTTAGCCCATTAGTCACCAAACCATTTTTATCAAAGGTCAGCTCTTCTCCATTTCCATTTTTCCACGTACCTTCAATACTTGAGAAATCACCGTTTTGAATGCTCGATAAATCCATTTGAGTTGAAATTTCTGGATTGTCCTCTGCTCCTATGGAGCTTTTTGATTGATAAGATTCAATATCTTTCCAAGTCAACGAAGATAAATCAAGCTCTTTTTTAGAAGCTAACCCAAAAACTGAAGCTGCGCTTTTTTCAGAATTTGAATCTACACCTGCTATTTGAAAATCTGCTTCTTTTAGCACATCTATACCACTATTATCAGATCTCAGTCGATAAAGATACCCCTTAGCATCAGGACTCAGAGAGTGCCATTGAGCATAAAAGACTGTTCCATCTGTATATATTGTGGCGCTTTCTCGACTTCCACCTACTGAAGCTACTTTTGATTGAGCTAAATAAGTTGATGCCCCTTGATTCAAATAATAAATAGCCGCTAAATAATAAGCCCCGTCAGAATGATGGCCTGTGATTAATTCATTCGTCCCATTTTTATCAATATCATAGAATGTGTATATCTGCGCACGGCCTTCTGAAGTATCTTTTGTTAATTTCTCCAAAGTCGAAGCATATAATTTTTCATCTTGTTCTACTGAAATTGAAGAACTCTTTTGCTCTTTATCCAATGCACTCTTACTCGAATCAGGAGTATTATCCTGATTCTCTATTTTCTTTTGGCCACAGGCAGCAAGTAATGCTAACCCTAAAATAATTAGAAAAACTCTCTTCTTCATAATTCTTTCTCCTAGTTTATTACTACAAAAACCAGCATCTCTGCTGGCTTTCTTTTTATTCGCTGTCAATATCCACAACGACATAGCGGTTAGGCTCGTCGCCTTCGGAATAGCTAGTCACGCCATCGATGCGAGAGATGATGCGGTGGATAATTTTGCGCTCGCTGTTAGACATAGGGTCTGTGTGCTGACCGCGTCGGTCTTCCAAAGCCCGCTGAGCCAGTTTCTGCGCATAGCTTTGCAGTACTTCTGCCCGATGTTCAACATAATCATTGACATTAATGGAAATATAGAAGCTCTTAGAATATTGGTTATAAAGATAGTTTTGCGCTAATAGCTGCAGAGCTTTCAAGACTTTTCCGTGGTAGCCAATCACGCGCCCCGGTTCATTGGTATCAATCTGCATGTTAATGGTACGGCGGTTGTGGCTGCTGGAAATACCAGCTTCAACATCCATCTCATCAACGATTTTCTGAACATAGTTCGTTACGTTGTCAACCACTTCTTCAATATCGTAGTCAGCTTCGACTTGGATGCCTAAGTCAGCAAAAGAACTTTCTTCTGTTTCTGTCGGTTCAGCCTTGTCTTTAGCTGCTTGTTCAAAAGAGATAACCTTGCTATCGTCCGCTTCTGCTTGAGCAATTGACTCATCGATAGCTTGGTTGGTCTTGAGAAGATCAATGGTGCCTGTCTCTTCTAAAATCGTATTGGCTTGCTTGTCATTTTTGAGAATTTCAGCCTTGACCTCATCTGAGATAACTTCGCCTTCTCCTTCGACTTTCTTGATGGCAGCTACCACACGGCCCAAATCAACCGTTGCTTCACTGACAGACTGCACAGGCTCATTCTGAGCGTTAATCTCTTCGGGAACACCTTTTACAGCCTTTTGATTGGCCTTGACAACTGTCGTCTCAGCAATCGGCTCGACATCCACCTGAGCTGGCTTCTTGCCAAACAGACCTAAAAAGCCTTTTTTCTCACGTGAAATAACAGTGATATGCGCTCTCATACGTGGAATATCCAACGTTTTCAAACCATTTTGAATGGCTTCTTCAACACTTGCTCCTGTAAAAATAACCATTGCAAGAGTCCTCCTTCTTACTTACTTTTTCTGTGCTTTTTTCAGGGCACGTTTCTTTTTCTGTTCCAATTGACGCTCTGACCGTTCCTTGGCTTCCCGCTCGGCAATGATTTTAAAAGGATTGCTCAGCAGCAAGGTCTGAACCACCTGATAAGCATTTGAGACCGCCCAGTAGAGGGCTACCCCGCTCGCCGCATAGAGGGCAAAAAAGAAAATCACAACTGGCATTAGGTACATCATGACTGTCATCCCGCCATTTCTCTCAGGCAAGGCCTTGTTTGAAAGCCAAGTACTGAAGAAAGTGAAGAGAGCTGCCAATAACGGAAGAATAAAGGTCGGATCTGTCGCTCCTAGATTGAGCCAGAGGAAGTGACCTGTTTTCATAAAATCAACCCGAGTCAGGGCTTGAAACAGAGCCAAGAGCACTGGCATCTGGATAAAGAGCGGAATGAATGAGGCATAAGGATTGACACCCTTTTCTTTGTAGAGCTTTTGAGTTTCCTCAGCCAAGGCTGTTCTGCTCTCCATATCCTTACCAGGATACTTTTCCTGCAGGCGCTTGATATGCGGCTGTACTTCCTGCAACTTGCGCGAAGAAGTCGTCTGGAATTGGAAGACCGGCAGGAGAACTGTCCGGATAATCAAGGTAAAGAGAATAATTCCAATTCCCTTGCTTCCGCCAAAGGATAGAAAACGAATGGTGTCCGCAAAGAAATAGACCAGCTTCTCCCAGAAACCATGTGAATCGGCCGTTACTTGACTAGTTCCGCAGGCTGTAAGAAAGAGCAACGAGGCAACCAGCAAAATCCCTAATTTACTTTTCTGTTTCACAAATGAATCCTTCCTGATAAAGTTTAGCAATCTTTAATACATGCAATAAATTTTGTTCAACTTGGTGGTAGTCCAACTCTTCCACTCCTTTGCGAGCGATAACTACGAAGTCCGCCTGGACTAACTGTTTCTGATGCTGCATCAAGACATGGCGGATTTTTCTTTTAATACGATTACGAACTACTGCATTCCCCAGCTTTTTACTGACGGAAATTCCAACTCGAAAATGCTTTTGCTCTTTTTCTAACATGTAAACGACAAATTTTCGATTAGCAAAACTCTGTCCTCTTTTAAAAATCGCATTAAAATCTTTTTCGCTCTTGACGCGATAGTTTTTTCTCAAAACTCAACTCCATCCACCAAAATTATATCTATTATACCATATTTTTCGAAAATGCCAATAAGAGCCGCTATGACGCCGTTTTTGCAAATATTTAAAAGGTTGATTCACCAAAAAAACACCGCAATTTCCTTGCGATGTTCCCTATATCTTATTCCTTTTCCAGCTGTTTTTTCGCTCTTTCCAACTCCTGACGGATCTGTGCAAATCCCGTCCCGCCAAGGGAATCCCGTTTTTGTACAGCGGTCTGCGACTCAAGTGCTTGATAAATATCCTCCTCAATCAGCGACGACACTTCCTGATAGCGGCTCAGCGGAATATCCTGTAGATAATAGCCTGCCTTGCTGCATTCCAGCACCAACTTTCCGACAATCTCATGGGCTTCCCGGAAAGGCAGTCCTTTCTTGGCCAGATAGTCAGCCAATTCTGTCGCATTGGAGAAGTCTTGCTGGGTTGAAACCAGCATTTTTTCCTTATTGACTGTCATACTAGACAGCATACCCGCCATAATATCCAGCGATTTTTGGATAGTATCTACTGTATCGAACATGCCTTCCTTGTCTTCCTGCAGGTCCTTATTATAGGCCAAGGGCAGGGATTTCATAACCGTCAGAAGACTGAAGAGATGGCCATAGACCCGGCCGCTCTTACCCCGAATCAGCTCCGCCATGTCCGGATTTTTCTTTTGCGGCATAATGGATGATCCTGTACTAAAGGTGTCTGACAGACTGACAAAGCCATATTCATAACTGCACCAGTTAATCAGCTCCTCGCAGAGACGAGACAGATGCATGATGAGAATGCTGCTGTTAGATAGAAACTCTAAGATAAAGTCTCGATCACTTACCGCATCCAAGGAATTGTGGTAAAGCCCTTTGAAGCCCAACAAATCAGCCGTCAGCTCTCGATCAATCGGAAACGTTGTCCCCGCCAGAGCTGCTGCTCCTAAAGGAGACAAATCCGTATGCTCCAGATTAAAGGCAAAGCGCTGACTATCCCGGCTGAACATCTGATAATAGGCCAGCAGATGATGAGCAAAGCTAATCGGCTGGGCATGTTGCAGATGGGTATAGCCTGGCATGATGGTCTCTACATGCTCTTCTGCCAAGTCCAATAGCACCTGACGCAGATTCAAGAGTTTATCCGCAATCTGGCCGAGCTGATCCTTGAGATAGAGGTGCATATCTGTCGCCACCTGGTCATTACGGGAGCGAGCCGTATGAAGCTTACCAGCTACTGGCCCAATCTCCTCGGTCAGAAGAGCCTCCATATTCATATGAATATCTTCATTACGCACATCAAACTCAATTTCTCCAGCCTCAAAACGTGCCAACAACTTTTCCAAGCCTGTCTGAATAGCAGCCGCTTCCTCAGGAGCAATGATTCCTGTCTGACCCAGCATTTTGACATGGGCTAGGCTGCCCTGCAGATCATAAGGAGCCAGACGATAGTCAAAGCCAATGCTAGCGCCAAATTCCTCTACCCAGCCTTCCAGAGAGGCTTCAAAACGTCCGCCCCACAGTTTATGATTCGCCATAGGAAAGCCCCTTTCTATTTGTCCTTGTGAGCCTGAACCTCTGCATGAACCTTAGACGGAAGACCCCATAGCTTGATAAAGCCAATTGCGGCATCCTGATCAAAAGTATCTGCACTGGTATAGGTAGCCAGACTTTCGTCGTAGAGAGAATTGTTAGACTTACGCGCTACGACTATCGCAGACCCCTTATAAAGCTTCACCTTAGCTGTGCCATTGACCACCTGCTGGGTGGACTTAAGGTAGGCAATCAAAGCTTCTGTCGCTGGGTTAAACCAGAGGCCATTATAGATGAGATTAGACAGCTCATTTTCGATAATCGGCTTGAAATGAGCCAATTCTCTGACTAGAGTCAGATCCTCGATTTCCTTGTGGGCAGCCAAGAGAGTCACCGCACCAGGGCATTCATAGATTTCCCGAGACTTAATCCCTACCAGACGATTTTCCACATGGTCAATCCGCCCAACACCGTGTTGTCCAGCTAAGTCATTTAGCTCAAGAATCAAGTCCGCCAGCTTCATCTTTTCGCCATCTAAAGCAACTGGCACACCAGCCTCAAAATCAATATTTACATAGACTGGACTGTCTGGCGCTTCTTCTGGCGCAACCGTCAAATCATAGGCGTCTTCCGGTGCTTCATTCCATGGGTTTTCCAAGACACCACACTCATTGGCCCGTCCCCAAAGGTTTTGGTCGACTGAGTAAGGACTATCCAGATCTGCAGGAATTGGCACGCCATTAGCTTTGGCATAATTAATTTCTTCTTCCCGAGACCATTTCCACTCCCGAACCGGAGCAATGACCTTGAGACTGGGATCCAAGGATGCGATAGCGACTTCAAAACGAACCTGGTCATTTCCCTTTCCGGTACAGCCATGGGCAATGGTCGTCGCCCCCGTCTTGTGAGCAATTTCAACCAATTTCTTGGAAATCAAAGGTCGGCTCAGAGCGGACACTAGAGGATATTTCCGTTCGTAGAAGGTGTGTCCTTGCAGAGCAACCAAGACATAGTCTTCTGCAAACTCGTCTTTAACATCAATAACATGTGATTCGATAGCGCCAACTTTCAGCGCCTTGTCATGAATGAAATCCAAATCATTTCCTTCACCTACGTCCATACAGACTGCGATCACATCATAATCCTTGTTCAGCCAAGTAATGGCCACCGAAGTGTCCAAGCCACCGGAATATGCTAAAATGACTTTCTCTTTAACCATATGATTACCTCTATCCTTCTACATTTTATTTTTAAACATTCTACTGTATGAAAATGCGAATGTCAAGAGGAAATTTAATATTTATTAAAATAAAAGCGTTTTATCAATTTTTATTCAAAATCAATATATTATATACTGAACTCAAAATAAGAAAAAAAGAGTCCATCAAGACTCCTTATTTTACGCGGTAAAAAACATCAGGATGTTCGGAAACGCTCTGGGTGATGATAAAGCGATCTTGACTGGTATCAGTCGGATCTGTCCCATTGACAGTCTCCCCAGCTGGCAGACTCTTTCCTGCTGGAATGATGAGAAAGGCAGCACCGGTTTGGTTTTTCCAACGAATCCCTGCTCGGTAAATCCCATTTTCATCTGGCCCAGAGTAATCTCCTGTCTCAAGCTTGGCAACATCTGACTCGATACCAGACGCATCGAATGTATAACTGTTCCCTTTAGCATCCTGCCAAGTACCAATCATACTGGAAAAATCTCCAGAAGCAATAGCCTTCATATCCAAACTAGAAGTTGATGCCGTCTCTTTCTCCCCTTTGCTAGCTCCCTTGGTAGACTTTTCACTTTCTGTTTCCGAATGCTGCTGAGAGCCAGCATCAGAAGTTTCTTGATTATCTGAGTCGCCAGAAAGTTCGCTCGAACTGGCCCCTCTCTCAGACTTTTTAGAAGATGCAGAACTAGTCGAACTTGCTTTAGAATTGTTGGAAGCAGGATTCGTCTGCTCTTTCTTTTGGTTACAGGTTACTAGCACGAGCAAGGCTACTAGTCCTCCAACCAAGATAATGATCCATTTTTTCATTTTTCTCTCCTTAAGGTATTTTCTTATTACAATTGTGACATAAAAACAAAAATTTGCAAAGTAAAAACCAGCTCGAAAGCTGGTTTATCTTATTGAATTTGACTTAGCATATTATCGATATGCTGGATAGATTTTTCACGACCTAGCAGGTAAATCGTATCTGGCAGCTCTGGTCCATGCATTTCACCTGAAACAGCAATCCGAATCGGCATAAAGAGGTTTTTGCCTTTTATCCCTGTCTCTTTTTGGACAGCCTTGATTTGCGGGAAGATATTCTCCGTCACAAAATCTGCATCAGACATAGCTTCTAGCTTTTCTTTGAAGGCTGTCAACACGGTCGGTACCGTTTCACCAGCCATGACCTCACGCTCCGCATCTGTCAACTCTGGGAAGTCCGCAAAGAAGAGGTCAGTCAGCGGCACAATTTCGTCCACAGACTTCATTTGTGGTTTGTAGAGCTCTACAAGCTTTTCTGCCTTGTCTGTCAAACGGCCCGCTTCTTCCAAGTACGGCTTAGCCAGAGCGAAGATTGTGTCAAAATCTGCATTCTTGATGTATTCATTGTTCATCCAGTCCAGCTTCTTCTGGTCAAAAGCTGCTGGGGACTTGCTGAGACGTTTTTCATCAAAGAGCTCAATCAACTCTTGGCGAGAGAAAATCTCATGCTCGCCACCAGGATTCCAGCCCAGCAGTGCAATAAAGTTAAAGACTGCTTCTGGCAGGTAGCCTTTCTTGCGATAATCCTCAATAAACTGCAAGGTATTGGTGTCGCGCTTAGACAGCTTCTTACCTGTTTCAGAGTTGATAATCAGGGTCATGTGGCCAAATTCTGGTGCTTCCCAGCCTAGAGCTTCATAAACCATGAGTTGCTTAGGTGTATTGGCAATGTGGTCATCCCCCCGAATAACGTGCGAAATTTCCATCAGATGGTCATCAATAACCACAGCAAAGTTATAAGTTGGGTAGCCGTCTTTCTTCTGGATCACCCAGTCACCACCGATATTGCCACCCTCGAACTCAATTTCGCCCTTGACCATGTCAGTCCATTTGTAGACACCAACTTCATTGACAGCCAGACGAACCGTCGGAATAATCCCCGCTGCTTCACGCTCAGCGATGTAGGCTGCCTTTTCTTCCTCTGACATACCTAGAAACTCATTGATATAACGCGGTGTTTCACCAGCTGCTTCCTGACGTTCGCGTTCAGCCGCTAATTCTTCCTCAGTTACATAGGACTTGTAAGCCAAGCCCTTGTCCAAGAGTTCATTGACATATTTTTGGTAAATATCCAAGCGCTCAGACTGGCGGTAGTTTTTGTGAGTCTCAGGACTTTCATCCCAGTCAATACCCAGCCAGCGTAAGTTTTCAAGCTGTGAGCGTTCTCCGTCTTCTACATGGCGCTTGCGGTCTGTATCCTCGATACGGATAATGAAGGTTCCACCATAGTGACGAGCATAGAGGTAGTTAAAGAGCGCAGTCCGCGCATTTCCGATGTGTAAAAGTCCAGTCGGACTTGGTGCATAACGCACTCGAATCGCTTTTGTCAAAGTTCCATTCTCCTATTTGTATTTTGGGGAATCAATCCCACTCCGATTTTCAAACGTAATCATTATATCATACTCTGAGGGCAGAATACGACTTTACAGTCTATTTTTACGACAGGCGCTCTTCCAGCTGGAAGTCGATAGGAAGCCAGGCCAGCACATTCTCCAACTGCTTTTCCCAGTAATACCACTCATGCTTACCTGGACTGTGGCTATAAGTAATCTCCAAGCCTAAGTCTTGCAGGTTTTTCACTGCCTCCTGATTGGCCTTGTAGAGAAAATCTTCTTCGCCACACCAAGCCCAAAGCTTGGTTTTTTTATCAGATTGTTTGGCTATACTTTCCAGCGAATGAGGGCTGCTGGTCCAGTCTTTATAGTCTCCAAAAACTCCTCGCCAATAGGCTGGCGTTGCCATTTCAGCATTATCTGGACGAGCATCAAGAAAACTCAAAGCGCCAGAAAGACTAGCCGCGTATGAAAAGCGGTTAGACTTGAGAGCCAGCTTAAAGGCTCCATATCCGCCCATGGAAAGGCCTGCGATAAAATTCTTCTCCCGCTTATCCGACATATTTGGGAAAAAGCGCTTGAGCACCCGAGGCAGCTCCTCAGCGATGGCTTCGTAATAGTTAAAGCCGTACTGAGTATCGGTGTACCAGCCATTGCTGGTGTTAGGCATGACAACAATCAGATTAGTCGAGCGAACCAGACGCTCAATATTCGAGCGCTTGAGCCAGCTATTGTGATTCCCGTTCATACCATGAAGTAAGTACAAAACAGGAATGTCCTTATCATCCGGCTTGTCCACACGAGCTGCGTCCGGATAGAGGATATTGACACCCCATTCCATCTCCAAAGCCTCAGAATAATACTCTATTTTCATCACTGCCATTCGCATTTCTCCTTCGTATCTTCCTGACAAGAAAAAGCCGAAGCCCGACTTTTCTTGTATTTGTGTTCAGATTTTTACCGCACTTCCATAACGACCGGCAAAATAGCTGGGCGACGCTTGGTTTGGTCAAAGAGATATTTGGCCAGACTGTCACGGACAGCACCCTTCAGCTCACCCCAGTCAAAGCTATCCTGCGCCAGATAGTCTTCCACAGTTTTATTGATAATGTCAGAGCTTTCACGCAAAATATCTCTGCTCTTCTTGACATAGACAAATCCACGGGTGTGTACTTTAGCCTTGGAAATGATTTCCTTTTCCTTCCGGTTAACTGTGAGTGCCACAATGAAAATACCATCTTCAGACAAGACCTTGCGGTCGCGCAGGACGATATTACCCACGTCACCAATCGCATTCCCATCAATCATGACATCTCCTGCTGACACAGCACCAGCTGGCACAAAATCACCATGGTCGTATTCCATAATGCTGCCCCGCTTAGGAATGAAGATATTTTCCGGCAGCATGCCAACTTCCATGGCAGCCTTGGCATGAGCATCCAGTCCGCGGTACTCACCCTGAATAGGGAAGAGGTACTTAGGCTGCAGCAGGTTAATCATGAGCTGCAAATCACGCGCATTTCCATGACCTGAAACCCGCAGGTTTTGGGTAATCAGCTTGACAATGCCCCCCGCTTGATAAATCATATTTTCCACACGAGCTACGACCGCTTCCTTGGCAATAGACGGCGTCGTTACGATGTAAATCAAATCGCCTTCCTTGATTTCCACATAGCGGTGACGTCCGATCGACATCTTGCGCAGGCCATTGATAGGCTCACCCATCCGGCCAGTCTCCAAGATGATCAGCTCATGATCTTCAAACTTAGACATTTCCTTGGGCTTGATTAAGAGGCGTTCATCCACCAAGGACAGCTTCTTGAGACGGATAGCCGTACGAACGATGTTTTCAACATCAAAGCCTGTCAAAACCACTCGGCGGCCAGTCTCTGCAGCTGCATCAAAGACCTGCTGAATACGAGATAAGTTGCTGGCAACCGCCGCAACAATCACACGACCATCCCAGTCAGCAATCGTATCTTCGATTTCCTTGCCGACCTCGCTCTCACTAGCCACCTGAACAGTGCTGTCGGCATTGGCTGAATCACTGAGCAAGGCCAGAACACCCTCGCGGCCAATCTCAGCCAGACGGCCAAAGTCTGTCGCATAGGACGGGCTGGCAGACTGGTCAAACTTGAAATCACCTGTATAAACGATACTGCCTTTTCTGGTCTTGATGACAACTCCCAAACTCTCAGGAATCGAGTGAGTCGTCCGGAAGAAGGAAACCACTGTTTTGCCAAATTCAATCTCGGTATTTTCATCAATCACATGGAAATCATTGAACTTCTTAACCGCATCGTTGTTTTTAACAAAAAGCTTAGCAAGCTCAATCGTCAACTCTGATCCAAAAACTGGCACCTTAGCATCTGCCAAAAGATTAGGCAGAGCACCGATCGCATCTGCGTGCCCGTGCGTCAGAAAGACACCCGCAATCCGCTTCTTGTTTTCAAACAAATAGTCCATGTTGGGAACGACATAATCCACGCCCAACTGCTCATTTTCTGGGTACTTCAGCCCAACATCCAATACAAAAATGGAATCATCCACTTCGGCAACGTAAAGATTTTTACCATTTTCACGTACGCCGCCCAAAGCAATCAGTTTAATATTGCTCTTGCTCATTTTTTCTCCTATTCAATTTTCAGAACCTCACTTTTATCAAAGATTCTTTATTTTATTACTAACGGTCCTTGGCTAGCCAAGTCGAATTACAGTCTTGCAAACCTATGGTTTGCATATCTAACCTATTATAGCATTTTTTCATGTTTTTTCAAAACAAAGAAAAATTGTTTTTCCATTGTCACTTAGAATGAAGCTATTTTTCTAACCACGAAAAACACACCGACAGCAAAAAAGAAACAGCCGCAAACTGTCCCTTTTTAGGGTTAGGCTTTGCCAGTCAGATTAAAACGGACAAAATAAACCATTATCGCAGCTGTAACCAAGAAAGCCAGCCCGACCGTTGCCAGAGCATGAGCAGAAAAGAACAGCAGGCTAGCTATCAAGCTTAGAATCGGAAGCGCTACCTCTATAAGCAGAAACCTCATTGAAAATCTACGTTCTAGCTTATTACAAGTAGTGTAGGACAGACAGGGGGGAGAAATTTTCATTACCGAAATGCTCGGAAAGCCCAATCAACTTCTACCCAAAAGTGATAATGTCCAAAAGAAACAGCCGCTCAATCAAATGAGGAAAATCGATAGGGCTGAGATCAACCGAGACAAAACTGTGATTGGGATTACTGAGAAAGCCGGGCAGGATTTAGGTCGTCAAAATTCCAATCACTGCTACCCAAAGACCGATATGGCAAGGAAAGATCAGAGGCAGAAAGAGGCAGGCCGTACAAATGACATAGTCGGATTCATAGTCAAACAGTTGGTGGCGGCATTTTTCTTTTTTCATATTCATACTCTTTCATAAATCCTAAAAACGATTCACCCATATAGCCAAGCGCTGGTAGAAAAAGAGCCAGCAGTCTGCAAGAAAATTAAGGCCCAGCACAATGTAGAGGCCGCGAAGATTTTCCTTAGCATAGACCGCGCTAGCGTAAATCAGTTCCTGACCACCTAAGTGATAATTCAACAAGTCCATCTCTTCTAAATAAATAAGCTTACTCCAAAATTCACTGCCTAGATAAATTAACAGAATATAATTTGCTACTCTGATTACTGGATACAGATATGATGCCAAATAGTAATGTGCATGCTTTTGAAGATGCCAGCGTCTCAGCCATTCTCGTCTATCAAGCTGAGGTCCTGCAAGAATAAAAGTGAGGACGGCCGCTGTCTCTACAACATCTTTGAAGGGATAGAAGCTCCATTTGAGAATAGGCTCAAAAGAATCAATACCTGTAATCCCGTAGCTTTTAATCACTAAACTATCCAAGAATTGATAATTGAAGATAATGAATAACATTAAAAATAATATTAAAAACAAGAAAAAGAAATAACCTTTTTTCCACCTTAAAAATCTTTTATACTTCCGACTCCGCCGAATCATCTGCAGCTTGAAATTGGGATTATTCGTTATATTCTCCGCAATAGGCTCACCGCAAGCCGGGCAGATGACATAGTCGGCCTCATAGTCAAACAGCTGGTGCCGACATTTTTCTTTTTTCAGCTTCATTTTCTCTTTACCTTTCCAAAAACCCGAATATCAAGCTGTATGATATTCGGGTTTCTCACCTTTTATTGGCTCACTTGGTCTTGCAAATTGCTTATCACCAGTCAGCACCATAGTATCGGAGCATCCGCTTGCTGACCCGCATGCCATTGTACTGAATCAGCGAAATCCAGCGGTATTTGTCAATCAAATCTTTAGACACCATTCTGCGACTGCTCCGCAAAGACAATCTGACTTGGCAAGACACCGCTCAAAGAGAAAAACAGAAGCAAAAGATACACTTGAACTTTTCTTATAATCGGTATAATCATACCCTCCTAACTGCTAATTGTTTTCCAATCATCATCCCTAATATAAATATACAATGAAAACCCTTTCCCGTCAACGGTATCTTATACTTGCAAAGTACAAGAAAACAGTTCCCAGAGGGTTTTCACCCCAGATACACGGCATGCCAATCGTAGCAAAAAAACGACCTCTAGCTTTACTCGGCTAGAGGTCTGGTTTACTTCGCTGGTATGAGAGCAATCAGTTCATCCAAGGTGTAACTGAATAACAATTTTTTGATTTATTGTTTTTATTATTTTTTATAAACTTTTAATTCCTTCAACCGCTAATGATTTTCTTTTTATCTTAGCATTGGAAATCTCTATAATATAATAAAGCGCTATTGATTGAATTCTCGAAGTTTGAAAACCATCTAAAAGCTTCTACTTTCTATACTATCGTTACAATCAGGCAAGCTAAGCAGGCCTGTCTGACAATTCAACCAATATGTCAAGTAAAGCAACTACTTATGTATTACAAACAACTATACCAACAAAGTAAACTTAAAAGCGAATGAATTTGGTTTCCTTTCTTTCTATTTCCTTAATTCTATTATAGTACTCTATTCAGATTTTTGCAAGCGTTTACACAATAAAAATACAAAAATATTTTAAGAATTTTGAAAAAGTAGTTACACAAAGAAAAAAGGCCTTGACAAACTAGATGCTGTTTTGTTATGCGGTTAATAATTCAGTATATGTTGCTTTTTCAATCCAGTAAGAATGTTAAGAATCCTCTTCTCAGAAATTAGATTCTAATTGCAATTTTTTTATGTTAAAATAAATAGCGATTATATACCTCTTCCAGTATTTTATTTGGAATATTACTTATTTCATTCATTGCTTCGCATGAATTTATAATTTAGACAACTTTAATAAAGGGAATACTATTATGAGAAAAATTTTAAAAGAGGATAAACTTTATTCTTTAGCTGAATTTAGAGATAAGCTCTATGATGATTTAGATTTATCAAGAAGCGATTTAGCTACTTTGTTATGTGCAATGTTGATTGCATCTATTGGCTTAAACATGGATTCCACTCCAGTTATCATTGGGGCAATGTTGATTTCTCCATTAATGACACCTATTATTGGAATTGGTTTTTCATTAGCAATACTAGATATGAAACTGCTCAGAAAGTCATTTAAAATTCTTTCTATTCAAGTTTTGTTAAGCCTCTTAGCATCTACGATTTATTTTTTTATTTCTCCAATTTCTTATGCAAGTTCAGAAATTATTGCCAGAACTTCACCAACAATTTGGGATGTAGTTATAGCTTTTGTGGGTGGGGTAGCTGGAGTTATTGGAGCACGAAAAAAAGAAGCAAATAACATTGTACCTGGAGTTGCTATCGCAACAGCTCTTATGCCCCCAGTATGTACTGTCGGTTATGCTATAGCAACGGGAAACTTTGAGTTTATGTTAGGAGCATCCTACTTATTTTTCATTAACTGTAGTTTCATTATGCTTGCTACATACATAGGGACGAGCTTAACTATGGTGAAAAATCATTACATTAAACACAATCAAGAAGCCTATAAAATGCGAAAAATATTAATTCTAGTTTCGCTTATTCTTATTATTCCAAGTTTGGTTTCAGCGACTACCTTAGTGAGAGAGACCTTAATCAATGAATCTATAAATAAATACTTATCTGATCAGTTTAAAGACAACACAATCCTAAAAAAGAACTATGATAAAGAAGATAATACTCTAAAGTTAACTATTTCAGGAAACTATCTTTCAGATGAGAAATTGAAAGAAATTCTTAGTAAACAAAACGATTATGGCTTGAAAAATATTTCAATTCAAATTTCACAATTATCCAATGACCGCTTAACCGAAAAAGACATCGTTGAGTATATTATTCAATATAAAAATGACCATGAACTTCAAAAAATTGATAAGGAGAAGGAGAAGAAAGAAACTCCAACTAAAAACAAGGAATAGAAACAATTTTCCTAGACAAATACACAAAAAAGAGAGAACAGAATTAATTGTTCTCTCTTTTTAGTTACTATAGTTAACAAAGACTTTTTATAAGGAAAATCGACTATTGGTATTATTTAACGTCTTTATCGTCTTTCTTAACCATATTTTTAACACCTTCGATCGCGCCTTCAACAGCATCTTTGGCATCTTCTGCAACTTCTTTAACTTTAGAAACTACTTTTTCAGCAGCTCCTTCTTTTTCTGTTTTTTTATCACCAGTTAATTTGCCAAAGCCTTCTTTAACAGAACCTTTAGCTTGGTTGAATTTTTCTTCTGTAGACATAATTGATACCTCCGTTGTTAGTTTCA
The DNA here is from genome assembly GCF_008329445.1 of Streptococcus sanguinis. Taxonomy (GTDB): domain Bacteria; phylum Bacillota; class Bacilli; order Lactobacillales; family Streptococcaceae; genus Streptococcus; species Streptococcus sanguinis_O. The sequence continues at coordinate 197,171 of NZ_VIBR01000002.1, read as the reverse complement.
ATTTTTAAAGAAATGAAAGAATATAAGAATTCCTAATCTCAGTGAGAGAATTAACGAACGCGAGCGTTTTCATTTGATGCAGCGTCTTTAACAGCCTCTACACCATCGCCAACTTTTTCTTGAACAGCTGAGAAACCACCGCTAATGCCAGATTTTGCTTTTTCGAATTGCTCTGAAGCAAATTCACCTGTTGATTCAGCAACATCTGTCACTCGGTCTTGAAGGCTTACTGAATCCGCTTCGTGTTGTTCTTTTGTTTTAATATCAACAACATTGACATTTACTTCAACAACTTCCAAATTAGTCATCTTAGAAACTTCTTCTACAACAACTTTCTTGATTTCTTTGTATAAAGCAGGAACATTCTTTTGATATTCTGCAACCACATTCAAGTCAACAGCTACTTGTTCTTTACCAACTTCAACATTGACACCATGAGTCACGTTGTCAGAGTTGACCAATTTATCTTTTATATTAGAGAAAAAGCCACCGTCAACAGCCAGTAAACCTGAAACTTTTTCTAAAGAGAGACCGATAATTTTTTGAATGACCTTATCATCGTAAGTCAATTCACCTTTTACTTCGTGAGCTGCTTGAGCAACCTCTTTTTTTGCAACATCTTTAACATCTTTATTTGACATGTTAAACTCCTTTATTCTTATTTAAATATATTTTTGTTTTGAATATAATATCCAATTCCTGCCCCTAGAGTAGCGCAAATCAAGACAAATAGAGTCTTAAAGAAGCCAAAGGATAGGATAAAACACGCTAGAATAATGCCTGCTAATCCAGACAAGATTGGATATTGATATTTTTTAAACCATTCCATTTTTTACTTCCTTACTTTACACGACTAGTAGTTTTTTTAGCCGCTTCTTTTGGCTTGAAGTCTGAGACAGAAATTTTAAGCTTGACATTATGATTGATTCCGAAGAATTCTGTCAATCCAGACGCAATTTCTTCTTGAATCAACTGACTTCTCTTGATGATGTTTTCCGAAGGAACGATTGCCCCTTTAACGGAAACCATGCATTTGTTTTTACGGCTATTTACTGAAACTGTAGGATCTTTAATTAAACCGTGTTCTGTTAACAGACTACGAACAAACCCTTCAATGGCTGAATTTTTCAGCATCAGTTTCCCATCCGCATCAGCTAGCTGAATTTCCAAACGTCTCTTAGGATAAAAAGCTATCACTAACATCAGTAGTAAGATTAAGCTTGCTAAAACCACAGTGCCCCAGAAAACATACCTAGAAAGATAGTAGCCCACAAAAGGAATCTGCTTCCAAGTGAATAACTTCCAGCTAAATAACTGGAGCCCCAGACCGCTGACTTTATGAAAGTCTAGCAAAACAGGAATCAAAATTGTCAAGATTAAAATACAGAAAATAAGGGAAAGTATTTTTCTTGATTTTGACATATTGAATCCTCACATCATTAAATTTTAAATTGTATTTTGAAAGTAAAAAGACAATTTATGCCTTTTTACCTACAAAAAATGATACAACAGCTACTACAATAACTGCACCAATGATAGAAGGAAGCAAGGCCATACCAGCCAAACTAGGACCCCAAGTTCCTAAAAGTGACTGACCGACAGCAGAACCAACTAAACCTGCAACAACGTTTGCAATAACACCCATTGAGCCGCCTTTTTTAGTGATTGATCCAGCAATAAGACCAATAACTCCTCCAACAATAATAGACCAAAGCATATTGATTCTCCTTTCTAATTTTTTCTAAATCAAAATTGTTTAATAATATTTTTTACTATTATTTTTTGATTAATATAATTATATAATTTTCCAACTTGGAAACATAATAATTCAACTTGGTTTTCTTTCCGTTTATCTGTACTATAGATACGTAAATATAAGAATTCCTTGTTCTATAGGCTTTTATCAGCATTTTTAGATATATTTTTGAGTTGTTAAACGAGGTTAAATGCATAAAATATGGTATAATTGCCTGATAATAAAACACTATATAAAGAAAGATAATATTTTAATGCGAGAATTACTATCTAAAAAGAGCCACAGGCAATTAGAACTACTAGAACTACTATTTAAAAACAAACGCTGGTTTCATATTTCTGAGTTGGCTGAACTATTGAATTGTACAGAACGTTCAGTAAAAGATGATTTATCTCATGTCAAGTCTGCGTTTCCTGAATTGATTTTTCACTCGTCTACTAATGGCATACGTATCATTAATACCGATGATAGTGATATTGAGATGGTCTATCACCATTTTTTAAAGCATTCAACCCATTTTTCAATTTTAGAATTCATCTTCTTTAACGAAGGATACGAAACTGAGAGTATTTGCAAAGAGTTTTATATAAGCTCTTCCTCACTCTATCGTATAATCAGTCACATTAACAAAATCATAAAAAAACAATATAATTTTAAAATTAGTCTCAATCCTGCTCGGATTATTGGAGATGAGATTGATATCCGTTATTTTTTTGCACAATATTTTTCGGAAAAATATTATTTTCTTGAATGGCCCTTTACAGATTTTTCAGTAGAACCTTTGTGTAGGCTGTTAGCACTGGTCTATAAAGAAACTGCATTTCCTGTCAATTTCGCAACTCAAAGAATGTTAAAATTGCTCCTGGTTACAAATTTATATCGAATAAAGTTTGGTCATTTCTTAGAAGTTGAGAAAGATTCTTTTAACAATCAATTGTTAGAATCTTTCATGCAGGCAGAAGGAATCGAAGACATTGTAGCAAGCTTTGATTCTGAATACCATATCTCTTTGAATAAAGAAGTGATAGGTCAACTATTTGTCTCCTATTTTCAAAAAATGTTTTTCATTGATGAAAATCTATTTATGAGCTGCGCGAAAACAGACAGCTATGTAAAAAATTCGTATCAATTATTAAGTGATTTAATTGATCAGATAGAAAGCAAATATAATCTTAAAATTGACAATACGGACAATCTTATTTGGCATTTGCATAATACAACACATCTGCACCGTCAGGAACTATCTACAGAGTTTATCCTATTTGATCAAAAAGGGAATACAATCAAAAACTTTCAAAATATTTTCCCTCAATTTGTTTCAGATATTAAAAAAGGGATTGAACATTATCTAGAGACTCTTGGTATCGATAATAATTCAATGAAAGTCAATCATTTATCTTATACTTTTATCACTCATAGCAAACATTTAGTGCTGAATCTTTTACAAAATCAGCCTAAATTAAAGGTTTTAGTCATGAGTAATTTTGATCAGTATCATGCAAAATCAGTAGCAGAGACACTTTCTTATTATTGCAGCAACAATTTTGAACTTGAAGTTTGGAATAAATTAGAACTATCAATTGATTCTTTAAAAGAATCACCTTACGATATCATCATTTCTAATTTTATTATTCCACCAATTGAGAACAAGAGACTGATCTATTCCAATAATATTAATACGGTCGCACTCATCTCCTTACTTAACGCAATGATGTTTATTCGATTAGATGAGTGATTTAGACTATTTTGATAACAAAAAAACCGCAATCTAGCGGTTTTTATTAATCTGTGAGAGTCTTTTGAACATTAATTGTCTAACTTTTTGGGAACAGTACATTATTTAGTACATATTCTTTCTCTTGTTTTTACAAAACTCTGAGCAAACCTATTCAAACAAGCCGTAGTAATCTGCGATGGTCATCTTGGCTTTCTCGTCTTTGTTTAAGTCCTGAATAATCTGCCCGTCTTTCATGACGATTAGTCGGTTACCGTATTTGAGGGCATCCTCCATGTGATGAGTAATCATAAGAGCTGTGAGGCGGTCACGATTGACAAATTCATTGGTCAGCTCCATCAAGGCTACACTGGTCTTGGGATCCAGTGCTGCAGTATGCTCATCCAGAAGTAAAAGTTCTGGGCGCTTGAGCGTTGCCATGAGCAGACTCAAAGCCTGTCTTTGCCCGCCAGAAAGAAATTCAATCGGTGTATCCAGATGCTTGTCCAGGCCATTGCCAATTTTCTCAATCGTCGCCTGAAACTCTTCCCTGTAACTGTTGAGCCCACGGGGTACCAAGCCACGCTTTTCGCCTCGGAATTTGGCAATGAGAAGATTTTCCGCCACTGTCATCCGCGGAGCCGTTCCCATCTTAGGATCCTGAAAGACACGGGACAGGTACTTGGCCCGCTTTTCTGGTGAAAAATGAGTGACATTTTCCCCCAAGATATGAATGCTGCCGCTGGTCAGAGGGAGAGTTCCGGCAATGACATTGAACAGGGTTGACTTTCCTGCACCGTTTCCACCTAAAATTGTAATAAAATCATGCTCGTGAATGTCTAAAGAAACATCATTTAGGATGATTTTTTCTTCATCAAAGTCGCTCTTTACAAGCTTGGTTGCATTTCTTAATTCTACAATCGCTGTCATTTGCTTAACTTGGCTCCTTTAAAGAATTTATTTTTCAGGGTTGGAATCATGAGACAGACGGCCAGAATCACCGCGCTGTAAAGACGGAGATAGTTGGTATTGAAGCCGAGAGCAATGACACCCCAGATCAAGAACTGATAGGCAATCGCACCAACTACAATGGTAATCAGCCGCTCTGCCAAGGTCAGACTCCGGAAGAGTACCTCGCCAATGATAAGACTGGCCAGACCAACTACGATTACTCCAATCCCGCGGGAAACATCTGCATAGCCTTCCTGCTGGGCAATCAGCGCCCCAGCCAGAGCAATCAAGCCGTTTGATAGAATCAGTCCCATCAACTCCATACGGCCAGTATTGATTCCAAAACTGCGAGCCATATCCGGATTATCTCCGGTCGCGATATAAGCCTGCCCTAGCTTAGTATCCAAGAAAAAGAGCAGGGCTGCAATCACTAGACTGACAAAAATCAAACCAGTCAAGAGGTCATTGACTTCCCCTGAAAAAGGCAGAATATCCTGAATTTTACTGCTGCCTAAAAGCCCCAGATTGGCACGGCCCATCAGCATCAGCATGATAGAGTGGCAGGAGGTCATGACCAAAATCCCTGAAAGCAAGGTCGGAATTTTCCCCTTGGTATAGAGCAGACCTGTCACGGCACCCGCAGCACAGCCCGCTAAAACGGCCGCTGCAGTTGCTAGAAAAGGATTGACTCCTTTGGTAATCAAGGTAACAGCCACCGCCCCGCCCAAGGGGAAGGAGCCTTCTGTCGTCATATCAGGAAAGCCCAGAATCCGGAAGGTCATAAAAATACCTAGACCTAAAACGGCCCAAACCAATCCCTGAGAAATAATGGAAAGAATCATAACATTGTCCTAACTAATTAAAATCGTTTCTCTATTTTAACATAAAAAAGGAGCCAATTTCAATGCCAATGCGCAGACAAAGAAATTGACTTCCCAACTATTCCTCAACAACTGTCATTCGACCAGTATCTACATCATAAACCGCGCCTGAGATTTTTACATCAGCTGGGATCAGCGGCGACTGCCGCAGCAAGGCCATATCCTCACGCACGCTTTCCTCTACATCTGTAAAAGGTAAAAAGTCCTGATCACTGACATCGACACCTAGCTCTTTATGAAGATAGGCCGTAAACTCCTCATTCTTAAAAGTCTGTGCCCCGCAGTCTGTATGATGCAAAACCACGATTTCCCGCGTTCCTAGCTGCTGCTGAGAGATGACCAGCGAGCGAATCATGTCCTCCGTCACCCGACCGCCAGCATTGCGCAAAATATGAGCGTCTCCAAGCGCTAGACCCAGAGCCTGAGCCACGTGAAGCCTAGAGTCCATGCAGGTCACGATAGCTACCTTGGTCTTGGGATTAATGGGCAGATGTGCCGTTCCATGCAGATCGACATAAGCTTTATTGGCCTTCATAAAGTTTTCAAAATATGACATTCTTTCCCCTTGCTGATACTTTGATATTCAAATAATTTTATATTATCTTACCATCTTTTCTGCTATTTGTCAGTTCTCGACTTTGTTAAAAAAAATAGGACAGTCAAATCCAGCATCTAGCCTGATCTTCTGTCCTAGTTTTCTTTATTATGAGCTTCTTGGAATAAACTTGCTGAGTGAGCCTGCAAAGGTTTGAAGATTGAGACTTTGCACATAGACTTCACCAGTACCTTGGAAGGTGTTGACCACTCCTTCTCCCGTTCCGATAGACTGCCAGAAGCCATTTTCTAAATGAACATGATAATTCAAAGACTGGCTCCAAGCCACTACATGGGCATTGTCAATTGTTACTTCTTGGTTATGAAGCTCAAGTTTCTTAATAGAACCAAAAGCATTAGCCAAAAGAGTTCCCTGACCTTGGGTCGTCATGACGAAGAAACCGCCTTGCCCGCCAAAGAGGGCTTTCCCAACAGACTGGCGCTCCATGGTATAGTAAGCTGTACCATCAAGAGCTAGAAAGGCACCGTCATTCAGCCGATATTGCTTTTCGCCTAGCTGAAGGGGAATGACTTGACCAGGAGCATCTGGCGCTAAAGCAAGGTAGCCATTATCAGACTGGGCAACAGCCTGAGTAATAAAGGTACTTTCACCAGAAACCATTGACCGACCTACAGCCTTGACAAAACGTCCCAAGCCAGAACCGCTTGCATTTAGCTGAGTATTCAGAGTCACATTCGGCGTGTGGTAGACCATGCTGCCACGCTGGATAAAGACGGTTTCACCTTGATTGAGCGACAACTCAACCAAAGGAAACTGCATATTACTATCCATAGAAAATCGCATAAGAAATACCTCCTTCTTATTATGACTTGATTATAACATTTTCATATATTTTGGACAAAGGAAAACTGAAGCATCAAAAAAGAAGAGACAGCCTGAGTCTCTCCTAGAAATTTTCAAGAATTGTCAATATTCAGGTGTGGGCGAAGAACATTTGCAAAGGTTTCAATATTGAGACTTTGGATGTAAATTTCGCCAGTTCCATAGAAGGTATTAACCACTCCTTCACCAGTTCCCATGGACTGCCAGAAACCATTTTCTAAATGAATATCATATTCCAACTCTCGACTCCATGCTACTACGTGGGCATTGTCAATCGTTATCCTATCATTATGCAGCTCGACCTTTTGAATCGAGCCAAAGGAATTTACCAAGAGTGTCCCCTGACCTTGGGTACTCATCACATAAAAGCCTCCTTGGCCACCAAAGAGAGCTCGACCCACCGACTGCCTCTCCAAAGTATAAGAGGCAGAACCATCCATAGCCAGAAAAGCTCCATCATTAAGGCGGTATTGCTTTTCGCCTAGTTCCAGAGCAACAATCTGACCAGGTACATTAGGCGCTAAGGCTAGACGACCGTTATTTGATTGAGCAGTTGCTTCAGTGATAAACACTCCTTCGCCAGAAGCCATAGAACGGCCCACAGCTTGGATTGCCTTGCCAAAGATTGATTGAGACTCTGCATTCACTTTAGCATTCAAGACAACGTTGGGAGTGTGGTATATCATGCTCCCGGTCTGAATACGAACAGACTCTGATGCATCTAAGGCAATCTCCGCCAAGGGAAATTGAGCATTGTTGGTAATAGAAACATTCATACGATGATCTACCATGGTTGATTATCCTCCTAAAAAATCTGGAAAAACAACTTATAGGAAATTCCAGATAAATCCTATTTTTTCTAGCAATATTATAGCACGCACAACAACTTTTCGCAATACTACTTTAATCAAGAAAATACTTTCTTTAACACTTCCCCAATCGTCGTCACACCAATGACTTGGATATTGTCTGGAACTTTGAGGCCGTTCAGAGCGTTTTTAGGAGCGTAGACTTTGGTGAAACCCAGCTTTGCTGCTTCGTTGATGCGCTGCTCGATGCGGTTGACCCGTCGGATTTCGCCAGTCAGGCCAATTTCACCGATAAAGCACTCTTGAGGATTGGTAGGTAAATCCTTGTAGCTGGAAGCAATGGCTACCGCTACTGCCAAATCAATGGCTGGCTCATCTAGCTTGACGCCGCCAGCTGACTTGAGGTAGGCATCTTGATTTTGCAGAAGGAGTCCCGCCCTCTTTTCCAGAACAGCCATGATGAGGCTGGCTCGGTTAAAGTCCAGTCCAGTCGTGGTTCGTTTGGCATTGCCGAACATGGTCGGTGTCACCAAAGCCTGCACCTCAGCCAAAATCGGCCGCGTTCCTTCCATGGTCACGACAATAGACGAGCCTGTCGCGCCGTCCAGACGCTCTTCCAGAAAGACTTCACTGGGATTGACAACCTCAACTAGCCCGCCAGATTGCATCTCAAAAATACCAATCTCATTGGTCGAGCCAAAGCGGTTCTTGACTGCTCTCAAGATACGGAAAGTATGCTGACGTTCACCCTCAAAATAAAGCACGGTGTCCACCATGTGCTCCAAAGTTCGAGGACCAGCTAAGGTTCCTTCCTTGGTCATGTGACCAACGATAAAGGTCGCAATATTATTGGTCTTGGCCAGCTGCATGAGCTCAGCTGTCACCTCTCGAACTTGAGAAACAGAGCCTTGAACACTGGAAATTTCCGGCGACATCACCGTCTGTATAGAGTCGATAATCAGAAAATCTGGCTTGATTTTCTCAATCTCCGTGCGGATATTTTGCATATTGGTCTCGGCGTAGAGATAAAATTCACTGTCAATATCACCGAGACGCTCCGCCCGCAACTTAATCTGCTCAGCTGATTCCTCCCCACTGACATATAGGACGATGCCCTGGTGGGAAAGCTGGGTGGATACCTGCAGAAGCAGGGTGGATTTCCCGATACCGGGATCCCCGCCAATCAGAACCAGACTACCAGGCACTACGCCACCACCCAGCACACGGTTGAACTCGTCCATTTCCGTCTTGGTCCGATTGACATCAATCGAAGTGACCTCAGCCAGCTTCATGGGCCGGGTCTTTTCGCCTGTCAAGGAAACACGGGCATGCTTGACCTCTGCAGCCTCTACTTCCTCAACGAAAGAAGACCAAGAGCCGCAGTTAGGACAACGGCCTAGATACTTGGGCGAATGATATTCACAATTTTGACAGACAAAGGTCGTTTTTTTCTTAGCGATGGTGATTCTCCTTATTTTCTAATAATCCAAACAAAAGTAGATAAGACCTGACACACCTGCTCTATATTAGTAAAGCCAGCATTTTCTAGCATGTCTGCAACTTCTTGAGGCGAGAGGGAATTCATCAAACCAGCTTGATTCTCATAAGTACGCTGAACTTGTTGCTGATTGGCTCCTAGCTCTGAAGCAAGTGTTTTCCAATAGCCTAGTTGCTGGTTGGAAAAAAAGCTAAGAATCAGAAGGCCACCTTCACCTAAAGAATCATAAATTTTTTGAAGAAAAAAGCTGGGATTCTCAACAAACTGCAACACTAGCAAGCAAGAACAAATCTGATAAGCAGAAGGCAGCACTGCTTCTTCAAATCGACTATTAAGATACTCTGCTTGAGGCAGATGAACCTGTCTTTTAAGCTCTTGCAGCATCGCCTCACTTGGCTCCACAACGGTCACCCCTGCCTTAGGAAATAAGGATGCCAAAGCATTCAACTCATCCGTCTGGCTTGCCAAAGCTAACACTTTATCGACTTTTAAACTGGGTGCTAACCTGAGCAATACTCCTCGGAAAATCACATCTAGCATCACATCATAGCCTGGAATTTTCTGACGAATTTCTGTTGCATAGTCCTTGTTCTTAAATTCTTTCATATTTTCTTTTATCTCTAAATACTTTTGTTAAGATTCTTTTTACAGCGAAAAAATTAAAACTTCAGTTCACATTCAACAAACTGGCAAAAATCAATCTGCTGATCAGCTACAAACTGGCGGATGAGCATGCGATGGACTACAAGAGCTACCGTCTCGTAGTCTCTGTATTTGCTTATGGTGCGCAAAAAGCGGGCTTTCATCTGCTCAGCCGTCTCATACCGGACAGGACTTCCTGCAGGAAGTGAGCCTTTATTTTCAAAAAACAGCTTCCGAGCCTGCTCAAACTTTTCTGTCCCACTTTCATATACCTGCCATTCATGTAGAAAAGGCTCCACAAAAAGCGGTAGTTGGCGGTCTCGAATCAAATAGGAGGCCGTCTCCAAAGCCCGCGTCACAGAAGAGGAGATCAGAATTTCCGCCTGTTCCAGCAAAGGATTATCAGCGGCCTCTGTCGCCATCCGACGACCATCAGCCGACAAGGGAGCCAAATCTAGTCCAAATCCAGTGTAACCAGCTTCTTCCAAAAGTGAATAATCTGGTTCTCCGTGACGGATAAAAATGATTTTCATGCTAATGTCCTGTCGACCCAAATCCGCCGGTCCGCACACCTTCTGCTTCATCTCCATCAGCAATCAGAAATGGTGCAAAGACAGCCTGAACCACACGTTCCCCAACTTCGAGGACGACTTCCTGATCAGTGATGTTTTTCATCTGAGCAAAGATATGGCCTTCGTTTCCAGGATTGCCATAGTAGTCGCCGTCAATGACCCCAACGGAGTTAATCAAGACCAGGCCTTTTTTACGAGGGTTGGACGAGCGGTCGTAGAGATAAAGCACCTCGCCCGGCTGCATATAGGCCTTGACACCAGTCGGAACCAGCTTAATCTCCCCTGGCGCAATGAGGGTACGCTCTGCCACTTTCAAGTCGTAGCCAGCTGCGTGAGCCGTCTCTCTCTTGGGCAGCAAATCTTCATTTGTAAAGCTGGAAACCAGCTCGAATCCGCGAATTTTCATGTATTTCTCTTTTCTATTTTTGCTGTCCCTATTATACTAAATTCGTAAAAAACAAGCAAAAAAACCGCCGATTGGCGATTCTCCCTAGTATAGATTTCTGATGATCTCTCCATTATCCAGATAGGTAAACTGCTCCGTCAAATCTGATGTGAAAACTTGATACATTTCTTTAAAGCTCAAGGCCAGCGAGTGGTGATCAAGATCCTCGCGTTTAATCCAGAACACTTCTCCTTCGTCGGACGAGACCAGCTCTCCTTCAAAACGATTGGTTTTGTAAAGAAAAACGATGTAACGTTCATCCTTTTCGGTATAAAACTGCTTGACACCACACAAGCGAGGCTCATAGATAGTCAAACCCGTTTCTTCCTTGACTTCCCGTATCACTGATTTGACAAAGGATTCACGATTTTCAACATGGCCACCTGGAAAGCAAAGGCCGGTCCAATCATCATTTACTTTATTTTGCACTAAAATGCGGTCTCCATCGTAAACCATACACATATTTGTTAAAATAACTCGCTCCGCTCTTGACATCTCTATTCCTCCATCTACCGACCGATTCGCTCGGCCTACTTGTGACTCATTATAACATAAAAGACATCAAATTGATGAAAATCTAGATTTCTCAGCCTTTCAAGCAAAAAAACCGCCAATTGGGCGGTTCTTATAGGGAGATTATTATGAAAAAGAAAAGTTTTAGGATTTCTAAACAAAGTTAGGAGGTCTTTGTTTATGGTCTTAGTATAGAACACTTATCTTAAATTTTCCTAAAAGTAACTTAAAAAAATAAAATAATTTTTTACAGCTCTTGCAAGAGGTACTGAAATAGCTCCAAATTGCCCTTTTCTTCGTTTATTAAAAACTCCGGATGCCATTGAAGACCTATGATACGATGATTGTCAACCGATTCAATCGCTTCGATGGTATTGTCTCTGGGATCAAAAGCTGTCGCGCGGAAATTAGGCGCCAAGTCTTTGATGCTTTGGCGATGGACCGAATTAATCTGGCTAGCCTGACCAAACAAGCGCTCCACAACGCTATCTTTCTCCGTACGAATGGAGTGCGAAGTACCAAATGGCAAGCCCTGCCAGTGATTTTCGATATGCTGATTAAGAGTACCGCCAAAAGCAACATTTACCAACTGCAGACCGCGGCAAATCGCCATGACTGGCTTATTTTGGCGCAGGGCTTCTTTCAAAAGTGCCAACTCAAACTCATCGCGGACAATATTGTAATCATCACTGTCGATGGTCTTCTCTTCCCCATAAAACTGCGGGTGAACATTTTGCCCGCCTGACAAAATCAGCTTGTCAATCGTTTCTACATAATCCTGAACTAAACTTTTATCCCCAACGGGAATCACCATCGGCAGTCCACCAACCATTCGTACGCCGTCCACAAACTTGCGTGAAACAGAGGTGTGAATATTCTTTCCAGCTTCATCTACTGGACAAAGATTGGCTGAAATTCCAACAATTGTTCTGCACATACCGTGATTCCCCCTTATTTTGATATAGTATATCTTACCACTCCTCTGCGAAGCCGTCCAATAGATTTTTTTAAAGCTGGTTATAAAAATTTTTTATCAGAATATGCAACACTATAAATCTCTTTTTTAAAATTTAGAAAAATATTTCAGAATTATCAGAAAATTATTTACTTTTGGCAGAAATTTGTTATAATAAGCAGTGTAAAAACTCATGACTTGGAGGTCCCTATGAGAAAATCAAATATTCTTCTTGCCGTAGGGCTCACTCTGCTCTCTGTCGGCTTACTTACAGCTTGCTCTGGAGGTGGAAGTTCCCAATCCAGCAAAAAAATCTACAGCTATGTCTTTACGTCTGATCCAACAACTTTGGACTACATCCAGTCGGCAAAGGGGTCTACCCACGAGCTGACTACAAATGGTGTAGATGGCTTGCTGGAAAATGATAAATATGGAAACTTAGCTCCGTCTATCGCAGAAGATTGGACAGTCTCTCCAGATGGTCTCGTCTATACCTATAAGCTGCGCAAAGATGTTAAGTGGTATACCGCTGATGGCGAAGAATACGCAGATGTCACGGCTCAGGACTTTGTGGCAGGTATCAAACATGCTGCCGATATCAAATCAGACGCCCTCCCTCTTATCCAAGATTCTATCAAGGGGCTGAGTGAATATGCAGCCGGTACCAACAAAGACTTTTCAGCTGTTGGAGTCAAGGCACTGGACGATCATACGGTTCAATATACACTCAACAAGCCTGAAACCTACTGGAACTCTAAAACAACATCAGGTGTTATGATGCCGGTCAACGAAGCCTTTTTAGAAAAGCAAGGCAAGGAATTCGGTCAGGCAACCAAAGCCGACTCCATTCTGTATAACGGTCCATTTATCATGAAGTCCATTACTTCTAAATCCTCTGTCGAATTTGAGAAGAACCCTAACTACTGGGATAAGGACAAGGTTAAGATTGATGGTGTCAAACTGTCTTACTACGATGGTTCTGACCAAGATTCATTAGCACGGACCTTTGGGGATGGCGGCTACAGTTTGGCAAGACTCTACCCAGCAACTTCCAGTTATTCCTCAATCGCTGAGAAATACAAAGATAATATCTTCATGACAGAAGCAGGAGCGGGGGTCGGTCTAATCAGCTTTAACATTGACCGTCAAAGTTATAACCACACTTCTAAAACCAGCGATGAACAAAAAGAAGCTACCAAAAAAGCTCTACTGAACAAAGACTTCCGCCAAGCTCTAGCCTTTGCCCTTAACCGCGAAAGCTATTCGGCTCAGGTCAACGGAGAAGATGCAGCCAAGCCAGCTGTCCGTAATCTCTTTGTTCCGCCAACTTTTGTTCAAGCCAATGGCAAGGAATTTGGCACTCTTGTCGAAGAATCACTGGCTTCCTATGGTGACGAGTGGAAAGGTATCAAGCTAGATGACGGTCAAGACGGTCTCCACAATACTGACAAAGCCAAGGCGGAATTTGCCAAAGCCAAGCAGGCTCTGGCAAGTGAAGGCGTACAATTCCCAATCCACCTAGATGTTCCTGTCGCTCAGAATTCTACTAACTTCGTCAACCGCATGCAATCTCTGAAACAGTCACTAGAAGAGGCTTTAGGAAAGGACAATGTCTCTGTAGACCTACAGATGCTGGCTGAGGACGAAGCACTAAACATCACCTTCAATGCTGAAGCTGCTAGCCAGGAAGACTGGGATATCAACGGTCTCGTTGCCTGGGATCCAGACTATCAAGATCCATCTACTTACCTGGACATTTTAGTGCCAGGTAACAGCACTCAGACCAGAACCTACCTTGGATTTGAAGGCAAAGACAATGCTGCTGCTAAAGCTGTAGGACTAGATGAGTACAGCAAGCTGATCGAAGAAGCCGGAAACGAAACACAAGATGTTGACAAGCGTTATGAAAAATATGCTGTAGCTCAAGCATGGCTGACAGATAGCGCCCTCGTTGTGCCAACTATGAGCAGCAGAGGAGCAGCACCGTTCATTTCTCGGATTGTGCCATTTACCAACTCTTATGCTCAGACAGGTACAAAAGATGTCAACTACCATAAATACGTGGAAATCAGTGATGAGATTGTCACGACTAAAGACTATCAAAAGGCCCAAGAAAAGTGGAAAAAAGAAAAAGAGGAATCCAATAAAAAGGCCCAAGAGGATCTGGCTAAACATGTGAAATAATCACTACTTTGATGTTAATTAAAAATCCAGCAGGAACAGAAACCTGCTGGATTTTTTTAATTTTCTATCTGATTCTTCAAAAGCCTAGCTGATTATCCAGCTGCAAAACCAACCATCTACTCAAACACAAACTGGTTGTGATAGAGTTCTGAATAGAAACCGCCGAGTTTGAGGAGCTGGTGATGATTGCCCTGTTCGATAACCTCTCCGTCTTTGAGGACGATAATCTGGTCTGCATTGAGGATCGTCTTGAGGCGATGAGCAATGACAAAGCTAGTCCGTCCAGCTACAACTGCTTCCATAGCTTGCTGAATCTTACTCTCCGTCACCGTATCGACATTAGAAGTCGCTTCATCCAAAATCAAGACTTGCGGATCCGTCAGCAAAGTTCTAGCAATGGAAATCAGCTGTTTCTGCCCAGTTGAGAAAATATTCTGGTCATCATCTACCAGGGTATCGTATTTGTCTGGCAGACTTTCGATATAGTCATGGATATGAGTCGCACGCGCAGCCGTTTCGACCATTTCCTGACTGGCATCTGGTACACCGAAGCGGATATTGTCCCGAATCGTGCCACTAAAGAGCACCGAATCCTGCAAGACAATGCCCACATGGCTCCGTAAGCTATCCAGCTCATAGTCCCGAATGTCGCGACCGTCAAACTCAATGCTGCCACTATCCACATCGTAAAAGCGATTGAGCAGGTTCATAATGGTCGTCTTACCTGAACCAGTAGGGCCAACAACAGCCGTCATCTTGCCCTTAGGGGCTAAAATAGATACGTCTTTGAGAATAGGCTTGCCTTCTACATAAGAGAAGTCCACATGCTTGATCTCCACGGAGTCTGTGAGCTCTGTGAAAGCAGGCGCATTCTCTGGCCGGACCTCCTCCGGCGCATCAAACATCTCCTGAATCCGGTCAGCCCCTGTAAAGGCCAACTGCAAACTGCCCCAGCTGGCTGCAATCTGGATGATGGGCTGATAATACTGCTGGGAAAACTGAGTAAAAGTAGTAATCAGGCCAACTGCAACAGCCGTTTCAACATTAGGATCGCTCAGTAAGACAGCCGATCCAACAAAAATAACAATGGCTGTATTAATCAAATTCATCCCGTTCATGATAGGGAAAAGAAGGCCTGAAAAGGTTCGGCCTTTAAAGGTCGCTGAGCGTACTCGGTCATTCTGCTCAATGAACCCTTTGATGACCTCCTCCTGCATCCCCTGAACGATAACAGCCTTCTGACCGGAAATAGTCTCGTCCATATAAGCATTGAGGCGGCCGACTTCTTTTTGCTGAAGATTGGTGTATTTCCGAGCCAGCCTAACAATGACCACTAGGAGAAGAAAAGCAACCGGTGTGCTGGCTACCGTTATCCAGGCCAATCTAGCATTTTGGACAAACATGATAATCACGAGCCCCAGATAGAGCAAGGCATTGCTCATAACCTGAATCATGCTCTCATTTAGAGCTTGCAGGATATTGTCCAAGTCGCTGGTAAAGCGCGACAGAATGTCTCCATCCTGATGGCGGTCAAAGAAAGCAACTGTCATCTTGGACAGCTTGCCAAACAGGCCCTTGCGCATCTCATTGGTCGAATGGGCAATAACTCGGGTCATCAAAAGCATGTAAATCAGGCTAGAAACAGACAGGCAGACAAAGGATACCAATACACTGCCCATGACGCTGCCAAAAGTCGACAGAATTTGATCAGTCTCACCCTTCTCTGCAAAAGCACGTCCCAACTCAACCAAATGCTGAACAGCCTGACCGACATAAACCGGAAAAAGGACCTGAAAAACAGTCGCTGTTATCATCATCAAAAGGACAACGGTAAAGGATAATTTGTAACGCTTAAAATATTGCCAGAAAAATGCAATCGTCCGCATCTTAGTCCTCCTTTCCTTTCTGAGTTTCATAGATTTCACGGTAGACATCGTTAGTGGCGACCAATTCCGCATGCGTCCCTTGGCCAATCAGCCGCCCTTGATCCAGGACCAGAATCTTATCTGCATGAACGACGGAGCTAATCTTTTGAGCGATGATAATCGTCGTCGTTCCTTGCAGCTCTTTGTTCAAGGCTTCTTGAACCAGCTTTTCTGACTTGGCATCCAAGGCTGAGGTCGAATCATCTAAAATCAAAATATTGGGATTGTTGACAACACCTCTGGCAATGGACATCCGCTGCTTCTGACCGCCGGAGAAGTTGCTGCCACGCTCCTCCACTGCACTATCAAAACTCTCTTCCATACGGCTGATAAATTCACTGGCTTGGGCAATACGAGCCGCTCGCTCCATTTCAGGCAATGAAGCGTTGAGCTTGCCCTGACGGAGATTATCCGCAATGGTCCCGCTAAATAGAATCGCCCGCTGCAGCACGATAGAAACATTTTTACGAAGAGTTCCCTGACTAAGCTCTCGCAGATCTCGACCGCCAATCTTGACCGAACCTTCCTGCGGGTCAAAAAGACGGGGAATCAGCTGGGCCAAGGTGGACTTGCCAGCGCCTGTCGCACCGACAACGCCAATCATTTGCCCAGGCTCTACCTCAAAGCTGACATCCTTTAGCATTGGCTCGTCATCATTGGGATAGGAAAAAGTCACATGCTCAAAGCTGAGGCTGCCTTCTAGTTCTTCATCTGGTGAGTCTGGGAAAGTCATAGCTGGCTCCGTCGCCAATACTTCCTTGATCCGACGGATAGAAATGATCCCCCTCGTCACGCCATTTCCCAAAAAACCAACCATAATGATGGTGAAAATAATCTGGCTCAGATAACCGATAAAAGAAGCGATAGAGCTGACCAGTCCTGGCTCCGCCTGAATCATGCCAGATAGAGTCCAGATAGCCAAGTAAACTGAGCTGTAGCCGACCAACATCATCATTGGCTCAATGATTGAAAAGGCATAGCCAATATAGAGATTTTCTGACAAAAGCTCATCAGACACCTGACTGAACTTATGAAACTGATCTTCCTCCCGAACGAAGGACTTGACCACTCGCACACCACGAAGATTTTCCTTGGCAATGGCATTAATCTTATCCAAAAGAGTTTGGAATTTCTTAAAACGAGGGCCCATCATCCCCATCATGACAGCCGTTAGACCAGCTATGAGCACAATCAGTAAGAAAATAATCCACCAGAGAGAGGGCATGGTCACAATGGCCAAGATAACTGAGCCGATAAAAAGGATGGGCAAGCGAAGGAGGATTTGAAAGAGCATCATGGTCACGTTTTGAATCTGATTGATGTCATTCGTCATCCGAACGACTAGATTGCCGGCGTTGAATTCCTCGATATTAGCATAAGAAAAGGTCTGAATCTTGCGGAAAGTCTCCTCACGGAGATCTGATGAGACAGCCTGGGCAATGTAAGCCGCCAAGGTTACATTAATCCCTCCTGCCACCAGTCCGACAAAACCGATGCCAATCAGCCAACCGCCCATACTGTAGATGGTCTGGCTATTTTGCTCCTGCAAAGCATCTAAGATGTGCTTTAAAAACCAGGGCAGTAAAAGAGAGCTGGCAATCATCAGCGAGGTCATCAAAAGCGAACTCAGGGCATACCATTTATACCGTAATAGACTTTTAAAAAACATGCTTCCTCCTACTTTTTTCATATTTGACTTAGTTTCCTTACTATATCATAGATAAAAACAATGTCAAGCAAGAAATTTCTTATATTATATGGTAAAATGAGATATAGACTCTAAAACCGATTTAAATTCAGACTCGGAATTTCATCATAAGGAGAAGATATGGATAAACAACGAGTTGCTGTGATTGGTCCTGGTTCTTGGGGAACAGCCTTATCACAAGTATTAAATGACAACGGACACGAGGTTCGTATTTGGGGAAATATCGCTGAGCAAATCAACGAAATCAACGACGAACACACCAATAAACGCTATTTCAAAGATATTGTACTGGATGAAAAGATCAAGGCTTATCATGACCTAGAAGAAGCTTTAAAAGATGCGGATGCCGTGCTTTTTGTCGTGCCGACTAAGGTAACCCGTCTGGTAGCCAAACAAGTAGCTCAAGCTCTGGACCACAAGGTGAAAATCATGCACGCCTCCAAGGGACTGGAGCCCAATACCCACGAACGGATTTCAACTATCCTGGAAGAAGAAATTCCTGCAGAGCTACGTAGCGAGATTGTCGTTGTCTCAGGTCCCAGCCATGCTGAGGAAACCATTGTACGAGATATTACCCTGATTACCGCTGCTTCTAAGGACCTGGAAACAGCTAAGTATGTGCAGGAGCTCTTCAGCAATCACTACTTCCGCCTATACACCAATACCGACGTTATCGGAGTGGAGACTGCAGGCGCTCTAAAAAACATCATCGCAGTCGGAGCCGGTGCTCTCCATGGATTAGGCTATGGTGATAACGCCAAGGCAGCTATTATCACACGCGGTCTAGCCGAAATCACGCGTCTAGGTGTCAAGTTAGGAGCCAATCCTCTCACCTACAGCGGCTTATCTGGTGTCGGTGACCTGATTGTCACAGGGACCTCTGTCCACTCCCGCAACTGGCGGGCCGGCAATGCTTTAGGACGCGGTGAGAAATTAGCTGATATCGAAGCCAATATGGGTATGGTTATCGAAGGAATTTCTACCACCAAGGCAGCCTATGAACTGGCCCAAGAGCTGGATGTTTATATGCCGATTACCCAAGCTATCTACAAGGTTATTTATCAAAACTGTAATATCAAAGATGCCATTTATGAAATTATGAACAATGAATTCAAGGCTGAGAACGAATGGACTTCGTTCTAATAGAAAGGAAATAATTATGTCAAAAGTTAAGAAAGCCGTCATCCCTGCAGCTGGTCTCGGAACCCGCTTCCTGCCAGCTACTAAAGCACTGGCCAAGGAAATGTTGCCAATTGTCGACAAGCCAACCATCCAGTTTATCGTTGAGGAAGCTCTCAAATCTGGGATTGAAGATATTCTAGTTGTTACAGGTAAGTCAAAACGCTCCATCGAAGACCACTTTGACTCAAACTTTGAATTAGAATACAACCTCAAAGAAAAAGGTAAAGACGACTTGCTCAAATTGGTTGATGAAACTACTGGTATCGGTCTGCACTTCATCCGTCAAAGCCATCCGCGCGGACTGGGAGATGCTGTCCTTCAGGCCAAGGCTTTCGTAGGAAACGAGCCTTTCGTTGTCATGCTGGGCGATGATCTCATGGACATCACCAATGATAAGGCTGTGCCACTGACCAAGCAATTGATTGATGACTACGAAGCTACTCATGCTTCTACCATCGCTGTCATGCAGGTCCCTCATGATGAAGTTTCCTCTTATGGTGTGATTGCTCCTCAAGGTGAAGGTGTCAAAGGTCTCTACAGCGTGGAAACTTTCGTCGAAAAGCCAAAACCTGAGGATGCACCGAGTGATTTGGCTATTATCGGCCGTTACCTGCTGACACCAGAAATTTTTGAAATCTTGGAAAAACAAGCACCAGGTGCTGGAAATGAGATTCAGCTGACCGATGCGATTGATACTCTCAACAAGACGCAGCGCGTGTTCGCTCGCGAATTTAAGGGCGATCGCTATGATGTCGGTGACAAGTTCGGCTTTATGAAGACTTCAATCGACTACGCCCTCAAGCATCCGCAGGTCAAAGACTCCTTGAAGCAGTATATCATTGACTTGGGTCATACATTAGAGAAAAAACAAAGTAAAAAATAATTGATTCAAACAACTAGCCTTGAAAATAAAATTTTAGCTATAAAAAAGAGGTTAAAAACCTCTTTTTTTATATTTCGCCAGTTATTTATACATACTTGTTAAATCAAGGAATGATGAAAGCCTAGAAAAATCAGAAGGGCGGCCAAGGCTAGATAGCCAAACAAGACTAGCCAGCGCTGAGCAGGTTTAAAAGCATTGCTTGAGCCTTTGATAGGGAGAATGACCGCACAGAGTATGCCACCAATCAAACCTCCCAAATGCCCCGCCAAGCTGATACTAGGCATAAAACTAAAGATGATATTGACCACAATCAAGGTCATATAAGACTGCCCCAGCTGCTGAATGTAGCTGTCGCGAACGACATAATGCAGGGTCACGATAGAGGCAAAAAGTCCAAACAAGGCGGTTGAAGCTCCTGCTGATAGAGCATCCGGACTGAAAAAGAAGACAAAGATATTTCCCATTAGGCCAGACATCATATAGAGCAGAAAGAAATTTCGTGAGCCAAAAATGTCTTCTGCCTGCCGTCCAATAAAATAAAGAGTAATAACATTTACCACAAAGTGCTCCAAGCCAATATGCACAAAGATAGCAGAAAAGAGGCGCCATATCTGAATGGGATTCATGATAATAGTTGGAGAATACACTGCTCCAAATTCAAAGACCGTTTGTGCTTCAGCATAAGAAAAGCCACGTAAAATAAGCATCCCCACAAAGACAAGTGTTGTCAAAATTAGCAAAATACTGGTCACAGGATATTTTTTATCATAGATGTAGTTCATAAGTCAACACTTCCTTTACTGCTATATCGTGATAATCAGGCTCAAAATCAGATTTTTGAAAACTATAGACGCTGCTGATGGATGCTCCTGCAAAATCAGCCAGATAACGGTCATAGTAGCCACCGCCGTAACCGATCCGAAAGCCTTGAGAATTGAAAACCACACCCGGCACATGAATCAGATCAATTTCTGTCTTGTCCACAGCCTCTTCACTTATCGGCTCCATAAGATCAAAAGAGCTTTTTTGCAGGTGGCTTTCATCATAATCCACAAATATCATCCGACCCTGGCCATAGGTTTTGGGCACTAAAACCCGCTTGCCGTCCAACTGAGCCTGCTTGATAAAGGCTGCAGTTGAGACTTCATGCGGCATAGAAAGGTAGGTAGCGATAACCTGAGCGTTTTGATAAGCTGTTGAACTGAGCAAGTGCTGGGTCAGCCAGCTATCTGCCTGTTCTTTTTCTTTTCCTGACAGTTTCTTCATCTGGTTCAGTACAGTTTGTCTCAGCTCTTTTTTCATGCAGCTCGTCCACCCTTTCCTTATCTTTCGTTGATTTTATAATCTAGGAATTTCCCAATCTTTTCAATAGCAAAGGGCAGTGCTGCCTCATCCGGTGTCATCTTGGGATGATGGAGAGCATAGGGACTATCCACTCCCAGCCAGAACATGACGCCCTTGACCTTGCTGAGCAAATAACCGAAATCCTCGCCTGTCATAGCCGGCGCAATATCAATCAGCTCCACTCCTTCTTCCTTCTGGAAAAAGTCCATCAATTCGTCTGCTAGGTCAGGATGATTTTCTACAGGTAGGTAGCCTCCTTGCTTGAGTTCCAAGTCCAATTCCAGACCGAAACTTTGGGCTAGACCCTCTGCTATTTCCCGTAAGCGCTTCTGAGTCAAGAGGTTCATCTCCTGAGTCAGAGTCCGAATGGTGCCATGCAAAAAGGCCGTTTCTGCGATGACATTGTTGGTCGTGCCAGAATGGAGCGAACCAAAGGTTACCACCGCTCCCTCGATAGGATCGACATTGCGGCTGACAATGGTCTGCACCTGGGTGATAAAGTAGCTAGCTGCCACCAAAGCATCATTGGCTTCATGAGGAAAGGCCGCATGGCCTCCCTTCCCCTTAAAAGTCAGCTTGACCTCACAGGTACCAGCAAAAAGCGTTCCTCTGTTAGTCGCAATATCACCAACTTTGAGATCCGGCCGCACATGGAGACCGTAAAACTCATCTGGCAGCCAGTCACCAAAAGCACCGTCTTCATACATGAGCATACCGCCAGCTTCATTTTCCTCAGCAGGCTGAAAGAGAAAGAGCAGATTGTGGGTAGGCTGAGCGCGCACAGCTTGCTCCAGCAGGCCTAGAGCGACTGTCATGTGCATATCGTGTCCGCAGGCATGCATCCGG
This sequence comes from Streptococcus sanguinis, assembly GCF_008329445.1. Classification (GTDB taxonomy): domain Bacteria; phylum Bacillota; class Bacilli; order Lactobacillales; family Streptococcaceae; genus Streptococcus; species Streptococcus sanguinis_O. Next base: position 174,925 of record NZ_VIBR01000002.1, on the reverse strand, counting down.
CCTTCATGGGTACTGGCAAAGTCCAGTCCTGTATCCTCCACAATCGGCAGACCATCAATATCTGTCCGCCAGCCAATCGTCTTATCTGGTGAACTTCCTTTGATAAAGACCAAAATACCAGTCCGCCAAGTTCGGATTTCCACAAAGTCTAGGCCAGCTGTCAGGCCATCAATGACCTGCATCAGGTAGGCATGGGTCTTGTATTCTTCCAGACCGATTTCTGGTATCTGGTGTAAATCACGGCGAATGTTCAGATAATCAAGCATTTTTCTTTCCTTTAAAATCTTGTCAGACCAGTCAAAGTGTCGGGCCGCACCCAATCAATTCAAATTTATGCTATTTTTAAAGAGTACGCAGAGCGTCTTCCAGAGCTGTCTTCTGCTGGGTCTTCTCGTCAATAGTCTTGATAACTCGTGCCGGAACGCCAGCAACTACTACGTTTTCCGGAACATCCTGAGTCACAATCGCACCAGCTGCAACAACGGAACCACTGCCAATTTGTACACCTTCAATCACAACCGCATTGGCACCAATCAGCACATTGTCTCCAACCCGAACTGGCTCAGCACTAGCCGGCTCAATGACTCCTGCCAGAACCGCACCAGCACCGATATGACTGTTTTTACCAACAATCGCTCGGCCACCCAGAATGGCACCCATATCAATCATGGTTCCAGCACCAATTTCCGCACCGATATTGATGACTGCCCCCATCATGATGACAGCATTGTCGCCAATTTCGACTTGGTCACGGATAATAGCGCCCGGCTCAATACGGGCATTGATATCGCGCTTGTCCAAAAGCGGCACCGCTGAGTTGCGGGCATCCTGCTCTACGACATAGGTCTTATTCTCCTCTAAGTTCGCTAGGAGCGGCTTAATTTCTTCCCAGTCTCCAAAAAGAACATTGCCTAACTTCACAACAGACCAAGGGATTGATCCGTGCAATTCTCCATCAAAGGTTACTTTGACAGGAGTTTTTTTCTTGGCATCAGCGATAAATTTGATAATTTCTTGAGCGTTCATTTTAGTAGCAGACATGATTTTTCCCTCGATTCGTGAATGATTTAGCCTTTTAGTTTGTTTATCTCCTCAATCTCCAACAACTTGAAGAACAATTGAAGTAAACCAAGAAGCTTGATTAGACAATATTATAACACAAAAAAGGGGATTGCAAAACTCCTATAAGACTCTCCACATGAGATACAGATTGTAAAAAGACACGAACTTTCGTCCGTGCCTAACAAATCAATTCCAAACCATATACCAACGATATTATTTAATTCTTTCGTTCAAAATGTTCCCACTGTTGGCATCAATGGTCATTTTAATCTTTTGCGTACCGTTCAGAGTTTCCAGCTGTGAGATAAGCACTCCTATTGATTTATTCTATTTAGAAAGATTACTCAATAGGTACTGTCCATTTTCCTGACGGATAAAAGTCAAAGTTATCTCCTTATTTGAAGAGGTTTCATAGTTTACAAGCATCTTCGGCTCTGATTCACCATCCCCATAAACTGAGATATGTTGATATTCTGGGTATTCCTTGATTACTTCTTTAAAGGAAGAACCGCCCTCGCCTGTTTCTCCATCGCCAGCCTTTAACTTCTCTGTGATCTGGCCAGATACCTTTTTATCATAGTCGTCACTGCCGGGCATAATACTCATACCCTGAAGATGGTAGCTGCCATCCTCGTGTTTCATAAAGGTCAGAGTGGTATAACTAGAGTCAGGTAACCAAGACAATGAGAGCCCTTCTTCTTGAAACGTCACACTGCTGGCCAAGCCAAAATCTTTGACTACTTGTTCAGGGGTCAATCCTTCATCATCCGCACTAACAATGCTCAGCTTTTCAAGGTCTTTCACTTCCCATTCATACACATCCTCTTTTGACGGAGCCACAAAAGAAGCAACATCGCTTTGATGTCCCTTTCGAGACAGACTTGGCACACTTCCTCCACCCATAAAATTATTTAGGAAATAGCCGACAAGACCACCTAGCAATAGTCCCGCTGCCAGGCCTATTCCTAAAAATCCTATCAGCTTGCCCGTACTATTTTTCTTTGGCTCTGGACTTGGCTGGCCAGCGAAGTTTGCAGCTTGCTGTGGTCCGGTAAAGTTCTGACCAGCTGGATTAAATCCCTGAGGAATTGCTTCTTGAAAAGCAGTATTTCCCCAATTATCCTGCTGAGGCATCTGCTGCTGAGGAGCATCAAAAATTGGTTGCTGAACACCAAAATCTTGATTAGGATTCGGCATTTCAGGACTGCCCCCTTCTACTGGGAGAGGCTGCCCCTCTGTTGAGTTAGCTACAAATTGTCCTGAGTCTGATGACTGGACTTGCTGCGGGTACGGAGCAAATCCTTCTAAAGATTGTTCCTGCGGTTTATTTTGTTCTGACATCGTTTCTCCTTTTATTATTTGAGTTCTGTTTTATTTATTGGCAGTAGTGGACAAAAGATAGTTTCCGTCCTCCTGCTGAACGAAGAACAACCTGTAAGTACCATCATTAGGAGCGTCATAAGCCACCTCCATAATGGTTTGACTAGTATCCTCACTAAAATCTTCATCTACACGAATAGAGATACTCCTCGGACTACCATATTCCTTAAAAACTTCCTTATAGGAAATGCCATCCTTACCAGTCTTTGCATCGCCTTTTTTCAATTTTTCAAAGTAATCAGCCGCCATCGCTTCGTCCTCAGCATTATGTTTGCTTCCTTCAAAGCGAATATTATAGATATGAAGGCTATTCAGATAGAAACCATCTTTTTTCTTCTCAAAAGCCAGAGAAGCGGTTTGATCTGTATAATAAACTGGCCAGTCCTCCTCATCATCAGAATCTTGAAGCGTTCCCCACTCTAAATCAAGGCTGTCACGAGAGATTTCTTCTTTTAGAGCCTTACCATATTTATCAAGAATATCTTCCACAGAAGTACCATTCGTATCTGTCTGAATAGTATTGAATCGTAACTCTGACAAACTATCAATATCCCACTTGAACTCTGTAGTATCAGGGTCAATGTACTGATCTGATTGATCTCTCTTTGATTCCCCAGCATCTGCCAAAGGATGGAGCACAGGATATTCCCCTTTGATGACATCCGCTACTCCCATTCTAAATCCCCAGATTCCCCCTCCGATTAGTCCAAGACCAAGAGAAAGCAAGGCTCCGCCTATCAGGATTCCTTTCCAGGATTTATTCTTGGTCAAAGGCGGAGTTGGTCCCTGCGGACTTGAAACATGGCCTTGCTTAGGTTGAAAATGATGCGGGAATTCCTCTTGCGACTGAGTATTCCTTGAAGGCTCAAAAGAATGCTGTGATTGCTGTTCTGTCAATCTTCTTTCCTCTTTCTTGTTTATTTCCAATAGTCTTATCAGTTCTCTTTTAATAACGAAATGCTTTGAAAGCAGTCAGTCACAAAAGATAAACTAAATAACTAAAAACTTACATTTCCTCTGACTTTATATATAAGAAATTTCCATCTGGCTGGCCTACAAACAATAGGTATTCATAACCATCTTCTGTTTTATAAGTCACCTCAGCAATCAGACGGTTGGAGATAATCTTATTATCTACGTCACGCTCGCTTGTGATAACAATTTCTGACGGAACAGGATGCCTCTTCAGAACCTCTGATAAAGCTGTTCCTCCTTCACCCGTTTCCTTGTCTCCTTCTTTCAAACGTTCAAGGTCTTTGGGAGATAATACGCTCCAATCTGTCGTTTCCTTCCCTTTTCTATATTCTTTAAAAGAATCTCCAACTACCACTTGCCTCAGATAGTAGTTCTGGTCAACTTTATCAAATTGAAAAGAAATATTTTGCTCCTTGTCCCTGACAGAAGGGCCCCATCGGAGTAACAGACGATTACGATCATATTCTGCTGAACTAGCCAAGCCATAAGTTTCAACGATTTGATCAGCCGTCAGACCTAATCCTTCATCGTTTGTATAGCTCAACCGTCCCAAGTCTTTCAAAGTCCAATTAAACTGAACCGACTGCCCGTCTGTAGTAAAGCTGTCACTCTTGTCTTTGGCTTCTTCCTGAGCCTTACTCAGACGCTTAATCCTTTGTATATCCTTATTTGTCTGCGCCTGCTTGCCGATAAAATAAGCTGAACCGCTGCCAATCAAAAGACCAATTATGAGAGCAAAAATTGAAAGTCCTATGACTTTTCCGATATTACCCTTCTTATCAGGCAATCCTTGCGGCTGAATCTGCTGGAAATTCCCTTGCAATGGCTGGCTGCTAGTTTGATTTTCTTGCCAAGCCCCTTGCTCTTGACCTTGACCATCTTTATCTGACATGGTTTTCTCCTTATAAATTTCATTGATTTGTCATATTGCGAAAACATTGAAAAACAATGACAAATTTTACAACATTATAACATAAATTGTTCTTTCAATCAAAAAACCTCCCCTAAGGGAGGCTGCGTTTCCTATTACAAACGTGCATTCAATTCTTTGCTCAATTCTTCAAATCCTGGTTTACCAAGAAGGGCAAACATATTTCTCTTGTAGGCTTCAACCCCTGGTTGGTCAAATGGGTTAATTGCATTCAAGTAACCTGAAAGGGCAATTGCCAATTCGAAGAAGTAGATGGTGTAGCCAAGAGTGAAAGCATCTTGCTCTGGAAGAGTCACATACATGTTTGGTACGTCACCATCAGTGTGGGCAAGAAGAACGCCGTCGGTCGCTTTTTTGTTTACAAAGTCAACGTCTTTTCCTTGAAGGTAACCAAGTCCGTCAAGGTCTTCTTCCAAGCTAGGGATAATCACGTTTTTACGTGGTTTATCAACACGGACAACTGTTTCAAACATGATGCGAGTTCCTTCTTGGATAAATTGACCCAATGAGTGCAAGTCAGTTGAGAAGTTTGCTGAAGTTGGGTAGATCCCTTTTTGATCTTTCCCTTCTGATTCACCAGCCAATTGTTTCCACCATTCTGAGAAGTATTGAAGTGATGGCTCGTAGTTTACCAAGATTTCAGTAGCGTAGCCTTTGCGGTAAAGGATATTACGAACGGCTGCATATTGGTAAGCTTCGTTTTCTGAAAGTTTGTCTGAAGTGTAGTCTTTACGAGCTGCATTTGCACCTTCCATAAGGGCTTTGATGTCCGCACCTGATGCAGCGATTGGAAGCAAGCCAACTGCTGTCAAGACTGAGAAACGTCCACCGATATCATCTGGAACAACAAATGTTTCCCAACCGTTCGCATCCGCTTCAACCTTAACAGCACCTTTTTGACGGTCAGTTGTTGCATAGATACGTTTGTTAGCTTCTTCTTGGCCGTATTTCTTAACCAAAAGCTCTTTAAAGACACGGAAGGCAATCGCTGGTTCAGTTGTTGTACCAGATTTAGAAATTACGTTTACTGAGAAATCTTTGTCAGCTACATACTCTACCAAGTCAGCAAGGTAAGTAGATGAAATTGAGTTTCCAGCGTAAAGGATTTGTGGCGCTTTGCGCTCTTCTTTTGTTTGCAAGTTTGCAAAGTGGTGGTTCAAGAAGTCAATGGCTGCTTTGGCACCAAGGTAAGATCCACCGATACCAATCACAACCAAGACATCGCTGTCTGATTTGATTTGCTCAGCAGCTTTCAAAATGCGGTCGAATTCTTCACGGTCATAGTTTTCAGGAAGGTCCAACCAACCCAAAAAGTCGCTACCAGCACCAGTTCCTTTGCGTATTAATTCATCTGCTGCTGTTACTTGTGCTTGCATATACTCCACTTCATGCGGGGCAACAAATTTATCTAAAACTTTTGAATAATCAAATTTAATATGTGACATGATATTCCTCCATTTTTTATTCCACTCTATCATATCGCTTTCATACTTATTTAGCAAGTAATTTATTGTTTTAAAACGCTTCCAATTTAATTTTTTATAAATGAGCTAATCCTAGTAGCCATCTGAAAGCAATCGTTTGCGTAAGTCGGAAAATTTTAGCCCTACTAATAAGAATATTTTTGATTAACAAGAAAGCCAATATGCTTCTTAAGATTGGATGTCAACTGAATTCATTTCAGATTCGTTCGAACTAGATTCACTGCTCCAATATTCATCTGCGCCTTTCAGGCTTGATTCATTCAACATTGGAACGTAGATATCGCTTCGCTCAAACTGCATCAATGTACCTAAGTTCTTTTGTGTCCTTCGGACTTAATTCACTCAAAGACTCTATCCGGTTTACAGATTTTTCCCTTATGGGAAAAACTGCATCCATTGCTCTAAAATTCATCTGTGCCTTTCAGGCTTGATTCATTCAACATCGGAACGTAGTTCTCGCTTCGCTCAAACTGCGTCAATGTCTCTAAACTCATCTTCCTCCTTCGGAGTTGATTCGTTAAAAGACTCTATCCGGTTTACAGATTTTTCCCTTATGGGAAAAACTGCATCCATTGCTCTAAGATTCATCTGCGCCTTTCAGGCTTGATTCGTTAAGAGGTATAGAAAAAGAGCACACAGCTTACTTCGCTTAGGGCTGCTGGATTCCTCCCCTGACCCGCTTCACGCAAAACTGTTGCTCCGTTAATTAGTATAACACAAACTTTTGATTTTGGCTAATTTTATTTTTTCCTTCTCTGTCTGAAAAATTCCTGCATGATTTGAGCGCACTCTTCTTGGAGAACACCTGCCTCCACCTCTACTCGGTGGTTCAGGCGCTCATCTGTCAAAATATCATAAAGGCTGCCAGCTGCTCCAAACTTCTGATTTGCTGCTCCATAGACAACATGGGGTATGCGCGCTAGACCAATCGCTCCGCTGCACATGACACAGGGCTCAATAGTCACAAAAAGCGTTGTATCCAGCAAGCGCCAGCTATTTTCATGCCGATTCGCCTCTTCGATAGCCATAATTTCCGCATGCATAACAGCCCGTTGCAGCTCCTCACGTGCATTGTGACCGCGGCCGATAATCTTACCTTCTTTAACCAAAACACAGCCGATAGGAATTTCATCATGAGCTAGGGCAATCTCCGCCTCCTTTAAAGCTTCCCGCATAAATGCTTCTTTTTCTTCAATCGTATAATTCATCATTGTCTTTCTAAAACTATAGTCGTCTATCCCATTATACCACAAGCCTGCTGCACTTCTCAGAAAAAGCAAAAGCCACCACTGGGGTGACTTTCAGGAGATTATTATGAAAAAGTTTAGGATTTTTAAACAAAGTTAGGAGGTCTTTGTTTATGCCGTTAGTATAAAATATATATCTTAAATGAATCTTAAGATGAAATTTTCTTACAAAAAAGCACAAGAAGCAATTTCCTTGTGCTGACTTTTTTATAAATTTGACCAGACGCTTTCCAAGATATTGGTCTGCTCACGGCCAGGACCGACTGAGAAGGTAGAAATGCGAACGCCAACCAGCTCACTCACTCGGCGAACATAGTTGCGGGCATTTTCTGGCAAGTCTTCCAGACTGCGGACACCGGTGATGTCCTCTGACCAGCCTGGCAGCTCTTCATAAATCGGCTTGCAGCGCTTGAGCTGTTCAAGACTAGCTGGGTAATGGTCAATTCGCTGCCCATCCAAGTCATAGGCTACACAGATTTTCACTGTATCCAGACCGCTCAACACATCAATGGAGTTAAGCGAAAGATTGGTAATCCCTGACACACGGCGGCTATGGCGCATAACAACAGAGTCAAACCAGCCTACCCGACGCGGACGACCAGTGGTAGTGCCATATTCGTGGCCGATATCACGAATGCGGTCACCTACTTTATCGAAAAGCTCTGTTGGGAATGGTCCATCTCCGACCCGACTGGTGTAGGCCTTGCAGACACCAACTACCTTGTCAATCTTGCTCGGACCAACACCGGAACCGATGGTGACTCCCCCTGCAACTGGATTAGAAGAAGTTACAAATGGATAAGTCCCTTGGTCAATATCCAGCATAACCCCTTGAGCCCCTTCAAAGAGCACTCGCTTCCCTTGATCCAGCGCATCGTTGAGGATAACAGAAGTGTCCGTCACATACTGCTTGATTTGCTGACCATATTCATAGTATTCTTCAAAAATATCATCAAAGCTGATTGCTATACTATCGTACAATTTCTCAAAGAGGCGGTTCTTCTCAGCTAAATTACGCTCCAAGCGCTCTCTGAAAATATCTTTATCCAAAAGGTCAGCGATGCGGATACCGACACGAGCAGCCTTGTCCATATAGGCAGGGCCTATTCCCTTGATTGTTGTTCCGATTTTATTGTCACCTTTTGCTTCTTCCTGCAGGCGATCCAGCTCGATATGGTAAGGCAGGATGACATGCGCTCGATCAGAGATGCGGAGGTTATCTGTCGTCACACCCTCTTCATGCAGGTAGTTCAATTCTTTGACCAGAGATTTAGGATTCACCACCATTCCATTTCCTATAACAGAAATTTTTTCTGGGAAGAAAATCCCTGACGGAATCAGGTGCAGCTTGTACTTTTTGCCATCAATCACGATAGTGTGGCCGGCATTGTCACCACCCTGATAGCGGGCAATCACTTCGGCATTGGCTGAAAGGAAGTCTGTAATCTTCCCTTTTCCTTCATCTCCCCACTGGGTTCCTACAACAACTACTGATGTCATAATTCTGTCTGAGCTGAAGCAGCTCTTCCTTTCTTGAAAAGCAGGCAGGAATCTCACCTGCGATTATGTTTTATACCTCATTATATGAAAAATTTAACAATTTTTCAAGGTGGGATCCATTCTTGATTTGCTTTTTTCCTTTTGAAAATGAATTAAATTTTCAAAAAATCTGTTTTTTCTGAAAGTTGTTAGTTTATTAAAAATAAAAGTTCGGAATTTTTGTAAAATCGTAGCGAAAATTTGTTTTCTTTTTCTGTTTGTAATAGACTAAAATTACTATCATAGGACGGTGAAACGATGACGATTAATCAATTACTGCAGAAACTGGATACATCAAGCCCCATTCTCCAAGCGACCTTTGGTCTGGAAAGGGAAAATCTGCGTGTGACAGCTGACGGACACTTAGCTCAAACTGCCCATCCGAGTCAGCTTGGTTCCCGCAATTTCCACCCGACCATCCAAACAGACTTCAGCGAGCAACAACTGGAACTAATTACACCTATCGCTCACTCGACTAAGGAAGCACGACGCTTACTGGGAGCTATTAGCGATGTGGCTGGTCGCTCGATTGACCAGAATGAACGCCTCTGGCCTCTGTCCATGCCACCACAGCTGACGGAAGAAGAGATTGCCATCGCCCATCTGGAAAACGACTATGAGCGCCACTACCGAGAGGGCTTAGCGGAAAAATATGGTAAAAAACTACAGGCTATCTCTGGTATCCACTACAACATGGAACTAGGGAAAGATCTAATCACTGCTCTCTTTCAAGTCAGCTCCCACCATTCGCTCAAGGACTTTAAAAATGACCTTTATCTCAAGCTGGCTCGAAACTTTCTGCGCTTCCGCTGGATCTTAACCTATCTCTACGGTGCTGCCCCTCTGGCAGAAACTGGCTTCTACAGTCAGGAAATTTCCCAGCCTATCCGCTCTTTTCGTAACAGCGACTACGGCTATGTCAATGACGAAAATATTCAGGTGTCCTACGCTTCTTTGGAGCAATATGTAACTGATATTGAAAACTACGTTCAGTCAGGCGAGCTCAGCGCTGAAAAAGAATTTTACTCAGCCGTTCGCTTCCGTGGACAGAAGCACAATCGTGCCTATCTGGATCAGGGTATCACCTATCTGGAATTCCGCTGCTTTGACCTCAATCCTTTTGACCATTTAGGCATTAGCCAAGAGACCTTAGATACCGTCCATCTCTTTTTACTGAGCCTGCTCTGGCTAGATGATGTAGAAAATGTTGATGCAGTATTAAAAGCTGCCCACGACTTGAACCAAAAAATTGCTTGTAGCCACCCGCTGACTGCCCTGCCAGATGAGGCAGACAGCTCAGCCCTTCTCCAAGCCATGGAAGAGCTCATCCAGCATTTTGAACTGCCAACTTACTACCAAAGCTTGCTTCAGCAGCTTAAGGAGGCACTGCTAAAACCTCAGCTAACCCTATCTGGTCAGCTCCTGCCTCATATCCAGCAGGATTCCTTAATAGCCTTTGGACTAGATAAAGCAGAGGAATATCACCGCTACACTTGGATTGCTCCTTATGCCCTCAAAGGCTACGAAAATATGGAACTGTCCACCCAGATGCTGCTCTTTGATGCTATTCAAAAGGGCCTGAATGTTGAAATTTTAGATGAAAATGACCAATTTCTCAAGCTTTGGCATGGTCACCATGTGGAATATGTCAAGAACGGCAATATGACCGCCAAGGATAACTATGTCATCCCTCTGGCTATGGCCAATAAAACGGTCACCAAAAAGATTTTGGCTGCAGCTGACTTTCCCGTTCCGGCTGGAGCAGAATTTTCTTCCCTAGAGGATGGACTAGCCTATTACCCTTTGATTAAGGATCGACAAATTGTTGTCAAACCTAAGTCAACCAACTTCGGACTGGGCATCTCTATCTTCCAAGAACCAGCTAGTCTAGAAGCTTATCGCAAAGCTTTGGAGATTGCTTTTTCAGAAGACGCTGCTGTCTTAGTCGAAGAATTTATCGCTGGAACAGAGTACCGCTTCTTTGTCTTAGACGGTCAGTGTGAGGCAGTCCTCTTGCGAGTAGCAGCCAATGTAGTCGGAGACGGTCAGCATACCGTGAGAGAATTGGTTGCCATCAAAAATGACAATCCTCTGCGCGGGCGAGACCATCGTTCACCACTCGAAATCATTGAACTGGGGGACATTGAACTGCTTATGCTGGACCAGCAAGGTTATGGACCAGATGATATCCTGCCTGCTGGAGTCAAGGTTGACTTGCGGCGCAATTCCAACATTTCTACCGGTGGAGACTCGATCGATGTCACAGACAGCATGCACCCATCTTATAAGGAACTCGCTGCGGACATGGCAAAGGCTATGGGAGCTTGGGCTTGTGGCGTTGACCTAATCATCCCTGACAGCTCTGCTATTTCCACAAAGGAAAATCCCAACTGTACCTGCATCGAGCTCAACTTCAATCCCTCTATGTATATGCACACCTATTGTGCTGAGGGACCGGGACAAAGCATCACACCTAAAATACTTGCTAAACTTTTCCCAGAAATGGACTGATAAAAGACGAATCGCAGGGTATTCCTTGCGATTTTTGTTTGAATACTTGAGAGAAACGAAGAAACTTTCGTTTTAGAAATGACGCTTGCTTTATTGATAGGAATCAAATGTCTTTTTGAATTAAGCAAATATAAAAAATGGTCTCAATATATAAAATCATTTCAATCTTTATCCTTCAAAAACCAGCTTTTATGTTAAAATAGAGATATCACATTGAGAAGAAAGAGCAAAGTCCATGTCGAGAAAAAAGGATGATTCTAACCAGCAACCAGAATGGTTTAGCTGGATTTGGATACTTGTATTTGTATTTGGTTCTGGAGCTGTAGCCAGCTATCTTATTCCCATAGCTATTCTGGGAGCTATTGGCTACGGAATCTATCGCCACCAAAGCCAGAAAAAAGTTCGGATTGAAGCTAAACAAGCCAGCATTGGTCGTATTGAAGATTTGAAATCAGAGATTGGTCATGCTGACCGCCGCATTAAAGAATTGGAAGGCTACCAAGAAGATGGGGACCAAGAAAGCTATCAGAATTTAGCTCTAGAAATTCTTCCCCAGCTAACCTATATCAAAAATGCTGCTAACGACCTACGGGGAGAAATTCCTGCTTCAGTCTACCAGCGAATCCAAACCAAAATTCGTACCGTAACCGATGAAATTGATGAACAACTGAGAAAGATTGAACGAGAGAAAAAACGAAAAGAAGCGCTGCCTAAGAAAACTAGTCTAGAAGAGCTAGCCCCAGAATTGGTCGCTACGGTTCACAATATTCAGATTGACCATGAGGCCATTCTTCAAAAAATCTCTCAATCTGAAAGCAACAATAAGGAAGAGCTGACTGCCATTCATCAGTCCCAGATGGAGCACTACGAAGATATTTTAGAAGGCTACCTCAAAATCAAAGCTTCTCCCAAAGATTTTTACAATGCAGAGGAGCGGCTAGCCAAGGCCAAAGCAGCCATCGAGCAGTTTGACTTGGACCTAGACGAAGCGCTGCGCCAATTAAATGAAGCTGATTTGAGGGACTTTGACATTAGCCTGCGCATCTTAGATAAAGAAAAGCACACAGACACCGGCTTTTAAGCTAGATAAACCAAAGGAGAAACTATGAGCCAAGAATTTAATTTTGATATTGATAAAATTGCCAATAATGCTATCAGCAAAAGCGACAAAACAACAGAAATCATCGAAGCCAACACGACTCAAGAAAATGGTCAGCTAACTTTTCTGGAAAAGCTGACTCCTGAGCAACAGAGTGCGATTACGGCTAAAGCTCCGCAGCTGGTGGATAACTTCGTATCAGACCAAAATGCCTTGCTGGACTTTGGCCAATCTGCTGTAGAAGAGGTCAACGGTACTGTCAATCGTATCTTAGCCGAGCAGAAAAAATTACAAATTCCCCAGGTGGATGAGCTTTTAAAAAATACCAACAAGGAACTCAATGGCTTTGTCGCAAAATATAAGGATGCTCAAGTAGCAGAACTGGACAAAAAGCCTAATTTCTTGGAAAAACTCTTCAAACAAAGCAAAAATACCCTTCAAGAATTCTATTTTGACTCACAAAATATTGAGCAGAAAATGGACGGCATGGCTGCAACTGTCGTCAAGCAAGAGGATGTTCTGGCTCGCAATATTGTTTCTGCTGAAATGCTGATCGAAGACAATACCAAATCGATTGAAAACCTAGTTGGAGTTATTTCCTTTATCGAAGCTGCTCAGCAAGAATCTGGCAATCGAGCGCTCAAACTGCAGGCTGAAGTTGCTCAGCTAGATATGACAACTGTTGACTACCAAGTAAAATCGCAAGAATTAGCCCGAATGACAGAGGTGGTCAATACCTTAGAGCAGCAACATACTGAATATGTCAGCCGTCTCTATGTGGCTTGGGCAACTACCCCTCAAATGCGTAATCTGGTCAAGGTTTCCTCTGATATGCGCCAAAAACTTGGAATGCTCCGTCGAAATACCATTCCAACTATGAAACTGTCTATCGCCCAGTTAGGCATTCTCCAGCAATCGATGAAGTCTGGTCAGGTAGCTGACGCTATCTCTAATGCGAATAACGCTGCCCTGCAAATGCTCGCCGAAACGAGCAAGGAAGTCATTCCTCAACTGGAGCGGATTTCCCAAAGCCCTACTATCGCTGTTGAATCTGTCACTAAGCTGGCAGAAAGCCTCGTCGCACAAAATCAAGGCATTATCGAAGCCATTGATAAAGGACGAGAAAAACGCGCTCTGCTAGAAGCCACTGTTATCCAATCTGCAGAGACCATCAACAACTCTGTCAAACTGCGTGATCAAAAGATTATCCAAGCCCTGTTGGACCAAGGCAAGGAAGCCCAGAAAGAATTAACTACAGAATAAGCAAAAGAGCCTAGATGGCTCTTTTAATGTTTTACTTTTTAAATGATCAATACAGTCCTGTCTTCCGATTATCCCTTTAAAACAAGCAGCTTTCCAACAGTTCTTTATTACGCAGCTGGGCTAGCCAGTTGTCAGGAATCCCTTCCAAACCATAGATGATACCAGCCAAGCCACCAGCAACTGCTGCTACTGTATCAGTGTCATCGCCCAAATTAACAGCTTTCAGGACAGTTCTCGGATAAGAAGTGCTAGTCAGCAGACACCACAGCGCTGCTTCCAAGGTATCCACCACATAGCCAGTAGAGCGAATGTCATCTTCGGTCAGCTCTGCTAAAGTTTGCAAACGAGCGTAGGTCGTACTAGTCTCTAAGCCTGATAGTATTTCCGGTAGTTGCTGGCCTTTTAAGAGCCTACGAGCAATATCCACATAAAGCAAGCAGGCCTCTACGGAAGTCGCATGGGCATGTGTAATACTGGAAACAGCCTCAATATCAGATGGACCAGCTGCAGTAAAGGCTAGGGGCAGAATCCGCATCAAAGAACCATTTCCATTGGAATATTCATCAGACAGACCGTGTCCTCTTGTCAAGGCTTCGCGAGTCGCTTTTCCTACATCAAAGGTCAAACCATCTGGCGTGTAGGCTCCCTCGAAGAGCCAATTTTTAAACCGCTGCTGCATATCAGTAAGATCAAACTTACCTTTTTCCCTGATAGAATCACAGGTCGCCAAAACAAGGCTGGTGTCATCTGACCAAGTGCCAGCAGGTTGCTGATGGCTGCCATAGCCCACCATCTCAACCGCTTTAAAACTGCCTCGGGCTAAAAATTCATACGGAACTCCTAATGCATCAGCCACTGCCAGACCATAGACTGCCGCTTTCAAAAATTGGTTCATGCTAGCCTCCTTTGTTTTATTATACTATTTTTGGTCTTAAAATTCTTCCTAACCCCAAAAAACAAGCGCAGTCACGCGCTTGTTTTTCTTTTTTGTGTTAAAATAAAGGGTATGGACAAAATTATCAAAACTATCTCAGAAAATGGTTCTTTCCGCGCTTATGTGCTGGATAACACAGAGACGGTTCAGACCGCTCAAGAAAAACATCAAACTCAAGCAAGTTCTACTGTTGCACTTGGCCGCACACTGATTGCCAGTCAAATTTTGGCTGCAAATGAAAAAGGCCAGACCAAGATTACCGTCAAGGTCCTCGGGACCAGCTCACTAGGCGCGATCATCACAGTGGCAGATACCGAGGGTAATGTCAAAGGCTATGTGCAAAATCCCGGAGTAGATATCAAAAAGACTGCCACCGGTGAGGTTCTAGTTGGTCCTTTTGTTGGCCAAGGCGAATTCCTCGTTATCACGGACTACGGTACTGGCAATCCTTACAGCTCCATGACTCCTCTCATCTCTGGAGAAATCGGCGAAGACCTAGCTTTCTACCTAACCGAAAGCCAGCAAACACCTTCCGCAGTTGGTCTCAATGTTCTCTTGGATGAGAATGATAAAGTCAAGGTCGCTGGCGGTTTCTTGGTACAAGTTCTGCCTGGTGCCAAAGAAGCTGAAATTGCCCGCTTTGAGAAGCGAATCCAAGAAATGCCTGCTATCTCAAGACTGCTGGAATCCGATGACCATATCGAAGCTCTGCTGGCTACCATCTATGGTGATGAGCCATACAAACGCCTGTCTGAAGAGGAAATCCGCTTCCAGTGCGACTGCAGCAAAGAGCGCTTTATGAATGCCTTGGCTACTCTGCCAAAGGCTGACTTAGAAGAGATGCGTGACCAAGACCAAGGGGCTGAAATCGTCTGCCAATTCTGCCAGACAGCCTATCACTTTGACCAAAACGACCTGGAGGAACTGATTCGTGACAAATCTTAATACCCCTTTTATGATTGGGAATGTTGAAATTCCCAACCGCACAGTTCTGGCACCTATGGCCGGTGTAACCAACTCTGCTTTCCGAACCATTGCCAAAGAGTTGGGAGCAGGCTTGGTCGTAATGGAAATGGTTTCTGACAAGGGCATCCAGTATAACAACGAAAAAACCCTCCATATGCTCCACATCGATGAAGGAGAAAATCCCGTTTCTATCCAGCTTTTCGGTAGCGACGAGGACAGTTTGGCTCGCGCAGCAGAATTTATCCAAGAAAATACCAAGACGGATATTGTCGATATCAATATGGGCTGCCCGGTCAATAAAATCGTTAAAAACGAAGCTGGAGCTAAATGGCTCAAGGACCCTGAGAAAATCTATAAAATCATCAACAAGGTCCAGTCCGTTCTGGATATTCCTCTGACAGTCAAGATGCGGACGGGTTGGTCCGACAGCTCACTAGCTGTAGAAAATGCTCTGGCAGCTGAAGCCGCTGGAGTCTCTGCCCTGGCTATGCACGGTCGCACCCGTGAGCAAATGTATACTGGTCATGCCGACCTTGAGACCCTGCACGATGTAGCCCATGCTCTGACTAAGATTCCTTTTATCGCTAACGGTGATATCCGCAGTGTCCAAGATGCTAAACAGCGTATCGAGGAAGTCGGCGCCGATGCCGTCATGGTAGGTCGAGCAGCTATGGGAAATCCTTATCTCTTTAACCAAATCAACCACTACTTTGAAACCGGCGAAGTTCTTCCAGACCTCAGCTTTGAGGACAAGATGAAAATCGCCCACGACCACCTCTCCCGCTTGGTAAATCTCAAAGGAGAATATGTGGCCATCCGCGAATTCCGTGGTCTAGCTCCGCATTATTTGCGTGGTACTGCCGGAGCAGCCAAGCTCCGCGGTGCTATTTCACAAGCTGAAAGTCTGGCTGAAATTGAAGAACTCTTACAAATTCAAAAATAAAAACAAAAGGAAGCCAATTGGACTTCCTTTTTTGTTCTGTTTAGGGTTGGGTCACCACAACACTTGTTACTGAGCCATCTGCTCCTGTTGTAATCTGCAGATTGGCATTGCCTTGCCCGCTTAACTGCGCATTGTATTTGCCATCATCCAGCGTATAGGAGTAGGAAGCGATGGAATAATTATCAGTCTTTCCATCTGCAGACTGGACGGTGAATTGACCATTACCTGATACAGTCACAGTATTTCCATTGGCATCCTTCCAAGTTCCAGCAGCCGCTGAGAAATCCCCATCCACCATAGTCAAGACACCTTTATAGCGAGCATTGCTGGCTGCCTGCTTATTCTGAAGCTGACGATTGCTTTCTGGCGATTGGGCTGGTTGAGTCGGCTGAGACTGAGTATTTTGTCGACCTGAAGCTTGCTGCGGCTGCGGTTGTTGGGCTTGAGGCGCTTCTACAGTAGACTGTTGCTGACTGGCAGGAGCTTGGGTTTGTCCAGGCTGGCTAACTGCTCCTTCTGAAGAAGCGCTATTGCTAGCCTTAGGAGAAGCGCTGGCCTTGCTGGATGACGCAACTTTTGAGCTAGAAGAAGCTTGAACAGTCTTGCTAGAACTAGCACTTGTTGCACTTTCTTCTTTCTTACCACATGCCCCTAAAAGCAAACTAGAAGCCAGAACTGCAGCTGCCATCATTTTTGTATAAGTACGTGTTTTCATCTTTTGTCTCCTTGTAATATTAAGAAATCTTTTTGTAATATTATTGTAACACTGTAATTTTACTATGTCAATCATTTATGCAAAATTCTTAAAAAATTTTTTACTCAAGCGAAGTTCTGTTTCTCAATCTGTTTCTTTTGTCATGAGAAACTTGCTTCTACTTGTCTATTCGTAATTAAAAACGAAAAAACAGGACAAATCTGTCCTGCAAGAGAAATATATGATCAACTTTCTTTTAATTTGATTTTTCTGCCTTAAGCCGATACACTTTTCTCGGCTTCTTCTTTGGCACGCGCTTAACGCCTACCTCCTCCAAGTATTCTCCGAATTTAACTAGAAAATTATTGCTGACGATAGGTCGTCTAGGCGAGATGAGATTGACCAACTCAGTCCCTTCATAAACAGTAAACGGTGATTCCAGCAGATGGAGAAAAGTTGGATTCCAGTCCAGTCTTCCCTGAATCCGCTTGATAGATTCCAGCAGGATTTGGTAGTGGTCAAAGGCAAAGTCCTCTGCTGTCAGGATTCGCTCACCGTCTCTAAAACTCCTTGTCTTAAAGTCTACATCAAGAAAGGTGACTTCCTTGGCATCATCCCCAGCTTGTGCTTGATCTACTGCTATGGCCGGCAGATAGACCAGATGGGCAATGGTGATGACCCATCCGCGTGGATCACGCCCTGGAGTAGATACCGTCATCAGCTGTTCCACCTTTTCCAGCGGTATCTCGAGCCCCACCTCTTCCTTGACTTCCCGAATGCAGGCCTGATAGGCATCCTCATGCTTGTCTACAAAACCTCCGACCAAAGCATATTTATTTTGATAAGGGTGAGCCTTGCGCTTGATGACCAAAAGTTTTATCAGCCCTTCCACGAAGCAGTAGGCCACCATATCCGCTGTTACACTAGGCGTTTCATACTTAGGTAAATCCTGTGTCTTGTACCATGCCAAAAAGGCGGACTCATCCGCCATGGTTTCATAGTACTCTTTTTCCGACATTCCCGCTGGGATATCCTGTTTGGTCATGAGTTTCTTCCTTTCCTAAGCTATTTTTCTATCAAAAAATCTCAAATCTTAGTCTAAGCTTTCTTCACCGCCTTGGTCCACTGATACCATCCAACGATACTATTGAGAGTATAGACCCAGTACATAGCCTGTATGTGAAGGTTGCTACCCCACCAGAGATAGATACTGAAGAGATTGGTCGCAATCCAGAAAATCCACTGTTCGCGGTAGAGACCAGTCATGAGAAGCTGACCGATACCATTGGTCGCATCTGTCACGCTATCACGGAAAGGACGGTGACTGTGAATGCTCTTATAAGCAAAGCCCATGCCAATCCAAATCAAGGCAGTCAAGGCCAAATATTTAAGCCAGCCACGCCAGTCTAACTTCTTAGCTTCAAAATGAGATGGCTCTTCCTTATCTTGTTCATTGACCCGATTGGACAGCCAAGTATAGAGGCCGATTGGCTGCATGATAAAGAAGTAGACCGTAGTCAGCACTTCTCCATAAAAGCTAGCCTGAAAGGACAATAGGAGATAAATTGCCGAATTAACCGCTCCAAAGAGGTAATTGCTGGCCCGCCCCTCGGCTACTAGAATAACGCAAACGATGCCTGTCCAAGAAGCAAAGAGTCCCAGCCAGTCATGCTGCTCCTGACCACTGGTAAACTCCAAAATAAAAGGCAAGCTAGAAAGAGCAAGCAAGTAGAGCCATTGAGTCAAGCTACGCCCGCCAAATAAATCCTTCCAGAGCAATTTCGCGATTCCTTTTATCCCCTGCTTTTTAGCTGCGGCACAGACATTGCGGAAATTCCGAGCAAAGGTTTGAAATTTTTGTTTCAGTCCTGCGTAGAGAGCTGCAGGAGAGAGTTTTTGATTTTTTACTACCATTCTATTTTACCACTTTCTTTTTTAATCCGCTTGATAAATCATGTCAATCGCTTCTTTGGCCGCCTGATAATTGTCCAAATAACTGCCAGCCAGATAGACCGTCGGAATATGAGCCAAACACTCCTCTTTCAGCCTTTTTAGATGGCTTGAAAAATCACTGCGGATAGCCTCGTCTGCCATGCTCATATCACGAAAGCCGTCGTTAACATAGGTGCCGACCGGCTCAGCAAAGAGAATCAAATCCCATTTTTCCTTGGACAAAATGCTGGCAAAGAGATTGTCAAAGGTATCTGTCTCTTCGTCTTGAACCGGACTTTCTTTCAGATAGTAATCATAGTAAGCCTTGGTTACCAGCGAATTTGTATCAGCCACGACCAGACCACGGTTGGCGCTGCTGTCAATTAAGTGGGAAGTCTGAGCATATTGTCCCAAGAGCAGATAATAGTAGTCTTTAGGGGTCAGCTCATCGTCTCGCACGTTATTTTGAATCTGGTATTCTCGAGCATATTCCAGACTAACCGGAGCATCATAAAAGCGAGCCAAATCCTTAGCCAAGGTCGTTTTACCATTGCTGGCACTACCCATAATCAGCACTTTCTTAGTAAAGTGACGGCGGAAAGGTTGGGCGATATATTTCCAATAACGACTAGGATTTTCCCGAATCATCGTAGCTGAGATACCAAACTGGCGCTCCTGCAAAGAAGTTTTGAAGTCACGCTTTTCTATCTCTTCCTGATAGTCAGCCTCACCAACAAAGAAAATCAGTTCCTCGCGTTCTGCATCATAGCCCACCAACTCCAATAAAGCCGACAGCCACTTATCCCAACCTAGAGGATAGCGGGGAAAGGAAGTTTCATCTAGCTTATAAACCTGTGTTAACTCATCATCAGCGAAAGTCTCCCGCGTATAGCGGAATCGCTTCTGCAGAGATAGACCCACTTCCTGCCCACGGTCTCCCTCATAACCTGAAACCACCACGCGCACCTTATCATAAGAACGCTTAGCCTTCTGTATCAAATCGATATGCCCCTGATGCAAGGGAGCAAATGTTCCAAAGACGATCGCAATTTTTTCTTTCATACACTTAACCTTTTTATCATTTATTATATTTTATTATTTCTATGATTTTATTATAAACTATATTTTTCTTTTGTCAATAGTTTTTTATAAAATTTTATAAAAATATTTTTCAGACACTTTAAAACTGTATCAAGGGCACAAAAAAGAACCTAATGTCTTAAGCATCAGATTCTTTTTACAAGATTTATTGCTGATAGACTTCTTGGTAGAATTCCAGCTTGTCTCCATCCTTGACAGTGATTTGATTGGCTGCCTTAGGAGCCATTTCTCCGCTGACCTTAAACATCCAGTAGAGGCCCTTTGCTTCATCCTGAGCATGACCGTCAATAGAAGTGATAAAACCATCTTTTTCTTCGACCTTATAGGCCTTCTTCAAAGCATCCATAGCTGTCTTTCCTTCTTCAACAGCCACCGTTTTCTCGCTCTTCTCCTGACCTTCTGGCGCAATACTGATGCTGATTTTCAGTTCCTTTTTAACAGAAGAATCAGCGGAGCTAGAGCTCTTGTCAGTATTTGTCTGGCTGCTGCCGCAACCTACAAGGAGAAGGGCAAAAGCAAGTGTGAGCAAACTAAAGATTTTTTTCATTATAGAGCCTCCTTAAAATAGGGTACAAGAGTGGGTAAAAAAACAAGGTCGACAGTCCGTGCGCTATATTGAAGGTCAAAGCATTGATAATCGCATAAGACCACCAGTGATAGTTGTACAGCAAGGCTGTCAGTGTATCGATGGCAATGCCATAGCCAAAGGATAGGAGAACTGCTACTATTCCCTGTCCCACTAGATTTAACCGAGGATAGAGCAGCTGCCAAAGGCAAAGAATCAGTCCAAAGGACAGCAACTGAAAGAGGACGATTGGACTCATTCCCAAAAGAAAGGCTGATGTAAACATCGTCACAGCCATCACTAGGAGTGAAGTCGGCAAATCCTCAAAGATAACTATCAGGAAAAAGATAGCTGAGATAGGCTGCACATTGGGCAGAAAGGAAAATGCATAGCGGAAGGCCACACATAGAGCCGATAGGATGGCAATTTTAGCCATTTTGCGAGCAGACAAAGGTACCTCCTTTTCTAATTGAGTGAATCAATAGAAGTTGGACTAGGTATGCAGCTCAACAGCATCCCAGTCCTGGGCCGTATTCAGCCCCAGCAGCCAGTCAAGACCAGACCGCCTCTCCAGAACAACACTTTCATCAAGGCCAGCCGGTGCTGGCTGGTCATGAATCCGAGCATCGACACAGGCCCAATGATAACGATAAATCAAGTCATCCTCATCCAGTAGCTCTTCTATGCTGCGCGGTTGGCATTTACCCAGAAATTCCTGAAAGTCAACCGCACTAGCGACTGCATCAATAGCAGCATCACAATCACAAATCTTATCTGGAAATGGCAAAGTATCTACTAGACCTAAGTACCAAATCAGGGACCAATAGGCCTCGTATTTCCAAACCATATTGATGATAGTGGACGAGTCAGCACGATCTTCCAAGACTGCCCTTCCTTTGGGCGTCAACTCTTCCTGCCCCCCGTATTGCTGCAGTTTATCCTGCAGCCAATGGCGGCTCTCCTCATTATAATTATTATTTTCGATATCCAAGGCCGCCTGAATAATCAAGAGGCTGGTAGTAGCCCGACGCGCAATTTCTTCTAACGAGCGCGTCCTCACCTGCCCAACACTTTCGATGACTGGCAAATGCTCAATGTAAGGAATCCCTTCCTTTTTCAAGCGCTGGATACTAGCCGCCTTGCGTTCTTCTGGCGTTTTCAATTTGGCTTTCTTGCCAGCAAACAAATCTTTAAAAAACGACATATCAGCCTCCAATCCTTCAATTTCCCAGTTTCATTGAATGATGAAATAACTGTTCGGTATAATTGCTATCAGAGATTAACCGCGAGCACACCATTTCCCATTGCAAAGTTTCGCTTTCTAGGCCATTTCAAACTTGAGTTGCCCAGCCTTGACCCCGACCTTAAGAGTTTGACCCGTCGTCAAATCTCCTGTCAAGAGGAGCTCAGACAGCTTGTCCTCTACCTGGGTTTGCAGAGTTCGGCGCAATGGCCGTGCTCCCATTTCCACATCGTAGCCTTCCTGAGCCAGTAGCTTAAGGGCACTAGTCTGAAACTTCAGCTCAATTCCCTTCTCGGCGAGACTGGCAATGAGCGGTTTGACCATAACCTTGACCACTTCCTGCATATCTTCTGCAGATAAGCTGTGGAAAACTACCTTCTCGTCAATACGGTTGATAAACTCCGGTCTATATGCTTTCTTAAGCTCTTCCAGCATCCGTTTTTCCATATTGGCATGGTCCAAGCGAATATCCCGCGCTCCAAAGCCCACCGTCTTATCATCCCGCAAACTAGTTGCCCCCAGATTGCTGGTCATGATAATAATCGTGTTGGAGAAGTCCACCTTGCGGCCCTTGCTGTCAGTCAACTGACCATCATCCAAGACCTGCAGGAGAACATTGAAAATATCCGGATGCGCCTTTTCCACCTCGTCAAAGAGCAGGACAGAATAAGGTCGGTTGCGTACCTTCTCCGTCAGCTCCCCTCCTTCTTCATAGCCTACATAGCCTGGAGGCGCTCCGTTGAGGCGGCTAGCCGCGAATTTCTCCATGTACTCACTCATATCAAAGCGGATGAGAGCAGACTCATCATCAAAGAGACTTTCGGCCAAGGCCTTGGCTAGCTCTGTCTTCCCGACTCCTGTCGGACCTAGGAACATAAAGGAGCCAATCGGCCGCTTGCTGCTGCGGATACCAGACTGATTCCGTCGGATGGCTCGGCTGATAGCTGAAATCGCCTCGTCCTGCCCAATCACGCGTTTATGCAGTTCTGTTTCCAAATTGAGGTATTTCTTCGCATCTGTCTGAGTCAGCTTCTGCACTGGAATACCAGACAAGCCACTCAGAGTAGCCAAAACATCGTCTTCTTCCACTTTCAGTTTATAGAGCTTGGGTTGCTGCTCTTGCTCAAGCAGTTGTGAAACCTTTTTAAAGTCCGCTGCCATCAAGGCTTGATCCACTGGCGTCAAATCCGACTGCTCGTAATTTTGCGGTCCTCTGTTCTGGACTGTCGCACTAGCCTCGTCCAAAAGATCAATGGCAGAGTCCGGCAGATGCTTGCTAGTCAGATAGCGATGAGCATATTTCACCGCCGTCTCAATCGCTTGATCACTAATCTGCACCTTGTGATGGTCCTCATAGCTCTTTCTCAAGCCTTGTAAAATAGCAATGCTGTCAGCCACATTAGGCTCTTCTATGCTGACCTTAGCAAAACGCCGGGAAAGGGCCGCATCTTTTTCAATATGTTTCTGATACTCTTCCTGCGTCGTGGCGCCAACTGTCCGCAGAGTGCCGCGAGCCAGAGCCGGTTTCAGAATATTGGCCGCATCCAAGGTCGAGTCAATACCGCTGCCAGATCCCATGATAGTATGCAGCTCATCGATGAAGAGAATGACATGACCATCTTCTTCAATGTCATTGATGATGTTGTTCATCCGTTCCTCGAAGTCTCCGCGAAAGCGAGTGCCAGCGACTACATTCATCAAGTCCAGCTCCAAAACCCGCATCTTGGCAAGTTCAGCCGGAACCTGACCAGCCGCTACACGCTGAGCCAGTCCTAAAGCCAGAGCTGTCTTACCAACCCCAGCATCTCCAACCAGCACTGGATTGTTTTTAGTCTTACGACTGAGAATCTGAACTATCCGTGAAATTTCTTGCTCGCGGCCAATGACGGGCTCCAATCGGCCATCTCTAGCCAGCTCGGTTAGATCACGGGTGTAGTCTTCCAGACCACCGCTAGTAGAAGCTGGCATGCCCATCATATTTGCCATGGTCTGCTTGGCAGCCATTACTCCCTTATTCAGACTGCGAATAGCCTTGATATCTTCCTTGCCCCAGCCAGCTCGCTGCTCCAAGACCTTACGCAAATCACTGATTTTCGGTCCCTGCTCCTTGTCCTCGTAGCTAAAGCCAGTAAATTCCAGAATACGAGAGGCCAAGGTCCCCCGGTCAAATAGTATGGCCAACAGCACATGCTCAGTACCTACATGCTTAGCGCGAACAGCTTCTGCAATCTGGCCCGCCTCCTCAAACAACTCCTCTAAGCGATAAGAAAAAGGCAGCAGCTCGAAGTGACCGTCTTTCTGATAAGCCTGACCAGTAATCTGAAAAGCTGCTTCTTCAAATCCATCCACTTCCACAGGAAACTCATTGAGGACTGAACCAGCAACGCTGTAGGGATTATTAGCCAGAGCAATCAGCAGATGCCATGATTCCAGATAATCTGTCGTAAAATGGCCGGCCAAGAGCTGGGCTGCTTCCAAGCTTTCTATTAAGGCTTTTGAGTATTTCATTTATGATTCCATTCCTTTTCTGTCTAGTTGTTGTAAAATCTTTTTTAATATCCGGGCACGAATCACCGCAGCTCCATCACCTAAAATCGAGTCCGATGCTGTTGATAAGATTAGATTGCCCTCACGTTCAGTAATAATCTTCTCGTCAAAAAGAAGCTGAATAACATCTGTGAAAACCTGCTGGCTGACACGCTCTCCCACACTGTCGTACAGGCCGCAAAGCATCTGATGCCGGTCGGAAAATTCTATCTTTCCAATCCGAATATAGCCTCCGCCGCCACGCTTACTCTCGACGATATAGCCCCGGCTTTCCGTAAAACGCGTCTTAATCACATAGTTAATCTGACTGGGAACCACCTGAAAAACATCAGCCAGTTCACTGCGTTTCAGTTCAACCATCCCAGCCTGAGCCAGAATAGACTTGATATATGCTTCAATACTGTCCGATGTGTTTTTTGCACCCATGACTTCCCTTTCCAACTAAGAATTCCAAAATAAATTTCTTCTTTCATCGTTTCTCTAACATTGACTATCTTTGACTAATATTATACCGGAAAAGTCTCTATTTTGAAAGAAAAAGGGATGACTGAAAGGTCTGACAATTCAAACTAGTGAAAAAGCTTTGTCAGGCTTGTGTAACCGCTTGCTTTTTGCTTTTAAAGCGTTATAATATAGGTGGAAATCCACAAGGAAAACACAGACAGAAACTCCTGCCTGCCAACTATCATCTAAACAAGGAGGATAATCCAATGAAAATGGATTGGCTCAACTATTCTCGTCATGTACTCAAATGGCTCTTTGTAGCTCTGAGTATTTTCACCATCTTTTCTGCTGATTACGTTGATATTCCTATCGGAGCTCTCATCGCCTGTCTTTATGCTCCCCTACTCTTCGAACAGGAGCTGGTCAGCAACCGAGTCAAATGGTATAGCTTTCTGATCATGATGGTGGTTACTCTGCCCCTTTTGTTTATTACCAAAGTCTACCAGTTTAGCCTGACTTACCCACAAACGACAATACTTCTCTTCCTCTTGGCAGTATTGATTTTTACCAATGGCTTGATTGCTCATAAGCTCATAAGGAAGAAAGAGAAAAAGCAGCTAAGTGATACTGCTCACCATTCTAAACTTGATGTTTAAAAATCTATAAAAAGGTCTGAGAAAAAATCTCAGACCTTTTTATCGTTCTATTTCTAAGCTAAAAACGATTAGTTTTGACCAAGAGCAGCAGCCATTGTTGCAGCTACTTCGTTTTCAAAGTCGTTAGCAGCTTTTTCGATACCTTCACCAACTTCAAAGCGAGCGAATTCAACTACTGAAGCATTTACTGATTCAAGGTAAGCTTCAACTGTCTTGCTGTCATCCATGATGTATACTTGTGCAAGAAGTGTGTATGCTTGGTCAACTTTAGTGTTGTCAAGCATGAAGCGATCCATTTTACCTGGGATAATCTTGTCCCAGATCTTTTCTGGTTTGCCTTCAGCAGCCAACTCAGCCTTGATGTCTTCTTCAGCTTGTGCAACGACTGCATCAGTCAATTGAGCTTTAGAACCGTATTTCAAGTGTGGAAGAGCTGGTTTACCAACCATTGCACGGCTTTCGTTGTCTTGATCGATGACATGGTTCAATTGTGCCAATTCATCTTTAACAAATTGCTCATCCAATTCTTTATATGAAAGAACAGTTGGTTTCATCGCAGCAATGTGCATAGAGATTTGCTTAGCAAGAGCATCGTCTCCACCTTCGATAACGGAGATAACTCCGATACGGCCACCGTTGTGTTGGTAAGCACCAAAGTGTTGAGCATCTGTCTTTTCAATCAAAGCAAAGCGACGGAAAGAGATCTTTTCTCCGATAGTTGCAGTTGCAGATACGTATGCAGCTTCAAGAGTTTCACCTGAAGGCATTGTCAAAGCAAGTGCTTCTTCGTTGTTAGCTGGTTTGCCTTCAGCGATTACTTTCGCAGTTGCATTTACCAAGTCAACAAATTGAGCATTTTTCGCAACGAAGTCAGTTTCAGCATTCACTTCAACAACAGCGGCAACATTACCGTTTACGTAAACACCTGTCAGACCTTCAGCGGCAACACGGTCAGCCTTCTTAGCTGCTTTTGCCATCCCTTTTTCGCGAAGCAATTCAATCGCTTTTTCGATGTCACCATCAGTTTCAACAAGTGCTTTCTTAGCGTCCATGACACCAGCACCAGATTTTTCACGCAATTCTTTGACAAGCTTAGCTGTAATTTCTGCCATTTTTCTTCTCCTATTTTTTAATTTAAATAAAGGAGCTGGGCTGAGCCCTGCCCCTTTAGGTTAGTTTACTGATTATTCGTTTGAACCTTCAACAACTTCAACGATTTCTTCGATAGAATCTGCTTGAGTTTCAGTTGCAGCCAATTCTGCTTCTACTGATTCAACGCTATCTTCACCTTGACGGCCTTCGATAACAGCATCAGCCATTTTCGCAGTGATCAATTTAACCGCACGGATTGCATCGTCGTTCGCTGGGATAATCACATCGATATCATCAGGATCAGTGTTAGTATCAACCATGGCAACCACTGGGATACCTAATTTCTTAGCTTCCTTAACAGCGATTTGCTCTTTATGAGGGTCAACTACGTACATCACATCTGGGATACGAGGCATATCTTCGATACCGCCCAAGAATTTTTCAAGACGAGCACGTTGTTTGTTGAGAAGAGCGACTTCTTTCTTAGGAAGAACTTCGAAAGTTCCGTCTTCTTCCATGCGTTTGATTTCTTTCAAACGAGCTACACGTTTTTGGATAGTAGACCAGTTTGTAAGAGTTCCACCCAACCAACGGTGGTTGATGAAGTATTGACCTGAACGTTCTGCTTCTTCTTTGACAGCGTCAGCAGCTTGCTTTTTAGTACCAACGAAGAGGATAACTGCATCGTTAGCAGCAGCATCACGCATAAAGTCGTAAGCTTGGTCAGCATACTTTACAGTTTGCTGCAAGTCGATTACGTGGATACCGTTACGCTCAGTGAAGATGTATTTAGCCATCTTAGGGTTCCAGCGACGAGTTTGGTGACCAAAGTGAACACCAGCCTCAAGAAGTTGTTTCATTGAAATTACTGCCATGAGTAAATTCTCCTTTTTGTTTTTTTCCTCTTTTAGATTTCAGCTCGCAGGACCACCCGAGGGCAACACTCCCACAATTCATCTAAAATGAGTATTTCGCCATTTACACGGCACCTTCTATTATAACAAAAACGCAGCTCTTTGACAAGGCATTTACTGGATTTTCTGCCACTAAGAATGAATTCTACCTCTCATTAGAACATGTATTTCCCGAAGAGTTCTGAATGGCAGCGTCTAACATTTTCTGCTTTGGCTATGAAAGACTCTTGACGAAAGCAAGTATTTACGATAGAATAATAAGAGTTGCGGCGGTATAGCCAAGTGGTAAGGCACGGCTCTGCAAAAGCTTGATCGTCGGTTCAAATCCGTCTACCGCCTTCGTAAATATATTTCTAGAAGTCCTCAAAGGGCTTTTTTTTATTGCACTTCCTATTGTTTCTAGCAAACTTTGCTGATATAATATTATAAAAATATCATTCATCATCAGCGAAAGGAAAAAGATTGATTATGAAAAAAGTCAGCTTCTATGCCCTTACTCTCCTCTCTTTACTAGCTCTCTCAGCCTGCATGCCTGTCAAGCAGACGCAACAAAGAAAAAAGACACCTAGCTCCCTCAAAGCTTCGAAAAGTTCATCCTCTAAGGAAATATCCAGCAAATCATCTAGCAGTAGCTCTAGCACCTATGAAAGTAGTGATGAGGTATTTCAGAAACGTGCTACCTTTGATCCAGATGATGCTTCTGCACTACAATACATACCAGATGCAGCTTCTATTCCTGAATTAGAGAAAATAAGAAATTTCCATATTTCCACTGGCTTTGTCATTCAGGTAAACGGAGAGGATATCAATGGTGACAAACCTAAAACGTCTTACGATGAAGTAACAGCAGCTCTAGGCCAACCTACATTCAGCACTGATGAGAATGACCCTGGCAACTCTGTCAACATCTGGCACACAGACAACGGAGACATTATGTGCTACTTTACCAATAATGTCCTGACAAATTTGAGTTTTAGTCTAAAAGACGCTCAACCAGCCAAAAGCAGCTATTCTAGCATCACCACATCCGACACTCCCAAGACAGCTTTCGACAAGCTTGGTCGTCCGGAAATGATTATACGTTCAGAACGCGATACAACCTTTGTCTATAAAAATTCTAATGATGAACAGTTTAGTTTCTCTACCCAGAACAATCAAATCGTTGGGGTAATGTCTACCTATCAAATGAAACAAACCAAAGACATTATTGACTCTGTCATTAAAGATAAGTAATCTTACAATTGGCTCCAAAAACACAAAAATCCAAGACGTTTTTAGTCTTGGATTTTATTTTTGACGAGGATAACGGCTTCGTCAATTAAAGCTCTGCAATCTGGCTAAGATTAACTTCGGCCACGGTGTCATTACCAAACATGGAAATAATCATCTTGACCTTGTTATTATCAATCTCAGTAATCTTACCTGTATAGTCAGTAAAGGCACCATCAATGATACGAACAGTGTCACCAACCTTGACATCCAAGTCAAATTCCTGCACTGTTTGGCCCATGGAGATGAGAATGTTGCGAATTTCTTCTTCCAAGAGTGGCGTTGGTTTAGAGCGGTTTCCGTGCGAACCGACAAATCCTGTTACATTCGGAGTGTTCCGCACGACAAACCAAGCTTCATCTGTCATGACCATTTCCACCAAGACATAACCAGGGAAGCGATTTTCTTCGATTTCCTTGGTCTTGCCATTTTTCTCTACTTGCACGGTCTGAGTGGGGATTTCCACACGCAAGATATTTTCCAGCATATTATAAGTCTGAGCGCGCTGCAAAAGATTTTCTTTTACCTTGTTTTCATAACCTGAATAGGTCTGCAGTACAAACCAGCCTTTGTCAAAACTGTCCATGAATTCATCCTTTCCTAAATAAAAAAGCCTGCGGGCTTCTGCTTCTTTCTAGCCCTATTATACCATAATTTCCTCAAATGCAAAGGAATTTAGTAACTATTTTCCCAGATAAATCAAAGCCTTGCAATTCTGCCCAAAAAATCTTGAATCAGTATTGTCTAGTATGAGAAATTTTTATTTCAAACGATGAATTATAGATAGATTTGATTTTTTTGAAGCTGACTAAAATTATCCGCTAGTAAATAAGGACATACGTCAAAAGTCCCACCTACTCACAATAGGTGGGACTTTGAATAATATGCCTGTTGTAGACTTTTTTATTTCTACTTAAATCATTAAGAGAAAATATTCAGAATCTGGAAAAGACCGCTTGCCACTACTTTGTCAAAGATATAGATGATTACTACAAAGAATGCAGTGTATTCCATGACAGAAATAAAATCTGTCCATCTTTCTTTTCGGGTAGGCCAAGTTGTATCTTTCAATAGTTTAAAAACATCTTTAAAGAATTTCACAACAATCTCCTATCTAGTTTCTTTATGCAGGGTGTATTTACTGCAATGCTTACAAAATTTATTAACTTCTAAACGCGTTGGTTTTGGAGTGCTACTGAGCTTAACCGAGTAGTTCCTAGAACCACAGACTGTACACGCTAGACTCGCTTTTTTTAATGCCATAACGCCTCCATCTTTCTTATTATAGCAGGATTCTATACTTTTGACAAGCCGTTCAGCTCTTTTAAATCCTATTGAAACCAACTGGTAACAGTATCCCAGAGATTCTTAGCTTTCTCAGGAATACCAGTGTCATCAATTGCTTTCTTGGCTTCATCTACCAGATTTTGAGCTCGGTCCTGAACATCCTGCAAGAAGTCTTTGTTTTCAGTTGTAGTACCCGTTTCCTCGGTACCATAGGTATCCACAGGGGCAATACCGTTGGCAGCATAGGCATTCTTCTGCCCTTCAAAGGAAGTTCCTTCTGTATATGGCAGGATGCTATTGGCAACATTCCGGAAAACTGCCGAAGCTTCATTCGCACTGGTTCCAGTCAGATAGTGGGTTTCATCAGTTTTTGGAAAGCCTAGCCACTGGCTGATAACCACATCCGGCGTATAACCAATAACCCATTGGTCACCAGATAGATCTGGGTTAAAGTCCGTTTCAGTCGTACCGGTCTTACCAGCCATTGTATAACCATACGGAGCCGCATAGATACCTGTACCGTTGGAGAAAGTCCCCAGCATCATGCTGTTCATCTTGTCAGTCGTTGAGCTATTGAGAACTCGGGTAGAGGTTTGGCGATGGGTCTTGACAACCTGACCGCTGGCATTTTCAATTTTTGTAATGAGATGGGCATCATTCATCACACCGCCATTGGCAAAGACTGAGTAGGCCTGAGCCATTTGCATTGGATTGGTTGTAACTCCGCTTCCTAGAGCCACGCCCAAAGTCTTATCAACCTTGTCCATATTCAGACCAAACTTTTTCCCGTACTCAAAGGCTTTGTTAATGCCTAACTCATCTACAGTTGAAACAGCTGGAATGTTCAAAGATTCTGCCAAGGCTTGATACATTGGAACTTTAGGGGAGCTTTGGATATTGCCGTAGTTGTTAATGGTATAGTCGCCAAAGGTGGTTCTGGTATTATCCAGCTCCTTATCTGTCGGCCAACCAGCAGCGACGGCTGGACTGTAAGCAACCAAGGGCTTGATAGTAGAGCCGGGGCTGCGAGAAGACTGGGTTGCATAGTTAAAGCTTCTGAAGGTCGAGCCTTCTGCACTATTGACTCGCCCTACTAGTGCTCGCACACCGCCGGTTTTTGGATCCAAGGCAACACTGCCCGACTCAGCCATAGTGCCATCTTCTGCTACAGGAAAGAGAGAGACATTGCTGTAAATAACCTGCATGCTGGCTTGGTAGTTCTGATCCAGTTCAGTATAAATGCGGTAGCCATTATTAACAATCTCTTCTTCAGTCAAGCCGTAGTCATTGACAGCTTCATTGATGACCGCATCGAAATAGGATGGATAGCGATAGTCTTCTGACTTACCGGCATACGCATCAACCAGCTGGCCACCGATTCCTACAGCGGCAGCCTGATCAGCTGTCCCCTGATCAATAAAGCCTGCAGCAACCATATTTTGCAGCACCGTATCGCGGCGATTGGTCGCATTTTCAACTGAGTACAGCGGATTATAAATCTCTGGTCCCTTGAGCATACCAGCCAGAACAGCAGACTGGTCCAGACTAAGCTGGCTAGCCGAGACTCCGAAATATTTCTTAGAGGCATCCTCCACACCCCAGACCCCATTTCCAAAATAGGAATTATTGAGGTACATGGTCAGGATTTCTTGCTTGCTGTATTTCTTATTGATTTCCAGAGCCAGGAAAAATTCCTTGGCCTTCCGCTCAATGGTCTGGTCCTGAGACAGATAGGCATTCTTGGCCAGCTGCTGGGTGATGGTAGACCCCCCACCCGAGCGACCAGCTGTCAGGATAGCTAGGATAAAACGACTGTAGTTAATCCCGCCATTCTCATAGAAAGTCCGGTCCTCTGTCGCGATGACAGCATTCTGCAGGTCTTGACTAATCTCGGTCAGCTCAACATAAGTTCCTTTCTGACCAGACAGGCTTCCCGCTTCATTACCATCCTTGTCAAAGATGAGCGTGGTAGCTTTGAGGGCATTCTGCAAATCCTTGACATTGGTCGTCTTAGCCACATAAAAGAGATAGCCACCGACCACCAGACCAAAGGTCAAGCCGAGAATCAGGAATATCTTGGTCAGATGAAACCTGCGCCAAAAACGGCGGATAGGATGCTGAGAGAGAGGTTTCTTTTTGGCCTTGCCCGAACGGCTGAGACCAGATTTAGCCTGCTCTTCTGTCAGCTCCACCTCCTCTGCTGCTTCTTTTTGAGGTTTCTGTATGGTAAAATAATCTACTAATTTTTCAAACAAATCTTTTAAATTCTTCATAAACCTTATTTTATCACCTTATTTAGGTGCAGACAAGAAAGTACCCTATTTCCCGTCTGATTTTTAGTTATTTTTAAGAAAAAGGGTATATTAAATAGCCTTTTAAAGCCCTCTGCTGCAAGCCTTATCCGACACTTCCTATTTCCAAACAGCAGGCTTTCTGCTACAATAAATGTATGAAATTCACACTCACTATCCCAGATGGACTGCCCGCCATGACAGTCAAAGAACTGCTGGAAGAACAATTTCTCATTCCACGAAAAATCCGACACTTTCTGCGGACCAAGAAGCATGTGTCCGTCAACGGCCTAGCTATTAACTGGCAGACTGTAGTCAAACCTGGAGATGATATCTGTCTGATATTTGATGAAGAGGATTATCCTCGAAAAACAATCTTGCTTGGTCATCCTGAATTCATAGAAGAACTCTACCAGGACCAGCACCTCATCATCGTCAATAAACCCGAGGGTATAAAGACTCACGCTAATGAGCCAAGAGAGCTGGCTCTGCTCAATCATGTTTCCGCCTATGTCGGTGAGACCTGCTATGTCGTTCACCGGTTGGATAAAGAAACCAGCGGTGCTGTCCTCTTTGCCAAGAATCCCTTTGTCCTGCCCATCCTCAATCGACTGCTGGAAAAGCGAGAAATCAGCCGCGCATATTGGGCTTTGGTCCAAGGCAAGTTCCCAAGCAAAAAACTTATCTATAAAGACAAGATCGGCCGCGACCGCCATGATCGCAGAAAACGGCTGGTCGACCCCCGAAAAGGACTCTATGCAGAGACTCATGTGACTCGACTCAAGCAATTTGGACAGGCTGCCTTGGTCAAATGCCAACTCAAGACGGGCCGCACCCATCAGATCCGTGTTCATCTAGCTCACCACGGACACCCACTTATCGGTGACCCCCTCTATCATCCGCAGCCCAAAGGGCGGCTTATGCTCCACGCCCATCGGCTGACCTTCACCCACCCTTTTACGCTAGAAAAAATAACAGTCGAAGCCCGCTCTGACAGTTTTGAAAAAGTATTGAGCAGTCAGAACCCAAGATAGACCAAGAAAAGCAACAGTATTCTCTGTTGCTTTTAGTTTGGAGTCAAAGCGAGGATAAGCTATGACAGCTTACATCACTGAGCCGGAAGTGCACTGATAAGTCTGGGCCTGATGGTTTTCTGAAAAGCTATGCTCAGCAAGTAAGACAGTAAGAAAATGATAAAAAAGCCAAAACTATAAATGGTATTCCGAGGCATAATCGATCTAAAAACGAAGATAATGAAGGGATGAATGATATAAATCATGGTCGCGTATCTCTTGGCGATATTGTTCAAAACAGGAATGTCAATATTGGTCCCATTTCTGACCGCATAGAAGAAAATTGCACTGGATGAAAAAAGAGTGCTGGGATAGAGGTCATATTCCGTACCCATGAAACAGTACTCAAACAAAATCAAACCCGCTATTCCCAAGCCAATCGCCCATTTCCTGACAGATGACAAGTCATAGGCTAAAATCCGATCCCGATGCTTGGCAAACTGCATCCCTAGAATGAAAAAGGGAAGACCCATAAACAGGAAGTTGCGATAGTAAAATTCGCTATCTGTATTGAACTCGATACAAAAGGCCAGGACCAACAAGAATAAGGACACACCAAAGCTAGTTAAGTGGTGGAAATGCTTATAAAAAACCAGATAAAGCGTGTAGATATAGGAGATAGCCAGCAAATACCAAGTCGGTGTAGCAGCTGAACCAATCAAGTCTCTGGGACTGTTAAAGAGGAAAAAGTCTGCAAAATCAGACAGGTCTATAGATGCCATCTTTTCTGTCAACTCTCTGGTCAGCACTAGGTTGACAAAATGCACAATCGTGTAAAATAGGAGACTGGCAGCTGTCAAAAGAAGCATCTGCTTGAGACGATACTTGACCTTGTCTCTGGAAATATTAAAGGAAAAATAGCCCGACAGCATCATGAAAAAGGGAACTGCAAAGCGGGCCACAATTTGATAAAAAACGCCAAATTGCCCTGGCAACAGAAAGTGTAAGGAAACAATACTAAAGCAAGCTAGGGCCTTGAAAGCGTGCAAAGTTGTGTTTTCAGTCTTCATGCAGACATTATAGCATGTTTATTATTACAGCTCATCAAGACCAGATTACATGCCCATTAAAAAACATATCAATTGATGACATGCTTTAAAAAGTTTTGCATCTGTAGGAGAAAACAGCTCTTATATAGAAAAACTCTTCTGCACTATTACAGAAGAGTTTTATTCACCTGACTGGTATTCTACATTAGCCTTCATAGCCATTAGGATTTGAACTTTGCCATCTCCAAGAATCTCGCATCATATCTTGGAGAGTTTTCTCAGCTTTCCAGCCCAAAATGTCATTTGCTTTACTTGCATCAGCGAAGCAAGTCGCCACATCTCCAGGTCGCCTATCCTTTATAGTATAAGGAATTTTCACACCATTGACATTTTCAAATGCTTTAACCATATCCAGTACACTATAACCAATCCCTGTACCAAGATTGAAAACAGCGACCCCCTTGTTTTCTAAATTATGTTTCAAAGCCAAAACATGGCCCTTGGCTAAATCGACTACATGGATATAATCCCGCACTCCTGTACCGTCATGCGTATCATAATCATTTCCAAAAACGCTAAGCTCTTGTAATTTACCGACCGCAACCTGAGTTATATAAGGCATGAGGTTATGAGGAATTCCATTTGGAGCCTCACCAATCAGACCAGACTCGTGAGCACCAATTGGATTGAAGTAACGAAGATTGGTTACAGACCAATCTGAATGTGCAAGAGCAAGATCCGTCAAAATCTGTTCCATCATCAGCTTGGTGTAACCATATGGATTGGTCGCTGAAGTAGGTAAATCTTCTGTCAAGGGTGAAACATGATTCATACCATAGACAGTGGCACTAGAACTAAAGATAATATTGTCTACTTCCTGCTCTTTCATAACTTCAAGAAGAGCAATACCAGCACTGACATTATTTTCGTAATATTTTAGTGGTTCCCGCACCGATTCTTCTACTGACTTATAGGCTGCTAAATGAATGACTGCATCAATGTGGTTGTATTCGAAAATCTGGTTCATCAGATCTTTATCAGAAATCGAACCCTTGTAAAACGGGATGTTCACACCAGTGATAGTTTCTAAGCGCTCTAGCACTTTTGGAGAGCTATTCGAAAAGTTATCCACAACAATAGCTCCATAGCCCGCGGCGACTAGTTCAACCACTGTGTGACTTCCTATATACCCCGTTCCGCCCGTAACTAAAATTTTTTTCATAGGACACCTCTGCTTGCTAATCCTCAAGTTCTCTTTAATTTTACTATTGCAACTAACAGATACTTCTCTTCTCAAAGTTGACTGCCAAATTCTGCACTTACTAAAAACACCAAAACCTAGTCCACTTTGCTACCCTATAGCTCTGCTCTGCTGATGATTTTTGAAGTCTCTTCATGGTAGAATAACTTGCAAAATCATTTATATTCAGAGGCATAAAGAACGGAATTATTTTAGCTAATTTCTAATTATTCTCAAAAAAATACCATAATCCGCAATAAGTTACTGGAAAAATTGTCTTTCATTTCCACTATATACAATATATAGTTCAGCAAACTGATTGTAGCCAGAGTAACTTTATAAGTAACTTTGTATGCTAACACTACATTACAAACGTAAAAAGCCCAGACAGGGCTTAGTATTTAGATTGTTAAACTATTTATAATTTCTCAAGCATCAACGAGCCCGCAATTGTTGGAGCATGCCTTTTAAACTTTGGTATTTGTAAATGCTGTAGGTCAGATAGACAAATCCGTAGGCTGCTGCAGCTAGATAAACTGATAAAAACCAATTCGAAGCAATAAATACAAGTGTCATTAGCAACTCAACCCAGATATCTTTGACGACCTCAATCTTCATCCTCTTGGCTAAGATTAGCTCTGCCAATATACTCCTAGTCGCCAGCAACAGCACGATAGACAGCACTGTAGCATTCAGATTGCGCAGAAAAACTGCAAAAATCAAGGTAGTAGCAAAGCTTAAGAGCATGGCAATTACATTTACTTTAAAAATCTGCCTCTCCATTCGTAAGGCTTTTAAGTAGGTATTGATAAGCAGAGCCATTTTTCCCTCGTAGACAGACATAGGAAAGACTAGAGCCATAAATATCAAGGACTCTCTGTAAGCCGGCAGCCAGCTGTCCAAAGCTATTTTCAGGGGATAATACAGCAAAAGCACTCCAAACATAAGAACCATAAGGACATTCCGCAACTGATTGTAAATCTTAGGTAACCTGCTTTTGTCCGTCCGTTTCAAAATCGGAAAGATGACCAAACCAATAGCGTTGATAAAGGTCATCAGCAGATTGGAAATGCTCAGGGTCAAGGATACTTTCCCAAATGTAGCAATGTTCCATACCTTTTGAATCCCCATTCGAACGGTTCCGATAATGAGCATACTGGCTACATTTGATAGCATCAGATTGATACCGACAGCAATATTGCGAACCGTTTCCTGTATATCAAGCTTAAACTGATTGAGAGGTCGCAGGGCCATATCTCGGCACAGATACATAGCATAAAAAAGAGAAACAATTCTACCAATCAAATCTGCATAGACCATAATCTTGAAATCTCGAAAACCCACGAAAATAAAGACCAGTAAAAGCAGTAAATAGAGGAGTCGGTCTCCACTGACAACATAGGAACTTTCCTTTAATCGATTAGTCATCTGCAGAACGTAAACAAAGAGAAAACGCAGATTGGTGACCAACATGGTATAAACCAAAAGTGTAAAAACAAACCGACTGCTCTCATCTCTAATAAAGGCAGAAATTCCTAATAAAAATAAAATTCCAATACCTGTCAGATAGATCAAAAGCATGAGAAACTGAGAGAAAAAATTCTCTTTATCCAGATCCGCATACTCCAAACCACCGTAGCGAAGGTAGATTCCGTCCACCCAGCCCAGATGAACAAAACCAGCATAGGATAAGTAGAAAATATAGAGTTGCCAGTAGCCATACTCCTCTACACCCATGATCTTAGGCAAAATCAAGACAACCAGAGAAGAAACTATTACTGTCAGCAAATTGGACAAGACAACATAGGAAAAATTAGCTACTATTTTTTTAAATCCACCAGACAAATTAGCCCTCCTATTTCTTCCTATCTGACGCCATGCTCTCAATCAAACGTAAAAACATGGTTTCTAAATCAGTATGAGCTTGCCAGCCCAAACTCTCAAGCTTGTCCGTATTGAGACGAATCTTGACTGTCGGATTATATCCTAGCTTTTCCACATCTTCTGCCAAATCAAAGACCAACTTCGTTTCATTGCTACCACTTAGTTCAATAACCATTTCCGCCATCTCACGAATGGAAATAGCCGTTTCTTTATTGGCGACATTATAAGCTTGACCTGCTTGGCCTTTCAGCAGAATGTAAAAAATGGCTTCAATTGCATCTTTGGTATAGCAGTAGTTCCGAACGGTTTCCCCTTTAGTCCGGAGGATGATATCTCTCTTTTCAAGGACAGCACGCGCAAACTGCGCAAAAACTCTGTTGTCTTCATAGCTCACACCTGGGCCAAAAGTTTGTGACAAACGAGCCATTCTAACCGGCACCTGATACTGATGACAATAGCCTACACACAAGGACTCTGCCATGCGCTTGCTTTCCGAATAACTGCTACGGACACTGGTTGGATCCAAATAACCGTAATCTTTCTCGCTAATGCTGGAAGCATCAGGATTTGTCGTCCCATAGACTTCCAGAGAAGAGAGATAGACCATACTGTGAACTTTCTTATTTTTAGCCAGCTCCAGCAGTTTTTTCGTTCCATTTACGGCTAGATCAATTGTCTCCACAGGATGCTCAACGAAAAAAGAGGAGTCCGTCGCACTGGCTCCATGGATAATATAATCCAAATCCTCCTCTATCTGCCAATCTGACAGCAAGTCAGCATACACTAGCTTCAGATTCTCACTATGTAAAAAATCCTGAAATAGATCTTCCGCTTTTTTCTGATTTCGTGCCAAGGCCACTACTCTGACATTAGCTTGGTACAAATCATTTAAAGCCATTAAGGCGGAAATACAGTGTCTGCCTATAAGTCCCGTTGCTCCGGTTACCAAGACTGTGACATTGCTCAGTTCTCTAAGAATAGGACTGACAGTAACTAGGTCTTCCATATCCTTTTGTAAAATCGTATTATTTGCCATATCAACCAAAAATTTGTGCATTTTCACGCGCTTCGTAAATCGCTCTAAAGATATAAAAATCAGATGGAGTCGTAATTTTAATATTTTCGCTGCCCCCCATGACTGTATGCAGAGGGAGTCCAAAATAACGAGCCAGTGTCGCAGAATCTGTCATATCAAACTGATTCTCTGCCTGAGCTTTTAAATGCAGGGAGTGAATCTTCGAAAGCGCGAAGGTTTGAGGGGCGACAGCTGTCTGACAAGTAGAACGCTCGATAACCTGATTAATAACATCCGCCTCATCGACCTGAATGACCGTTTCGATAACCGGCTTAACCGTAATAGCTGCCCCATACTTTTTGGCTGCCTCAATATTTTTAGAAATGATTCCCCCGTCAATCAAGGGGCGAACACCATCATGAATCAACACATAGTCGTCATCGTTCTTGTATTTTTCCCGTAAGACAGATAGACCATTAAAAATAGACATTTGTCCAGTCTCTCCACCAGGAACCACTTGACTGACTTTCTTGATATTGAATCTGGCTAATAAATCTCTGCAGTAGTCCAGCCAGCCGTCTACACAGACAACCACAATGTCCGAGACTGCTGGATGGTCTTCAAAGTGCTCAATCGTATGAATAATAATTGGCTTACCGTGCAACTCTAAAAACTGCTTGGGTAAGGTCTTGGTATTCATGCGGCTGCCTGTGCCGCCTGCGAATATCAGAGCTGATGTCGTCATACCGATACTTTCCTTCCTCTCCTTGTAAATCGTACTCTACTCAGTAAATCAGCTGCCATATAAATCACAAGAGCATAGATAATCCGATTAATATGGGTTGTCAGCAATGACAGCAACGTTTCCTGAAAGAATGAAATGACTAAAGGATACGCAAATAAAGCGAAAACAATAACCTTTAGCGGGGTGAAATAGCGTTTTTTGATAGAATAGTAGAAACTTCCATAAAAGAAGCCATATAAAAGCTGAAAGATAAGGACTGAGAAATAGCCAAAATCCTTGATAAAGTAGTAATAAATTGTGTAAACATTGGTTTTATCGTCGTTAAAATGAACAACAGGCAAGAAAGGTGTCAGCTCATGGCTAGACAGACCAAGGGATTTCAATGTTCCATAGATAGCAATAAGAGTATTTTCTCCAAAGACTTGATTATCGCTATAAAGAGTAGGATTTTTCAGATAATAGTCTAAAGCCTGAATGGGTGAACCCATATATTTAACCAAATTATCCAAAATTCCGAACTCTGCCCGACTATCCACTCGATTGAGAACAAAGGTTCCAACCGCCATGAATAAGACAAGGAATACAAAGCCAATTATCAGCAAAGAGCGAAAAAGCTTCACACCATACCTACTGTCTCTCCACGAATAATACTTCGAGAAAAACAGCATATACACAATAGCATAGCCTGCAACCAAGCCCAGCAACTCCGTACGTCCAGTAGACAAGAGGGAAACACCTAAAGAAATCAGACTAACCAGCAGTAACTTGCCCTTGTAAAAAATACCATCTTTTCCTGAAAAAAGAGACTCGCAAAAAAAGTAGAAGAAAACAATTCCTAAGGAAAAGTTAACCCGCAACAAATTGAGGCTAAGACGACTAAGAGAGAAATCATAATTTGTAGTCATATGCCGAGCCAATTCAATGGTTTTAAACAATCCCCCAGGTACCTGCTTGCTCTGTGCCGCCAAGTAAAGCAAATCGGAATAAATAAACCTGACCGCATAAGCCAAAAACAAGAGAACTAAAATAATGAAAAAATTACTCACCTTTATTTGACTAGGTTTGGCATCCAACTTCCTCTCAGCAAACAAATT
The DNA here is from genome assembly GCF_008329445.1 of Streptococcus sanguinis. GTDB lineage: Bacteria > Bacillota > Bacilli > Lactobacillales > Streptococcaceae > Streptococcus > Streptococcus sanguinis_O. The sequence goes on along the minus strand of NZ_VIBR01000002.1, from coordinate 134,516 downwards.
CGATGACAACAGGACTCCCATTAAAAAAATGGCATTTCCAACAAAGATAACAGTAACCGTTATCAGAGAAAGTCCCTCTCCCCATTTGGATGAATAAAATGCAGTAAAAATGCTTGCTATCATCCATATTGCCAAGTATATAAAAGCCGGGTTAGCATAGTCTCTTCCTACTGTTTTGATTGTCAAAAACAATAGGAAGAGGCCACCCAAAATTAGTAAAAAAACCATTATCTTCCTTCTATTAATTCAACCCAATTATCTCTCAGTCTGACATGACGTTCTGTCTGTTCTTTTCTTTCAGGCGGTGTCATGTAATCACCGTAGCGATTGGTCAGATACTTGTCCGCATCATTAGGTCCATCGAACTCATAGCCTTCAAAGGAATACTTCTTAGCTGGATAGAAACTTTCATAGTCGATTGTCTCTCCCAAATAGCCTTTTACACCATAAGCAATTGTTATTTTTGAAGTCTTCTTATTAGACTGGATGAGTTTTTCCATCAACTTATACATATTAGCCGGCCCCATGATAAAAGAAGGGAAGCCTATCAGTCTTCTGATCCAAAGATTTTGTCTGAGTTCTTTAGATTCTTTAGCCATATAGGTCAGATGCGGAGTAAACTTCGTATAGCAGCGCGAGCTATTGTGTGACAAATCCAAGGCTCTGAATAGAAGTCCCTTGATCTTGCGAAGCATGTTATTCTCTGGGACAAAGTCAATTGGCAGCATATCAAGATAAAGATGTTTCTTTTTACTGAAACCTTCTCCCAAAACATCATAGTAGGTCAGTGACTTGCTCTGCAGCTTTAGAACCTTAAAGACACTGTCTGTCGCATCCGCAGGAGAGATCAGCTCGAAGTCCTCGCTGTCCGCAAAGATTTCCTGCAGACGATTGTAGTCCTCTCGGAACATCACCAAGTCGATATCATCGTCCCAAGGGATATAGCCCCCATGTCGCAAAGAACCAATCAAGGTCCCTGCAACCATGTAGGAATGAATATGGTGCCGACGACACTCTGCATCAAATTTTTTATACATTTGTAAATAAGCTTTTTGTAAAACCTTTAATTTATCATCCGTAATTTTCTGATACATGGGGCTGAAGCGTTCTCCCAAAGCCAACTCCCATTCAATCTTACTGGTTCCTCTCATTTTTCTTACCTCCCAAACTTTTTCAATAATCTCCTAGCAACTCCATTCAGTGAGTAGGTGTATACCAAATCACTGATGAAATCTTTTATTGTTCGATACTCCCTTATTTGAAACATCAGACCCAAAGCCCAAAATGGATTTCTAGACTGCAATAATTTCAGTCTAAGATTGGTCAAAGCCAAAGCCCTAGCAAGCTTGCGATGATCCGCCTCAGAAATCTGTCGCTCCTCTGCGATTTTTTTCACGGACTCATAGCGACTGATGACCTTCTGTAAATAGTCAATCCTAGATAACCTTGTTTTTTTAAAACTGAGCGACGACGCAGACTGGGTTACATTCGCCTGATGAATGCGATGCTGATCTAGAAGCTGGTCCAAGCAAACAACTTTTCCATACAATGGAGCCAGCATACCAAATAAAACATCATGATAGTCAAATCCAGGATAATCCGTATACTGCTGCTGCAAAATATCTGTCAGTACCGACTTTCTAAAAGCTGTCTGATAACCTGACGGCCAATTTTTCAGAAGCCAAGCTAGATTTCTTTCTCGACATTCTCCTGAAACCTTAGGTTCCTTGATGACCTGACCATTTTGATTAATCAAGTAAGACTGGCCATACACCATAGTAGCGTCTGTTTCTAACAGTACTTTCTGCAAGGCAGCTGTTTTATCAGGCAGCCATTTATCATCCTGATCAGCGAAAAAAACAATATCGTGCTCAGCCAAACTCGCTAATTTTATAAAAGTTCGATAATGGCCCAAATTTTCCTGATTTTCAAGCAGCTGCCAATCAGTTAGTTGGTGCTTGGTGATGTAGTCCCTGATTAGCGCCACTGTCTGATCTGTCGAACAGTCATCACAGATAATGACCTGATCAGGCTTCAGCTTTTGAGTGCGGATAGAGTCTAGTTGCTCCAAAATAAACTCCGCCCCATTATAGGTCGCCATCACGACAGAAATCATTTCTCCCTCCTTCCTAAACTTTTCATTCTAAATCCCCTTAACTTCTAGCTTTCTCCCTGTCTAAGCTAGACTGCTCTGTCTGTAAAGTCATTACTTTCTTCTGAGCAGATACTTATAAATGAACGCTTTTATCCAAATGGGCGTTCCCACAAAAGCGCGAATCATCAACATATTTTGATAATATTGCCCTCGGTTCAACATACCTTGTGACAGCAAAAAAGTATTGACTACTTTCCAGCTGGCAATCTGATCTGTCTGGCTTCTTCTCGTATGCATGCCATTTCCGACACGAGCATAAACCAAGACCCGATTAAGATTAGCGAAACGACATCCCTGAGCAGCCATTCTCGCCCAAAGATAATAGTCTTCCACTAAAGGCAGGGGCTTGTAATTGCCTGCTTTTAAAACAGATGATTTCTTGAAAAATACCGTCATGTGACAGAAAGGATTTCTCCGCTGCAACCTTTTGATAATTTCTTCATGGGAAAGCGGCATTTGTTTCTCTGCTACTATTTGATCTGGTTCCGCGTCAAATTCTATAATATTGCCACCCAGAACATCTAACTGTGGATGCTGCTCAATATAGTCAACTTGTTGTTGAAAACGATCCGGTGTCGCAATGTCATCTGTATCCATTCTAGCAATCCAGTCATAAGAGCAAGCCTCAACTCCCCGATGCAAAGCTTCTCCCAATCCGACATTTTCCTTTAAGGGTAGAACTTTCATCTCTGGAAATGTTTTCTTGAAATCTTGAATCGTCTGATACAACTCTTCTGTCAGCGGACCATCCTCTACAAGGACAAGCTCATCTGGCTTGCGGCTCTGCTCTATAAGAACGCTATTTAGGCTCTTTCTTAAGAAATCCGGATTCTCCTTCTGATAGACAGACATCAATACCGAAAACTTCACTAACAATCCCCCCCCAATCATCCTAAACTAGTTTCCCTTCTCCGTCTTCTCAATAGACCTCCTAAAATCTGCTACCTGATAAGACTGAGAATAGCTAGACATCTCTTTTTCATAAGTTAAATCTGAAAACAACTTATTCAGAGTCGAAACATGGCGGGACAGTCCTTTTAAAATCCAGTTAAATGCAGGCAGCAAGGCTACTCTCTGGCCATGAGTCCGTTTTATTTCTTTGACTAGCTGAGAGGTGTTGACATAGTCCTGATTTTGAGGATAGAAAACACCACTGTCTTGATTCTGAACAATCAGTCTGATAAACTCACAAAGGTTATCAATATAAATCATACTACGTTCATTCTGAACCAAAGGGAAGACTGGTAGCTTCTGAGCCAACTTTGACAGTCGCTTATAATTTCCCTTAGCTTGATGTCCATAAACCATGGGCGGCCGTAAAACTGCCAATTTGAAATCTTCGCTCTCCAATTCCGCCAGAAGTTGTTCAGCAGCTAGTTTGCTTTTGCCATAAAAAGAATCAGGACGCTCTTCTGTGTCTTTTGTGATAACTCGGTCTCCCAAAACTTCACCATAGACGCTCATACTGCTCATAAAGATAAACTGTTTGACACCTTCGCCTTTAGCCTTTTGAGCCAATTCATAAGGTAGCTGAGTATTGACTTGCTTATATACCGATTCCATCTCTTTTGATGGGTTAGAGATATGGACAATCGCCGCCAAATGCAAAATTACATCAAAAGACGAAAAATCTTTCTCCTTCCAAGTTTCTCTGCGGACGTCCAACTCATCAACCTGAACATCCTCTCGTGAAGAAACATACCTCTTAAAGCTCCGGCCGATATAGCTACCCTCTCCCGTAATTAATATTCTTTTCATCAGCCTTTAATCTTTCTTTTCCATATTTCCCGTGCCGCCTTCGACAACGCCTTCGCTCTTGGCAACACTCTTAATGGTGCCAAAGAAACAGCAGACATCCAATCCAAAAGATAGATGCTGGACGTAGTAGCCGTCCAATTCAGCTTTCTTGGCAATCGGCAACTCATCTCGCCCGTGAATCTGAGCCCATCCCGTCAGACCTGGTAAAACATCATTTGCTCCATAGCGGTCTCGCTCTTCAATCAAATCATACTGATTCCAAAGAGCCGGTCTTGGACCTATGATACTCATGTCACCGACAAAAATATTCCAAATCTGAGGCAACTCATCCAGAGACGTCTTCCTTAGAAATTTCCCAACCTTTGTAATCCATTGCTCAGGATTTTCCAGTAAATGAGTTGGGGTATCCTTAGGTGTGTCAATTCGCATTGTTCTGAATTTCAAAATATAGAAGTGTTTCTTATGCAGACCGACCCGCTTCTGTTTGAACAAAACTGGTCCTTTTGAATCCAATTTAATAGCGAGTACTAGAAGCAGAAAAAACGGTGATAAGACAATCATTCCTAAGAATGACAAGACTATATCTAATGTTCGTTTAAAAAATTTATACATGATTATCCTAAAAACTTATTGCTGTGCAAACTTTACCAAGCTGTCCTTGAGGTCATTTGCACCAAGAGACAGAAGAGAGTCCACATAGGAATCCACTTCGGTCTTGGGCAGCGACTGAACATTTCCTACAAAAATCTTTTCATAGACTTGATCATTGACCTTTTCCTTGGCAGACAAGAGCTCTTCATATAGCTTTTCGCCCGGTCGAATGCCTGCTTCCTGAATCTGAATCTCCTCTTCAGTATGGCCGCTGAGCGTGATCATCTTTTTAGCTAAGTCCAAAATTTTCACAGGCTCGCCCATATCCAAGACAAAAACCTCTCCCCCTTGCATCAAGGCTCCAGCCTGAATCACCAAGCGGCTGGCTTCTGGTATCGTCATGAAATAGCGTGTCATTCGAAAGTCCGTCACGGTGATAGGACCTCCCTTGGCAATCTGCTCCTTGAACAAAGGAACCACACTACCTCGGCTGCCCAAAACATTCCCAAAGCGGACAGCTGAGAAAAGAGTCTTTCCTTCTTCATTTAAACTGGTCACGACCATTTCTGCTACACGTTTAGTTGCTCCCATAACATTAGGCGGGTTGACCGCCTTATCTGTAGAAATCATGACAAATTTCGCGACACCAGCTGCCTTTGCTGCTTCTGCTACATTTCGCGTGCCGTAGATATTGTTTTTGACCGCTTCTGTCGGATTGTACTCCATCAAGGGAACATGCTTGTGAGCTGCTGCATGATACACTCGATCAGGACGATAGGTTTCCATAATATGGAAAATCCTCTCTCTATCTTGAATATCTGCAATGATTGGAATCAACTCAATGTCATCTTTATATCGGCTTGACAGCTCCTTATGAATCAAATAAATTGAATTTTCTCCATGACCTAGAAGCAGGAGCCTAGCTGGGCAGAATTGAGCAATCTGACGGCAAAGTTCCGATCCGATAGACCCACCGGCCCCCGTAACAAGCACAGTCTTGCATTTAATATTGGATTTCAAACTTTGCTGATCCAGCTTAACTTCTTTACGCCCCAACAGATCTGCAATATCAATTTCCTGAAGTTTGCTGACAGATAGTTTCCCCGTAATCACCTGTTCATACTTAGGCATGGCATTGACCTTGACCTCCGTCTGTTGGCAGTACTCTACGATTCGCTCGTAATCATCCGGAGCCAACGAAGGAATGGCAATGACAATTTGTTCGACTTCATAATTTCCCACAATTTCAGGTATCTGCTCGGTTGTTCCTACAACTTTTACTCCATGAAGATAGGTATTTTGCTTATTCTTATCGTCATCTACAATCGCGACTATCTTCAAATCTTTTGATTTTTGCTGGGCTGTCTTGATAAAGAGACTAGCACCATCCCCTGAACCAACAACAAGGGTCTTCGTCCCATCTACTTTCTTACCCAGTAAGGCTGAAGGGTGCTGCACGAATTCATGAATCTCCCGCCAAGTCAGCCTTGAAGCAATAACCAACAAAAATGATAGCAGCATAGAAAGGACAATATATCTACTGTTTGTGGATTCATAAAAAATTTTCTCTGCAATGTATACAATTGAGTAAGCTCCCAAAATTGAGCCCCCCACTCGAAACATTGTTTTGTAATCTGTATACCTTGTAATGGTAGAAAAGACATTCGACAGTGTTGCAAATGTCAAATACAGTATAATAATTCCCATTAAAATAGAGACAAAAGATAAATCCGTTATCCCGACATATTTTGCTAAGAAGAATTTTGAAATCCCCTGACTTATACTGAGCAAAATAATATCAACAATAATTAAGATGACTCTTTTTCTCGCTCTTGTCATGTTCCTAATCTCCCAATTATCCTAAAACTCTTTAATCCCTATTATTTCCCATAATTGCCATAGCTGCCGTATCCCCCATAAGTTCCGTAGGCGCCATAGCGTTCCAAGTCAATGTTATATTTATTGAGGACAACACCCAAAAAAGGAGTTCCCGTTTGTTCCAACTGCTCTTTAGCTTTCATGACTGCTTTTCGTTTGATATGGCCTGCTTGTGTCACCAAGAAGCTGGCATCGCATTTCTGAGCGATGATAGCCGCATCAATGACCAGACCAATCGGTGAAGTATCCACAATGATATAGTCATAACGAACACGTAAGTCCGTCAAAAGCGCATCAAACTGCTTGCTTTGCAAAAGCCCAGTCGGATTAGGTGATACTGGACCAGACAAGATCACATCTAGGTTGTCCAGATCTGTATCATTGATGACTTCGTGCAGGGCAGCCTGTCCTGACAAATAGTCCGTCAGTCCTGATACTTTTCTCTGACTGCTAAACACACCGGACATGACTGAGTTGCGGATATCCGCATCGATCATCAAGGTCTTATGACCAGCTCTGGCAAAGGCGGCTGCGAGATTCACTGAGGTTGTAGACTTTCCTTCATTTGCCGTCACCGAGCTTATTTCGACCATCTTGATATTGGCGCCGCTCAGCTGTACATTAGTACTTAGAGCATTGTAGTATTCCTCGGTTAGTTTGACAAGGTTCCTTTTTTTCCTAACTAATTCTAAGGTTGCCATTTTCTCTCCCTTACATTCTGTTCATATCTGGGATAACGCCCAACAGCGTCAAGCCCATGACTTCTTCAATGTCCTCTGGCTTCTTCACCCGATCATCCAGGATTTCTACAGCGATGATAAAGATCGACATCAGGACACTGCCCCCTAAAAATCCTAAGATAACATTACGCCGAATATTTGGTGAAGAAGGCTCTGCTGGGACTGTTGCTTCTTCCAAAGTTGTCACATCAGAAACTTTTGTCACTTCGATAATTTTCTCAGCAGCAATATTACGGAAGGCATTGGCAATGCGAGCCGCTTCCTCTGGATTGTCATCCTTAACTGTAATCGAAACGATACGAGTATCCGCCGGAACGGAAACGGTGATGTGACGCGTCAGCTCTCTTGGTGACGTTTGCAGTTTCAGCTCGCTAATTGCCTGTGACAGAACCGCCTGCGACAGAATGATTTCCTTAAAGTCCTTAACGAGGTAAGACCCCGCCTGCAAGTCCTGATTAGTCAAAGCTGCCTGCGTCTCGTTCTGACGGCTAACCACATAGATGCGTGTGGTGCTCTGATACATTTTCTTAGCAATAAAGACGCTGTAGCCAAAAGCCAGCAAAGAAAAGAGCACCGCTCCCAATACGATGGTAAATTTCTTCAGCCATAAGGCTCTCAGCAAGGACAGAATATCGATTTCTACGATTTGCTTTTCTTGTTTTTCCATTTTTCCCCTAAATCAATTCATTTTTTAATAATAATGCTTGATTACCGCCAAAGAGGGCCTCTGCCCGGCGGGAACCGTATTTCTTAGCGACGATGTCAAAGGCCTCCTTCATAAAGGGCGGTCTCTGGCTTAGATTGTGCATGTCGCTGGCAACAAAGTGGACCAAGTCCTTCTCCAAAAAGAATTGAGCCCGTTTTTTCATAAATTTATGCGAGTCTCCAAGCAGCTTGGGCTTCAGAACACTGGAGCTATTAATCTGAGTATAGCAGCCCATATTAATGAGTTCCTGTACCTTCTTTTCATCATTTTCCAAGCAGTGATAGCGCTCAATATGAGCCACGACCGGTGTTAGACCAAGCCGCAGAATCTGAGCCAAGCCTTTATGGATGTCCTTATAAGGAGTCGCCATGCTAAACTCAATCAGCACATAGCGTGTACCAGCTAGACTGGGGAAAATCCCCTTTTCCAACTTATCCGCCACATCGCTGGTGTAGTAAACCTCTGCCCCATAGAGAACCGTCAAGTCAGGCGCTACAAGCTCTGCCAGTTCTTTTACCATTTTAAAGTTAGCTCTAATGGTCTCCTCAGGCGTTTCAAACATGCCCTTTCTGCGATGAGAGGTAGAGATAATAGTCCGAACTCCCTGTCGATAGCTTTCTTCCAGCAGTTTTTTGGAATCCTCAAAATTCTTAGGACCGTCGTCCACATCAAAGATAATATGAGAATGGATGTCAATCATGGTGTTTTCCCTTCCATTACCTGCTGAATCGCTGCCTTAGCATTATCAAGGCTTTCTGGCTGGATTTCCATCATGTAGAGATTGGAATCTGGCATAGCATAGGATGGTAAATCCATGCGTCCGTTTCCGCTGATGGCTTGTGACTGAACTTGATAGCTTCCCCCTGACTCCAGCTGGGTATTGACCAGATTCATAAGAACAGGCAACTCCATATTGGTCTGGATAGAATCCTGCAAGCCAGAAATAATCTCATTGTAGTTCTTCAAAGCACTGGTTGAAGTCAGCTTTTTAATGACTGCTTCGATAACCTTTTCTTGATTTTTCCCGCGGTCATTGTCGCCACCCTGAAGAGAGTATCGCTCGCGAACAAAACCTAATGCCTGATCTGAGTTCATATGAACTTTCCCTACTGGGAAATGATGATTGCCGTGTCTGCTGGTAAATTCTTGGTCATTTTCAACATCAATCCCACCCAGCAGGTCTACCAGCTTGAGGAAAGAAGAGAAATTCAGACGAACATAGTAGTCAATGCGAATACCGTAAAGATTTTCCAGCGTGTGGATAGAAGCATCTACCCCGTAAATCCCTGCATGGGTCAGCTTGTCCATCTGCCCAGTTCCTCCATCTGCAATCGCCACATAAGAATCACGAGGAGTTGTCGTCAAGAGGACTTTCTTGGTCTTGCGATTAACCGTCATGATGATATTGACATCTGAGCGAGAGACAGATGAAATAGAGCCATAAGTATCGATACCGCTGACATAGATATTGAAGACATCCGCATTGGCATCATCCCTGCGCTTGCCGGTCTCTACTTGACGGGTAATTTTATAAGTATAGATTTTCTTTATCTTTGAAGCATAGTCAGCATCGTGAGAAGCCAGCATATCTCCAAATGAGCTGTTGAGGGCAATGGCCTCAGTCTCTTGATTGATGAGGGCCTTGTAAGCTGCGATATAAGACGAGCTGTTTTCCACTGTGAGTTCTGTCTTTTTAGTCTTCTTGATGTGCTCCAAAAGAGCTGTCACATTGTCCTTATCCCCATTTTCAGTCGGAGCTGTCAGCTTCTTCAGTTGCGTCACATCTGATTTATCGTTGTCTGTCCGAACATAAACGGCCATTTCAATTTCAGAGTAATTTGAGGTGGAGTTCACACCTCTAGATAAGTCCATCAGCTCCTTGACCCCGTACATAGCTCCTGAGGATACCAGCAGAGTCACAAGCAAAAGTAAGGTTGTCAGGACTTTGAACTTATTTTTCCATACAAAGAAGGCTGCCAGTAAAATAACAGCCGCTAAAAGAGCAGACAAAATAAGGTTCAGGTGATGAAACGCCAGAACATTATTTTTAAATATAGAAAAAACAAGCAAACCTGAAACCAAGCTTACCAATGTCAGTAAAGCTGCATTAAAGAGCCTCAGCTTCTTCCCCTTTTTAGAAGCAGGCACATTTCTCCTATGTTGATTCATAATTCTCCCTTTTTCTCCCCTGAGATATAAATACATTTTATTATATCATAAATGCATTATGATACACTAAAATATTTAAAAATATTTTAGTTTTTTCCAAAATTTGTTGACAAAAAAGGACAGTCTGTATTAATTTTCGGTAAATTCTTTCTTCTCTCTCGAAAAACCGATATTTTATACTGTTTTTGACAACAGAAAAAAAGAGGTAAAACCTCTTTTATATCAGTACTTTACTTGGTTTTTAAAGCATCTTATCCCTGTCAACTTGCTCATAGGCCTGAAGGCCATCATTTAGCTTGTCCCAGATGACTACTTGACCTGACTGAAGGGACTTCTGCACATCAATGATGCGTTGATTAGAAGAGCCGCGGAACTGCAACATGAGATTCTTCTTGGTAAGGTCAAAACGGCCGTCCACCAGAATATCAATCAAACTCAGCAGCTCTAGCTTATCCTCCGTTTCCAGCATCATCTCCTCCCAGGTGTAACCCGTCCAGGACCAGATATCCTTGCCTGGAAGCTCTCTCCGAATCCGCTTGACCAAGGGCAGGAGAATGCCTGTATTGAGAAAAGGCTCGCCGCCTAGGAGGGTCAGCCCCTGCACATAGGGTTCCGCCAAGTCTTTCATAATCTGATCCTCCAACTCTTGGGTATAAGGAATGCCGGCGTTGAAAGACCAAGTTGCTGCATTATAGCAGCCCTCACAGTGAAACATACAGCCACTGACATAGAGGGAGTTGCGGACGCCTTCGCCATCTACAAAGTTAAAGGCCTTATAGTCAATGATTCGCCCCTTGCTCAGCTCCTCACTTTTCCATTCTTGAGGTTTGGGATTGTTCATCTTCATCCTCCAAATCAATCCAGTAACGCTGACTTCTGTCTATTGTATTTTCGTAAACACCGCCAGCAGAGAGAATCGTGCGGCGGCTGGCTTCGTTGTCTTCATCGCAGGTAACCAGCACTCGTTCTAGTCCTTGCTTTCTAGCTTCTGCTAGCCCTAACTTTAGCTGCAACTTAGCCAAGCCCTTTCTGCGTTGACTGGGCCGAATAGAATAGCCAATATGACCACCCTCTACAAATAATTTGTCATTTAAGGACAAGCGCAGAGCTAAAAATCCCAGAGGCAAGCCGGTCTCATCAAAGGATAAAAATTTGATTGCAGGAACCCAGCCTGCTGGCAAATTGGCAGCATCCTCCTGCTGCTCTACAATCTTTAACCAATCCTCATAATCCTTTGCTCGCTTCCAAGCGGAGCCCATGCCACCATGCATATAGGATTTTGCAGCATTGAACTCCGCAATCATCTCTAAAATTGCATCTTTATCTTCCAAAGTTGGTCGTCTTAGCTCCATGCTCCCTCCTTAATTGACATCAATCCAGTAGCGCTGGCTTCTGTCGATTGTATTTTCGTAAACACCGCCAGCAGAGAGAATCGTGCGGCGACTAGCTTCATTGTCTTCATCACAGGTAATCAGCACTCATTCTAATCCTTGTTTTCGAGCCTCTGCAAGTCCTAGCTCTAGCTGCAACTTAGCCAATCCCTTTCTGCGTTGACTGGGCCGGATAGAATAGCCAATATGCCCACCCTCCACAAATAATTTGTCATTTAAGGACAGGCGTAAAGCTAAAAAGCCCAGAGGCAAGCCGGTCTCATCAAAGGATAAAAATTTGATTGCAGGAACCCAGCCTGCTGGCAAATTGGCAGCATCCTCCTGCCGTTCTACAATTTTCAACCAACCCTCATAATCCTTTGCTCGCTTCCAAGTGGAGCCCATGCCACCGTGCATATAGGATTTTGCTGCATCGAACTCCGCAATCATCTCTAAAATCGCGTCTTTATCTTCCAAAGTTGGTCGTCTTAGCTCCATACTCCCTCCTTAATCAACATTAATCCAGTAACGCTCTTTCCCGTCTCGAACATCCTCTAAAGCTCCGCCATTAGCCAGAATCACTGCTCGACTGGCAGCATTATCACAATCGCAAGTCACTAGGACTCGTTTAATATTTTTACTTTCGGCTACTTGCAAACCTTGTCGCAGTTGCTCTTTTGCGAGTCCTTTGCCACGCGCAGAGGGACGAATACTATAGCCGATATGCCCACCTTCTTGGAGCAGATACTCATTGAGCTGCAAACGCAAATTAAGAAAACCCACAGCCTGACCATCCGCAGTAAAAGTCACAAGCTGAATGTAAGGCACAAAACCTTGCGGCAAGCCTAGACCTGCCTCGGCTAGCTGAATCGTCTCCAGCCAGTCCTCATAGACAAAATCTGCTCCGCCAAAGAAGCCGTCCTGTCGGCTACCAGCTACTTCAAAGTCAGCCAGCATCTCTAAAATTTTTTCCTTGTCTTCTAGTTCCGGTCGTCTCAGCTCCATACTTCCTCCTGATACGAAGAGAGTGAGACCGCCTTGCGCCCCACTCTGACTTCTATTGTTTCTTGTTCTTTTCTAAAAATTGCTGACGCAGTTTGGCCAATCGCTCTTTCTTACCGCTGCCGCCCTGCGAATGTTTTTCGTGGAAACGCTGCACCTGAGCCTTTCCTTTGTCGTCCAACTGATACTTTCCCATCTTAATTTCCTTCGTACTTAATAGTCGAGCCATTCATATGCTTGACCCGAGCTGATATTTCCTTGTGGCGACCATTGACCATCGGACGGGCTTGCGGATTTCCTAGATAACCACAAGTCCGCTTGACCACATCGACCGTCTTGGGATCGCTGTTGCCACAGTTTGGACAGGTGAAGCCCCGCTCGGTCGGCCTGAAATCTCCCTCAAAGTTACACTTGTAACAGCGGTCAATCGGTGTATTTGTACCTAAGTAACCAACTCGGTCATAGGCATAGTCCCAAACAGCTTCCAGTGCCTTGGGATTTTGCTGTAACACAGGATATTCACAGTAATGGATAAAGCCACCTGAGGCTCCCACTTCAGGATAAATCTTCTCAAAGTCCAGCTTTTCAAAAGGTGTTGGATTCTTGCGCACATCGTAGTGGAAGGAGTTAGTATAGTACTCCTTGTCAGTAATGTCTGGAACGACGCCAAACTTCTCTGTATCCAAACGGCAGAAACGGTCGGTCAGACTTTCAGATGGCGTTGAGTAAACAGAGAAATGATAATCATACTGCTCGGACCACTCTTCCACCCGGCGCTTCATATCTTTGACAATGGCAACTGTAAAGTCCTTGGCTTCAGGATTAGTCTCCCAATTACCGCCATAAAAGACTGCTGCCACTTCATACAGACCGATATAACCTAGGGAAACCGTCGCACGACGGTGAGTAAAGAGCTGGTCTACTTGATCATACTTGCCCAGACGCTGACCAAAAGCCCCATACTGATAAAGAATCGGTGCATTGGCTGGACTGGCTTCCTTGGTCCGCTCCACTCGGTAGACCAAAGCATCCTCAGCGATGTTCATCCGCTCGTTAAAAAGTTCCCAGAATTTATCCAAATCCCCCTCAGATTCAAGCGCAATCCGCGGTAGATTGACAGTAACAACACCTAGATTCATACGGCCGGAATTAACTTCCTGACCATTTTCATCCTTCCAGCCTTGCAGGAAAGAACGGCAGCCCATCGGTACCTTGAACGATCCGGTCAAGTCGATAATCTTGTCATAGGAAAGGACATCTGGATACATGCGCTTGGTGGCACACTCCAGAGCCAGTTCTTTGATGTCGTAATTAGGCGTTCCTGGCTCAAGATTAAGCCCGCGCTTAAGGGTGAAAATCAGCTTAGGGAAAATTGCTGTGCGGTGCTCGCTTCCCAGTCCCTTGATACGAATATTGAGAATAGCTTTCTGAATCTCCCGCTCAAAGCGATTGGTCCCCAAACCAAAGCCCAGCGAAGTAAAAGGCGTCTGACCGTTAGAGGTAAAGAGGGTATTAATCTCATACTCTAGCGACTGCATGGCATCGTAGATGTCCTTCTTGGTCTTCGCCCAGGCGTACTCTTCCTGCTTATCCGGCAAAACCCATTGCTCTGCATCCTTGAGGTGCTTTTGATAATTAAGCTCAGCATAGGGCGCCAAGACTTCATCAATCCGGTCGGCCGAACAACCGCCATACTGGCTGGAAGCCACATTGGCAATGATTTGCGAGATTTGCGCTGTCGCAGTCTGAATAGACTTGGGACTCTCTACTTCTGCATTCCCAATCTTGAAGCCATTTTTCAACATGCCATCAAAGTCAATTAGACAGCAGTTCGTCATTGGCGTATAAGGGCTGTAGTCCAAATCATGGTAGTGGATGTCCCCCTTTTGGTGGGCATTGGCCACATGAGGCGGCAGCATCTTAAGCCCAATGGACTTGCCAACAATCCCAGCTGTCAAATCCCGTTGGGTATTGAAAACATCACTGTCCTTATTGGCATTCTCATTGACTACCGTACGGTCTTTGTTGAGGAGCTTGTCAATAGTAAAGTTGATATCAGTCGCTTTTGAGCGCTCAAAATCCCGTTGGGTGCGGTAAGTGATGTAGTTCTCTGCAATGGCATATTCCTTGGCATTCAAAAGCTCATGCTTAACGATGTTCTGAATCTCATAGATTTTGACGTACTTAGCGAAGCGACTGCTGATTTCTGCCACAATGCGGTCTGTGATAGCTTCTAGCTTGGCTTCCAGCATCGGATTCAACGGACCGACTTCCTGAGCTGCCCGCACCATAGCCTTATAGATCTTTGAAACATCAAAAGCCACCCTACGGCCGTCCCGCTTCTCCACATAAATCGCTGGAGCAGTTTCAAACTTCTCTTTCCTTAAAATCATCATGAACACTTCCTTTTCCTACCCTTAGGACAAATCAAGTCTCTTTAAACCAATCGTCTGCTAAGAAATTCCCAAAAAATTTCCGACAGCAGTTCATCCAAAGAACAGTATTTTTTAAATAAGTCGATACAAGTCTCATTATAGCACGTTAAAATTAAAAATCAATATGTTGTGGCAAAAAAGTCATTTTTTCTTTTTATACACAACATATTGATTTTTTACTATTTAAGTTGATAAAGCTTGAAATGGTCGAGTTTGAGGTCAGCTTCCTTGTAATTTTGGGAAATTAGCTGCTTCACATCTGACAGCAATTTGACATCATTGTTAACCAAAATATACTTGGGCTGGCTGTTTTCAAGACCATTCTGAAGACCTAGACGATTTTCAGCTGTTCCCACATACAAAGTTGGAGACAAGAGAGAAATAGCTGATAGGCGGCCGCTCTTCTGATACAGACTAGCCGAGGTATCCCAAGCATAGATAGTGTCCCCGTCCTTGGTCTTTTCCTTAATATACTGAGCCGCTTCACTTCTTTCAGCAGATACACCACTGGAAAGGATATACTCATTCACCAAAGGATAGCCAATCAGATAAAAGATGGCTAAGAGTGGCAGAAAGAACTGGCCTGAGAGATAAGAAGTCCACATCGTAGGGCGACGACGATTCCGACGATGACGCCCTGGTTCCTGCTGCTTGCCTTTATTGAACCACAAAGCAAAAAGAATCATGGCAAAAGGCAGGGCAGGAAGCAGTTGATAGCTGCCCTGATCTGGCAGGATAAAAGTCGCAAAGACAGTAATGAAGAGCCCTAGCAGACCGATAAAGCGCAAGACGCGCAGGCTGGTTGCTTGCCCCTTTTCTCTTGAAAAGAGATTGACCCCCAAAGCAGAAATGAAACCTAGACCAACCGTCAGCAAGCCATAATAAATCAAATTAGAAAGGCTATGACTGCCAATCAAGCTGATAGAATCCCAAGCATAGGTCGCCTGACTAATGGCTTGGCCAAAGGTTTGATTGGCAACAGTAAAGTAGCCGATAGGATAAAAAATCACTGAGAAGCCAAAGAGACCAGCTAAAAGCTGATAGAAACCTCGAGCCGCACGCTTGGCTGCGATATTGTAGACCAAAAGTACCAGAGCAGTCAAAGAGTAGAAGACTAGGCTGGAAACCGGATCAATCATAAAAGCAAGAGCTCCAAAAGCTCCATATAGAATGAACTTTTCATCCTTGATTGAATCCTGCAGATAGCGCACCAAAAAAGATAGATTCCAAAAAATAAAGGGCAGAACAAAAATACTAGAGTAAAGACCGCCAAATCCAAGGGCAAAGACTAGCAGGTAAAAGAGCAGCAAGAGGCTGCGTGATAGATCCTGTTTAGGCTGCAAGAGCACCAAGGTCTTGTGCAGGAAAAGTCCAGCCAGCCACAGAGCCAGCGTCTGAAAGACCATCCACAAAAGCTGACCAAAAGCCAGACTGCTGGTCCAAGCCATCAGATAGTAAAGCAGGCCACTAGTCCCATATATTTGCGAATAAGGCACCTGCCCCTGAGTCATGGCCCAGCCGGCATAGAGATTCTGACTTTGTAAATTCGTTGCTAGATTAGTCAACAAAGGATTGACCACACTCAGCAAGCTGATAGCCAAACTACATAAGAGCGTCAAAAAATAGGGCGTCGGCTCTGGCTTGGTAATTTTTTGCTCAGACCTTTCAGCCCTAGTCAGCTGCTCCTCTGAAACCTCTAAAACTTTTTCTTCCGTTGTATCATGCATATAAAATATTCTCCTTGATATCAGTCCCATCTAGTATATCAAATTCCTGTCCTCCTGTCAGCTTTCTCTTGACCCTTCTTCTGAGTATTATAGCTTCTAGCCAGCTCCTCCAGTTCCCGAAAACAGCGATATTCTCTCGTTTCATAGGCAAGTGGCTGACTGGAAATTTTTTCCATTGTCATCTTAAAAAATTCCTTTATTTTTTACATTCGTAAAAACAGAGCAAAAATCCATCCCTATATAAAAGCAAAAAGGGGAAAACACATCTCAACACGATTAGCAAAAGCACATTCAAAAAATCTGAAACTTCTGCCTCAGATTTTCTGTATATTTCTGCAGAACTTGTTCGCCTCTGGCGTTAGAGCATAGGGGCAAAGAGCTGCATGATTTCTTTGATAAAACGACGATACCAGCTGCTATCGAGATTTTCAGGAAGAATTTCCTCAGAAGCCTCAAAAATGGCTTCAAAATCTTCCTTGATAGCTGGGATACTCTCCGTATGGTACATCAGGACTGCATTTTCATAATGGTGCACCAGACTGCGGTAGTCAAAATTAATCGTCCCTATCACGGCAAATTCATCATCAGCCACCACATTCTTGCTGTGGATAAACCCTGGCGTATACTCAAAGATCTTAACTCCCGCTTCTATCAGATCCGGATAGGCTCCACGGGTAACAATCTGAATCAGTTTCTTGTCCGGAATAAAAGGAGTCACGATGCGGACATCCACTCCCCGCATAGCAGCATTCTTAATATCCTCCGTCAGGTCGTAGTCAATGATCAGATAAGGCGTGGTAATGTAGACATAGTCTGTAGCCTGACTAATGATATTTTGATAGACTGTTTTGCCAACCTGACCCTTATAAATAGGCTTAGGCCCACTGCCATAGGGAATGTAAAGCCCTTTGCCTTCAACAGCTTTATTTTCCAGATGGTACTTGTCAAAGTCTGTGATTTCCCCGCGGTTGATGTACCAGTTCATGAGAAAGAGCCGCGTCAGAGCCTTGACTGCCCGACCTTCCAAGCGCACACCGCCATCTTTCCAGTGGCCAAAACGGACGATATGATTGATATACTCGTCAGCCAGATTGATGCCGCCAGTATAGCCAACCTGACCGTCAATCACCAAAATCTTGCGGTGGTCACGATTGTTGTAGGATACCGTCATCCGCGGAATCACCTTGTTAAACTTATAAGCCTCGATGCCCATCTTGCGCAGCTTACGCGTATAATCGCCTGGCAAAGTGGCCATGCAGCCAATATCATCATAGAGCAGCTTGACTTCAACGCCCTGAGCGGCTTTTTCGACCAAGATTTCCAGAACACTGTCCCACATCAGCCCTTCATCAATGATATAAAATTCCAGAAAAATGAATTTCTCAGCAGCCCGCAGATCAGCCAGCATGGACTCAAACATCTCCTCTCCGATAGGAAAATAACGAGAAGCTGTACCGTCATAGACATCCGCATTATTGTCCGTACTCAGCAGTGACTTAATAATACCATAGGCCGACTTGTTTTCTTTTTTCAACTGGACACGGAGATCATAGCTATTGTCCTCTCGAAATTTCATGGAGTCCATATTTTCCAGCTGAATCATTTCCTTTTTAGACAACCGTCGCTCACCAAACATCAGATAGAGCAGGAAGCCAAATACCGGCACCACAGCAATCAGGAGCCAAGTCACCTTGCTCTCAGGCGGCATATTGCGGTTGACAATCGCTAAAATAGTCCCAATATACAGGAAAACAATCATCGCCACTGACAGCCAGTTGGGTGCAATCTCATTAAAATAGAAGAACGCAACAAAGACAAAGGCTAGCTCCAGCAGCATAATAATGATGCTGAAACCGTATTTTGACATTAATAAGCGGAATTTCCTGAAAGTCATACACTCTCCTATCTCATTACATATATTCTAGTATATCAGTAAAACTGCCTTAAAACAACGTTTATATCAATGCAAATCGTATTTCTGGTGGATGAAAATTCAAGCACAGCTTCTGAATACTACTATCTTCAAAATTTCAATACAAGATTACAACTGATAAAAGGAAAAGCCCTATTCAAGACAGGGCTCTTTCATCATTGTTTCGTAAAGACCAGTGTGTCATCATCATAAGGTTCTTGGGAAAGATCCTCAATTGTCAGCTGATTGCCCTCAATGCGATAGCGCTTGACATCATCTCCGATGATCATGGTCTGGTTGGTAGCATCAATCTGAACCTGTTCAATTTCCTGCTCACCATCCGACTCGACCTTGATCAGCTGGCCAGTAGTTCCTGAAATCTGCAAGGTCAGCTGGTCGCCTTCATGACTTGTCTGATATCTGCCATCCAGCTCGCCATTGGCTGCTTGCTCGGAAGAGGATGCTGAAGCAGATGAACTGTTATTGGCCGCACTAGACGTGCTAGCTACTGACGAAGACTCTGCTGGCTTACTGGAAGCGTCTGACTGAGACTGAGAGGAAGGCGCCGTCTGGTTCTGATTAGAACCGCAAGCTGCCAAGGCCAAAACAGCCGCAGCAGTTAGACCCGAAAAGATTAACTTTTTAGAAATTGCCATAGTATTCTCCTTTTTCTTCTGTCTTTATTGTACCAAAGCGGGACTCTGGCGGTCAATTTATAAACTTGTCAAATAAGCTCTGACTTCCGCAATAAAATAAAGAGAGCCCGTAATGAAAAGCAGCTGATTATCGTTTTGCCTCTCCTGAAAATTCTGAATAAGCTGCCGATAATCCTCTATGTATAAGAAGCCTTCCGCGTCAGCTTGACCAAGGGAATCTCCATCAGAAAAGGTAGTAACTGTTAACTGAACATCTGGCAGAGCCTTTCGCAGATAAGCCAGCATAGCGCTATAGTCCTTACGCTTGAGAGCACCGAAAAGAAGCAGGCACTCTTTGCCATTCTGGCTTTGGATAAACTCTACTAACTTTTCCAGCGCAGGCAGATTATGGGCCCCATCTAGATAAATACCTGGACTGGCTTCTTCCAAGCGCCCAGCCCAACGAGTCTCCTGCAAGGCTGTCCGAATCCTAGCAGAATCTATTTCCCAGCCCTGATGCTGCATGAAGAGCAGGAATGCCTGCAAAGCCAGCCCTGCATTTTCCTCCTGATAGCCTCCCTTGAGACCCAGTTCAAGATTGGATAGGGTCATAGTCGAATTGGAAAAAGTCTGATTTGCCAGAGAAAAATCGCGAGCATACTGGTAGAGTTCTATTCCCAGCTCCTCAGCTCGCTGCTCACAAACCAATCGTGCCTCTTCTGGCAGCGGCCCGATGACAGCTGGCCGCCCCGGCTTGAAAATCCCTGCCTTTTGCTCCGCAATCGTCGTCAAGCTCCTTCCCAGAGTCTCCTGATGGTCCAAGCCCACAGAGCTGATGACCGCAATATCTCCTGTAATGACATTAGTCGTGTCCAAGAGTCCGCCAATCCCCACCTCAATCAAGGCCAGATCTACTTCCTGCTCCTTGAAATAGAGAAAGGCTATCAAGGTCAGAATTTCAAAATAGGACAACTGGTCATAACTTTTGAGCAGTTCTTGTTCCATCTTTTGCACCTGCTGACCCAGACGGATAAAATCAGCCGAAGCGATCGGTTGACCGTTGATACAAATCCGATCATGAATACTAATCATGTGGGGCGAGGTAAAACTTCCTGTCTTGCGACCATGCCCCGCAAACAGCTGACGCATGAAAGCAATAGTAGAGCCTTTGCCATTTGTACCCGTTACATGAATCGTTGGAAAACTCTTCTCAGGATTTCCCAAAAGAGCTACAGCCCGCTGCATCCGCCCTAGACCCGAACGAAAGTTTAGACCAATTCGGCTATTCAGCCATTCTTCAATTTCATTCATTTTCTTACCCAAAAAAGAGCAGCGAAGCAGAACTCAAATCTGAATTGCAACTCGCTCCTCTTTCTAATCTTTATGATATGAGATGGAAAATAGCCGAGCCTTGGCTACTTCCTTCATCTGTCAAGTTCAGCCAGCTTTTCGCCCGCACTTGTCCATTTCTGGAAACGAGACTAGGCCAGTCTTACTCTTCCATAAAGCTGTTGAAGACTTCTTCAATCATATCCCATTCAGCATCTGAGTCCTCTGGGATTGGCTGCAGGTCGCCTTCTGTACCATCTTCATTTTCGGTAAAGGAATAAGCTTGAATCTCTACTTCACCGTTCTCATCTTCTTCCGCATTAGCCGGAATCAAAAGAACATAATTCTTGCCAAACTCTTCCTTACCATCAATAGTCAAAAGAATTTCAAATAAAGTTTCGTTCCCTTGCTCGTCAACCAAGGTGATTAATTCACGCTCTTCATGCTCGTGGTCATGGTTATGATCATGTGCCATACTAGTGTCTCCTTCATTTCTTTTCTAAAAATTTCGATCCAGATAATTCTGCAAAATCAGCTGCGCGGCCAGCTTATCAATGACTTTCTTGCGCTTGCTGCGGCTAATGTCTGCCTGCTCCACCAGCATGCGCTCAGCAGCCACCGTCGTCAGGCGCTCATCCTGGTAGTCAACCGGTAGACCAAAAAGCTCAGCAATCCTCTGACCATAAGCCTGACTGGCCTCCACCCGAGGTCCGCTGGTATTGTTCATGTTCTTAGGCAGGCCAATAACAAACTTATCAACCTTATACTCTTTCACCAGCTCGTCCAAACGCTCTAGGCCGAATTCGCCCTTATCTTCATGAATCGGAATAATCTCCAGTCCTTGAGCCGTAAAACCAAGAGGATCACTAATGGCAACCCCAACCGTTTTCGAGCCCACATCTAATCCCATAATTCTCATTAGAGATCGACGCCTTGTCCTTTCAAATAATAACGAACCAACTCCTCAACAATCTCATCGCGCTCGTATTTGCGGATTTGATTGCGGGCATTGTTATAGCGAGGTACGTACGCAGGATCGCCACTGAGTACGTATCCCACGATTTGATTGATTGGATTGTATCCTTTTTCATTGAGCGACTTGTAGACATCGGTCAAAGTCTCGCTAATTTCCTTTTTATTTGAATCATCGAGATTAAAACGTACTGTTTCATCTGTAAATCCCACAATTACACCCTCTTTCTTTAGAATATCCCTATTATAGCATAATTATAGGCTTATCACAAATTTAATTCACCTGAATTTCCCTAATTTTTCAATAAACTTTAGCTAATATTTATCCGAAGCCTGGCTCTAAAATCCAGCAAAAATCCAGCTCTCTTTAGAGAACTGGATGAAAACTTCCTAATTTGAAGCGGGCACTTCCACGCCGTCGCTTCCCTTAAACTTGTTCAGCAATTCTTCCGGACTCAGGGTCTCAATCTGCTCAAACAGCTGCGCGTAATTTGGAAGCTTTTTAGCTGCTTCGTAGTCTAGGTTCTCAGGATCGATAGTCATCTCCAGAGAAATCTCTTCCGCTGTCATATCTGTTTTCAAGTCAAGACCGGTGATATTCACCGCCTCTTTCAGACCCAGTGCTTCCTCGATCAAAGACAGCATTTCCTTCTTCACAGTGGAAACATCCTGTTTTGACAGAGCTTCTTTAATGTTGTCAGGAATAGCCTTGCTGACATGCAGGATAACCTTATCATACTTCTGTCCGGTGTAGCTTACTGTTAAGATTCTGGTTTCTTTTCCATGTTCTAATTGCTTCTCAGTTTTATAGGACTTAGTGACAATATCTCCTTTTCCAGCTCCTTCCTGTGAGGGTGAACTGTTATTTGACTGCTGACTGCAAGCTGTTAAAATTGCCAAAGCTGCCAGCAAAAAGACAATTAATTTTCTCATGTCTTATCTCCTTCAATATTGAGCTGATTTTATCATATCATTATAAAAACGGCGCTGTCAAACTGATTGTCACTCTGTCATTAAAATGTAATAAAAAAGAGCAGCTTATTTCTGCTCTTCTGCTCCATTCATCAGGAGATTGTTGATATATTCTTCTGGCGTCAGCTTAATCATTTCTTTGAGCTTGAGATTTTGAAAATAAGGCATAGCCGCTGCTTTTTCGATATCCAGACTCTCAAAATCATAGCTAGAAGTCATTTTCAGCTCGTTCTCATTCAAAATTGTCACTGAACCGCTAAAGCCTTGAAGTCCTCGAGCCTGCACATAGTCTGCATCCTGCTCCAGTGACTCATTGAGAGACTTCTGCGCTTCCTCCAGCCCCATCTGCTTGATGGCTTCTTTCATCTCATCATCAGTCGCAGTCAGCCTTTCAATAACCAAGCGTTTAAAATGCTCTCCCTGATAAGTCACTGTCTGGCTCTGCTGGTTTCCTCGTTCATCCTTTGGAAAAACAAGTGTCCGAGTAATCACTTCCTGCTGCTTGGCATTATCAATGATAGGCAGATTATTGCTGATTTCTTTCTTGTCAGCCGCATTCGAATTCGTCTCTATCTTTTTATGTCCACAGCCTGCTAACAACGCCACACTCAATCCCAGTCCTAATAAAATTTTCTTCATCTTCCATCCTCCTCAGAGATATTGTATCACAGTTCTGCTCCTTGTCAATCCATCCAGTCGCCAAAGCCCTCCCCTCTATCAACCCGAACAAAAAGAAGAGCCGAAATTCTCTTCCCGACTCTTTCAGTTATATTCAAAGATTAGAGAGCTGCCCGCAGACGAGCTTCTGCATTTTCAACATTGCGAACAGAACGAGGCAGAAAAGCACGGATATCATCTTCTTTGTAACCAACTTGGAGACGTTTATCATCCACTAAAATGGGACTTTTCAAAATACGTGGGGTCTCCATGATGATGTCAAGAACTTCGTTGACACTTAATTCCTCAATGTCAACACCCAAGCCTTTAGCATAGCGGTTCTTTGATGAAACAATGCTCGCGATACCATTTTCTGTTTTGGTTAAAATATCCAGAAGTTCTTCTTTGGTGATGCCTTCTTTGCCTAAATTTTGTTCTTTATAAGTTAATTGATGAGCGTTTAGCCAGGTTTTTGCTTTTTTACAACTAGTACAACTTGAGACAGTATAGATTGTGATCATGTAAGTACTCCTTTCGCTACACGATACTAATATCGTAGTCTATTATATCACAAAAACCATCGGTCTTGCGACCTATTTTGTAAAATTACTCTTCAATTTCGATGGCATCGTCCAAATCCAGAGTCACTTCTTCCAGCGTTTCCACAGGACTGTCAGCCTTGTTGCCAACCGCTTCTGCCAAGTCATCGCCTTCAATCAAACCATAGCGTACACGAACCTGGCGGTCAATTTCGTCAAAGACTTCTGGATGATCAGCCAAGTACTTCTTAGCATTTTCAGAACCTTGGCCGATTTTTTCATCATTGTAGGAGTACCAAGCACCAGCTTTTTTGATGATATCCAAATCAGTCGCAATCTTAATCAACTCACCTGTCTTAGAAATACCTTCTCCATACATGATTTCCACGAAGGCTTCTTTGAATGGCGGAGCTACTTTATTTTTAACGACCTTGATCTTGGTTTCTTTACCAACATTGGTATCCTTTTCATCGCCAGTTCCCTTGATTTGAGTATTACCACGGACATCCAGACGGACAGAAGCATAGAACTTCAGTGCACGGCCACCTGGTGTTGTTTCAGGATTACCAAACATTACGCCAACTTTTTCGCGCAGCTGGTTAATGAAAATCGCAATCGTCTTCGTTTTGTTGATAGAAGCAGACAGCTTGCGCATAGCCTGGCTCATCATCCGAGCCTGCAAGCCGACATGGCTGTCACCAATATCGCCATCGATTTCCGCACGTGGTACTAGGGCTGCAACGGAGTCCACAACCACCAAGTCCACCGCACCTGAGTCAATCAGCTTGCCGGCAATTTCCAGTCCTTGCTCTCCAGAATCCGGTTGAGACAGCAGTAACTCATCAATATTAACACCCAGAGCAGCCGCGTATGACGGGTCTAAAGCATGCTCAGCATCGATAAAGGCTGCGATACCACCTTCTTTTTGCGCTTGAGCAACTGCGTGAAGAGCAACGGTTGTCTTACCAGAAGACTCTGGTCCGTAAATCTCAATAATCCGTCCCTTAGGGTAACCACCAGCACCAAGGGCAATATCCAAGGCCAAAGAGCCTGAACTCATAACTTGTACCTTTTGCTCTGCCCGCTCGCCAAGACGCATAATGGCTCCCTTACCGAAGTCCTTTTCAATATTTTTAAGAGCATTATCCAAGGCTTTTTGGCGCTCATCGCCGAATTTCTTTGAGATTTCGTCTAATTTTTTTTGTTTCTTTGCCATTTATTTCTCCTGTTTTTTCTAAAATGTCTTTTGGCCATCTTTGTCATTATACCAAAAATCAGCTATTTAATAAAGTTTTTCGTACTAGGTTGAAGGCGTGCAGAACAGCAATTTTCCGCACATCACGCCGACTGCGTCCAGCAATATTGACCTTAATAGTTTCCGTTCCTGAAGCACTAGCTAAACCGATAAAAACAGTCCCTGCTGGATGGTCTTCCAGTGAATCTGGTCCAGCAACACCTGTCAGACTGACAGCTAGGTCACTTTCGGTCAGCTTTCTAGCCTGCTCTGCCATTTTCCCAGCCGTAAAAGCTGAAACAACTCCATGCTTCTCCAAGTCTCCCAACGGAATATCCAGCATCCGGCTCTTTTCCTCCATGCTGTAGGTGACAAAGCCACCTGAAAAAATGGAAGAGGCTCCAGCAAAATCAGCCAAGGTCGCTTGAAAGAGGCCAGCTGTCAGACTCTCCGCCGCCGAAATCGTCTTCCCTTGACTCTTCAGCAACTCAAAAGCCACCTGTGCCAAGGAATTGTCATCCCCGTAACCATAGAAAATCTCTGACAAGGGCTGTCCCTCAAAAGTCTTATGTTCCAAAATTTCCTTTTCCACAGCCTCGAACTTAGCATCCGCTTCTGCCTGACTCAAGGCCTTGGTGGACAATCGCAAAGTAACTTCCCCTGTCTTTGCATAAGGAGCAATGGTGGGGTCACTCTGCTGCTCAATCATCTCTGACAAAATAGTCACTAGCTGACTCTCGCCGATACCAAAGAAACGCAGCACCCGTGAGTACAATTTCTGACCTGTGGATAAGAGGGGAACCAGCTCATTATTGACCATAGGTTTAAGCTCGCTAGGCGGGCCAGGCAAGACTACATAGGTCACTCCGTCTGCTTCTAACAAGCCTCCGACAGCTAAGCCGGTCGCATTTGGTAACGGAGTTGAGCCTTCGACCAGCTGAGCTTGACGCTCATTATTGGGTGTTCGAGCGTAATCTGGTCGGCCAGCAAAAAAGCGATCTAGCTTTTCCACAGCCTGTGAGTCAAAATTGAGCTCACGTCCTAAGAACTTAGCCAAGGTCTGTTTGGTCAAATCATCCTCTGTTGGCCCCAAGCCACCTGTCAGGATAATCAGATTACTACGTCCTTGAGCAATTTCCAAAACAGAGAGGAGACGGTTTTCATTGTCTCCCACTGCTGTCTGAAAATAGACATCGATTCCCAGACTCGCCAGTTTTTCAGATAAAAATTGGGCATTGGTATTGACAATCTGACCCGTCAGAATCTCGGTGCCCACAGCAATAATTTCTGCTTTCATAGAACCTCCTACCTTACTATTCGGAATTGGCTTTATTTTATCACAAAAAATCTAAAAAAAGTTGATTTTCATTTCAGGAAATAAATAGAGTTGTCAAGCTACTTGACAAACTTGTCAACATGCTGTGGAAAACTTTTAAAAAGGGCTGGTGTTATGCAGAATAACTAGATTGTTAGGGAAATGCTATTGGCAAATGGTTTCATTATTTTTATAATAAAGATGAAAAAAGGAAATCATCTAAATATTTTTATTTGAAGAAAGGAGATCATCATGAAAATTTCACAAGTGCTCAAAGACATTCGTCAACAAAATCAACTCACTCAGGAGGCTTTGGCAGAAAGGCTCAAGGTTTCCCGCTCTGCCATTGCCCGCTGGGAAAGCGAAAAAGGTATCCCTGATATTGGAAATCTCATCGCTATCAGTCGGGAATTTGATATCAGTCTGGACACACTCATCAAGGAGGATGAGCGCTTGGAGAAAAAGGTCATCGAAGACAGCAAGGCCAAGAAATGGCACTATTTGGTCATTTTCTACCTCTTCTCCGCTTTGGTTGAAATTGCCATCTTTGCCTATTTACACCATATCTTTATGGCTGGCTTCCTCATTTCCACTCTCTTTATGCTTTTCTTCGAGCTGCGCATCTTTATCAAGGAAAAGATTTGGATGCAGAAGGATAACTAAACAAAATTCCTTGGATGTTAGAAAACCAAGGAATTTTTTCTATGAAATAAGAAACAGAGTCACCCTATTATGAGACATATGAAAGAGAGCAGGCAAGCAAAGATTGCGTTCGCTTTTTACATATAAGATAGCAAAGAAAATTTCACTAGAAAATCGGCAAATTGTTTGACTCAATTCTGTTAAAAAGAGATCTCTAAAATGTAAAGTCGCAAAGAAAAAGAGGAAAGTAAAACTGCAATCACCTTGTTCAGATACTTACCAAAAAAATTAAACATGATAGAATGCTGAATGTTTTTACATAGACATTAGACAAACTTCCTTGCCATAAACCAAGAAAAGATTCCTGCACCTAAGAGAATGGTCGCATCCAACCAAAGAGAACGCTTAAAGTCCCGATCAAAGAGCCCTAGACTACGCTGAACCATGGCTTTTTTGATATAAAGCATCTTGACTGCAAAAAAGAGGACTGCAAAAACGAAGAATAGAGTCCAAATTGCCAGAGAACGTAAATTCATAAAAAGAAAATTAACAGGTACTAGATACCAAGGAAGATCCGCACCTGAATAACTAACTCCAAGCTGCTGCATTTCAGTTTCTAACTCCGCTGGTAACCCTTTAACATATCCGACTCCTTTTTACTAAATTTGTATCAAATATCTTCCTGATTAGTATGAAAAAATCCGATAAAGCAATCATTTGTATTTCAAAAATTTATTGGAACTTTTGTCTTTATGCGTTTGTCGTGTCATCATAAATTATTTTTTAAACGCTTCGTATAGTTTTTTATAGAACTCTTTCTTTTCTTTTTTTTGATTATTAAACTCTTTTTTGCCGTAATCAAAATTCGCTACTGAAAATCCCTTGCCATCATCAGAAAAAGTGAAGAATTCTATCCCAATCAATTTATTATTTTTAGCATCTACTACAGTAGTTCCTAAATTATTGTTAAATTGTTTAACTTCTTCTTCACTAACCCCAAACCCCATAGCAGTGCCATCTGCAATAATATTTGAAAACACTTCTTCTGAAGATGCTACTTCTTTGACAGATATTAGATAGACAGCATCTTCTGTTTCTACTTGCCTTACCTTATCCCATCTTTCGGTATCATTCGAAGAGATTGTATAGACTGTTAAATCCACCGAAGGTTTATTGGAATTTTCTTTTTTAATCACTTGTTTGCCAATTAAGACGATTGCGAGTATTCCAATGACTAGTAGCAAACTAATATAAATTTTCTTTTTCATGCCTGACTTCCTATATCTTTTATATCAATGATAACATCAACTTTACTATATACAGCTGGATCATGCGTTGCTATAATAACATAATTATTCTTGGCTGCTTCACTCAATAATAAGTTGATGATTTCATTCCCAATCTCACTATCCAAGGCTCCTGTAGGTTCATCCGCTAAAATAATTTTACGCGGTTTCATTAACATTCTTGCAATAGCTACACGCTGAGCTTGTCCCCCAGACAATTCATATATTTTATGTTTTAAATAGTCCGTAGAAAGGCCTACTTTTTCAAGTATCTCAGATATAATCTTTTTGTCTTTATTGAGGAGTTTTAAATTATCATATACTGTTTTGTTTTCTATCAAAGAATAATTTTGGAATACATACCCAATAGTATTTTTAAAATAGGTTCTTTCTTTGGTTTTCCAAATATCCTGTTTATCAACTAAAACTTTTCCACTGTCAATTTTTTCTAGCCTTCCTATAATGTTTAGCAAGGTACTTTTACCTGAACCCGAACCGCCAATCAAGGCGTAGCTTTTCCCAGCTTCAAAGGTTAAATTTAAATCTGTAAATATTTCTTTTGAGCCATATTTTTTTGTAACATTCACAATTTCAATTGTCATTAGTCATCCCCTTTTAGAATTTGAGTGTATCTATCAGATAATTTTCTGAAACTTATTATTATTGACATCATTAAAACCGTTAAAGAAGCAAGACCAATATACAATAACTCTATTTGTCCTGTCATGATAAATGTCAATAAGATAACCATTATAATCGTTATCATAAAATATTTTAGACTTGAAATGGCCATACCTGTTTTCGATAGGCCTAAAATGATTTTTTTGACATAGTCATTCTGTTTTAAGGCAACAAACATTTGAGCATATTGATAAATGAGTAGAAATACAATTCCACAAATAATTATTTGCAGTATTTTTGAAAGGAGAATTTGGTGCTCTAAAGATTGAATATTAAGTTTCACAGTTTGGTAAACCTCGACTGGATTGATTGAAAAATTCAAACTAGCACTCAAATCGTTGATGTCCTTAATTGCTTCTGGACTAAAAAGTGAGTTATATATGATATTGCTTGCCAAAATAAAATCGTTAGTTTCTACCATTTTATCAGTATCTAATACAACCACTATATTACTCTTACTATTTGTCACACTTTCCAAAGGTAGATTATCTTTATTTTCAGGGACACTACTGCCATTTTCATTGAAATAGAAAAATTCTTGCCCATCAGGAATGACTTGCACCGTAAGATCATCTTTTGTATAGTTTGTACCAGTAAATTGTTCTGCTACAACCGTATTCTCGATTGATGCCTTATTCTCTTTAAATTTATTAGGAATATAGATGGTTGCTATTTTATTATCTAAAATACGATAGTTTGTTCCATTAACTTTATTTTGTACCTTAGCACCTGTTTGATTGATATAAACCAGCTCTTTATTAACCTCTGGATTCGTTATCCCATCACTTTTTAATTGCTTAGAAAAATCTTCTGTAACATGAGAAGTTTTCATAAAATCTGGAACATAGGCTGAAGATGATTTGATATATATAAAATCCAGTTTTTTTAAGGCTTTAGCAATCTCTATATACTTAGCTCCTGAGTCATTTGCTTCTTCTCCATTAGTAACAGATTCATTTTCAATACCCAAAAACTCTAGTCTTTTCCAATCTTTTACTGCACTCCATGGTTCTAAATGCTTTATCTGTATATTTATCTTTGATTGACTAGCCTTTGTTTCCCGTAAAAAGACTCCTGAAACAACTATTATGCTAGAAATAACCGCAAGCCATACGATAAAAATGAGGCTGTTTTTGGCCTTATTTTTTATAATTTCAATAGGTTTTTCAACCTTGATAGTCAACCAAAATAGAACAAAGGTGATAGCATCAATAATTTGAAAAATTATAAAATTGGTTAGAAGTAGAGAGAAGAATAACTTGGAACTATAGGTGAAGAGACCACTCCCCAGAAAAGAGCCATAGAAAACCATCAATAAAGCAACTATAATCAGCTCAAAAGTAACAGAAATTAAATAATCCTTTTTTAGGTTATATACAGGCAATCCTAAAGAACGTCGTATCACTCCTTCTTTAATCTGTCTCGCTCTAACAACAAATAAAACAACTAATAAGGTTAAGTAAATTGAAATCATTAACAAAAATCTTAAAGAGCCAGTAAATTGTATCATTCCTCCCATATACCAAGGGTAAGCCATATATACTACTTGCAGACCTGTAGACGTAAGTTTTTTTAAACCATTTGAATCTATTTCCCCTAGAGTATAGTACATCCCTGTTATCGGTATAGACTTTAATTGTTCATGGCTGGCATCATCAAGATTTATATAAGTCAACTGTCCTGAATTCTGAACCACCGGCTTGTATATTTTAACTTTTTTCTCTTCTGATAGGCCACTAATCATTTGATACACTTCTTCATTAGAAAGATTGCTTTTCCCTTGAATGGAGAAGGCACCATCAATTGGTAAAGGTATTGGTTTTTGAGTATCACTAATACTAACCAGACCAATGGCAGCAATTAAGCAAAAAAAGAGTCCTATAACACCTAATTTTAATTTCATAAGCTCCTACCTATATTATAAAAGACCCGATAATATTATTGGGTCTTCCAACTTTCATAAACTATTGTTAAAATTTAAAGTAGTTCCAATGTGCATTTAATCGAACATCATTCCAACTTTTTGTTGAACTTGACATTGCCCATCCATATTTTTGAGAATCAGATGACTTAACAGTTCCCCAAAGATTAGTTATCGAAGATTTTGAACCAATATTATTCGGAGATTTAACATAGTAATTAGAATAACTATAGTTATCATTCACACCATAATTCCATTCATCAATAATTTGAAATATTTAGAACATTGAACTCACTCCCCTTCTATCCTATCCACCTTAACTCCACGGCCACCACCATGGGAGTGCATTTACAAGCATTATTAGCGTCATTGCCAATAAAATAGAATTGTATTTCACTTTCTTCATTTTTGCCCTCCTTTTTATTTCATGATATACTATTTTAAAATATTTTTTCAAAATGTAGCTTTTAGTAACATTTTAAAAAGGAGTTCTTATGCGCTGGGATTATGGAAAAATCTATAAAGAAATTAGGAAATCAAAAAGGTTGACTCAAGAAGAAATTTGTGGAGATTTTTTAGCTCGCTCAACTTTGGCACGAATTGAAAGCGGGCAAGTCGTGCCAAAGTTCGATACCATGATTTTTTTACTTCGCCAGATAGATATGACACTAGAAGAATTTAAATACATTTGTGATTATTATCAACCTAGTCAACGGCAGAAAATTTTAAATTCTCTTTATAACCAAGGTGAGTCTATTGTAGGGACGAAAGGTTTGTTACAATTGAAGAGAGAATGCGAGGCATATCTATATAAACATTCCGATATTCCGATTAAACATGCTTTAGATAGCATCAATATTACTATTCATCTGAGACAAAATGGCATTTCTGAGACAAAAGAAATTAATGCTACTACCAATAAAATTTGGGCGTATTTAGAGAAACAGGATACTTGGTATGAAAGTGACTTTCGACTTCTTTCTACTATCCTTTATTTCTTCCCTTTAGAAAATATCAAACAATTTACCCAAAAGATTTTAAATAGCATAAAAAAATACCAATCATTTCGCTATGGGAATAATCTACATATCGGACTCTTAGTCAACCTTTCTACTATCTATCTTTATAATGGATTAAAGAGAGAATGCGCTGACATTACTAAGTACATTTACGATTTGTCAAAAAAAGAAAAACGTTATGATTCCCTCGGGCTTTCACAGATTCGACTTGGAATTTGCAAAAATGATAACGAATTAATAAAAAAAGGGATTGCTCTACTACAACTTACCGATGAAAAAGAGCTAGTAAAATCTCTAAAAGAAGAAATTGAAAAATACCGTTGAGAATCTTTCTCAAACGGTATTTCTATGTGGATTAAAGTCACAATCATTTTCATGATCATTGATAAGGCCAGCGGCTTCTAGGAATGAATAGACACAAACGGGACCGACAAATTTGAAGCCCTGCTTTTTCAGCGCCTTGGACATGCTTTCTGACAGCTCTGTCTTAGCTGGCGCTTCCTTGTAGTTCGTAATTTGATTGTCAATCGTTTTGAAATCTACAAAGGACCAGACAAAGTCATTAAAAGAGCCAAACTGCTTTTGAACAGCCAAAAAAGCTTGGGCATTAGCCCTAGTTGCATAAATCTTCATCTTGTTACGGATGATGTCGGGATTATCCAACAAACCATCCAGATCTGCATCTGTCATCTGAGCAATTTTCTGGGCATCATAGAAATGAAAAGCTTCCCGAAAAGCCTGACGTTTATTCAGAATGGTCTCCCAAGAAAGTCCAGCCTGATAGGTCTCCATGCAGAGCAATTCAAATAATTTCTGATTATCATGGAGGGGTTTGCCCCACTCCTCATCATGATAGGCTACATACAAGGAGTTGTTCATTTTTACCCAGCCGCATCGTTTGGTCATAACTTTCTCCTATTTCACCAACATCTTAAGGGCTGACTTGATATAGTTTTCTGCTGTATCCGTCGTTCCTTCAAAGAATTTCTTGATTTTCTTGAGCTCAGCAGCTTTGTAGCCCAGAGCCAGCATGGCTTCCATGGCTTCTTCCAGCTCCTGATTATCCACAGTCTGGACAGGTGCCTTGCTTTCTGCCAGACCATCCGCCGCCACTACCTTGCCTTCCAAGTCCAGCACCATCTGCTGGGCTGTTTTCTTGCCAATTTTAGGAAACTTGGTCAGGTAGGTGATATTTTTCTGCTCAATGGCTTGCACTAAGCCAGCATTATCATCCGCCGCAATAATTGCCAGGGCAGACACTGGGCCGATACCTGAGACTGAAATCAAGCTGAGAAAGAGTTGCTTCTCCTCCTCAGTCGCAAAACCGTACAGGAGCTCCGCGTCTTCCCTCACCACCTGGTGCACATAGACCTTAGCTTCCTGATGAAGACGCCCTGAGTATGCATAGGGGTTGGCCACATGAAGAATATAGCCGATAGAGTTGACTTCCAATACGATGTACTTGGCTGTAATTTTACTGATGATTCCTTTAAAATATTCGTACATAATCTTCCTTCTTTTTGTATCATTTTGCCTATCTAGTATATCATATTTTCTGTCTGGAAACTGCAAATAGAAGTGCAACCAGCGGTTGACAAAATGTACAGGAAGCTGTATTCTCAAGATAAATAAAAGCTGTTAGGATAGAGATAGAAAAAAAGGAGGCTGTGATGATGAAACTCGCTGATAAATTATTTGAACTAAGAAAAGAAAAAGGCTGGTCACAAGAAAAGCTGGCAGAACAAATCAATGTCTCTCGCCAAAGCATTTCCAAGTGGGAATCTGGCCAAGCACTGCCAGAGCTGGAAAAAATTGTAGAGCTGAGCAAGATTTTCCAGGTGACGACAGATTATCTGCTTTTAGAAGAAAGTGACAAACCAGAAATAAAACCTGTCCTCTCAGAAGACGAAAAAGATCGCTACTATAAGGAAGTGAAATCTTATGGTTTCTGGCAGGTTCTGTATATTTTTATATCAGCTCTGGCTATTTTTCTCTTCTTCGCAGGTTCCAGCTTTCCAGCAACATTCACTGCCCTGGTCTGGTTGACTTTCTTCCTCTTAATCGCATCAGCAATGGCTATTAACAAGGCACTAAAGATTAAGAAAAAGTATCTGGACAAGGTTATAGGCCTTGATGATTCTGAGAAAGAAGGTGCTCAAGATGAAACTAAAAACTGACAATCCCATACCTGTCAAAACTCGTCTGAAAGAGCTGCTTGGAGACTGGCTCTTCATCTCATTCTATCTCATTTCTCTTTTTTTACTAGCTATGGGCTTTTACAATCTGGTTCTAGGAGGCATTCCTTCATTCACTGAAGCTCAGAGCCAACTTCTGGCTTTTTCTAGCTCCGTCCTGCCTCTAACTATCATCTTTGCTTGGCTAGACTATCGAAAAGGAAGTCTTGGCAAGCGTTGGGCAGGTTTACAGTTGGTTTACAAACATAGGAGCCTTTCCCACAGCCTTTTGCGCTCTGCTATCAAATTTTTCCCTTGGCAGCTGGGACATATGGGAGCTATCCGTAGTGCTTATCAAGCAGATGCCCTGTCAATTTTCTTGTCAACTTCAGCAGGGATTCTCTTCTTGATCTTTCTGCTGATGGGACTGCTTCGCAAGGACAAACGCCATCCAGCTGATTTGCTTGCTAGAACACAAGTTCAGGTCAAACATCAAAAACAGCTCTAGTTCTATGACTAGGGCTGCTTTATCTTCTATAAAGTTTAGTATTTCCCTAACTCCCGCAGGCTAGTATGATTTTCCTGAATGCGGCGGAACATTTTTTCCATATCCGACTTGGTAAAGTTGACCAAGACCGGCCGGCCGTGTGGGCAGTTGTAAGGATTGTCACACTGGGATAGCTGAAAGAACAAGTCACGCGCAGAGTAGTCATCCAGACTGTGATTGGCCTTGATGGAGCGTTTGCAGCTCATCATAATGGCCAGCTCTGCTCGATATTTCTTGATGGAAACTTCCTTGGTCAGGAGAAGCATATCACACATCTCATAGATACCTGCTTCAATCTCCTCTTCCTTGAACCAAATGGGATGCTCACGGAGGATAAACTGATTGGCTCCGTACTCTTCTAAAAAGATGCCAGCATCTTCTAACAGCTCCATCCGCTGCTTGATTCGCAGCATATCGTCTGCTGGAAATTCAAAAATATAGGGCACTAAGAGCTGCTGCTGGCTATTGTCCACATCCCCAATCTTCTCTCGATAATACTCATACTTGACCCGCTCTTGGGCAGCATGCTGGTCAATAATGTAAAGACCGCCCTTGCCCTGAGCAAAGAGATAGGTACCATGCATCTGGCCAAAATATTCTAACTCTGGGAAACTTGATTTCTCTTCCTGTTCCAACTTATCCACAGCCCGCTCCAGACTGGCTTGGTCTAGCTCTGGATGGTCTAGTTGGTCATAGCTAACTGGCCTTCTCTCTGCAAATTTGACCGAAGTCGGTTGCGGTTCTGCTTTTTCGTCAGTATTTGCCTGAAAAGGCTTTGCTGACTCTTCGAAGGATAACTGCTGCTCTGCCACCTGTGGCTTGAGGAAGAAGTCATTCTGCTCTTTATCGTAGTAGAGGCGATTTTCTTTCAGCGGAAGACTAGTCTGTTCGGGCTTAGTCGCACGCTTAACAGTTGATTTGGCTAGATTTTCCAAAGCATCCGGGATAAGGTCTTGCTCCTTGAGACTGGTCGCAATGGCTTGCGAAATCAAGGCCATGAGTTCCCGCTCTTTAGAAATCCGCACCTCTTGCTTGGTCGGATGGACATTGACATCGGCCAGATAGGGGTCAATCTGAATATTGATGACCGCTAGTGGAAAGCGGCCTACCATCAGCTTGCTACCGTAGCCGTCTAAAATAGCACGATTAAGCAGGAAATTCTTAATGTAGCGGCCATTGATGAGGATCGTAATATAATTGCGGTTCGCACGAGTCAACTCAGGCAGACTGACATAGCCGCTCACCTCAAAGTCCAAATCTGAAGCAGAGATTTCCACCATTTTCTTGGCTGTTGCCAGACCATAGATTCCTGCAATAGCCTGACGCAGATTACCACTGCCGGCAGTCCGTGTCATTTCGCGGCCGTCACTGATAAGGGTGAAAGCCACTTCCGGATGGGCCAGACTAAGCCGATTAATCACATCAACGATATGGGAAAGCTCTGCCTGCTGGCTCTTCATATACTTGAGCCGGGCTGGAGTATTAAAGAAGAGATCTTCTATCTTGATTTTCGTTCCTACCGGACTGCTGGTAGGCTCATGCTCTTCGATCTCGCCACCCTGGGCAACCAGCAGAGTCCCGTGCTGGCCGGCTTCCGTCGCTGTCTCAATAGTAAAACGCGAGACAGAAGCAATGGAAGGAATGGCCTCACCACGGAAACCCAATGTCCGAATCCGAAAGAGATCCGCCTGCTTCTTGATTTTACTGGTAGCATGGCGGCGAAGGGCCAGAGGAACATCTTCGTGGTCTATACCCTCGCCATTATCCGTCACCTGAATGCTCTTGAGTCCCGCTTCTTCGATTTCGATGGTAATCTGGCTGGCACCCGCATCAATTGAATTTTCCACTAGCTCCTTGACCACGCTGCTAGGCCGCTCAATGACTTCACCGGCCGCAATCTGATTGGCTAGAATTTCTGGAAGTTCGATAATTTTTGACATCTTTTTCTCCGTATTTGTTCTGCTATCTATTATAACACATTGGGCTCTTTCTATCAGAAGGCAGCCTTTTCTCAACCACTCTGCTCACAAGACAAACCAGATAGACACAAATAGCTGCCACATAGACAAAAGGGCTTGTTTTCGCTGCCAAGTTGCGGTTTAATAAAGGTGAAAGGAGGAAGTTATGAAAGTTAAGCTAAGAATCGATTCTCAAGTCGCCGAAGACTCCGTCAGCATTGAAGCTCGTCTCATGACTGAAAGCATTCAGGAATTGGTCCACTTTGCTCAACATCTAGGCAAAGAAGACAAGATTCATGTCAAGAAAGAAGACAACATCTATCTGCTGGACGCTAAGGAAATCCACCGAGTCTATACAGAAAATCGTTATATTCAGGTCCGAACAGCAAAAGACGGCTATCGAGCTCAACAAGCTCTTTATCAGTTGCTGCAGATCCTTCCGGACTATTTTCTGCAGATTTCTCAGTCGGAAATTATCAACAGCCGACAAATCAGCCACCTCAAGCTGACTCCAAATGGCCTGATTCAAATATTTCTGAAAAACGGTGATCAGACATACTCGTCCCGCCGTTATCTCAAATCCATTAAAGAAAGGTTGCAATTATGAAAACTCGTCTTAAAGAACTCTTTTTCGGAGGGATTGGAGGGATTTTCATCGGTCTCTTCTTCTCCATGATTGTTTCTTATTTTTACAATCCAGCTTATCTACCGCTTCATCCTCGCTCTCCTATCGGCCACTTCTTTTTGAGCCAGCATGTCCATGTTTCCCTTATCATGCTCTACTGCATGCTTATCTGGTTTATCATGGGAGCTATTTTCAGATGGAGTGGAAGCTTCTTCCAAAGAGACTGGAGCATCCTGCGCTCCGTCGTTAGCCACTTTGGCGTGATGATTCTGACCTTTGCACTTTTGGCTAATCTAGCTGGATTTTTTCCAAGAGAAAAAATACTCAGCCTGACACTGACTGCCGTCGGGGAATTCACCCTCATCTATCTAATCATTTCAGGTGCCATCTACTACCGCACTTACCGCAACATTCAAAAAATCAATAGCGGTTTGTCTAGAAAATCGTGAGAAACAAAAAGAACAGACTTGAGGCATTAACAAGTCTGTTCTTTGTTTTTACAACTTCTTCTTGAGCTCGGCCACTGCTGCCATGACTTCCAGGGGAGTCATATTGTAGATGTCCAAGTCTCGTAGTTCAGTCAGGACTGGATTTTCCGTTCCTTCTGCAAAAAGAGACATCTGCTCCGCCACTTGCGACTGCTTCGGTCTGGATGCAGTAGGAAGCTCTGAGCCTAGTCCTGTATCCTGACTCTCCAAATGACTCAAAATGCTATCCGCCCGCTCCAGTAATTTCTCAGGAAGTCCGGCAATTTTAGCCACATGGATCCCGTAGGACTTGTCAGCCGGACCCGGCTCAATCTTATGCAGGAAAGTCACCTGCCCGTCCTTCTCCAAGGTTGCCACATGGACATTTTCCAAATGCTCCAAGCTATTCTCCAAAGCTGTCAGCTCATGATAGTGGGTGGCAAAGAGGGTCTTGGCTCCAGTATAATGATGAATATGCTCAATAATAGCCTGAGCCAGCGCCATCCCATCGTAAGTCGCCGTCCCACGGCCCAGCTCATCAAAGAGAATGAGCGAACGCTCGCTGGCCTGTCGAATGGCCCGATTGGCCTCCATCATCTCCACCATAAAGGTGGACTGGCCAGATACCAGATCATCCGCTGCGCCGATGCGAGTGAAAATCGCATCAAATATTGGCAGACTGGCAGACTGAGCGGGCACATAAGAGCCCATCTGTGCCATAATGACGATGATAGCCAGCTGACGCATATAAGTCGATTTCCCGCTCATATTCGGCCCGGTAATCAGCTGGATGTCCGTTTCCTGGTCCAGCAGAATACTATTTGGAATGTAGCTTTGGGCTCCCATGACCTTTTCCACAACGGCATGCCGGCCTTTTTCAATCTGCAGACAGCGCTCTGCAGTAAAGACGGGGCGCACCAAATGTAGTTGCTCTGCTACCGCAGCAAAGCTCTGCAGGACATCTACAGCTGCCAGCGTTTGTGCCAAGGCCTGCAAGCGCTGGATGTATTTGCCAGCTTCCTCGCGAATCCGCATGAAAATCTCGTATTCCAAATTAGCAGATTTTTCACGCGCCTCCAACATCTCTCCCTCAATCCGGGCCAGCTCCTCCGTTCCGAAACGCTCCGAATTTTTCAGGGTCGCCTTGCGGAAGAAATGACTAGGCACATGAGCCAGCTGGGAATTGGTCACGTGGAAATAGTAACCATCTTTTTTGTTGTAATCAATCTTCAGATTGCTGATGCCGCTATTAGCACGTTCTTTGACTTCCAGCTCCGCAATCCATCCGGTCCCATCCCTCAGCACAAGCCGATACTGATCCAAGGTCTCATCAAAACCGGTCCTAATAATATTGCCCTCAGTGATGATATGGGGCGCATCCGGCGAAATAGCTGAGCTAATCAAGCCTGCCAACTCTGGAATAGGATCCAAGCCCTCAATCAAACGAGCTAGATGCGGGCTACCGATTCCTTGCAATATAGCCTTAATCTGAGGCACATTGCCCAATGTTGCTGCCAACTGCAGCAGATCCTTGGGATTGGTCTTGCCAAAAGACACCCGACTAGCCAGCCGCTCGATATCATAGACTCCCTTGAGGCTCTCCGTCAAATCACTCCGCTCAAAGAAATGATCCAGAAAAACCTCGACGACATTCTGCCGCTGGCTAATTCGCGCTTCATCAATCAGCGGCCGCTGGATCCAAGAGCGCAGCATGCGGCCCCCCATGGCCGTCTTAGTCTCGTCCATCAGCCAATAAAGACTGCCGTGCTTCTTGCCCGAACGAGCATTTTCTGTCAAATCCAGACTTGCCTTGGTGGCATAGTCCATTTGCAGAAAGTCCTTGATTTCATAATGCTGAGCCTTCTTCAAATGGCTGAGCTCCCTCATCTGGGTCCGGTGCACATACTCAAGCAATTTCCCCGCTGCCTGACGTTCCATCGGAGACAACTCCTCGCCCAGCAGCTGGACATCGTCCAAGGCCGTCTGTACATAGGACAGTAAAAGGTTCATCTGCCCAGCCAAGACCTGCTCCTCAGCTTCTGGCAAGGCATAGCCCAGCACCACTTCCCTAGCCTTCAAATTGCGAATTTCCCCGCAGACCAAGGCAAAGTCCTCTAGACTGGTCACCTGAAACTCACCGGTCACCAAATCCATATAAGCCAGACCATAGAGGCCATCTGAGTAATCCAGAGCCACCAGAAAGTTATTCGCAGAGTCCGGCTTACTGGAGTCCACCACCGTCCCCGGAGTGATAACCTGAACAACCTCCCGCTTAACAACTCCCTTGGCTTCCTTGGGATCTTCCATCTGCTCCGCAATCGCTACCTTATAGCCTGACTCGACCAAAACATCAATATACTGCTGTGCCGAATGATAAGGAACTCCGGCCATGGGAATGGGATTTTCTGCATTTTTATTTCGGCTAGTGAGAGAAATCTCTAAAATCTGGGCGGCATTGACCGCATCATCATAAAACAACTCATAGAAATCCCCCATCCGAAAGAGCAAGAAAGCATCTGGATAGTCCTTTTTGATATCCAAATACTGCTGCATGCCTGGCGATAACTTTTCTACTGCCATCTCTATCCTTTCTAAAAACAAACGAGGTCAGGACATCCGTCTCAAACCTCTCCATTTTTCCTGAAAAAACTGTGACTCTTACATCACTTCCTGTATTTGCTCTTCAATCTCCTGAGCAGCTGCCTGATCCCGGCAAACCACTAAAAGAGTATTGGCACCCGCAACGGTTCCCAGAATACGGCTATCGAACGAGTTATCCACGACATTGGCCAGCACTGTGGCCTCTCCTAGGCCAGTGCGAAGAACCAGACTAAACTCTGCTCTGGCCACACTCTCCACATGCTTGGCTAAAAATTCTATAAAATCAATCTCTTCAGTCTCATGCGCCAAAACGTAATAAGTCAGGCCCTTCTTCTTAACCTTGGTCAGACCAATTTCACGAAGGTCACGCGACAGCGTAGTCTGCGTCACATAAATGCCTTGCGCTTCCAGACGATCCTGAATCTCCTTTTGCGTTCCTAGCTTTTCCTCCTTAATCATCGTTTTGACTAACTGATGACGGTCATTCTTTCTCATTTTTACCTCATTATTGAATATTTAGAAGCTGCATTCATGAAGGGCACTTCATCCGATCAAAGGCTGCTTCTCCATCAATCTAGGCAAAGATTTGCAGGAATACTGAGAATAAACAAAAAACTTTAACGAAGAGTGACAGGTAAGGAAGCATTTAGATGAAAAGTTCATCTATAAATACAGGTTCTTATCCCTCTTATTATATCAGAAAAATTCCTATTAGCCCAAAAATTATTCCCAAAAAAATTGAAGATTCCTTGAAAAATGTGATAAAATAATAACAAAAGACACAAAGGAGCAAATATGGATAACAAACAGTTGATTGCCGGCGAATTGGCCAAGGTTATTGCCAGCCTTGATCAAGACGCTATTTTAAATTTATTGGAGCAGCCAAAGAGCTCTGAACTTGGCGATATCGCCTTCCCAGCCTTTTCTCTGGCAAAGACTGAGCGCAAAGCTCCTCAAATCATCGCTGCTGACATCGCTGAAAAGATTGATACAGCGCATTTTGATAAAGTCGTTGCGACTGGCCCTTATGTCAACTTTTTCCTCAGCAAGGCTGAAATTTCTGGCCAAGTTATCAAAGAAATCATCAAAGACGGAGCTGACTACGGCCAACAGAATGAAGGAAATGGGGAAAATATCACCATCGACCTGTCCAGTCCAAACATTGCCAAGCCTTTCTCAGTCGGCCACTTGCGCTCTACTGTTATCGGTGATGCTCTTTCCAACATCTTCCGCAAGATTGGCTACAATACCATCAAAATCAACCACTTGGGAGACTGGGGCAAACAGTTTGGTCTCTTGATGGTAGCTTATAAGAAGTGGGGAAGTCAGGAAGCTGTTGAAGCTAACCCTATTGACGAGCTTCTCAAACTCTACGTGCGTATCAATGCCGAGATTGAAAATGACCCATCTCTGGATGAAGAAGGCCGCCTTTGGTTCAAGAAGTTGGAAGATGGCGACCCAGAAGCAACTGAGCTCTGGCAATGGTTCCGCGACGAAAGTCTGACAGAATTCAACCGTATCTACGAACTCCTAGGTGTCGAATTTGACAGCTTAAACGGTGAAGCCTTCTACAACGATAAGATGGACGAAGGGATTCAAATCCTCGAAGAAAAAGGGCTTTTACAGGAGTCAAAAGGAGCTAGCATTGTAGACTTGGAAGACTTTAACCTTCCGCCTGCTATGATTAAAAAATCAGACGGTGCTACCCTCTACATCACACGTGATATCGCAACAGCTATCTACCGGGCTCGCACTTACAACTTTGTCAAAAATGTCTATGTTGTAGGTCAAGAGCAGGCCAACCACTTCAGACAGCTCAAGGCCGTTCTGAAAAAGATGGGCTTTGACTGGAGCGATGACATGATTCACGTTGACTTCGGGCTGGTGACTAAGAACCGTCAAAAACTGTCTACACGTAAAGGAAACATCATCCTCCTCGAACCAACTCTGCTGGAAGCTATCAGCCGGGCTAAGAGCCAGATTGAAGCTAAAAACCCAGATTTGGAAAATAAGGACGCTGTTGCTCGCGCAGTTGGGGTCGGAGCAGTTAAGTTCTACGACCTCAAAACTGACCGCCGCAATGGTTACGACTTTGATCTGGAAGCTATGGTTTCTTTCGAGGGAGAAACAGGTCCTTACATCCAGTATGCTTATGCTCGTATCCAGTCTATCCTGCGCAAGGCTAACTTCCAGCCAGATGCAGAGGCTACGTACAGCCTGAATGATCCAGAAAGCTGGGAAATTATCAAGTTGCTCCAAGACTTCGGCCGTGTTGTCAAGCGTGCTGCTGACAACTATGAGCCATCTTTGATTGCCAAATACGCTATCAGTCTGGCTCAAGCCTTTAACAAATACTATGCGCACACTCGGATTCTGGATGAAAGCCCTGAGCGCGACAGCCGTCTGGCTCTCAGCTACTCAACAGCTGTTGTCCTCAAAGAAGCTTTGCGCCTGCTGGGAGTAGAAGCACCAGAAAAGATGTAAGCTTGATTTAGAACATCAAAAAACGAAAACCTCACTGGTTTTCGTTTTTTTCAATATGATAGAGCTCCTCAATAATCCCCGCAACCTTCTTAATGTCTCCCAACATGCCACGCATTTCAAAATCGGCCAAAACCGGAAATCCGAAGCGCTCTGAATATTGCTTGGCGGTCAAACAATACTGATTGTTAAAGTTACGATTGCCGCTGCCAATGACCCCCAGACACTTGCTGGCATTCTGACCGTAGGCGATAAAATCCCCTACATCGGTTGTCAGAATTTCTACATCGCCATTGTCCACACCATTGCCACCCTCCAGATAAGTTGGCAGAAAAGCGATAAAAGGATTGTCCATTTCAAAAAAGGGCTGCCCTTCCTTTACTAGGTCTTTGATATGAATCTTCTCTACCTCTAGGCTTGGATGCTGCTCCAGCAAATAGTCTGTCAGCCGTCGGACAAAACTCTCTGTATTGCCGCTCAAGCTGATGTAAATCAAGGAAACTTTTGTCATTTTATTCTCCATTCTAAAAAATAACAGATATTGCTTCTTAAAATTGTAAGCACTTATCTGTTATTTGTCAAATTTTATTCCTTTGCA
Organism: Streptococcus sanguinis; assembly: GCF_008329445.1. Classification (GTDB taxonomy): domain Bacteria; phylum Bacillota; class Bacilli; order Lactobacillales; family Streptococcaceae; genus Streptococcus; species Streptococcus sanguinis_O. The sequence goes on along the minus strand of NZ_VIBR01000002.1, from coordinate 91,420 downwards.
GCTAGTTCTGCTTTTTCAGCCTCTTTTTGCTGCTGGATTAGCTTAAAGACGACGATGGAAAGATAAATTAAACTGATAATAAAGCCCAGCACTGTTCCTAAAAGAAGACTGTTTGAATGCGTTGCAATGTTCTCAGGGCTTGTAAATACCTTGCCAACAATCCCTTTCGATGAAATATAGACGTAAACTTGAGATAACAAACTGATTAGTATATAAACGATATAGCTAATATTAGCCATCTGCAGATTTTTTCTAACCAAAAAGACGATAGATGCTATTAACAGAGCCGTCATAACGAAAAAAATCAGCATATTCATTCCATTGCGAAGAAATTCAAAATAAAGTTTATTAAACTGATTTGTCTGATCACTCAACTCTTTTGAGAAACCGATTTGTGTATAATCTACCTCAGAAAACTTGGAGAAAAAACGACTCCATACTCCCAGTAAAGTTCCGATTGCTGACAATCCCAGCAAAATATAAAGATAAATTGGTTTCTTTTTCATGAACGCCTCCTGTAAAGAAATATTTTCACTTATTATACACCGAAAAGGAAAAGCTGACAAGGCCGATTGACTTACACCTTTTCAGAAACTCTCACAATAGCTAAATCCTTATTCATTTCTTCGACTAAAAAATCAAAGCCGAAACACTGCTGTCTCGGCTTTTTTGATTTAAAGAATATTAGCTGTTCAAGTGCCATACTTCTTCTTCGTATTGAGCGATAGTACGGTCAGATGAGAAGAAGCCAGCTTTGGCGATATTGACGATGACTTTGTCCATCCAAGCATCGCGGTCTTCATAGTCAGCCAGCATGCGCTCTTTGACTTGGATATAGTCTTCTAGATCCAGCAGGGTCATGAACCAGTCCTTGCTGATCAGTTCATTGTAAAGACGTTCCAAGCGTTCAGCTTTACCAACTGCCAATACTTCATCGCTGACGATAAAGTCAACCAATGGCTTGATAGCTTCACGTGCATAGTACTCACTAGATTTGTAAGCAGATTTTGCGTAGAGGTCAATAACAGTCTCAGAATCTTCACCGAAGATGTAGATGTTGTCTTCGCCGACCAACTCTGCAATCTCAACGTTCGCTCCATCCATAGTACCAAGTGTCAAAGCACCGTTAAGCATGAACTTCATGTTACCAGTACCAGATGCTTCCTTAGAGGCCAGGGAAATCTGCTCAGAAATGTCACCAGCTGCAATCAAGAAGCTAGACGCTGTAACATTGTAGTTTTCTACCATAACTACTTGCAAGTGTGGAGCCACTTGAGGGTCATTAACAATCACTTCTGACAAGCAAAGGATGAGGTGGATGATGTCCTGTGCAATCGTGTAAGCAGGGGCAGCCTTACCACCGAAGAAGACAGTGATTGGACGAGCAGGGATGTTGCCAGCCTTGATGTCCAGATACTTGTGGATAACGTACAGAGCGTTCATTTGTTGGCGCTTGTACTCATGCAGACGCTTGATTTGGATATCAAAGATAGAGTCTGGATTGATTTCCACACCTTGTGCTTCCTTCAAGTGACGAGCCAATTTACGTTTGTTGTGAGCCTTGATGCCTTCCAATTTTTCTTTAACATTTGCAGCGCCAGTGAATTCCAACAAGCCTTCAAGCTTAGTTGCGTCATGGTGCCAGTCGCGGCCCAGCAACTCATCCAGATAATGAGACAGACGTGGGTTGGCATGCATGAGCCAGCGGCGGAAAGTAATACCGTTGGTCTTGTTATTGAATTTCTCAGGATAGATATCGTAGAAGGCTTTGAGCTCAGAGTTTTTCAGGATTTCTGTATGCAGAGCAGCAACCCCATTAACACTGTATCCGTAGTGGATATCCATGTGAGCCATGTGCACACGATCATCCTCATCAATGATTTGCACTGCTGGATCTGCGTATTTAGCCTTAACGCGCTTGTCAAGCTCTTTGATGATTGGCACCAGGTGCGGTACTACTTCTTTCAAGAATTCCAGAGGCCATTTTTCAAGAGCTTCTGCCAGAATTGTGTGGTTCGTATAAGCAGTCATCTTCTGTACGATGGCAATTGCTTCATCCAGATCCAAACCACGCTCTGTCAAGAGACGAATCATTTCTGGGATAACCAGAGATGGGTGGGTATCATTGATTTGGATGACAGCATAGTCTGCCAAGTCGTGCAGGTTGCTGCCTTTTTCAATCGCTTCGTCAATAATCAGCTGAGCACCATTTGAAACCATGAAGTACTGCTGGAAGATACGGAGCAATTCCCCTCGCTTGTCACTATCATCTGGATAGAGGAAGAGGGTCAAGTTGCGAGCGATATCTGTCTTATCAAAGTCAATACCGTCTGTGATGATATCCGCATCCACTGAGTCCAAATCAAAGAGACGAAGACGGTTCTTAGTTTCTGTCTTGTAACCTGGCACATCAATATCATAAAGAGTAGATGTCAGGGTGAAGTGAGCAAATGGCACTTGGTAGCTGCGGCTAGAGCGAACCAACCAGTTTTGCTCAGTCAGCCAGAAGTTAGGAATCGTTGTCTGTTCGTTGTTTTTCAAAACCTGTTGGAAAAGACCAAAGTGGTAGTTCAGTCCTACACCATCACCATTGAGACCCAATGTCGCAATAGAGTCCAGGAAGCAGGCAGCCAGACGGCCCAAGCCTCCGTTACCCAGAGACGGCTCCAACTCAACTTCTTCTACCTCGATCAAGTCTTTACCGGCATCTGCCAGTTCTTGCTTCACATCATCGTAAAGTCCAAGGTTGATCAAGTTGTTAGACAAGAGTTTACCAATCAGAAATTCAGCTGAGATGTAGTAGAGTTTTTTCTTACCAGTGTTGACTGGCTTTTGAGCGCTGGCTAATTTAGTGTAGTTCAAAAGAGCCAGGTAGAGTTCTTCGTTGCTGCAATCAGCAAGATTTTTTGAATAAGTATTTTTGATATAAGTTTGTAAGTTTGACATGATTAATCCCTCCAAGTCTAATTAGCTATTCTTTATTTGTTAATTAAATCGGTATTCATACGACGGTATGTCTTGGTCAAGCTGTAAAGCTCACCTTCGACAATTGGATTCAGCTCTTCAGCTGTCATCCGCCAAGTCCAGTTGCCACCAATTGTGGATGGATAATTCATCCGTGCTGCACTGTCTAATTCCAGCAAATCTTGCATGGTCGCAATGGCCATAAAGCTGACTGAAGCAAAGATCGTGCGCAGCATTGCATGAGGTACTGTTTCGTACTCCTTACGGTTAGTGTACTGAGCCATGTACTGGCGAGTAGCGTCGTCAATCTCATCCTTGTACCAGCCCAGAACAGTATTGTTATCATGGGTTCCGGTATACATGACTGAATTGTTTGGCGCCAGATGCGGGCTGTCGATGCTTTCATCATCAGGATTGAAGGCGAATTGCAAGATCTTCATTCCTGGGAAACCAGTGCGCTCGCGCAGCTCGATCACTTCGTCCGTCATAAAGCCCAGGTCTTCTGCGATGATATTCAAATCACCCAAGGCTTCCTTAACCGCTGCAAAGAGCTTGTAGTCTGGTCCTTTGACCCACTTACCAGAAGCAGATGTTTCTGAGCCAGCAGGTACTTCCCAGTAAGACTCAAAGCCGCGGAAGTGGTCGATACGGACAATGTCGTAAATCTTGAAGCTTTCACGCAGACGCTCAATCCACCAAGCATAGCCATCTTTGTCCATAGCTTCCCAGTCATAGATAGGATTGCCCCAAAGCTGGCCAGTTTCTGAAAATTCATCTGGCGGACATCCTGCCACACAAGTCGGTTTACCAACAGCATCTGTCTTAAAGAAGTGCGGCTGTGCCCACACATCAGCACTATCAGCTGCCACATAGATAGGCATATCACCGACAATCTCGATATGATGTTCATTAGCATAGGCTTTTAATCTTAACCACTGCTTAAAGAAGAGATACTGAGTTACACGATGGTAGGTCAGCTTGTCAGCCAGCTTCTCACGATAAGAAGCGAGACTAGCAGCGTCACGGCGACGGATCGCTTCATCCGGCCACTCTGTCCAAGCTAGATTATCAAAATGCTCCTTGATAGCCATGTACTCAGCGAAAACTTCCAGCCAAGCTGCATTTTGCTCTACAAAGCTCTCATAGTCAGACAGATCATCTGCTTTCAAGAAACGAGCTACTGCTTTTTCCATGATTGGACGGCGAGCATCAAAAATCTTTGCATAATCTACTTTTTTAGGATCATCTCCGAAATCAGCTCCCTTAACATCCGCCTCATCCAGCAAACCCTCTTCTATCAGAATATCAAAATCGATAAAGTAGGTATTCCCCGCAAAAGCAGAGAAAGACTGATAAGGAGAATCACCATAACTGGTCGTTCCCAGTGGCAAAATCTGCCAATAGCGCTGCTTGGTGCGAACCAAGAAGTCTACAAAATCATAAGCACTTTGGCCAAAAGATCCGATACCGTACTTGCCCGGAAGGGATGAAATGTGCATGAGCACACCGCTTTGACGTTTTTTCATTTTGTCACCTCGTTATTTTTCCTCTACGCCTTTTCATTTTTACTTAATGCAAACGTTTGCGTCGACTTGATTATAACCTATTTTTTTTTTTAGTGCAAGGGGTTTTTGAGATTTTTTTCAATTTATTGGTTAATGGATATAATGCTCTTTTAGGACTCTCTTACAGCCCCAATTATTTGCCGTTTTTCTCTTCTTGCAAGCGTTCTCTTTTTGTGTTAAAATGTTCTTACAAATAGAAAACGTTTGCGTTTGTGGAGAATCCGCCTCATACTTGCTTTTTTGACCACAATAGTCAGGCAAAACCACTGTCGCTGCTAGCTATTTTTGGCACAGGTTTGCATGACTCTTAGAAAGCAAGTGCTTCTACTAGTAGGTTTAAAATAGTTGATGTTATAGAAAGGATTTCCAGCAAATGCAGGCCTTTAGGAGGTTTTTATGCGAGTTACTATCAAAGAAGTCGCAAAACTAGCAGGCGTCTCACCCTCTACTGTGACCCGCGTCGTGCAAAACAAATCAACCATTAGTGAAGAAACCAAAAAACGGGTCCGTGCTGCTATGAAGGAGCTGGACTATCATCCCAATCTCAATGCCAGAAGTCTGGTCAGCCAGTCCAGCCAGGTCATCGGCTTGGTTCTGCCGGACGACTCAGATGTCTTCTATCAAAACCCTTTTTTCCCAACTGTATTACGGGGGATTTCTCAGATCGCTTCTGACTATGACTATGCCATCCAGATCAGCACAGGGCAAGATGAAGAGCATCGCTTGGAAAATCTGAAGCAGATGATCTTGGGCAAGCGAGTAGATGGACTGATTTTCCTTTATTCTAAGCAGGACGATCCTTTGGTCGACTTTGCAGTTAGGAACAACTTCCCCTTCCTCATCCTAGGGAAAGCTGTCTCACCTTTCATCTCTCTGGTGGACAATGACAATATCAAGGCCGGCTATGACGCGACCAGATATTTCCTTGACAAGGGCTATCGGAAAATTGCCTTTCTAGCCGGGAATAAGGAGCTGGTCGTTTCCCAGGATCGTTACACAGGCTACAAGCAAGCTCTGAATGAAGCAGACCGACCTTTGGATGAACGCATTATCAAATTTGCCTTCGGTTTCCTTCTGGAAGATAATAGTTACAAGATTATGGAGGAGCTGCCGCTGGATGAGATTGAAGCTATCGTGACCTCTGATACCTTGGTAGCAGAAGGTGCCCTGCACTATCTTAAAGATCAGGACTACCAGATTCCCATTATCACCTTTGACTCTCTCAAACCGCGCATTGATGTGGATGCTTATATCGATATCAATGCCCTCGAGCTTGGGAAAGAGTCTTTCCGGACCCTCTTCCAAATCATCAAGGACAATAAAGAGGACAAGCAAATCTGCTATCGCCAGTTGATCCCGCATAGCATCAGCACTCGCTAATCCGAGTGCTTTTGCTCATTTATCAACGATTCACATATCGGCCTTGTCCCAACCCAGGGCAGAGCCTGAACTCAAAACAATTACCCGAAGAGAAACTGACAAAGAAAGAGGAAAAACATGGCCTTTCGTATTTTTCAAGCCTATTTAGATGACGAAAATATCATCACCATCGAACTGGAAAAGAGCTTTGATGCCTACTCCATCCACTTTACACTAGAAGACAAGAACAGCTCTAGTCCCTTAACTATCAAAAATATCAACAATCAGGAAGAGCGGATTATCTACACCGTGTCGGCTAATGAGCCCATTGACCTGACGCAGTCCTACAAGGTCTATGACCAAGACCGCAATCATACCGACCTACAGTACCGCCATATCGTGAAAAAGCCTATTTTCGATGAGATTTTTGACTATGCAGGTGACGATTTGGGAGCTCAATACAGTCCCCAAGCCACCGACTTCAGACTCTGGGCGCCGATTTCCGAAAAAGTCCTCCTGCATCTGAAAGACCAGGTTCACCATCTCAAGCGTCTGGATAAGGGAGTCTGGCATACCCGCATTGAGGGAGATTTAGAGGGAGCCTCCTATTCTTATCTCCATAAGATCAATGGCAAGTGGGTAGAAGTCCATGATCCCTACGCCCTATCCTCAGATGTCAATTCGGGCAACAGCTATGTCATCAATCTAGAAAAGATTAAAAAGCCTATCAAACGAGCAAAAACACAGTTGAATCCGACAGAAGCTGTCATTTATGAAATGAGCGTCCGCGATTTCTCTATGCAGAAAGAAATTGGCTTCTCCTATCCCGGGAAGTTTGCCTCGCTGAGCGAATCTCCAGTCGTTCACGGCCAGAAGTTCGGTCTGGACTATCTGAAAGAGCTGGGTATCAGCCATGTGCAGCTCATGCCCGTCTATGACTTTGGCAGCGTTGATGAAAAGCATCCAGAGCTCGTCTACAACTGGGGCTACGATCCTGTCCAGTACAATGTCCCAGACGGCAGTTTTGCCAGCGATCCGCGAGACCCTTATGCCCGCATCAGAGAGTTGCAGGCGGCCATTTCTGCCTACCACAATGCTGATATCAGCGTCATCATGGATGTGGTCTACAATCATGTCTATGATGCCAACAGCTATGCTTTTGAAAAAATCGTGCCCGGCTATTTTTTCCGGCTCAATGATATGGGCTACCGGACCAACGGGACCTTCTGTGGCAATGATGTAGCCAGTGAGAAAGCCATGGTTCGCCGCTATATCAAGCAGTCGGTCAAGCAATGGGTCAGCATCTATGGCTTTGACGGTTTCCGCTTTGATCTGATGGGGATTTTAGATATCCAAACCATGCAGCAGATAGCTGACGAACTCAAGACGCTCTATCCTAACATCTACCTCTACGGCGAAGGCTGGCAGATGGATACTGGGCTGGCAAGTGAGCGATTGGCCCATCAGTACAATGCTGCCCAGCTTCCGGATTATGGATTTTTCAGCGATCATTTCCGCGACAGTCTCAAGCAGACCATCGCCCAAGGCCGGCAAATCGAGAGCAAGACTCCTGCCAGTCAGCTTGAGAATGTCCTGACAGCCAATGTTGGTCTAAAAGGCGAGGCCCACTTCACTGCGCCCCAGCAAGCTATTAATTATGTGGAGTGCCATGATAATGCAACGGTTTTTGATTACTTTGATATCGTCAACCCTGCTATCACCCTGCGGGATCGGCTGGCCAATTCGCGGCTGGCTCTCCATCTCGTCCTCCTAGCTCAAGGTGTTCCCTTTATCCACAGCGGTCAGGAATTTTTCCGGACAAAAAATCTGATTGATAACACCTACAATATGCCTGACGAAATCAATAAACTAGACTGGCTGCGCTCCCTGCATTACACAGAGGACATTGCTTTTCTTAAAAAGCTTATTGCCTTTCGCAGGGCACACCCGCTGCTGCATCTAAAGACCAGCACCGCCATCAAGCAAGCCTGTCAGGTCAACTGGCTGACAGACAGTTTATTGGAGTACAAGATTCAAGACAGGAAAGAGAGTATGACCATCGTCATCAACTTTGGCAACCAAGAGGCTGTCTACGAAAACAAAAACAAGCAAAAGCTACACCTCCAATATCCAGCCATTGATGCCCAAAAACCAATTGCGCCACTAGCTGACAGTTACAGCCTAGCTGGGAAGCAGTTGATTGTATTGAAATAGATTATAAAACATCAGCCAATGAATAAGCTGATGTTTTTGTTTTTTATAATCCCAAGTAATCCTCGACTGCTGCCTGCATTTGGTCTGCAGCGACCGTCGTTTTGTGGTGCACTGGGGCTGTTTCTAAGCCATCCACAGCTGGTGGAAGGGCTACACCAGAAAGTTCGTGCAGTTGGTCCAAAGCCTCAAAATCACTAAGTCCTGTTTGGCCAGTTACAGCCTCAACAGCCACGACTGGGAATTTATAAGGGCTAGCGGTAGACGCGATAACAGTCTTGCGCTGATCAGCTGTTTCTGCTAGATATTTTTGATAGACAGCAGACGCAACGGCTGTATGAGGGTCTTCGATGTAGTCAGATGCTTGATAGACCCGCTTGATTTCAGTTGCTGTTTCTTCTTCTGTCGCATAATCAGCCGCAAAGAGCTCTAAAATCCCAGCGTCAAAGTCCGTCAGTTCATACTGTCCATGCTCATTCAGAGCCGCCATCAAGGCCGCTGTTTTCTCAGCGCTGTTACCAGACAGGTGGAAAATCAAGCGCTCCAAGTTAGAGGAAACCAGAATATCCATGGACGGACTAGACGTCACCTTGAAGCTCCGCTTCTTGTCATAAAGCTGAGTCTTGAAGAAGTCCGTCAGGACATTGTTCTCATTCGATGCACAGATTAGCTTGCCAACTGGCAGACCGATTTGCTTGGCATAGTAGGCCGCCAGGATATTACCAAAGTTCCCTGTCGGAACTGTAAAGTTGACCTTGTCTCCTGCTGTGATTTCTCCCGTCTTCACTAGCTGAGCATAGGCATAGACATAGTAGACAATCTGCGGCACCAAACGGCCGATATTCATAGAGTTAGCTGATGAAAACTGGAGTTTGTGCTCCAAGAGACGAGCTCGTAGGTCTGTGTCGTTAAACATGTGTTTGACATTGGTCTGGGCATCGTCAAAGTTGCCATCAATGGCCACCACATGCGTATTGGCACCTGTCTGCGTCGTCATTTGCAGCTCTTGGACCTTGCTGACACCGTCTTTCGGATAGAAGACGATGATTTCAGTCCCAGGAACATCCGCAAAACCTGCCATAGCTGCCTTACCTGTGTCGCCAGAAGTCGCCGTCAGAATAACAATTTTGTTTTCTAAGCCGTGCTTTTTGGCTGCGGTTGTCATCAGATGAGGCAGGATGGACAAAGCCATGTCCTTAAAGGCAATGGTCGCTCCGTGGAAAAGCTCTAGATTGTACTGACCATCCAGCTTGACCAAGGGAGCAATCGCCTCATCATCAAACTTGCTGTCATAGGCATGGTTGATACAGTAGTCCAGCTCTTCTTCAGAAAAATCGTCCAAAAATGCAGACAAAACCAGCTTGGCTACTTCCTGATAAGAAGCGTCTTTGAGCTTGGCAAAGTCCAAATCGACCTGCGGATAGGTAATGGGCGTAAAGAGCCCGCCGTCTGTCGCCAAGCCTTGCAGAATCGCCTGGCTGGCTGTTACTCTATTCTTTTCGTCGCGTGTTGATTGATAAACTAAGGTCATTCTCTCTCATCCTTTATCTGTAGTTCGCTTTATTATACCAAAATTTATCAGAAAATTCTCGCTTTTTCACAGAGAATATAAGAAAAAGCCCATTTCTGGGCTTGTATTCATCTTATTCATTCATAGATACGTGAACGTGGTCGTAGTGGTTTTCGGTTACGCTGCCACGGTCTGGCATTTGGTTCCAAGTGTTAGCTGGTCCATAAATGCTTTCAAATGGTGCATAGAACTGTTGCTGCCAGATAACGTAAGAGATTCCTCTTTCAGTCATGTTAGAAGTAACATCGGCTGCGACCTGGTTTCCTAATTCAGTATTCTCACCAACGATAAAGTCAGCTGCCAAACCCTTACCATGATCTCCGCTATCACCTGGGCGGTAGAGACTAAATTCTGTAATGCCATATTTAGCTGCTATCTCTTCTTTCAGAGCAGCAGTCTGTGGCTGAAGACCTTCATTAGCAGGATTGTTAGTCGTCACGCTAGCAGCATCTGTTACAGCTGGAGCATTGTAAGTTGTTGGCTCAACAGCGGCAGTTGCTTGACTGACTTGGTCTTGGCCTAATTCAGTCACTTCTGAAGCCGCCTCTGCTGGAGCTGCTGGACTTGCAGCAACTGCTGGCTGCGGTGCTGCCTCTACAGGAGCGGCTGCATTTGCTTCCGCAGCTGGGGCTGCTTCACTTGCAACTTCTGCTACTGGGGTAGGAGCTTCTTCAGCAGGCGCTGGTGCTTGGTCTGCTGGAGCTGCAACAGCTTCCTCAACAGCCGGAGCTGGATTTTCTGCTGTTTGAGCCGGTGCCGCTGGAGCGGCTTGTTCAGTACCAAAAATCTCACTTGCTGTATAATCTTCCGTTACCAAACCTGCATTATTGCCTGCTTGGTAGCTTTGGATTTCTACAGAGGCAATTTCGTTGTGGCCATTTGTTGTAATGGTCAAAACAGTACCTGGGAAAATCAAGTCAGCATTGGCAATTTGGTTGATTTTAGCCAAGTCAACAAGATCAATATTCATCGCTTGGGCGATATTTCCCAAAGTGTCTCCATATTGAACAGTGTATGTTTGTTGGTTTTCATTGCTCGTAATATCTGCTTTAATTTGCTCAACTGTTCTGGCAGTCCAGTTTTGTGGCTGCTCCTCAGCTCGCGTTGTCAACAAAGGCAATGCTGACAAAGCAACAGTTGAAGCCAAAAGTAATTTCTTATTCATTTTCATATGCAAAATGCACCTTCCTAATCATTCATGATACGAAAACCATCTTACCATAAATCTTCTAAGAAAAAAGCCTTTTTCGACCTATTTAACAAAACTGTCTGCCCCCTGTAACATGGAGATTTTTTTGTAACATATAAAAAATTGCAGCAAGCAAAAGAACCCCATTTAGAGAGGTTCTGTTTTTTCTTTTGGGCTTATTTGAATTTTTTCTACTCTGGTGAACTGAACCCGACCTAAGCTCTGGGCAAAAAAGATAAAATCTCCTATTTTTAACGCCTACGCATCTTACTTCACCTTCATCATTCGGACGAGGCTGGCTCGTTCGGCTTCTTCCAGCTTCATTTCGATGTAGTAGATGGTTTCTTTGAGGTCAGGGATGGTAGCATACTCTAGCCCGTTGACCCGACGGCGGGTTTTCTCGATTTCATCCGCCATGAGCTGGCAGCTTTTCTCAATCTCAGCCAGTCGCAGCAAGTCAGGAAGCAGATCGCTCATGCTTTCAATGGTTTCATCCATCTGGCTGTTAGACGCCACATAGCTATAAACCACGTCTCCCTCGTCATCACTATGCGGATTGTCAATATGAGCGTGCATCTTGGGCACGCGCACACTCATGATATTCTCAGTCTCCACATGCAGATTGACCTCCCGCGTGGGCACAGCGAAAATCTCCTCGACCATGAGGTCGCTCTCCAGCGCCTTGGCCATGACAAAATCCTGCAGATGACCGACCAGAGCGGATTCGACCTTTTGGCGGAGCTGATTATTCTCACGGACAGACTCAATGAAGCGCCGCATCAGCTCATCCCGCTTGTCCTTGAGCAATTTATGCCCACGGACAGCCGTTTTGAGACGGGCTTTTAAGTTATTCAGCTCCATCCGAGTCGGCTTGACATTGAGTCGCGTCATCTTTCTTCCTCCTTGGTCTGCGGCAGGTATTGTTCAATCATGTCATCCTTAATCCGCTTAAGCTCCGTTCTTGGCAAGATGGATAGGAGTTCCCAGCCCAGATCCAAGCTTTCTTCAATGGTTCGGTTGGTCTGGAAACCTTGATTGATGTATTCCTGCTCGAAGCGATCGGTAAAGCGTACATAGAGCTTGTCCGTTTCGGACAGGGCGGATTCCCCCAGAACGACAGCCAACTCCTTAGCCTGCTTGCCTTGCGCATAGGCAGCAAATAATTGGTTCATGGTTGCGGCATGGTCACCTCTGGTCTTGCCCTCACCTGAGCCTTTGTCCTTGAGACGAGACAGAGATGGCAGGACATTGATGGGCGGACGATAGCCGCTGTTGTAAAGGTCGCGTGAAAGGATAATCTGACCTTCTGTAATATAACCCGTCAAGTCTGGAATCGGATGGGTAATGTCATCCTCTGGCATAGACAGGATCGGAATCTGCGTCACAGAGCCTTTCTTTCCGACCAGACGTCCAGCCCGCTCATAGAGGGTGGATAGGTTAGTATAGAGGTAACCCGGATACCCACGGCGACCCGGCACTTCACGACGAGCTGCAGAAACTTCCCGCAGGGCTTCGCAATAGTTGGTCATGTCAGTCATGATGACCAGAACGTGCATGTCTTTTTCATAAGCCAGGTACTCGGCTGCTGTTAGGGCAATCCGCGGCGTTGCAATCCGCTCGATAGCCGGATCATTAGCAAGATTGATAAAGAGCACCGAGCGGTCAATGGCTCCCGTCTCCCGGAGGTCATTCATGAAGAACTCGGCTTCTTCAAAGGTAATTCCCATGGCCGCAAAGACCACGGCGAAGTTTTCATCAGAGTTAAGTACTGTGGCCTGACGGGCGATTTGAGCGGCCAATTCCTTGTGGGGCAGACCAGAGCCAGAGAATACTGGCAGTTTTTGTCCCCGAACCAGAGTATTGAGGTGGTCGATGGCTGAAATACCAGTCTGGATAAACTCATCCGGATAGTCGCGAGCTACTGGATTGATGGCTTGACCGTCAATATCCAGATATTTTTCTGGCAAGATAGCTGGGCCACCATCAATTGGCTTGCCCATTCCATTGAAAATCCGGCCCACCATGTCTTCTGACACTGGCAGCTCTAGCGGACGGCCGGTAAAGCGGACCTTGGCTTTTTCAAGATTGATACCGCTAGATCCTTCAAAAAGCTGGACCATAGCCTTGTCTTCCTGGACTTCCAGGACCTGGCCCTGACGCTTGCTGCCGTCATGCAGCTGGATTTCTACCAGTTCATTGAAATGCACACCAGCGACTTGATCGACAATCATCAGAGGGCCGACAACTTCACTGACGGTGCGGTATTCTTTAATGACGCTCATTGTCTAGTCCTCCTTGGGCAAGAATCTGGTGCAGGGTTTCCTCGATAGTCTGACTGAGAGCCTGAATTTTTCCCAGCTGGTCTTCATGGATAAACTTGCTGCGGGCAATTCGGTCACGCAGCTCCACTGTTCCTTCCATGATTTCCCGGAAATACGCTCCCAGCTCCAAGGCACGATTGGCCTCCGCATCGAAGGTCAAGATATTGCTCAATAAAGCCACCTGCTTTTTGAAAGAAGTATAGGTGTCAACATCATCAAAGGCATTCTGCTGCAGGTAGTCCTCACGGATCATCTTGGCTGCATTCATGGTCAGGCGGTCCTTTTCAGACAAGGAATCCAAGCCCACCAAACGCACGATTTCCTGCAGTTCGCTTTCCTTTTGCAGGATATTCATGGCCTTGGTCACCTTTTCTGCCCAAGCAATCTTCTCATGCTGGTCGATATAGGCTCCGACCTCGTCTAGGTAGAGCGAATAAGAGCTCAGCCAGTTGATAGCAGGGAAGTGCCGACGTTGAGCAAGTTGAGCATCCAAGCCCCAGAAGACCTTGACAATCCGCAAGGTATTTTGCGTCACTGGCTCAGAAATATCACCACCCGGCGGCGATACGGCCCCAATAGCGGTAATAGAGCCTTCACGCGCAGTCGAACCGAGCGTCTTGACCCGGCCAGCCCGCTCGTAATACTCAGCAATCCGACTACCAAGATAGGCAGGATAGCCTTCGTCACCCGGCATTTCTTCCAGACGGCCGGACATTTCCCGCAGGGCTTCTGCCCAGCGAGAGGTAGAGTCCGCCATGATGGCCACGGAGTAGCCCATGTCACGGAAGTATTCTGCGATCGTAATCCCTGTGTAAATCGATGCTTCCCGGGCTGCCACCGGCATATTGGAAGTGTTGGCAATCAGCACCGTCCGCTGCATGATGGACTGGCCAGTTGCTGGGTCAATTAGTTCTGGAAATTCATTGAGTATGTCGGTCATCTCATTACCACGCTCACCGCAGCCGACATAGATAACGATGTCAACATTGGCAAACTTGGCCACCTGGTGCTGGACGACAGTCTTACCAGCCCCGAAAGGTCCTGGTACGGCTGCTGCTCCGCCCTTGGTTACTGGGAAGAAGGTATCGATGACCCGCTGACCAGTCACCAAAGGCTCAACTGGAATCAGCTTCTGAGCAAAAGGACGCCCACGACGGACCGGCCATTTTTGCATCAGAGTCCCTTTAAAGACAGAACCATCCGCCTGCTCAATCTCGTAAACAGTCTCTTCAACAGTGAAACTGCCAGCTGAAATATTGACCAAGCGTCCACTGACGCCGACTGGCACCATGATGCGGTGCTCCACCAGATTGGTCTCCTGCACCGTTCCCAGAATATCGCCAGCCTCAACCGCATCTCCGACAGACAGACTTGGAACAAAATCCCACTTAGTCTCTCGGTCTAGATTTGGCAATTGGACACCGCGGACGAGGAAGTCGCTCTCCGTGATGGTCTGGAAACGCTCCAAAGGCCGCTGAATCCCGTCAAACATCTGGGAAATCAGGCCTGGCCCCAGTTCAACAGACAGAGGGCTTCCAGTCGTGATGACCGGCTCCCCCGGACCCAAGCCAGAAGTTTCTTCATAAACCTGAATAGAAGCTTGGTCCCGTCGCATTTCAATGATTTCACCGATCAGCCCCAAATCGCCAACCCGGCAGATATCCTGAATATTCGCTTCCTGCATCCCTGATGCCAGCACCAGAGGACCAGAAACTTTGATAATCTTTCCTTGACTCACAATCTTCCTCCATTCTTGGGAGATTTTTGTTACTTTTCAATGAAAATCAAAGCTCAAACTAAGTTAGATACGGACCTAGTTTGAATTTCATTCCCAAAGAGTATTTTTTGATTCTTGCCGCGAGTTTGAAATCTTTCTTAGCTAACTCTAGGGCAAGGATTGTTTCTTTTTATTTTAAAAATCAGATAAAGCTTTTATTTGTCGGCCCTTTTCGTCGAAATTGTCTTGGCTTAGCCATTTTTCTAGACGATTCTTGACGGCCGGCCAATCCTTGTCAATCATGGACAGCCAGTCAGTATCTCGATTGCGCCCCTTATAGACTACCGCCTGACGAAACCTACCCTCATAGATGAAACCAAGCCGCTCTGCTGCCCGTCTTGAAGGCTGATTGAGGGAGTCGCATTTCCATTCATAGCGGCGATACTCCAGCCCTTCAAAGACATAGCGTGCCAGTAAGTACTGGGCTTCCGTAGCCAGTCTGGTGCGCTTCAGCTTGGGTGAATAGGTCACCGCTCCCACTTCGATAACGCGGTTATTTCGGTCAATCCTCATCAAGGCAAAAGTTCCTAGAGCCTTGCCGCTCTCCTTGTCCACAATCGCATAGTGGAAACGATCCTGTGCTGCCAGCATCTGATCTAGCTTCTGTGACCATTCTGCCTGATTTTGGGCAGGATTTTGGAAGAGATAGGTCCACATATCCGCAGGAGAATCTGGGCCATACACCTCATACAAATCCGCTCCATGCTTGTCCTTGGACAAACGCTCGATAATAACATACTGGCCTTCGATTCGCTCCAGATTGGGCAAGTCCCCCGGCTGAAAATCCGGCAGAGCATCCCCAATGGGTTGGCCTAGTTCATTCATTCGCATAAAAACCTCACAATATATCTTGTCCGACAGCCTTTTCGACATTTTCATGAATCCGCGAAAGAGCCAGTCCCGTGCTCCCCTTATGGGTAGGAATGAGCACAAGAGCAGGAATCTCCAACTGGTCATAGTAGGCCAGGGTTTCTGGAATATCCGCAGCCATATCCTCCGTCAGATAGATAATACCGAAATCTTCACGAGCGAGCCGACGCAGGGTATTGACCGTCTCCTGAGCTTCTTTTACTGGAAAGGTCTGAAAACCAATCAGCTTAAAAGGGAGGATAGTGTCGCGATTCCCCACGACAGCAATCTTGTAGCTAGTCTTGTCCATAAATCGGTCGCATCCTTTCTCTGATAAGCTCTACCGGCAGCTGATTGTCCATACCTGTCAAAATCAGCCGCAGATTCTTGACTTCCAGCTCCTTGCCCAGCAGATAGCGGGCCAGAGGAAGTGGGCCACCTGTCTCAAACTGACCAGTCGCCAGCAACTTAGCCTGCAAGAGGTCCGCTAGATATTCTATCTCCACCGTCGTCAAGGTCTGGTTCCGCATTTTTTCCTCATAGGAGCGCAGATCCAGATCGTAACCACAAGGATTGACCTGGCTAAACCAGGTCAAGAAATCTCCCTGCTCTGCCATGGCAATCCAGTTGGCAGCAGAAAGACTTCCTTCATCAGACAGGAGCTGCCTCATAAAGCTATGAGGTTTCTCCAAATCAACAGCCCGCTTGACGGTGATGGCATTGTAAAAATCAATAGTCAGATTCACCAGCTGCAGCAAGCGGTCATCTTCCAACTCCTGTGTCAGGCACTTGAGATGCTGGAAATAAGCCATATCCATGCCAATCTCAAGCACGCGCACATCCTGATAATCCTGGTATTCTTGCCAGGTCGCAAGCACCTCGTTCAGCATAAAATCTGGACAATACTCAGCCGAAAAGGCCATGACCAAGTGCTCTAAAACCTCCAGCGAATAGGTCCCCACTGGCATCAGCAAATGCTCCAAGGACTGACCTGTCGCCCGACCCTTGAGAAAAACTTTGAGATTGTGGTAGGTATAGCGGAGCGTGAAAATCTCCACCAGCTCCTTACTAGGACTAATCTCAAGCGCCCAATTATAAACGGAATACAAATGCTTCATCAGCACCTGCTCAATGGCATTGAGATCCTTAATCGCTTCAGCATCCATGGCGTAGACCGTTCCCTGCAGAAGAGCCGAACGGCTGGCAGCATCGTCAGCCTGCAGCAATTGATCATATTGCTGGGGCGTCAAAAAGGAAGCCTCCTGCACACTAATGGCTGTATTGACTTGAGAGAAACTTGTTTCACTCATGATCCGCCTCCTATTCTGCCTGGTCTTTGAAAATGTCCTGAGCCAGACGATAGCTTTCCTCCTGCCAGACTGAGTCCAGCAAGTCACGATAGAGATAACTATCATCCACCCGTCCTTGGCTCAGCACAAAGCCTGCCTGACCGGCTATGGATTGGTCTGAAAAAGACACTTTGGGAAAGGCTTTTTTCAAGCCTTCTAACTGGCTGGAGCTGAATTTCTCAGCTGATAAAGTACCAAAAACTAGTACCAATTCTTCCTCTGGATATTTAGCCAGGACACTCTTCAGAAAATGCTCTTCTTCAGCTGGTGACCAAGCCACCATCTGAGCATAAGCTTCCTCAAAAAGCTCTCTGAGAACCCGCTGCTTGATGACCAGAGTAGACTGGCGTTTTTGATTTTCCAGCTGCTGAATATCGCGCTGACTACGCCGGCTGATTTCTTTCAGCTGCTGCTCCCGCTGTCCAAGCTTTTGCCGAACCAGCTGGGCCTCACGTTCCTTGGCTTCCTGTTCTATTTTCTCAGTAGCCTCGACCAAGAGCAAACGCCCCTTCTCGTGAGCCTGCTCCAAGACAGAAGCTTTGAGATCTGATATGTCAGACATAAAAGCCTCCTTACTTCACATTCAGAACCATGATGAAGGAAACAACGAAAGCCAAGATGGCGTAGGTTTCAACCATGGCCGCGAGTATAACCCCTTTCATGACCTCTTCTGGACGCTTGGCCAAAATCTGAATACCAGCTGTCGCCACTCGTCCTTGATGCTTGGCTGAAAAGTAACCAACAATCGCAACTGGCAGAGCTGCTAGGAAATAAGCCACGCCTGATTGCAGAGCCAATTCCGGCTTGATATTAAAGAAGACGGTAATCCCGATAACAAAGCCGTAGAGACCTTGGGTACCTGGCAAAAGCTGTAAGATCAGAGCTTGAGCGAATTTTTCCGGCTGTTCTTTCAAGAGGGCTGCTGCTGCCTGACCAGTGCTTCCAACACCCAGCGCTGAACCCATTCCACTGAGAAAGACCGCCAAAGCTACTCCCAGACCTGCAAAAAAGGCGCCGCCGTAAGTTCCAAAATATGATGCTAAATGTTCCATGATTTACTCCTATGAAAATGCTGTAATCGTCGTAAAAACCAACAGCTAGTTGAATGAATAATATTTGTTTTGATGTTTTAGAAAGTGTTTTTCTAAAGATGAGCTTCTCATCTCTTACCATAGTTCCTAATCTTTATTTCTTGCTTTGCTGGACGTATTTCTCACTAGGCTTGAGCGGAGTGAAAGGCTTGCCGCCACCGTCGTAGAATTTTCCGAAGAATTCCACGAAAATCAAACGCGCTCCGTGCACATAACCGGACAGAAAAGATAGAAACATATTAACCAAATGAAGGGCAATAAAGAGCAGAATGCCAATGCTAAAGCGAGCGACAGGTGGAAAGAGGCTGACAATCAAGTTAAAAGCCGAGCCAATGCTGGCCCCAGAAAGTCCCAGAGCCATCAGCCGCGTAAAGCTGACAAGGTCTCCTACATAGCCGCTAACATTGTAGAGATTAAAGAGACCTGACCCTAATCCTGCCAAGCTCTTAGCACTGACAATGGATACCGCCAGTATGCCCAGAGCATTGATGATGGCCAGCCACTGACCAATCGTTGCTGCAAAGGCCAAGGATGGGAAGAAATTTCCCAAGGCCAAGAGTAGCAGCCCCAGCAAAATCAGTACCCAAGCAAAGCCTGCATTATAAGCTTCTGCATAATCCTTGAGGCGAATATTTTTCAGACCGCTGAGGAAAAGTCCCGCTAGCACTGTAACAAAGCCAAAGACAACCGAAATAACCAGAATCGTCATGGCGTCGGAGCTGGTGCTAATCAGAGCGAAGGGCAGTTCAAAGCCAAAGAAAGAACCATAAACCAGTCCCCAGATGATGACTGCCACACCCAGCAGGCGGAAGAATCGCAGATTCTTAGCCAATACCGGCTTGACATGCAAGAAGTGCAGCGCCAGGCTAGTGCCCACAAAGAGCAAGAGGCCGTAGCCAATGTCGGCAACCATCATGCCAAAGAATACAAAATAAAAGAGGGAAACGACGGGGGTAGGATCCTTGTCACCATACTTAGGCAGGGAATACATCTCCGTCACTAGCTCGAAGGGCTCCACCAAGGCATTGTTTTTAAGCTTGGTCGGAACCTTATCTTCCTCGCCCTCTCGGATTTCTCTGGTCTGGATGAGAATGCTCTGGCCGAACTGCTCTGTTAAGCATGCCTCAAGAGCTTGAACTTGACTGCTTTCGATCCAGCCTTCCAAGGCTGCCAGATTTTGTGTGCTGGCTAACTGGTTCTTACTTTCTTGACGGGAGGAGAGATTGCAGAGATAATCAAGCTGAACCTTGAGCTGATCCAGTTCATTCTTGGAAGCTGCCAGACTCTTAGTCATAGCATCTGCCACAGCCTCCTGCTGTCGAATATTGGCCTTGAGCTGGGCTATCCGCTCAGCAGGCAGTTCCGCATGTTCATACTCAAAAGGCTTAAAGCCATACTCTTTCAAGATTTTGCGAACTTCTTCCAAAGAGCCTGTCTTGTAAAAAATAAGAACTCCATGCTCCGTATCATTGGTAAAGACTTCCTGAAACTTCAGGTCGGGATGTGCTCCCAGAGTCAGGCGCAGAGCATCGTCGTCTGTATTGGGAATCGTCCCAATCAACGCTCCCAGATGACTGAAAGTCGCAGCTGCTTGCGGTGTTAGCTCCAGCGGCTCCCACTTCTCCAGCGCAGCCACTTCCAAGCGGTCAGCTTCTATCTGAGCTTTGGCTTCTTGCAAGACCTTAAGCTGCTTACTGATTCCTTCCAGCAGCGCCTCCTCATCTCGTGCCTTCCCTGCCTGCTCCAAAGCAGAAAAGGACAGCTCCAAAGGCTCTTCTTTTAAGGATTCCAGCAGTTTCTTTTTGGGCATAAAAGGCTCTAGCTCTGCAATTAGCCTCTCGAGCTTTTCTTGACGACTGAGCAAATCCTGCTGAGATAACTGCTGATCCGGCCGGCCGACTAAAGCCTGCTCAAAAGCTGCCTGCCAATCCTCTTCCTGCCGCAAGTCATGAATCTGAACCGACTTTAAACCCTGTAGGTAAAAGAGAAGCTGATCCAGCAGTTCCTTGGGCAGAAGCAGAGACAGCTGCCGCATTTGACTAATGGCCATAGGCTTCTACCACCTTCTCTACAATGGCTCGCGCCAAGTCTGCTTTTTTGTCTGTCAGCGCGGCCGCAACCTTGTCCTCATTCTGCTGGGTTGTCTGCTCCAAGTCTTGCTGCAGGAGCACCAACTTTTGTTGGGAAGACGCGGTTAATTCCTCTGCCAGCTTCTGCGTTTCATTGTCATAAGTCAGAGCCAGCTGCCTGAGATCTTCATCTACTTGCTGTCGCAGCTCCTGAGTCTGCTTCCTGTAGCCCATCAAAACTTCTTCTGCAGCAGTCTCAATTTCCTGCATTTTTTCAAGTGTTTCATTGGCCATCTATTCACCCCCTCGTTTTCAAAAACCTTCGAAAACGGATTTTAAAATCTGCATTCCTGAGCGACTAGCCAACCATCTGGCAAGGTCATCTTCTGGAATACAGCTTCGTACTTGCATAAATTATAACATATTTTCAGAAAAACAGTCAGAGATTGCTAAATAACTATCTCAAACTGATAGAAAAGCCGATATAGATTTGATTCATTTCAATACTTACAAATCAGTCTCAGCTGTACACTCTTGATAAGTTTCAGTCTTGTAAACGGTTTATTTGTCTATAACTATGTTATAATATAAACAAATTCTAAGACAAATATAGAATAGCAGAAAAGTAAAAGTGGCTTTAAATGTACTTTCCAACCAGAACAGCCCTTAAACTTTTACTAAACATTATCCCATAAGAAAGTGATTTTATGAGTCAGCAGAATATCTTGGCCATCATTGAAAGCCATCTTGACAAGATGACCGACTTGGAACAGAGGATTGGTCACTATTTTTTGGATCCAAATAGTATTCAAGAGGATTTATCCTCTTTGCAAGTCGCTCAAACCTTGCACATTTCTCAAGCAGCCTTGACCCGTTTCGCCAAAAAATGCGGCTTTAAAGGTTATCGGGAATTTAGCTTTCAATATTTACAGGACCTACAAAAGGCGCAAACCGAGGCGGATAATATGCAAAGCAGCTTATCCCGTCATGTCTTGTACAACTACAATCAAATCCACCAGCAGACAAAAGAACTGATAGATGAGGAAAAGCTGAAGCGAGTGGCTCAAATCTTAGAAGAGGCCGACCGTGTTTATTTCTTTGGGACAGGGAGCTCTGGCTTAGTAGCACGTGATATGAAGCTGCGTTTCATGAGACTGGGAGTCGTTTGTGAAGCCCTAACCGACCAAGATGGCTTCGCTTGGACAACTAGTATTCTGGACAAGAACTGCCTCGTTATCGGATTTTCTCTATCCGGACAGACCCAGTCTATCATTGACAGCTTGATTGACGCTAAAAATATGGGAGCGAAAACCATCTTGGTGACAGGACAGCCTGAAAAGATTCAAGAAGACTTCACTGAAATCGTTCCTGTTGCTCTTCAAAGCAAGCCTGAGTTTATCTTGCGGATTTCCGCACAATTCCCCATGCTTCTTATGATTGACCTCATCTATGCCTTTTTCCTCGAGATTAACCGCGAGAAGAAAGAAAGAATCTTTAACAGCTTTTGGGAAAATCAGAAATTGAATGGTTACTACCGTCGCAATACCCACAAACGATAAAAACGAATCAGGATTTTCTGACTCGTTTTCTTTTTTGGTCTAACTTTTTCCTCTTTCTTTTACAAGGGAAGGATTGGCCCGTAGATTTCTAATTGGGGCTGAATTTTTTCCATATGAAAGGCATCGTAGGCACGCCACTTTTGATAAGTAGACTGATCCAGTTTGAGGCTACTAAGACCAATTAAAAAACTAGCACTTTTATGGAAGCTTTCAAGAGCAATGAGGAGACGGTTATCCAGAGCTTTGGTTTTCTCCAAATTCCTCAAAACTTCTGCTAAGCACTCGTAAAAGCGGATTTCATCACTTGATTGAATTGTCTTCTTTTGAAAATCTTCCATCAAGGAACCTAGAAGCTGAGCAGCTTCCTGAATGAAACTTCTTTCTGCCATTTGATTTTCCTCTTGAAAGACAAGGAACCTGAGAAAAATCTCAGGTTAAACTTGTCTATTTTTGAAATGATAGTAGGCTCCAAACATACCCGCAGTATTTTGATGATGAGCAAAGGCCAGTTTGGTTTTGTCAGCAATGCTTGGGACTAAAGCTTCCTGCAAAGCCGCCTGAATCCGCGGTCTAAGGATAGCTTCTTGTCCCATGATGCCGCCTCCTAGGATAACAACTTCTGGATTAACGACATAGCAGATATTGGCAATTCCTTGACCCAGATAGCCAACCATGCGATCGATGCCCTCGATACAGAGTTTATTGCCCTCAGTTGCTTCTTTGAAAATCCGACGGCCATTCCAATGCTCAGCGTCTTCTCCATGTAGCTCAGCCACATAGTTGACTAAAGCAGTTGTAGACGCCACATCTTGGAAAGCTCCGTCCGGTAGATGCAGGTAACCGACCTCACAGGCAGAGTTACTAAAGCCATGGAAGACCTGACCATCTACGACCAGACAGCCTCCGATACCTGTACCGATTGTCAAACAAAGGGCAATCTTGGCTCCCTTGCCACTGCCCGACATAGCCTCCGCCAAGCCAGCACAGTTGACATCATTTTCAATCTCACAAGGCAGGAAGAATTTTTCTTCCAGGACTTTTTTGAACTGGGTGCCAGCATAATTCGGAATCTGCGGCCCGGCATAGAAAATTTCACCCTTGTCAGGATCTACCATACCAGCTGAAGAAATACAAATCCCAGCCAGAGGTCCTTTTTCTAAATAGCCTGCAACAATGCCTTCAACTTTCTGCATAATTCCCGGACCGCCTTTGTGGGCCTCCGTTGGCATTTCATGTGCTTCCACCAAGATTTCCGCCTCGTCGATTAAGCCATACTTGATATTGGTACCGCCAATATCAATAGCAACATAGTGTTTCATAGCACACCTTCTCTCTAGTGTTTATCCTGTTGCTTATAAAAATTGCTCCTTGGTTTGTCTAATCAACTGAGCAACTTCTTCCACAATTGGCCAATCACTTTCTTGCACTGGTGTCAGAGGTGAACGAACAGATCCGATAGTCAAGCCTTCGTTAATTTCCAAAACACCCTTAATAACAGCGTACATATTGCCGTGGGCGCTGGTTAATTTTCCGATGATGCCATTTATCGCATATTGCAACTCTTTAGCCCGTTCCAATTCCTTGTCAGCAATCAGTTGATTGAGTTTGAGGAAGAGCTCTGGCATAGCTCCGTATGTACCACCGATACCGGCTGCAGCACCCATAAGACGGCCACCCAAGAATTGCTCATCTGGACCATTAAAGACTACATGATCTTCTCCCCCAAGAGCTACAAAGGTCTGAATATCCTGCACTGGCATTGAAGAGTTCTTCACACCAATCACGCGCTCATTCTTGAGCATTTCCTTGTAAAGGCTAGGAGTCAAGGCTACACCAGCCAGCTGAGGGATATTGTAAATCACGAAATCAGTATTAGGCGCCGCCGCACTGATGTCATTCCAATATTGGGCAACCGAATACTCTGGCAAACGGAAATAAATCGGCGGAATAGCTGCAATAGCATCCACACCCAAACTTTCCGCATGACGAGCCAGCTCCACGCTGTCTTTAGTATTGTTGCAAGCCACGTGGGCAATGATAGTCAGACGCCCCTTAGCAACTTTCATCACTTCTTCTAGAACCCGTTTTCGGTCTTCTACACTCAGATAGATACACTCGCCCGAAGAACCGTTGACATAAAGACCTTGCACGCCCTTGGCGATGAAATATTCCACTAAAGCGCGAGTCCGCTCCGGGCTGATTTCACCTTCCTCATCATAGCAGGCGTAGAAAGCAGGAATGACACCTTGATATTTTTTTAAATCTGACATAGTTTTCTCCTAATGTTTTAGAAATGAGAGGGACGAAAATCATTGTTTCATCCCCACATCTTTTATTTTACAATTTCCGATAATTTAACTTTACGATCTTCAAACATAGACTGAGTACATGCATCTGCTGTTGCAATAGCCTCCAGAGCTGCTTCTCCTGTCAATAATTTTTTGAATTCTTCTGTTACCGGTGCTCCCTGCATGATTTCATGAAGGTAACGCATTTCCTTGTCAATAACAGATGATAACCACAATGGAGTACGTTTACCAGGTTTTCCGTAAGCAATCGCTCCATCCATTTCGGTACTATGGTAAATACGAGTACGATCATCATCTTCTTCCTGTGACTCATGGATTAGGAAATAACTTTCTTGACCATCTAATTTGAGAGTTCCTTTACAGTTGAACAAGTCCAGACGAATCGCACCTTTTGTCCCTTGAATCAAGACATAGTGTTCACCCCAGCGATAAGCAGAACCCCATTCTAGCAAAGCAAAACGCTTGTTTGAAAATTCCATATTGACAAAAATCATGTCATCTTCATCACCAAAGTTTTCTCCCTCATGAGCTACATTGCCACCAGTCATTGTAACAGTTTCAGGCATCCCACCCATAAGAAATTGAACACAGTCTAATTCATGGATATGATGATATAAGTGACCACCAGATTTTTCGCGGATTTTCTTCCAAGATACTGATGGTTGTTGCTCCTCCCATCCATTACGAGCTGTATGACAATATAGAACGTCCCCAATCACACCTTGATTGATTAATTCTTTGGCATGATGAACACCATTAAAGAAGTTCATGATATGCCCCGCCATAAAGGTCACATTATTTTCTTTACAAGCATCTACCATCTCGCGACAATCCTCATAGGAAAGAGCAATTGGTTTTTCACAAAAAACATTTTTTCCATGCTGAGCTGCTTTGATAACCGGTTCTTTATGAAGATTGTTTGGAGAAGCCACAATAACACAGTCAACTTCATCGCTAGCCACTAATTCATCTATCGAAGCTGCAACTTTCGCTCCTAACTCTTCAGCTACTGCTTCCGCGTTTTCTGGATCGTAAACAATCGTAATCTCTGCACCATCATTTTTTTGCATATAACGAGCCAATTCAGCTCCAAAATATCCTGTTCCTACGACGCCATATTTAACCATTTTTATTCTCCTGTTGTTTAATACAATATCCTATTTTTAACTTATATACTGACTAATGTTGTTTCGGAATGTCTATTTTACAGATCCTTCTGAAAGACCACTTGCAATCTTATTTTGAATGATTGAGAAGAAGATGATAGAAGGCAATACAACAATCACAGATGCCGCCATCATATCTCCCCAGTCTAGCACCTCTGATCCATTCAATGAACGAAGTGCTACTGCAACGGTCATTTTACTTGTATCGTTAATCAGTATCAATGCATATAAGAATTCATTCCACGCATTAATAAAGGTATAAATCGCTGTTGCAACAATTCCCGGAGCAACGATTGGTAATACCACTTTATAAAAAGTAACAAATTTATTTGCTCCATCAATACGGGCTGCCTCTTCAATCCCAATTGGAACCGTTTGGAAGAAGCCAACCAGCAGCCATACCGCATAAGGTACACTAAATGACAAATAAATGATGATAAGGCCAATGATGCTATTTCCCAAACCTGCTTTTGCAATTGCAATAGAATAAGGTATTGCTAGCAAAATAGGTGGGAAAATATAAGTTGTTACCAAAAGCCGTGACATTATTGCTCCTAGTTTAGGGAAGAAACGAACAATACCATAAGCAGCCATGGAAGAAATAATCGTTGCAATAACTGTTGTGGACAAAGAAATTACTAAACTATTTCGGATATTATCAACGAAATGCAAATCATTAATAACATGTGTAAAGTAGTCTAGCGTAAAAGTCTGAGGCCAGAAGCGAGTTGGGAATTGTGTCAACTCCCCTTTTCCTTTAATCGAAGATATAATAATCCATACAAGCGGGAAGATTGCAACAATTGTTGCAATTATCAAAACTAAATGAGCTCCGATATCTAAGTAGAAATTTGATTTTTTCTTCATTATTTTCTACCCTCCTTTTCCCATTTACTAATTACAGAGAAGTAAATGAAGCAAACTGTCAATAGGAAGATAAAGAGCAATACTGTGACTGCTGAAGCTCGTCCTAATAACTTCGTTCCCCAACCTAAGTTGTAAGCGAAAATCGGCAAGGTCATAGTCGCATTAGACGGACCACCACCAGTAATGAGGTAGATAATATCAAAATTGTTAAAGATCCAAACCGTTCTCAGTACAACTAGCAATCCTACAACGACCTTAATATGCGGAAAAGTAATATGTCTGAACACTTGCCAACTTGTCGCACCATCAATTTTAGCTGCCTCAAACTGCTCCTGAGGAACTGTTTGAAGTGCAGATAAAACATTAACCATAATCATTGGAGCTCCAAACCAGATATTGATAAACACCAAGCAAATAAAGGCCCACGTGCTATCAGTCAGAAAAGCTGGAGCATGCTCCATTAAACCAAGCTTAACAATGATATTTGGCAGATACCCATAGACACCATTTAGAATCCATTGCCATGAAAAAGCAATAACAATTGTAGGAAAGGCCCACGGTACGATTAACAACGTCCGATAAAGTTTTTTAAATCGTCGCACTCTATGCAAAGCAAGAGCCAGAACAAATCCGATGATAACTTGTCCAGCTAAGGAAAGGACAGTCCATTTTATTGAATTAAAAAATGCACTAAAAAAGTTAGGGTCTGACAATACTGCTTTATAATTATCCAAACCAACAAAACGATAGTTGGG
The DNA here is from genome assembly GCF_008329445.1 of Streptococcus sanguinis. Lineage (GTDB taxonomy): Bacteria > Bacillota > Bacilli > Lactobacillales > Streptococcaceae > Streptococcus > Streptococcus sanguinis_O. The sequence continues at coordinate 64,450 of NZ_VIBR01000002.1, read as the reverse complement.
CATAATTAAATTCTTATTGGTAAAGCTATAAAAGATGCTTGAAAAAAATGGATAAACAAAGAGTAATCCTACGATAATCACCGCTGGCAGTACAAATATCCAACGCGTCAAATTACGATCTCTGACCATCTCTTACCCCTTTCTTTAAAATAAGAGGCTATAGCGCTACTGCACCATAGCCCTAATAATCTAGGTATTATTTCACATCAACTGCAACCGTTTCAAATAAATCGTTTAATTGCTTTTCAGCATCTTTTGCTGCAGCCATAGGGTCTTTCCCATTTGTGATAATATCTTGGAACATTTGTTCAATAATGTGTTGGTTTGTCAACATACCAGCTTCAACACTTGGGCCATTTTCATAACCAATAGCAGTACCTTTTTGAACAGCCTCGTTGATTACTTGTTCAGCATGTTGGAATTTTTGGCGTGTTTCATTTTCCTTATAAGCTGGTAAATCAGAAATACCACTAATCGTTGGCAACATACCAACTGGAGTAGAATCTAAGAAACCAACATAGTTGTCTTGTTCATACAGATATTCTAAAAATGCTTTTGCAACTTCTGGATGTTTAGAATTTTTCCATACAACCATTGGAACATTTGAAGTTTCAATCCCTTGATCTTTATCGGATGCTTTGACCTTCGGAATAGGATAGGCATCAATTGATTCTAATAATTGTGGACTGTTCGCTTCAACTCCTCCAATGTGGAAACCTGAGTTAAAATCAAAGGCTGTCTTACCTTGATAGAATAGGGTGGCTTGTTGTAATACATTATAATTGAGTGAATCTTTAGGAGAAACGTCCTTGTACATTTTCACCCAGTATTTGATTCCTTCTTGAGCCAAATCGCTAGTTAAATCAACCTTCTTATCCTTTGTTAATAGGCTTCCTCCTGCACTACGAACATAGAAATTCAGGAAACGAGTAGCCATAAAGTCATTCGTACCAAGCGGCACTGACATACCATAAACTCCATCAGCTGTTAATTTCTTGGATGCTTCATAAAGTTCATCCCAAGTTTTAGGTACTTCAATATTGTGTTGTTTTAATAAATCTGTTCGTACCCACATCACTTGCGCATGGGAATAAAGAGGAACAGAATAGTAATCACTGCCAATTTTTGCTTCATTCAGAGCTGTTTTATTGAAACGATCTTTTCCAATTTTGTCAATTGTATCATTCAATGGAACAATAGCATCTGAGTTAATCATTTCCATTACTTGGTTCGGTAAAGCTGTACTGACATCAGGTACATTTCCGTTAGCAAGGCCTGTTGTCCATTTGGTGTAAAAGTCATTCCAAGAAAAAGTTTCAATTTTAATCTTAACTTTTGGATGCTTCTTCATAAATTCATCTGCAGATTTCTGGATACTTTCTAAACGAGGTCCCTGTGTAAATGAGTGCCACATAACGATTTCCCCAGATAATTCACCTGAATCATTTCCTTTACTATTTTCCCCACTTGGAGAACAACCACTGATTATCAGTGCAACAAGTCCTGTTAGAAGAACGAATAAAAATTTCTTTAGATTTTTCATAGTTTACCTCTTTCTATTTAAGAAATAGCTACTTTAAATACTACTTTTTTTAAGGGTAGATCATTTACACGAACTTTGGGCTGATGCAAATCCTCAGGGAATGTTATTAAACATTCTCCAGATTTCAAGTGAATAAGCTGCTCCACTTTTCCTTCATATAATTCAATATCCTTTTCCTTATTATAAGGTTGACTAACTGTTGTGCTTTTAACAGAAGAAACTGCCATGTCTTCTGTATTTTCTAACACCAGATGGATATCAAGATATTTCCTATGAGTTTCAAAGAAATCTCCTGGTTGACCATCTGCTACATAACTAAAACAATTGCCAAATAATTTATCACCTTCAATATCTATCTTCCCTTCTGGAAGACTTCCCAAATCAACTGTTTTTAAAAAATTTATTAATCTTTCAAAATATGGATTTACTCCTACATAAGTTGATAGATTATTAATTTCCGTTACAATCATAATTAAAATTTCCTTATAAAATTTTATTTAATACGTGAACCGTTCTCTAATTCAAAGAAGTGTGCTTTTGCAATATTGAATACCAAGTTTATTTTCTGTCCTGCTTCATGGTAATTATGAGCAGCAACACGTGCAGAAAATTCCTGAACTCCTACTTTACAATAAAGGATAGAATCGCTTCCTAAAAGTTCAGAAACTATAATCTCTGCTTCAACAACAGAATCTGGGAAAGCATCAGCAGCTATCAACTCAGCTGAGATATCCTCTGGTCGAATGCCCAGTATCACTTTCTTTCCTTGATAACCTTTTTCTTCTAGGATTTTACGCTGACCGTCTGGAAGTCCAACAGCAAAACCTTGTCCATCTGTAAGCTGATCGCCCTCTAAGTTCACTTCAAAGAAATTCATAGCTGGACTGCCGATAAAACCTGCCACAAATTTATTAGCTGGTTCATTATAAAGTTCCTGAGGTGTACCGATTTGCTCAATTCGGCCGATAGTACCTGTTCCTGCTTCGTTCTTAGTAGCTGACATGATAACGATGCGGTCAGCCAAGGTCATGGCTTCGGTCTGGTCGTGGGTTACATAGATTGTCGTCGCTCCGATACGGCGGTGAATTTTTGCGATTTCTGCCCGCATGGACACGCGCAGTTTAGCATCCAAGTTAGACAAGGGCTCATCCATAAGGAAGACTTTGGCATCACGAACAATCGCCCGCCCCATAGCTACACGCTGACGCTGACCACCAGATAAGTCGGCCGGTTTACGATCCAGCAGCTCTTTCAGCCCAAGGATTTCCGCCGCTTCCTGGACTCTTTTGTCAATATCAGCCTTGTCATACTTGCGAAGCTTAAGTCCGAATGCCATATTGTCATAAACAGTCATGTGAGGATAAAGGGCATAATTTTGGAAAACCATGGCGATATCCCGATCTTTAGGAGCAATGTCATTGACAAGATTTTGATCAATATAGAGCTCCCCTTCTGTGATATCCTCAAGTCCTGCAATCATCCGCAAGGTTGTTGATTTCCCGCAACCGGAAGGTCCTACAAAAACGATAAACTCCTTATCCTTAATATCCAAATCAAAATTTTCAACAGAGTAAAAATCACTATTAGGATATTTTTTATATAGTTTATTTAGTGTTAAGGTTGTCATTCATCTACCTCACTTATTTTAATCCTGCAACAAAGCGCTCTGTAATTTCTTTAGGGCGAGTAATGGCTCCGCCGACAACGATGCCTCTTACCCCCAAATCATGTATCTGCTTGGCTTGACTCGGATAATGAATCTTTCCTTCAGCGATGACATCAAAGCCTGCTTGGCACAAGCGGCGGATGAGCTCAATGTCCGGTCCGTCAACCTTGGGACTGTAAGAAGTGTAGCCCGATAAGGTAGTGCCGACAAAGTCTACACCAGCTTCTACAGCAGCAGCAGCCTCCTCATAGGTACTGATATCTGCCATCAATAGCTGATGAGGATACTTGGACTTGACCTGCTTGATGAAATCCGCAATTGTCAGGCCATCATGGCGTTCCCGCTTGGTACAGTCCAGAGCAATGACTTCAATATCCAGAGCAGCCAACTCATCCACTTCCCGCATGGTAGCCGTGATGAAAGGCTCTTGTGGCGGATAGTCGCGTTTGATAATTCCGATGATGGGTAGAGAAGTTACTTCCTTGATTTCCCGAATATCGCGAACGCTATTAGCTCGAATACCGACAGCACCGCCCTGCTCAGCTGCCTTAACCAAGAGAGGAATCACTCCTCCAGCTTCCGTATAAAGTGGCTCCTGCGGCAAGGCTTGACAGGAAACAATGATGCCGTCTTTAATCTTAGCTATCAAGTCATCTTTTAAAATCTGTGACATGAATATACAATCTCCTTTCGTAAGACATCGGTCTGATCAGATAGTCTAACAACTATCTAGGACCTCAGGTAGAGCAGGGAAGAAGGCCGCAAACAAATATTTTTACTTCCTTATCCTAGACTCCATTTTTTAACTCGAGTATTTCATAATGTTATTATAAATAATTTTTAAAGCGCTTTCAATATTGTTTGAGATTTAGATTTTAGTTTCCGAATTTTCCAGAAAAACAGAAATTCCTGAAAGTACTTTCAGGAATTCGTTTTGTAGGAAAGCCATTTAAGGAGCAAGCAAACTTCTAAAAAGATTCTCATTTCTATGCTCCCTCAGGCAAGTAAAAAGGGCTAGACAAAGGCCTAGCCCCAAAGGGGGGACGAATATTATCTCTCTGATTTAAAGTCCGAAATGAGAGAAAGTCTTTTTATTTTGGTTCCGCAGAGCCAGTTAAAGACAGTATCGCTGACACGGACATTCATAGCCTCATGCCCATATTCAGGCAGGAGATGATACTCCTTTTCTCCCGCCAAACGGTTATAAATGGCAAACTGCGTGATAGGATAGCAAACATCATCCTCCAGGCCAATAATCATCTGCACTGGACAGCTAATACGATGGGCCAGATTTTTCACGTCAATATAAGCAAGTGTCTGCAACAACTGCTCTTCTGTCTCATGAAAAGGATCATGGAATTTGAAATAACGAAAGAGCTCATCATAGGCTTCACTGGTATTGCCAATCTCCAAAACCCGTCTAAAGTCAGCAAGGAAGGGATAGATGGCTACAGTCTGCTTAATCCGAGAATTTAAAGCAGCTGCTACCAAAGCCAAGGCTCCGCCCTGTGAACCGCCAAAACTAGACAAACGGTTTTCATCCACAAAGTCCAAACCAGCCACTAGCTCGACCAAGGTGTAAACATCCAGATAGACATCCTTGAAAAAGAGCTGATCCGGTCCATCCAGAGCCCCACGGATAATATGTCCTTTAACAGTATTGCCGCGGACTTCTCTATTACCATCCAGTGAATAGCCAGACTGACCACGGACATCCATCGACACCACACCCCAGCCCGCTGCCGTATAGGCCAGCATATCAGCCCAATCCCAGCCCTGTCCCATATAACCATGAAAATGAAACAATACCGGAACTTTTTCTGATAACTTAGGCACAACTAGCTTAGCGTAGATTTGTCCACCGTTTCCAGACTTGAAGGTTAGCTCATAGCAAGTCGTATATGCAATTTGAAAATCTTTTTCCAGCAACTGGTAGTCCTGAGGCACTTCCAACTCCGCCACTTGTTTATTCCAAAAGGTATCAAAATCGTCGGGCATTTCATCTCTTCCGCGATAATCTAACATTTCTTTCAGTAAAGTAGGGTTTTTCATGTCTTATCCTCCCAACGATTCTTGAAACCTCTTTCATCATACCATAGAAAGAGGAAATCTTCAATAGGTTAATATATAGATTTTCTGTTTTTTCTGAAATTTTACCGATTCACCGCCTAAGAACCTATATGAAGCAGGAGCAGTAAATAGAACAAACTAAATCCTATGTTTAGGCCAGCCCCGTTAAGGTAGGGACGTCCGATTCTCAGCTTTTCTACCAGTAAGATAGTCAAGAGACTGAGCGGTAAAGGAGTCAGCAGCCCCAGATAAGCAGGCAATATTGTCTGACCGGTAACTATTAGCAGTGAGTAAATGAGCCAGCCTAAACCGGTCAGGGCGATAGCTGTCCGCCAGGTTATATCTAGAAAGAGCACTGCTTCATTGATAAGCTCGCTATCTTCGTCTGAGCAGACCTGTTCGCCGCTTCGTTTATAAGCCTTTTTGCTGATGATCCCAACGTAGTAAAAGGCCACATGTGCAACCGGCGAAAGGGCAAATCCAATTCCTAACAAGGTTATTGACAGATAGGCCCAAAAGCCCTTATTTGTCAAACCAAAGAGAGCATAAAGCGAGACTAACATAAGAGGGATTGAGAAGTTAGCCACCAGAGCGCCCAGACGCAGCCGACCGACAGAGCCAGACAGCATCAGCATAGCCAGCTTCTTATTGCCAATCCGACTCTGCTCCGTAAAAGAGGCATAGTTTTCCTTGTCTACCTCAAAGCCAACCAGCAGAATATCCCCCAATAACCAGCAAAGACCACTCAGCAGCCCAGCCCATAAAGATAAAAAAATCACATTGCTCTCCTTTTTTCCATTGTCCCCTTATCTTAGCACAAAAGCTCACTCAATCACAAGTAGTCAGAAGGTTTACGTCTTTTTATCCCAGCAAGCTCCTTTCGTTAAGAGACCTAACGCTCACGTCACTACGCTCCTCAGCATCAATGTCTCTAAGCTCGGCTTCGACCAGAGGTCTTGCCTCGCTAAGATACATAGAAAAATCCCCCACCAAAGGGTAGGGGAATGACCGACAAACTGTCGTATTTTTAATTGAGGAAGCTGCTCGTTTATTTGCGGCGTCCTGGGCGTTCCTTGTAGCCATAGTATGCGTCTTCGATGATTTCCTGCATGTGGTCAACCATTGGAAGGCGTGGGTTGGCTGGAGAACATTGGTCTTCATAAGCAAGGAAGGCCAATTCGCGTGAATGTTCTTTCCATTCTTTTTCGTCAATACCTTGAGCCTTGAAGTTCATTTCGATACCAACACGTTCTCCCAGTTCATAAACAGCTTTCGCAAATGATTCAACACCTTCTTCTGGAGTAGAAGCTGGCAAGCCAAGCATACGAGCAATGTCTTGGTATTTCTCATCCGCACGGTAGTAGTTGTACTTAGGCCATGTCGCTGTCTTAGCTGGACGTGTACCGTTGTAGCGGATTACGTATGGCAGCAAGATCGCATTTGTACGACCGTGGATGGTGTGGAACTGAGCACCAATCTTATGGGCCATAGAGTGGGAAATTCCCAGGAAGGCATTGGCAAAGGCCATACCAGCGATAGTAGAGGCATTGTGCATCTTTTCGCGAGAGTGGAAATCAGCATTCTTAACAGAGCTTTCCAAGTTTTCAAAGACTAGTTTGATAGCTTGGAGAGCCAAACCATCTGTAAAGTCGCTGGCCATCTGAGATACATAAGCTTCTGTTGCGTGAGTCAGCACGTCCATACCAGTGTCCGCTGCGACAAATCCTGGAACAGTCAGTACCAGAGCTGGGTCTACGATGGCTACAGTTGGAGTCAGAGAGTAGTCAGCGATTGGGTACTTGCGATTATTAGCCTTGTCAGAGATAACGGCAAACGGTGTTACTTCTGAACCTGTACCAGATGTTGTAGGGATTGCGATAAACTTAGTCTTCTTACCAAGCAACGGGAATTTGAAGGCACGTTTACGGATATCCATGAATTTTTGCACAAGGTCACGGAAATCCACTTCTGGTTGCTCATAGAAGAGCCACATTACTTTAGCTGCGTCCATTGGCGAACCACCACCAAGCGCGATGATTGTATCAGGTTTGAAGGTACGCATAATCTCTGTACCACGTTCAACGGTTGTGATATCTGGATCTGGCTCTACGTCCGCAAAGATTTGGTAAACAACCTTATTCCGACGAAGATCGAGTTGTTCGATGATACGATCTAGGAAACCAAGCTCTACCATAGCATGGTCTGTAACGATCATGACACGTTCCACATCACGACATTTTTGCAGGTATTGGATAGAGTCACGCTCGAAGTAAGTTTTTGAAGGGAGTTTCATCCATTGCATATTATTTCTACGTCTTCCTACTTTTTTGATGTTCAAGAGATTCACAGCACTAACGTTATCACCAACTGAGTTGCGACCATAAGATCCACAGCCCAGAGTCAGTGATGGCAGGAAGGCATTATAAACATCCCCGATACCACCGAAAGTAGAAGGTGAGTTGCAAATAACACGGATGGCACGAACAGCCTTACCAAATTCCTTGGTCAACTCTTCATCCGCTGTATGGATAGCAGCTGAGTGACCAAGACCATGGAATTCTACCATTTGACGAGCCTTTTCAACACCGTCTTCACGGGATTCAGACTTGAGAACAGCGATGACAGGTGACAGTTTTTCACGTGTCAATGGCTCTTTTTCACCAACTTCTTTACACTCTGCGGCCAAGATATTCGTATCTTCTGGTACGCTGAAGCCTGCTTGCTCTGCAATCCAAGTAGCTGGCTTACCAACGATATCCGGATTGAGCTTAGCACCAGCACAGTTCTTGCTGTTTGCCTTAGCGCCGAAGCAGAATTCTTCCAACAGAGCTTTTTCTTTCTTATTTACAAAGTAAGTATGGTAAGATTTGAACTCTTCTACAAACTCATCATAAACTTCCTTGTCAATGATAACGGCTTGCTCAGAAGCACAGACCATACCATTGTCAAAGGATTTAGACATAACGATATCGTGCGCTGCTTGACGGATATTAGCTGATTTTTCCACATAAGCTGGTACGTTTCCGGCACCAACCCCAAGAGCTGGCTTACCACATGAGTAAGCTGCCTTCACCATTGCATTACCACCTGTCGCAAGGATTGTTGCAATCCCTTCATGGTTCATAAGTGCAGAAGTTGCTTCCATAGATGGTTGTGTAATCCATTGCACACAGTTTTCAGGCGCACCTGCTGCAATCGCTGCATCACGAACGATTTGTGCTGCATGGGCAGAAGATTCTTGAGCAGATGGGTGGAAAGCAAAGATAATCGGATTACGCGTTTTTAAGGAAATCAAAGCCTTAAAAATAGCTGTTGAAGTTGGGTTAGTTGTTGGAGTAATTCCGCAGACAACACCCACTGGCTCCGCAATCAGGGTCAAACCAGTTACATCATCTTCTTCAATAACGCCAACAGTCTTCGTATGGCGCATATTATTCACAACGTGCTCACAGGCGAAAAGGTTTTTAGTTGCCTTGTCTTCAAAAACTCCGCGGCCTGTTTCTTCATAAGCGTGCAGAGCCAACTCACCGTGAGCATCCAAAGCTGCTACAGAGGCCTTGGCTACAATGTAGTCCACCTGTTCCTGATTCAGCTTTCTCATTTCCTCTAGTGCAACCAGACCTTTTTGCACCAATTCATCGACATGCTTTTGCGCTGCCAAAGCCTTGTCTTCTTGTTCTACCGTTTTCTTCTTTTCAGCCATTCTATTCCTCCAATGGTTTTGCCTTAGGTTAGACGAAGAACTCTAACCTTTGTTAAATATTTCACAATTCAATTATAACTTATTTAATACCTTTTGTAAACACTTTCACTTAACATTCACAAACTTTTTTCTATTAATTTGTGAATTATATAACAAATTCGCTTATTTTACAGTCTATTCTTTTAGTTATTGTGAAAAAATTTTTTACATTTTAAAAATTTCACATACTTTTACTTTCACATAATATATGAAAGCGCTTTCTTTATTTAAATATAAAAAGCTCGGACGAACCGAGCTGATCTTTACTTTATAAACTTATAAAAGATGAACCTTAATTCCCATTTTTAATAATCTCAATCGTCATCATAAACACGTTCACCATGAATTTTGATGTATTCTTCATTCCTGCGGTCGTCTTCTTCCCAAACTGGATCTCGAACATCATCCATAAACGGAATTTCTCCAAGACTCATCTCATTAGCCTGTTCATAACTCATCGAAAGGATATCTTCATGCCGTTTTTTAAATTCCTCCACACTTAACCAGCTCTCTTTATCATCTTCGCTAATCTGACCATCAATAGCAGTCGCAATTTCAATCGCCATAATATAGAAGGCACGTTTATCAACAGTTAGAAGATCAAGGTGAGTAGAAGCTAAACGTAGACAGTCTCCTTTTTCTCGATAGTCTGTTGCTGGATTATCTTCAAAATCTAATTCAAGGTTTTCATATACATGACTTCCAAATTTGTTGGTAATCCCTTCTTTCAACCGAACATTACTCCATCTATTATCATGTATCCACTTATTTAATTTTAAGTGAATAGTTGGGTCTGTTTTAAATGGGCGAGTATTTCCAAAATAAGAAAAATCTACTCGCTTACCATCTTTAGTATCAAACCACATTCTCTTCGCTAGTTCTAAGTAATCAAATGGAATTTCTTTGGTGTAATCGCCTTTTATATAAATTCTCACTCGCCTTCCTCATCGTCGTCCAACTCTACCTCTCCATGAATTCGGATATACTCCTCGCGCTTCCTATCCAATTCTTCCCAGAGTGGCTCGTCAATGGCTTTCATAACCTTTATCTCTTCTAAACTAATATCGACTGCTTCGTCGTAGGTCAAATTCAGCAGGTCTGCATGTTTCGTTTTAAATTCTTCAATACTCAGCCATGTTTCTTTGTCGTCTTCGCTGATTTGACCGTCAATGACAGATGCTACTTCAATCGCCATGATATATAGAGCTCGCTTATCAACCGTTAGAATATCCTTATGAGTCGTGATTATTCGAAGATAGTCTCCTTTTTCTCGCCCATCACTTTCATAAGAATCTTCAAAATTTAGATTTAAATTTTCACGCTTAAAAGTCGCCCAAGAGTCTTTTCCTATTCTAAAATCAGCCATTCCCCAACGCTCATCATTTGAAGAAAATTTGTCCAAACTAACGCTAAAATAAAAATCATCATCACATGCGTAAGAAAAACCAACTTTCACTCCCTTACGTTCCTTGAACCACATTTTCCAAGGATATTCCATACTAGCTTGATAGATATTAGCTTCGTAGTTGCCTTTAATGTATAGTCTCACTCATCTTCCTCATCGTCATAAACTCGTTCACCATGGATTTTGATGTATTCTTCATGAAGCCGTTCCTCTTCATCCCACAAAAGGTCCTCTACAGGTTTCATACTTTTCAGTTCCTCCACACTGATATCAGTTGCTTGATCGTAGGTTAGTGATAATACGTCCTTGTGCAACTCCTTAAAAGTCGCTACATCAATCCAGGTCTCTTTGTCATCCTCACTAATTTTCCCATCAATTGCACCAGCAACCTCGACAGCCATGACATACATCGCACGTTTGTCAATCGTTAAAATGTCCGTATGGGTGGTCGCAATCCTAAGGTTTTCGCCACGTTCTCTCCCATCAGTAATAAAATCATTTTCAAATTCTAATTGAATATTTTCATCAGAAAAAGAATTCCAAGGGTCGCTCTTGTTGTATGGTATATGATTCCATCGTTCATCCTTAAATCGCCATTTATCAAATTGAACTCCAAAGAAGAAATCATCTTGTAGCATCTCATCATCACCGACGTTTGAGTATGTAATAGGATGACCATGACATTCCTTAAACCACATTTTCCAGAGCAACTCTCTTGTTGTAAAGGTTATTTTTTTCTTAAAATCACTTTTAATATATAGTCTCACTCGTCTTCCTCGTCGTCATAAACACGTTCACCATGGATTTGTATATATTCTTCACGAAGACGTTCTTCCTCTTCCCATAGAGGGTCTCTTACTGGTACCATTGTCTTTAATTCTTCCAAACTAATTTCAACCGCTTCATCATAAGTCAGTGAAAGAACATCCTTATGTAGCTCCTTAAAAGTCTCTACATCCACCCAGGTCTCTTTGTCATCCTCACTAAGTTGTCCATCAATTGCTCTCGCAACCTCGACTGCCATAACGTATAAAGCGCGTTTGTCTACTGTTAAAACATCTATATGGGATGTTGCGATACGTAGATAATCTCCACGTTCTCTCCACTCTGTAATGAAAGTTTTTTCAAATTCAAGTGTTATACTCTCATATTCCAAAGACAACCAAGGATTACTAGGAATTATAAAAGGAGCCTTATCCCATCTTTCGTCAACTGAAGACCATTTGTGTAACCGAACACCAAAGTAAAAATCATCCTGTAACATAGCATCATCACCAACATTGGAGAAACTTATTTTCTTGCCATTCCGTTCCTTAAACCACATCTTCCAAACAAGCTCTCTAGTTGTGAAGTCTATTTTTTTCGTAAAATCACTTTTAATATATAGTTTCATATTCCCTCCTAATTTCAGTAATTATTTTGATAAGTTTTCCAAATTCTATTGAAGATTTCTTCTTTAACAGTTTTATTAAGGTTTTTTAAGTTATCATTAGTGTTAATCCAATCCCATATTGAGTTTTTATTGTAAATATTCTTAATGTCAATATGCTCATTCACTCCATACCCCGATTTACCACTTCCAGATTGAACCTGGAATACTCCTTCACCATTCGAACCACTAGTTGGCTCCCAATCTACACGAAGTTTCACTTTTCGATTTCCTACTCGGGCTTCAATTAGTTTACCACCCCTGCCAGAAATGGTCTTACTCGTCGGTTTATTTGCCTGCCAGCTGTCATAGTTGCTAGCTGTATTTAGGCTGATTTTACCATTGGCTATATTCGTTTTAACAATAGCTGTACCTATATTTCTGGCACCATCTAGTACTAAACTTTCGCCAAAAGCATAGCTCAAATCAGCCGCTGCTATACCAGCAATTGCAGAAGTTCCAGCAGATTCTAGTCCAAAGAATAAACCTACAGCCTCAGCAACTGTTCCTCCAAAGTAAACACCAATACCAGCTAAAATTTCTACAAGCCCCTGAGCCACTGCTCCTAAATTAGCTTCAGCATTTTCCGCTTCTAGTTTATGTAATTCCTCATTGATCTGGTTAGTATACTGTTCATCGTAACGACCATTCTTATTTACAACGTAGAAAGAACCATCATAATCACTATAATCAATTACATCAATTATATTGCCTTCATTGTCAATTTTTAGAGTATGGTTATAATCATCAACAATCTTATCCCATTCTGAACGCGGTTTCCCCTTTAACTTTTCCTTGAGTTGACTACGATAATAGGCATCCCCTTCATCCGATAGCATCATATTCCGAGAAGCTTCTTGAATCAATCGTTCTTTAGGCTCTAGATATTTTTTCTTCGAAATAGTCTGAATCTTCTGAGCCTTCATCTTAGTAGACCAACTCATATCTATACCATCAGTAGAGTAATTACCCTCACTGTCTACCAATACCTGACTAAGCTGCGTCGCTCCTTGGATAGCTAAACCCAAAACCTGCAGACTATCTGTGAAATACTGGGACACCTGATCCACAAACCATTCCAGTTTGTCTATTTTTTCTTGAATTTCTCGAATACCGATATTTAGTTGAGTTTCAACTTCCATTAAAGCAGATGTCTGAGATAAAAGGTCTCCCAACTTACCTGTCAGCAGAGCTCCTGCATTACGGAAAAAATCTTGATTATCTGCAATCTGCTTTTCTACTTTTGCCAGTTGCTCATTTTTTATTTTCAGCTGTTCCTTCAGTAGATCCAAGTCCAATTCGCCATATCCAGCCACCTCGGAATCAGCACTTTTATAGGAAGCAAGCTCTCCCTGAATATCATCAATAGCCTCTTGCAACTTCTTGATGGCAGGGATGATTACCTCAGTAAATAAGCCTTTCCCCGCTGTATAAGCCGCTCCCTGCAGCTCACCCGACTCCAAAGAGGCAATCAGATGGTCGCAGCCACTAGATAGACGATCGGTCACTTGATTGGCTACTTGAAGGTTGCTGGTCATCGCTTGGATAAGCTGGGCTGAATCTGCTGCACTATATTTTACTCCCATGGCAGACTATTCCTTTCTTTGGTCAGTTTGTCTCGCTCTTCTTCCATAGTCTTTCTTGTTTGACGACTGAGCTTTCCAAGTTCATCCATCTGAACATCCACATAGTTCTTAACCTGTCGGTTAAGATACTGAGTTTCTGATAAATCACGACTGAGGGCAGCAGAGCTTTGAGGGTGTTCATAAAGAAGATGTTCCATTCGGGTCGTCAAGTATTGGAAATCCGTCGCAAAATTCGCCAGGGAAATCTCGTATTGACGTTTCATCGTCATAAATTCGTCTTCTTTTTGGTCGACTTTGAGGATTTTTTCGTAAAGTGCCTGGCGTTCTTTTTCGCTTTTATCTGCCTTCATCTCAACTCTCCCAGCGCTTGGCTTCCTCTATATCGCGTTTCTCAATTTTTGCAGCAATTTCTGGAAATTTATTGGCCTGAGTCAGAACAGCTGAGCTGAAGTCACTGACAGCCTGTAGCATTTGATTGCAGGCCTGACGGCCAGCTTCCATCCCAGCAATCCCTGTTGTATAGGAAAATTCGACTTGTTGATTTTGTGCATTGCTAGTATCAACTCCAACTAGCTCGCTGATAGCAGAACCAGCTGAAATAGCGCTCGATTTAATTTGTCCCATTATTGCTTCTCCTTTTGGAATTTATGGTTTCACATTACCAGAATTTGCTTCATCTATGGCTTGCTTAATGGTATTGGCATAGAGAGTTCCCCCTTCAATGATGGACTCTGAGTTTGAGCCAAAGTGGACATAGTCTGTCCCTTCCCAAATCTGCGGATTTTCGATAGCAGTTTGATGCCAGTCGGCCACAAAGACATAGTCATACTTCTTGGCTAATTCTAGCTCATACTCCCGCTGCTGGGCCAAGACGCCGCCCTCTGAACGACCGTCATAAGGAGTCACGAGGATCAGTTGATGCCCCTTAGGCAGGCTGGAAACATACTCATCCAAAAGCTCATTCGAATAACCAGACGAATTGGTCCCGAGAGCCAGGACAACCTGCTTCTTCAGCACTCTATTAGCAATATCTGTCTTGTAGACCTCTAAGCCTGTGCTCAGACTGCGGCTAACGACAGTATCTAGCTCGATTCCTGGCAAGATCTGCTGCAATTGATCGCTTGAGCGCAGGGCAACCGAGTCACCAATCATGGTAATTCCGTCCGCCACATTGTACTCAGTCGCCTTGGACTGATCAACCTGACTCCGAGTTGTCTGCATCTTATTGTCCACTTGATTCAGAGCATTAACAATCAAACTTTCCTCAAAAGCTCCTACCTTTGGTGCTGTCACCGAGATAAAGAACATAATCAAAGTCAGCGGAATCATGCTGTAAAAGATTGGTCTGGTAAGAGATGACAGATCCATCTTGGTTCCCATGATAACCGGCTGACGACCAGCCAGAGTTGGCTCCAAGATATAGAAAGACAAGGCTGCAAAAGTAAGAGACAGCAACGTGGTCAAGAGAACAGCCAAGCCGTTACTCATCAGCTGGGTAAAGATAATATAGAATGGCCAGTGGAAGAGATAAACACCATAGCTGGTATCTGCGATAAAGTTGATAAGGCTAGGTTCCTTCACATCAGGAAGCTTGTCATGCAGCATCCTAGCAGCAAAAATCATCAGACAGGCCAAGATAGTTGAAATCAAGAATCCTACCAGGTAGGTCCAAAGATTGTCAAACTTGAGCAGGAAACTGAGCAAAAGCAAAACAGCAGCGCTGCCCCCCATGATTCCTAGCACTTGCTTGAGATCCAGCTTTTCCTCCAGCAGCTTAAAGCGACTGCTGACATGGCCGACACCAGACAAGGTAGCCAGAATGCTTCCTGCAAAGAAAGGAAAGACATGGGTCAAACTTGAGAAATAAATATCGGAGTAATTCTTAGTGGTTAAAGCGCCAGCAAACATTGATACAAAGCTGACTAAAAAGAGACCTGCAGAAACCAGCGCAATCATACCGCGATAGCGAGCCGTTGACTTGGCAACCTTGCCCAAGCCCCAAGCGGCCAATCCCCACAGAACATAATAGTGCACTTCTAAAGCCAGACTCCAAGTGTGAATCAAGATGTGCGGCACAAACTGACTCTCATAACTGCCACCTGAGAGCATTTCATAAAAGTTGGTCACAAAGCCCAAAGCAGCCGCAATCTGCGTCCCAATCCCAGCCACAAAATCCTTACGGATTAAGAAAGTAAAGGGCATAACGACCAAAATCATAAAGACCAGAGGCGGTACAATCCGATAAAAACGTCGTTTGAAAAAGCCTTGGATATCGATTTCTTTCTTCTTGGCAAACTCGTCAATAAGCAGAGCGGTAATCAAGAAGCCAGAAAAGGTAAAGAAGATATCCACACCAATAAAACCGCCAGGGAAAACGCCCTGGAAGTAATGATAAAGCAGAACTAGAAGCAGTCCCGTGATTCTGACGAGCGAAAACCATTTAATGCGCATTTTGATAAATTCCTTGTTTAAACGTTCCTTCATAAACGACATTGCCTTCTGTCGTTAGCTTTCCTTGTCCGTCGGCCTGACCCTTGCTGAAGTCCCCTTCATATTTCCAGCCAGCCTGCGAGGTAAAGGTCCCTTTTCCATCAAAGATGCCATTGCGAAATTGACCGCTATAACTATCCCCATTTTGAAAAGTCATAGTCCCCTGACCGTTCATCTTCCCGCGAACCAAGGTCCCGTCATACTTGATCTTACCCTGATCCAGCGTTAAAACGCCCTTACCAGGAATCCCCGAGGTAAAGACTAGAATAGCTGACAGCACAATGACCGTGACAGCCAAGAGTTCTAAATTCTGCCGGGTCAGATAGACCTTGTATTTTTCGTAAAATTCTTTTACTTTATCCATATTCCTATCCATCCAAACGCTCTAGCCACTTCTTGCAGCCAGCCAAGACCAAATCATAGGTTTGGTCAAAATCTCCTGTGTACCAAGGATCTGGCACACTTTCTTCCTCAAACTGATAAATTTTATACTGAAAATCCTCAGGCGCCATCCGCTTCAAATCTCGGACATTGCTTTCATCCATACCGATGACATAGTCAAAATCCGCAAAATCCGCTGCCGAAATCTGCTGAGAAGTCTTGTTCCTATCATAAGCAATGGCATATTTCTTAAAAATAGCCTGTGTTCCCCGATGAATGGGATTGCCGTGCTCCCAGCTCGAGGTTGCCCGGCTCTCGATTTTCAGTTGGTCTGTTAAACTCTTCATGACAAACTCTGCCATCGGACTACGGCAGATATTGCCCAAACATACAAATACAATTTTCTTCATACAATACCTCGCTATCTATTATAACAAAATAATGGCAAAAACTAGCCCTGAATCGTTTACAGTTTCCTGATTCTCGTTGAAAACTGGCAAGCCCTGCCCCTCTCATGTCTGAAAATAGCAAAAAACCACCGTTTGGTGGCTTTTTGTAGGGAGATTATTTTTTAAAAAGAAAAAAGTTTTAGGAGTTAAGTTAATTTCTTAACTTGGTTATAGTATAATATCCATTTCTTAAAACTTCCTTAAAATAACTTAAACATTTTACTCTTATCTTGTACTTATTTATCAAGACAATGACATTCCAGCTGTGGCCAGCGTTTCTGCCAATTCTTCTTAGCCAAGCGCTCAGCATAGACACGCTGGCGCTCCTTATTGTCAAGAAAATGAGGAGTCGGTCTAACCTGAAAGTTTGAGATATCCTCCAAACCATAGGGAGCAAAAAGTTCCAGTTTGTCATTTGCCAGCAAGCGCAGGCCGATAGCTGTGCAACGCTCAGGATACTTACTCATAGCTTCGCAAGCATTTTTATAAGGTGCTGTTCCAGGACTATGGCGGTGCATATAGGCTTGATTTCTCAGTTCCCATCGATACTGTGGCCAGTCTGCCTTGAGCTTGGCTTCCAGATCTGTCGTCTCTGCTTCAGCATAACTCGGGTCAAAGAAAATGACATCTACATCCGTCTCTGAATCAAAACCTGGTCGCTCTGACAGCATATTCCAGATAAAATTCCTCACACATCCAGCTGCTAACCAAGAATCCTTGAGCTCCAGACTGCGAATAATTTCCAAAATTGCTCGGATGTCTGGATCTTGACCTAATCGGTCTAAAATCTCCTTTTCTGTCATCATTCCTTCATATACTCATATCCTAAATGCTCATAGGCTTTGCGGGTAGCCACGCGCCCAGTCCGTGTCCGCATGACAAAGCCTTTCTGAATTAGGTAAGGCTCATACATGTCCTCCACTGTTTCACGCTCCTCAGCAATATTGACCGAGAGGGTTCCCAGTCCCACTGGACCGCCACCGTAGACCTCTATCATAGTCTTCAAAATCTTCTGGTCCACGTAATCCAGACCTTCCTGGTCCACATCCAGCATGGAGAGAGCCTGGTCGGTTATCTTATCATCAATCAGGCCATTGCCCATAATCTGCGCGTAGTCCCGCACCCGCTTGAGCAAACGGTTAGCAATCCGCGGTGTGCCTCGGCTACGCAGAGCCAGCTCCTTCGCAGCCTCGTGAGTAATATCCATCTCAAAAATCTCTGCCGTGCGCTCAACGATTTCAGTCAGGTCGCCAGCTTCATAATACTCCATGTGACCGGTAATCCCAAAGCGAGCCCGCAGAGGATTGGACAGCATGCCTGCCCGAGTGGTCGCCCCAATCAGAGTGAAAGGCGGCAAATCCAGATGGACGCTGCGACTGGTCTCACCTGAGCCAATCATAATGTCGATGTAAAAGTCTTCCATAGCGCTGTACAGCACTTCCTCTACTGCCATTGGCAAGCGGTGAATCTCATCTATAAAGAGGACATCACCCGGCTCAAGGTCATTTAAGATCGCAACCAAATCACCAGATTTCTCAATCACCGGACCTGAAGTTTGCTTGAGATTAACGCCTAGTTCATTGGCAATAACAAAGGCCATGGTCGTCTTCCCAAGACCTGGAGGGCCAAAAAGCAGGGTATGATCCAGCGCCTCATCCCTCAGCTTAGCCGCTTCAATAAAAATCTTCAGCTGGTCCTTGACCTTGTCCTGACCGATATACTCCTGTAAATACTGGGGACGCAAGGTGCGCTCCACTAATTCCTCATCGCCCATTAATTCATTATCTAAAATTCTACTCATAGAACTATTATAGCAGAAAATAAAGCCGAGGAAGCAAATCTAATTCGCGTCTGAACACAAAAAAAGACCACCGGATTGGGTGGCCTTTATGGGAGATTATTATGAAAAAGTTTAGGATTTCTATCAAATAAAGTTAGGAGGTCTTCATTTGATACTCATAGTATACTGCCCCTAACTTAAAGAAACCTTAACTTTGTATAACGTATCCTTTAAAATTTAACATTTGAGTTACAATCCGATAAACATCCTGTCTTATTCTAAAATTTGAGCAAAAAAAGACCACCGGATTGGGTGGCCTTTATGGGAGATTATTATGAAAAAGTTTAGGATTATCAAACAAAGTTAGGGGGCTTCATTTGATAAGAATAAGTATAGCAGCCTTAGCTTAAGAAAAACTTAAAGTAAAATTCAGTTAGCAAAAAAGATTTTGCTTTTGATAGTGGAGCCTTTTTCCTTGCTTAAGATTAGCTACTTATGAAAACATAGTCTCTGAAAACTGGACCAAGAAAAACGGCAGAAGGAGGTACTGCCGTTTTTTGTGCTCTTTCGCGATTGTTTCTTTATAAAGTTGCTGGTACATCAGCAAAATACACTGTCCTGCTGGTAAAAATCTGACCGGCCTTGAGAATGACATCTGACTGCTGGCTACTGTGAATGGCATCCGGCAGGGCCTGAGCTTCCAGAGCCAAGCCATTATGCTGAATCATAGGCTGTCCGTCAAACCGAATAGAATCATCCACGCAATTCGCTGAATAAATCACTAGGCAGGGCGCCTGAGTTTGAATGGTCAGGCGACGGCCCGATGCTGGATAATAGAGCGTGCCTGCCTGGTCTCGGCTTGGTTTTAACGCAAAGGGATGATCCAAGCCAGATACCAGCTGGATTTGCTCATCAGTCGCAGCGAAAATTTCTTTAAGGGCAGCGCCCTTGGCCAGCTTCTTGACAAAGTCACGCTCTGCATCAGCCTTTTTTTCAGGAAGGCCGTCAGCTGCGATAGGATAGACACCATCAGTATTGAGCTGCAGGATATGATCATCTATCGGTTGATTGAAACGACCAGACAGGTTGAAATAGCTGTGGTTGGTCGGATTGACCAAGGTATCCTGATCTGTCTGGACCTGATAGGAGATTTCCAGCCCGCCCTGCTCTGTCAGGGTATAGGAAACCCAGATTTTCAGATTGCCCGGGAAGCCGCCAGTTCCGTCAGTCCGCTCTGTATAAAAGGTAAGTCCGTCATTGCTGACTTCCTCTACTTCAAAAACCGCACTGTCCCAGCCGCTGGATCCACTATGATTGCAGTTTGAGCCATTATTAGCCTCTAGCTGAAAAGTCTGGCCATTCAGCTTAAAAGCTGCTCCGGCAATACGTCCGGCCACCGGACCAATACTGGCTCCGTGCTTAGGACTGTTCCCAATATAGTCCTCAAACTGATCAAACCCGACAACGATATTGTCAAAGTGATTATCCTTATCAGGAGTGACATACTGGACGACGGTCGCACCGTAGTTCATGACTGTCAGTCGATAGCCTTGATCGTTTTCAAAAGTGTAAGCCAGAATCTCTTGACCTCCCAGCTTCCCAAAAATGGATTCTCGGTAAGATTTCATACCAAACCTCTTTTATCTATCCTGTTAAAAATCACGAACTTGCCAAGTTCTGTCTTCAAAAGGCAGGTCAAGCTTGTCCACCCAAGACACCGCTGTTTGGCGCAAGACTTGATTAAGATCCTCGATATTCTGACGACCCGTCTCGTCCAGCCACGCTTGAGCTGCTGCAGCTCCCTCTTGGGCAAAGACTGAGACTGCATCCTTCCAGGTAGCCCGTCCACACAGAACGCCGTTAAACTGTGAGCCCGCTTCATGGGCTAGCCGCAGCGTTTCTTGGAAAAGCTCGGCACTGACACCAGCGCTGAGGAAAATGAAAGGCAAGTGCGTCGCATCTGACTGTTCTTTAAAGAAAGCTCGGGCTTCCGTCACGCTGTAGACTGGCTCAACTCCTTCTTTGGTGAAACCCTCGACAAAGTTCATATTGACCGGCACTTCAATCTTTAAGACGTCTACATGGTAACGGGGATCTGAAAAGAGCTTGACTGCCTCGTTGACCTTATGCGGCTTAAGCTTAGCATAGTTAGCGTCCAAGACACTGTCACTCTTCGCATCATAGGTCAGAATCTCCAGAAAATAAGGAATGTCCTCAGCTAAGCATTCACTGCCCACGCGCTCAACCCAAGCCTGCTTGATGTCGTTGATTTCTGGCTTGTCGTCCACATCATAGTAAATCAAGACCTTGACAGCATCTGCGCCCATGTCTCGGATGCGACTAGCTGACCAGTTAGGCAGCAAGTCCGGCAGGCGGCCCTCAGCTGTTACATCATAGCCGGTCTTCTCGTAGGCCACTATCAGACCGCAGGAAGCATCCCGCAGCTCGGCTGCCGGCAGACCGAACTCTGGATCCAGCAGGATGGAGCTGGCGTAGGGCGTCAGCTGACTAGAGATTAATTCTTTAAACTGAACCAGAGCTTGGTCACCAGATGGCGCATCTTCTCCGCTGGCCAGCATTTTCTTGAGCGAACCACGCTGGTCAATAGCCAAAGCCCCGATAATCCCCTGCTCGTTTGATAGTTTTTTCAAATGGCTCACTTTTTTGTGACTGATTTGTAATTTCTCCATAACTTTTCCTTTTCTTACTGCCCAAAAGGGTGAATGATAACTCCCTGTACTACACGATTGACCGTGCCTGTCGGAGATGGTGTATCTGGACGGTTTTTGACCTTGAGCGAGGACAAGAGGGCAAAGAGCTGAGCATAGACGATGTAAGGGAAGATGCGATAGCTATCTCCCAGAGGCTCTTGGGTACTCAGCACTACTTGCTCGACTCCTTCCAACTGCTCCTCCCGGTCAGTCAGCATCACCAGCCTGCGGACAATTCCGTCACCAGCAACTTCCCGCACCAAATCCAAATCATAAGCCTTGGTATAGCCATCTGTCGAACCAAAGACCAGAACGACTGTGTCTTGGTTAATCAGCGACTTAGGCCCATGCCGGAAACCGACTGGACTTTCGTACATGGTCGCAATTTGGCCGGCTGTCAGCTCTAAAATCTTGAGCTGGGCTTCATGCGCCAGACCAAAGAAAGGCCCTGCCCCCAGATAAATGACCCTGCTGAAATCCAAATCAACCAGCTGCTGCACACCTGCAACGCGTTCTAAAACATCCTGACTGAGCTGAAGCAGAGCCGCAACCTTGGCTTCCTTCTGGACTAGTTCAGCCCGGTCAAAGACCAAAAGGGCTGTCAGCATCATGGAGCTGAAGCTAGAGGTCATGGCAAAGCCAGCATCATTAGAAGCTTCTGGCTGCAGGAGCAAAAGATTCTTTTCATCATCTTGGGCCTGCTGAGCCAGCTTGCCCTGGGCAGCACAGGTAATAGTAATCTGATACAAGTCATCCACCAACTGCTTAGCCAAGTCCACAGTCGCTACACTTTCTGGGGAATTTCCGCTGCGGGCAAAGGAAACAAGTACTGTCGGCACTTCTCTCTTCAGATGCACCAAGGGATTGGCCACGATATCTGTCGTCGCAATAGCGTTGAAATTCCATTTGCGCTCATCATAAATCTTCCTAAAATAAGGCGTCAAAGTATCTCCGACATAGGCTGATGAGCCTGCTCCGGCAAAAATGACCTTAATGTAGTCATGTTTGTCCTCAATTTTTTTCAGAAAAGCAGCGATGTCTGCGGCTTGAGCCTTGTAATGTTCAAAGGCTTCCTGCCAGACCTCAGGCTGCTGATAGATTTCTCTCGTTGTGATGTCAGCCCCCAGACGCTGCAATTCTTCCTGTGAATAATCTAACATTCTCTTTCTCATTCCTTTCCATCATTTGAAAAAGGGGGAGCGAGACAGAGTCCAGAAAATCAAAGATTTTCGGCTCGCTGTCCCACCCCCGCAACGATGGCTAGACTTGAAATATACTTTTAACAAGCTTTTTCAAACCAGACAGCGACTGCATTTTGCAATGCTGAACCATCCACTTCCCTAGGCCAAGAGGCATCTCCCAAATTCCTCTTAAACCAGTATGCTTGAATCATCCACTGTGGCTTGGCCTTACCTATCAGCAGTCTCCCATCTGCTGACAGCTCAAGGACTTCACCCAACTAGAAGTGATTGTTCAAGCTTTTATTCATCTTCATCATCCATTAGGCCAGCTAGAACATCATTGACCTTAACAATATTCTCTGCGGCCTTGGATGGATAGCTGACTTCTGCTCCTGTCAAAGAAGCGTTAATAAACTCAATGATCATGGGCAGATTGACCCCCGCATAAAGCTCGATATCCTGTCCTTCCATAATGAAGCGGCTGACTACATTACAAGGAGTGCCCCCCAAGAGATCCGCAAAGACCAAGTAATCCTCAAAATCTTTGACCGTCTCTAAGAATTTAGCTGCGAAGTCTTCTGGGCCTTCCTCCGGAAGCAGGGCTACTGCATGGATATCTTCCTGAGGCCCCATAATCATTTCCGTAGTTGTTTTCAGCTCTTCACAAAAGCGACCATGGCTGACTAAAACTAATTTCTTGCTCATAAATCACTCCATTATTCTGGTACTTGTCCCAGCAGGAAGTAGCCGATAGCAGAGAAGCTTACTGCCATGAAAATGATAATGAAGATAGCCTTAGTAGAGTTCATTCCTTTCTTGCCCAAGAGCCAGAAGATAAAGCCTGTAAAGACTGCTGGAATCAAACGTGGGAAAATCAGATTCATCATGTCTTGGAAATCAATAGCTTTTTCACCAATCTTCAGCACCCATGAAACTTCAAAGTTAATCATAGTCGCTACAAGAGCTCCAACCATGAAGATACCCAGTACAGAAGCCGCTTCAACAAGAGCTGTCAAAGTACTTTGCATGTTGGTGATGAGATTGACCCCTTCTTTGTAGGCAAATTCTAACTGTTTCCAACGGAAAATGTCATAAGCAACTGCTACAGCAATCCAAAGGAAAATTCCCCAAGGTTGGCCTGCGATAGCCATGGTGGCAGCGATAGAGCCCATGATGGCTGGCACTAGAGATCCAAAAATAGAGTCTCCAAGAGGAGCAAACGGCCCCATAAGACCTGTCTTGATACCATTGACCGCATCTTTTGATTTAACACCGTCTTTTTCTTCCATAGCTAGGTCAAAACCTGCAATAATGGTGTGGAAGAAAGGTGATGTATTGAAGAATTGCGTATGCAATTTCATCATTTCTTTTAATTCTGGAGTGCCGTCACCGTACATTTTGCGCAGCTGAGGCAAGAGCATGTAGAGATAGCCAGAACCTTGCATCCGCTCGTAGTTCCAGCCTAATTGGAAAGTGAACAAGCTGCGTTTATTGATTTGTTTAAAATCTTCTTTTGTTAATTTATAATTAGAGTTCGTCATCTTCAATTTCCTCACTTTCTGAGTTTGTGCTAGCAGCTGGAGCAGCAACTACTGTTCTTTGGCTGTATTTGAAATGCTGTACTGCAAGGAAGATACCAAAGATAGCTACACCAATCATAGACAAGCCTTTGAAATTGTTGGCAAATGTAACTGCAGCATCTTTTGGAAGAGTTCCAACAATGCTAGATACAGCCCCACCCAAAGTTTGAATGTTTGAGTAAAGCACAGTCAGCATAGCCGTCAAGCCAAAACCAAGAGCTAAGTAGTGAAGATTACGTTTAACTGGAAGGTAACGAAGCAAGATGGCAAATCCGAGTCCTGGAAGCATACGACCAGCCAGCGTCAAACCTGCAGCCAGCCATTTCACACCAGCAACACCATCTACTATCGCTTGAACAAATGCTCCACCAAATGCCAGAGCCAGAAAGACTGGGAGGGCACGAGACAGAGCCCAAGGAAGTGCACCTAAGAGATAGTTGCGTTCAATACCTTTATAGTCGAAGCGTTCAACTGCTGCATCCACACGGTGTGCGAAATAAGTCGTTGTCATACGACCTAAGATATCGAAGTAGGTCAACAAAGTTGCTACTGGTACTGCGATTGTCGCAATAGCCAACTCTGGCTTAATGCCTTGTGCTACAGAGAAGGCTGTCGCCAAAACGGCACCTGATGTTGCATCAATACGAGAAGCCCCACCAAATGTCCCTACACCAAGAACGAATAATTGCAGGCTACCACCGATAAACAAACCAGTCGTCAAATCACCCATAATCAAGCCAGTAATGAATCCAGCAAATACAGGGGATCCTGCTGAAGAAACGATGGTCAACTCATCACAGATTTGATAAGCTGAGTACAAAGTGAGTAGTAAAATTTGCCACCATTGTATCATAACAATGTCCTCCTAAAATTTTGTCTTATTTTAATAACTTCATGAAATCCTCAACTGGATCGTTGGGAACCATTTGCGCGGTCAGCTTGACTCCTTTTTCGTGCAGCTTGTGAAAGGCTTCAACATCTGCATCTACCACGTTGATAGAGCGGGTAATGGAGCGAGTTTCATCTGACTGAGACATATTGCCGACATTCAGCGTTTCCAGTGGAACACCAGCTTCGACCAACCGCAGGAAGCGGTCTGGCTTACGAGCGACAATCAAGAGTCGCTGTGAATCATACTTGCCGGCCAAGATATTTTCTGCTGCCTTAGCAATCGGCAAGACACTGAGTTTCACACCAGCTGGCGTTGCGAGCTTGAGTCCGCTCTTTTCGATAGCATTTTCAGCTACCTCATCGTCAATCACCATAATGCGTGAAATGTTAAGCTTGGTAGTCCAAAGATTGGCTACCTGTCCATGGATCAAACGTCCATCGATACGTGCACCTACTATTGTCATAGATTTTCCCCCTTTATTGTTTTAAATGTAGGTTGGTTAACTAAGTGAATGGTTTCGCTGTAGATCCCTTCTGTCTCAAAGATAATGATGCGATTGTCACCTTCTCTGAGCAGGCTGTGCGGGATATAGAGCGATAAGGTCGGTCCGACATTCCAGAAACGGCCAATGCTGACACCATTGACAAAGACGACGCCCTTGCCAAAGTCGGACAGATCCAGATAAGTATCTTTAAGCGCTTTCATTTTAAAGTCAAAAGCGTAGAAAGCTGGTTGATTTTCCTGCCACCCTTTTGAAAAGTCTATCTTTTCTGGATGGTCCAGCGGTAGCGGATAATGCTGCCAGTCAATCAGGAAGTGCAGATCCTTGCAGACACCGGTACGAATGCCCTTCTGCTGGGTATCTGCCAGTAGCTTGTGCCCATAATTAACCCGGCCCATATTTTCCATCAGAATGTCAAGCTGGTGCTCCGCCTTTTTCTGGCCGTCCACCATGATATCCTGACCGATTTCTGTCTGGTACTGGGTTGCTATGTGCTGACCGTCCACATAGAGCTGCATACGGTCGCGGCCGTCAATGACACGGAGCCTTTCCTGATCAGCATCCCAACTAGCCCAAGTCCGATAGAGCAGGTAGCCGACATTTTGCCCCAGCTCCTCCATCTTCATCGGATAGAGACTTTCGATAGGCTCTGCCAAGTCAGGCAGGGTCTCAAAGAGACTGACTTTCTGACTGAGCGGAATATTCCTAAGCTCAAAAGACTCTTTCACCAGTGGCTCCATCTGTGGATGCTCTGGATAATGCTCTTTCAGCATCCTCTGGACTGCATAGTACTTGTCCGTCGGATTGCCACGCTCATCGAGTAGAGCATCATAGTCATAGGAAGTCACCTGTGGCAGGTCAATGACGCCTCTAGCCGAACAGCCATTCATAAAGCCAAAATTAGTACCGCCATGAAACATATAGAGATTGATTGAGCCCTGCTGGAGCACTTCATGAACAGCTTGAGCCAGTTCGTCTGGATCTCGCCTGATGATAGGCTCTTTCCAGCGATTGAACCAGCCGTCCCAGAACTCCATACACATGAGCGGCCACTTTTTGCCATGTTCGTCAAAGAATTCCTGCATCTGAGCAAAATTGTAATCTGCCTTAGAGCCGAAATTTCCTGTCACAAAGACATCGTCATCAATCAGCGTACCAGCTTGAAGCGTAGCCCGCCAAGGTCCGTCTGAAGTAAAGAGCGGACAGGTTACACCTCGTTCTTCCATGAGCCGTCTGATTGCTCTCAGGTAGGCCTTGTCTTCCCCATAGGAACCGTACTCATTTTCCACCTGCATCATGAGGATATTTCCCCCATTGTCCAGAAGCCTTGGAGTCAGTCGCGGCAGCAGCTCGTCATAATAGCTGGCTACAGCCTGCAGAAAGGCCTCATCTGATGAGCGGATGCGCATGTTCTCATTGAGCAGCCAGGCCGGCAGACCACCGAACTCCCACTCCGCGCAGATAAAAGGCGAAGGGCGGATAATGGCATAAAGTCCCAAATCCTGAGCTGTCTGTAAAAATGCCTCAATATCTAAAATTCCTTGGAAGTCAAAGACACCTTTTTGGGGTTCGTGCATATTCCAGGGAAGATAGGTCTCCACTGTATTAAAGCCCAGAGCTTTGAGATTATAAAGGGAATGATACCAATCCTCAGGCTGTACCCGAAAATAGTGAATGGCTCCCGATAAAATCTTAAACTCCCGATCATCCAAACAGAAGGAATGACCAATTTTGAATCTTGCCATCTGATGTTCCCTCAGGTATAAAACCGCTTTCATCTCTTATTAATATTAATATAATAAATTTTTGCATAAATGTCAACATTTTTTTTAAAAATATGTTAAAATCTTAAGTAAGAAAAGTAAAAAAAGAGAGGTGAACAAAATGGCTATTCCAAAATACCAACAAATCAAAGATGAGCTCAAGCAGCAAATCATTTCTGGCAAATTTGAAAATGGCGATAAGTTTTACACAGAGGCTGAGCTGATTCAGATGTTTAATGTCAGCTCCATTACAGTTGTCCGCGCTTTGAATGAACTGGCCAACGATGGTTACATCATCCGCCAGCAAGGCAAGGGAACCTTCGTTTCACGTGCAAGAAAGCACAAGCTGGTGGAATTTTCTGACGTTGAGACCTTCCCTATCCAAAAAGATAAGGTGACTGTTCTCTCCATCAAGCGTGGGAATGACCTGAAAATCTTGGATAAGCTAGAACTGGCACCAACGCAGTTCTACTATAAGATTGACCGGGTCAGACGGACTGGCGATAAAATCTATATCTATCACCAAACCTATATCCCTGAGCAGTACATCAATCCGAATTATCCAGATATGGACTACTACAGCTCTATCTACAACCGCTTCAAAACTGACTACCACATTCACATGAATGATGAGCATTTTGAAGAAACCAATGAAATTGTCTTCCCAACACCAAAAGATGTTGCGAAAGTACTGGAAGTTGATACCAACTTCCCGACCGTTCATCAGGTGAAGATTACCCAGCTGGAAAGCACTGGACAAATCTTAGAGTACAGCGAAACTTACAAACGCGGTGACTTCTTCAAGATTAAGTTCATTTCCTGCAATCGGGACCACTAAGATTAAAAACGATGGCTTCTAATCGGCTGTCGTTTTTTCTTTCATCTTGTGTGCTTATATCTATTATAAGTCTATCTATACCAATTTGCAATCCATTCTAAGAACTTTTGTTCATTAAAAAGTAAATTCTGTCAAAAAGTAAACATAGACTACGTATTTGTCCTATTTTTAATCAATATAAAGAAGAAAAAAATAAGAAATACTGGCTGTTCCCCTGAAAATTGGTACAGTGATAAAGCAAAAAAACTGGGATTGAATCCCAGCTTTTTGATATAAAATGTTCCTTATTTTGCAAATGAAGTCGTTTATTAAGTCTCTATAAAACCTGCTATTTCTTTATTTCTAATTCACGTACCTGAAGCAAAACATTAGGCAAATCTACCCCAGCCTGAAGAAGGGCAGCAGCCGTATAAGCGCCCTCTACCAAAGGAACATTATTGATAATGATTTCCTTGTCAGAAAAGTCTGCGACCATTTCTAGATTCATGCGAGCTGATCCCAAATCGAAAAAGGCCAAAATAGTGTCTTTGTCATTGGCATCTAAAGCTGCCTGAATCCCTTCAAAGCTGGTCCCGATGCTGCCGTCGTCCAACCCGCCTACATAGCTGATGGCCACATCTTCCGCCACCTGCGAAATGAGCTCAAACAAGCCTTGGGCCAGGTTTTTGGAATGGGAAACGATAAGAATGCCAGTATCTGCCATCAGCCTGCCTCCGTTTCTAAAAGAGCCTCAAAGAGGAGACCAGATGAAGCCGAACCGGGATCAATATGGCCGATAGAGCGCTCACCGACATAGGAAGCCCGCCCCTTGGTCGCTTTCAGATCTTTGGTCGCTTCCACTAGAGAACCTATCTTTTCACGCGTCAAGTCTCCAGACTGCAAAGAAACAGGAAGCTCCGACCAGACATCCACCATGGTCTTCTCACCAGGCACAGCCTTGCCCCGCTTCTGAATCATGTCCAGCCCAGCTTGGATAACTTCTGACAAGTCCTTGCCGTCTTTCTCAGCTTTGCCCATGCCCATGAAGGCCGAGCCATAAAGAGGGCCTGAAGCACCGCCGACCTTGCTAATCAGCTGCATGGAAACAGCCTGAAAAACCTCAGCCGCACTGGCAAAGTCCTTAGCAGCTAGACTCTCTACTGCTGCTGCCATTCCCCTAGCCATATTGGCGCCATGATCGCCATCACCGATGGGGGTATCAAGGTCAGATAGATAGTCTTTCTGATCCTGGATCTTCTCGTTGAACAACTGCATCCATTTTTTTGCTCTTGCTGCGTCCATAAGCACCTCCTTACCAAGCGGCTGTTGTGACAGGACTATTGAGAGCTGTCAGCCAGTCTGGCTGATCCAGCTGGATAAAGGTCAGAGAAATCCCTGCCATATCAATGGAAGTCATGTAATTACCCAGCTTTTTATAGACAACTTCGACTCCAGCTTCTGCCAGAAAATTTGCTACATCGGCCGCAAAAACATACTGCTCCATGAGCGGTGTTGCACCCATACCATTGATAAGAATGCCGATTTTCTTACCAGATTTGAGCTCAACAGACTGACTGAGCTTTTCGACCAATTCCTTGGCTAAGTCCTTAGACGGCTGCATCTTTTCCTTGCGATAGCCGGGCTCACCATGGATGCCAATACCGAACTCTATCTCATCATCAGCCAAAACAAAACCAGGCTTGCCGACTTCCGGTACGGTTGCCCCGCTCAGAGCCAAGCCAACTGTGTGAATATGTTTGACCAGCTCGTCAGCCAGAGCCTTGATTTCAGTCAGAGATTTGCCTGCACGCGCTGCATCCCCTAGAATCTTATGGACAAGAATGGTGCCAGCCACTCCGCGGCGGCCTTGAGTATAGAGGCTGTCTTCTACTGCGATATCGTCATCTACGACGACACTAGCTACCTCAATCCCTTCCATCTCAGCCATTTCCTGAGCCATTTCAAAGTTCATGATGTCACCGGAGTAATTCTTGATCACCATGAAGACCCCAGCTCCCTCATCTGCTTCCTTGATAGCCTGCAAGACTTGATCAGGTGTTGGTGAAGTAAAGACCGCTCCGCAAATAGCAGCCGACAGCATACCCTCACCGACAAAGCCAGCATGAGAAGGCTCATGACCACTGCCACCACCAGAAATCAAGCCAACCTTGCCTGTCTTCTCACTCTTGCGGGCAATGATATCAAAGCCCTCCACCCGATAAACCAAATCGCTGTGAATGTAGGCCAAGCCTTCCAGCATCTCGTCCACAACCGCTGTTGGGTCGTTGATAATTTTCTTCATAGGTGTCCTCCGTTTCTCAGCGTTTCTTTACAACGAGCAATCCACCCCAAAAAAAGAAAGCGCTATCATTTGGATATTATTTTAACATTATATCTTACCGAAAGCAAATTCTGCCACATCTTAGACTAGAATAAAGCATCAAATTATTTGACAATAAAAAGTATACAGTGTATACTAAAGATAGATAAGTAGACAGTGTATACTTTTGGAGGAGATACATGAAACGCAATACTGCCCAGCTGAAAGAACAGCTCATTCAAACGGGGATTGAAGAAATCGGAAAACATGGAATTGAACAGCTCTCGCTCAGGACTGTTGCCAAGGTCTGCGGTGTGACTCACGGCAGCCCTTACCGACATTTTGAGAGCAAGGAAGGCTACCTCAAGGTGGTTTTGACCCAGCTTTCGCTGTTTCTCAATCAGGAAATCAATCAGAGTATTGATGCGACAGGTTCTGCGCGTGATCAGCTGACCAAGCTTGGTTTTAATTTCATTATTTTTGCCAAGACCTACCCTCATTTTTTCGAAGCTCTCTTTATCAAATTTCCTTTTAAATATATGAAGGTGACACAGGACACCATTCTCTTGGAGTCTGACTTGCCTGGATTTGATAAATTTAAGGAGCTTGTTTTAAAGCTTCGCGAGGAGGAAAATTTTAGCAATAGCGAAGCGGAAAGCCTTTTTCACTTTTGGAGCTTTATCACAGGTCTGGCTGTTCTGACCAACAGTCCTATCGGGCAAGACCTGGATCCTCAAGCCATCCAAAGAACGATCGAG
Source organism: Streptococcus sanguinis (assembly GCF_008329445.1). Lineage (GTDB taxonomy): Bacteria > Bacillota > Bacilli > Lactobacillales > Streptococcaceae > Streptococcus > Streptococcus sanguinis_O. The sequence goes on along the minus strand of NZ_VIBR01000002.1, from coordinate 33,385 downwards.
CACATGCTTGACATTTATATCAAAGGAGAACGTTCATGAAAACCTTGATTATTTACACCTACCCCAACCCAACTGGCTTCAATGCTGCTATTCTCAAAGAAGTTCAAAGCAATCTTTCTAAAAAGCACGAAGTGAAAACCTTGGACTTGTATGCTGAAAATTTTGACCCTATCTTACGCTTTGACCAAGAACATAGACGCCGTGACCTGCACAAAGATCCCGAAATTGCAAAATACCGGGATTTGATTACTTGGGCAGACCACCTGATTTCCATTTTTCCTATCTGGTGGAGCGGTATGCCGGCCATTCTTAAAGGCTTTATCGATCGCGTCTTTGCGGCTGACTTTGCCTACTCTTATAAGAAAATCGGACTCCAAGGCCACCTGCAAGGGAAATCCGGCTGGATTATCGTCAGTCATAATACACCAGGTTTTGCCCTGCCTTTTGTCCAAGACTACGGCAAGGTACTTAAAAATCAAATCCTGAAACCTTGTGGTATTTCTCCAGTCAAACTGACCGAGCTCAACGGAGTAGAACGCAAAACAGACCAACAACGCCAAGAAATGCTCAAGAAAATTGGACAACTGGCCAGTCAAATTTAAGATAAAGAAAGCAGGCGCTTCTTAGAAAGTGCCTGCTTTTATGTTCAATCTAAGCCCACGCGCTTAAATATTTCATCTACGCGTTTGGTATAGTAAACTGGGTTAAAGATTTCATCAATCTCTTCCTGAGTCAGACGGGAAGTGACTTCTGGATCTGCTTCAAGCAAAGGCTTGAAGTCCACTTGATTGTCCCAAGACTGGGCAGTCTTTGGCTGCACCAAGTCATAAGCCTGCTCCCGCGTCATGCCTTTTTCAATCAAGGTCAACATAGCCCGCTGGCTAAAGATAAGACCAAAGGTTGAGTTCATGTTACGCTTCATGTTTTCTGGGAAGACGGTCAAGTTCTTGACGATATTACCGAAGCGGTTGAGCATATAGTCGATGAGAATGGTCGTGTCCGGAGCGATGATCCGCTCAGCTGATGAGTGGGAAATGTCGCGCTCATGCCAGAGAGAGACATTCTCAAAGGCTGTCACCATGTGACCACGAATGACACGCGCAAGACCAGTCATATTTTCAGAGCCGATTGGATTGCGCTTGTGAGGCATAGCTGAAGATCCTTTTTGACCCTTGGCAAAGAACTCTTCGACCTCGCGCTGCTCAGACTTTTGCAGACCGCGTATCTCAGTTGCCATGCGCTCGATAGATGTCGCAATCAAGGCTAGAGCTGAGAAGTATTCAGCATGGAGGTCACGTGGCAAGACTTGGGTCGAAATCTCTTGTGGACGGATGCCCAATTTCTCACAGACATAACTTTCCACAAATGGCGGAATGTTAGCAAAGTTCCCAACCGCACCAGAGATTTTCCCGGCTTCCACACCCGCAGCCGCAAGCTCGAAACGCTCGATGTTGCGCTTCATTTCGCTGTACCAGGTTGCGAGCTTGAGACCAAAAGTCGTCGGCTCCGCATGCACCCCGTGGGTCCGTCCCATCATGATGGTGAACTTGTGCTCCCGCGCCCGCTCTGCAATGATGTCAGTGAAGCGACGCAAATCCTCACGGATGATATCATTGGCCTGCTTGTAGAGGTAGCCGTAGGCCGTATCTACCACGTCGGTTGAAGTCAGGCCATAGTGCACCCACTTGCGCTCCTCGCCTAGCGTCTCAGAAACCGCACGCGTGAAAGCCACCACATCATGGCGCGTCTCCTGCTCAATCTCCAAGATGCGGTCGATGTCAAACCCAGCCTGCTCACGAATCAAGGCCACATCTTCCTTGGGAATCTCACCCAGCTCAGCCCAGGCCTCATCAGCTAGAATCTCAACCTCCAGCCAAGCCTTGTACTTATTTTCCTCAGTCCAAATGTTCGCCATTTCGGGGCGAGAGTAACGGTTGATCATTTTTGTTTTTCCTCTAATTCTTTTGTGTATTTGATAAGCTCATCAGTTGTCTCTTTTCTTTCAAATAGTTTTCTATCTGTTTTCAAAACATCTTCAGTATAGTTATCCTTTAGAAACTTATTTAAAATTGCAATCGCTTTCTCAATATAAATATTAAACTGAGCGTCATCACCAATTACTTCTTCTAGTTTTTGGCTTATCTTATGATTTGCTTTGGTTATACCTGACTCGTCTTGTTTACCTCCTAACAGATATTTAATAACCATCATAAGATGCCATCTAGCTTTAAAGTATTTCCTATCATAATTAGTTCTAACATAACGTTCAACTTTATAGAAGGTTAGGCCACTACTATAGTAAATGTTAATATACTTCAAATCCTCTTCATTAAACAAAGCATTACGAGTATTACGTTCAACTTTTCCATATTGCCCTGACACCTCATGAGGAAGATCTAAAAACATTGCAGATGTTGCTTTTATCTGAATTGGTATAGTAATAATTTTCGTTTTAGGAATATTATCATCTCGATATTGTTCAGTTCTACGTTCGTAATATAATCCTACCGAATTAGAGTTTTTCTCTTTTGAGCGGTAGTATTCTTCAATATTTTTTTGAATAGGTGCTAAAGCGGCTAATTGCTCTGGTTTCAAAGTAGTTTGGCTATTAGTTGCTTTTATTATTGAATTCTTTGTTTCTTCATCTGTTGTTGCTATAAATCTGATTGGTAAGTATATCTCTTCAGAACTTGAAATTGATTTTAGAGCCTCAAAAATAACATTACTAGTTTGACAACCATTAACAATTTGATAGTTTACCAATGTTAATTCTTCAGAATTAAGTTTAATATCATCACCAATTATAGTGATACCATTATTTAAAAGACCAAATAAATAACTATCTTTACCTGTCAACTGTCCCTTCATATTATGATTTACTTCAATTTTTTCTTCAGCTCCCAAATAATACCTTATATTATCATCAAAAATTCCTCGACGAAGAACTTTTTTTTCATCAATATCATCTGTTAACAACTTAACAAATTCGTCTAATTTAATCAATCCGTAATAACCATTTTTTATTTTACCACTGCTATCTTTAGGATACGCAACTGGTGTTTTAGTCATACTGATACTTATCTCAAGCTCTGACTGATTTTTACGATGTAAATCCATAACTGATTTCAATCCCAGTACTTTTGGGGGGAGTACTGTTCCAAATAAGCTTAATTGATTTAAATCACTAACGCCCATCTCAATTGTCTTTTGAATATGCTCATCCCTCAACTTAGCATCTTCGTTTGGATCTAGGCTAACAAAGAACATATTTAATTTTGGATTGTCTTTAAATTTACTTGCTTTTGTAAAAATATATTTTGCAACTTCCCAGAATGCATCCAATTCTTGGATATCACAATTTGTTCGATCAAAATCAAAAAATCGTCTAATTCCTGTAAAAAAATCATTCAGTTCTTGTCTATCTATTTTTTCAGATGTTTTTGTTTGAACAAAATAAAATTCAACATCAAATCTCTTTAGTTTTTCAATAACATAATCTACATCTTCTACACTTTGAACTAACTTATCAGCAACAAAAATCGCAATACCATCAATACCGAATGCAGATCCTGTTTCCATATCTTCATATGAAACATTTACATCATTTCCATAAACTGATACTATCGCATCATTTATATAACTTTCAAATAATAAATGTTCATTCTTACATTGAGTTTTTGAAATTTCATGCTTTTGAGCAAAATCATCAACATATGATTTAATTATCGGATTTTTAATTTCTTTTTTATCACTCATTATTCTCTCCTTGTTAAACTTAAATCACTCAAACTCCTCTTTCCCTATTGCCACCGACGGATAGTGTAGCAAGCTACTTAGATCTGTATCCAATGGCAAATCATAAATTGCTAAATAGTTTTCGGGGTATTGAGCAACTAGCTCTTCATACTTGGCCTTCACTTTTTCGTGATTGTTACTAGCATACAAGACTTCTACGACAGCTCCAGTCTTATCCTTTTCAACAAAAGCGTTAACGATGATTTGCATCATAGATTTTCTCCATTAAGTTCTAGAAATTTTCTTCTTCCTCAGAATCTTCATAAACACAAAATTCAATCGAAAGTTTTATGGGGCGACTTGTTAATCCACAGCTCTCTATATATTCATAGACCTCATCATCATCGCGCGTATGCTCTATAACTAGCTGATTATTTGATATCTCTACAATATGAATACCTTCTGCATCCGGAATTTCTGGAATGACTACATCATCCGCATAAGTAAATGTTAGAGTAGTAATATCATCTTCAAATACATTATCGAATTCTTCTATCATTTTAAAAATCAATCCCTTTCCCAAACTCAACCGCACTATTTGGCACACCACTAAACAAAGTCACATGTCCCACCTTACGGTTGTGCTTGTCTTCTATAATCATTTATTTACCGCCCACTCCGCTGCTTTCTCCGCATGGATTACCGTTGTGTCGTAGAGAGGCAGGTCAGTGTCGGATTGCTTGACGAGAAGACCAATCTCGGTACAACCCAAGATAACAGCTTCAGCGCCTGCTTTTTTCAAATCATCTATAATGGCAAGATAGATCTTCTTTGAGCTTTCTTTGATATCCCCTAGACAGAGTTCGTCGTAAATGATCCGATTGACCTCTGTAATACCAGCTTGGTCTGGAATCAGCACTTCTAACCCAGACTCTATTAATTTCTCCTTGTAAAAATCTTGGGTCATGGTGTACTTAGTCCCTAGAAGACCGACTTTTTGAATACCGTCAGCCAACAAGGCCTGCGCAGTTGCCTGTGCAATATGTAAGATTGGAATCGTAATCTGCTCCTGTATCTGTGGAGCAATCTTGTGCATGGTGTTGGTACAAATAACGATGAAATCCGCACCTGCTTGCTCCAGGCGCTTAGCAACATCTGCCAAAAGTCGACCGCTTTTCTCCCAGTCTCCGACTGCCTGATAATGCTCAATCTCTGCAAAATCAACACTGTAAAGCAGAATCTTAGCAGAATGCAGACCACCTAGCTCTTTTTTGATGGTTTCGTTGATGATTTGGTAGTAAGATGTGGTGCTTTCCCAACTCATACCACCAATCAGACCGATAGTTTTCATAGACTAATCAAACTCCTCCTTGCTTATCGCCACCGACGGATAGTGCGGCAAGCTACTTAGATCTGTATCCAATGGCAAATCATAGATAGCCAGATAATTGTCTGGATATTGAATCTTTAATTCCTGATATTTGGCTTTTACTTTTTCATGGTCGGCACTGGCAAAGAGCACTTCCACAACAGCAGTTTCTTTGCCTTCTTCCACAAAAGCATTAACGATGATTTGAATCATAGTAATTGACCAAGTCCGTATTCAGTTAAGCAAATACGACGGCCCATGTTCCTTTCTTTTTGTTTATTTTATTCTATCAAAGATTAGATGTTTGAGTTCAAATTAAGAGAACCCGTTCCCATTCCCTTCTGGTTTTTAATAGTATTAGCAATTAATAGTTCCAGTTAAATTTAAATAAACTCAATATCCTATATTGCTAGTTATAAAGTCTTTGTAAAATGTAAAAAGAAATCAATATTCTGTTAAAAATCTATAAAAGCTCAACTTAAAAAAGAGATGTCTGAATAGTGTTACCTTGCTTATCGGTTTTTGCAATAATATTATTGATTGTAATCTGACTATATTTTTTATTTACTTTTTCTTTTATTACTTGCATTTTTTTATCAAATTCAAATATGCTATCTAACGAGTAAAGAGGAAAAGCTTTTTTTTCTGCTAACAATTGTTGATTTAAAGAAATAGCGGAATCATTTGAAAAATATACTTGCTGCCCCTTGCCATTCTTAAAGAGAGTATGATCAAGAACGGCTAATGCTCTATCTTGTTCTAATGCTTTATAGGTTGCATGTCTACTTCCACCACTATTTGACGATTCGATAGTAATTGTTCCTAAACTCATACCACTTTGCCATTCATCACGTTCAACCAAATAACTAGGCCTTAATGTTGTTCCAATAGGATATTCAGATACCAAAGTCCCGCCATTACGTAAAATATCATCAGCTAGTGTACGGTTTACTTTAGGATATATTGGAACATCTAAGCCATGAGCTAAAATAGCTATAGTTTTACCATTTGTAATACTTGCCATTTCATGAGCCAAGGAGTCACACCCTACAGCTAGTCCACTGACCACTGTGTAATCTAAATTAGATAACTGCTCAGTAATCTTTGAAGTCATCTTTTGGGCAAAAACACCTGGTTCCCTAGTGCCAATTACTGCTACTTTTTTTGTATCTGTGAGTAATTTTATATTCCCTTTAACAAATAATACTAGTGGTTTCTTAGATAAAACAGCTAGCTCTTTAGGATACTCAACATCACTAAAATTAATCGTGACTATTTGTTTTTCTAAACTATTATCAATAATTTCTTTCGCTTTATTACATTGAAAATTCCAACTTGACTTAGTCAAATCAGTTTCAATTAAATTTTTTAACTGACTTATCTTACTACCATAAATATCCTCAAAAGTGAAGTCATAATTTCCTTTTTTAGAAAAAACATCTTCTAGAAAATCAGCAATTCTTTTTCTTCCCATCCCTTTAAGTCTACTAAGGGCAATAATTTTAGTACTTAAGCTATAATTCTCTATCATATTTTTCTACTTTTTTTAAATTAGTTGTCATCGAAATTAACTTGAGGTTCTGCAACTAAAGAAATAATATCGTCAAAATCCTTTGACGAGTACATTCCTGAAGTATTCTTTTTCAGAAAATCCAACAATTGTCTTGGATCATGAAACACATGATCCGCACCATAGTCCCGACCAAATCTATAGTGGATCCCCCATGTAACTAATACTGTTTCAAGTCCAGCCGCTTTATATGCAATAATATCATTTTTAGTATTTCCTATTCCAATAATTCGTGTAGGCTCTATAGTATCTAGAGTAAGTCCCACCCCAAATTCAATTGTTTCAGGTGATGGTTTCAAATGTTTGATTGTATAATCATCAATTTTTGTTTCAGAAGTCCGAACCAGCCAACAACATTCTTCATAGTTAGTATAGTCACCGTTGGTTTTATAACTAACATAACTCCACCCATCACCCTCGTCCTTAGGAAAAATTTTCTTTCTTAATTTCTCTTGATAAAATAGCTTTTCCATTAAATAATATCTATTTGATATAATTTCATAAATCATTCCATCATTAGCAAGAAACTTAAATATCTCTTCCAAACCTGGATAAATAGAATATATTGGAGAGGCTCTATAAAAAGTTTCCCCATTTTTGAAATATTTGTTCCCTTTCTTAAGCTTCATCTTATCGTTGATTGTGCTTTCAAATTCTACATTCCTTTTTCTTGAATCAACAATTGTCTCATCAAAGTCCCAAATTATCAGATCTATTTGAGAATTTAATCTAGGATTTTCAAAGGACTCATATTTCTCAACAATATTATTCCATTTCTCAACCTTTTGATGTTTATAAAGAGAATAATTCACAATTTTTTCTTTTGGAACTCCTTTATTGATAAGATATTTATCAATCATTCTAAAAGAGCTTCCTGTAGTTGTCACATCGTCAATTACGACTATAAAATCAAATTTCTCCCACCAAGATTCAGCTACTCCTTGCAATTCTAATCCTTTTGTAATCTCATCAAATAAAATTTGACGTTTCCCATTCTCTATATGAGTCTTATCCTTTGTTATGGTTCTTATTAACTCAATTTCTTGAATAGGATTCATCATCATGGCTAAAATTTGAGGAATATTATAGACACCACAATCAGAACTAGGAATCCCCAAATAACATATTTTATTATATTCCAAATTTACAAATTCTCGAAATCGTTTTTCAAACTCATTAAATTTATTTTCTAATTTTTGTAAATCAAACTTATTATTAAAGTCAAATTTTTGTTCCCCATTTGATTGATTACGTTCGGCAAGAAGTATTTTATCAACAATTGAATACTTTGTTTTTACTAGATAAAAGTTATTCTGCTGCTCAAATTCCATGTTTTGTTCTCGATTAAATAGAGAGCCATAAAAAATTGGTAATGGTAGACCTTCTTCAACAAAATCAAACTGAGAAATATTAAATGATTTCATCAATTCCTGTTCATATATTTTATTATCAAATGTCATATCTAGTTGTTTCTCCTAAAAATCAATCCCTTCTAGCAGTAGTTGGCTGGTTGCTCTTGCCGATGTTTCGTCTGCGACAATCCTAGTCAACCTTGCAGGGGTAAGAGACGGACCTTATAACTGGGGTCCTGTCTTACTTCCCAAACTCATCAACGCTATCCGGCGCATCACTAAACACAGTCACATGTCCCATCTTTCGGTTGTGCTTCGCTTCTATTTTACCATACAGGTGGAGGTGGGCGCTTGGATTTTCTGTTACATATTTTTCAGCGGTCTCGACATGCTGGCCGAGAACATTGAGCATGACAGCTGGTGCATGCAGGTGGATATCTGGCAATGGTGCTCCGAGAACGCCCAGAATATGGGTGTCAAACTGAGAAAAGTCGCAGGCTTCGATAGAGTAGTGGCCAGAGTTGTGTGGCCGTGGGGCAATCTCATTGACGATGATATCATCAGCTGTCACAAACATCTCCACGCAGAGGGTTCCAGACAAGTTAAGCTGTTCTGCGATTCGCACCGCCATTGCTTTGGCCTTGTCAGCCAGACTTTCTGAAATGCGAGCTGGGACGATGGTCTTAGACAGGATGTTGTTGCGATGGATATTTTCCTGAACTGGGAAAACCGTCACATCCTTACCATTCCCTGATACAATGACGGAAATTTCAAGGTCAAAGTTGACAAACTCTTCCAAGACACAGTCCGCTGAATCAGCTAGCGAATAGGCTTCTGCCAAGTCTGTCTCTGAACGAATGATCTTTTGCCCATGTCCGTCATAGCCACCTGTCGCAGTCTTGAGGACATAATTTTTCGACAGGTCGATGTCTTCCAAGTCTTGACTAGAAGTCACGACTTTGTAGGGTGCCACGGTGACTTGGGCCTTGTTTGAGAGAAAGTCCTTTTCAAAGATCCGATTTTGAGAAATGCGGAGCAGATCCGTTCCTTGAGGGAGCTGACCTTCCTTGATGACAGCATCCAAACCGTCCGCATCGACATTTTCAAACTCATAGGTCAGGACATCGCAACGCTCAGCCAGCTGACGCAGGGCGTCCACATCGTTATAAGGTGCCACGATAATTTCTGCCACACGAGAGGCCGGGCAATCCGCCGCAGGATCCAGCGCGATGACCTTGTGCCCCATGTAGATAGCAGAAATGGCCATCATCTGACCCAGCTGACCGCCACCGATGATTCCGATTGTTTTAGATGAGCTCATTCGCGGACTCCTCAGCGATTTTTCCTTGTTCTTCTGCAAAATCTGCTAGCGCTGCTGCTAGGTCTTGGTCCTCAATGGCCAAGATCCGAAGGGCAGTCAGGGCAGCGTTGGTCGCTCCCGCTTCACCAATGGCCATAGTTGCCACTGGCACACCGCCTGGCATCTGCACAATCGAATAAAGCGAGTCCAGACCACTGAGTGCGCGTGATTTGACCGGTACGCCGATGACAGGCAGGGTGGTTTTAGCCGCTACCATTCCTGGCAAATGGGCTGCACCACCAGCACCTGCAATAATGACCTTGATGCCACGACTGCGAGCTTCTTCCGCATGCTGAAACATGAGGTCAGGTGTACGGTGGGCAGAGACGACTTTCTTTTCGTAGACAACACCGAAGCGGTCTAAGACTTGGGCAGTTTTTTGCATGGTAGCCCAGTCGGATTTGGAGCCCATGATGATGGAAATAATTGGTTTCATTGTTAATATCCTTTTTCTTTTTGATAATGGTCTTAGGCGGTGGGTCGGAAGCAAACCTTCGGTTTCATTCCTAAAATTTGAGCCCGAAGTCTCAAATTTTCCCTAGGCCAGAACATACACTGTTCTGGTCTTTTCACCACGGCGACCATTATCTTGTTTGGCGACTGAGTCGCTTTTACACTCTTATTTGTTTGCCTTGCTTCCGATATCCGTTCGGTAAAAGAGGCTTGTTGTGTCTTGTTTTTTTAGTTGGTCGTAGATTTTTTCCTGCGCAGCTGAGACGGTATCTGCTGTGGTGACCAGCATGTACACTCGGCCCCCATTCGACAGCAGTGCTCTGCTATTTTCCGCAAACTTAGCCCCAGCATAGTAAGTGATGATGTCGCCGTCTGTCTTCTCCGGCAGAGGCAGGCCTTTCTCATAGTCCAGCGGGTAGCCTTCTGATGCGACAACCACGCCAAGGGTCACGCCCTCATCCAGCCAAGTGATAGCAGGCTCTTTCTTGTCCAAAATGTCCGTGATATTCTGCGCAAAGTCAGACGTCAAGCGTGGCAGGATAATCTGGGTCTCCGGATCGCCAAATCGGGCATTAAACTCGATGACCTTAGGACCATCTGCTGTCAGAATCAGCCCAGCGTAGAGCACGCCCAGATAAGGTCGTCCCTCAGCTATCATGCCTTTGAGAACTGGCTTGATAATCGTCTCAACTGGCTGGTCCACCACGCTTTGTGGCAGGTGAGGCACTGGCGCATAAGCTCCCATACCGCCTGTATTAGGACCCTTGTCCCCATCGTAGGCCCGTTTGTGGTCTTGTGCTGTCGGCATAATGTAAAACTTGTCGCCATTGACAAAGGCAAAGAGGGAGAACTCCTCGCCGTCCAGGAACTCTTCGATGACCACACGCGCACCTGAGTCGCCGAACTTATTATCCAAGAGCATATCGTGAGCAGCCTCGACCGCCTGCTCCACGGTCTCCGCTACGACCACACCCTTGCCCAGAGCCAAGCCGTCCGCCTTGACCACGATAGGCGCCCCCTGCTTTTCGATGTAGGCTTTAGCTTCCTCAAAGTCGGAAAATGTGCCATAGGCTGCTGTTGGCACACCGTATTTGACCATGATTTCCTTGGCAAAATCCTTGGACCACTCCAGCTCCGCTGCTAAACGAGATGGGCCGAAAGCCTTGAGCCCAGCTTGGTTAAAATCATCTACAATTCCAGCTGCCAGCGCATCATCCGGACCGATAAAAGACCAAGCAATGTCATTCTCCTTGGTAAATTCAATTAGTTTGGAATGTTCGGAAATTCCAATGTTTACTAAATCCAACCCATCCAAGGTCATGCCATCATTTCCAGGTGCGACAAACACCTGCTCCACACCCTGAGACTCCAATAACTTCTTGGCAATCGCATGCTCACGACCGCCTGAACCAACAACCAAAAGCTTCATAGCTAAGATACCTCAATATCCAATATCACAGGCGCTTACGCACCAAACTAACACATCTCGTAAAAATTATTGCCATTTTTACGAATTATTTATCTAAATTATATCATAATCGTTCGTTTTATTCCATTCTAATGAGAAAAAGAATATCTCTTCTATAATGATTGCCGTAATTATTGTTTTCTTCAGCCTTCTCCTTTTTGAGTGGATTGTACCCGTTTTAGACAGAAAATATTCAGGGCTTGTCAAATTTACTATCATTTTCAAATAAGTTTTCCGAATAATACAGGTGGGCCCATCCAAAACCATTCTTACAAAGGAGTTTTATGAAGAAATATCAAAAACTGTTTTTATTATCCGGAGCTGTCCTAGGTGTCTTTGCGAGGCACTCAACAGTTCATGCGACCGAAACGCCTGAATCTGAAGTCAAAATTCTAGGCCCTACTGATCGTGCCAGCAATGTCGATGTGACTGTGAACGATCGTACAGCCTCTATTAGTTATACCCGTTCCCAAGCTCAAGAACCTCATCGTATTCTCCACGCTGTTTGGTCTGATGAGAACGGACAGGATGATATCAAATGGTATGAAGCACCGTCAACAACAACTACTAACACTGACATTGAAATGAGTAACCATGCAGGTTACGGAACCTTTCATGTTCATACCTATATTGATCTCTATGGAAAATTAATTGGGCTGAATGGAACAACCTTTACTCTCGATAAACCAGCCATTAATGTCACTTCTAATATCCTAGGGAAAACCGCTCAAATTCACTTTAATCGCAACAAAGACCAAATAAATTCCAATATTTTACATGCTGTTTGGTCTGATGAAAATGGACAAGATGATATCAAATGGTACAATGCAGGACAAGATATTACTGAATTTGAACTTTCAAATCACAAAGGCTATGGAACTTATCACATTCATACTTATGAAAATAAAGATGGTAAGATGATTGGCTTAAACGGGACCACTTTCAATTTAGAAAAACCTAACCCTACTGTTGAGACCAGCTTCCCTCAAACAGGTATCATGGACATTACTGTCAAAAACGTACCTGACACCATGCATAGAATTGTTCTTCCAACTTGGTCTGAGAAAAATGGGCAAGATGATCTACAATGGTATGAAGCAAGCAAAAATCCAGATGGCAGCTACAGCGCTCGGGTGGAACTCAGAAAGCATAACTACGACACAGGGATTTACAATATCCACCTTTACGGTGAAAGTTATGTTAAGCCTGACTTAACAGGTCTCTCAGGGACTACTGCACAAATTGATAGTGGAAAATTGCCTTCTGAAGAGGAGCAAAAACCGCTTTTTACGGTGGAAAATATCAACCCCAAACAAGGAACCTATACTGTAAAAATCGCTGAAACAGCTTTATCTAAACCTATAAAGTCTGTCCAAGTTCCCATTTGGAGCACTAGCAATCAGAGCAATCTTAAATGGTATGCAGCCACTCCTAACGGAGATGGCTCCTTCAGCGCAACCTTTGATATCCGTAATCACCAGGCTTTGTCTGGAACCTATAACAACCATGTGTATGTCACCTATAAGGACGGCAGTGAGCGTAGCTACGCAGCAGATGCCATCTCAATGTCTACCGACCAAATTCAAGCCAAGGTTGCAGTCAGGAAAACTGAGGCTAATCGCTATGAGGTGACAGTGACAGATGCCTACGGAGATGGCGATATTATTCTGCCAACTTGGTCAGAAGTCAATGGGCAAGATGATATCAAATGGTATACTGCCAATAAGGTCGGCAATGGAACCTACAAATTCACCGTAGATACTCAGAATCACAAGGGGAGCGGTCTATTTAACACCCATGTCTATCGTAGAAAAGCGGGACAACTGACTGGTCTGACTGGAACTAGCTATCAGGTTGAGAAATCAAGCGTTCAATCAGCTAATATTCAGCCTAACTATGCCGCTGCTAATGCGACAACTTATCCTGTCGGTCAATGTACTTGGGGAGCCAAGGCTCTAGCTCCTTGGGCAGGAAATTACTGGGGCAACGGAGGTCAATGGGCGGCTAGCGCCAGAAGAGCTGGATTCCGTACCGGCAGTAGGCCTGAGGTTGGCGCCATCGCCTGCTGGGATGACGGCGGCTACGGCCACGTCGGTGTTGTGACTCATGTCGAATCCAATACCCGCATCCAGATCCAAGAGTCTAACTACCTCGGCAAGCAGTACATCAGCAACTTCCGTGGCTGGTTTGACCCAACTGCTTCCTACTGGGGCCGCCTGACCTATATCTATCCTAAATAAGTCGCTTTCGCACTCCTCAAAACCACTTTAAGCAGACTGCTCCTGCTTAGTCTGTTCATGATTTTCATTGAGTATAAGTCTACTCAAAAATCCTCGGCTCGAGCCGAGGATTTTTCTTATTTTTTAATGCCTAAAATGCCGTACACCGGTGAATATCATAGTTAAGCCATGCTTATCAGCAGCTTCAATAGACTCTTGGTCACGGACAGATCCGCCTGGCTGGATGATGGCTTTGATACCAGCTGCTGCGATTTCTTCGATATTGTCCGCAAAAGGGAAGAAAGCATCAGAAGCCAGAGCAGCACCGTCAAGGCGATCTTTGGCTTGCTCAATAGCAATCTTGACAGAAGCCACGCGGTTGGTCTGACCGGGACCGACTCCCAGCACCTGACGGTCATTGGTGATGATGATACCGTTGGATTTGACATATTTGACAGACTTCCAAGCAAATTCCAAAGCCACACGCTCCTGCTCACTCGGCTGCCGCTTGGTCACGACCTGCCAATCAGCTGGATTTTCCTCGATAATATCTTGGTTTTGCACGAGGAGACCACCCAGAACACCTGTCACTTCCTTCTCGGCTCCAGAAACTGTCTGCGCATCAAAAGCCAACTCCAAAATCCGCAGATTTTTCTTTTTATTAGTCAAAATAGCTAGCGCTTCTGCCGTGTAGCTCGGTGCGATGATAATTTCTAGGAAAATACCGTGCATCTTCTCAGCTGTCGCAGCATCCACCTGACGGTTGAGGACGACAATCCCACCAAAAATGGACACTGGATCAGACTCATAGGCATAGTCCCAGGCTGTCTCGATATCATCCGCCTGGCCAATACCGCAAGGATTCATATGTTTTAGCGCCACAACAGTTGGCCGATCCTTGAAATCTCGAATAATCCGAATGGCCGCATCCGCATCGCGAATGTTGTTGAAAGACAACTCTTTTCCATTCAGCTGCTTAGCGGAAGCGATGGAATAGTCCAGTGGCAAAGCAGTCTGATAAAAATCCGCATCCTGCTGGGGATTTTCCCCGTAGCGCATGGGCTGCTTGAGTTCATAGGTCAAGGTCAGCTTTTCAGGCTTGCTTTCGCCCACCTGATCCGTGAAATAGTCCGCAATCAAAGCATCATAAGCTGCTGTATGACGGAAAACCTTCGCTGCCAAACGTTGACGCGTTTCATAGGTCGTTTGGCCATTTGCTGCCAACTCTTCCAGAACAAGAGCATAATCAGCCGGATCTACGACAACTGTCACGCTAGCATGATTTTTAGCTGCTGAACGAAGCATAGAGGGCCCACCGATGTCAATATTTTCCACCGCATCCGCATACTCAACACCCGGCTTGAGAATGGTTTCCTTAAAAGGATAGAGGTTGACCACGACCAGGTCAATGAGCTCAATCTGATTTTCCCTGGCCGCTTGCAAGTGGCTATCCAAGTCCCGACGAGCCAAGAGACCTCCGTGAATGTTTGGATGGAGGGTCTTGACACGGCCATCCATCATCTCTGGAAAGCCAGTCACATCATCAATAGCAATGGTGCCCACTCCTTCATTGTCTAAGGCCACCTTGGTACCACCGGTTGAGATGATATCCCAGCCCAGAGCTTTCAGCTCTTTCGCAAATTCTACAATGCCTGTCTTGTCTGATACACTGATTAGGGCTTTTTTCGTCATTCTATTCCTCTTTCTTTAGATCCAAGCGCATAGCGACTTCGTTATTCTCTTCTATAAATCCTGTTTCCTGAAAACCCAGACTAGTCAGCAGGCGCTTCATTTTTTCATTTCCAACCACATAATCTGCGATAATATGACTACAAGCTCTATCCATCTGAGCCTTTTTGATCAGAACTTCCAAGGCTTTTCGACCATAGCCTCTTCCTTGGTACTGCTGACCAATCATTATCCGCCAGATAAAGTATTCCGCTTCATCCTTGTCTATTTCCAGTAGGAGAAAGCCAACCACTTGCTTATCCCAATAGATTGCCATCGGAAACACATCTTCATTTTTCCGGTAGAGCCATGCGTCAGCTAAAGAGCGCACATTTGGAGCCACGAAACGTGCTCGTTTATCAGCTTCAGATATTTTTAAATCCAGCACTGCCTGAAAACTGCTCTCATCTACTAATTTCAGCTCAATCATTTTTTCTCCTAGCAATATTGCACAATCAAAACTTGATTTACTTCTTACTTTCTCCCCACCCCTAAACTCTCCAGCACTTGTGAATAGAGCTGATACTCGGCGGCATGGATGCGTTCTTCAAAACTTTCAATCGTATCATCAGCTAGTCGAGGTACGCGCACTTGCTGGATAATTTTTCCAGTGTCCACACCCGAGTCCACCCAGTGAACGGTCACACCGCTCTCAGAGACGCCAGCCTGCCAAGCATCCTCAATGCCGTGGGCACCTGGGAATTCCGGTAGGTAGGCTGGATGGATATTGATGATACGTCCTTCATAAGCACTAAGCAAGGTCGGACCGACAATTTTCATATAGCCTGCTAGGCAAACCAAATCAATCTGCTGCGCTTCTAGTAGATCTACAATAGCTTGCTCATAAGCAACCTTACTGTCAAACTCTCTAAGCTCAAAAGCATAGCTTTTGACACCTAGCTTATCCGCCCGCTTGAGCACATAGGCATCTCGATGGTCTGAAAAGACAAATTCAACAGGAAACTGCTCAGCAATCACTTGGAAATTTGACCCGTTGCCCGAAGCAAAAACGGCAATTTTTTTCATTTGATAAGGACACTTTCATTTTCTTTTTTGACAATCCGGCCGACTTCATAAACAGGCTCGTCAAGAAGTTCTTTGACACGATTCACATTTTCAGGCGCTACAGCCAAAATCATCCCTAACCCCATATTAAAGATTTCAAACATTTCTTGGTGCTTGATGTGACCATAATTTTCTAAGGCCTTAAAAATCGGCAAGACTGGAATCTTGTCTTCTTCAATCTCAGCAGCCAAGTCATCAGCAAACATGCGAGGCACATTTTCGATAAAACCGCCACCAGTAATATGGGCAATCCCATGAACCAGCTTTTCCTTAATCAGCGGCAGCAAAGCCTTGACATAGATACGAGTCGGCTCAAGCAGCACTTCCTTGAGTTTCTTACCTTCCAATTCTGGCAGTTCTTCCTCACCAGTGTAGTCCGCAAAAACCTGGCGAACGAGAGAGTAACCATTTGAGTGAATTCCACTGGAAGCCAATCCCAGAAGGACATCGCCCTCTGCGACTTTAGAGCCGTCAATAATCTCTGACTTTTCAGCAACCCCGACAGCAAAACCAGCTAGGTCATAATCATCTTCACCGTACATGCCAGGCATTTCAGCGGTTTCTCCGCCAATCAAGGCAGCCCCAGACTGAACGCAGCCTTCAGCTACACCAGCAACAACTTGTTCGAGTTTAGCTGGTTCATTTTTCCCAGTGGCAATATAGTCCAGGAAATAAAGGGGCTCAGCTCCTGCAGCAATGATGTCGTTGACACACATGGCTACACAATCCTGCCCAATGGTATCGTGCTTGTCATACTGAATGGCCAGCATGAGCTTGGTTCCGACCCCATCCGTACCAGAAATCAGTACTGGTTCCTTGACCCCCGTCTGAGACAGGTCAAACATGCCGCCAAAGCCACCCAGCGCCCCCATGACGCCAGCCCGCTCCGTACGAGCCACGTGCTTTTTAATCCGTTCAACAACTTCATAACCTGCTTCAACATCCACACCGGATTGAGCGTATGCATTTTTATTTGTCATAATTTTCTTCCTTACTCTTATTTTTGAAAAAGATTGCGACAACTACCGCTGGCCTCGTTTTAATAAAAACTCGTCTTTTCCTTCAGGCTTTCCAGATAGCGCTCTTCATAATCATAGAGCGGAGTTGGGTATTGACCGTCAAAGTAAGCCACACAGAGGCCGCCATTCGGAGCGTCCGTCTCAATACCAACTGATTCAATGAGACCTTCCAGCGATAGGTAGGTCAGGCTGTCAGCTCCGATAATCTCACAAACCTCATCAACCGTATGATTGGCCGAGATGAGCTCGCGCCGATTCTGAATATCAATGCCATAGAAACATGGATATTTAAGTTCTGGACTGCCGATAGCCACATGGACTTCAGCTGCACCTGCATCTCGTAGGAGCTGGACGATGCGTCGGCTGGTTGTTCCCCGTACGATAGAGTCATCCACCATGACCACGCGCTTGCCCTTGACAATACTGGAAACAGCAGATAATTTCATACGAACTCCTTGCTCTCGCAACTCCTGCGTCGGCTGGATGAAGGTCCGTTGGATGTATTGATTTTTAATCAGGCCCATTTCATTTGGCAGACCAGACTCTTCGGAAAAGCCAGAGGCCGCTGACAGGGAAGAATTAGGCACACCGACAACGATATCTGCCTCATGTTGGAATTCCTGAGCCAGCCTGCGGCCCATCCGCTTGCGGGCTGCATGGACATTAACCCCGTGAATGACGCTGTCCGGCCGAGCAAAATAGACATATTCCATTGAGCAAATAGCCAGCTGGGTATCTGCCGTATAGCTGTCGTAGGTCACGCCTTCATCATCGATAATCACGATTTCCCCCGGCTCAAGGTCGCGCACCCATTCGGCACCTACCACTTCAAAAGCACAGGTTTCACTGGAAACGACCCAAGCCCCATTTTTCATGCGGCCGATGGACAGAGGACGAAAGCCATTAGGATCCAGCGCAGCGTAGAGCTTGTCCTCTCTCATGATGAGGTAGGCAAAGCCCCCCTGAACTCGTCTCAAGGATTCCTTGAGCTTGTCTAAGAAATTTTCCTGCTCGCTATGGCGAATCAAGTGTATGAGAATTTCCGTATCAGACGAGCTAGCAAAGATGGAACCCTTCTTTTCCAACTCCCGTCTCAGTGAATGGGCATTGGTCAGATTGCCATTATGCGCCAAGCCCATCTGCATATCATAGAAACTGAAGAAGAAAGGCTGGACATTGTTGATAGAGGCTCCGCCAGATGTTGCATAGCGGACATGGCCGATGGCTGCTTCTCCTGTCAGATTATCCAAGTCTGCTGGGTTTTTAAAGACCTCTGCAACCAATCCCAAATCGCGGTGGCGTTTGAGCTTTCCATGGTCGTTTGACAGGATGCCTGCTCCTTCCTGACCGCGGTGCTGCAGACTATGAAGTCCGAAATAGGTGACCTGAGCCGCCTGTGGATGGCCCCAGATTCCAAAAATACCGCACTCTTCATTCAGTGACTTTACTTCGTATGTCATTGTTTTACCTAAATTCTTTTGTCTTGTAAAAGGGAGAAAACCTGGCCTAACAGGCCAAGCAGACTCCTTCTTTGATTGCTTGCTCTTGCAAGCCAGCTTTATTCGTGACTCGCTTGGAAATAACGAACGGCGCTTTCAAACAATTTCTGGTCTTTCTGACCTGGAATATTTTGGAAAAGACCGTCTTCATAACGTTCTGAGTGGCCCATCTTCCCGATGATTTGGCCGTTCTTGCTCATAATCCCTTCGATAGCGTAGAGAGAGCCGTTTGGATTATACTTGCTGTCCATGCTCGGCTGACCGTCAAAGTCTACATACTGACTCCAAATCTGACCATTATCGCGCAGCTCAGCAAATTCCTCAGCCGTCACGACAAATTTCCCTTCACCATGTGAAACCGGAATGGCATGGATATCTCCCACTTGCACACCAGCCAGCCAAGGCGAGTTGGTATTGGCAATGCGGGTTTCAACCATCTTAGCCACATGCTGGTTGGCATCATTGTAAAAGAGAGTAGGACTGCTAGCCCCTGCTTCTTCAAAGTTTCCATAAGGAAGAAGACCGGATTTTACCAGAGCCTGGAATCCATTACAGATACCAATGATGAGACCGCCGCGAGCGATAAAAGCATCGATGGCTTTCTTGACCTTCTCGTTTAGCAAGATGTTGACGATAAACTTAGCGGATCCATCTGGCTCATCTGCAGCAGAGAAGCCGCCTGCAAAGAAGATGATATTTGCCTTGTCAATATTGTCAACCATGCTGTCAACGGACTGAACAATGGCTACTTCATCCAAAGTAACGAATGGAACTAGATTGACCTTGGCTCCAGCTGCTTCAAAGGCTTTGGCTGAATCGTATTCTGAGTTGGTTCCAGGGAAGACCGGAATGTAAACCAGCGGCTCCGCCACTGTCTCTTTGGCTTTGATAACTGTATCAGCGACAAGAGCCGGCACTTCTTCAATAACTGTTTCCTGTTTAAATTCTGTTGGGTAGATAGGCTCTAGTCGGCCTTCAAAGCTTGCCAAGAGCTCTGCTCCCTCAAGCTGGACACCATTGACAATCAGTGTAAAGTCTGACTTGGTCTGACCGATCTTCACTGCACCTGGAATATCCTGCTCCGGACTGGTAAAGACAAATCCGCCCAGCTGCGCCTGCAAAACGGAAGGCAAGTCAGCAATATCCACTTGGGCGCCGATGCGATTACCAAAGCTCATCAAGGCCAGACTCTCTGCCAGACCACCGTATTTAACAGCGGCAGCGGCAGTAATCTGATACTTGGCCTGAATGGCCGCAAAATTTTCAAAGTTATTCTTGATTAAGTCAAAGTCAATATCATGAGACAGGACCTGTCCTGGCAGATAGTAGATGGACTCTCCTGCTGCCTTAAACTCTGGAGACAGAATGCGCCCAGCAATTGAAGTAGTCACTCCAAAAGCTACCAAGGTCGGCGGTACGGTCAATTCTTCAAAGGTTCCGCTCATGGAATCCTTGCCACCAATAGACGGCAAACCGAGCTGAATCTGGGCTTCAATGGAACCAAGCAACGCAGATACTGGCTGTCCAAAACGCTCAGCCTGCTTGTCCATCCGCTCAAAGTACTCCTGATAAGAGAAGCGAGCCTTGGACCAATCCGAACCAGCAGCAACCAAGCGAGCTGTGGCTTCAATCACTGCATAAGCTGCTCCATGATAAGGCGACCAAACTGCCACAAAAGGATTGTAGCCCTGCGCCATCACAGAGACCGTCTCAGTCTTGCCATGCTCAACTGGCAGTTTCTGCACAGAAGCCTCAGTCGGCGTGATTTGGTAGCGCCCGCCAATTGGATGATTGACAGTAGAACGGCCAACAGAGCTGTCAAAGATTGTCTGTAGCCCCTTTTGACTGGTATGATTGAGGTCGCTGAGCAAGCTCTTGAGGTCCTGCTCCAGACTTGCTTCAGAAGTCACAGTTTGCCCTGGCATTGCTTCTTGAGCATCCACAACCTTGGCATCCACAACCACGCGCACACCATTGGTATCCAGAAAACTCCGCTCAATATCCACGATAGTTTCCCCGTTCCAGTGCATGACTAGATTTGGCTTTTCTGTCACTTTAGCCACAACGACTGCCAGCAGATTTTCCTTAGCTGCTGCAGCGATAAATTGTTCCACATCTTCTGGACGAACCACTACTGCCATTCGCTCCTGCGACTCGGAAATCGCGATTTCTGTTCCGTTAAGTCCTTGATATTTGAGCGGTACCTTGTCAAGGTCAATTTCCAGCCCATCTGCCAATTCACCAATAGCCACACAGACACCGCCAGCCCCAAAGTCATTGGATTTCTTAATCAGGCGAGTTACATTGCCATCGCGGAAGAGGCGCTGAATCTTGCGCTCCTCTATAGCATTTCCTTTTTGGACTTCCGCACCAGCCGTCTCCACAGACGCAGCTGTCTGTACCTTGGACGATCCTGTTGCACCGCCGACGCCATCACGGCCCGTCTTACCTCCCAGCAAGATGACCACATCACCTGCTACTGGCTTTTCACGGACAACATTTTCCTTAGGAGCCGCACCAACAACTGCCCCAAGCTCCATCCGCTTGGCTACAAAGCCTGGATGGAAATACTCACGGACATAGGTCGTTGCTAGACCAATTTGATTCCCGTAAGAAGAATAGCCGTGCGCTGCAGTTTTTGAAATGACCTGCTGAGGGAGCTTGCCAGCCCGCGTTTCAGCAATCGGCTGAGTAATATCGCCCGCACCAGAAATCCGCATAGCCTGATAAACATAAGAACGGCCAGAAAGCGGATCGCGAATAGCTCCTCCGATACAGGTCGCAGCTCCACCAAAAGGCTCTATTTCTGTTGGGTGGTTGTGGGTTTCATTTTTAAACATCAGCAGCCAAAGCTCTTTGACACCATCCACATCCACTTCAATCTCTACGGAGCAGGCATTGATTTCATCAGACACTTCCATGTCATCAAGACGGCCATTGGCTCTCTCGTAGCGACCAAAAATGGTCGCCATATCCATGAGAGTCTGCGGTTTGTCCCCACGTCCCAGCTCATCGCGCATAGCCAAGTATTTATCATAAGTGGCCTGCAGTTGCTTTTCAAACTTAGAAGCCGAAAAATCAATCTTCTTCAACTCCGTCTCAAAGGTCGTATGTCGACAGTGGTCGGACCAGTAAGTATCTAAAACCTTGAGCTCGGTCTCCGTCGGGAAACGGCCAATCGACTTGAAATAATCCTGAATAAAGAGCAAATCTGCCACTTCCATAGCCAGACCATGCTCCTGCTTGTAGGCCTTAAAGTCCGCTTCCGTATAGTCCTTAAAGAAGTCCAGAACCGGAATGGTCTTATCTGACTCGGAGAATTGCTCCAGCTGGATCGGCTGCTCAATATCTTTAAAACGTGAATCAACTGGATTCAGCAAGTATTTCTTGATTGCTGCCAACTCGCTGTCTGAGATGTCTTTATTGACCAAATAAAGCTGAGCAGTCCTCACCAAAACATCTGTCCCAGCGCCGAGCAAAAAGAGGGCCTCCTGAGAGCTGGCTGCCCGCTGGTCAAACTGACCCGGCAGCGCTTCGATGGCAAAAAACGCTGTCTCTGCAAGTGCAGCCTCTACTTCCTCTTCCGCCAGCAATCTATCAGTCACCTGCTCGGAGAAAATATGCTTTTCAGCACGAGAAACCAAGTCTTCTGCCAGATGAAAGACATCATAAACTTGAATCATCCGAAGAGCTGACAATGTTTTCAACTGAAGATTATGCGTCAGCTCTCTCACCAAGCTCTGTGACTTCACACCGAAGTTGCTCTTCTTCTCTACAAAAATACGCTTGTCCATGATTTTTCACACCCTGTCCTTACTTAATCGCCTGCAATTTTTCCCAAACAACCTGATAGACATCTGTCAGTTCACCAAGGCCACGCCGGAAAACATCCTTGTCCATGTGATGGCCTTCCGCATCCCAGAGACGGCAATTATCTGGTGAAAATTCGTCTGCCAGAATAATTTTGCCATCTTTGTCAAAGCCGAACTCTAACTTGAAATCAATCAATTTCAGTCCGATTTGGCGGAACCAGTCTGACAAGAGTTCATTAATCCGACGAGTCTCCTCTTTCAAAAAGGCAATTTCTTGATCGCTGGCAATCTTCAAGAATTTCACATGTTCGTCATTGATGAAAGGATCATCCAAATCATCATTTTTGTAGTAAAATTCCACAATCGGAGTTTCAAGCGTAATGCCCTCTTCTACTCCAAAACGTTTGGAAAAAGAACCCGCTGTGTAATTGCGCAGCACCACTTCCAAAGGAATAATCTCCACTTTTTTATTTAACTGGTCTGTATCCGAAACCTTCTCAATGAAATGCGTCGCCACACCAGCTGCATTGAGTTTCTCAAAAATAAAAGATGAAATCTGGTTGTTGAGCACTCCTTTACCAGCAATCTGCTCCTTCTTGACTCCATTAAAGGCCGTTGCCTGGTCCTTGTAGCGCGCCAGAATGACTTGCTCATCATCTGTAAAGAAAATATCCTTAGCTTTTCCCGAATATAACAACTTATTAGACATTTTAATATTCGCCTTTCGTGGTTTTATACCCTCATTTTATCATCTTTGAATATATTTTACAAGAAATTCCGTATAAACTTTCTGTGTCTAGCTGAAAATAGTTCCCTTTTCAAGATACGAAAAAAGACCGGAAGATACCGATCTTTGATTTTTAATGTTGCTTCTTCAGTTTCTCATGGATATAAGCCACCACATCGGAAATTGTTTTGAAGTTATCCATATCCTCATCAGGAATCTCAATATCAAAAGCTTCTTCCAAATTGATGATAAATTCCATCAAATCAACAGAGTCCACTCCCAGTTCTTCTTTCAAATTCAATTCCGGAGTGACATGCAGCTTGCTGCTGTCATGTTCTTGAATGATTTCGACAATTTTTGCATAAATTTCTTTTTCGCTCATGGTTACTCCTTTGCATCTGAAAATTCAATGACCGATTTACCAACAACATCCGTTTCCAACATGGTCCGAATCTGACAAATCGTGCTATAAACAGCCTTAGCATCGCTAGAGCCATGCGTTTTGACAACAGGCGCTTTCAAGCCGAATAGAACTGCACCGCCTGCACTAGAATAGTCTAGACTATTTTTGAGCCCTCGCAGGCTATCCTTGAGCAACCAAGCTCCCAATTTAGCTTTGAAACCACCGCCTAAAATAGACTTCTTCAGCTGACCCATGATACTGATAGCAGTTCCTTCGATTGATTTCAGAACAGCATTACCAGTAAAGCCATCTGCAACGACAACATCCGCCACATCATTCATCAAATCACGCGCTTCTACATTGCCGATAAAGTTAAGTGTCGAATCCCCAGCTAAAAGCTCGTAGGCTTCCTTGCGCAGAGGGTCGCCCTTGCTACTTTCTGTTCCGTTATTCAAGAGACCCACCCTCGGCTTCTTGATTCCTCGGACATTTTCAGCATAGAAAGAACCCAAAGTCGCATACTGGTGTAAATGATGGGCTGTGTTTTCAGCATTAGCTCCCAAATCCAGCATATCAAATCCCCGACCTCCAACCGTTGGCATAGTAGATAAGAGCCCCGGTCGGTCAATATTCTTGATACGCCCCACGATAAAGAATCCTGCTGCCAAAAGTGCTCCAGTATTTCCAGCAGATAGCATAGCATCTGCTTCCCCTGCCTTCACAGCCTTGGCTGCCAGCACCATACTAGCCTCTTTCTTCTGACGGATGGCCTTGGTCGGCTCGTCGTCCGAGTCAATCTTCTCCTCCGTGTGGATGATGCGGACCCGCTCACCAGCAGTCAGATAAGGCTTGATTTTCGCTTCATCGCCATAAAGGAAAATTTCAATATCCGAAAACTCCTGTACCGCTCGATTGACTCCTTCCACCAAAGCCTGAGGGGCATTGTCCCCTCCCATAGCATCAACAGCTATTTTTTTCATTCGATTTATTCCTCGTTCTTATCTTTTAAAATGCTTCCCCAGTCCCCCAGAGAATCTATAAATTTTTTGGATTTGAGATGGATGCCGACATATTCATCATAGAGCAGGTCAATAAAATCCCGTAGCTGCTTTTTTATATCTGGCTTCAAAGAAATGGTCTCCAATTCGCTAAAGCGAACCGCCTGAAATTGGTCCAGCAGAAAAGGAAGATTAGGATTTAGATAACAGCGCCGTTCATCCTGATGGTAATGATCAGGGCAAAGGACTCCGCTATATTTGAAAGAAAAGTCAAAAGGCAGACCTGTCCGATGACAAAAGGCACATTCATGGAAGTTCAACGAAACTCCAAAACGTGACAAAATCTGAATCTCAAAGATATTGGTCAGCACTTCATAGTCCAGACCATTATTCATCATCTCCAGAGTTTTCTGCAGAAAAGCAAAGAGCGCCGGATCCGGCTGATTGTCCTGAAGACTGGCATCTGCCAAGGCTGCCACATAGCTGGCATAGGCCATGATGAATAAATCCTCATTGATGCGATGGTAGGTGACTACATCCTGATAGTCCTCGATATAGCTAAGGCCATCATCATTGATTTTCATCAGCAAGTTCGCCGCAGTCAAAGGTTGAATGACGGGTGCTAGCTTAGACTTCCCAGCATGCTTGACAAAAAACATACGCTTGCCAGCCTGTTCCGTAAAGATTTTGACTAGTTTATCATCCTCACGGAAATTGCGGTTATAGAGAACCAGACCTTGACTTGTTAGAGATTTAAGCATAGTCCTCCATGTAGTCCTTGAGGCGTTTCAGAGCTTCTCGAATCGTCTCCATACTAGCCGCGTAGGACAGGCGGATATAGCCTTCCCCATATTGACCAAAAGCCGCTCCCGGGATAAAGGCCACAGCCTTCTTCTCTGCAAAATCCTGCAGAAAAGCAAATGAATCTTGATTATAACCATCTGGTATCTTAGCAAAAATATAAAAAGCCCCGTCTGGTTTGATAATCTTAAAGCCTAGCTCAGCCATTTTCCCTATGATATAATCGCGGCGCTGGATATATTCAGCCTTCATTGGCTCCGCATCATCTTTCCCAACTGTCAGGGCTTCAATACCGGCAAACTGAGCCATGGTATTAGCCGCTGTTACGAGATACTGGTGGCTCTTAATCAGCTGAGCAGTGAGAACTGCTGGAGCAAAGATAAAGCCCAACCGCCAGCCAGTCATGGCATGAGACTTAGACAAGCCGTTGATGACGATAGTTTGGTCTGGCAGATACTCCGCGATGGAGACATGCCCCTGCTCCGTATAGGTCAACTCAGAATAGACCTCATCACAGACCACAAAGACTTGGTATTTTCCTAGGACATCCGCCAAAGCTTTTATCTGCTCCCGCGAATAAGTCACGCCGGTTGGATTGGCTGGATAATTGAGAATGACTGCTTTTAGCTGCTCACCCTGCTCCAAAATAGCTGCTTCCAGCATCTCTGGAGTGAGGACAAAGTTATTGGCCGTTGTATCAATCTCGACAATCTCTGCCCCCACTAGATTGACAATGGGCTCATAGCCTGGATAAGCAGGAGCTGGCAGCAAGACCTTGTCACCTTCTTCTAGAATGGCTGTCAACGTAGCTGACAAGGCCTCTGTCGCCCCAATAGTGACTAAGACCTCATCTTCTGGGCGATAGTGCAGATTATACTTTTCTTTCACAAAGCTGCTGGCCGCCTGACGCAGCTCCAAGAGACCGCTCATACCAGTGTAGTGACTTTGATTAGCATCAATCGCTGCCTTGGCCGCTTCTTTGATATGATCCGGTGTCGTAAAATCCGGCTCCCCTAAGGTCAGCCGAAGAACTCCGGGAATAGCAGAAATCGATTGGTCAAACTGACGAATCAGCGAAATTTCTATTTTTTCTAAATTTTTATTAAATTTCTTACTTAAATCCATACATACCTCCAGCCGCTCAATAGAACTATTATACTATAAATGCAGAAGCATAGCAAAAGCTATTACATGATTTCCCATGCAGAAAAAGGACTAAGATTGCACTCAGTCCCTTTTTTCCTTACCTTAAAATTCTTCTCTGGCAGATAATGGATATAGCTCCATCTCACGTGACTGGCCAATCAACGAGTCGGAGTATAAGTCAATTCCTTGCCATGCTTGGTCAGAAAATCTTCCAATTCCGAATCAGGAATCTGCCGCAAATAAAGGTTAGAACGAATCGTGTCGTCTTCCTCACGGCAGGTTGAAAGAACCAAATACCGGTCACTCGCCTTAATCTGTATCTTAGGATCCTTTGTCCGAGCAGCTTCATAGATATTTCTAAGCTGAGTTGTAAAGTCCTCGTCATCCTTAAACTCCGTCCGATAAAAAGCAGTCTCTTCCGGCACGATAACCAGTCCCATAGCTTGATAATAATACTTACGCTCAGGAGTCTCAATCACGACATATCTATGTTTGTCAAAATAATCCTGACGATCATAGTAGTTGACATCATTAAACATGCGATGATCTCCTGCCTTGCTGCCCCGAGCATGCCCGAAAAGCCAAGTCAGACGATCACTGAAATCTTTATGATTATCTTTATCCATGAAGACCGCACCCATATAAGGCTCATGATTGCCTTCAAAAGTCTTCAGCAGATAAGTCGCATTATCTTTCGTTTGCACCACTGGCTCATCCAACTGTGTACCAGGAGCATAGACATAACCTATCGTTTCTGAATTCACAGCCTTCAGTTTAGCAAAACGTTCTGCTAAATATTCCTTTTCTGTCCGACTTGAAGATGCAGATGAGCTTGACGTTTCAATCCTACTGGGAGGCGAAACTCGAAGCTTACTGCCTGATGCTGATGAACGGAAAGCATAAAGAACAGAAAAAATAACCAGAACAATCAGCAGAAGGCAGATGCCAACAACAAGGAGCTGTTTCTTATTCGAAGCTTGACTCCTATCTTTTTCTTGCATAATCTAAAAATCCTTTATTTTTCATTTTTTACAAAAAATATCACCGAACGAAGGCTCAGTGATATTTAGGCGTTAGCACAAATTAAAGACAAAATTATTTGACTGCACTTGTCTTAGGAAGTGACTTTTCTTCAGAATTTTCCTCATTTTCCTTATTCTCTTCTTTTGCTTCCGGAGCTTTTTTTGCTTTATTTTCTGATTTTTTAGCCTTCTTTTTACCTGCTGTTGAAGAGGATGCCGCCGAAGATTGAGACGGTGCTGGAAAAGTTGGAACTGATGAAGAGGCTGTGGAGTAAGGTGCTGCCGAATAAGCCGGTGTAGATGGATCTGTAGTAGATGGTGCCACTGAAGGCTGATCCGCATTAGCCGACTCTCCCTCACCAATAACAAGAACTTTGTTACCAGCTTGATCCTCCATCACAGCACTTTTGCCAACCGGAGCTTTCTTAGCTTCAGCAACTTGCTGATCCAGAGCTGATTGTGCATCTCTATAGGCCTGCAGTTCATCCATAACTTTATTAGATTCTGAGTCCGTACTGCCTTGGGGAACTTCATTATTATCAATGTCATTAACCCAAAGACTGGCTGTACCCTCAGCAAATACTGGTGCAGCAGCCGCGAAAAGTGAAAGGGCCACAGCACTTGAAAGCAAAACCTTTTTCATTATCTCATCTCCTCGTTACTTTTCAAAAATAATTGTAACTCCCCGTTACCTAATATTACCTACTACTAAGTATAGTTCGAACTCTTAAAAAAGTCAAGAATTTTACTACATAAAAATTTTTAAAACCAAATAATACCAAGGGATGAGACAAATTATCAATTTACCAACTATTTAAATGGTCATTTATTTATATTTGAAACATCAAGTAATTTGAGTTTTCTTTTAAAGTGAATGTTGGACTTTTTTTAAAAAAGATAGTAGGAATAAAATAAAAAAGAGGCCAGAAATCAAGTATCCCAGCCATATATCTCAAATTATTTTTTGCCTATTTCAAACAAGGGTGACAGTGGCCGCTTTTCATGAATACGGACAATGGCTTCTCCTAAAAGATGCGCAATTGAAATCTGCTCAATCTTATCAATCAAGCGCTCTTGAGGCAGATAAATCGTATCTAGCACAACCAATTTTTTAATCGCCGATTTTTGAATATTATCCATAGCAGGACCAGACAAGACTGGATGAGTACAGCTAGCATAGACTTCTACAGCCCCTGCTTCAGCGAGAGCGTCAGCTGCATGGCAAATAGTTCCTGCTGTATCAATCATATCATCAATTAGGATACAAGTTTTTCCTTCTACCTTACCAATGATGTTCATGACTTCACTGCTATTCATCTTGTCCACACTGCGGCGCTTATCAATAATGGCAATCGGGGTTTTCAGAAACTCTGCTAACTTACGAGCCCGACTCACACCACCATGGTCAGGACTGACTACCACATAGTCTCCTCCTGTCATATTACGGCGCTCAAAGTAATCAGCAATCAAAGGTGCACCCATCAAGTGATCCACTGGAATATCAAAGAAGCCCTGGATTTGCGCTGCGTGCAAGTCAATAGTCAGCATCCGATCCACACCAGCAATTTCCAACATATTAGCAACTAATTTAGATGTAATTGGCTCACGAGCTCTAGCCTTGCGATCCTGCCGAGCATAGCCATAGTAAGGCATGACAACGTTGATGGATTCAGCACTAGCTCGTTTCAAAGCATCTACCATAATCAAGATTTCCATCAAATTATCATTGACTGGCGAGCTGGTAGACTGCAAAATAAAGACGTGTTTCCCGCGAATAGATTCTTCAATATTCACTTGAATCTCTCCATCAGAGAACTGACGAACAGTTGATTTTCCAAGTGGCAATCCAATCTCTTGAGCAACACGCTGCGCTAATTCTTGATTAGAAGAAAGAGCAAAGAGTTTTAAATCAGAAAAAGACATGATTCCCTCCAGATTCTAAATCGTCTTTCATTGTCCAATTACAACTTTTCCCAACTACCATTGTAACTTTTTTCAATTGATTTTTCAATTAAAAATAAAAAACGCCAGAGGCGCTTTTTACTGATTAGTTCGGATAGATATATGAAACTGTACCTTGTGCAGTTGTTGGATTAAACCATCCACGGTAGTTACCGATTGATTGTTGTCCAAGGTAGTTTGCTTCTGATACTTGGATGCTTGTAGTAGATTGAACAGCTGTTACTACTGCAACGTGTCCATATCCACCGTCAGTCCAACATGCGATCGCTCCAACTTCTGGCTGTGAACCAACACGGAAGCCTGCTGCTGCTGCACTTGCAGACCATTGTCCACCATTACCCCAGTAATCGCCAGCCCAAGGAGCTAATGTCTTAGCACCCCAAGTACATTGACCTACTGGATAAGAAGATGCAGATGAGCTATAAACTGGTCTATTCGCACGGGCAACAGATTGAGTTACTGCAGGTGCTGCTGGAGCCGCTGCTTCAGCTGCTGGAGCTGAATTAACAACTGCTTGAACCTGAGCTTGCAGGGTAGTATTTCCTGAAGCTTCAATTGCTTGACGTTTTGATTCTTGCTCTGCTTTATAAGCTGCTTCACGAGCTGCCGCTTCAGCTGCTGCTTTTTCAGCTGCTGCTTTTTCTTCAAGAAGAGAATTCTTTTCGTTTTCAGCAGTTGCTTTTTCAGCTGCAAGACTTGCCTGAGCTGCTTTCAGTTCAGCTTGTTTTGTTGCCAAAGCTTGCTCATCATCAGCTAACTTCTCTTGGTTAGCAATTACAGTATTGATAGCTTCATTATTCGCAACTTGCTTTTCAGCAATTACTTCTTTATCTTTCTTTTGTTGTTCCAACATTTTATTATTTGCTGAAACAATTTCGCTCATAGCTGCTACACGAGAGATAGCTTCTGTGATAGAGCTAGAATTTACAACTGTATTGATGTAGCTAGTAGCAGTTCCATTTGTTTGAGTACTGCGTGCTTGATTTGCAAGTGACTCATTACGAGCAACAATATTTTTAGACAGTTCGTCAATCTCTGCAGAAAGTTTTGCAGATTCAGCAGACAATTTTTCATTTTCTGCTTTAAGCTCTTCTTGTTGCTTTTGAATAGCAGATACTTGGCCTTGAATCTCGTTAACTTGTGCCTGAGCTGATTGTTGTTGCTCTGTCAAACTATTAATCTTGCTGTCTTGTGCAGCAATCTTTTCATCAGTTGTCTCCGCTTTAACGCTCACAAGTGCAGCTCCTTGTGAAAGGATAACCGTACTCAATAAAATTGATGTGAGTAGTTTTTTCTTCATAAAAATAATACACTCCTTCTTATAAGACATTAACTAGTATACCAGAAAATGCTGTATCATATGTTACGCCTTTATTACATTTTTATTTCTTGTTTATCATAAATACATTTTTTCGAAAATAGGCTGAAAAATGAGGAATATCAGGCTATTGAGAAGGATAGTCGGTACCAGACTGCTAAGGACAAAATCTTGTAAATTCAGACTAGAAAGATTCAAAAATACTGCAAAAGCAAAACTGATTAATTCAAATAAAAATACAAGAATCAAAACAGATAAAAAGCGAGTAAATTTATTTAAAAGCATAGTTGAACTAGACTGACAAACCAGGAGACTTAAAAGAGGAAAAAGAATAAGAGCAATACCGATGGTATGAAAATAGTAAACATCATAAATTAACCCCAAACAGCAAAATAAGAGAATATTGTAGTTTTTAGAGAGGTTGATGGAAACAAAAAGCATGAAAATAAAGATAAAATGACTGACAAGGTGCCATTGCAAAGGCAGAATATTAGCCAGAAAAGTCGAAATCTGCCCATCAATCAGTAAAACAAAAAATAAAATAATAGGAGTCAAAAGATGTTCTTTAATATCTCTCATATCAGTTCCCTACCAACATTACAGCACGGATATCCGACAAATCCGCAGCCGGCTTAACCAGGACAATCTTGTTTAACTGATCCTTAGCCTCAGACACAGAAAGTACCTTACCGACAGGAATATTTTCTGCATTATAAGCACCCAAGCCACTGGTTGCCACCTCATCTCCCTCTTTTATATCTTCAGCACTATTTAACTGACTGATGATATAAGCAGAGTTTTTTGCATCATAACCCGTAATAATCCCATAAACTAGACCAGACTTAGTTTGAATTCTAACAGAAATTTTAGTTGAGTTTTCCTCGTTAGTCAGTAGAGAAACCAAGCTAGACTGACTACTAGTTTCAGAAACACTTCCGACCAGACCACCATTAGCGACTACTAGCATAGCATCTGTCACATTATCAGATGTCCCCTTGTCAATAGTCAGCTCATTTTTCCAGGATGCTGGCGTACGGGCAATCACTTCGCTGGCAATTTGTATTTGATTTTTATCAGCCTCTTTAAATTCCAGAAGTTTTCGTAACTGCTCATTCTCATCTTCTAAGGAATCTGCCTTCCCAGCCTTTTCCTCAACCTCATAAAGATTTTTCTTGAGCTGCTGATTCTCTCTATAAGTAGACATCAAATCTGACATTTCTTCTTTTTTATCAGCTACAAAAGAAAAAGGAGAGCCAACAAGTCTATCTACCAATGAAATAATATTTGAAGTAGTTGATACAAACCAACTAGAAGAAGTAGATAAGATAAGTATCGTCATTGCAACAACTAATACAAAAAAAGAAATCAGAAACTTAGACTTTTTAAATCGATTCATCAGAAAAACCTCACTAAACAGGACGAGAAAGTATAAGAAAAGGAGATAGCAAATGCTAAACTCCTCATTATACGGAGAATGGGGGATTCGAACCCCCGCGCCGGTTACCCGACCTAACGATTTAGCAAACCGTCCTCTTCAGCCTCTTGAGTAATTCTCCAATATTTAATGGGCACGAGTGGACTCGAACCACCGACCTCACGCTTATCAGGCGTGCGCTCTAACCACCTGAGCTACGCGCCCAAGTTCGAAAACTTGGTATGAACTTTCGTTCAAAGCGGGTGACGAGAATCGAACTCGCGACAACAGCTTGGAAGGCTGTAGTTTTACCACTAAACTACACCCGCATCACCACTATGATAATGTATGGCGCGAGACGGAATCGAACCGCCGACACATGGAGCTTCAATCCATTGCTCTACCAACTGAGCTACCGAGCCAACTATTGCGGGAGCAGGATTTGAACCTACGACCTTCGGGTTATGAGCCCGACGAGCTACCTAGCTGCTCCATCCCGCGTCAATACTATTCGTCCCTAAGGAGGATGTGGGATTCGAACCCACGCACGCTTTTACACGCCTGACGGTTTTCAAGACCGTTCCCTTCAGCCGGACTTGGGTAATCCTCCAAGATAACTATGGACCTTGTAGGACTTGAACCTACGACCACTCGGTTATGAGCCGAGAGCTCTAACCAGCTGAGCTAAAGGTCCGACAAGATCATTATAGCGGCGAAGGGGATCGAACCCCCGACCTCCCGGGTATGAACCGGACGCTCTAGCCAGCTGAGCTACACCGCCATCTATCGGGAAGACAGGATTCGAACCTGCGACACCTTGGTCCCAAACCAAGTACTCTACCAAGCTGAGCTACTTCCCGAACTTAAGTTATTCACTTAATGCACCCTAGAGGAGTCGAACCTCTAACCGCCTGATTCGTAGTCAGGTACTCTATCCAGTTGAGC
>NZ_VIBR01000010.1:0-601 GCF_008329445.1 Streptococcus sanguinis | reverse complement strand
TCGCTTCAGATTTGTCATCTGATTTAGAAGTTTGAACTGTTTGACTAGAGCTACTACTTTGAGATAGCTGCTTCTCCTGCTGTTTGCCACAAGAAATAAGTAAGAAAACGGACGCAACAAGCGTTGTACTAGTAAGCAGAAATTTAGCATTTTTCATAAAGGGAACCTCCTCTAAGTTTCAAACATATAATAATCAAATAAAATTAGTTAATCAGCTACTCGATAATACGGATGCCGGGAAGCAGTGATAGCATCTTGTCCAACTCGAATCTGTGCTTTAGGATTTTCGTTTCCAGTATCAGGCAAAACAGCTCCTTCAGGAATCACTAAAAAGGTTGCGCTGCTGCTACCAGCAGTATAAGCAAGAGTAGATACATAACTACCATCGCTTACTTGACCTTTTAGTAAAGTATAATCGCTGGATTCTTTTCCATTCAGAGTATGAGAAACAACCCCTTGATTATTCAATACTATCACATCTCCCAAATCATTTTGCCAAGTGCCAGCCACAGTCGAAAAATCTCCTGCCGCCAAAGCATTGACATCGATACCCGCTGCTGGAGTGGCTGGGTCTTTCGTGTCAGACTTTGTTTCATTTTTA
>NZ_VIBR01000001.1:0-966099 GCF_008329445.1 Streptococcus sanguinis | reverse complement strand
CGCAACTAGCACTGGTCCTCAGGGCGTTCCACAAACCGGTACCCCAACCTTCACAGGTGGTAATCCACTGGTTCCAATTGATGAGTCAGTAGAGCCAGCATTTGAAGACGGAAGCAAAGAAAAGACCATTCTAGGTCAGGGAACCTATACCATTGCACCAGATGGGGCAGTGACCTTCACCCCAAACAAGCAGTTTGTAGGCAAACCAGATCCAGTCACTGTGAAGCGTGTGGATAAAAATGGCACACCAGTAACTGCGACATACAGCCCAGAGTTTACTAAAGTTACGCCAACTGGTACTGGCACTAAGACAGAAGGCTTGCAAGGTCAAGTCCAAGAAGGCCAAGTCACTTTTACTTCAGGGCACAACTCTGTTTCATTCCCAGCTGGTTCAACTCCGCTGTTTGATAACAATTCAACAGTGAAAGAAGTTCCAAATGTCGGTAAATTCGAAGTGGATGCAGATGGTAAGGTGACCTTCACACCTGACAAACAATTCAAGGGTGAAACACCGGAACTCGAATTGACTCGGACTGATGCGAATGGAACACCAGTAACTGTCAAGTACCAAGCGGTAGTGAAAGAAGTGACTTCTACTAGCACCAATGCGACTAGCACAGGTCCTCAAGGGGTCCCTCAAACTGGCACACCGACCTTCGCAGGCGGCGATCCGCTGGTTCCAATCGATGACACGGTAGAGCCAAGCTTCGAAGATGGAAGCAAGAAGAAGACTATTCCAGGTCAAGGAACATATACCATCACTCCAGATGGGGCAGTGACCTTCACCCCAGACAAGCAATTTGTGGGTAAACCAGATCCAATCACTGTGAAGCGAGTGGATAAGAACGGTACACCAGTGATATCGACATACAGTCCAGAGTATACTAAGGTAACTCCAACTGGTAAAGATGCTACATCTACAAATATCAAGGGCCATGCTCAGACTGGCAAGCCTGTCTTTGAAGCAGGTGATCCACTTGTTCCAATTGATGAGTCTATTGAACCAACCTTCGAAGACGGAAGTAAGGAAAAGACCATTCCAGGTCAGGGAACGTACATCATCGCACCTGATGGCACAGTCACCTTTACTCCAGAAGCTGATTTCCTTGGTCAGGGTACTGGTGTGACCCTTGTCCATCGCGATAAGAACGGTACCTCAGTGACAGCTCGCTATGTTCCAACCGTGGTTGAACCATCAACCAGCAAGAACAGTGTATCTAGCGGTCGCAAGGGCCAAGCTCAAACGGGCTCGCCAAGCTTTGAAGGGGCGATTGACCAGGCAGTAGCTCCAACCTTTGCGGACGGCAGCACGGAAAAGGTTGTCGCAGGTGAGGGAACTTATCGTTTCAATATGCTGGGAGCAGTAACCTTTGTACCGGAAGCCGACTTTGTCGGAACTGCTCGCGGAGTTGAGGTGAAACGTCTTGATATCTATGGCAATGCTGTGACGGCTACCTATACCCCAACTGTTTTGGGAAGCACTGATACAGAAGATACCAGCAGCACGGGTCTTAAAGGCCAGCCTCAGACCGGCAAGCCTATCTTTGAAGGCGACGTGGATCCAACCGTTCCGCCAACTTTCGAGGATGGCAGCACCGAAAAGGTTGTTCCAGGTCAAGGTACTTACACGATTGCGCCAGATGGCACAGTGACCTTTGTACCGGAAAGAGGCTTTGTCGGTCAAGCTGACGGCGTAACAGTGATTCGCAAAGACCGCAATGGTCAGACGATTTCAGCAGTCTACATTCCGACTGTGACAGAAGATCTTGTTCAGCCAGAGCGGACGATTACGCCTGCACCACCTTCTCTTTCCAAGAATGAGGGTGCAAAGGCTCTTCCTAAGACTGGTACAGAAGAAACCTCATACTTAGCTGCAAGCTTACTTGCGGGAGTATCAGGTTTAGGACTGATTGGCTTAGCGAAGAGAAAGAAAAAGTCTGAAGGCTAAAATTTAAGAATTTGGCTTTCTTAGATATTAAAATAAAAGGGAAAAGATTCGTTAGTGAATCTTTTTTCTTGGCCCTCGAAAACCACTAGCTATGCTAGTGGTTCCGGATAGCTTCCAGCGTGGTATCAAAAAAACCTCCCAAAATGATAAGATAGAAGTGGTTTCCCCGCCACTCCATCACATCATACAGGAGGTACCTCATGAGAGAGGATAATGAAAGTTTATCACATACACGTTGGAATTGTAAATATCATATCGTTTTCGCCCCAAAATATCGTCGCCAAATCATATATGGTAAATATAAGTCGAGTATCGGGAAGATAATTCGAGATTTGTGTGAACGCAAGGGAGTTACAATTCATGAAGCGAATTCCTGTTCAGACCATATCCACATGTTAGTAAGCATTCCGCCAAAACTCAGTATATCTAATTTTATGGGATATTTAAAGGGCAAAAGTAGTCTTATGATTTTTGACAAACATGCTAACCTGAAATACAAGTATGGCAATAGAAAATTCTGGTGTAGAGGCTATTACGTTGATACAGTAGGTCGAAACCAAAAGGTGATTGCCGAGTATATTCAGAATCAATTACAGGAAGACAGGGTAGCGGATCAGCTAACCTTGTTTGAAACAGTTGATCCGTTTACAGGCGAACCCCATAGGAAGAAATAGACGAGGTGCTTTAGCACCCGCTCGGGAAAGTGGTGCGCGAGGAAGCCATTTCAGTGGGCCTTTGGCCCTGGCCGGTAAGAGCGGCTTATAGCCGCAGAGCAAACCACCAGTTCACACTGGGGGTTTTGATTTATATCCAAAGAGAAAAACTCTTAAAAACTTCATAATAATAGCATTTCTAAAATATTAAATATTAAAGTAGAATCTGAAATATCCTTAGATTTATTTAATTTATAGGGATTTTTCTATGGTTTATTTTTTCTTTTGTTTTAAAAAATAGACTGAAAAGTACTTTATGTCCATTTTTAAAAAAATTTATATAATTATAGTTATATATATAGCTAATTAAAACGGAATGTTGTATAATAAAACTATTGTAACTAGATGATTATTTAGGAGATTATTATGGGAAAAGATTTATTTAATCCTCACCTGCGTAAGTTTTCGATTCGAAAACTAAACGTCGGTGTTTGTTCTGTGCTCTTGTCAACCCTGCTTCTTTTGGGAGCAGCGGCACAAGTTAGTGCTGATGAAGTTAGTGATTCTGGTGCCCAAAACGAAGTTTCGCAAACAGGAATAGCCGAATCATCAGTGAATTCTGCTGAAACTGTGGCTTCTGAACATTTACATGCAAAAGAAAGTTCAGCACTTGCTTTTGCTACTGAGACCCCTCAATCAGATGATAATCCTAGTCTAAGAAGCTCAGAGCCTGAGAAAGTTGAAGGATCTACTGAATCTACAGCAACTAAATCAGTTGAGAATACTCAACCAATCACTGTTCAC
Organism: Streptococcus sanguinis; assembly: GCF_008329445.1. Classification (GTDB taxonomy): domain Bacteria; phylum Bacillota; class Bacilli; order Lactobacillales; family Streptococcaceae; genus Streptococcus; species Streptococcus sanguinis_O. The sequence goes on along the minus strand of NZ_VIBR01000001.1, from coordinate 962,694 downwards.
CCAGAAATATCTAACGCGGCTGTCGTGGCTGAAAAGTCAGAAGCAATAGCAGATGTATCTCAGCCTAATCGCTCTCGTCGTGTGAGACGGGATGCTACACCTACTGGACAACAGAACAGCGTAACAACAGGAGTTACGATAGGTACTGGACCAGCTGGGGCAGATGATGCTACCTCTACGCCACGAGTACCTAAACCAAGCTTGGAGGAATCTGTCAAGAAAGATAGTACCCAATTAGCCAAACAGATTACTTGGCTTGATTTTTCGGATACTGCAAGTTGGAAAGGATTGGATTCACGAGGCGGACTCCAAGTAGGAACTACCTTCAAAAAGGAAATTTCACCGGGCTATGAAGTAACCCTGACGGTCACTGAGCTTAAACCTTTTAACTCGACTGAAACTTATAGAAAACGGGTTGAAGGAACACCGACAGCAAATACTTATGACCCAAATGCTCAGAATGGATATTTAAAGTCTGCAGCAAAGTATGGTCAAACCCCTCCCTCGGTGACAGGAGCTATTCAGAATCAATGGACTGCCATCCGTGATCAAGGGTTCAATACGCAAGGACGAAAGACCCAGCTGGTTTACCCAGAGAACTCAACCAACTGGGGAGTAAAATTCCAAATTGAAGCTACCTATCTAGGCAAGCGCGTAGCCCCTACGGTGGTTATGGCCGATGGTGAAGATGCCAATCCAGGTGAATTTGCTATCTTCACTACTAACGGAGAAGGATGGGAATATCTCGGTGAATGGAAGAATAAGAGTACTGCCAAAGAAGCCTATACCGTTATTACCAAGCAAATGTTGGATGATGAAAATGTAAAAAGAAGAGGTCTCTTAATCTTAAGAGATACAAGCGTAGACTGGTATAAATACCTCAGTCCGGATACAGTGACAGGTGGCTTGGGGACTCAGGTCTTTGGGCCAAACCGCTCTAACGAACGGACGGTTCCTGTGGTGATGACGCGTGGGGCATCTGAAGTAGGTTTCTATGTAGCATCATCTGGGCAACAGGCTATGATGATGGGATTCTTAGTAGTGGATGGCAGTGATGCGCCAGCGACTTATGGCGAAGCCTTCCATACCATTTCAGGTCGTGATTCTCTGACTGGTAAGCTAATTAATCAGCCTTACTTAGGGACTACTCCAGCAGACATTGATGTTGATACAGCTAATAATTGGGTTCTGGATGATAAAAAGGAACACAAGGACGAGGGAGCCAGCCAATTACTAGCGGACGATCAATTAAGTGCTTCTAATGATTTGCTTGATTTAGACAAAGCAAAAAATGGAACTTACACAATTAAAATCAAAGCTAACCCAAATGGCAATGCTAAATCTTATGTCAAGGCCTGGATAGACTTCAACAATGATGGAGTCTTCAATGAAAGCGAAGGTAGCAACCTACAAGAGATTACAGCTGCTGGTGACTATATCTTGACCTTCAATGCCAACCCCAATATTAGTGGCGGTCAAGTGGACAAATTGGGTATGCGTTTCCGAATTGCGACTAATAAAGGCGATATTGAGCAACCAACTGGTATTGCCTTTAGTGGTGAAGTAGAAGATATGCTCTTGCACCGCATTTATCCTCCTAAGGGGGAGAAGCAGACTACGGATGGCTTTACAGGCGAGACTCAAACTGCTGTCCTTCACTTCACACCTAAAGGAACGGATCGCTCAGACGACAGTGTCAATGCAGTTATGAGCACCCAAGTGCCTCAGGTTTTAGATAAGCAAGGCCAAGTTCTGACAGCCGTTGATGGTAACTATATTAGTCCAGAAGGGACCTATCGCTTGACCGTCAATGGCAATGATGTTCAAGTTGCTTTCACTCCAAATGCGGACTTTTCTGGAACTGCTGATGGAATTAATATTCGTTGGACTGATAGCAATGGCACCTCGACTGGTTGGACTTCGACAGATGCTTCTGACCCTAATAAGAATGATCAATTGACTACAATGGATGGCCGTTATGTACCAACAGTCCGTAAAATTCCAAACTACGAATCAAATGGTATTCAAGGTTTAGACCAAAACAAAACGCTAGTTTTTAACGATGATGATGCGAATACGACCCCTGTCATGCCAGAAGCTACTCGTCCGGCTAGCTTTGTGGATGCGAATGGACGACTGGTAACAGAAAATACGGTGCCTGCCATGGCCAATGGCCAGCAAGTGGGAACCTATGAATTGGATCCAAATACCGGCCAAGTGACCTTCAAGCCTATCAAGACTTTTTATGGCACGCCAGACCCAGTGGTAGTTCAAGTCAGTGATACCGACGGTAAAGCACACCGAGCACGTTATCAACCTAAGGTAACCCAAGTAACGCCAAGAAGTACCAATGCTGAATCAACTGGTCTTCAAGGTCAAGCACAAAGTGGTAAGCCAACTTTCACTGCAGGTGACCAACAAATCCCAATTGACATGAGCAAAGCCATGACTTTTGAAAATGGGACGGACACCTTGGAAGTGGCGAATGAAGGAACTTATACTATCAATTCAGATGATACTATTACCTTCAAGCCGCTTAAGCAATTCACTGGCAAGGCGACACCAGTTACGGTTAAACGCGTAGATGCCAACGGCACAGAAGTGACTGCTGCCTATACACCTAACGTGACCAAGGTCACACCAACCAGCACACCTGCTACTTCATCAGGTCCTCAAGGGGTGCCACAAACAGGAACGCCGGTCTTCAAGGAAGGCGACCCAGCGGTCCCAATTGACTACAACAAGCAAATGACCTTTGACAATGATCAACCTAAGAAGATTGTTGCGGGCGTGGGAGAATACACCATCAATTCAGATGGATCTATTACCTTTACTCCAGATAAGAAATATGTGGGTACCCCAGCCGCGGTGACGGTCAAACGAGTTGACGAAAATGGCACAGAAGTAAGAGCAACCTATACGCCAACTGTTACCAAGGTAACTCCGACTGGTACTGGTGATAAGACAGAAGGATTGCAAGGTCAGGTTCAAGAAGGTCATGTTACCTTCACCCCAGGTCATGCCTCTGTACCATTCCCAGCTGAAACAACTCCGCTCTTTGACAATGGTTTGACTGTAAAAGAGATTCCAACCGTTGGTAAATTTGAAGTGGATGCTAATGGTAAGGTTACTTTCACGCCAGACAAGCAGTTTAAGGGAACCACTCCTGAGCTGACATTGATTCGAGCAGATGTGAATGGCACTCCTGTTACAGTCAAATACCAAGCAGTGGTGAAAGAAGTGGTTCCTACAGGTATCAATGCGACTAGCACTGGTCTTCAAGGTCTACCACAATCAGGTACACCTACTTTCACTGCGGGTGACAAAGCTGTGCCGATTGATATAGCCCAACCAATGACCTTTGAAGATAATCAAACAACTAAGAAGGTAGATAAGGTCGGTACTTATGTCATTGAGTCAGATGGTTCGATTACTTTCACTCCAGAAAAGCAATATGTGGGCACACCAACACCAGTGACTGTTAAACGCGTTGATACGAATGGCACTGAAGTTACTGCTACTTACACGCCAACGGTAACACGGGTCACACCAACTAGCACCAATGCTGAGTCAACAGACCTGCAAGGACAACCACAAAGCGGCAAGCCGATCTTTACCCCAGGTGACCAAGCAGTCCCAATCGATATGGCCAAGCCAATGACCTTTGAAAATGGGACTGACACATTGGTAGTAGCTAATCAAGGAACTTATACGATTAATTCAGATGGTTCCATTACCTTTAAGCCGGAGAAGAAATTTACTGGTAAGGCAACACCAGTCACGGTCAAACGTGTAGATGCGAATGGAACCGAAGTGACAGCTAAATATACTCCTATTGTTGAAGAAGTTATTCCAAACGCAACTGGCGATCATACTGAAGGTCCACAAGGATTGGTTCAGAATGGTAAGATTACTTTTGAAGCCGGAAGACCAGAAGTTGGTTTTTCAGCAGATAATTCTCCAGTTTTTGACACTGGTACCAATGTGAAAGAAATTGAAAATGTTGGCAAGTTTGAAGTGGATATTGATGGTAATATTACCTTTACACCGGTAAAGACATTCGTAGGTAAAACGCCAGAAATTGAAGTCAGTCGTGCAGATGTCAACGGTACCCTTGCGAAGGCAAAATATCAAGCAACAGTGACAGCTGTAAAGCCAACTGGTGTTGGAAACAAGACAGAAGGCCTGCAAGGTCAAGTTCAAGAAGGTAAAGTTACCTTCACACCTGGCCATGACTCAGTTCCATTCCCTGCTGGTTCGACTCCGCTGTTTGATAATAATTCAACAGTGAAGGAAGTACCAAATGTTGGTAAATTCGAAGTGGATGCGGACGGCAAGGTAACTTTCACTCCAGACAAGCAGTTTAAAGGTGAGACACCAGAACTCGAACTGACTCGCATCGATGCCAACGGCACCCCTGTTACAGTCAAATACCAAGCAGTGGTGAAAGAAGTGGTTCCAAGAGGCACCGATGCGACTAGCACAGGTCCTCAGGGTGTTCCGCAAACAGGTAGCCCAAGCTTCCAAGGTGGTGATCCACTTGTTCCGATTGATATGGATTCTCCAATGACATTTGAAGATGGTCAACCTAAGAAGACGGTTCAAGGAGTAGGGGAATATACCATCAACTCAGATGGTACTATCACCTTTACCCCAGACAAACAGTATGTGGGGACCCCAGCTTCAGTTACTGTTAAACGTGTAGATAAAAACGGAACAGAAGTGACTGCTACCTATACGCCAACGGTAATACGGGTAACGCCTACCAGCACCAATGCTGAATCAACCGGCCTTCAAGGTCAACCGCAAAGTGGCAAGCCAACTTTCAGTCCAGGTGACCAAGCAGTTCCAATCGATATGACCAAGCCAATGACCTTTGAAAATGGGACTGATACTTTGGTAGTGGCTAATCAAGGAACTTATACCATTAATTCAGATGGTTCCATTACCTTCACTCCAGATAAGCAATTCACTGGCAAGGCGACACCTATTAGGGTTAAACGAGTCGATGCTAATGGCACAGAAATAACTGCTACTTATACCCCAGAAGTTACCAAAGTAACCCCAACTGGCACCAATGCTGAATCGACTGGCATTCAAGGTCAACCACAAAAGGGGACGCCTACTTTCACTCCTGGCGACTCTGCTGTTCCAATTGATATGGATTCTCCAATGACCTTCGAAGACGGTCAGTCTAAGAAGACTGTTCAGGGAGTAGGAGAATACACTATCAACTCAGATGGTTCTGTCACCTTTACTCCAGAGAAACAGTATATTGGTACACCAACACCAGTCACTGTGAAACGTGTGGATAAGAATGGTACTGAAGTTACTGCTACTTATACACCGACCGTTACCAAGGTAACTCCAATCAGCACCAATGCGACTAGCACAGGTCCTCAAGGTGTCCCTCAAACTGGCATTCCAACCTTTGCGGGTGGTGATCCACTAGTTCCAATTGATGAAACAGTTGAGCCAACTTTCGGAGATGGAAGTAAGGAGAAGACTATTCCAGGTCAAGGAACATACACGATTGCTCCAGATGGCGCAGTGACTTTCACACCAGACAAGCAATTTGTAGGTAAACCGAATCCAATCTCTGTAAAACGCGTCGATAAGAATGGCACGCCAGTAACTGCAACATACAGCCCAGAGTTCACTAAAGTAACTCCAACTGGTACTGGTGATAAGACAGAAGGCTTGCAAGGTCAGGTTCAAGAAGGTCATGTTATCTTCACTCCAGGCCATGATTCCGTTCCATTCCCAGCGGGCACAACTCCACTGTTTGATAATGGTTCAGCAGTTAAAGAAGTGCTAAATGTCGGTAAGTTCGAAGTGGGCGCAGACGGTAAGGTAACTTTCACACCAGACAAGCAATTCAAGGGGGAAACGCCAGAACTGGAATTGACTCGGACTGATGCGAATGGAACTCCAGTAACCGTCAAATATCAAGCAGCAGTGAAAGAAGTGATTCCAACCAGCACCAATGCAACAAGCACCGGTCCTCAAGGTGTCCCTCAAACTGGCACACCGACCTTCGCAGGCGGCGATCCACTGGTTCCAATTGATGGCTCAGTAGAGCCAACTTTCGAAGATGGCAGCAAGAAGAAGACCATTCCAGGTCAGGGAACATACACTATTGCACCAGATGGTGCAGTGACCTTCACCCCAGACAAGCAATTTGTGGGTAAACCAGATCCAATTACTGTGAAACGTGTTGATAAGAACGGCACACCAGTGACAGCGACTTACAGTCCAGAGTTTACTAAGGTAACGCCAACCAGTACCAATGCAACAAGCACAGGACCTCAAGGTCTTCCTCAAACTGGCACTCCAACCTTTGCGGGCGGTGATCCACTAGTTCCGATTGATGAAACAGTGGAGCCAACCTTCGAAGATGGCAGCAAGAAGAAGACCATTCCAGGTCAGGGAACATACACTATTGCACCAGATGGTGCAGTGACCTTCAGTCCAGAAAAGCAATTTGTGGGTAAACCAGATCCAATTACTGTGAAACGTATTGATAAGAACGGCACACCAGTGATAGCGACCTACAGTCCAGAGTTTACGAAAGTGATTCCTACAGGAACTGGTGAGAAGACAGAAGGCCTGCAGGGTCAGGTTCAAGAAGGAAAAGTCACCTTCACCCCAGGCCATGACTCTGTTCCATTCCCGGCTGGTTCGACTCCGTTATTTGACAATGGTTCTTCTGTCAAAGAAGTACCGAATGTCGGTAAGTTCGAAGTGGATGCAAATGGCAAGGTAACCTTTACCCCAGATAAACAGTTCAAGGGTGAAACACCAGAACTCGAATTGACACGCACTGATGTCAATGGTACCCCTGTTACAGTTAAGTACCAAGCGGTAGTGAAAGAAGTGATTCCAACCAGCACCAATGCGACTAGCACAGGCCCTCAAGGTGTTGCGCAAACTGGTACCCCAATTTTTGCGGGTGGTGAACCACTAGTTCCAATTGATGAGACTGTTGAGCCAAGCTTCGAAGATGGAAGCAAGAAGAAGACTATTCCAGGTCAGGGAACCTACACCATTACTCCAGATGGAGCAGTGACCTTCACCCCAGATAAGCAATTTGTAGGTAAACCAGATCCAATCACTGTGAAACGTGTGGACAAGAATGGAACTCCAGTAACAGCGACCTACAGCCCAGAGTTCGCCAAGGTAACTCCAACTGGTAAAGATGCTCCCTCTACAAATATCAAGGGACATGTTCAAACTGGCACACCTGTCTTCGAAGCAGGTGATCCATTGGTGCCAATTGATGAAACAATTGCGCCAACCTTCGACGACGGAAGCAAGGAAAAGACTATTCCAGGTGAGGGAACTTATACCATCACACCAGACGGTACAGTTACTTTCACTCCAGAAGCAGATTTCCTTGGTCAGGGTACTGGTGTGACCCTTGTCCGCCGTGATAAGAATGGCACCTCAGTGACGGCTCGCTATGTTCCGACCGTGGTTGCACCATCAACCAGTCAGGACAGTGTGTCCAGCGGCCGCAAGGGCCAAGCTCAAACGGGCACGCCAACCTTTGAAGGGGCGATTGACCAGGCAGTAGCACCTACCTTTGCGGATGGCAGCACCGAAATGGTTGTACCAGGAGAAGGAACTTATCGTTTCAATATGCTGGGGGCAGTGACTTTCGTACCGGAGGCAGACTTTGTCGGAACTGCTAGTGGAGTTGTCGTGAAGCGTTCAGATATTTATGGCAATGCCGTGACGGCTACCTATACACCAACTGTTTTGGGAAGCACTGCCACAGAAGATACCGGCAGCACGGGTCTCAAAGGCCAGCCTCAGACTGGTAAACCTATCTTTGAAGGAGACGTGGATTCAACCGTTCCGCCAACTTTCGAGAATGGCAGCACCGAAAAGGTTGTTCCAGGCCAAGGTACTTACACGATTGCGCCAGATGGCACTGTGACCTTTGTACCAGAAGCTGGCTTTGTCGGTCAAGCTGACGGCGTAACAGTGATTCGCAAAGACCGCAATGGTCAGACGATTTCAGCAATCTATGTTCCGACTGTGACAGAAGATCCTGTTCAGCCAGAGCGGACGATTACGCCTGCACTACCTTCTCTTTCCAAGAGTGAGAGTGGAAAAGCCCTTCCTAAGACAGGTACGGAAGAAACCTCATATTTAGCAGCAAGCTTACTTGCGGGAGTATCAGGTTTGGGACTGTTTGGCTTAGAGAAGAGGAAGAAAAAGTCTGAAGACTAACATAGGCTTGAAGAAATTCCGTTAATAAACTAGAAGAATTTCGGAAAAGCTCAAAAACAGGTAGAACTTATGTTCTACCTGTTTTTTTTTTATATAAAAAATAGCATAAAAATCTAGTTATCCGCATAAAAACTGGACTTATCACACTTTATCAAGGTCAAAACCACTCAATTTACTACTAATTTACTACTTATGAATGAGCTTTGATACGACGATTTATCCTTGAAAAGTGAAGATATAAAGATACTTCCAATAAAATTTGAATATTTAATAGGTAGACACTTCAAAAAATGAGGTGTCTATTTTTTTACCCGATTTTGAAAGGAAGTGAACTTATGAAAACAAAAAATCAAGAATCAAAAGGTCGTTCCCCACTCTTTAAGACCATCAAACATTCATTCAGCCAATAAAAAAGAAAGGATAGGTAAAAATATGGAACTTAAATTTGTGATTCCCAACATGGAAAAAACATTCGGCAATTTAGAATTTGCTGGCGAGGATAAAGTCGTTCAGCGAAGAATCAACGGACGGCTAACTGTCTTATCAAGAAGCTATAATCTCTATTCTGATGTTCAAAGAGCAGATGATATTGTGGTGGTGCTTCCTGCTGAAGCTGGCGAAAAACATTTCGGCTTTGAGGAACGTGTGAAGTTAGTCAATCCACGTATTACCGCAGAGGGCTACAAAATCGGCACTCGTGGTTTTACAAATTACCTTTTACATGCTGACGACATGATAAAAGAATAAAGAAAGAGAGGAAAAATGATGAGATTAGCAAATGGCATTGTATTAGATAAAGACACGACTTTTGGAGAATTGAAATTCTCTGCTCTACGTCGTGAAGTGAGAATCCAAAATGAAGACGGGTCGGTTTCAGATGAAATCAAGGAACGTACCTATGACTTAAAATCCAAAGGACAAGGACGCATGATTCAAGTAAGTATTCCTGCCAGCGTGCCTTTGAAAGAGTTTGATTATAACGCACGGGTGGAACTTATCAATCCCATTGCGGACACCGTTGCTACTGCCACCTATCAAGGAGCAGATGTTGACTGGTATATCAAGGCAGACGATATTGTGCTGACAAAGGATTCTAGTTCATTCAAAGCTCAACCACAAGCAAAGAAAGAACCGACACAAGACAAATAGTCGCTAGGTAGAAAGGAGACTTTTTCGCATGAAACAGCGTGGTAAAAGGATTCGCCCATCTGGTAAAGATTTAGTCTTTCATTTTACGATAGCGTCACTCCTGCCTGTTTTCCTGCTGGTTGTCGGACTGTTTCATGTGAAGACAATCCAGCAGATCAACTGGCAGGATTTTAACCTATCACAAGCAGATAAGATTGACATTCCCTATTTAATTATCAGTTTCAGTGTCGCAATTCTTATCTGCTTGCTGGTAGCGTTTGTATTCAAACGGGTTCGCTATGATACGGTTAAACAACTTTACCACCGTCAAAAACTGGCAAAGATGATACTTGAAAACAAGTGGTATGAATCTGAACAGGTCAAAACAGAGGGTTTCTTTAAAGATAGTGCTGGTCGTACAAAGGAAAAGATAACCTACTTCCCTAAAATGTATTATCGACTTAAAAATGGCTTGATACAGATACGGGTGGAAATCACGCTGGGAAAATATCAAGACCAACTCTTACACTTGGAAAAGAAATTAGAGAGTGGCTTGTACTGTGAGCTGACGGATAAAGAGTTAAAGGATTCCTATGTGGAATATACTTTGCTCTATGACACCATAGCCAGTCGTATTTCTATTGATGAAGTAGAAGCTAAAGATGGTAAACTTCGCTTAATGAAAAACGTATGGTGGGAATATGATAAGCTCCCTCATATGTTGATTGCTGGTGGTACAGGTGGCGGTAAAACTTACTTTATACTGACACTGATTGAAGCCTTGCTTCATACAGATTCAAAACTGTATATTCTTGACCCGAAAAATGCTGATCTTGCGGACTTAGGTTCTGTGATGGCAAATGTCTACTATAGAAAAGAAGACTTGCTTTCTTGCATTGAAACATTCTATGAAGAAATGATGAAACGTAGTGAGGAAATGAAGCAGATGAAGAACTATAAGACTGGCAAAAATTATGCTTACTTAGGTCTCCCGGCACACTTCTTAATCTTTGATGAATACGTCGCTTTCATGGAAATGCTGGGAACAAAAGAAAACACCGCAGTTATGAATAAGCTGAAACAGATTGTCATGTTAGGTCGTCAAGCTGGCTTCTTTCTAATACTGGCTTGTCAACGTCCAGACGCAAAATATTTAGGCGACGGAATCCGTGATCAGTTTAATTTCAGAGTGGCTTTAGGTCGTATGTCTGAAATGGGCTATGGCATGATGTTTGGCAGTGACGTACAAAAGGATTTCTTCTTAAAGCGAATCAAAGGTCGTGGCTATGTTGATGTAGGAACAAGTGTCATATCAGAGTTTTATACTCCCCTTGTACCAAAAGGATATGATTTCTTGGAGGAAATTAAAAAGTTATCCAACAGCAGACAGTCCACGCAGGCGACGTGCGAAGCGGAAGTCGCAGGTGTGGACTGATCTTGCTGGCTGGTGTGGCAATAGCCACGCCAGCACTTAACCCCCCGTTTCTAACAGGGGGGTACAAATCGACAGGAAACAGTCAAAAAAACATTAGAAAATCCTTTGGTTACAAGGGATTTACAAAATTTCAGCGTATGTCAAATGGGCTTTAAAAGTTGACATACGCCTTTTTGATTGGAGGGATTTTTACTGAATGAACAAACTTGGTTACAGCATTTAAAAGAAAAACGCTTGGCTTATGGACTATCTCAAAACCGTTTAGCTGTTGCGACTGGTATTACAAGGCAGTATCTAAGCGATATTGAAACAGGAAAAGTCAAGCCATCAGAGGATTTACAGCAGTCCCTTTGGGAAGCTCTGGAACGCTTCAATCCCGACGCTCCCCTTGAAATGCTGTTTGATTATGTAAGGATTCGCTTTCCGACAACAGACGTACAGCAGGTGGTCGAAAACATCTTACAACTGAAACTGTCCTATTTTCTTCATGAGGACTATGGTTTCTATTCTTATTCAGAGCATTATGCTTTAGGCGACATATTCGTCCTTTGCTCCCATGAACTGGACAAAGGAGTTCTGGTGGAATTGAAAGGTCGTGGGTGCAGACAATTTGAAAGCTATCTTCTGGCACAACAAAGAAGCTGGTATGAGTTCTTTATGGACGTTTTGGTGGCTGGCGGTGTGATGAAACGCCTTGACCTTGCCATTAACGATAAGACAGGGATTTTGAATATCCCTGTACTCACTGAAAAGTGCCAACAGGAAGAATGTATCTCCGTCTTCCGCAGTTTTAAAAGCTATCGCAGTGGCGAACTGGTACGCAAAGAGGAAAAGGAATGTATGGGAAACACCCTCTATATCGGTTCATTACAAAGTGAAGTTTATTTCTGTATCTATGAAAAGGACTACGAGCAGTACAAGAAAAATGATATTCCCATTGAAGACGCAGAAGTAAAAAACCGTTTTGAGATTCGATTGAAAAATGAGCGTGCCTATTATGCAGTCCGTGATTTACTCGTCTATGACAATCCAGAGCATACCGCCTTTAAAATTATCAATCGGTATATCCGTTTTGTAGATAAAGACGATTCCAAACCTCGTTCTGATTGGAAACTGAATGAAGAATGGGCTTGGTTTATTGGGAACAATCGTGAACGATTAAAACTAACCACAAAACCAGAGCCTTACTCCTTCCAAAGGACGCTGAACTGGCTATCTCATCAAGTTGCCCCGACCTTAAAGGTTGCGATTAAACTTGATGAAATCAACCAGACGCAGGTTGTAAAAGACATTCTCGACCATGCGAAACTGACAGACCGACACAAGCAGATTTTGAAGCAACAGTCAGTAAAAGAACAGGACGTGATAACAACAAAAAAAGGATATCTGTCAACCATACCAGTTGACAGATATCCAAAAAAAGATATAATGGGAGATAAGACGGTTCGTGTTCGTGCTGACTTGCACCATATCATAAAAATCGAAACAGCAAAGAATGGCGGAAACGTAAAAGAAGTTATGGAAATAAGACTTAGAAGCAAACTTAAGAGTGTGTTGATAGTGCATTATCTTAAAATTTTGTATAATAGGAATTGAAGTTAAATTAGATGCTAAAAATTTGTAATTAAGAAGGAGGGATTCGTCATGTTGGTATTCCAAATGCGTAATGTAGATAAAACATCTACTGTTTTGAAACAGACTAAAAACAGTGATTACGCAGATAAATAAATACGTTAGATTAATTCCTACCAGTGACTAATCTTATGACTTTTTAAACAGATAACTAAAATTACAAACAAATCGTTTAACTTCTGTATTTGTTTATAGATGTAATCACTTCAGGAGAGATTACATGAACAAAAATATAAAATATTCTCAAAACTTTTTAACGAGTGAAAAAGTACTCAACCAAATAATAAAACAATTGAATTTAAAAGAAACCGATACCGTTTACGAAATTGGAACAGGTAAAGGGCATTTAACGACGAAACTGGCTAAAATAAGTAAACAGGTAACGTCTATTGAATTAGACAGTCATCTATTCAACTTATCGTCAGAAAAATTAAAACTGAATACTCGTGTCACTTTAATTCACCAAGATATTCTACAGTTTCAATTCCCTAACAAACAGAGGTATAAAATTGTTGGGAATATTCCTTACCATTTAAGCACACAAATTATTAAAAAAGTGGTTTTTGAAAGCCGTGCGTCTGACATCTATCTGATTGTTGAAGAAGGATTCTACAAGCGTACCTTGGATATTCACCGAACACTAGGGTTGCTCTTGCACACTCAAGTCTCGATTCAGCAATTGCTTAAGCTGCCAGCGGAATGCTTTCATCCTAAACCAAAAGTAAACAGTGTCTTAATAAAACTTACCCGCCATACCACAGATGTTCCAGATAAATATTGGAAGCTATATACGTACTTTGTTTCAAAATGGGTCAATCGAGAATATCGTCAACTGTTTACTAAAAATCAGTTTCATCAAGCAATGAAACACGCCAAAGTAAACAATTTAAGTACCATTACTTATGAGCAAGTATTGTCTATTTTTAATAGTTATCTATTATTTAACGGGAGGAAATAATTCTATGAGTCGCTTTTTTAAATTTGGAAAGTTACACGTTACTAAAGGGAATGGAGATAAATTATTAGATATACTACTGACAGCTTCCAAGAAGCTAAAGAGGTCCCTAGCGCCTACGGGGAATTTGTATCGATAAGGGGTACAAATTCCCACTAAGCGCTCGGGACCCCTTGTAGGAAAATGTCCTAAGTGGGATATCTGTCAACTGGTATGGTTGACTAAAAATACTTCCTACGAAAATGTAGGGGGTATTTTTTTACGAAAAAATACAATCGATTCTTAAAAAGAAAAATTTTTGATTGGCAAAACCATAACAAGTTCGTTTTAGGGTTTTGATTTTGCGATTGATGCCTTCTAAAGGACCATTAGAGTATTCAAATTTAGCGCTATTTAAGACATATTTTCTGTTTTGACGAAGGGTTTGAATAGCAGTATCCATTTCTGTATTGGTTTTTTGGTAGTCTAAGATGGTTGACTCTAGTAATTCACTATTGCGCTCGTTTAGGGCTTTCGTGATATCTTGGTAAGTTTGGTATACTTCAGCGAACTTGGAAAATTTACTAGTAATGAGATCAACAGCATTTTGGCGAGTCATATATTGTTTAACGCCGCGAAGAAAAACTACTTCTTCAGGGTGAAGATCTTCAGCTTTTTTATGGAATAGCTTCCAATGTGACTTCATAATTTTATATTCTTGGCTCTGTTTATCAAGTTGCTTTAGGATAGAGATACGACAATTGTCCAAAGCGCGACCAGCTAATTGTACAAGGTGGAAGCGATCAATAATGATATTGGCATTAGGGAAAAGGCGATAGATAAAACTTTGATATTGAGCATTTAAATCAATTACAACTGATTGAACGCATTCGCGTTCGGCTTTTGAATAACGACTTTCAAAATAATCAACAATGGTAGGTGATAGACGATCCTGTAACTTTGTGACAATTTGGTGGGTTTCAGCGTCACAACAGATAAAGGACATCACAGACTTAATTGAACGAAACTCGTCAAAACATAGATGCTTAGGCAACTTAGCCACACGATAGTGTGGTTCCATGCGCTCTAAGATTGTTCGACGAACACTGCTAGGAGAGCAGTGACACATTTCAGCAATAAGCTGACCAGATAAGCCTTTACGAGCTAAAAGCATGATTTGATTTTTGAGATCACTGGATAAGGTTTGATTTTCTTTGGTTAAATTAGTAATAGCACCAAAAGTAGTATGGCATGATTTACATTTATAGCGTTGTTTACGAAGCTCTAGTTCATATCTTCTCCCATTTAAACTTGCCAGTCGTACATGAGTTTTGCGAAAGCCATCCTTATTAACTGTGGGAAAGCCACAGTTACGACAACGATTAATCGGATAAGAAAGAGTAGCTGTTATTAGCGTTATATACTCTTTAACAGAATCGTTGTTGTGTTCAGCTTCTTCAACAGAAATAATTTTAATATTTTTATCTTTAATTCCAAGAATATTTAGGATAGAATCATTATGGGACATTTGTTTAACCTTCTTTCATGATTTTTGTGGTGAATTGATTGTATAACGAGGGGACAGCAAATGTCCTCTTTTTTGTATAAAAAAATCTGGCATGGAATCTCTATCCATACCAGAAAGTGTATACCCCAAAAAAATAACTCAAATACAAATTCATTGAATATAGAGAGGAGAACATTTTTATGAATTTTGGACAAAACCTTTATAACTGGTTTCTATCAAACGCTCAATCACTGGTGCTTTTAGCAATCGTTGTGATTGGCTTGTATCTTGGCTTCAAGCGTGAGTTTAGCAAACTGATTGGCTTTTTAATTATTGCGATTATTGCGGTTGGCTTAGTCTTCAACGCTGCTGGAGTAAAAGACATTTTACTAGAGCTATTCAATCGCATTATTGGTGCTTAAATAAAACCGTTCTTTTGTGGAATATAAGTGGTTTTCTTATGTTCCGCAAAGGAATGGTACACCAAACGAAGTGCGGTAGGGATTTTTGAATCTCTACAAAGAAAGGACGTGAATATATGGACGATATGCAAGTCTATATTGCGAATTTAGGCAAATACAATGAGGGCGAATTGGTCGGTGCGTGGTTTACCTTTCCCATTGACTTTGAGGAAGTCAAAGAGAAAATCGGCTTGAATGATGAATATGAGGAATACGCCATTCATGACTACGAGTTACCCTTTACGGTTGACGAATACACTTCCATTGGCGAACTCAATCGACTATGGGAAATGGTATCGGAATTACCCGAAGAATTACAATCGGAGCTATCTGCTCTGCTCACTCATTTTTCAAGCATTGAAGAACTAAGCGAACATCAAGAGGATATTATCATTCATTCCGATTGTGATGATATGTATGACGTGGCACGCTACTACATTGAAGAAACGGGTGCTTTAGGCGAAGTACCAGCTAGTCTTCAAAACTATATTGATTATCAAGCCTATGGTCGGGATTTAGACCTTTCAGGAACGTTTATCTCAACCAATCATGGGATTTTTGAAATCGTCTATTAAATCTGTCGGTACATTACTACTGGCAGATTTTCTATTTTACGGGGTGGCTCAATCAGCTACCCCTATTTTTTATGAAAGGATTGATTACATGAAGAAAATACGAAGCTATACCAGTATCTGGTCTGTGGAAAAGGTACTGTATTCTATCAATGATTTTAGACTTCCGTTTCCCATAACCTTTACGCAAATGACATGGTTTGTCGTGTCACTCTTTGCAGTGATGATACTTGGCAACTTGCCCCCTCTTTCCATGATAGAGGGAGCATTTCTCAAATACTTTGGGATTCCTGTGGCTTTCACATGGTTTATGTCTACAAAAACTTTTGATGGTAAAAAGCCTTATGGATTTTTGAAGTCTGTCATTGCTTATGCACTGCGACCAAAGCTGACCTATGCAGGAAAAAAAGTAACGCTTGGCAGAAACCAGCCACAAGAAGCCATTACAGCAGTTAGGAGTGAATTTTATGGCATATCCAATTAAATACATTGAAAACAATCTCGTCTGGAATAAAGACGGGGAATGTTATGCTTACTATGAGCTTGTTCCTTACAATTACTCATTTCTAAGTCCAGAACAGAAAATACAAGTGCATGATTCTTTCAGACAGCTTATCGCACAAAATCGTGATGGCAAAATTCATGCTTTACAAATCAGTACAGAATCCAGCATACGTTCTGCACAAGAGCGTTCCAAAAATGAAGTCACTGGCAAGCTCAAAGCGGTTGCCTATGACAAAATCGACCAACAGACAGACGCTTTAATATCCATGATTGGCGAAAATCAAGTGAACTACCGTTTCTTTATCGGCTTTAAGTTGCTTCTCAACGATCAGGAGTTTTCTATGAAAAGTCTTACCGTTGAAGCAAAAAATGCTTTGTCTGATTTTGTCTATGATGTGAACCATAAGCTGATGGGCGATTTTGTTAGTATGAGTAATGATGAAATCCTGCGTTTTCAGAAGATGGAAAAGCTCTTAGAAAATAAAATCTCTCGTCGTTTCAAAATCCGCAGGTTAGATAAGGACGACTTCGGCTATCTGATTGAACACCTTTACGGACAGACAGGCACTGCCTATGAAGAGTATGAGTACCATCTATCAAAGAAAAAGCTGGATAATGAAACGCTGATTAAATACTATGACTTGATTAAGCCTACTCGCTGTTTGGTGGAAGAAAAACAGCGATATTTGAAAATCCAGCAGGAAGATGAAACCGTCTATGTAGCTTACTTTACCATTAACAGCATTGTCGGAGAACTGGACTTCCCGTCCTCTGAAATCTTCTACTACCAGCAACAGCAATTTACATTCCCGATTGATACGTCAATGAATGTGGAAATTGTAGCGAATCGTAAAGCCCTATCTACTGTCCGCAATAAAAAGAAAGAACTGAAAGACTTGGATAACCACGCTTGGCAAAGTGATAATGAAACCAGCTCCAATGTGGCGGAAGCTCTGGAAAGTGTGAATGAGCTGGAAACCAATTTAGACCAAAGCAAGGAATCTATGTACAAGCTGTCTTATGTGGTAAGGGTATCAGCAAATGATCTTGACGAACTCAAACGTCGTTGTAATGAAGTGAAAGATTTTTATGACGATTTAAGCGTAAAACTGGTACGACCATTTGGGGATATGCTCGGCTTACATGAAGAATTTTTACCTGCCAGCAAGCGTTATATGAATGATTATATTCAATACGTGACCTCTGATTTCCTCGCTGGTTTAGGTTTTGGTGCTACTCAAATGCTGGGGGAAAATGAGGGGATTTATGTTGGCTACAGCTTAGATACTGGACGCAATGTCTATCTGAAACCTGCTCTTGCCAGTCAAGGGGTTAAGGGTTCAGTAACCAATGCGTTAGCGTCGGCTTTTGTTGGTTCGCTGGGTGGTGGTAAATCCTTTGCGAATAACCTTATCGTCTATTATGCGGTGCTTTATGGGGCACAAGCAGTGATTGTAGACCCAAAAGCAGAACGTGGCAGATGGAAAGAAACCTTGCCAGAGATTTCCCATGAAATCAATATCGTCACTCTGACTTCTGATGAGAAAAACAAAGGCTTACTTGACCCTTATGTGATTATGAAAAATCCCAAAGATTCTGAATCACTGGCTATTGATATTCTGACATTCCTTACGGGGATTTCCTCTCGTGATGGGGAACGCTTCCCAATCCTTAGAAAAGCCATTCGTGCAGTAACCAATAGTGAAGTACGAGGGTTGATGAAAGTGATTGAGGAATTACGGGTTGAGAATACGCCACTAAGTACCAGTATAGCCGACCATATCGAAAGTTTTACAGACTATGACTTTGCACATTTATTATTCAGTAATGGTTATGTGGAGCAGTCTATCAGCTTAGAAAAACAACTGAACATTATACAGGTTGCGGACTTGGTACTTCCCGACAAGGAAACTTCCTTTGAGGAATATACCACTATGGAGCTTTTATCCGTTGCTATGCTGATTGTCATTAGTACCTTTGCTTTAGACTTTATCCATACAGACCGAAGCATTTTCAAGATTGTAGATTTAGACGAAGCATGGAGCTTTTTACAGGTAGCACAAGGAAAAACACTATCTATGAAGCTGGTTCGGGCTGGTCGTGCTATGAACGCTGGGGTATATTTCGTGACCCAAAATACAGACGACCTCTTAGATGAAAAACTGAAAAATAACCTCGGCTTAAAATTTGCATTTCGTTCCACTGACCTTAACGAGATTAAAAAGACCTTAGCCTTTTTTGGTGTAGACCCAGAGGACGAAAACAATCAGAAGCGATTGCGTGATTTGGAAAACGGGCAATGCCTTATCAGTGATTTATATGGTCGTGTCGGTGTGATACAGTTCCACCCTGTATTTGAAGAACTGCTCCATGCCTTTGATACCAGACCACCTGTGCGAAAAGAGGTGTAAATGTGAAACCATCAATAGTAAACAGAATAAAATCAAACTGGACGCTGAAACGTCTAGGTAAAGTGGCAATGACAGTGGCTTTCACACTTGTGATTGCCATTTTTCTTTTAGCCATGCTGGGAACGGTGGTTCAAGCTGCGGGCTTGGTAGATGATACGGTCAATGTGGCAAATGAATACAGCCGATACCCACTTGAAAACTATCAACTGGATTTTTATGTGGATAATAGCTGGGGCTGGCTTCCGTGGAACTGGTCGGACGGGATTGGAAAACAGGTCATGTATGGACTATATGCCATTACCAATTTTATTTGGACAATCAGTTTGTATGTTTCCAATGCGACAGGTTACTTAGTACAGGAAGCCTATTCCTTAGACTTCATTTCCGCTACAGCAGATTCCATTGGTAAGAATATGCAGACCTTAGCTGGTGTGAGTGCAAACGGATTTTCAACAGAGGGTTTCTATGTTGGATTCCTCTTACTCTTGATTTTGGTTCTTGGGGTTTATGTTGCCTATACGGGACTGATAAAGAGAGAAACCACAAAGGCAATTCATGCCATTATGAATTTTGTGCTGGTGTTTATCCTATCGGCTTCCTTTATTGCCTACGCTCCCGACTACATTAAAAAAATCAATGACTTTTCATCAGACATCAGTAATGCCAGTTTATCACTTGGCACGAAGATTGTCATGCCCCATTCCGATAGTCAAGGCAAGGACAGCGTGGACTTAATCAGAGATAGCCTGTTTTCCATACAGGTTCAGCAACCGTGGCTACTGCTTCAATACAACAGTTCAGACATTGAAAGTATCGGTATTGACCGTGTGGAAAGCCTGCTCTCCACCAGCCCAGATTCCAACAATGGCGAAGACAGAGAAAAAATTGTTGCGGAAGAAATTGAAGACAGAAGCAATACCAATCTAACCATTACAAAGACCATTAACCGTTTAGGTACAGTCTTCTTCCTATTTGTCTTCAATATTGGGATTTCCATATTTGTATTCCTATTAACAGGAATCATGATTTTCTCGCAGGTACTTTTTATCATCTATGCTATGTTTCTGCCTGTGAGCTTTATTTTAAGCATGATTCCATCATTTGATGGTATGTCAAAACGAGCCATAACAAAGCTCTTTAATACCATTTTGACACGAGCTGGAATCACATTGATTATTACGACAGCATTTAGTATTTCAACCATGCTCTATACCTTATCGGCTGGTTATCCGTTCTTTTTGATTGCTTTTCTACAGATTGTGACCTTTGCAGGAATCTACTTCAAGCTGGGCGATTTAATGAGTATGTTTTCTCTACAGAGTAACGATTCTCAAAGTGTGGGAAGTCGTGTGATGAGAAAACCTCGTATGCTTATGCACGCTCACATGCACCGTCTACAGCGGAAACTTGGACGTTCCATGACTACTCTAGGGGCTGGGTCTGCCATTGTTACAGGTAAAAAAGGACAGTCGGGTTCGGGGAGTTCTGCAAGGACACAAGCAGATCACTCCCGACCAGACGGAAAGGAAAAATCAACACTTGGAAAACGTATCGGTCAAACCATCGGTACAGTAGCTGATACCAAAGACAGAATGGTAGACACTGCTAGTGGTTTGAAAGAACAGGTTAAAGATTTGCCGACCAATGCAAGATATGCAGTATATCAAGGAAAATCCAAAGTAAAAGAGAATGTCCGTGATTTAACCAGTAGTATTTCTCAAACCAAAGCGGACAGAGCCAGTGGACGCAAGGAACAGCAGGAACAAAGGCGAAAAACCATTGCGAAGCGTCGCTCTGAAATGGAACAGGTCAAACAGAAAAAACAGCCTGCTTCTTCTGTTCATGAAAGACCGACTACAAGACAAGAACAATATCATGATGAACAGACCTCAAAACAGTCTAATATTCAGACTTCATATAAGGAATCTCAACAAGCCAAACAAGAGCGTCCAGCAGTTAAGTCCGATTTTTCAAGTCCAAAAGTGGAACGCCAAGGCAATACCGTTCAAGAAAAAACCGTTCAAAAGCCAGCAACTTCAACCACTACAGCAGATAGAACTTCACAACGTCCAATCACAAAAGAACGTCCGTCTACTGTTCAAAGAGTACCACTACAAAATACAAGAAGTAGACCACCAATCAAAACCGCCACCATTAAGAAAGTCGGTAAGAAACCATGAAGTTGAAAACTTTAGTGATTGGTGGTTCTGGATTATTCTTGATGGTCTTCTCACTGCTTCTGTTTGTTGCCATTTTATTTTCAGATGAACAGGACAGCGGAATTTCCAATATTCATTATGGAGGTGTGAATGTTTCCGCAGAAGTGCTGGCTCATAAGCCTATGGTAGAAAAATATGCCAAAGAATATGGCGTTGAAGAATATGTCAACATACTTCTTGCGATTATACAGGTGGAATCGGGCGGTACTGCGGAAGATGTTATGCAGTCCTCGGAATCCCTCGGTCTTCCACCTAATTCATTGAGTACAGAAGAATCCATTAAGCAAGGTGTGAAGTATTTCAGTGAATTATTAGCCAGTAGCGAAAGGCTCAGTGTAGATTTAGAATCGGTTATCCAGTCCTACAATTATGGTGGTGGTTTCTTAGGGTATGTGGCTAATCGTGGAAATAAATATACCTTTGAACTGGCTCAAAGTTTCTCAAAAGAGTATTCAGGTGGCGAAAAAGTGTCTTACCCCAATCCCATAGCCATACCTATCAATGGGGGCTGGCGATACAACTATGGCAATATGTTTTATGTGCAACTGGTAACGCAGTATCTTGTCACAACAGAGTTTGATGATGATACGGTACAAGCCATCATGGACGAAGCACTGAAATATGAGGGCTGGCGATACGTTTACGGTGGAGCTTCCCCGACTACTTCTTTTGATTGTAGCGGACTGACACAATGGACGTATGGAAAAGCTGGAATTAACTTACCACGAACCGCACAACAGCAATATGATGTGACCCAGCATATCCCACTATCGGAAGCACAAGCTGGCGATTTGGTTTTCTTTCATTCTACCTATAACGCTGGCTCTTATATTACTCATGTTGGGATATACCTTGGCAATAACCGTATGTTTCATGCAGGCGACCCAATCGGTTATGCCGACTTAACAAGCCCCTACTGGCAACAGCATTTAGTGGGAGCAGGACGAATCAAACAATGAGAAAGGAAGATTTAATGATGAAATTTAGAAAAAATCAGAATAAAGAAAAACAGATACCAAAGGAAAAGAAACCTCGTGTCTATAAGGTCAATCCTCATAAAAAGGTTGTGATTGCCTTGTGGGTACTTTTAGGGCTTAGTTTCAGCTTTGCGATATTCAAGCACTTTACAGCTATAGATACTCATACTATTCACGAAACAACTATCATAGAAAAGGAATACGTTGATACTCATCATGTAGAAAATTTTGTAGAGAACTTTGCGAAAGTCTACTATTCATGGGAGCAATCCGATAAGTCCATTGATAATCGAATGGAAAGTCTAAAAGGCTATCTGACAGATGAACTTCAAGCTCTCAATGTTGATACAGTACGCAAAGATATTCCTGTATCGTCTTCTGTAAGAGGATTTCAGATATGGACGGTAGAGCCAACTGGCGACAATGAGTTTAATGTAACCTACAGTGTAGACCAGCTCATTACAGAGGGAGAAAATACAAAGACCGTCCACTCTGCTTATATAGTGAGTGTCTATGTAGATGGTTCTGGAAATATGGTACTGGTTAAGAATCCGACCATTACCAACATACCTAAGAAATCAAGTTATAAACCAAAAGCCATTGAAAGTGAGGGGACGGTTGATTCCATTACAACCAATGAAATCAATGAGTTTTTAACGACGTTCTTCAAGCTCTATCCTACAGCGACAGCCAGTGAACTTTCCTACTATGTGAATGACGGGATATTAAAACCAATCGGAAAAGAGTACATCTTTCAAGAACTGGTAAATCCTATTCACAATCGTAAGGATAATCAAGTCACGGTATCGCTGACAGTGGAGTATATCGACCAGCAGACCAAAGCAACGCAGGTATCTCAATTTGATTTGGTACTTGAAAAGAACGGGAGTAATTGGAAGATTATAGAATAACAAATATTGGTACATTATTACAGCTATTTTGTAATCACGTACTCTCTTTGATAAAAAATTGGAGATTCCTTTACAAATATGCTCTTACGTGCTATTATTTAAGTATCTATTTAAAAGGAGTTAATAAATATGCGGCAAGGTATTCTTAAATAAACTGTCAATTTGATAGTGGGAACAAATAATTGGATGTCCTTTTTTAGGAGGGCTTAGTTTTTTGTACCCAGTTTAAGAATACCTTTATCATGTGATTCTAAAGTATCCGGAGAATATCTGTATGCTTTGTATGCCTATGGTTATGCATAAAAATCCCAGTGATAAAAGTATTTATCACTGGGATTTTTATGCCCTTTTGGGTTTTTGAATGGAGGAAAATCACATGAAAATTATTAATATTGGAGTTTTAGCTCATGTTGATGCAGGAAAAACTACCTTAACAGAAAGCTTATTATATAACAGTGGAGCGATTACAGAATTAGGAAGCGTGGACAAAGGTACAACGAGGACGGATAATACGCTTTTAGAACGTCAGAGAGGAATTACAATTCAGACAGGAATAACCTCTTTTCAGTGGGAAAATACGAAGGTGAACATCATAGACACGCCAGGACATATGGATTTCTTAGCAGAAGTATATCGTTCATTATCAGTTTTAGATGGGGCAATTCTACTGATTTCTGCAAAAGATGGCGTACAAGCACAAACTCGTATATTATTTCATGCACTTAGGAAAATGGGGATTCCCACAATCTTTTTTATCAATAAGATTGACCAAAATGGAATTGATTTATCAACGGTTTATCAGGATATTAAAGAGAAACTTTCTGCCGAAATTGTAATCAAACAGAAGGTAGAACTGCATCCTAATATGCGTGTAATGAACTTTACCGAATCTGAACAATGGGATATGGTAATAGAAGGAAATGATTACCTTTTGGAGAAATATACGTCTGGGAAATTATTGGAAGCATTAGAACTCGAACAAGAGGAAAGCATAAGATTTCATAATTGTTCCCTGTTCCCTGTTTATCACGGAAGTGCAAAAAACAATATAGGGATTGATAACCTTATAGAAGTGATTACGAATAAATTTTATTCATCAACACATCGAGGTCAGTCTGAACTTTGCGGAAAAGTTTTCAAAATTGAGTATTCGGAAAAAAGACAGCGTCTTGCATATATACGTCTTTATAGTGGCGTACTGCATTTGCGAGATTCGGTTAGAATATCGGAAAAGGAAAAAATAAAAATTACAGAAATGTATACTTCAATAAATGGTGAATTATGTAAAATCGATAAGGCTTATTCCGGGGAAATTGTTATTTTGCAGAATGAGTTTTTGAAGTTAAATAGTGTTCTTGGAGATACAAAGCTATTGCCACAGAGAGAGAGAATTGAAAATCCCCTCCCTCTGCTGCAAACGACTGTTGAACCGAGCAAACCTCAACAAAGGGAAATGTTACTTGATGCACTTTTAGAAATCTCCGACAGTGACCCGCTTCTGCGATATTATGTGGATTCTGCGACACATGAAATCATACTTTCTTTCTTAGGGAAAGTACAAATGGAAGTGACTTGTGCTCTGCTGCAAGAAAAGTATCATGTGGAGATAGAAATAAAAGAGCCTACAGTCATTTATATGGAAAGACCGTTAAAAAAAGCAGAGTATACCATTCACATCGAAGTTCCACCGAATCCTTTCTGGGCTTCCATTGGTCTATCTGTAGCACAGCTTCCATTAGGGAGCGGAGTACAGTATGAGAGCTCGGTTTCTCTTGGATACTTAAATCAATCGTTTCAAAATGCAGTTATGGAGGGGATACGCTATGGCTGTGAACAAGGATTGTATGGTTGGAATGTGACGGACTGTAAAATCTGTTTTAAGTATGGCTTATACTATAGCCCTGTTAGTACCCCAGCAGATTTTCGGATGCTTGCTCCTATTGTATTGGAACAAGTCTTAAAAAAAGCTGGAACAGAATTGTTAGAGCCATATCTTAGTTTTAAAATTTATGCGCCACAGGAATATCTTTCACGAGCATACAACGATGCTCCTAAATATTGTGCGAACATCGTAGACACTCAATTGAAAAATAATGAGGTCATTCTTAGTGGAGAAATCCCTGCTCGGTGTATTCAAGAATATCGTAGTGATTTAACTTTCTTTACAAATGGACGTAGTGTTTGTTTAACAGAGTTAAAAGGGTACCATGTTACTACCGGTGAACCTGTTTGCCAGCCCCGTCGTCCAAATAGTCGGATAGATAAAGTACGATATATGTTCAATAAAATAACTTAGTGTATTTTATGTTGTTATATAAATATGGTTTCTTGTTAAATAGATAAAGTCCGTATAATTGTGTAAAAGTAAAAAGGCCATATAACAGTCCTTTTACGGTACAATGTTTTTAACGACAAAAACATACCCAGGAGGACTTTTACATGACCCAAGTACATTTTACACTGAAAAGCGAAGAGATTCAAAGCATTATTGAATATTCTAAAGAGATTGGTTGTTCTGAAATGTTTTTAATAACTGATAAAGGTAATCCTAGAGCTTGCCATGTATATGAAAAATTAGGTGGTAAAAATGATTATAAAGATGAAATAGTATATGTATATGATTATGAAAAAGGTGATAAATAAATGAATATAGTTGAAAATGAAATATGTATAAGAACTTTAATAGATGATGATTTTCCTTTGATGTTAAAATGGTTAACTGATGAAAGAGTATTAGAATTTTATGGTGGTAGAGATAAAAAATATACATTAGAATCATTAAAAAAACATTATACAGAGCCTTGGGAAGATGAAGTTTTTAGAGTAATTATTGAATATAACAATGTTCCTATTGGATATGGACAAATATATAAAATGTATGATGAGTTATATACTGATTATCATTATCCAAAAACTGATGAGATAGTCTATGGTATGGATCAATTTATAGGAGAGCCAAATTATTGGAGTAAAGGAATTGGTACAAGATATATTAAATTGATTTTTGAATTTTTGAAAAAAGAAAGAAATGCTAATGCAGTTATTTTAGACCCTCATAAAAATAATCCAAGAGCAATAAGGGCATACCAAAAATCTGGTTTTAGAATTATTGAAGATTTGCCAGAACATGAATTACACGAGGGCAAAAAAGAAGATTGTTATTTAATGGAATATAGATATGATGATAATGCCACAAATGTTAAGGCAATGAAATATTTAATTGAGCATTACTTTGATAATTTCAAAGTAGATAGTATTGAAATAATCGGTAGTGGTTATGATAGTGTGGCATATTTAGTTAATAATGAATACATTTTTAAAACAAAATTTAGTACTAATAAGAAAAAAGGTTATGCAAAAGAAAAAGCAATATATAATTTTTTAAATACAAATTTAGAAACTAATGTAAAAATTCCTAATATTGAATATTCGTATATTAGTGATGAATTATCTATACTAGGTTATAAAGAAATTAAAGGAACTTTTTTAACACCAGAAATTTATTCTACTATGTCAGAAGAAGAACAAAATTTGTTAAAACGAGATATTGCCAGTTTTTTAAGACAAATGCACGGTTTAGATTATACAGATATTAGTGAATGTACTATTGATAATAAACAAAATGTATTAGAAGAGTATATATTGTTGCGTGAAACTATTTATAATGATTTAACTGATATAGAAAAAGATTATATAGAAAGTTTTATGGAAAGACTAAATGCAACAACAGTTTTTGAGGGTAAAAAGTGTTTATGCCATAATGATTTTAGTTGTAATCATCTATTGTTAGATGGCAATAATAGATTAACTGGAATAATTGATTTTGGAGATTCTGGAATTATAGATGAATATTGTGATTTTATATACTTACTTGAAGATAGTGAAGAAGAAATAGGAACAAATTTTGGAGAAGATATATTAAGAATGTATGGAAATATAGATATTGAGAAAGCAAAAGAATATCAAGATATAGTTGAAGAATATTATCCTATTGAAACTATTGTTTATGGAATTAAAAATATTAAACAGGAATTTATCGAAAATGGTAGAAAAGAAATTTATAAAAGGACTTATAAAGATTGATTATATAATATATGAAAAGCTATTATAAAAGACATTAGTATTAAATAGTTTAAAAAAATGAAAAATAATAAAGGAAGTGAGTCAAGTCCAGACTCCTGTGTAAAATGCTATACAATGTTTTTACCATTTCTACTTATCAAAATTGATGTATTTTCTTGAAGAATAAATCCATTCATCATGTAGGTCCATAAGAACGGCTCCAATTAAGCGATTGGCTGATGTTTGATTGGGGAAGATGCGAATAATCTTTTCTCTTCTGCGTACTTCTTGATTCAGTCGTTCAATTAGATTGGTACTCTTTAGTCGATTGTGGGAATTTCCTTGTACGGTATATTGAAAGGCGTCTTCGAATCCATCATCCAATGATGCGCAAGCTTTTGAATATTTTGGTTGATCGATATAATCATGAATCAATCGAGCTTCTTTAATGGCTAAACCAAAGGCTCTAAAATCATATTTATCTTCTTTTTTACGCATAGTAGACCACCTCTATACATTTTATTGTTCCTACTGAATTAAAAACAGGTATAGAAAAACGTGTTATATGGTTTATAGGTTTATATTTAATAAAAAGCACTACTAAACGCCAATAAAAAAAACCGTTATATGGTAGTGCTATTTACGCTGTTAAAATATTGTATATTACTTCCAAATGGCGGTTTGTTGGAGGTCAACGTCGCCATGAAGTACATCATATACAATAAATTTCCTTACATTGGGTTCTTGTCAAAAAAAGTCGTCTATCTGCAATAGATAAGTACGTCCACCAATGTGGTTTTATAAATCATATAGATAGAATAACAGAAGCATGTAAACAGAGAAATAAATCTGTTTATATGCTTTTTTGGCTATTCAGAACTTTTTTACAAAGTTTATTTATCAGTAATGCAACAAATCCCCCTTTCACATTGGAACTAAGAGTGAAAGGAGATAAACGAGCAAGGCTCACTTCCTTTCCTAGACAGAAAGGGGGTGAGAAACATGAAACCATCTTCTTTTCAGACCACAATAGAAAATCAGTTTGACTATATCTGTAAACGTGCTATGGAAGACGAGCGAAAGAATTATATGCTTTATCTTTCAAGGATTGCAAAGCGTGAGGTGTCCTTTTCGGATGTTGGCGATTATCTTGTTAGCCAGTTTGCGACAACAGATAACTATTCAACTGACTTTCAGATTTTTACACTCAATGGGTTATCAGTAGGCGTTGAAAATGATTTGTTGAGTGAAGCATTACGTGAGTTGCCAGACAAGAAACGTGAAATTCTACTGCTGTTTTACTTTATGGACATGAGCGATTCAGAAATTGCAGACCTGTTGAAATTGAACCGTTCTACTGTCTATCGGCATAGAACCAGTGGACTAGCCTTAATTAAAAAGTTTATGGAGGAATTTGAAGAATGAAAACACAATATCCTATGATTCCCTTTCCTCTCATTGTAAAGGCAACAGATGGCGATACCGAAGCGATTAACCAGATTCTACATCATTACAGAGGGTACATAACGAAGCGTTCCCTACGACTTATGAAAGATGAATATGGCAATCAAAGTATGGTCGTTGATGAAGTCTTACGTGGAAGAATGGAAACCAGACTGATTACAAAGATTTTGTCATTTGAAATTAAGTAATATCCTCTCTCCTTTCGTGGAAGCGTGCTAAACCATTCCACGCTTCCCGAACAGGGAGGTTTGTTATTCCACCAAAGCATATTGAGCTTTCAATGTGTTTTGATAGGCTAACGAGCCATTGTTCTTTGAAAACTGAATAAAAGTAATCGAATACGTTTCGATAAGAAAAGAGCCAACGGAACTAACCGCCATGACCTATCTTATAAAGATAGCGAGCGATTCATGTTAGTGATCTGAGAAGCAATCTTTAGCAGGATTGCCTGCAACGACATTCTTATCGTGATAATGATACTCCCATACAGTCAATAGTCCGAGCGTGATAAAACCGTCGCAGGCAATGAGTATGGCTACATGAGAACCATGCAGGGGTGGAACTCCCGTGAGCTTTGCTAAAGCTGTTCGATTGCTGGTAAAACAACTTTTATGAAATCCAAATAAGTGATTTGGAAAGGAGGATTTTATGAAGCAGACTGACATTCCTATTTGGGAACGTTATACCCTAACCATTGAAGAAGCGTCAAAATATTTTCGTATTGGCGAAAACAAGCTACGACGCTTGGCAGAGGAAAATAAAAATGCAAATTGGCTGATTATGAATGGCAATCGTATTCAGATTAAACGAAAACAATTTGAAAAAATTATAGATACATTGGACGCAATCTAGCGTCGCCAAAGGGTCTTGTATATGATAAAATAGTATTAAGTCGTATCAAGGCTCTTTCCATAAAGGAAAGGAGCAAATGCCATGTCAGAAAAAAGACGTGACAATAAAGGTCGAATCTTAAAGACTGGAGAGAGCCAACGAAAAGACGGAAGATACTTATACAAATATATAGATTCATTTGGAGAACCGCAATTTGTTTACTCGTGGAAACTTGTGGCTACAGACCGAGTACCAGCAGGAAAGCGTGATTGTATCTCACTTAGAGAGAAAATCGCAGAGTTACAGAAAGACATTCATGATGGTATTGATGTTGTAGGAAAGAAAATGACACTCTGCCAGCTTTACGCAAAACAGAACGCTCAAAGACCAAAGGTTAGAAAAAACACTGAAACTGGACG
This sequence comes from Streptococcus sanguinis, assembly GCF_008329445.1. Classification (GTDB taxonomy): domain Bacteria; phylum Bacillota; class Bacilli; order Lactobacillales; family Streptococcaceae; genus Streptococcus; species Streptococcus sanguinis_O. Next base: position 932,989 of record NZ_VIBR01000001.1, on the reverse strand, counting down.
CAAATATCTTATGGATATTTTGAAGAAAGACAAGTTAGGTGTAAGAAGTATTGACAGTATTAAGCCATCAGACGCTAAAGAATGGGCTATTAGAATGAGTGAAAATGGTTATGCTTATCAAACCATCAATAACTACAAACGTTCTTTAAAGGCTTCATTCTATATTGCTATACAAGATGATTGTGTTCGGAAGAATCCATTTGACTTTCAACTGAAAGCAGTTCTTGATGATGATACTGTCCCTAAGACCGTACTAACAGAAGAACAGGAAGAAAAACTGTTAGCCTTTGCAAAAGCTGATAAAACCTACAGCAAAAATTATGATGAAATTCTGATACTCTTAAAAACAGGTCTTCGTATTTCAGAGTTTGGTGGTTTGACACTTCCAGATTTAGATTTTGAGAATCGTCTTGTCAATATAGACCATCAGCTATTGAGAGATACTGAAATTGGGTACTACATTGAAACACCAAAGACCAAAAGTGGCGAACGTCAAGTTCCTATGGTTGAAGAAGCCTATCAAGCATTTAAGCGAGTGTTAGCGAATCGAAAGAATGATAAGCGTGTTGAGATTGATGGATATAGTGATTTCCTCTTTCTTAATAGAAAGAACTATCCAAAAGTGGCAAGTGATTACAACGGCATGATGAAAGGTCTTGTTAAGAAATACAATAAGTATAACGAGGATAAATTGCCACACATCACTCCACATAGTTTGCGACATACATTCTGTACCAACTATGCAAATGCAGGAATGAATCCAAAGGCATTACAGTACATTATGGGACATGCTAATATAGCCATGACGCTGAACTATTACGCACATGCAACATTCGATTCTGCAATGGCAGAAATGAAACGCTTGAATAAAGAGAAGCAACAGGAGCGTCTTGTTGCTTAGTAGTACAAATGAATTTACTACTTATTTACCACTTCTGACAGCTAAGACATGAGGAAATATGCAAAGAAACGTGAAGTATCTTCCTACAGTAAAAATACTCGAAAGCACATAGAATAAGGCTTTACGAGCATTTAAGAAAATATAAAAAGATAATTAGAAATTTATACTTTGTTTTAACAAAAAATTGTTGGAATTAATAGAAAGAATAGAAAGTTTCAGCTAGCTAATGACTGTCCTGCTCCTAAGTCTGTTTCATAGTTAAAAAGGGTAATTCTACATTTTCATGCTTTTAATTTTCTCTTCGTCTGGTGTGACGCGCAGGGTTTTCTGGCCCGTATAGGTGACAAACCCTGGCTTACCACCGGTTGGTTTGTTGAGTTTTCTAGTCTCAATCATATCTACTTGGACCAGATTAGAGAGTCTGGCCTTGGAGAAGTAGGCTGCTAACTCGGCAGCGTCTGTCTTGACTTCATCGCTAGGTTGGAGGTTACCAGTAATCACCACATGACTACCTGGAATATCCTTGGCGTGAAACCAAAGCTCGTCCTTCTTGGCCATCTTAAACGTCAGCTCGTCATTTTGTAGATTATTGCGTCCAACTAGGATAATAGTTTGGCCATCTGTTGCCAAATATTTCTCCGGTTTCTGTCTTTTCTGGATTTTCTCTCTTTGGCGTCGGCGGATAAAGCCAGTCTGGATTAGTTCCTCCCGAATTTCTGCAATTTCAGTCAGGCTGGCCTGAGCAAGGGCAGTTTCCACGCTCTCTAGGTAGAGAATCGTAGCCCGAGTCTCCTCAATCAAGCTGGTCAGATGTTTGACGGCTTCCTTGAGCTTCTGGTAACGTTTGAAATAGCGCTGGGCATTTTGGTTGGGGGTTAGGGCCTTGTCAAGCGAGATAATAATCTTCTCACCTGTATAGTAATTATCCAACTCAACCTGGTCCTGATCGTTAGGTACCTGATGGAGAAAGGTAGTTAAGAGCTCCCCTTTTTGACGGAATTCCTCTGCATTCTCCGTTGCTAGAAGTTCTTCCTCTTGCTTGACCAGTTTTTTTCGGTTCTTTTCCAACTCATTTTCTACTCGGCGGATGAGCTCGCTGGCCTGCTGGTTGACCCGATCGCGCTCAGCCTTGTCCTTATAGAAAGTATCTAAAAGCTCGGATAGCGTGGACATTTGGGTCTTGCTGTCGGAAAATAGCAGAGCAGAGAAGGATTTTTCGGTCAGGTTTGGCCGAGTCGGACTGGCAAAAAATGCACGGAAAGTTTTGAGCTTGTCAGCTGTCAGACGGCCACTGAGCTCAGTAGCCGTATCTCGGCCCAATCCCTGAAAAATCTGCTGCAGGCGTTTGGACTCTAAGTCTTCAGTATGAAGTATTTCAAAGAGCTTTTCGTCGCCCACAGTGAAAGGGTTGAGGCTGCCTGTCTGAGGCGGTGCGACATAGGTTGAGCCCGGCAGGATAGTTCGATAGCTATTTTGCGAAAATCCGACGTGTTTAATGGCTTCAATAATCTTACCGCTAGCCTTGTCCAAGAGAATGATATTGCTATGCTTGCCCATGATTTCGATGACCAGAGTCACAGCCACGCTGTCGCCGATTTCGTTCTTATTGGAGACACTGATTTCCAAAATCCGGTCATTCTCTACTTGCTGGATTGATTCAATGACGGCGCCTTGCAGGTATTTGCGCATCACCATGATAAAGGTATTGGGAACAGCTGGATTTTCAAAAGTGGTATCTGTCAGCTGGACGCGCCCAAAGACCGGGTGGGCTGATAGGAGCAGCTTGTGGCTTTTACGGTTGCTGCGAATCTGTAAAACTAGCTCCTGTTCAAAGGGCTGATTAATTTTCTGAATGCGGCCGCCCAGCAATTCGCGGCGCAGCTCCTCTGTCATGTGGTGTAAAAAAAATCCGTCGAAAGACATGCTTTTCTCCTTGAAAGTTGCTACAGAAAATTATAACAAAAAACCAAGCTAAAAGCTTCTAAATTTTTTGAAAAAAATTTTTAAATAAATTAAATGATTTTTATATAAAAATTGTTAATATAGTAGTGAGAAGGAATTTAAATATAGATGGAGCTAGAATGTTTGAAGATTATATTTTAATTCAAAAGATAAAAAATGGAGACCAAAATGCGTGGGAAAGGGTGATTGAGAAGTATTATCACTCTATCTATTTTTACTGTGTACGCAGATGTTATGGTAATGTCCAGTTAGCAGCAGATTTGACGCAAGATATTTTTCTTAAAGTGATAGAAAATATCAAAAACTATCGTTTTACAGGGAAATTTTACAATTATCTCTTCACAATTGCTGTTCATCATTGCAATAACTATTATAAAAAGAAAGAAATAGAAAAAGTTGAATTCAACGAAAGTGTTTTATCTTCTCACGAAAGTGATGGTATGAGAAATTTAGTAGTTAACGAAGAAAATAAGGTAATTCAACACGCCTTAAATCAGTTGTCAAATCCGCAAAGAGAGGCTATTATTTTGAGATATTACCATGATTTAAAGGTTAAGGATATAGCAAAGATTACAGATGTAGGTGTTCCAACTGCACAGTCCCGAATTCATCAAGGGCTTGTAAAACTATCAAAGTTCTTAGATAAAGAGGCATTTACTTATGACGAAAAAAGTTATTGAACGTTTAAAAAATTATCAATTAGAAGTTGATGAATCTAGAAAAAAAGAGATTCTTTTACTCGGTGTTGCTCATCTGAAAAGTCAGAAAAAGAGGATTTCTTATCTGGAATTCGCTCTTTTTACTATTCGGTTTATTAGTTTAAAAACTTGGTTGATTCAGTTCGCAGTATTAGGAATCAGTTTATTAGTTATATTAAACAATCCGCTCGGTCTCGTTTATACTCTAATAAAAAATTTGACAGGATTGCTAATAATCTCTCTACTTTTCTTTATGGAAGAATTATTTAAAAGTTTTACATCTGGAATGTGGGAATTAGAGCAAACTTTCAAGTACGATTTACGCCAGCATGTATTAGTGAAACTCTTTATTTTTGGCTTCATTGATTTTCTGATTGTTCTGAGTTTTTCTATATTAACAAACTTACTCTTCAGATTTTCTTTTTTTAGTATGTTACTGTATTTGTTAGTCCCCTATAATATTGTTTGTATTGTTTTGTTTTATTCTCTCTCTCGTTGGAGAAATTCTGGCAATCATCGTAGTGCATGGTTCGTTTTGGGTATGGCTCTTTCAATTCTATTTGTAGCTTTGAATCTATTCAATCCTTATCGTATGGCTGTTATATATTGGTTCCTAACTTATTTAATGTCTCTTTTGATTCTCGCACTTTTGTTCTTTAAACAATTAAAAAAATTGACAGCAGGAGGAATGTGGAATGGAACTCACTCTTAAAAACATTAAAAAAGAATATGGAAACAAGTTGGTATTAGATTATGTTTCCATTTCATTAAAACCAGGACTTTACGGACTTTTAGGTTCGAATGGATCAGGAAAGACGACGCTTTTTCGGATTATTTGTGGTCTCATGAAGCCTACTCAGGGAGCTGTTTTCTTTAACGGAAAGAATATAGTTAATCAAGCAGAAAATTTTAGAGATATTTTAGGTTTTTTACCTCAGGATTTTCGATATTATCGAGACTTTACTGCTAGAAATTTTCTACTCTATATTGCCTCTTTAAAAGGGTTGAGTCGAAAAAATGCTTCTACAACAAGCGATGAATTATTAGAGTTGGTTGGCTTATCTGCTATCAAAAATAAAAAAATTAGAAAACTTTCTGGTGGAATGAAGCAGAGATTAGGAATTGCACAAGCTCTCTTAAACGATCCTCAAGTCCTTGTGTTAGATGAGCCAACAGTTGGACTAGATCCTAAAGAACGGGTTAAATTCCGAAAGTTATTAAGTAGTTTATCAAAGGAAAAAATCATTCTTTTATCGACCCATATTGTATCAGATGTCGAAAGTATCGCTGACGAAATTTTGATTTTAAAAAATGGGCGTTTACGAGATAGAGGAACGGTTAATCAATTAGTTTCTGAAATATCTGACAAGGTTTGGGAATGTGAAGTAACAGAATGTGAGGCTAATAAATTAGAAGAGACTTTTCTTGTGAGCAATCGCCGCCAGGATGGTCAACATATCGTGATGAGAATTGTTTCTGAACAAGCTCCAATCTCGAAGGCTTCCTTGGTTAGCCCAACTTTAGAAGATTTGTATCTCTATTATTTTAGAGAGGAGATGCAGGATGAAGACACTTACTAGATTTGAATTTCAAAAAATTTTAAAGAACAAAACGATTTTGGGAAGTTTAGTTGCAAGTTTATTTCTACTTGCTGGTATTTTTTTCATAGGCTATCATTATTCTCAGTATCAATTTGCAGCGAGAGATAATGTTGCACATGGCTATTCCAAAGATATTGAACAGAGTTATAGAGGGGAGTTTACAGATGATAAAATTCGAGGGATTATAGCAGACGATCTCAAAAAATTTCAAGAGAGAGAACTTTCTGATGATGGAAGTTGGAAAGAAAAAGGAGAACCTTGGCTTTTTCACCCATTTTATCTCTTTACAGAACAGATAAGCAACGTATTCGTCAAAGATGCTCGTCATCTTTATGAAAAACAGATGGAGCGTGTGAAAAAAGGAAAAATGCTGACGATTGAAGACATAGAAGTACGCAGCATTAAAGACCTTGGTTTTAAAGAGTTTGGTAAACCTCTAAAAATTGGTAATTATGCTCCTTGGCTTGATTTATATAAAGTTCAGGGAAATGTTTCCATTTTAGTTTCTGTTCTAGTCATTTTAGTTTGTTCTCTGATTTTTTCAGACGATAAGGCAAAAAATATGAATCAAGTATTGCTGACAACTAAATATGGACGCGATAGACTAATAAAAGCCAAGATTGGAGTGGCTTTTCTCTTGACTATTGTACTATTTATAGTTTTCCAAATGGTCACTTATTTTGTATTTTCTAGTATGTATGATACTAGTGGATGGAGTTCTAGTATTCAGACTAACTTAGATTTGGGGTTATTCAGTTTTCCATTGGAGTGGAATCATCTACAAGTTTACTTTTGGTTTTTGTGCTTACAATTTACAGGGCTTCTTTTTACAGCGGGAGTAACATTATTGATGTCCTCTCTGCTGAACTCTCCTTTGTCTGTCTTGTCATTTTCTATTAGTCTTTATTTGTTGCCTTATTTTTTAGCTCAGATTTTTCGAGAAGGACTTGCTCAAAAACTACTTTATCTTTTTCCAATCAATCAGCAGTCAGTGGGAAAACTATTAGGACTGTTTGCTTCGAATAAGGAATATTTTTTTCAAGATTTTATCATAAATAGTCTCTTCGTTTTTAGTTTTCTAATCGGTTTGGCTTTTGCATTGAAGATAATATCTTATTTCCATGCTAAAAATTGGAAATTTGCTTGAGTAGTCAAATCTGAACATTTTATAAAAATTTTCAAAAAGGTCTTGACATCCTTTCAGGAAAAACTTAAAATATAGGAAATTGGAAAAGTAGTAGATGTATTTGTTTTTAGCGAGCTTGTGGTTGGTGGAAATGAGCAGCAAATCTTTACGAAATTGGGCTAATGGATAAAATGAATTTGAAACAATAAGAATTCGGTGGGCACACCTTACAGTGCAGCTTGTTTGATGACAAGATAGAGACATGGGGAATATTAGCTATTTTCCATAATTGAGGTGGCACCGCGATTTTCGCCCTCACACAGAGTACCTGTGTGAGGTTTTTTGTTGCTTATTATAAAAAAATAAGGAGAATTGCCTATGTTTAAACGATGGCGTCCCTAGGGATTAATAGAAAATATAAAACATAGAAATGGAGAAAGAACATGAAAAATAAACGATTAGTAACTATCTTAGGCCTTTTGGCCGTTTTGGCAATCGGTGGGATTGTCTATTCCAGCTTGAACAGCAAAGGTAACACCACGAAGACTAACAGTGACAGTCAAACAGTCAAGGTAGGCGTGCTGCAGTATGTCAGCCACCCTTCGCTGGATTTGATTTACAAAGGGATCCAGGATGGTCTGGCTGAGGAAGGCTATAAAGGCGACAAGATTAAGATTGACTTTATGAATGCTGAGGGCGATCAGAGTAAGGTTTCTACTATGAGCAAGCAGCTGGTCTCCAATGACAATGATGTGCTGATTGGGATTGCGACTCCATCTGCACAAGGACTGGCTGCAGCTACTAAGGACAAGCCTATTGTCATGGGAGCTATCACAGATCCAGTCGGAGCAAACCTAGTGAAAAATCTGGACAAGCCAGGGGGCAATATTACTGGTGTCTCTGACCGCAATCCAGCTAAGCAACAGCTAGAGCTGATTAAAAAATTGACCCCAGATGTCAAGACTATCGGTGCGCTCTACTCTAGCAGCGAAGACAACTCTAAAACTCAAGTGGAAGAGTTCAAAAAATTAGCTGAAGAGGCAGGCTACAAGGTAGAGGAATACTCTGTTCCTTCAACCAATGAAATTGCTTCAACCATGAATGTCATGACTGGCAAGGTTGATGCTATATGGATTCCAATTGACAATACCATTGCATCAGCTTTTGCGACAGTTGTGTCCAGCAATAAAGAAGCTAAGAAGCCGATTTATCCAAGTGCGACAGCCATGGTAGAAGAAGGAGGCCTTGCCTCTGTCGTTGTAGACCAGTATGACCTAGGTGTTGCGACTGGAAAAATGGCAGCTAAAGTTCTTAAAGGTGCCAAACCTGCTGACACTGCAGTAGATATTTTCGATACAGGTAAATCTGTAATCAATACCAAAAATGCCAAAGAACTTGGCATTACTGTACCAGAAGATGTCCTCAAAGAAGCTGGCCAGGTTATCAAATAAAAAGAAAGAAGTCTGTTGTTTGACAGGCTTCTTTTTCTTGATAGTCTCTTCTTGTAAAACCTTTCTCGCAGTTGTATAATAGAATTAGCTCAAGTGAATGAGAAGAGCAAATGAAGTGCAGTTTGCTCCAGTAGATTTTACGAAGAGATAGAAGCGGAAAGGGAGTTAGTCAAGAAAGAATGGAAGAAGATATTCAAAAAAACCGCTATATGGGATCGGTCAAGGTTGGTCCCAAGGGGCAGATTGTCATTCCCAAAGAAGTGAGAGATATGTTTGAAATTCAACCTGGGGATGCTCTGGTCCTCTTTGCAGATGCCCAGCAAGGCATTGCCATCCAGCGTTACGAGCTCTATGAAGATCTATTTAATCAGACCTTCAATGGAGATAAGAATTCAAAAAGTGATTTATAAAATCGGAATCTGCTTAAGCAGATTTTTTCTTTTGCTTTTATTTGCTACTACTAATGAATAGGTGTATAATAAGTATAAGAAGTTATACAACTTATACCAAACTCTTTCGAAATTGAGTTAAAATAGCTCAGTTTTTAGCTAAATGAGTAAGTTGTGACTAGATTTAGATGTCAAACTCATATCCTTAAATAACATTTCGTTTTTTATTTCCTCATATCTGATGAAAGGAGATTTCCTTATGTATGCAGTTGAGATGCAAGATTTGACCAAGCAATACGGCTCAAAGACGGTTGTTGTTGGTTTGAATCTAAAAATTGAAGAGGGTGAATTCTTTGCTATGCTGGGCTCTAATGGTGCGGGAAAGACAACAACGATTAAGATGCTGTCCTGTCTAGTTGAGCCAACAGCAGGAGATGCCCTAATGCTAGGCTATAGCATTCGCAAGGAGGAAGATGCTGTCAAGGAAATGATTAATGTTTCGCCTCAGGAAACAGCTGTTGCTCCCAAGCTGACAGTCAAGGAAAATCTGGAGATGATAGCTCGTTTATATGGATTTTCTAAGGAAGAAGCGGATCAAAAGACAGAGCATCTGATGGAGACATTTGACCTGACGGATAGACAGCATGATCAGGCCAAGTCCTTGTCAGGTGGCTGGCAGCGCAAGCTCAGTATTGCAATGGCTCTAATCAGTCAGCCCAAGATTTTGTTTCTGGACGAACCGACCTTGGGACTGGATGTACGGGCTAGAAGGGAGTTATGGAAGAATATTGAGCAGCTAAAGGGAAAAGTTACAGTGATTCTGACCACACATTATCTAGAAGAAGCCGAGGCTTTGGCCGACCGACTTTGCATTATGGATAAGGGAATGGTACAGATCTTGGGGAAAGCAGAGGAAATTATCCAAGCTTCCGGTAAGAAGGATTTTGAAGAGGCATTTTTGTCCTATACGGAAGGAGGGGAATGAGCATGAGAGCCTTCATTTTTGCAAAGCGCAATTTCAAAGAAATCATGCGTGATTATGTCAGCAGTCTGATGGGAATTGGTTTTCCTGTCTTTCTGATTATCGCCCTGTCCCTTATGAAACAGAGCCTCAAAGGGATGCCAGCTATATTTTCCATTGAAAATTTTGCCCCAAGTATGATGGTGTTTGGTGCTTCCTGGCTAACTATTTTTGTTGGCAGTTTAATGGCTACGGACCGCAATAGCTCTTTTCTCATGCGGCTGCTATCTACACCGCTTAGAAGCGTGGATTATATCTTAGGGTATTCGATTCCAGTTCTGCCTCTGGCTCTTTTACAGGGCATAGCTAGTTTTGCAACTGCAATGATTTTTGGCTTATCCTTAAAGCTGGGAACTTTTTACGCCCTCTTGGTTTTGATTCCAGTAGCTCTGCTCTTTATTTCGTTGGGCTTGCTTTTAGGCTCAGCCTTCTCTAGCAGTAATGCAGTCAGTGGTTTTGGAACTATTCTTGTCAATGCCACGGTTTTTCTCAGTGGAGCAGTGCTTCCGATTGAGATGATAGGAGGTAGTTTTGAAGCATTTTGCAATGCCTTGCCATTTGCCCATGCAGCAAAGGCTGTTCAGTTGGCATTGGCACAGGATTTGAATTTAGTTTTGCCTCATCTGTTTTGGGTTTTGCTCTATGCTTTCCTATTCTTTATCCCTTCTGTCTGGATTTTCAAAAAGAGGATGAAAGGGTAGAGGTTTAGTTCAATGTAGAATTCAGCTGCCTTAGCTTGCGAAATGTTTAGAAATCTGTTACAATGAAATATAACTAAATAGCAATCCGTAAGACCAGTAACCTAGGGGAAGTTTAACAGGGAGGGGAGCCAGCGACTGAAAGCTCTCTAGATGAAAGCTAGGTGAATTCACTTACTCAAGGATTGATAAGTAAGGTCTGGCTTGCCAGATAAAAAACGGATGGTACCGCGTGTCAACGCTCCGCTTATGGAGATTGGCGCGCTTTTTATTTTGGAGGGAAAATGACGAAAACGATTGAAGAACAACTAAAAAGCCTGCGTGAAGAGACTCTAGCTTCTCTCAAGCAGCTCAAAGCGGAGAATCAAAAGGAACTGCAGGACTTGCGTGTAGCTGTCTTGGGTAAAAAAGGTTCACTGACTGAAGTCCTGAAAGGGATGAAAGATATCTCGGCTGAAATGCGGCCGATTATCGGGAAACATGTCAATGAAGCGCGTGATATTCTGACAGCAGCCTTTGAAAAGACTGCTCAAGAGATGGAAGAACAATTAGTAGCTCTGAAACTGGCTGAGGAATCCTTGGATGTGACCCTGCCAGGCCGTCAAATTCCGGTAGGGAATCGTCATATTCTTAGTCAGACTAGTGAGGAAATCGAAGATATTTTCATCGGGATGGGCTATCAGGTTGTAGACGGCTTTGAAGTGGAAAAGGACTATTACAACTTTGAGCGGATGAATCTGCCTAAAGACCACCCAGCACGGGATATGCAGGACACTTTCTACATTACAGAGGAGATTCTGCTCAGAACTCACACCAGTCCGGTACAGGCGCGAGCTATGGATGCTCATGACTTTTCTAAAGGGCCACTCAAGATGATCTCACCGGGGCGCGTTTTCCGACGGGATACCGATGATGCGACTCACTCCCACCAGTTCCATCAGATTGAAGGCTTGGTGGTTGGAGAAAATATTTCCATGGCAAACCTGCAAGGAACGCTGCAGCTGATTGTACAGAAGATGTTCGGCGAAGATCGCAGTATCCGTCTGCGTCCGTCTTACTTCCCGTTCACTGAACCATCTGTTGAAGTGGATGTTTCCTGCTTCAAGTGTGGCGGTGCCGGCTGTAATGTCTGTAAGAAGACCGGCTGGATTGAGATTATGGGAGCTGGTATGGTGCATCCGCGCGTGCTGGAAATGAGCGGTATTGATGCAGAGAAATACTCTGGATTTGCCTTTGGTCTTGGTCAAGAGCGGGTAGCTATGCTTCGCTACGGTATCAACGACATTCGTGGCTTCTACCAAGGAGATATTCGTTTTTCTCAGCAGTTTAAGTAGAAACCTGTATTCATAGATGCAGCTTTTCTGAGAAAGGAGTGCAGTATGCTAGTCAGAGTCAAAAAAGAAGAAGCGAGCCTCCTGCGGGAGTTGGAGGTCGCGACCTATCAAGAAACCTTTGGTCCTTTTATCAAGGAAGCTGATATGGATCATTATTTTGACAATGAGCTGTCACTTGCGACCATCGAAACGGAACTGGAAGATCCTGAGTCAGAGACTTATTTTGTTGTCAAAGACGGTAAAATTGCTGGGTTTCTCAAGTTTAACTGGGGCAAGGCTCAAACGGAGCAAGAACTGCCACAGGCCTTTGAGGTTCAGCGAATCTATGTCTTAAAAGCCTATCATGGTCAAGGCTTGGGCAAGGAAATGTTTGAATTTGCCTTAGAAGAAGCTGAGAAACGAGGCTTTGACTGGGTCTGGCTAGGCGTCTGGGAAAAGAATTTTAGAGCTCAAGATTTTTACTTTAAATACGGCTTTGAAAAATTTAGCCAGCACGACTATATCACTGGTGAGACAGTAGATACAGACTGGCTGCTGCGCAAGAAATTGAAATAAACAAGAAAATTTAAAGAGAGGAAATGATACGACCTAAAAGCTCGAAATTTAGATGATTTGTTTCTGAAATCAGGCTTTCGGACAAGTCCCTAACATTTGGTCGCTTTTACCAATTGCCTTGGCAATTGGCCGGTCTTAATATCTTAAATATGCTAGTAAGTTATAAGTGGTTAAAAGAGTTAGTAGACATTGATGTGACAAGCGCTGAGCTGGCTGTGAAAATGTCAACGACAGGAATTGAAGTGGAAGGTGTGACATCACCCGCAGCTGGCCTGTCAAAAATTGTTGTTGGTGAGGTGGTATCGTGTGAGGATGTTCCTGATACCCACCTGCATGTTTGTCAAGTCAATGTCGGAGAAGAGGAGAACCGTCAGATTGTCTGCGGTGCTCCAAATGTTCGCGCAGGCATCAAGGTCATGGTGGCTTTGCCAGGTGCTCGCATTGCGGACAATTATAAGATTAAAAAAGGGAAAATCCGGGGCTTGGAGTCACTGGGCATGATCTGCTCTCTCGGTGAACTTGGCATTTCTGATTCTGTCGTGCCAAAGGAATTTGCGGATGGTATTCAAATCCTGCCTGAAGAAGCAGTGCCGGGCGAGGAAGTCTTCTCTTATCTGGACTTGGATGATGAGATTATCGAACTTTCCATCACACCAAACCGAGCTGATGCTCTGTCTATGCGTGGGGTGGCTCATGAAGTGGCTGCCATCTATGACAAGTCAGTACATTTCAAAGATTTTCCGCTGGTGGAGAATGAAAAGCAAGCAGCTGACAGTCTATCAGTGGCTCTTGAAACCGAGAAAGCCCCTTACTATGCGGCTCGTATCTTGGAAAATGTCACTATTGCCCCAAGTCCTCAGTGGCTGCAAAATCTCCTCATGAACGAAGGAATCCGTCCGATTAACAATGTAGTGGACGTGACCAACTATATCCTGCTCTACTTTGGTCAGCCTATGCATGCCTTTGATTTGGATACTTTTGAGGGTGACCAGATCGTTGTGCGGGAAGCGCGTGCTGGTGAAAAGCTGGTGACGCTGGATGGCGAAGAGCGCGAGCTGGAAGTTAGCGACCTAGTTATCACTGTGGCAGATAAGCCAGTGGCTTTGGCTGGTGTCATGGGCGGAGCAGCGACTGAAATTTCCGGTAAATCCACTCGTGTTGTTCTGGAGGCGGCTGTTTTTGATGGAAAATCAATCCGCAAGACTAGCGGTCGCCTTAATCTGCGCTCAGAATCATCTTCCCGCTTTGAAAAAGGCATCAATGTGGCAACTGTTAATGAGGCGATGGATGCAGCAGCAAGCATGATTGCGGACTTGGCAGGTGCAACTGTTCAGGCTGGTATCGTATCAGCCGGTCACTTGGATACTCGTGATGTAGAAGTGGTGTCTAGTCTCGCGGATGTCAACCGAGTTTTAGGAACAGACTTGCTTTATACAGATATTGTGGATGTCTTCCGCAGACTTGGCTTTGGCTTGTCAGGAAGTGCTGAACAGTTCACTGTCAGTGTCCCTCGCCGTCGCTGGGATATTTCTATCGAAGCAGATCTCTATGAAGAAATTGCCCGCATTTACGGCTATGACAAATTGCCAGCTAGTCTGCCAAAAGATGATGGGACTGCTGGTGAATTGACTGCAACGCAGCAACTGCGCCGTCAAGTACGGACCTTAGCAGAGGGAGCTGGACTGACAGAAATCATCACCTATGCTTTGACGACGCCAGAAAAGGCGATTGAGTTCACTCTCAATCCTAGTAACTTGACTGAGCTCATGTGGCCGATGACAGTGGAGCGCTCTGTTCTTCGTCAGAACATGGTTTCTGGTATTTTGGACTCGCTAGCCTACAATGTGGCTCGTAAAAATAAGAATCTGGCCCTCTATGAGATTGGAAAAGTCTTTGAGCAGACCGGCAATCCTAAGGAAGATCTGCCAAATGAAATCAATAGCTTTGCCTTTGCTTTGACAGGTCTGGTTAATGAAAAAGACTTCCAGACCAAACCAGTAGCAGTTGATTTCTTCTATTCTAAGGGTGTAGTGGAAGCACTCTTTGCTAAGTTGGGCTTAACAGCTGAATACGCGGCTAGCAACCAGATTAAGAGTTTGCATCCTGGTCGGACTGCTTTAATCTCTATCAATGGCCAGCCTGTCGGCTTTGTCGGGCAAGTCCATCCTGCGACAGCCAAGGCTTACGATATTCCTGAGACTTATGTGGCCGAGCTCAACCTGTCTGCTATCGAAGAGCAGCTCCAGCCAGCCCAGCCATTTACAGAAATCACTAAATTCCCAGCTGTCAGCCGTGATGTGGCCCTTTTGCTCAAGGCAGAAATCACTCACCAAGAGGTCCTTGATGCAATCCAAGCAGCTGGTGTTAAGCGCTTGACAGATATTAAGCTCTTTGATATCTTCTCTGGGGACAAGCTGGGTGTCGGCCTCAAATCCATGGCCTACAGCCTGACTTTCCAAAATCCAGAAGCCAGCCTGACTGACGAGGAAGTGTCTAAATACATGGAAAAAATCGAAAAATCCCTGACCGAAAAACTCGGAGCAGAGGTACGTTAATGAACTATTCCCCAGTCATGTGATTGGGGATTTTGATTCATACTCTTCGAAATCTTATTCCAATCATAGTTGATTTGCTTTCTATCTTGGCAAACTTATCACTGGGATGCGAACAATGATGTAGACGAAACGAGAAGTATTCGAAATTAAAAATCAGTAGGAAAAGTAATCATGGAAAATTCAAACCAAATATCCCAATGTCAGACTCTTTGGGCTAGAAATAAGTATCTGGTTCTCAGTCATTCCAGTAAGGTCTATCTGGAAATCCGCCAATACCTGAAAAGTGACTCGGTGGAAGCGGCACATGTTCAAGGCTTGATTGACCAGGCGGTAGCCCTGCCTGAAAACCGCGGTCAGGTCAGCAATGCCTTTCAGCATATATGGGGCTATTTTAAGAAGAAAGCCAACTCAGCTGAAAAAGAAGATTTTATGCATCTTTTGCTTCGTTACCAATCAGGTCAGGCTGAGCAAAAAGACTTGGTAAGAGCTGTAAGGGACCTGCTAGTCAAGTATCCCAATCCTTATCTGCAGCAGTCGACCTTGATATTTGGGGATGAGGCATGAAGCTCTGAAATCAAGGGGAAAGAATAAGCTTGCTCGTCTAGTAGCTTTGAGGGGTGTATATGATAAGAATAATTTGTTAGGCTCATAAACAATATTATTTTGACTAGTTTCGATAAAAGATCCACCTTGAGCAAAACGCGTCTTTAAGGTATGATTGGAGAAAAAATGTTTTTTACTTATCAGGAAAATAAATTATACTATAAAGTGATTGGTCAAGGAAAGCCAGTCTTGGCAATTCATGGTTTGGGCTGTTCATCTGAATTGATGGAAGGATGTTTGGAACCTATTTTTGAGAAACATGCTGACTATAAAAGGATTTATTTAGATTTACCTGGCATGGGTAGGTCTGATGCCAATCCTGCTTTTGCAAGTTCGGATGCGATTTTAGAGATGCTATTGAACTTTATAGAGACTGTAATCGGCGGACACAGCTTTCTCTTAGCTGGAGAGTCTTATGGTGGCTATCTTGCTAGAGGAATTTTGGCTAAGAAAAGGTCAGAGATTGATGGTTTGCTGCTTATTTGTCCAGTAGTTGTACCCAATCCGCAAGAAAGAATTCTGCCAAAAGACAGCCTGCTAATTAGAGAGGTAGGTTTTGATACAGCAGGCAAAAGCGAAGATTTCGTTGATTTAGCGATTTTACAGACTAAAGAAACTTATCGACGGTTTGCAAAAGAAATCCTAGCAGGGCTTCAGATGATGAATGCTCCCTTTGTCCAAAAGCTGCAAGAAAACTATGCTTTTTCGTTTGAAGTGGATCAAGAGATACAGGAAAAGAGCTATGACAAGCCCAGTCTTTTTATAGCAGGAAAGCAGGACCAAGTCGTGGGCTTCCAGCAGTTAGCCCAGCTGTCTCACTATTATCCAAGGGCAACTCATGCTGTAATGGATCTTGCTGGCCACAATGCACAGATAGATCAAGAGGCTCTCTTTACGGCCTTGGTTGAAAATTGGCTCAAGCGAATTGAACTTTCCTAATACTCCAAGATTTAATATGTTGAACAGATGCAGATGAAACTGGAGTTCATCAAAGAAATCTAATTCAGCCCCAAATTGATTTTAAAATCATAGAAAAAAGCGGTGTGACCGCTTTTTTTGCTTATTATCCCCAGAATTTTTGGGCGATTTCTTGGCCTTGTTTAATTTTGGCCCATTGTTGCTCAATGGTGAGTTCGTTTCCAGAGTCACAAGAGGCAAAGCCGCATTGGTGGGAGAGCAGGAGACGCTCTTTCGGTAAAACGGTTGCTGCTTTCTCGAGCAGGTCTAGGACGCGTTTTTCGTCATCCAAGCCTGTCGTCTTACTGGAGAGCAGTCCTAAAACGACTTCCGCATTCTTGTCCTTCAAAGCTGCTAGAGCTGATACATCACCAGCTACATCGCTGTCCCACTCTAGGAAGTAGCGATCATAATGTTGGTCGCACAGGAATTTTTCCGCGATAGCTTCGTAGGTTCCTTCAGCAGCAGAACGGCTTTCGTAGTTGCCACGGCAGTTGTGGGTCCAGACAGTCAGTCCTAGCTCATGAGCGTAGTCTACGACTTCGTTATTAATAGCGACAAACTCGTCTGCCAGGTCAGCCAGACTGGCATTCTCCTCCGCAAAGAAGCTAGCAGGATTGGACTCATCAAAGAGTTCCCAGAGGCAGTCGTCAAACTGGATAATATGTCCGCCAGCAGCCTTATAGTCGTCCAAAAATTCCTTGTAGGCCTGAATTAAGCCTTTTTTCAAATCTTCATTGGTCTCATAAACTTGTCCTGGTCCCGCCAAGCGGTCAAAGACAGCTAACTCAGTATAAGCATGGGCAGGCCCCCAGACAGTCAGCTTGGTATCTTCACCAGCAGCCTCTTCCTTGACTAGCTTATAAATCTCGATAAAGTGATGATTTTTTCCAGAGAGTGGTGCTGTGATGCGGATACCAATGTCCTTGCGGGTCTCGTATTGCCCACCGTCGTGGTCCTTGAAGGTATAACCGTGGTCAGCAATGTAGCGCTCGATTCCCTTAAGTCCCCAGACAAAGTCCAGATGCCACATAGACTTGGAGTATTCTCCGTCCGTCAGGATGTCAATTCCCTTAGCCTTTTGCTCAGCGATAATCTCCTTGATGTCAGCTGTCTCCGTCTCATGGTAGCCTGGGAAGCTGTCGTAGAATGGGTATTGAATATCATCGCGGTGCTCAATTTCTGTCTTATACTGGCGCAGATTTTCTGGGCGCAGAAGTGATCCAACCAGTTGAAATTTTGATTTTGTCATAAGATTTCTCACTTTCATTAGGGATTATGGTCTATTGTATCGAAAATCCCTCGGCAAATAAAATAGTTAATTATACTGGTAGGGTATAGCCGAAAACTATTGCTAGCGCTTTTAGAAACTGTTATTTCAAATCAAAGTATCTTCTCCATCACTGTTTCCTGAGGCTGAAGCCCTAACCGCTCATAGAAACGTAGGGCTCCGACATTGTCGTTCCAAGCATTGAGAGTAAGAATATAGCATCCGATTTTCCGAGCATAGTCTTCCGCAAAGCGGTAAAGTTGCTCACCAACCTTTTGTCCTCTGGCTTTCTCATCTACACATAAGTCTTCGATAAAAAGTGTCTTGATGGGATTGAGTACAGGACTGACAGGTTCCTTGATGGAGCAAAAGAGATGACCGAGGATTCCTCCAGCTTCATTTTCAAAGACAAAAATAGGGGTGGATTCTTGACCCAGAATCTTCTCTAATTCTTCATTGCTAAACTTGCTGCCCTCGGCCTTGAAAATGTCCGGACGAGCCTGATGGTGGACAAACAGGATTTGCTGAAGGAGTCCTTGGAGTGCAGGAATATCGCTGACTTGGGCTTTTCTGATTGGCATGATCTTCTCCTTTTATCTTTTTAAGAATCATTATACGACAGGGAACTATTTTGTCAAGAGAGCTTGGAAAGACTAACAGAACAAGCAGCGTCTGAATAGCAAATGTCAATCAGAGTGAGTCATTTCCTTTAGATGTATTTTCCTTATAATAAAAACTGCTTTTTCTTGACAAATGAAACAGACAAGTGTAGAATATAAGTATAAACTACAAATGTAGAAAAAGGAGAAAGCGATATGACTATTACAAAAAAAGCCTTTATCGGAATTCTATCTCTGACAGCAGCAGTCCTATTAGCTGCCTGCTCAGGCAATACTAACCAAGGAGGGAATACTAGTTCATCACAGAATACACAAGGCCAAACATCACAATCTGCACAAAATCAGACTTCGCAATCATCAGCTGCATCTTCCTCTAATCAGCCTTCGTCATCATCAAATGCAGGGCAAGCTACTAATCTAGACGGGCGCTACCAAGCAACCGATCATGATGGTGACCAGCATGTCCTAGAAATCAATGGTACGACTGGTACCTGGACTGAGACCGAGGTTGATGGCAGCAAGGAATTCAAGCAGGTACAAGTAGATAGTGCTAATCAAAGACTGATTGTCGGTGATGATGTCAAAAGTTACCGCCAAAATGGCAATCAGCTGATTGTGGACGAATTGGATGATGATCCAGACACTCTGACATTTACCAAGCAGTAATACGCTTCTCATTCTGCTCAGGACAACAGGATGAGCAGTGAGGAAATCAAACTAGGAAACTCTGAGAAAGGAGTTTCCTTTTTTATAAGAATTTTATCGTAAATGATACCCAAAATTTGACTTATGGGGTGCCCTAAGTTGTATAATAGTTACTATAAAGATATCAAAGGAGAAGAAACGATGAAATTGGCAGTTTATTCAAAAGCAGGTCAAGTTGGACTGACTGAGATTGATCGTCCGCAAATTATTGAGGCAGATGATGCCATTATTCGGATTGTTCGGACCTGTGTCTGTGGCTCTGACCTATGGCGCTACCGCAGTCCAGATATTGAAGCAGGCCATCAAAATAGTGGGCACGAAGCGATTGGAATTGTCGAAGAAATCGGAGAGGCTATTACAACGGTCAAACCGGGAGATTTTGTCATTGCACCTTTCACTCATGGATGCGGGCAATGTGATGCCTGCCGGGCAGGATTTGACGGTACCTGTGATTCTCATATTGGGAATAACTGGTCAAATGGGGTGCAGGCAGAATATATGCGCTTCGAATTTGCTAACTGGGCTCTAATCAAAATTCCGGGCCAGCCCTCTGATTATACAGAAGGTATGCTCAAATCACTCTTGACACTGGCAGATGTCATGCCGACAGGTTACCATGCCGCGCGTGTGGCAGACGTCAAGCCTGGTGATAAGGTGGTCGTGATTGGTGACGGAGCTGTTGGACAATGCGCTGTTATTGCTGCTAAAATGCGTGGTGCTTCCCAAATCGTTCTTATGAGTCGTCACGAAGATCGACAAAAGATGGCCTTGGAATCCGGTGCGACAGCTGTTGTGGCAGAACGTGGCGAAGAAGGAATTGCCAAAGTCCGTGAAATCCTTGGTGGTGGTGCAGATGCAGCTCTGGAATGTGTCGGGACAGAAGCAGCTGTTGATCAAGCTCTGGGAGTTCTTCACAACGGTGGTCGCTTGGGCTTTGTCGGTGTGCCTCACTATAATAATCGAGCTCTCGGTTCTACCTTTGCTCAAAATATTACAGTGGCAGGTGGAGCAGCCTCTGTGACGACTTATGACAAGCAAATCTTGCTCAAGGCAGTTCTTGACGGTGATATTAATCCAGGTTGCGTATTTACTTCAAGCTACAAACTGGAAGATATTGATCAAGCTTATAAAGACATGGATGAGCGCAAGACCATTAAGTCCATGATTGTCTTTGATTAGGTAAGGAAGAAAACAGCCTTGCTGCGGTCTCTTTAAGATGGCAGTGGGCTGTTTTTGCATGGCTTGGTAGTTCTTTTCATGAAAGGAAATTCATTCTTTATGCTCTTTGCACCAAGTTATCCATCTTGACCATTCGGCAGCCAGGTGGAGCTGGTGTTCTTTGATAAGGCTGTCTGGACAAAGGCTGGGGAATTCGACGCAAAATCGGGCTTCTAGGCATTTTTCTGTGTCGCGAAACTGATGGCGAATACCACCAATATTGCAACCATTCGCTAGACTGGCGGTACCGACAGTTTGGAAGGGATAAGACGCATCACGAGGCTCCTCTGTCTCAGCTTCACCACCAAGGTCAAGGAAAAACTGTGTCGGCAGAGGGCTGTTTCCTGCAGTCTCAATGACTTCAAGTTTGTCCCCGTGCGGCTGCAAGGCATAATGGTCTGGACAGGCACCAAGATTGACTCGTTTATGAACATTTGTCTTTTCTAACATCAACTTTTCTAGCATTATACTGAAAGAAGCAGCAGTCAGTCCACTTTCAAAAATCGTGATGATTGCTTTTTTTCTAGGTTTCTTGGACCATTTGGCCGCCCATTTCATTAAATATTGGCTCCATTTGAGTTTTGTTCCGATTTGCTGGATTAGATCTTCGTATGTCAGCTTCATTTTTGCTTCCAGTAGGGCTTGGTCTAAAATCTCCGTGTTGTCAGTATTAGGTAGCTGTAGATTAAGCATCTTAGCTGCTTTAAGGGTTCTCTGCTTCCGCCATTGCTCAATTCTTTCTTGACTGACTTCCTTTTGATTAATCATAATCTTCATCTTTTAATCCTCCTGTTCTTGCCTTCTGCTTATATTTATTATATAGTGGGAGCTGGATGGCATACAAGCATCAATTTTAGATAGACTGTTGCATTTTGAGGTGAATGGCATGTATGAGAAAAAAAGAAGAAAGACAGAAAAGAAGATAGAGACTAGCTTGCTGCAGCTGATGAAAGAGCAGACTTTTGAGGCTATCAGTATTCGCCAGCTGATTGACTTGGCAGAGGTGAATCGCAGTACCTTTTATCGTCATTATTTGGATAAATATGATCTGCTGAAGAAGATAGAAGACCGCTTGCTAGGTGATTTGCAGACCTATTATCAAGAGGCTTTAGATTCTGCCTGCTTGTTCAAGTTAGAAAAGGATTTTAAGGTGGCTGACTTTATCCATGAGAAACAAAATCTTTTTCATTTTTTTGGGCCTTACTTGGAAGACTTAGCCATTCTTTTAGGGCCGAATGGCAGTCCAACTAGTTCGAGGCGGTTGCAGGAAGCTCTGAGGGAGATTTTCTGGCAGAGTATTTCCTTGGCTGATCCACATTTAGAGGAGGTAGAGGTGGACTTGCTCCTGAATCATCAAGCCGCGTCCTTTATGGGAACCCTGACTTACTGGCTGGCTCATCCTCGCTATAAGGCTCAGCAAATGAGTGATTTTCATGCTAGGGTGACCGCTGTCGGTCTGGTGGGCTTTGTCAGAGAGCATATGGAGGGGGATTGACAGGATAGTTTTTCCAGTTTGCTTCTTTATGGTATAATAGTCTCGAATATCTCAAAGGAGGACAGCTTTGTTTTTAGCTTTTAAAGAGATTGTCTACAGTCGCGGACGCTATCGTTTAGTGGTTGCTGTGGTCTTTCTCATTACCTATATGGTTTTCTTTTTATCTAGTCTTTCCGTCGGTTTGGCTAGGCTCAATCGCTTGGCTTTGGACCAATGGCAGGCTGAGTCGATCGTCTTGTCGGAGTACGCCAATAAGAATCTAATAGCTTCGACTCTCAAGGAAGAGGAATACAGCCGCCTGCTTCAAGGGGACTCAATCGCTGCTTTGGGACAAACGTCAGCAGTGGCCAATTATGAAGATGGGACTGATAAACTCAATGCTCAGGTTTTTGGTCTCTCTTGGGATAGTTTTCTGGCGCCTGACATTATTGAGGGACGTCCTGCTGAGAATGCTTATGAAGTTATTGCGGATAAGCGTCTCCAGCAAAAAGGTGTGAAACTAGGCGACCAGCTTCAGCTAAATGGCAGTGAGCGCCTCTATCAGGTTGTTGGTTTCACAGAGGATAATAGCTTCTTTACGCAACCTGTAATTTTTATGGATCTAGATGATTTCAGGGAATTAAAGTACGGCTCAAGTCAGGTTAAGAATATCAGCGCACTTGTGGTCAAGGATGCTCAGAAGATTGAAGAAGCTGGAGTTAGTCAGCTCTCTATGAGTGATTTTATAGAAAATATCCCTGGTTATCAGCCTCAGGTACTGACTTTTTCCTTTATGATTGGGGCCATGGTTCTGATTACATTTTTGGTATTGGGAATTTTCATGTACATCATTACCATCCAAAAGACGCATCTTTACGGTATTATGCGCGCCCAAGGGATTGCCAGTGGGAAGATTATTGCTTCTATTTTTTGGCAGATTTTCATCCTGTCCACTCTGGGAATCAGCTTAGCTGTCTTGGCTCTTTTGGGAACCCAGCTAGTCTTGCCAGCTTCTATGCCTTTTTATAGTGACTGGCGAGCTTATGCTGGATTGATTGTCCTCATTATTTTCATGTCACTGGCTGGCGGACTTTTGTCCATTCATCGGGTTCTGAAAATTGACCCTATCACAGCGATTGGAGGTGAGTAAATGTCAATCATAGAGCTAAAAGGGGTTACAAAAGAATATGGTCAGGGGCATACGCTGGTTCAAGCCCTGAAACCAACTGATTTCCAACTGGAAGCGGGGCAGTTTGTAGCTATTATTGGGCCGTCAGGCTCGGGTAAAACAACCTTTCTGACCTTGCTGGGGCATTTGCAAACTCCCTCAAAAGGACAGATTCTCCTGCATGGGAAAGATACCTCCCAGCTCAAGGAAAAGGAACGAGCTGCTCTGCGTTTCAATGATTTCGGCTTTATTTTGCAGGCTTCCAATCTCATTCCTTTTTTGAAAATCGAAGACCAGTTCCAGCTGATTGACCGCTTATCTAAAAAGGAGAGAACAGATTTAGACAGTCTGATTGAGTTGCTAGATTTAAAAGGAACTCTCAAGCAGTATCCGAAAGAATTGTCCGGCGGAGAACGGCAGAGAGCTGCTATCGCCCGAGCACTTTACAATAGCCCTGATATTATCTTGGCTGATGAGCCGACAGCTAGTCTGGATACAGAGCGGGCTAAGCGCGTGGTCCATCTGCTCAAAGAGGTGACCCAGAAATTCCATAAGAGTGTGGTTATGATTACTCATGATACCCGCTTGCTGGACGAGGTTGACAAGGTTTATGAGATGCAAGACGGAGTGCTGACTCAAGTTCGATAAAGTTTTAGAAGGTTTCGGCAATCAAACAGAGAAAAAACAAGGAGAGGACTATGATTCATTATAAAACAAATCCTCAGCTGGATTTTGCAGCAGTACTAGATCTCTATGCTTCGGTTAATTGGAGCAATTATACTAATCGTCCTCAGCAGTTAGAGCAGGCTTTCCATCAGTCCTTGTTTGTGATGGCGGCCTATGATGATGAAGAGTTGGTTGGTTTGATCCGAGTGGTCAGAGATGGGCTTACCATTGTCTTTATTCAGGATTTACTGGTGTATCCACTCTACCAGCGTCAGGGGATTGGCCGAAGCCTTCTTCAGCAGACGTTGGAAAGATTTAAGGATGTTTACCAAATCCAGCTGGCAACGGAGCAGTCAGATAAAAATCTAACTTTTTATCAAGAGCTCGGCTTTCGCCGACAGGAAGATTTCGACTGTACTGGCATGATTTATGCACCCAATAAAAAGTAAAATTCTATAGGAGTTTGTTAATAAGCTCCTTTTGTTATGTTTACAAGAGGAAAAGGAATAGAACCAGACCGATGAAAATATTTATCGGTCTTTTTTGTTTTTCCTTGACAGTTAAATTGTCAGAATTTATAATAAAAGAAGAAAGGTGATAACAGTGTTATCGAATTGAAACTATGAAAAAAGAAACAGATGAGTTAAACGAAAAAATCTTGGAAAGCGCGAGGAGTGAGTTCTTAGCTTATGGCTATCAGAATGCTTCACTGCGGAGAATTTGTCGCGCGGCTGGCTTGACGACTGGGGCTCTTTATAAGCGCTATGAGGGTAAGGACAGTCTCTTTAGTGCTCTGCTTGAGCCTACTCTGACAGCCTTAGACCAGTATGGACAAGAGCAGAAGCGACGTGACTATGCTTTCCTAGAAGAGGGACACCTGTCTGATATGTGGGCCCATCGCTTGGAGGATCTCCAGTCCCTGATGGGGATTCTCTATGAGCATAAGGATATTATGCAGCTCTTGCTCTTTAAATCTCAGGGTTCTTCGCAAGCGGACTTCAGGATGCGTCTGCCTCATTTGGCAGCAGACGAGACTTATCGCTATTTGGAGCTGGCTTACAAAGAGGGGAAGATCAATCATCTGGTCAAACACGAGTTTCTGCGATCGTGCATGACAGCTTATTACACAGCTGTATTTGAGCCCTTGGCTCAAGACTGGCCCCAAGAGCAGGCGCTGGAATTTTGTCATTCCATCATGGACTTGTTTGACTGGGGAGGTTGGCTCGGTTTTTGATAGAAAGAAGGAAATTCTATGAAGAAAAAATCTGTTCTTGCTTGGATCTGGGACTTTGTTTCCCTTCATAAGATATATTTTGTGCTCAGTCTGATCTTTGCCTTTGCTTCTGTGATTTCAGGATTTCTGCCTTATTTCTTTATTGGCGGGATGATTAATCAGCTCTTGGCGGGCAATAAAAACTGGGATTTTTACCTGCAGCAGTCAGCTTGGGCAGGTCTGGCCTGGATTGGCTACTGGGGATTCCATGGTATTTCCACCATGCTGTCGCATACGGCTACTTTTAAGATTTTAGCGGAAATGCGGCGCCGCCTGACAGACAAGCTAGCTAGGCTGCCTCTAGGTACAGTGCTTAGTCAGTCATCAGGCAGTTATAAAAACATTATCGTTGAGCGGGTGGATGCGACCGAAACGACCTTGGCTCACCTGATTCCAGAGTTTACCGCTGGGATTTTTGGTCCGATTATTGTTCTCATTGCCATGCTAGTCATTGATTGGCGGCTGACCTTGCTGTCTCTCCTGACTATTCCCATCGTTGTGCTGGCCTATGTTCGGATGGCTGTCAATAGCGAAGCAGACTATCAAAATACTCTGGTCAAGACCAAAAAACTCAATGATACAGCGGTGGAATACATCAATGGGATTGAAGTCATCAAGGTTTTTGGCAAGGAAAAATTTTCTTACGATAAGTTTGTCACGGCTGCTAGAGAAGGAGCAGACTGCTTTATTGAGTGGATGCGCAAGTTCAATCTGGAGATGGGCATTGTGACTGCTTTTCTGCCATCAGGCTTGCTCTTTCTGCTGCCGGCTGGCTGTTATTTCTATCTGCAAGGTAGCTTGACTGCGGGCAATTTCATTCTGATGATTATTCTTTCGCTCAGTCTTCTGACTCCTCTGATTTTAGTGGCTAGCTATATGGACGATTTACGGAAAATCGGGACTATTTTTGGCCAAGTCATTGATATTTTGGAAAAGCCTGATTTGAAAAGGCCTCAGGAGCTGCGAGAACTTCCAAAAGGAAGGGATCTGGTCATGACAGATGTCAGCTTTGGCTATACAGATGAAGAGGAAGTACTCCATGGTATTTCGCTAGATATTAAGGCTGGCAGTATAAATGCTTTAGTCGGTCCATCAGGCTCAGGTAAGTCTACAATTGCTAAGCTTCTGGCTTCTTTCTGGGATGTCAGTTCTGGTCAGATTACCTATGGTGGCTTGGATATTCGCCAGCTTCCGCTAGATTATTACAGTCGGCAGATTGCTTACGTGACCCAGGATAACTATCTCTTTGATGAGACTATTATGGAAAATATCCGGATGGGAAATCCAGCAGCTTCTGATGAAGAGGTCATCGAAATTGCCCGTCGCTGCGGCTGTTATGACTTTATCATGAACTTAGAAGACGGCTTTGAAACTCAAGTAGGCTCTGGCGGCGGTCATCTATCTGGTGGGGAGCGTCAGCGGATTGCTATCGCCCGTGCCATGCTCAAGGATGCGCCGATTCTTATCTTGGATGAAGCGACTGCTTATACAGATCCGGAAAATGAAGCACGGATTCAGTCCAGTCTAGCTCGTCTGATTGAAGGACGGACCTTGATTGTCATTGCCCACAGGCTGTCTACGATTATGAGTGCAGACCAAATAGTCCTGGTCAAGGATGGTCGGATTGAAGCTAGAGGACGACATGAAGAATTGCTGGCAACCAGTCCGCTTTATGCTTCTATGTGGCAGGCCCATATTGCTACTAGGGATAATAGTGAGATGGAAGGAGGGCTGATTCATGCTTAATATACTGAAGAAATTCTTTGATTTCTGTACGGCAGAGGACCGTAGGAAATTTTATCAATCCATTTATCTGGGCATCATCAAGTCTTTTATCATCGCTCTGCGTATTCCAGCAATCGGCCTAGTCGTTATGGGACTGATTGAGAAGAATCTCTCTATGCAGACCTTCTGGCTGGCTCTGGCTATCATGCTGGTATCCACTGTGCTAAACGTCTGGATTACCCTGAAAATCACCATGCTGCAGACGGAAGCGGGCTATCATACCTGTGCTCAGAAGCGGATTGAAATTGCCGAACACATGCGCTAT
This sequence comes from Streptococcus sanguinis, assembly GCF_008329445.1. Classification (GTDB taxonomy): domain Bacteria; phylum Bacillota; class Bacilli; order Lactobacillales; family Streptococcaceae; genus Streptococcus; species Streptococcus sanguinis_O. The sequence goes on along the minus strand of NZ_VIBR01000001.1, from coordinate 906,694 downwards.
CTGCCCATGGGTTACTTTAATCAAAATAGCTTAGGCAAGATTACCAGTGTTACGACCAATACGCTGGAAGGACTGTCTGATGTAGCTACGCGAGTGGTTATGATGACTGTGCAGGGCTTTCTGACGACTGGTCTCATCACCGTTTTAGTCTTTCTCTATGACTGGCGGGTTGGTCTGGTTCTCTTGGTGGAGCTCGTCCTCTTTCTCCTGCCAAATACCCTCATGCGTTGGCAAGTTGGCAAGGTTTCTGATGAAAAGTATCAGGCGGATATGGACCTAGTAGCCGTTGTTTTAGAGTACAGCCAAGGTATCGCAGAGGTTAAAAACTACAATCTAGTTAACCGCTCTGCTAAAAAGTTGTCTAAGGCTATTGACCGCAAGAGTCAGCTAGATACCAAAATGACACTCGTGACCTCACCTTACATTGCCCTCCAAGGCATAGTGACCAAGCTGACCGGTCTCTTTATGGGGCTCTTCTCTATCTATTTTTATCTCAATGGCAGTATGGAGCTACTGGTAACCATTATGATGATTGTTAGTGGTTTTATGATTTATGAAAATCTAGACGGAGTTGGCTCTTTCTCTTCTCTCCTGCGCATTGTTGATCTGTCGGTTGATATGGTCAATCAAGTCTTAGCCATCCAGCCGATGGATATCAGAGGTCGGGATATTGAACCCAAGAGCAGTCGTATTGAGCTGAGAGATGTTAGTTTCTCTTATGGAAATAAGAAAATTATTGACCGGGTTTCACTCACCATTCCAGAAAAAACAACAACTGCCCTGGTCGGACCTTCTGGCTCTGGCAAAACAACGCTCTGCAACCTCATCGCCCGCTTCTGGGATGTGGACCAGGGAAATATCAGTCTGGACGGACACGATGTTAGAGATTACAGCTATGACAGCCTGATTCGTAATTTCAGCTTTGTCTTCCAAAGCGTCTATCTCTTTGAGGATACCATTGCAAATAACATCCGTTTTGGCAAGCCGGAGGCCAGTCAGGAAGAAGTGATAGAGGCTGCCAAGAAAGCTGCCTGTCATGACTTTATCCTGTCGCTGCCTGATGGTTATGAGACCAAGATTGGTGAAGGAGGAGCTAGCCTTTCTGGTGGTGAGCGCCAGCGCATTTCCATTGCGCGAGCTATTATCAAGGATGCGCCTATTATCATTCTTGATGAAGCAACAGCCAATGTTGACCCAGAAAACGAAGAAGCACTCATGCAGGCTATTCAGGCTTTGACTCGCGATAAGACCATTATCATGATTGCCCACCGGCTCAAGACGGTTGAGCATGCAGATCAGATTTTTGTGCTGGATCAAGGCCGCATTGTTGAGCAAGGCAAACACCAAGACTTACTGGCCAAACAAGGCATCTATAGTAAGTTTATCCAAGAAAGAAAAACAGCCGCCAGCTGGCGGATTGAGCTGGCGGATTCATAAACTGAAACAGCAGGCCAACGGCTTGCTGTTTTTCATCTGAGAAAAGAATGGTATAATAAAACTATCTTTGCTAATCAAAATAAGAGGGAGTCTCATGTTTAAATCGAAAAAGTGGCTTTTTATTCTTTTTATTGTTATTGCCCTTCCGATTCTTATTATAAATCTACCATTTTTGACTAAGCCTCAATATAGTAACGATGGTAAGTTTATTCTTGAGCTTCAAGATTCTATTAAAAAAAAGATAATTGAAAACTTGGATTTCGAAAAAAAACACATAAAATCTGTGACACTTTTGCCAGGTTCTGCTAGGGGAGAGTATGACAATGGCGGTGACGTGAGTGGGAATTATCATATCTATTTTTCAGCCTATGTCAATGATAATAAAGAACAATCATTAAGAACTGAATTGTCTTTTCCAGATGCTGGCATTGCACCCTTTACTTTTATCCATCCTAACCCTTATAAAGACAAAAGTCAGGATATGAGTACCTGGTATATGGGCGAAATTGAAATATCGGAAGACTCTTCTTGGGATTGGAAGCGAGAGCAGGATGAGGCAAAGGAAGCCTTGTATAATTTTTCGAATGCTCTTGCTGATTCAGGAGAGAATATCGTGTATCGAGTTCAAAAAGAAAGGGCGACTCGTTTCTTTAATGAATGGCTGCAAGTACATCAGGAAAATTTCAAATCAGCGATTCAATCAGAACTGTATAGGGAACTTCCAGAACTCGAACAATCATTGGGAAAGATTCAAAGTATTCGTCTGAGTGAACATCAGTCCTATTTTCCATCTTCTTCTAGAGAACTTAGTTTCGATATATCCTTTGAAAAATATCCTGAAGAAGTTGCAACCATAAAAGGAGTGGTTCGTTCTCAGAGTGAACAATCTATCTTTCAAGATTCTTCAGCGTCCGCATCTATAAGTTTTGACAATGGACGTTTTGTCATTGATTCTGAGAATGATTCAAAGCTATATTCCATTTTTAGTAAGAGTAGACTAGGAAGCAGTGCAGGGGACATATCTTATTACCTCCCAGAGGATCATGGACATAGCATTTTAATTCCGTGAAAATCGAGCAAGCCGTTTGGCTTGCTGTTTTTCATTTATTGGCAGGAATGGTATAATAGTTGATAGTCGTGAGAAGTAGATTAATGAATTTGGGAGAATGATGAAAAAGAGAGTTAGAAATAATAAATGATAGCGATATAATCTATCAACTTGGAAAAGAAAAGGAATAAAATTTTTAATTTTAAATGAAGAGGTACCCCATGAACGAAATCAAATGTCCCAACTGCGGGGAGGTTTTTACTGTCAATGAGAGCCAGTACAGTGAGCTTTTGTCGCAGGTTCGGACAGCAGAGTTTGACAAGGAGATTCATGCTCGGATTGAGCAGGAACTGGCTTTAGCAGAGCAAAAATCCCAGAATGCCCAACAAGCTCTCCTATCGCAGAAAGAACAGGAAATTAGCAATCTTCAAAGTCAAATTGCTCAGTTTGAGACCCAGCAGGAGTTGGCTAAGAAAGAGGCAGAGCAAGCAGCTAGTCTTCAATTGCAGGAGAAGGAAAAGGAAGTTCAGCAATTGGAAAGTCAGTTGACTACTCTGCGCTTGGAGCATGAAAATCAACTGCAAAAGACCTTATCTGCGCTGGAAAAAGAGCGAGACGAGGTTAGGAATCAGCTAGTTTTGCAAGAAAAGGAAGCAGCGCTGGCTCAGACCTCGCTTAAAGAGCGCTATGAGGTAGAGCTGCGGCAGAAAGATGAGACAATAGAGTTCTACAAGGATTTTAAAGCCAAGCAGTCCACTAAGATGATTGGTGAGAGTTTGGAACAGCACTGCGAGTACGAGTTTAACAAGAACCGTATGGGGATGTTCCCACGAGCTGAGTTTGGCAAGGACAATGATGCCAGAACCGGCAGCAAGGGTGACTACATTTACCGTGAAGTGGATGAAAATGGTGTAGAAATCCTCTCCATCATGTTTGAGATGAAAAATGAAGGCGATGAGACGGCGACCAAGAAGAAAAACGAGCATTTCTTCAAAGAGTTGGATAAGGATCGGCGGGAGAAAGGCTGTGAGTATGCTATTCTGGTGACACTTCTTGAGGCTGACAGCGAGCTCTACAATTCGGGTATTGTCGATGTGTCCTATGCCTATGAGAAGATGTATGTTATCCGACCACAGTTCTTCCTCCCCATGATTACACTCTTGCGTAATGCTGCGCTCAACTCGCTTCAGTACAAGCAGGAACTGGCCTTGGTGCGGGAGCAGAACATTGATATTACGCATTTTGAGGAAGATTTGGATGCCTTTAAAGTAGCTTTCGCTAAGAACTATCAGTCTGCTTCGACCAATTTTGGCAAGGCCATCGAAGAGATTGACAAAGCTATCCGTAGGATGGAAGAAATCAAGAAATTCCTGACAACTTCTGAAAACCAGCTGCGCTTAGCAAACAACAAACTGGACGACGTCTCTGTCAAAAAACTGACACGCAAAAATCCTACCATGAAAGCTAAGTTTGAAGCTTTGAAAGAGTGAGAAAAATGGACTTAACAACCCGTTGGATACAATCAACCAAATTTGCTGAGATTGATCGAATTATAGAAAGACTGCCACAAGAAGGGAAGGAAACTTTTTATCAGCAATGGCAGGCTGCTTCTTCAGAATTACGTAAAGAAATTTGGATTGAACGAGGCAAACAAGTACTGTTAGCTAATGTAGTTTATTTTTTACTACTTTGCTATTTAGTCTTTTTTCAAGGGATGTCCTTATCTGTTAAGGATTTACCTTATCTTGGACTAGGTTTGTTAGTTTTTTCAGTGATTGGATTTATGGACGATGAAGAGGCGACTGACTTGGTTATTAAGAAAAAACGTCAGATAGCAGTAACTATTTATAAGCAGTATTTTGAAAGAAAAATAGAAAAATGATAGATCAATTGACTGTTCAAGAATATCAGAAAGAAGACGCAGAAGTTCTGCCGCCCCTGTATAAAGCATTGGGCTATTCAGCAGAAAAAGATGAATTGCAAAGTAGACTCAGGTATATTCTTGCTAATCCAGCTTACGGTTGTTTAGTTGCTGAGAAAGAATCTCAGATTCTTGACTTTATCGGCTATGTTAAGCTTTACTTTTTCGAGTCCACAGCTTTCTACTATCGGATTTTAGCTCTGGCAGTCAGTCGAAATGCTAGGCGGCAAGGAATTGCGACAGCTCTGATGGACAAGGTCAAGAAGATAGCTAGTCAAGACGGTGCCAAAGCTATAGCCTTAAAAAACGGAGATAATGATCAACGGTTGGTTGCGCATGCTTTTTACCAAAATTATGTCTTTCGTCAGACTAGCCTAGCTTTTGCGAGGAACGTAGAGGAGGATGAGCATGGGAAAGAAAAAAGCTAAGACTAGACCGGAAATACCGAAGAAGCCCGACCTCAGCCCTGCTATGCAGGCCCTTTTAGAAGAGGCTTATACCCTGTTTAAGTGCGAATTGCACTTTCCTCTGACCCTTTGTACCTGCCCTGTCTGCCTCTCCGAGGAGAATCTCAGAGCTTTGCAAACCACACCTGTCAGGGAACTGAGTGAGGCGTTAATCTATGAATACCTCAATGCGGTGGTTTCTAAGAGTGATGACGACTACCAAATCAGGCATTTTCTGCCTCGGATTTTAGAGATGATTGCTCACTACATTGAAATCAGAGTCGATGATTCTCTTAATCTGGATCGGTGTCACTTTGAAAGTGACAGTTGGAAGCCACAGGAGTTAAATTTTATGCGGCGCTTCTCACATCAGTTTATCTTTGATACGATTAATTTTAGACCCAATCAAGCTGATGGTGTGGCGGTTTATTTGGTTATGTTTGATCTGGCTGGCCTCGAAACCAGCCATCTGCTAGATAGGAGTCTTTGGCTGGAGGAAGCTGATCCCATCAAGGCACTACTAGCTCTGGAGGAGATTTACTACTATTACACCAAGGATTATGCCCACTTTGACTATATTTTTTCGGACAATCCTGCCTTTAACCAGCAGATGACAGATTGGCTGAACAGTCGAGAACTGGCTCAAGGTTTTTTTCCAATATTGGAAAATGTTCTCCTATCGGAGGAGGAAATGGCGTCTACTGAGAACTACCGCCTTGAACAGCTTTATCAGATTTTTGAAAGTCGGGTAGAAGTGTGACTGTTTCGTTATGTCTTTCTAGTCAATCATTAGCATTCATATAAACTGATGGAATTTTGGAAAAAATCAAGAACAAAAAGTGACTGCTGATTCAGTCTCAGACCTGTCAAGAATATGATGCAAGAGCAGACAAAAATTTCTTATCCGACCTTGCTTGTCAAGGCAGAGATGGGTGATGGACTAGGACTTGAAAGCGATTTTGAATTAAATCGATAGTTTCGAACAGCTACTTAATCGTCCTGCTAGAATGTGGCCGAGGCACTGACCTTAAACAGTTGGCTTGCGGATGCTATACGGGGAACCTATCAGTTTTACGAAAATCATGGCTTTGAAAAACTAACAACCGCTTTTTGATTATTCTTTTAAGTACGCTTTTGAGAGGATTCTGAATATGGTCTATCGTGCAAAAAATCATGTCCTGCATTTTAACGATAAGAGCATGGACTATGTGATCTTTGGAAAAGGAAAGAAGCCTCTGCTTATCATTCCAGGTCTAGGAGATGGTTTGGCGACTGTCAAGGGAATGGCGCAAATGCTTGCCCTATCTTATTGGAGCTTCGCAACAGCTTACCGAGTGTATGTTTTTAGCAGAATCAATGAGTTGCCAGAAAATTATACAACACGAGATATGGCGACCGATATAGCTGAAGCAATGGATGTTTTAGGTTTGAAAACGGTAGCTGTCCTAGGAATTTCCCAAGGCGGTATGCTTGCCCAATGGTTGGCAGCAGATTTCCCAGAAAGAGTTGAAAAATTGATTTTGACAGTTACTACTGCGAAACTGAATAATCTTGGTAAGGAGAGGATTGCTTGCTGGCTTGAGTTGAGTCAGACTGGAGCTTATAAAGAATTAATGTTGGATATTGCAAGTCACTCTTATACGCCAAAATCTTTTGGAAAGTTTAAATACCTTTATCGAATAATGGGAATCTTTGGTCGCATTAAAGATAAACAGCGGATTGCTATTCAGGCCATATCTTGCTTAAGACATGATAGTTTAGCAGTTCTGGAAAAGATCAACTGTCCTACGCTAATCATCGGAGCAAAAGAAGATGAAGTTCTAGGTGTAGAAGCTTCGCTCGAATTGCACCATCACATCAAAGATAGCCAGCTCACTATTTTGCCAGACTGTGGCCACGCACTCTATGAAAAGCATAAGGATTTCCAAAAGAGAGTTTTACTATTTTTAGAAAGTTAATCAATGAACGGAATTATCAACCTAAGAAAAGAAGCGGGCATGACCTCGCATGATGCAGTATTTAAGCTGCGCAAAATTTTAAAAACCAAGAAAATCGGTCATGGGGGAACCTTGGATCCAGATGTAGTAGGGGTGCTTCCGATTGCTGTGGGCAAGGCGACGCGCTTGGTCGAGTTTATGCAGGAGGAAGGCAAAATCTACGAGGGAGAGATTACCCTGGGCTGCTCAACAACGACAGAGGATGCCAGTGGAGACCTCCTAGAGCGGACACCGGTGACAGAGCTTTTAGAAGAAGCTCTCATTGATGAAGCGATGGAGTCCATGACCGGTGAGATTCGCCAGATTCCACCCATGTATTCAGCAGTCAAGGTCAATGGCCGCAAGCTTTATGAGTATGCAAGAGCGGGTCAAGAAGTGGAGCGGCCAGAGCGGCAGGTGACCATCTATAGTTTCGAGCGCACCAGTCCGATTTCCTATGAAGATGAGCAAGCCCGCTTTCGTTTTCGAGTCAAGTGCAGCAAGGGGACCTATGTCCGAACTCTGTCTGTTGATTTGGGAGCCAAGCTTGGCTTTGCCAGTCACATGTCCCAGCTGACACGGACTTCCTCAGCAGGTATGAGCTTAGATGATGCCTTGACCCTAGATGAAATAGCAGAGCGAGTAGCAGTAGATGATTTCTCCTTCCTCCAATCACTCGAATTAGGAATCGGAGATTTACTGAGAGTTGAGCTCTCTGACGAGCAAGTTGAGGATGTGAAAAACGGTCGTTTTATCAGCTTGATGTCAGAAGAAGCTGAGTTAGCTGGCTTTTATAAGGAGAAGTTAGTAGCCATTTTGGAAAAGCGGGAAGCCGCCTACAAGCCCCGCAAAGTCTTCCTTTAATATCCGCAGTAGAATTGTCAAAAGATTGTTACTCTTTTGTAATATGAAATGTGCGCTTGCATGTTATAATAATCTCATTAAACCTCACAAAAGGACAGCAACTGCACAACTGCTGTCCTTTTGTTTTGCATTTTTTCTGATTTTGACAAACGTCCTGACTAGAGTAGTAAAATTTTTTTGAATGTTTTGCAGTTTCGTGCGGAACGGATATTGTAAAAATAGCAAATGCGTAGTAAAATAGAGGAATGATGATAACCAAGAGAATTATAGATGAAAAAGGGATTGATCAGACAGAAGATACGGTCCTTGTTCTAGGCTATTTCGATGGGCTGCATAAGGGCCATCAGGCACTCTTTGAGAAAGCGAGAGAGATTGCTGCGGAGCAAGGTCTCAAGATTGCCGTGATGACCTTCCCAGAGTCTCCTAAACTGGCCTTTGTCCGCTATCAGCCTGAACTCATGCTGCATCTGGCTAGTCCTGAAGACCGGATGGCGCAGCTGGAAAGTCTGGGTGTTGACTATCTTTACCTGATTGATTTTACTAGCCATTTTGCGGGCAATACAGCCCGGGACTTTTTTGAGAAATATGTATCTCGTTTGCGTGCCAAGGCTGTGGTAGCTGGCTTTGACTATCATTTTGGCTCAGACCGCAAAGAGTCACATGAGCTGAGAGATTATTTTAATGGTAAGATTGTTATCGTTCCTTCGGTTAATCTGGATAATTGGAAAATTTCTTCCACTCGGATTCGGGAGACGATTGCTGTCGGAGATATGCTGAAAACACAAGAGCTGCTGGGCTATCCTCTGTCTACTCGCGGTATTGTGGTTCATGGAAATGCCAGAGGACGGACGATTGGTTATCCAACAGCCAATCTAGCTCCCTTGGATCGAGTTCTGCTTCCAGGAGATGGCGTTTATGTCGCGGATGTTGAGCACAATGGTCAGCGCTATCGTGGTATGGCTAGTGTTGGGAAAAATGTAACTTTTGACGGTGATGAACTCCGTTTTGAGGTCAATATCTTTGATTTTTCTCAGGATATCTATGGCGATACCATTCGGATTTACTGGCTGGATAAGATTCGCGAGATGGTTAAGTTTGATGGTATTGACAGCTTGATTGCTCAACTGCAGAGTGATGAACGGATCGCTAGAAGTTGGACTGGTTATCGAAATAGTTGAAAAATTTATATTTTCATGACATTCGGCAGTAATTTTCAAAAAAATATAGTCAAGCCAAATAAAATTTAGTATAATAGAGGTAGTTATTATACAGAATTAGAAGAGAAACGCATGATTACATTATTTTTATCGCCGAGTTGTACTTCTTGCCGTAAGGCGCGTGCTTGGCTGCTAAATCATGAAGTGCCCTTTCAGGAACATAATATCATGACGAGCCCTCTGTCAGCTCCCGAATTGCAACACATTCTTTCTCTGACAGAGAACGGTACAGACGACATTATTTCAACTCGCTCAAAAATTTTTCAGAAATTAGATTTGGATGTGGAGGATTTGTCCATTTCAACCTTGATTCAGTTGATTGAGGAAAATCCCAGTCTTTTGCGACGCCCAATTATTTTAGACGGCAAACGGATGCAAATCGGCTTTAACGAGGATGAAATTCGTGCTTTCCTGCCTCGTAGTTATCGTAAGGAAGAGTTAAGATCCGCAACCATGCGGGCAGATATTCAGTAAAGATGAACAAAAATTATAGTTACCCACTAGATTTATCGTGGAGCACTGAAGAGCTTGCTTCGGTGCTCTCTTTTTTTAATGATGTAGAAGCAGCTTATGAGCAGAAAGTCCAAGCGGAAAAGCTCTTGAAGTCCTATGCGGCTTTCAAGCAAGTTGTTCCTAGCAAGGGCCAAGAGAAGCGAATCGGCCGTGAGTTTGAAAATGTCAGCGGTTATTCGCTTTATCGTGCTGTTCAAGAGGCAAAAAGTAAAGGTAAAGGAAGCATTTCTCTTGGAAAATAAATTTCATTTTGCTAAAGAAATCATCTACCAAGCTGGTGCTTTTTTGAGAGAACATCTCTATGATGATTTGGATGTGAGTCAAAAGACTAGTGCCACTGACTTGGTCACCCAGATGGACCGGAAGGTTCAGGATGATTTGGTGGCTAAGATTCTAGCCCGCTATCCGCAGGATGCTATTTTAGCGGAGGAAAATGGACTCCGACATAATATTACTGATGGCAATGTCTGGGTGATTGATCCGATAGACGGGACCACCAACTTTATCACTCAGAAGGCTGATTTTGCCGTTATGATTGCCTATTTTGAAAAGGGCATTGGTCGTTTTGGCTTGATCTATGATGTGACTAGAGACCAGCTCTATCATGGTGGCGGAGACTTTGACGTCTATTGTAATGACCGGAAACTTCCTGCTTTTGAGGACCGGCCTTTTCAAGATTTTCTCATGGCTTCCAATGCTGGTATGCTGCAAGCCAATGATTGGGGCTTGGCAGACTTGGCCCGAGAGTGTTTAGGGGTTCGGGTTTATGGCAGTGCTGGAATTAGCTTTAGCAAGGTACTGTCTGGTGGCCTCCTAGCTTATTTCTCCTACAACTGGCCTTGGGATTATGCGGCGGCTTCGATTATGGCGAAGAAACTAGGCTTTATCGTCCAGACCTTGGATGGCAGTCAGCTAAATTTCCAGACTCGGCAGCCTGTCATGATGGCGCCTAAGTGCAAAATATTGGCTCTGAAGCCTTATTTAGAAAAGGGGAAGCAGTAGATGGACTTTCCTAAAGGTTTTAAAGAAAAATATGAGCAGATTTTAGGTGCAGAAGCGGCGGACTTTTTTGCGACCTTTGACGAGGAGCCGATTTCGGCCTTTCGCAGCAATCCTCTAAAAGAAGGCCAGCAGAATTTCTCAGATGCCATTCCTCAGACAGACTGGGGCTTTTATGGCAAGGTGTCTGGCAAGTCTGCTGAGCATGTGACTGGTCTGGTTTATTCGCAGGAGCCAGCAGCTCAGATGGTGGCTCAGATAGCAGCACCATCTAAGGGGATGAAAGTCTTAGATTTGGCGGCGGCACCAGGTGGCAAATCAACTCATCTCTTGTCTTTTCTGGATAATACGGGCCTGCTGGTCTCCAATGAAATCAACAGTAAACGCTCTAAAATCTTAGTGGAGAACATTGAGCGCTTTGGTGCCAGAAATGTGGTGGTTACCAATGAATCAGCTGACCGACTGGCTCAGGTTTTCGAGGGATATTTCGATTTGATTGTGCTGGATGCTCCTTGCTCGGGCGAGGGCATGTTTCGTAAGCAGCCGGATGCTACCAAGTATTGGACGCTGGATTACCCAGCCCAATGCGCCCAGCTCCAGCGAGAAATTTTGACAGCTGCTATGAGCATGCTTGCCAAGGACGGTCGTCTAGTTTATTCGACCTGTACTTGGGCTCCTGAAGAAAATGAAGACATCGTTGCTTGGTTACTGGAAGAATTTCCACTTGAACTGATTGATATTCCTAAGATAAACGGGATGACTGAAGGAATTGGCTTTCCTGAGACAGCTCGGATGTATCCACATCGCTTCAAAGGAGAAGGTCAGTTTGCAGCCCATTTTCGCTTTACGGATGAGAATTGTAGCAAGAAGATTAAATCAAGTAAGAATCGTTTGACGAGCGAGCAAAGAAAACTCTGGCAGGATTTTGAGAGCAAGCATTTAAAAACAGTCTTGACTGGAGATCTGCAGACCTTTGGGGACAATCTTTATTTGTTGCCTTCTGGCCTGCCAGACCTGTCCAAGCTAAAGATTGCTCGTAATGGTTTGCATCTAGGAACGTTTAAGAAGAATCGCTTTGAGCCTAGCTTTGCCCTAGGCTTGGCTATGAAGCCCAGCGAAGTTCTGAATCGAGTTGAAATCAATAATCAGGACTTCAAGAAATATGCTGCAGGCGAGACGATTGAACTGGCAGAAACGAAGCCAAACGGCTGGTACCAAATAGTCCTTGGCGGGAACGGCCTGGGCTTTGCAAAAGTCACTGGAAAAACCCTGAAAAATTATTTTCCAAAAGGCCTGAGATTTAGATAAAATATTAGGAAAAGCTGGTATTATATGATATAGTTGAAGATGTGAATGTATTGAAAAAAAGCTTCTTTCTGCTAAGTAAGAATACTAAAGATACTTCCCATCCTCTTGATTTTATTAAAGGAGAAATCTTTTGAACAAATTGAAAAAATTTGCTTTAGCGCTGACAGCTCTGGGCTTAGGACTCACCTTATCAGCTTGCTCATCTTGGATTGACCGTGGTGAATCTATGACAGCAGTAGGGTCAACTGCTTTGCAGCCTTTAGTTGAAGCGGCAGCTGATGACTTTGGCTCTAACAACATCGGTAAAACAGTCAATGTTCAGGGTGGTGGATCTGGTACAGGTCTGTCTCAAGTGCAGTCAGGAGCTGTTGAAATCGGGAACTCGGATGTTTTCGCTGAAGAGAAGGAAGGAATCAAAGCGTCTGACTTGGTGGACCATAAGGTCGCCGTGGCTGGGATTGCTGTGATTGTCAATAAAGAAGTTGACGTGGATAATCTAACGTCCGAACAGCTGCAGAAAATTTTCACTGGTGAAATCACCAACTGGAAAGAACTGGGCGGTAAGGACTTGGAGATTTCAATTATCAATCGTGCGGCTAGCTCTGGGTCCCGCGCAACCTTTGACAGCGTCATCATGGATGGGAAATCAGCTGTGCAGAGTCAGGAGCAGGATTCCAACGGTATGGTCAAAAATATCGTTTCGCAAACTCCTGGTGCGATTTCTTACCTGGCCTTTGCCTATGTTGACGAGTCTGTTAAAACCTTGAAACTCAATAACTACGAACCAACAGCAGAAAATGTTGCTACCAATAACTGGTCGCTCTGGTCTTATGAGCATATGTATACACTGGGCAAGCCGACCGGTCTGGCTGCTGAGTTTTTGGACTATATGCTGTCAGATGATGTTCAAAAAGGCGTTGTTACCAGCATGGGCTATATCTCAATCAACGATATGAAAGTCAGCAAGGACGCTGATGGGAATGTCACAGCAATAGAAGGAGATTCAAAATGAAAAATGAGGAATTAACCAAAAAGTTGTTATCACCTTCTAAAAATTCTCGCTTGGAGAAGTTTGGTCGCTATCTGACTTTTGCCTGTCTGTCACTGATTGTGGTTATTGTGGCTATGATTCTAATCTTCGTTGCTCAGAAAGGCCTATCTACTTTCTTTGTCAACGGCGTTAATGTTTTTGATTTTCTTTTTGGTGGTGTCTGGAATCCTTCTGGTAAGGAATTCGGTGCCCTGCCAATGATTTTAGGCTCTTTTATCGTTACCATTCTGTCAGCCCTGATAGCAACTCCCTTTGCGATTGGAGCAGCAGTCTTTATGACAGAGGTTTCTCCAAAAGGAGCAAAGATACTGCAACCTGCGATTGAACTTTTAGTTGGTATTCCGTCTGTTGTTTATGGATTTATCGGTCTGCAAATCGTAGTTCCTTTTGTCCGTACAGTCTTTGGAGGTACTGGTTTTGGTATTTTGTCTGGTATTTTTGTGCTCTTTGTTATGATTTTGCCGACAGTAACCTTTATGACGACGGACAGTCTTCGTGCTGTGCCACGCCACTACCGTGAAGCAAGTCTGGCTATGGGCGCAACGCGCTGGCAGACCATTTGGCGGGTAACACTCAAGGCTGCTCGCTCAGGTATCTTTACAGCTGTGGTCTTTGGAATGGCGCGTGCCTTCGGTGAAGCCTTGGCTATTCAGATGGTCGTTGGTAACTCTGCGGTGATTCCAACTTCTTTGACAACACCAGCAGCTACACTGACCTCTGTCTTGACCATGGGAATAGGAAATACCGTTATGGGAACAGTGGACAATAACGTTCTCTGGTCTCTGGCTCTGGTGCTCTTGATGATGAGCTTAGCCTTTAACAGTGTGATTAAACTAATTACAAAAGAAAGAGGTAAGAAAAACTATGCACGCTAAGAAATTAGATAAATTGGCGACTGGTGTTCTCTACACAATAGCGAGTATCATTGTTGCCATCCTTGCCTCTCTCATCCTCTATATCTTAGTTAGAGGTCTGCCTCATGTTTCCTGGTCTTTCTTGACAGGGAAATCCTCTTCTTACCAAGCTGGCGGTGGTATTGGGATTCAGCTATACAATTCCTTCTTCCTGCTGGTGATTACTCTGATTATCTCTGTGCCTCTTTCTATGGGGGCTGGGGTTTATCTGTCAGAGTATGCTAAGAAAGGCCCAGTGACCAACTTTGTCCGTACCTGTATTGAAATTCTGTCTTCACTGCCTTCGGTAGTAGTCGGACTTTTTGGTTATTTGATCTTTGTTGTCCAGTTTGAGTATGGCTTCTCAATCATTTCTGGTGCCTTGGCTCTGACCGTCTTTAATCTGCCTCAGATGACGCGGAACGTCGAAGACAGTCTGCGCCATGTCCATCATACCCAGCGTGAAGCTGGTTTGGCCTTGGGAATTTCCCGCTGGGAAACGGTCCTGCATGTGGTCATACCAGAAGCTTTGCCTAGTATTGTGACAGGGATTGTACTGGCTTCCGGTCGTATCTTTGGTGAAGCAGCAGCCTTGATTTATACAGCAGGTCAGTCAGCTCCGGCTCTTGATTGGTCCAACTGGAATATTTTCAGTGTCACCAGTCCTATCTCTATCTTCCGTCAGGCTGAGACCTTGGCTGTCCATATCTGGAAGGTCAACAGCGAGGGAACAATTCCTGATGGAACGGCTGTTTCTGCTGGTTCAGCAGCAGTTCTCCTGATCTTCATTTTGATTTTCAATCTGGGAGCCCGCAAACTGGGCAGCTATCTGCATAAGAAATTAACCTCTGCTTAAAGGAGAAGAAATGACAGAATATAATTGGAATGAAAAACATATCATTACTTTTCCTGAAGAAAAGGTAGCCCTGTCGACTAAGGATTTGCATGTTTACTACGGTAAAAAGGAATCCATCAAGGGCATTGATATGCAGTTTGAAAAAAATAAAATCACTGCTTTGATTGGCCCGTCAGGATCGGGTAAATCAACCTATCTTCGCAGCCTCAACCGCATGAACGATACCATTGATCTTGCCAATGTGACTGGAGAGATCCTCTATGAGGGGATTGATGTCAACCGCCCTGAAATCAATGTTTATGAAATGCGTAAGCATATTGGCATGGTTTTCCAACGGCCAAATCCTTTTGCCAAGTCCATCTATCGAAATATTACCTTTGCTCATGAACGGGCTGGTGTCAGAGATAGAAAGGTTTTGGATGAGATTGTGGAGACCTCGCTTAAGCAAGCAGCTCTTTGGGATCAGGTCAAAGATGACTTGCACAAGTCAGCCCTGACTCTCTCTGGGGGTCAGCAGCAGCGGCTCTGTATTGCCCGTGCTATCTCAGTCAAACCAAACATTCTGCTCATGGATGAGCCAGCGTCAGCCTTGGATCCGATTGCGACCATGCAGCTGGAAGAAACCATGTTTGAACTTAAGAATAACTATACCATTATCATTGTGACCCACAATATGCAGCAGGCTGCCCGTGCTAGTGACTACACTGGATTCTTCTATCTGGGCGACTTGATTGAGTACGATAAGACGGCTAATATTTTCCAAAATGCCAAACTTCAGTCCACTAATGACTATGTTTCAGGCCACTTTGGTTAAGCAGCTATCCGTATTCATCACGATTCAACAAGCTTAGTCTTTGGTTGAATGTAAAATAAAATGAAGGAAAAACGTATGACAGAACCTATTTTGCAAGTCAAGGACTTGTCGGTTTATTATAATAAAAAGAAAGCCCTTAATAGTGTTTCACTTGATTTCATGCCAAATGAGATTACGGCTTTGATTGGACCGTCAGGCTCAGGTAAGTCAACCTTGCTTAAGGCCATCAACCGAATGGGCGACCTGAACCCAGAAGTAACAACTACAGGAACGGTCATTTATAACAGTCACAATATCTATGGCCCGAGGACAGATACGGTAGAGCTTCGCAAGGAAATCGGAATGGTCTTCCAGCAGCCCAATCCTTTCCCTATGACTATTTATGAAAATGTAGTCTATGGACTTCGGATTAATGGTGTTAAGGACAAGGCAGTTTTAGACGAAGCAGTAGAGCGCTCCCTTATTGGTGCTTCTATCTGGGACGAGGTCAAGGACCGTTTGCATGATTCCGCTATCGGTCTTTCTGGTGGTCAGCAGCAACGGGTTTGTGTGGCTCGCGTGCTAGCTACTAGTCCTAAGATCATTCTCTTGGACGAGCCGACATCAGCCTTGGATCCAATCTCGGCTGGGAAAATCGAGGAAACCCTCTACAGCCTGAAAGACAAATATACCATGCTTTTGGTCACTCGCTCCATGCAGCAGGCGTCTCGGATTTCTGAAAAGACCGGCTTCTTCCTTGGCGGAGACTTGATTGAATTTAATGAAACCAAGAAGATGTTCCTCAATCCAGCCCACAAAGAGACCGAAGACTATATTACCGGTAAATTCGGATAACAGAAAGGAATCTTATGCTTAGAGTACAATTTGAAGAAGATTTAGAAAAACTTCATAATCAATTCTACGCGATGGGAAATGAAGTCCTATCGCAGATTAATCGGACGGTGCGTGCCTTTGTTACGCATGACCGTGAACTGGCTCGTCAGGTCATTGAAGACGATGCTGAAGTCAATGAATACGAGGTGAAACTGGAGAAGAAATCTCTAGAAATTATCGCCCTGCAGCAGCCTGTGTCTCAGGATTTGCGGACCGTTATCACCGTGCTGAAGGCCAGCAGTGACTTGGAACGGATGGGTGACCACGCCGTATCGATCGCCAAAGCGACTGTTCGGATGAAGGGAGAGGTCCGCATCGAGTCTGTAGAAGATGCCATCAGCAAGATGGGGCGCGATGTTAAGAATTTCGTCGAAGAAACTCTGAACGTCTACCTCAATGGAAATGTAGACCAAGCCTATGCTGTAGCAGCTATGGATGAGAAAATCAACCAATACTTTGATGATATTCGCGATCTTGCTACAGAGGAAATCAAACAAAATCCAGAGCTGATTGTAACTGGCCGCGATTATTTCCAAGTTATTTCTTATCTGGAACGAATCGGCGATTATGCCAAGAATATCTGTGAATGGGTTGTTTACTTTGAAACAGGTAAAATTATTGAGTTGTGATGATCAAAAGATGCGATTTGTTTCGTGTCTTTTTTGTATAATCTCAAGTATGATTAGCATTCTATTTTGTGTTTTAACTTACAACTAACTATGTTATACTACGGAAGTAGCGTCAAAAATTGTTTTTTTATATGAGCAAAAAATGGAGAATGTTTATGAAGAAAAAGATCATTTTCACCTTGGCAGTTCTGGTACTTCTCATTCCAGGTGGAATCTTTGGTGTGAGAAAGTGGATTGGACACCAAAACTCACCCTATAATGTTAGTGATGTTTTAGACGATAAAGGAGTAAAACTTTACAAACGCGGATTTCGTTTGTTGGAAGAACAACTGGCGACTTACATCAAAGAACACTATTCAGGAGTCACTAAAATAGAATTTTCACCTATACTAGTTCGAGGAGGTGACGGACGATATATGTTTCATGCCAATATTGTTCCTATAGTTTATGATGAATATGGAGATAAGGCGTATTTAGGTAAAAAATTGGAAATCAAACATTTGCTCATTATGATGATTTTAGTAGTATTAGACTCGATTTTAATGGCTGGGATGAAGAAATCATTGAAATAAGAGTTGGTAGTGAATTTATTGATATATCTGATAGTAAATGTTTACCTGAAAATGCAAAACTTAATTCTGTTAAAGAAATTGATGAAAATATTGAAGCGCTTGTCAATGCTGGTCACCTAAAAGATGTGGTAAAAAGTGAAAAAGGTAGTCAAAAAGCGGAAATTCTCTATAATACAGAAATTAGGAAAGGAGACCATTTGGAATGGCGTTGACAGATGAAAAAATACAAGAGCTACAAGTCAATGTGCTTGATATAATAAAAGAAAGCGATGCTGGAAAAGACTATACAATCCCCAGAACTAATTATAAGTATAGGTTAATCAACGAAATCAATGAAACCACCCAAGCTATTGCTGTTGCGCCTCTTGATAAGGAAGGGAATCCAGATTTCAGTCAAACTACTATTGTTGTTGCTGGTACTCAATCACCTAATAACGAAAATAATAACCATGTTATAGAATCTGGATTTAATGCGGTACTGGCAAGAAATCAATTAACAGAACAGACAAAGGACGTTCGAGAATTTTATAATCAATCATTAGCTAGTGCTAAAAAAATGGCTGGCAAAGGACAAGAAGTTGATATCAGTAATATGTCGGGATTTAGTCAAGCGGGACCAGCAGTTGCTAAAGTAGCTGCGGAAATGAAAGTCCAAAAGATTACAAATTTCATGGACTGGGGTGCGTGGAATTCGTTGATAAAAAATACAGCCGACTATAGAGGTATTAGTGATGAAGAATTAGCATATATTAATAAACACTTACATTCATACAGTGATCAAGGGAAAGATTTAACAAGTTGGGATGGTCATGGAGGGATCATTCCGTATGGAAAAGTATTTACTGTAGAGGGAAAACATCATAATGCTGGGTTACCAAAGATTAAAGGTAATAGGCCAGATTTTGAATGGTATGAAAAAAATGGTCTTTTCTGCTCTGGCATGACCGAAAAGCAAGTCAAAAAGATTGCAAAACTTAAAGCAAAAACGTACAAAGTAAATGTAGCAATCGCTAATTATGGTTTAGAGATGGAAAAGGTGACTCCTGAATACTATGTTCGTGAGTATTTAAAGGAATATGGAGACTTTGCCCTTGAGCCTTCTAAGCAAGATTTAATCGCCATAAATAGACAACACATTGATGAACTTCATGCTTCTTTAAGAACCAGTTCTGACAAAAAAACAATTAGTTTGAGAGAGGAGCTTGTTCGTACAAGCGCGCAAACAGCTCAGCTTCAGGCTGAAGTATATGAGCAAGAAATTAAAGATAAGATAAAAAGTGCTAAATCTAGTGTTGAAAATCATATCAAAGAACTGAGAGATGCAGCTCATACCCTTGCTCACAACCTTTCATCTGGTGAAGTGGAAGATCTCTTGTCTGAACTGACCTTATCCAAAGTTTGGAATGGGGGGCAGAAGCCTCAACTCTCGCATCAGCAAGTGCATATACGACTAAAATGACGGAAATCGCTGGTAATTTAAACAAGGCCGCTGATAATATCGTAGCGATTGATCAAAAAGGCGCCCAGATTTTCACAAAAAAATAGGAGAAAACGCATGATTGAACCAAATACAGAAGATCGAGCTGAAGCCGAACGGATAAAAAAAGAATATTTAAAGATTCAGGAACGAATTGCCATTCGCGGCTTGATTTCAGCTAAAAGAGCTGTCCTACTTGAAGAAATTCAAGCATTGCAGAGTTGGCTAGATAGTAAAGCTGAGGCTATGAAAACTTTTGCCTCTACTCAAGTACCTGCTGACTTATCTGCGGCATTCACAGGTGGAGCAGCAGATTCCATCAAGGAGGTACTAGGCGCTGTTCCTAAGCCTAGTTTGACCAGCCCTATCTTATAGGAGGCTTTATGGATATTCAGAAAAAGATCAATCGTCTTGATGACGATCACATAGCGTTTCGAAAGAAAGTTAGTGAGTATGAATGGGATTATCAGGATATGAGACGAGAAGCTAAAAATGTTTCAGAGCAAATGAGCGAATGGATATTATCTTTTTGTTGCAATAGTCCTGATACCGTGCCCTCATATGAATTAAGCCAAATAGAAGAAAATAGAGAAATTTTTGAGAGAAAAATTCAGCGTTATGAAGAACGGCTAAACAAAACTTATCACGAAGAAAATCGAATCTATAATAAAAAATTAGAGGAACTTGAGAAAGAAAAGAAGAACTCTTGACCTTTCTTCCATTATCGTAAACCAAACGGTCAGGTACTACCTGTCTTTTTGTTTGCATTTATTCTGCAACGAAATCTTCTAAATATGATACAATAATAACAGATTATAAGTGGACAAGTATGGCGGAGCAATCTTGCCATGTTGTTCGCTAGATGAGGAGAAGCTGATGCAAGCAGTTAAACATTTTATTGAAACATTTGTTCCTGAGCACTATGATCTCTTTTTGGATCTGAATCGTGCCGACAAGACTTTTTCAGGCAAGGTGACCATTACTGGGGAAGCTAAGACGAGTAAGGTTTCCCTACATCAAAAAGATTTGACAGTTGAAGCTGTAGAGGTAGCTGGCCAAGCTCGTCCTTTCACTCTTGATAAGGACAATGAAGCTCTTTATATCGAGCTGGAAGCGGCCGGGCCTGTAGTGATGACAATAACTTATACTGGTAAGATTACGGACAATATGACGGGGATTTACCCATCTTACTACACGGTAGATGGCGTGAAAAAAGAAATCATTTCTACGCAGTTTGAGAGTCACTTTGCCCGCGAAGCCTTTCCGAGTGTAGATGAGCCAGAGGCTAAGGCAACTTTTGATTTGGCTTTGAAATTTGACCAAGCAGAGGGTGAGTTGGCTCTGTCTAATATGCCAGAAATTGATGTTGAAAACCGCAAAGCGACTGGCGTTTGGAAGTTTGAAACGACTCCACGTATGTCTTCCTATCTCTTGGCTTTTGCTGCAGGTGATATGCAAGGAATTACTGCTAAAACCAAGAATGGAACTTTGGTAGGAGTTTATGCGACCAAGGCCCACCCAGAGAGCAATCTTGAGTTTGCTTTGGACATTGCGGTTCGCTGTATCGAATTTTATGAAGAATACTATGGAGTCAAGTATCCTATTCCTCAGTCCCTTCATGTGGCCCTGCCAGATTTTTCTGCTGGTGCTATGGAAAACTGGGGCTTGGTGACCTATCGGGAAATCTATTTGCTGGTGGATGAAAATTCAACAGCTCTGAGCCGTCAGACAGTTGCCTTGGTTGTTGCACACGAACTAGCCCACCAATGGTTCGGAAATCTGGTTACCATGAAGTGGTGGGACGATCTCTGGCTCAATGAAAGCTTTGCCAATATGATGGAGTATGTCTCAGTTGATGCGATTGAGCCTAGCTGGAAGATTTTTGAAGATTTCCAGACCAGTGGAGCTCCTTATGCCCTCAAGCGTGACGCGACAGATGGGGTTCAGTCGGTCCATGTAGAGGTCAAGCATCCTGATGAAATCAATACTCTTTTTGATGGAGCCATTGTCTATGCCAAGGGTAGCCGTCTCATGCACATGCTGCGCCGTTGGCTGGGAGACGATGCCTTCCGTAAGGGACTAGGCGCCTACTTTGAGAAGCACCAGTATGGCAATACCATCGGTCGTGATCTTTGGGATGCTCTTTCTCAAGCTTCTGGCCGTGATGTAGCTGCCTTTATGGATGCTTGGCTGGAGCAACCTGGTTACCCAGTTGTCACTGTTAAGGTTGAAAATGACTGCTTGATTTTGACCCAGAAGCAGTTCTTCATTGGAGAGCACGAAGACAAAGGTCGTCTATGGCCAGTGCCTCTTAACAGTAACTGGCAAGGACTTCCTGATACTCTGACGACAGAAAGACTGGAAATTCCTAATTATGCAGCCTTAGCAGCGCAAAATGAAGGAGCCCTGCGCCTCAATACAGAAAACACTGCCCACTATATTACAGATTATCAGGGTGAGTTGCTGGATGCTCTTCTGAATAATCTCAGCTCTTTGGACAATATCAGCAAGCTGCAAATCGTGCAGGAGCGCCGACTTCTGGCAGAGTCAGGTATGATTTCCTATGCGGACCTGCTACCAGTTATCAGCAAGCTGGCAAACGAAACTTCTTATATGGTAGTTTCAGCTGTTTCCCAAGTGCTGGAAGGGTTGAATCGTTTTTTGGATGAAGGCAGTCAGACAGAAGAAGATTACAAAGCCCTGTTGAAAGTACTTAGCCAAAGCAATTTCGACCGTCTTGGTTTTGAAAAACAGGAGGGTGAAAGCGATGAGGACGAGATGGTTCGTCAGTTGATTGTGGGTAATATGATTAAGTCTGACGATGAGACAGCTAAAGCTCAAGCAAGCCAGATTTTTGACAAGTATCGTGATAATTTGGAAAAACTCCCTGCCGCTATTCGTCTGCAGGTATTGGTCAACCAAATCAAGCATCATGAAAGCAAGGAACTGACTAAGCTTTATCTGGACCTATATGTCGCTTCAAATGACGGAAGCTTCAAAAATGCTCTTTCTACAGCCCTTTCTTATACGAAGAACAAGGAAACCTTGGATGAACTTTTAGCGACTTGGAAGGATAAATTTACTGTGAAACCGCAGGATTTGTCAGCTTGGTATGCCCGTTTCCTCAGCCGAGATTTTACTCAAGAAGCAGTGTGGACTTGGGCGCGTGAGAATTGGGACTGGATCAAGGCAGCACTAGGTGGCGACATGAGCTTTGATAGCTTTGTCATTAGCCCAGCAGTGGTCTTCAAGACAGAGAAGAGATTGGCAGAGTACAAAGCCTTCTTTGAACCGCAGTTGGACGATATGGCGATTAGCCGAAACATCAGCATGGGAATCAAGGAAATCGCTGCGCGTGTTGAACTGGTTAAGCGTGAGAAAGAAGCAGTGGAAAAAGCAATTCGAGCTGCGATCTGATGGATTTAATTAAATTGACTAGAAAGTCTGAGATAGTAGCCTATCTCAGGCTTTTTCTTTATCATTTTGAGTATTTAAACATTGCTAATATGCCTTTGCTTTGATAAAATAGAAAAGTATGTGAAATAAACAGGAAACTGTTTAAAGGAGAAATGGAGTTTATAATGGAAAAGAAAATAGTCTATGGCTTCCGCAAGAGCCGCCTTTCTAAGGGCTTGTGCGGAGCTGTTTTGGGTGCGGCTTTGTTGGTAGCTGCCGGATCAGTTCAAGCAGAGGAAAAGGTATCTTCAGCAGCAGGACAGTCTGCCCTTTCTGAAGCTACTCTTTCGCCAACCGAAGCGTCCCAGCCAACTGTTGCGCCTGCTCAGTCAGAGCCAGTTAATCAAGACAAGCTTCCCTTGGAGGTTTCTCATGCAGAAATGGACCAAGCTTTGGCAGAGGCCGAGAAAGCAGGAGTTCAGCTAAAGCAGGAGCCGACTGTTGATTTAGGAACAGCTAGAAATCCAGAAGAAGCTGCTAGTAAACGGGAGACAGCGCTAGCAGATTATGCGACCCAAGTCAAGGAAATACGTGAAACCACAGCAGCTTATCAAGAGCAACTGAAGACTTATGAGAAAGAACTCAGTCAGAAAGAGTCTGACAATCAAGTCTTGAAAAACCAATATGACAAGGCTTTAGCTTCCTATGAACAAGAGTCCAGTCGTATTCAAGCTGAAAATGCTCAGCTTCAGGCAGACTATGAACAGAAACGGGCTGCTTATCAAGCAGAATTGAACCGTATAGTAAAAATCAATCAAGAGAAAGAAGCCTCCTATCAAGCAGTTTTAGCAGCCTATCTAGAGGAGCGTTCACGGATTTTACAGGAAAATGCTCAAGCGAAAGCAGACTACCAAAATGCTATGGAGAGCTATGCTACAGAGCTGAAAGCTACTCAGGAGAAGAATGCAGAAGCAAAGCGTCGCTATGAAGAAAAGCTTGCTCAGGTCTCAGCTCACAACAAAGCAGCCCAAGCTGAAAATGCAGCCATTGCAGAACGAAATCAGGCCGCTGAAAAGGCCTATCAGGAAGCAGTCAAACGGTATGAAACTGAGGTTTCCATATTGGCTCAGGTTAAGGCAGAAAAAGAAGCTGTTTATCAAGCAGCCATGGCTGATTATGAGAAAGAGTTGGCTAGAGTTCAGAAAGACAATGCCGAGCTAGAACAGCAGTATCAGTCAGATTTAAGGGCTTACAAGCAGGAAGTAGAACGCATTCAAAGAGACAATCAAGCTGCAAAACAATCTTATGAGACATCCTTGGCTAAAATCCAAGAGCAGAACAAAGAGATTGAGGCCCAAAATCTAGCTGTTCAGAAGAAAAATATAGCCTTAAAGGAGCAGTATCAGGCTGATTTAGCTGCTTATCAAGAGCGATTGGCTGAGATTCGTCAAAAAAATCAAGCGGCAGAGAAAGACTATGAGAGCAAATTAGCTGCTTATCAAAAGAATCGCTCTGAAATCGAGGCGGCCAATGATGCCAAAGCGAGAGATCATCAAGCAGCTTTGACTGCCTATCAATCTGAACTTGAGCGTGTCCAAGCTGAAAATAAGAAGCGGCAAACTGCCTATGAGACAGAAAAAGCAGAAGTAATAGCCCGTAATGCTGCCATTGAAGCTGAAAACGCCCAGATTCGTCAGCAAAATCAGGAAAAACAAGAGCTTTATAAAAATCAATTAGCTCAATATGAGCAGGATGTGGCTCGAATCACCGAAAGCAATCAGAAAAGTCGAGAAGCATATGAGAAAGCCTTGCTTACCTACCAGGAGGCGACTGCTCGGATTGAGACAGAAAACAAGAATAAACTAGCTGCTTATCAGGCAGACTTGGCGGGCTACCAAGAAAATCTTGCAAGAATTGAAGCAGAAAATCAAATACTAAAAGAAGATTATGAGTCAAACCTTGCGGCTATTTCAGCGCAGAACGCGGTGATTGAGCAGGAAAATGCAAGCATTAAGGAAAAAAATGCCCGCTTGAAAGCTGACTATGATAAGCTCTTAGAAGAATATAAGAAGGCAAAAGCTGCCTATGATACAGCCAAAACTAAGTATGATGCAGCTCTTGTAATTTTTGAGAGAGAGTTGCAGGAAGCTGAAGCTAAGAAAAATGAAGAAGGCTATCTCAGTAAGGTTGAAAGCCAGCCTTTTGTTTTCAAATCTGAGCCCCAGGCTGTCTTGACGCTTGATCCCTCTATTAGAACCTATACCAATGATGAGCTGACTGATGAGGTTCGTTCTTGGGGAATGGATCAACAAGGAATAACTGCTTTGACCAGTGTTTTAAAAGGGAAAGAACATCAGACTAAAGTCATTTTACAAAAAGATGTGCCTCTGGTAGCTACTTATACCAATATCAAAAATTCCAGTATTCAGGGTAAGAAAATTGCTAAAGTTGTCTACACTTATACTCTGAAAGAATCAACGAAGAGTCAGGATAAGCTTCCAGTTTTCTTAGTTAAGGATCCGACCTTGACTGTGTGGACCTTGGATTTTTATGGCCATTCTCGGGTCAATGTCCAAGCGGAGTTTTTCGATGAGGCAGGAGAAAAGCTTGATATGACAGGCTCGCTAGTCAGCTTCTCATCTTTAAATACGAACAAAGCTGCGATTGAGTACATTAAGAATTTTAATGGTGAATATGTTCCTATCACAGGATCTGCTATTAACATTCACCCAGATACCAGTGTTCATGCCGATATTTCTATTAACCATGAGAAGGAAGGCTCTCGCTTTGAGTATAACAAATGGGACTCGCCGAACAGTCCCTATAACTGGTATGGCGCTATCGTCGGTAAGGCACAGGGAGATGTCATTTCTTTTGATATCGGTTCGCGAAATCGGGGTTCTGCTTGGTTTGTATTTAACTCTGATATTAAAGCCAAAGGTGTTCCAATGAAGCCTGTTGCTCCGACAGAAGTTGCTCAACCTAAGGAACCGGCTTATGAGGAAGTCAAGGCCTTGAAGCCTCTTCCGAGTCAGCCAGTCTATCAACCTTTGCCAGAAGAGCCAGATCAGCCGACCTATCAAGAAGTTCCTAAACAGCCGACAGAAACTCAACCTCTTCCCCTTCCCAATCGGCCTGAGGAGCCAGTAGTTTTACCGGAAAGAGATTTGGAACTTCTGCCACAAGAGCCAACTTATCTGCCTGAGCCGCTTCAACCTCAAAAGCCAGTTTATCAGGAAGTGCCAGAAGAACCTAGCTCCCCTTCTCTATTGACAGAGCCGACTGCAGTTGAAGAGCCAACCTATGAGAAGGAGCAGCCCTTGCTGAGCCTTCCGCAAGAATCGGTTGAAAAACCACTGCCACAGGAACCACAACGACCATCTTATTTGAAAGAACCAGGAAAACCTCAAAAAGATCCTGAAGCAAGCACGGGAGAAGGTCCGAAATCGCCTGCTTATGAAGAAGAAATTGCTTTAGAGGACCTGCCTCAGGAGCCACGCTATCTACAGGAACTCCAGCTCCCACAAGAACCAGTTCTTCAGCCTGAGCCTCAGGCACCTGTCAGAGAAAGTGACCTGCCTCTGATAGAGGAGCCTGACAAACCAAACTATAAGGAGCTTCCTCAAAAGCCGGCTGAGCCTAGCTATCAAGCTTTGCCAAGCCGTCCGCAAGCGCCGACTCAAACTTATCACTTTAACCAGCTCTTTATCCAGTTAAAAGTCAGAGAAGAGGTGGAGAATGAGTCCAAGAAGAATATTCATCAACAAGAGGTTAGCCAGGGAAGTTTTGCTGTCCTTAATCTGGTAACGGATGCTTTGCCTGCTTATCGCCTGCCAATTCATTCTTTCGTATTGGAAGATCGCCTGCCAGAAGGTTTTGAATTGGATCTAGAAGCAACCAGAGCGAAAAGTCCTGGTTACGAGGTTTCTTATGACCCAAGCACCAGAGTCTTGACTTTTGTTGCTGCACCAGGTCTGCTTGAACGCTACAATGCTGACTTGAATTCTGCGACCGAGACCCTAGCTCTAGCAGCAGTCGGTCGACTCTTGTATCCAGGCAGAACTTATACCAATCATTTCAGCTTGCTGATTAATAATCAATACCGGATAGAGTCCAATCAGGTTAGTGTTTCAACACCTCCTGCAGAAATTACTATTCAAACAGCACAGAAATTTGAGCCTCTGTCAAACCAGACTTGGCAGCATCAAAGATCTGCAAGTAAACAAGCAAGCAACTTGCAGCTATCTGTCAGCTACCAAACCAAAGAAAGAGCTTCTCAAGGTCAACTGCCTAAAACTGGAAGCAATACGAGCTCTCTTCTTACTTATCTTGGCTTTGCGGTCTTGCTAGCTTCAGCTGGCTTCCGTTCTTCTAAGAAAGAGTCATAAAAAGATAAGCAGCTCCTGCATCCAGAGCTTTTGAACATGATAAATCAAGACTGAGACAATTTCGTCCCAGTCTTTTTTACTGAGGAATTTTTGAGGAAATGGTTGATAGATGTATCAAGTGTTTTAGATAGGCAAGTATTTTAAGATGAACGTAAATCATGTTATAATAGCCATGTCAAAGAATTTTTACCTACAATAATCACTAATGTTAAAGAATTTCATCTAGCCAAATAACTAAAAAATAAGTATGATGAGGAGGAAAAGATAATGTTAGGTAAACAATTGAAGTTTATACGGGAGCAAAAAGGCTATAGCCAAGCTCAGATTGCAGAATCACTAGGGACGACTCGGCAGACCATCTCGAACTGGGAAAATGATAAGACGATTCTAGATAGTGCAAGTCTTATTCGTCTAGCCGATTTTTACCAGATTTCATTAGATGAGCTATGTGGTCGAAAAGCTCCATCTATCTCCAAAGATTCGAGCATAAAATCAATGATTTTGACAAATGCCTGTACACTTTGGACTTGCTTTGTTTCATCTCTCGGATAATTCTATTGATTTTCCTGCTAACTTTTTAGTTATTTAGAATATTAGGAGGAAAACAATGTTTTACTATTTTTATTTATCTCTCGCAATTCTATTTGAAATTGCCACCACAAGTCTTTTAAAACTATCTCAAGGTTTTTCGAAGTTATTTTTCGGTTGCCTTGCTTTGATGTTTTATGGCTTGTGCTTTTTCTTTTTATCTCTATCTTTAAAGGGCATTCAGTTAAATCTAGCTTACGCTATTTGGTCTGCAATAGGTCTAGTAGGGACAACGATATTATCTATTCTGCTTTGGCACGAAAAAGTAACAGCTGTAAGCCTTTTAGGGATAAGTCTAGTTATTGTCGGACTTGTTTTATTGAACTTATCACAAAAGACTCACTAGAGAATGGAGAATTATATGTTTGATAATTATTTTAAAAATAAAAAGGTTGTAATTATTGGTGCAAGTGGTAGTTTGGGAAGAGTCTATACACGGGCTTTTCATCAAGCAGGTGCTAGGTTATATCTATTAGGAAGAGATATAGAGAAGTTAAAGATGTTTGTGCAAGAATTTTCGTCTTTTATTCCAATAAGCTCAGTGGATATTACAAGTGAAGAGTCTCTAAAAAATGTAGTATCAGAGATACAAGAGTGGTCGGAATGTATAGATATTGTTATCAATGCAACTGGTTTTGATGTAAGAAAGTCTTTGTCAGCGCATTCTCTTGAGGACATAGAGCAGACACTATTGATCAATTTATCTGGCGCCATTCTGATTAGCAAGATTTTTCTGCCCTTATTAGCAAATGAAAAAGGTGCTACAATTGTGCATTCTGGCGGTTTTGCAGATGGGCGGCTCGCTTTCCCTTACTATAGCGTAGATGTGGCTAGTCGCGCAGGGATTTTTTCTTTTATTGAATCAATGAATCGCGAATTAAAGCAGGAGCAGAAAAAGGTGTATTTAACCTATTTTTGTCCCAATGCTGCGGACACACCCTCAGAAAAGCCTTACCATCCTGTTTGGAAAGAAATGGGAATTAAGATTTCAACTACAGACGAAGTTTGCCTAGCTTTGCTAAAAGGTATTAAGTCTCATCGAAGAGTCATCCTAATGGGGCGAGGGGCATCTTTGTTTGCTAAACTCAATCTTCTGTCTTCAAGATTAGCTGATTTTCTTTTATTAGATAAGTATAGCCGTATATTAAAAAAGCACTTTGCATAATCCATTTTCCCTATCTTTCAGCCTTTTTTAAGAAAAAATTCAGTCCTGTTTAAGTAAAAATCTATATGATAATGCTATTCAAGTGAAAGGATGTGTATGGGATGACTTGTAAGCTGCATTAGCTTCTTGTTTGATAGAAACAGATAGAAAAATTTACAAAAGAAAGAAGGAACATATTAAATGGATATGGAAAAAATGATTGTTGTAGAAAAAAGCACTAAATGGTGGCTGACGGTTGCGACGGGTGGTGCTCTAGCAGTCGGACTTCTGGGCGGTTATGGTCTTGCGACAGCTATTCACGGTACAAACAATCAGCAATCAGCTATTCAACAGCCAGCTACTATGCCTGGAGCACCGGAGCAGGGTCAGAATGGTCAGGATGCAGGAAATGGAATGCCGCCACAAGTTGGTCAGAATGGTCAAAATGGTGGACTAGGTAATGGAATGCCGCCGCAGGATGGTGGTCCAGGACAGAACGGTCAAGACCAAGGAATGCCGCCTCAAGACGGCCAGCAGTCTGACAATGACAAGAGCAAGAATTCTTCTGCTCAGCAAAATGACAACGGGAAGAAAAACAAGAAAAAGTCTTCAACGAACATAAATGAACAATCGGACAAGAACAATAATAAGTCGACAAAAGAAAATAAAACGTCGCAGTCGTAGAAAAAACTTACTGATTTTGACCCAAGTCATGATATAATAAGAATAGCAAATAAAACAAAAACCAAAAGACATAATCTTGGAAAGTTTTATTGGAGGAAAGAAAAATGATTAAAATTCTATTGGTAGAAGATGACCTTGGACTGTCAAACTCAGTTTTTGATTTTTTAGATGATTTTGCAGATGTAATGCAGGTTTTTGATGGTGAAGAAGGTCTATATGAAGCAGAAAGCGGTGTTTATGACCTCATCTTACTGGATCTCATGCTGCCTGAAAAGGATGGTTTCCAAGTGCTGAAAGATCTCCGAGCAAAAGGAGTCACAACCCCTGTCCTCATCATGACAGCTAAGGAAAGCTTGGATGACAAAGGACATGGCTTTGAGCTAGGCGCTGACGACTATCTGACAAAACCTTTCTATTTGGAAGAACTGAAAATGCGGATCCAAGCGCTCTTGAAACGCGCTGGTAAATTCAACGAGAATACTCTTTCTTATGGTGATGTAACTGTCAACCTATCTACAAATTCGACCACGAAGGCGGGTAAAGATGTAGAGTTGCTTGGTAAAGAGTTCGACCTCTTGGTTTATTTCCTGCAAAATCAAAATGTAATCTTGCCTAAGACTCAAATTTTTGACCGTCTGTGGGGCTTTGACAGTGATACCACTGTTTCCGTTGTCGAAGTGTACGTTTCAAAGATTCGTAAAAAACTGAAAGGAACGGCATTTGCGAAAAACCTACATACTCTTCGTAGTGTCGGCTACATTTTAAAAGATGCTGAATAAAATCAAGAAGACCTTTTATGCGGATGATTTCTCTTATTTCATTCGCTATTTTGGGTTGTTTACATTAATCTTCTCAGCCATGACCTTGATTATTATTCAGGTTATGCGCTCCAGCCTTTATACGTCAGTTGATGAAAATCTGAGGAATCTGAGTAATGATCCTAGTTCGGTAGCTGATTTGGCCTATCGGACGACAGGTCAGCAGTCTGATCCGAGTAATAAGGTCAATTCTAAAAGTCCTAAAAGCAGTAAAGAGCCAGATGGTGATTCAGATGAAGAGCCTAAGCCTAACAATCTAACTACGCCAAATGTCAGCTCTAATACTTTTGCCCTGCTTTTGGATGATGATTATAAAAATATTTCCACCAGCAAGAGCGATGGTTTTCTGGACTTTAATTCATTAGAGTTTAACAAGTCCTATCTAAATCAAATCAAGGAAATTGTGATTGGTAATAGCTTTGGTCAGACAGAAAGCTATCGGGCTTATCTCTTTGATATTGATCCTAAAAATGAGTATCCTGATATCAAGTACGCTGTGGTCATGACTAGTATCAGCCAGCTGGAGCAGACCAGCAGCAAGCATGAGCAGTTGATTGCCATGGTCATGGTCAGTTTCTGGGGAATTTCTCTGATTGCCAGTATTTATCTGGCTCGGATGAGTGTCAAGCCTCTGCTGGAAAGTATCCAGAAGCAGAAGGCTTTTGTGGAAAATGCCAGTCACGAACTACGGACTCCTCTGGCAGTATTGCAGAGCCGCTTAGAGACGCTCTTTCGTAAGCCTGAAGCTACAATTATGCAGAGCAGTGAAAATATCGCTTCTAGCTTGGATGAAGTACGAAATATGCGCTTGCTGACGACCAATCTGCTCAATCTGGCCCGTCGCGATGATGGCATCAAACCTCAATATGGTGAAGTCGAACCAGAATTTTTTGATACGACCTTTGCTAATTACTGTATTATCGCAAGGGAGAATAAAAAAGCCTTTCATTCAGAAAATATGATTAAGCACCCTATTGTGACCGATCAAATTTTCCTCAAGCAGCTGATGACTATTCTATTTGACAATGCTATCAAGTATACAGATGATGATGGCGTAATCAGTGTCATGGCTACTTCGACAGATCGTTACCTTATTTTCCGAGTGGCGGACAATGGCCCTGGTATCAGCGATGAAGATAAGAAGAAGATTTTTGATCGCTTTTATCGGGTGGACAAGGCTCGGACCCGTCAGAAAGGTGGCTTTGGTCTGGGACTTTCTCTAGCCAAGCAGATTGTCGATGCTTTCAAAGGCTCTATTTATGTCAAGGACAACAAACCAAGAGGTACGGTCTTTGAAGTTAAACTGCTATTGAAAGAAACGAAAAAGCGTTCTGTTAAATAGCGGAAGAGTGATTTTCATTGACAAATTTTTTGAAAAACAATTCTTAGCAGGTCTTAATGGCTTGCTTTTTATCTGGCTTCTATTTACTTTTTTAAAAATTTAATATAAGTTTTGCCCAAAATAAGGTATAATAATAAACAAGAAAGAATGAGGTGAAATTATGGCATCAAAAATGTTACATACTTGTTTGCGTGTTGAGAATTTGGAAGCGTCTATCGCTTTTTATGCAGAGGCTTTTGGTTTTAAAGAGCTGCGCCGCAAGGATTTTCCAGATTATCAGTTTACTATCGTTTATCTAGGTTTGGAAGGCGATGATTATGAGCTGGAACTGACCTATAACTATGATCATGGTCCTTATGTGATTGGGGACGGTTTTGCTCACGTGGCACTTAGCACGCCAGACTTGGAAGGTCTGCACGCTGAGCACAAGGCGAAAGGCTATGAAGTGACAGATCCAAAGGGTCTTCCCGGCAACCCGCCTAATTATTATTTTGTAAAAGATCCTGATGGCTACAAGGTGGAAGTCATTCGTGAGAAGAGTCTTTAACATCTAGCTGCAGTTAATTTTGCAAGATAAATGATGATTTTTATTCATTTAGGACAGGTGTATGAAAAGACAAAATAACAAGAAACACGGAAAGAAAACACTCATTGTTCTCAGCTTGCTAGGTTTAGCTTTTGTTGCTGCTTTATTTCTGGGTGCTGTAAAAATTTACGCTATTTTCCAAGAAAAGGAACTGCAAGAGAAAGTTAGTGTGCTGATTGCCCAAGAAGAGACCTACCACGCTGAAAATACTGAAAAGCAGAGCAAGATGATTGGCAGCCACTATGTGGAGTCCTTCTATCCTCTGCTGGATGGTCAGGTTATGGCAAGCGTCAAGGAGCAGATGGACGCAGATAGCCAGACGATTAAGGATAATCAGAAGAAGGGCGATAAGATTGAGGAATTGACCTTCTACTATGCTGAGGAAAAAGAAACGAGCCTGAAGGATGTTAAAGAAGTACTGGTGCATCGCAAGGACTATCATGTCAAAGAGATGAAAATCAGTAAAGGAGAAGAGCGGGAAGTTGCTGACAGCTATCTCGGTGCAGACGGCGGCCCTTTCACTCTGGATAAGCTCTTTCAGGATCCCGATGCAGCTAAGGAAATCTTCATCAACGAGATATCCAGCCAGCTGACCTTTAGACAGGCCGATGAGGCGGTGCAGACGGAAATCCTCAACACCCTCAATGGAACGGAGTTGGGTCAGTGGTCCTTCCGTTATGAGTACAGCCATTTTTCTATTAAGCTGAGCAAGGAAGTGCAAGGCTTAACCAGCATTGACGTTCCATTATCCAGCTTTTATGACCAGATCAATGCGGACTATCTGACCGGAGATGACTTGGCGGCTTATCAGAGTTTCGAGGCTAAGAAGCATGTGAAAATGGTTGCTCTGACCTTTGATGACGGTCCAGATCCTAAGACAACACCGCAGGCTCTGGATATCCTCAAGAAGTATGGTGCCAAAGCGACCTTCTTTATGGTTGGGCAAAACATTGCTGGTAATGAAGCGATTGTCAAGCGCGTGCACAATGAAGGTCATCAGATTGGGATTCATACATGGGACCATCCAGTCTTAACCAAACTACCTCTGGAGTCAGCCCAAAAAGAAATCCTTGATACCCAGACCGCTATTAACAATGTCATAGGCATCAAGCCAACGATTACGCGGCCTCCTTATGGAGCTATTAATGCTACAATCCAAAATTCGGTTGACCAGTCCTTTATCATGTGGAATGTGGACAGCCTAGACTGGAAGACACGCAATACTAAAGCCATTATGCAAGAGATTGCTAAAACTCAGCCAGGATCGATTATCCTCATGCATGATATTCACCAGACCAGTATTGACGCTCTGCCAAGTGTCCTCGAATATCTGAAGAGTAACGGCTATACTCTGGTGACGGTCGATGAGCTGCTGGAAGGTCAGCTAGAGCCCCATCGTATTTATTACGGCAGAGACTAAGATGGTCCTTGGGTTAAGATGTTTGAAATCGACATTGATAAGAAGTAGAAGAAAAAAGCTTTGGAAACATGAGATTTCCAAAGCTTTTTTAGCTTAACTCGTTACATAAAGTTCTTGATTTTTTAGTACAATTTCGCGAACGGAAGCGTATTTTTTCAATGTTTTCAGCTCTTCTGGATGGCTGATGAAGGTAATCACGTAGCCTTCCTTGCCCATGCGGCCGGTTCGTCCAGAGCGGTGGGTATAGGTTTCTAAATCGCGCGGAAGCTCATAATTGACGACGCATTCTAGGGAGTCAATATCAATGCCGCGAGCAACCAAATCAGTGGCTAGCAGGAGAGTAATCTGGTGTTCTTTGAACTTATCTAGAATCACCTTGCGGAACTTAACGTTGACATCGCTGGCTAGAGAAACGGCGTTGGTTTCACGATACTGGAGTTTTTCTTCAGCACTGCCCAGGTCTGACAGAGCGTTGAAGAAGACCAGTCCACGGAAATCTTCAACATTGGATAATTTGCGGAGCAAGTCCACCTTATCACGTTTTTCGACTTGCATGTAAAAGTGCTGGATGTTGTCCAAAACTTGGTCGTCAATGCTGATTTCTAGAGTATTTTCAGCAATCTTATCGTGGTCGAACTTAGCGGTGGCGCTCATATATATCAGCTGGTGGTCACGAGGCGCATAGTGGGTGATTTTATCTACAAAGTGATACTGAGAATCGCTGAGCAGCTGGTCAAATTCGTCCAAAATGATGGTTTCGACATTCATCATCTTGATTTTCTTGAGCTTGACCAACTCAAAAATCCGTCCAGGCGTTCCGATGATAATTTCTGGGCCTTTCTTAAGACGCTCAATCTGTCGCTTCTGACTGGAACCGGAGAGCAGGAGTTGAACTGTCAGCCCTAAAGGCTCCGCCCAAGTCTTGCAGACCTCAAAGATTTGTCCAGCCAACTCGGTGTTAGGAGCTAAAATCAAGAGCTGTTGTGCTTTTCTAGGTGTCAGCTTGAGCAGACTGGGAAAGAGATAGGCCAGAGTTTTACCAGTACCAGTCGGACTGATTCCCAGCACCGTATCGCCTGCAGAAATAGGCTCAAACATCTTCTCCTGAATAGCTGTCAAATCTTCAAAGCCTAGCTGAGCCAGCTGATTTTGCCAGCTCAGGGGAAATTGTTCCTTAATCATCATCAACCTCAAATCTAATGCCAGCGTCCTTGCGCATGGCAAATAAGCTTTCATGAACGGCCGCTGCCGCATCCAACCATTTCTCGTAAGCCGCATCCTGTCCACCCTTGAGCACTCGTGCGAAAGCCTGAGCCTCTTCCAGCATGGTATGGGAAGCACGCTTGATAGGCAGCACCTCCTCTTGGCCGTTCAGACTTTGGAAAATAGCAGAGCTGATAAATTCAATCCCGTCTAAAGTCAGAGTTCCCTGATCTGTGTAAATCTCTGCTGGCAGATTGCTGTTGATATTCTTACCGGCTTGAATCTGAACTTGAAAATCCGGATAGATGAGACAGCCAGCTCCATTTAAATCAATCGTATTGGCTAGCTGCTGAGCGCTGTATCGAGCGAAGCGAGGATGGCCAAAAAGTCTGATAGCCGCATAGACAGGATAGACACCTAGATCCATCAAAGCGCCGCCAGAAAACTTAGCTGAGAAAACATTGGGCTGCTCTCCCGCAAGCATAGCCTGCATTTTTGAAGAATACTTGGCATAGGTGAAGTTGGCTCCCAAGACGGTCTTGCCCTTGAGAAAATCACTGATTGTATCAAAGGCCTGCTCATGATAGTTGCGGGCAGCTTCAAAGAGATAGACTTGGTGCTCGTCAGCCAGCTTGACCAATTCACTCCATTCTTTGGGACGGGAGACAGCTGGCTTTTCGACAATGACATGTTTACGAGCCAGAATAGCTACCTTGGCATGCTTGAAATGCAGGCTGTTGGGACTGGCGATATAAACGACATCGATATCAGACGACAGAAAGTCCAGCATTTCAGTATAGACTGCTGTATTTTCATAGTTTTGCACAAAGCGCTCAGCAGAAGCCAGAGTCCGAGAGTAGACTGCCGCCAGCTGATAGTTGCCTGTTGAGTGAGCGGCCTTGATGAACTCATGAGAAATAGAACCTGTTCCGATAATTCCAAGTTTGAGCATAAAAACCTCCTTTTTTCTATTTTTAAGCATGTACTTTTTTTATTTTAGCTCTTTCATTATAACATGAATTGCGGTAAAATAGATAAGATAACAAGAGATGGAGCTTATAATGCAAAATAGACCTATTATTATTGGTGTAACTGGTGGTTCTGGAGGCGGAAAGACCAGTGTTTCTCGAGCAATTTTAGCTAATTTTCCAAATGAAAATATTTCCATGATTGAGCATGACTCCTACTATAAGGATCAGACGCATCTGACTTTTGAGGAGCGGGTTAAGACCAACTATGACCATCCTTTTGCCTTTGATACGGACCTGATGATTGAGCAAATCAAGGAGCTCTTGGCTGGTCGACCAGTGGATATTCCCACTTACGACTATACGGAGCATACCCGCAGCAAAAAGACCTATCGTCAGGAGCCTCAGGATGTGTTCATCGTTGAGGGGATTTTGGTCTTAGAGGACCAGCGCCTGCGAGATTTGATGGATATTAAGATTTTTGTGGACACAGATGATGATGTTCGGATTATCCGCCGGATTAAGCGGGACATGGAAGAGCGCGGCCGCAGTTTGGATAGCGTTATCGAACAGTATTTGGGTGTCGTTAAGCCTATGTACCATCAGTTCATCGAGCCGACCAAGCGCTATGCGGATGTCATCATTCCAGAGGGAGCTTCTAACAAGGTGGCTATTGACCTGATTACGACCAAGATTGAAAAAATCCTTAAGGAAGCCAGAGAAGGCTAGGACAGACAGCTTTCTAGCTCTGTCATTTTAGGAAAATAAATAGCTGTAAATCTGGCGAATCGCAGTAGCTGCAAGATTTTTGAAATCTAATCTAGCAAGGGGAAGTGGACGGACTGAAATCTAGGAATTTCGGAGTCTGGTCACTCCCTTATTTTGTAGGTGGTTTATGAAACAATTTGTAAAAAGAGAGTTTCACTCTCGTTCAAAATTTTTTGCCTGCCTCTTGACCTTTTGTGCAGGATTTATCGACGCCTATACCTTTATTGAGAGGGGAGGGACCCTGGTGGCAGGTCAGACGGGAAATGTCGTTTTCCTTTCGGTTGAACTCATCAATCAGGAGACAAGAGGAATCGAAGTTAAATTGGCAACTATGCTAGCCTTTATGCTGGGTATTTTTCTGATGACCGTTTTTCAGTATCACTTTGAGCATTCTTGGCGCAGACTGTCCAGCGTTTTTCCCTTGATATTGACGACAACTGTCGCAGGATTTTTGCCAGCAAATGTACCCCATCTCTATATTGTGCCGCCACTGGCTTTCTGCATGGGACTGGTTGCGACGGCTTTTGGCGAGGTGGATGGCATTGTCTATAACAATTCCTTTATGACGGGGAATATTAAGAAAACCATGGTAGCTTTTGGCAACTATGCTCGAAATAAGAAAGGGAAAGATTTGAAAGAAGGCCTTTTCTTTGTAGCCTTATTAGCAAGCTTTGTAATCGGAGCCATCATCTCTACCTATCTGATTCAATTTTACCTCTTGAAGACCATCTGGTTGGTTTCCCTGATTCTAACAGCCTTTCTCCTTTTCCGAGGCATTCAGTATGCGAGGAGATGAAGTTGCTGAATGCCAATGGATCGTATTTATTAAAATAAAAAATAAATAGAAAGAAGGATAAATAGAAAGAATTTGAGAAAAATCATTTATATAGGGCAAGGAAGCCTGCAATCCGTGTATTATAATACAAGGACAAGAGAGGCGTTAGCGACAGAATCTAGCACCGTTTCAGACACCGATGGTGTCATCAGTTCAAAGAAATCCAAGTGGCTTTGGGTTCTCTTCTTTGCTTTCGTGCTAGTTGCTATCATCGGTATTTGGATTCGTTCCTTGATAGCGCCCTTTAGATTGAGTGAGTGGATGATTCCTATCCATCTAGCCGCAATCCTTTTCGTTTTTATCGGAAGTGTTTATGGATTCGAAAAACTCTTCTACAGTGGGGTCGAGTCTGTCGTTCCAGCAAGTGAAGAGCAGTTTAAACAGGCAGTTGAAAGAAGTACCTTTTGGAGAAAATCTCCAGATAAGAAACCAACAGTCGATAAAATCATCTTGTATCTATTTGTTATCCTTGTTCTTTTGTTCTGTCTGGTTATTGCTGTGTTCCTTGTCATACCTGCAACCTTCATTCCTTACTATGAACATGAATGGTTTGAGCCGTCTATGTTCATGGTACCAATCGGAGCAACGATTATTCCAATTAGCGTCGTACTACTCTTATTCCAAAACAACCCCATCCGCTGGTTGTTAGCCGTGCGGAAGTATGAGCAAGGGAAAGTGATATTTGCAGAAGAAAAGGGGAAGAAAGATAAATAAAATTGAATTCTTTGTTCTTCATTTATAGTGCAGATTTTTTATAGGGATTAATTTATCAATAATGCTGAGTATTATCGACAGCATTTTCATAGATTGAACAAAATGCTCATGTAAGGATGAAGGGAACACGGCTAGTTTATTTTTTAGGTATAAAGATTTGAAAGAAAATACGTTTAAAGAAATTAAAGATGCAAATAAGCTGTATTTTAAAAGTCTAGCTAACACACGAGCATCTGTCAGTATGCTGGTTATTGCATGGACTGGATTACTAATATTGGCTATTGAAATTATTGCTTTTTATTACTATTTTAATATAGGTTTGGAAATTAATCCATTTAGCAATATATTTTTTAATTTACTCGTGTTTATTGCATGTTATCTTGTTATAGCTTTTTTTCTTCCTTTTTTAGGTTCCTTTGTTTACAAAAGGCAAATTTTATCAACTGCTTTTCTAGCATTATGTTATGCAAGTATATTCTTTTCTTTACAGTTGATGATGCTTTTAATTGTAGTTACTTCGATATCAACAAAAGAATTTACGATAGGGTTTCCCAAGTACTCACCATTTTTTGTGCCACTATTTATCGTAGAAACAGTTCTAAGTTTTATCTATCATTATCTTTGGTTAAAAAGGCAGCTTAAAAATGGATTCTCTTTTAATAGAACAGTGGGCAACTATTTAGCGAAATCTAGCGTCTATAGTCGAAATTCTCTTCTCATTATTTTCGGTCTCTCTATGTTAGGAGGAATTCTTTCAGGAAAGTTAATTCTTATCTTTGGGATTTTTGGTTCTCTTCTTTTCAGCTATGCGTTCTCCCAACTAATCATAGAGGTTACATACCTTTTATATCTAAAAATTCAGAGTGAGGAATATTGGGAAGAGGCTCCTAAAAAGAAAGAAACTTTTCGAAATCTATTTAAAGGATTTAGTTTGAAAAAAACAAAAATTCGTATTCCTATTGAAATCTTAGCTTTTGCAATATTCTTAGGTGTTTTTTATAATACTAACTATTCGAATCCAAGTATAAAACATCCTCTTTGGCTAAATTTCATTGGCAGAGTTTTCATCTACCTAATAGGAGTAGATTGCTTGGCTAGTTTTATACTATCGAAAATTAAAAAATCAAAAGATAGAACTAAAAAAGGGAAGAAATAAGGAAATTAACAATCAGATTTGATTCAAACAAGACCTGTTTATTTTTATATTTATTGTAGGAGGTTTGCTATGCGAGCGCATCATGTAAATTTTCGATATATATTGCTGGAGGATGGTAAGGAATATTTTCTATTGGATAAGCTACCGACATTGTGGGGTTATTTTTTTCCTTATCTGAATTGGTTTAGCAATCGAACGATATACCAATTGACAGAGTCGCAATTTTGGGAGGTTCGAATGCGTAAAAAACATTGGTTGGAGACACTTGTAATTCCAATGCCAGTATTTTTAGCTGTTTCAGTCTGGGCAGGGCGGATACGAACTAGTGAAAGCTTAGATACTTACCTTAATTCACCTCGCTTCTCATTCACTGAAAGATTGATTTATTGGTTTCTTACTTTTATACTAGCAGTATTATTTGCAAATCTAGTCCATTTTTTATCATCTCGATCTTTAGCAAAGAAATTTAATTTTAGTCTTTATACAAAAGAGCAAGGGAAAATAAAATTAGCTAAATTAGCTCCTTGGATGAAAAAGCAGTTTAAGAGTGTTCTGATTCTCAACTTCCTAATTGTTTTGTTTAGCTATCTCATTTTAAATTGGGGAACTATAATCTTCCTGATATTTCATGGTCTTATGTTACTAATTAGTTTACTTTTAGCAGGTGATCTAAGCTATAGTGAGAATTGTCAGTATATAATAGAGAGAAAAGAGGAGAAAGAATGGAAGGATTAGATTTCTAAATGTGGGACAGTATATTGCCTGATAGTTTTAGTAAGCTCTGTTACAGTAAAAGAAGTTTTCTCCATTAGCTTGTATATTAGAAACGAATATAAGATAACTAATTTATTATTTATGAGCAGGATAGTTAGTGTGTTAGATGAACTGAAAGTAAAAATAAAATTCTGAAGAAGTTAAATGATTCAATGATTAAGGAGAATAAAATGCCTGCAATTAAAAAATGTTGTTTGTTGGAAATTTTCAAGAACAAGATATTTTCTATCATTTTGAATCAGGGGAGCTCTATTCCTACTCTTATCAATCAGATAAATCATGGGATATTAAATGGGCCGTTTTATCTTCTGGACTGATACTAACCAACCTACTCTCTTCTATTGGTTTTCTTACTTTCTCAGTTCCTTTTGTAAAATATGGCTTGCTTATAAGTATGATAATGGCAATTGTTCTTTTAGCAGAGTGGGCTCTGAAGCCAAAGTATGAGCCAAAATTGATGACTTATAATCCTAATAATTATTTTGGTTGGTCTGACTTTATTAAGAAGTGCAAAAATAATTTGTTGTTCCTCTTATTGACAGGTATTGTTTTCTCCATAATGACATTTCAATTTTTATTGGCCTATCTTCAAGAAGCGAACCTGCATAACTATATCCTGTTTAGCCTTTTGTCCCGGTCTCTTATTTTTCGACAATTAAGCTTCGACCGATCAAAAAATTTTTGATGCTAAAGGAATTATCAGAGGAAGTATCTAAAGGGTAATTTATTGCCAATAGGAAGTGTCAGTCAGCTCTATGATAATAAGGATGAAATTATTATCATAGACTATTTTGGTATGATATTGAAAAAGTTTAGTATGGGCGATAATGTATTAAAAATGATTGTCACGAATGATAATTGCTGGCAATTATTTGAAACAAATTGAGAATGAAATAAGCTGATTACTAAGGAGAATATGATTGAAAAATAAAGCAAAGTTGGTGAATTTAGGTGCTTATAAGGATAAGTGTTACCATTTTGATTTTGAAAATAAAACATTATTAGAAGAGGTGAGACCTCCTAATTATTGGTCTTATATTTTAGTGCCGATAACTGTTTACGTTTTAAGATTTCTGATGACTGGTATTGAAAAAACTGGTATATTTGAAAGTGGGAGTACTCGGATTTTCCTAGTTCTATTTCTACTTGTAATCTCTTATCTATTGGCCCAATGGATTACAAAAAGTTATCAATCAAAGCTAGAACTTCAAAAATCCGCGCTTGATAAACATGTGTTGGCTAATTTTGTAAAAAGCCTTAGAAGAAGACGCATAGTTTTTCTTACACTGAAATCAGTGATATATTTAGCAATTTTGATTTGTGCTTGGCTATTTCTATCAGGTGTTCTTGGAGATGTCTTTCTGATATTTCTAGGGGCTTTACTTTCTTTATTTATACTAAATGCAGATTATCTATTAAAAAAATGGCCCTTCATTATTCAAACTCTGCAAAATGACAACTTTTAATTTTTTAGACTTTGTACGATTTTGGGATAATAGGGCATACAAGGGAATGGATATCTAATTTACTATTTTTAGTTATATCATTATCTTTGTTTTCTCAATTTATCACTCAAAAAACGTTATATCCCTTTTCGATTCAAGGTTGAATTATCAGAGGCTATGTAAGTCTTAGAGAATTTTCATATGAAATCAAAACGGATGAATTATCACTTTATTAGACGTTACGAAAGGTATTATATAAATGTTTAAAAAGGCTGAAATGGAGCCCTTGGCTAAAAGAAATCTCCGCTATCGTATATTAAAAACTGAGGATGAATATTATCTTCTTGATGTAGAACGCCCCTTTTTGATTGTCTACTTCTTGCCCTTGTTGATTTACTTTGTGCCTCAATAGAGAAGGGATATATAAACTGATTAAGTCGTATAGTGAACTAGGCGATAAGAGTTTAAAATTGGGGAAATGGACCATATCTGCTAATTCAATTGGTAAAAAGATAGATTCTTTTAATAAAGGCTTGGGTTTTCTATTACCAACCACTACAATTAAACAGACGGTGACAGAATTTGTTAAAAATTCAAATGTATACAAAACATTATCTAAGAATGCTTGGTTAGGAAAATCTGCAAAGTTTTTAGGGAAAGCAAGCACTTTCTTAACTGTTGCTGACATGGCTATAACTTACACTAGTAGTGCTATGCAAGAATTTTCTGAATCAGGTCATGTTGGGAAAGCAGTGGCTGTTGGTGCATTAGATACAATTAAATCAATTGGTCCATTGGAAGGTGCAACGATTGGGTCGATGTTTGGGCCGGTTGGAACGGCAGTTGGATTCGGTTTGGGAGCGGTTAATACGGTAGTTCAAATGGTAAATCCACACCTTTATAGTGATATAAAAAAGGGAACTAAGCAGTTTATTGATGATGCTTCGAAAGTTACCAATGCTGTTGGAAAAGCAACGGAAAAAGCCGTTGGCAATATTGTAGGGGGCGCTTCGAAAATGTTTTCAGGATTTTTTGGAGGATGATAATTAATGAGAAAAACATTGTTTAATGCTAATTTTTATGAAAGTCGTCGATTGCGTCATGATGCTTTAATAGAGTATATGGTTAGAGATACTAATAGCCGTGGACTTTATACTGAATACTTTAGTGTTGCAAGAAAAATATTTTCTATTTTAGGAGTGCTGGTTATGTTTGGCATTGCTATTTTTACCGATGCGAATGTTCGTCATCCAGCTTCTGATGCTCCTATGGAAACATGGAGAATCAATTTTCTACCTCTTTGGATGTTTTTCCTATGTTGGATTTTGTGGTTTATTTCTTGTCGAGTAAATTTATATAAAAAATATTGTGCCCAAGTACCCTACATTGGTATCCTGAACGCTAATCTTTATATGATGTGGATGATTGTATCAATAAACTTATTTTTTATTACTTTTTTTGGGAAATTTATGACGGTATATGGTTTAATTATCTTTTATCTTTTAATTATTCTAATTGAATTGTGGTTGACTAAAAAAAGACTTGCTTCTCTTAAATATCGACTTTATAAAAGTGCAACTAATGATTCACTTGAGAAACAAAGAAAGGTGATACAGTTATTCATACTTTCAATCGGGTTAGTTGTTGCTGGATGGCTGACACTAAAAATTTTGCTTCCGGGTATTGGTGAGGTAAAGACAGATGTTTCAGGTGTGTTGTTGTCAATAGGCTTGATATTTATAGTAAATATATTTTTAATAGGTATGCTTATAATACTACTTTTGCCATATTCATTATATGGCTATTATCGCCGTAAGTATTCGGAAGAATATCGTCAATTTGAGGAAAAAACACTAGAAGAATGGTATGGAAAAAAATATTTAAAGAAATATGGAGGGAATTTATATGTTTGATAAAAATATGTTGCCGCTGGGAAGTGTTGTAATTTTGGAGGAAGGGATGCAAAAATTAATTATTATAGGTCGAGGTGTCATTTATGATGATCCCGAATTAGGTGAAGAAAGATTTGCAGCTATATATCAATTCCGATGGTCTGCTTGCTGTTCTATATAGTAAAAAGTTATCAGGAGATACTTATCTCAATATTGACTATGTATGTGAGGGCAGCTTCGTTAGACAAAATGTTTCCATTGCTTTCTCTAAAGTTTCGGATTTTGTTGTTCAAGCTTTTATTAATCGGTCTAAAAAAATAGGATATGATGAAACTGCTAGTGAAATATATCGCTCTATTGGAGGGGGAGAGCCCCCGCGTAAGAGTTTAGTGTAAAAAGAGGAGATTTTGGACTATCTGAAGAATTACGATATTGATCAGGCTTGGTTGGCAGAAAAATCTGACCAAATTCTCTACACTTATTTTCTAGATATCTGGTTTAAAGAGGGAAGTCAGCGCTTTTCTAAAGAAAATATGGGGAATTTGAAAGTAAAGTACTCTGAAACCATAGAGAGAGTGTGAATAGGCTATTCTAAACCAGACAGAATTTAATAAGTATTTTACACTAAAAGAACGTTATACGCCTTTTTGATTCAAATTTGAATTATCAGAGGCGATGTAAGCTAAGCCTTGTAGGATTTTAATGAGCAAAATGGTATTTGTAGAAGTATTAGAGAGGGAGCAGAATTGACAAAGAAAACATCGATTGCGATATATACACTAAAAGGAATTGGTCTGATTAGTATTTTCAGCTTAATGATTGTCGTAAGTCTTTTTAACCTCTTTTTAGATGGGAATTTGTTGGCAAATTTTTTATATTTCTTAGGGTCAGTTGTTTTATTAATTACAGTAGGATGGATGGCTTTTGTTTTTATGGGGAGAATAGAGCTTGATGACCAA
Organism: Streptococcus sanguinis; assembly: GCF_008329445.1. Classification (GTDB taxonomy): domain Bacteria; phylum Bacillota; class Bacilli; order Lactobacillales; family Streptococcaceae; genus Streptococcus; species Streptococcus sanguinis_O. The sequence goes on along the minus strand of NZ_VIBR01000001.1, from coordinate 862,720 downwards.
GACTTGCTTGTTTTCCGAAATTTCAAATGCTATCGCTTTCCTCTTTCTTTGGTTACATTTTACTTCGGTAAGAACAGACACCTTTATCGCGGTAGTTATGAATGGCCCTTATTTATTGTAGGGGAAGCATTGACCCCAAATGGCAGCGGTCAAAAAGTAACACTGAAGTTGATTGGAAGTAAGTGGAAGAACCGTCAATTCCAGCATTTTATTCAAGAACATCTTGAAGGGAAAATACCCCCTTTGCCTAAGGAAGATTCTTGGAAGCTGAATACTTTTGGTCAGTTAGAGATCATTGAAGATGAGGTGCATGAAGAACCAAAGTCAGCATTGGCAGTTACTAGGAAGCTGACTGATTTTATCGAATTTGGAGCAGATCAAGGAAATGTCAAGAGGACTGTGTTTTATGATATTAAGCGAAATGAGCTTTTTGTAGGGAAAAGTGTGCCTTTTCCAATGATTTTTCTACCAAGTGCTGGTTTTTCTTATGGCCTGTATGTATTAACGGAGAATTTGACTGTACAAGGTTTGTTCCCTTTACTTTTTTCCTTCATTTTCATGCTTTTACTGGCTCTTTACCAGTTTAAAAATAGAAGGGAAAAATCAGTAGTTGAAGTAGTGCCTTATGAGATGCCCAGAGACTATTTTGCCACCCAAAAATCCAACGGTCTTAAAACCTATGCTCTCATTTTACTCTTTGCCTTGATTTCTGCTATTTTTTCTTGGCTTTATCTTCTATTTGGCAGTTTCCTACTTTTATTTTTGACGATTGTCATATGGTATTGTTTCTTGCTCTTGCTCCTGTCTGGGCAATTTAAAAAAACTAAATATTTGAAAGTATTAGAAAAAAGCAAAGTTATATAGTAAGTAATGATTAGTGTGTTTATAGGGAATATTTTATGATGATTCTTTTGCTTTGGAGTTTAATAATAAGTATGAGAGTGAGGCTGTAAACCTATCCATACTATAATAATGTCAGGAGTTGAAAGGATGATTTGAGATGAAAACTATCAAAAGTACGTTACTTGTAGCATCGCTGATACTTGTATTTCTAGGTGCAATTATAATAGTTCAAAATAAAAATCTGTTTACAGATGGAACCAAGCAGGAGAAAAAGAAAGAGCAAGATCCGCATGAAAAACAGCTAGCTTATCTTAAGAAACATGAAGAAGAGTTGGCCGACTTTGTTAAATCTTTAAACTCTAAAGTTGAAAGCGTTCAATTTGATTGGGAGAGTATGAAAGTCGAAGATATAGGGAATGGCACGCCACAAGGCGGTGGATATATTTTAACCTTGGACGGTAGAATAAATAATAACAAAGACACTGAATTTACATTGGGAATTCCTTTAAACCACAATTCAAATGAAGTTCCTGAGAAGCTGGTTATTTATGAAATGCAGCCGATAAGAATTTTACGAGATGGAGGCTGGTTCTTATATGAGTAATAGTAATTTAAAAAACTTTGATAATTTTTAGTCAGATTTGCCGCGTATAGTTCTATTTTAATGGGGAGGAATAACTGGTTAGCAAAATTTTAACTTTGTAATTAATAAAATATTAGAAGAAGCAGGAGCTACCTTACTTCTATTTTCTCGTATTTACAATTTTAAATCCTCAAAAATAATCCAGCATATTAAAAATTTTCAGAAAATATCGACTTTTTCTTGACAGGTTTATGATACTGTGTTAAAATACTAAACAATAAGAAACCATCTCAAAAAGGAGTTAGTCAAACATGAAGTCAACCCAATCTTCAAACTTTGCTTTGTTGTTGCGTTACTCGGGCTAGTGCAAAAGCATTAGTCCTGTTTGGCTTACCAAGCGGGAGTAAATCAACATCTCGCTTGTTCCTCAAGTGAGATGTTTTTTATTTCACCAATCTTACCTCAAATTCTGATGAGGAAGAAATGGATTCTAAAGGAGCGATGGGAGTGGGGCTACATCTTGATTTTTCTGAAATCAATTTGTCTTATACCGTCTCAGTCATTGAACACGACCTAGAAGTTGGGGAAGATTTTTTCCTAAATGGTCTATGTATCTTAGAAAAGGAGTTGTCTATGACACGCAAAGTTGAGTTTTTTGATACCAGCCTCCGGGATGGCGAGCAGACACCAGGAGTGAATTTCTCTATCAAGGAGAAGGTGGCTATTGCCAAGCAGTTAGAGAAGTGGGGTATTTCAGTCATTGAAGCTGGTTTTCCTGCTGCGAGTCCAGATTCTTTTGCGGCGGTGCAGGAGATTGCTAAAGTCATCACAAAAGCTTCTGTTACTGGGCTGGCGCGTTCGGTCAAGTCCGATATTGACGCCTGCTATGAAGCGCTCAAGGATGCCAAGCATCCACAGATTCATGTCTTCATTGCGACCAGTCCTATTCACAGAGAGTTCAAGCTGAAAAAGTCCAAGGAAGAGATTTTAGAAGCTGTGAAAGAGCATGTCTCCTACGCGCGCTCCAAGTTCGATATAGTCGAGTTTTCACCAGAGGATGCGACAAGAACAGAGCTGGATTTCCTCTTTCAGGTGGTACAAACAGCAGTGGATGCAGGTGCGACTTATATCAATATTCCAGATACAGTCGGCTTTACTACTCCTGAAGAATTTGCAAACATTTTCGACTACCTAGTGGCAAATGTGACTTCTGATCATAAGGTTGTATTTGGTGTTCATTGCCATGATGACCTTGGCATGGCAACGGCCAATACTTTGACGGCTATCAAGCACGGTGCTGGTCGTGTTCAGGGAACTATCAATGGTATTGGTGAGCGGGCTGGAAATGTAGCATTGGAAGAAGTAGCAGTTGCATTGGAGATTCGTCAAGACTATTATCAGGTTGAGTCGGATATCGTCCTTAATGAAACCATCAACACTTCTGAGCTGGTATCCCGCTTCTCAGGTATTCCAGTGCCTAAGAACAAGGCGGTCGTTGGTGGCAATGCCTTCTCTCATGAGTCCGGTATCCATCAGGATGGCGTCCTTAAGAATCCACTGACCTATGAAATCATCACACCTGAGCTGGTTGGAGTCAAGAGCAATTCACTGCCTCTTGGCAAGCTGTCTGGCCGCCATGCCTTTGTCGAAAAACTCAAAGAACTGGCTCTGGACTTTGCGGAATCTGAAATTAATGATCTCTTTGCTAAGTTTAAGGTCTTGGCTGATAAGAAAAATGAAGTCACGGATGCTGATATTCGGGCTCTGATTGCCGGAACGACCGTCGAAAATCCTGAAGGCTTCCACTTTGATGATCTGCAGCTGACGACCAACGACGACCATACTATCACAGCGGATGTGCAGCTGGTTAATGGCGACGGCGAGACGGTCAGCTGTGTGGCAGAAGGTAAAGGAAGCGTTGAAGCCATCTTTAATGCCATCGATCAATTCTTTAACCAGTCTGTTCAGCTTTTGTCTTATAATATCGAAGCGGTAACGGATGGTATTGATTCTCAGGCTCGTGTCTTGGTAGCTGTTGAAAATACGGATACAGATACGATTTTCAACTCCTCTGGTATTGACTTTGATGTTCTTAAGGCCAGCGCCATTGCCTATATCCATGCCAACACCTTTGTGCAAAAGGAAAATGCTGGTGAAATCGGCCATCAGGTATCTTATCGCGATCTGCCTGCAAATAATTAGAAGGAAGCGACTATGACAAAAGAAATTGTAGCTCTGGCGGGTGATGGTATTGGCCCAGAAATCATGGAAGCCGGCCTCCAAGTACTGGCTGCTGTTGCGGGCAAGTTCGGTTTTACTTATCATATCACGGAGAAAGCTTTTGGGGGTGCTGGTATTGATGCGGAAGGTCATCCTCTCCCTCAGTCAACTCTAGAAGCAGCCAAGGAGGCGGATGCTATTCTCCTAGCAGCTATCGGCAGTCCCCAGTATGATAATGCTCTGATTCGGCCAGAGCAAGGCTTGCTCGCTCTGCGCAAGGAGCTTGAACTCTATGCCAATATCCGCCCAGTTAAGATTTTCGATTCTTTGAAGCATTTGTCACCTTTGAAGGCTGAAAGAATTGCTGGTGTGGATTTCGTGGTCGTGCGTGAGCTGACTGGTGGGATTTACTTTGGTGAGCATATTTTGGAGGACAGATCTGCGCGGGATATCAACGACTACAGCTATGAAGAGGTGGAGCGGATTGTTCGTAAGGCCTTTGACATTGCGCGTGGTCGCAGAAAGCGCGTGACCAGTATTGACAAGCAAAATGTGCTAGCGACATCTAAACTCTGGCGCAGAGTAGCAGATGAGGTGGCCAAGGATTATCCAGATGTGACCTTGGAGCACCAGCTGGTGGATAGCGCTGCTATGCTCATGATTACCAATCCTGCTAAGTTTGATGTTGTTGTAACGGAAAATCTCTTCGGGGATATTCTCTCAGACGAGTCCAGCGTCTTGTCAGGAACGCTGGGAGTTATGCCATCAGCCAGTCATTCGGCTGCTGGGCCAAGTCTTTACGAGCCTATTCATGGCTCGGCTCCTGATATTGCAGGGCAAGGTATTGCCAACCCTATCAGTATGATCCTTTCTGTAGCCATGATGCTGCGGGATAGTTTTGCAGAGTTTGAAGCTGCAGAAGCGATTGAAGCAGCAGTGGAGAAGACTTTGGCTCAAGGGATTTTAACCCGAGATCTGGGCGGTCAGGCGACAACAACTCAAATGACGGAGTCAATTATTAATAATTTATGAAATGGATATTAACAGGTATTTGCCTGCTTTGGAACCTTATCGTTTTCCTGCTTTATGGCTGGGATAAGCGTAAGGCTAAGAAAAATCACTACCGCATTCCAGAGAAGACTTTGCTGATGTCAGCTTTGGCAGCCGCAGGTTTGGGCGCTTTATTAGGCGGTCGCCTCTTTCATCACAAGACCAGAAAATGGTATTTCTGGCTGGCTTGGATTTGCGAAATAATAGTGGAAATTGGAATTTTATATTACATATGGAGAAGCTAGTATGGCTGGAAAATCGATTTTTGATAAGCTGTGGGAAAGGCATCTGATAACGGGTGAAGAAGGCCAGCCCCAGCTTATGTATGTGGATCAGCATTATATTCATGAAGTAACCAGCCCTCAGGCTTTTCAAGGCCTTCGAGATGCAGGGCGCAAAGTTAGACGGCCGGATTTGACCTTTGGAACCTTTGACCATAATGTTCCTACGGTCAATATCTATGATATTCGGGATGTGATTTCCAAGGCTCAGATTGATAAACTTTCTGAGAATGTCAAGGATTTTGGTATCGAGCATGCGGCTCATGGATCGGAATTGCAGGGGATTGTCCATATGGTTGGACCGGAAACGGGCAAGACTCAGCCGGGCAAATTCATCGTCTGCGGTGACAGTCACACGGCCACTCATGGAGCTTTTGGAGCTATTGCTTTTGGAATTGGGACTTCAGAGGTGGAGCACGTTTTTGCCACGCAGACCATTTGGCAGGTTAAGCCTAAGAAAATGCTGGTCAAATTTACTGGGGTGCCACCTAAAGGTGTCTATTCCAAGGACTTTATCCTCGCTCTGATTGCCCGATATGGTGTGGCTGCAGGTGTTGGTCATGTGGTCGAGTATGCTGGGGATGCCATTGACCATCTGACCATGGAAGAGCGCATGACTATCTGCAATATGTCCATAGAATTTGGCTCTAAGATGGGCATTATGAACCCCGATCAGAAGACCTATGATTACGTTAAAGGACGGCCGGGCGCTCCAAAGGACTTTGAGGCGGCGGTAGCCGATTGGAAGACTCTGGTCAGTGATCCTGATGCTGTCTATGATAAGGTCATTGAGATTGATGTTTCCCAGTTGGCACCTATGGTGACTTGGGGAACCAATCCTTCTATGGGGGTAGAGTTTGGCGCGGCTTTCCCAGAAATCCGTGATATGAACGATGAGCGGGCCTACAATTACATGGACCTCTCACCGGGTAAGAAAGCAGAAGATATTGACCTAGGTTATATCTTTATAGGCTCCTGCACCAATGCCAGGCTCAGTGACTTGCAGCTGGCTGCTAAGTTTGTCGCTGGTAAGCACATTGCTCCCAATCTGACAGCTATCGTCGTACCAGGCTCTCGTCCGGTCAAGAGGGCTGCTGAAAAAATGGGACTGGATAAGATTTTCATGGATGCAGGCTTTGAGTGGCGCGATCCCGGCTGCTCTATGTGCCTGGGAATGAATCCAGATAAGGTGCCAGACGGAGTTCACTGTGCCTCGACCAGCAATCGGAACTTTGAGGATCGGCAGGGATTTGGAGCTAAGACACATCTTTGCAGTCCAGCCATGGCAGCAGCGGCAGCCATTGCCGGTCGCTTTGTAGACGTCCGCCAGCTACCGGAGGTCCAGTAAGGCAGTTTTATGGAAAAATTTACAATCTACACGGGGACAACAGTTCCCCTCATGAACGATAATATCGATACAGACCAAATTTTACCCAAGCAATTTCTCAAGTTGATTGATAAAAAAGGCTTTGGCAAGTACCTCATGTATGCGTGGCGCTATCTGGACAATCAGTACACGGAAGATCCTGATTTCGTCTTTAATAGACCGGAGTACCGCAAGGCGACTATTCTGATTACAGGGGACAATTTCGGAGCCGGTTCCTCTCGCGAGCACGCTGCTTGGGCCTTGGCTGACTATGGTTTTAAGGTAGTTATTGCCGGATCTTTCGGGGATATTCACTACAATAACGAACTAAACAACGGTATGCTGCCTATCGTCCAGCCGCTCGAAGTACGGCAAGCCTTAGCTAATCTGAAGCCAACGGATGAAGTGACGGTGGATTTGGAGCAGCAGAAGATTTTTTCACCAGTGGGAGAATTCTCCTTTGACATTGATGGAGAATGGAAACATAAGCTCCTCAACGGTCTGGATGATATCGGTATTACACTCCAGTATGAGGATTTGATTGCAGAATATGAAAAAAATCGTCCATCTTATTGGCAGTAACCTCATTTTTGCTATATTGAGAAAATTCTGAAAAAACCTTGTCTCCGATAAAAATATATGGTAAAATAAATCTTAATTTAATAGAAAAGGAAGAAACTTATGACAAAACACATTCAATGGAACGGACAGCTTTCACAAGAAGGTTATGACATCTTGAAAGGCGACGGCGGCTGTATCGTTTGCCCGACTAAGGTGGGTTACATCATCATGACTAGCGATAAAGCTGGCTTGGAGCGTAAGTTCGAAGCTAAGGCTCGTAACCGTAATAAGCCAGGTGTTGTCCTCTGTGGCAGTATGGATGAGCTCCGTGCTTTGGCTCAGCTAAATCCGGAAATTGAAGCTTTTTATCAAAAGCATTGGGATGAAGACATCCTCTTGGGCTGTATCCTTCCATGGAAGCCAGAAGCATTTGAAAAGCTTAAAGCCTATGGTGACGGTCGGGAAGAGCTGATGACAGATGTTCGTGGAACTAGCTGTTTTGTTATTAAGTTTGGTAAGGCGGGCGAGCAGCTGTCAGCTAAGCTTTGGGAAGAAGGCAAGATGGTCTATGCTTCCTCAGCCAACCCATCCGGTAAAGGAAACCGCGGCAAGGTCGAAGGAATTGGCGAACGCATCGAAAATGCTGTTGATTTGGTTATTGAAGCAGATGATTATGTAGCCTCTATCCAGCCAGATAAGACTATCGAAACTCGCTATGAGCAAGGTGTTATGGTCTCTATGGTTGACAAGGATGGAAAACTGATTCCAGAACAAGGTGGCCAACGTTCCATCTCACCAGCACCAGTGGTCATCCGCAAAGGCTTGGACATTGACAAAATCATGATGCACCTGTCCGATACTTTCAACTCATGGGATTACCGTCAGGGTGAATATTACTAAGATAAAAAAAGAAGCTCAGTGTAGGAGTCGCCTCTTTACACTGGGCTTTTTAGCTTGGAACTTTGAGTTTAAAATCTTTACCCAGTTTAAAATTATTTCCAAATAAAACAAAATTCTTGACAGATGTAATATTTGGTGTTACAATTTATAAAAACGATTCGATATAGAAATAAATTGGGGAGGAAGTATGAAAGACAGTCATTTAGTAGCCTATCATATTCGTTTGTTGAATGGGCGGATTTTTCAAAAGTTACTGAGTCAAGATCCAGAAGCTCTTTATCGCAGTGAACAGGGCAAGATTCTCACAGTTTTATGGAATAGTGAAACGGGCTGTGCGACGGCGACAGATATTGCGCTGGCGACAGGATTGGCCAATAATACGCTGACTACTATGTTGAAAAAGTTGGAAGAGCAGGGCTTGGTGACCTTTAGTCAGTGTGGTTCAGATAAGCGAAAAAAATATGTTAAATTGACGGATCAAGGTTGGTCTCAGAAAGAAGTTGGCCATCGTGTCAGTCAAAAACTGGATGCTATTTTTTATAAAGGTTTCTCAGAGGAAGAAATTCGCCAGTTTGAAAATTATCAGGAACGTATTTTAGAAAATTTGAAAGAAAAAGAGGATTAGATCATGTCAAAACAAGTTGAAAATGCACACAATCTGTACATTCACGCCATTCAAGACGGGCGAGTCGCCGAGGCTCAAGCTCAGTCTGTAGGGGATACCTACATTCAACACTCGACAGGTGTGCCAGATGGGAAAGAAGGTTTTGCGGCTTTCTTTGCAAATTTCTTTGAGCTCCATCCCGAGCGTGAGATGAAGATCGTTCGCACCATTGAGGATGGCAATCTGGTTTTTGTTCATGTCCATCAATATCTCAATGGTGGAGAAGCTCAATGGGTGACGACAGATACTTTCCGTGCGGATGAGGATGGTCGTATCGTGGAGCATTGGGATGTCATTGACTACTATCGTGCTCCAGAAAATGGGCAGTTAGATCAGATCTTTGGAGATTTTGAAATCACGGATTTGGACAAGACGGTAGCAAATAAAAAAACCGTTCGTCGTTTCTTGACAGAAATTTTCCAAAATGGGGAGCTAGAGCAGTGGAGTGATTATGTGGCAGAAGATTTGATTCAGCATAATCATGAGATTGGCCAAGGAAGTCAGGCCTATAAAAACTATGTTGCAGAGCACGGGCTTACTTTTGACTTTGTTTTCCAGCTTTTGGGACAAGGAAACTATGTGGTTAGCTATGGACAGACTCAGATAGATGGGGTGGCTTATGCCCAGTATGACATCTTCCGTTTAGAGAATGGATTGATTGTAGAGCATTGGGACAACAAAAAAGTCATGCCTAAGGTAGAAGACTTGACGAATCGAGGGAAGTTTTAAATTGAGGACAAAGAATGATTGAATATAAAAATGTAGCGCTACGCTATACAGAAAAGGATGTCTTGAGAGATGTCAACTTACAGATTGAGGATGGTGAATTTATGGTTTTAGTAGGTCCTTCTGGGTCCGGTAAGACAACCATGCTCAAGATGATCAACCGTCTTTTAGAGCCAACAGATGGAAACATCTATATGGATGATAAGCGGATCAAGGACTATAATGAGCGTGAGCTGCGCCTTTCTACAGGCTATGTCTTACAAGCGATTGCCCTCTTTCCAAATCTAACGGTGGCTGAAAATATTGCTCTCATTCCTGAAATGAAAGGATGGAGCAAAGCAGATATTCAGCAGAAGACAGATGAATTGTTGGAGCTAGTGGGCTTGCCTGCAGCAGACTATGCTCAGCGTATGCCAAGTGAGCTGTCTGGCGGTGAGCAGCAGCGGGTGGGCATTGTTCGTGCCATTATCGCCCAACCCAAAATCCTGTTGATGGACGAGCCTTTTTCTGCTCTTGATGCCATCTCGCGTAAGCAATTGCAGAGCTTGACCAAGAGTATCCATGACCAGTTTGGGATGACAACAATCTTTGTGACTCATGATATGGATGAGGCCTTGAAATTGGGGAATCGGATTGCTGTTCTGCAGGACGGAGAGATTCGTCAAGTGGCGACACCTGAGGAAATCTTATCTTCACCTGCGACTAATTTCGTAGCAGATTTATTTGGAGGTGTTCAACATGGCTAATTTGTTTTCTACCTTTCAGGAGCGTTTTGGCGAATGGTTGGCAGCCTTAGGGCAACATCTCCAGCTGTCTCTTCTGACCTTACTAGTGGCCATCTTCCTGACCATTCCGCTCGCTATCTATCTTCATAGTCACAAAAAGGCAGCCAATTGGGTACTGCAAATTGCAGGAATCTTTCAAACCATTCCTTCAATGGCCTTGCTGGGACTCTTTATCCCCCTCATGGGGATTGGTACACTTCCGGCACTGACTGCTCTGGTGATTTACGCTATTTTCCCGATTTTAGAAAATACTGTCACGGCTTTGAATGGGATTGATCCTAGTTTAGAAGAAGCTGGAATCGCCTTTGGGATGACCAAGTGGGAGCGACTCAAAAAGTTTGAACTGCCTCTAGCTATGCCCGTCATCGTGTCAGGAGTTCGGACGGCAACGGTAATGGTTATCGGAACAGCAACTCTAGCAGCCCTTGTCGGAGCTGGTGGACTAGGTTCCTTTATCCTTCTAGGAATTGATCGTCGCAATGCCAGTCTGATCCTGATTGGAGCAATTTCATCTGCAGTTTTGGCTATTCTTTTCAACAGTCTCCTTAAATGGATGGAAAAGGCTAAGCTTCGGACTGTATTTACAGCTTTTGCTGTCTTAATACTCGGGCTCGGCGCTTCTTATACGCCAAGTTTGCTACCGAAACAGGAGAAGGATCATCTGGTTATTGCTGGGAAATTGGGTCCAGAGCCAGAAATTCTCATGAATATGTATAAACTCCTCATCGAGGAAAATACGGATATGACTGTGACAGTCAAACCTAATTTTGGGAAGACAGACTTCCTTTATCAAGCACTGAAAAAAGGTGATATTGATATCTATCCTGAGTTTACCGGTACGATTACTGGAACACTCTTGCAGCCTGCTCCAAAGGTCAGCAATGATGCTGAAGAAGTTTTTGAAGCAGCGCGTGATGGAATCAAAAAACAAGACAATCTAGTTTTGCTCAATCACATGGCTTATCAAAATACATATGCAATTGCAGTACCTAAGAGTGTTGCTAAAGAATACAATCTTAAAACCATCTCTGACCTTAAGGCGGTTCAAGACAAGCTCAAGGCAGGGTTCACCTTGGAATTTAACGACCGTGAAGATGGGAACAAGGGACTTCAATCTGTCTATGGACTGAATCTCAATGTGTCAACCATGGAACCAGCCCTTCGCTACCAAGCTATCCAGTCGGGTGATATTCAAATCACGGATGCCTATTCGACTGACGCAGAACTTGCGCGTTATGATTTACAAGTTTTAGAAGACGATAAACATCTTTTCCCTCCTTATCAAGGAGCGCCTCTCCTGAAGGCTGAACTGCTAGAAAAACACCCTGAATTGGAAGGTGTTCTCAATAAGCTGGCTGGTAAAATTACGGAAAGCCAGATGAGCCAGATGAATTATCAAGTTGGCATTGAAGGCAAAAAAGCGGAAGCTGTTGCGCGTGACTATCTGGTCAAGGAAGGACTTCTAAAAAAATAAGAAGTAAAAAAGTTAGACTTGTAAGGTCTAGCTTTTTTGCTTACTTGAGGATAGACAGACTACGGATTGAAGGAGATGAGTTTATCTCTTAGTCAGGAAATCTTCATCCATTTTTGGTATAATAAAGTATCAATTCATGGAGGTATTCCGATGGCATCTAGTCAAGAATATTTGGATTTTATTCTGAAGCAGCTGCAGGGCTTAGGCCAAGAAATTAGCTTTCGCAAGATGATGGGAGAGTATTTGCTCTATTATCGGGGGCGCTTATTTGGCGGGATTTATGACAATCGCTTGTTGCTTAAGTCAGTCTAGCCAGCCCTGGATTTTTTTGAAAATCCGGTTTATGAGTTTCCTTATCCAGACGCAAAGCCAATGCTTCGTATAGAAGTAGAAGATGCTGCCTTTCTCTGTAATTTGATTGAAGCTGCCTATCCTGCCTTACCAGCACCAAAAAAGAAAAAATAGTCTTTCCTTTACAATGGATATTCTAAAAAGTTGCCGTTTAAATGGACATTTTTTAAATTTTTCTTTATAATGGACTTAAAGGAGGTTTGGTATGCTTTATATTGCTCTTATTGGAGATTTAATAGAATCCAAACAGCTGAAAAATCGTAAGCAGGCACAGAAGGACCTGCAGGACATGATGGCGGTGCTAAATCAGGATTATCGGGATTATCTGGTGTCACCTTTCACGGTGACGACTGGAGATGAGTTTCAGGCTTTGCTGCGGCCTAATCCAGAGATCATGCAGCTCCTTGATCAGATTGCCTTGGGCTTTCCTCATCCGATTCGCTTTGGACTTGGTCTGGGGGAGATTGTGACGGATATCAATCGGGAGCAGAGTATTGGTGCGGACGGTCCGGCCTACTGGAGGGCACGCGCGGCCATTGATGTTATTCATGAGAAGAACGACTACGGCAGCAGCCGTATAGCTGTATCCTTGGGAGATGAAGAGCTGAGTCAGGCGGTCAATACGGTGCTGGCAGCTACTTCATTTATTCAGAGTAAGTGGAATAGCAGTCAGAGAGAAGTTCTGGAGCGAATGCTAATGGAATATATCTATGACGAGAATTTTTCTCATGGAGAAATAGCAGAGCTGTTACAGATTAGTCCCAGTGCGCTTAGTAAGCGGCTGAAGTCGTCTGGACTGAAGATCTATCTGAGAAATCGCCGTTTAGCTATGAGAATGATTCTACAGGCAACAAAGGAGGCTGAAGAATGACAAATTTTATGGGATTTTCAGAATTTTTCATGCAGAATCCGATTCTTGTACTAACTTTGCTGGCTCATGTACTAGCTGATTTTCAGCTTCAAAGTCAGAAAATGGCCGACCTTAAAAGCCGGAGGATGAATTTCTTAATTCTCCATTTGGGAATTGTTCTGCTGCCCTTGTTGCTCTTGGGGCTCATCTTACCTAATTATCTGCTATATTTCGCCTTGGTCTGGTTCAGTCATGCGCTTATTGACTTCTTGAAGAATAGGCTGAATTCATCGATTGTCCGGCATCATGCTCAAAAGCTTGCCTTTATACTGGATCAGGTCTTGCATCTGATTAGCATTTTTGCTCTTTATTTTCTCTTAGGTCAACAGCAAATTCCAGCTCCTAATTGGCTGTCTGAGCGTTATCTCATGCTGCAGGCTCTCTTTTTCTTCGCACTTACTGGTAAGCCGGTCAATATCCTCTTTAAACTCTTCTTCAGCAAGTATCAGGCAGGAGAAGACAGTGGGGAGACTATTGCAGGGGCTGGCGCCATGATTGGGATTTTGGAACGCTTGATTATGGGACTTTCTCTTATTTTCGGGCAGTTTACTGCCATTGGGTTAGTCTTTACGGCTAAGTCTATCGCCCGCTATAATAAGATTTCAGAAAGTCAGTCCTTTGCTGAATACTACCTGATTGGCTCGCTTTTCAGTATGATTGCAGTCTTGTTGGTTTACGGCTGTCTGTATTGGTAAAAATAAATAAAAAACAGATCATCACAGCAAGGATGGTCTGTTTTTATGTTCTTATCTGTAACTCTACTCAATCATAGTATTGACAGCAGTGCCTGTTTGGTAGTCAATCTCTGCATTTGGAGAGACATTGTCCAAGAGGACATGAGACATTCCGTCCTCGTCTATTGTTTCCTTGCCCCCTAGCTGGATGCTGACAACATTGCCTTCTGCGTCGAGCCCGACATACTGGAGCTCAATCTTGCGAGGAAGAAGCTCATTGTCCGTGTAAATCGGAGTAACCTTGTAATCCAGCCAATAATCTGGATTTTCCTCTAGCCAGCGCTCCAAGCGATGTTCATAATAGAGCATGCTATCTGGGTTATTGTCGTCCAGTCCTTGGAAACTGCCAGAGTTGAGCCAAGCTGTCATCGGAACGAGGTTTTTCCCTTCGTTATTGAGGCCGCTGAAAGTGAAGCCAATCAGGTGAGCGCGATTCATGAGCCAAGCCCGATCATCTCCATTACCGTAGTAAAATTTGTAATTGTGCCAACCGATGGGGTTGTAAGTGACCTTGGTCTCCTTTTTCTTTTTGGCTTTGTGTTGCTCCTGCATTTGTACATGAGCAGCAGTAGCCCGACCGTATTTGTCCTTTTTCCCAAGCTTTAGCTGATACTCTCCATTCAACTCCAGAGTCCCGATAGCTGTTTCATCGCTATGGTTAAGCAGCTGGACCTTAATCTGGTTCTTCTGATTGGCAGCAACATTTTCTGCAGGAAGAGCCTGTGAAAGTAACAACAAAGAGCCGGCTGACAGGACAAGCCAAGTGCCAAACCTAAACTTTTTCATAAAGAACTCCTTTTAAATAATATATCTCCGACATCATTCTACTAAAAAATAGATTGTTTGACAACTAAAACTTTTCAAAAATATTACAAAAATAAATATCTGTTCAATAAGTGCAGGGTTTGACTAGGATGTGTATTTTTCCTATAATCATAACTAGAGAAAACGCTTGTATAAATTACCTAAGGAGGTGCTTATGAGTCCATCTTTAGAGGAAATGTCGCTGGAGGAGCTGTGGCAGCTTTTTCCGATTTTTTTAAGAGAGCATCAGGATGAGTGGAAAGATTGGTATGAGGAGGAACGGCTTCAGCTCTTGAGTTTTTTGCCAGAACATCAGATCGTTCGTCTTAGCCATATTGGCTCAACATCGGTAAAGACCATCTGGGCTAAGCCTATAGTGGATATTTTACTGGAAATTCCTAAAGAAACAGATATGACGGTAATGAAAGACTTGCTGCTGCAAAATGGTTATCTGCTCATGTCGGAAAGCCAAGGGCGGATGTCATTCAATAAAGGTTACACACTGAGTGGTTTTGCCGAGCGGGTTTTCCATCTGCATCTGCGCTATGAGGGTGATCATGATGAACTTTACTTTAGAGACTATTTACAGGAGCATCCTACTGTAGCCAAAGACTATGAAAAGCTCAAGCTGTCTTTGTGGAAACAATATGAGCACAACCGTGATGCCCATACAGAGGCGAAAACGGATTTTATCAAGAACTATACAGAGGAAGCTAAAAAGCTTTATGGCAGAAGGTATGAGAGGGAAAACAGATGATTTATCTAGCAATAGTTGGCCTGCTGATTATTCTGGCATTTCTTTACTTGATTTACCAATCAAAGAATTTGATTTGATTACAGCATTTCAGATCCATTTTCATTGGTCAAACCTAACTCAAGCGTTCCTAGAACTTAAGCGGATACTTAAGCCAGATGGAATCATCTTACTGGCATGTGAATGGAGCAAATTAGCTTATTACCAACCAGACTTTAGAAAGCAAGAAAAATTGGAAAACTATTTGACGGATTTGGACTTACATCTTATCGATAGTCAAAGAAAGGATCAATGGATTCTTTATAAGATCGTTAAAAAATAAGGAGGTATCCTATGAAACAATTATTTTTATGTTCATATTTTGCGGGAGTCAAGAACTTGTTCAGACAATATGCATCTGAAAAGCAATTGGGCAAACATGTGCTTTTTATTCCGACGGCTGGAAATGTAGAAGAGTACAGAGGTTATATTGACGAAGCCCTGCAGACATTTGCAGATTTGGGATTTCAAGTAGAAATTTTAGATATTTCAGCTTGTGATAGAGAGACAGCTCAGGCCAAAATTTTCCAAAGCAAACTCCTCTATGTCTCTGGTGGCAATACTTTTTATCTTCTGCAAGAACTTAAGAAAAAGCAGCTTCTATCCTTGATAACAGAGCAGATTGCGGATGGCATGGTTTATGTGGGCGAATCCGCTGGTGCTATCATCACAGCCCAAGACATTGACTACAATAAGCTTATGGACGATAAGGCGGTCGCTAAGGAACTGAATGATACAGAGGCACTAAACGAGGTGGATTTTTATGTTCTTCCTCATGTTGGCGAAGAACCCTTTGTCGAAAGCGCTCAGGCAACTCTGGATACTTACAGCGACCAGCTGAATCTGCTTCCCCTCAATAATCACCAAGCTGTGCTTGTGAAGGGTAAAGAAGTGAGGGTTTTGGAGGAGGATAAGTAAGCAGAATATATGTTCTAGTTGACCTACTTGAGAAACTCTAATAAGAGGACTGAGTGCAATTGAGATAAACTAGATTAAACAAATTAGAATGCGAGTGTTGAACTTTGATTGAAAAAATATATGAAACACCAAGTGGAATAATTCATTATTGGACAAATGATGCTGTTGAATCATCCCAAAGTGCTCTTATCTTTTTACCTGGGCTAACTGCTGACCATAGGTTATTTGAAAAACAAATAGAATATTTTAAAGATACATATAGAGTCTTGGTTTGGGACGCACCTGGACATGCTTCATCTTATCCATTTCGTCTCGATTTTACTTTATTTGATTTAGCAAGTTGGCTGGATGAAATATTTATCAAAGAGAGAATAGAAAATCCAATAGTAATTGGTCAGTCAATGGGAGGATATGTAGGACAGGTTTATGCTCAACTTTTTCCTGAGAAATTAAAAGGTCTTGTTACGATTGATTCACCATCCCTTCAAAGGAAGTATTATACAGCTATGGAATTGTGGCTCTTAAAAAATATGGAGGCAATTTATAGAATCTATCCATGGAAATCTCTTTTGAAATCAGGCCCTAAAAGCGTATCAACAAAAGACTATGGAAGAAAACTGATGTATGATATGATGATGATTTATGATGGCGATCAAGAAAGGTATGCTCGTCTTGCGGGATACGGATATAAGATATTTTCAGAAGCAGTGGAGAAGAAACTTTCCTATGAAGTAAAATGTCCACAATTGGCTATATGTGGAAAAGAAGATCGTGCAGGGTCTTGTATACGATATTTGAAGGCCTATGAAAGAAATACTGGGAAGTCTGTTCAATGGATTGATGAGGCGGGGCACAATTCTAATGCTGACCAACCCGATATTGTAAATAGACTGATTAATGAATTTTTGGATAACAAAATTAAAGAAAAGCTTGGTTGAAAGACTGGCTTTTTGATATAATAGACTCTATGAACACAAAAGAAAAAATTTCAAATTATCAACTTTTACTGGCTCAGTTGGAAGCCTTGTTGGAGGGTGAGACCAATGCTTTGGCCAATCTTTCCAATGCTAGCGCTCTACTCAATCAAGCCCTGCCTAATTCTGTTTTTACTGGTTTCTATCTTTTTGATGGGAGTGAGCTGATTCTGGGGCCCTTTCAGGGTGGTGTTTCCTGTGTCCATATTACGCTAGGCAAGGGTGTCTGTGGGGAATCCGCGGAGAAAGAGCAGACGATTATCGTAGATGATGTGACCCAGCATGCCAATTATATCTCTTGTGATAGCCGGGCTAAGAGCGAAATTGTGGTTCCCATGGTAAAAGACGGTCGACTTCTGGGAGTACTGGATTTGGACTCAGCCTTGACGGGTGATTATGATAAGGTAGATCAGGAATATCTGGAAAAGTTTGTCCAGATTTTGCTTGAAAAAACGACTTGGAATTTTGAAATGTTTGGAGAAAAAGCCTAATGTATCAAGCTTTATATCGGAAGTACCGCAGTCAGACCTTTGGTCAGCTGGTGGGTCAGCAGGTAGTGGCTACTACTCTGCGGCAGGCTGTTGAGCAAGGGAAAATCAGCCATGCTTATCTCTTTTCTGGCCCTCGTGGAACAGGGAAGACCAGTGTTGCTAAGATTTTTGCCAAGGCTATGAACTGTCCGAATCAAAAGGATGGCGAGCCTTGTAATGACTGCTATATCTGTCAGGCTATCACGGAGGGAAGCCTTGAAGATGTTATTGAAATTGACGCGGCTTCTAATAATGGCGTAGATGAGATTCGTGACATTCGGGACAAGTCCACCTATGCGCCTAGTCTCGCTAAGCACAAGGTCTATATCATTGACGAGGTGCACATGCTCTCAACTGGGGCATTTAACGCCTTGCTCAAGACCTTGGAAGAGCCGACAGAAAATGTGGTCTTTATTCTAGCGACGACAGAGCTACATAAGATTCCGGCGACCATTCTTTCCCGCGTCCAGCGTTTTGAGTTTAAGTCTATCAAGACGCAAGATATTATTGGTCATATCGAGTGGATTTTGGAGCAGGAAGGTATTGATTTTGAGCAAGAAGGTGTGCAGATTATTGCCCGTCGAGCTGAGGGCGGTATGCGAGATGCCTTGTCTATACTTGACCAGGCTCTTAGCTTAACTCAGGAAAATCGTTTGACAACAGATATTACCGAAGAAATCACTGGCTCTATCAGCTTAGGAGCCTTGGATGCCTACGTAGCAGCCTTGATTGCTCATGATGCAGTAGCAGCCTTGGATAATCTCAATCTGATTTTTGACAGCGGTAAAAATATGGCCCGTTTTGTGACGGACCTCCTGCAATATCTGCGTGACTTGATTATTGTCAAAACTGGCGGGGAAAATCATCATGCCAGCGAGCTCTTTCTGGAAAATCTCAAGACACCGCAGGACACTCTCTTTGCCATGATAGATATGGCGACCAAGAGTTTGGCAGACATCAAGAACAGCCTGCAGCCCAAGATTTATACAGAAATGATGACCATTCGACTGGCAGAGACCAGCAGCCATCCTGTAGCGGCAGTGATTCCGGATAATCTAGCTGATGAGATCAAGGGTCTGAGACAAGAGATAGATAGTCTTAAACAGCAGCTGGCTAATGGCAATGGGAAACCTGCATCAGCTGTCAAAACTTCAGATATTCGACCGCAGAAGTCTAAGGGCTATCGAGCAGACCGCAATAAGGTCAATGCCATCCTAGAAGAGGCTGTTGAGAATCCTAGTCTGGCTCGCAGCAACCTGACCAAGCTGCAGAATGCTTGGGGCGAGATTATCGAAAGTCTGGCTGGAGCTGATAGGGCCTTGCTGGCAGGATCGCAGCCGGTGGCGGCCAACGAAAGCCACGCTATCTTAGCTTTTGAGTCTAATTTCAACGCTGAGCAGACAATGAAGCGGGACAATCTCAATACCATGTTTGGCAATATCCTCAGTAATGCAGCTGGATTTTCACCAGAGATTTTGGCCATTTCCTTAGAAGAGTGGACCAAAATTCGGGCGGATTTTTCGGCTCGCAGCCGCAATGGCAAGGCCGAGGTTGAAGAGAAGGAAGAGGAAAGCCTGATTCCAGAGGGATTTGACTTTTTAGCAGAAAAAATTACCATTCAAGAGGATTAAAAAAAGATTTTTCTAGGCTTTCGTGTTATAATAAAACTATGAATAGACGACAATTTATTGTAATGGCTGTTTTTACGGCCTTAGAAACCTATTTTTTCAATGAATCCATCATGGCGGGGCGCTATTTTATGGCTGCTTTCTGGGCAGTTTTGGTGCTGCGCAATCTGCAGATTTCCTATGTCATGGGGCGGATTGTGGATGAAATCGATAAACATTTAGGACCGAAATAATGAAAACAGGACTGAGTCTCATGACTCAGTCCTTTTGAAATTGAATTTTTTGATTACCAACTGGTTAGCGAGACTTCGCCGCTGTTGAGCCAGATTTCCTGACCATCTGTCAGCTGGACTAAGAGTTGCCCGCTGTCTGAGATGTCCTTGGCTAAACCTTGGAAGTCCATGCCTTTTTGGCTAAAGGTCACTTGTCGTCCCAGCACCAAGGAACGCTGCTTGTAGAGATAGATTAGCTCTTCTGGGTCACTTTCGTAGAAGCATTTCCAAATCTCGGCAATGAGCTCATTGCGACTAATGGCTGGTTTCTCTTCAAAGAGGGAGCCAGCTTTTTCTTTAATCTCAGCTGGAAAGTCTCTAATGAAAAAATTAAAGCCAACACCGATGATGACATCGGTGACGAGTCCTGTCTCGATAGAAGTTGTAGCCTCAGTCAGGATGCCAGAAATTTTCTTGTTTCGATAGTAAATGTCATTAACCCACTTGATATCAACTTCCATGAGGGTTAGATTTTTTACTGCCTTGTAGATAGCTCCTGCGGTCAAGATTGTATAGGAGGGGAGCTGGTCGAAGGGGAGGTTGGGTTTGAGGTGGAGAGACATGTAAAAGCCGCCCTGGTTGGGGCAGAAGAAGGCACGACCGAAGCGGCCTCGGCCAGCAGATTGGGCAGCGGCCAGATAGAGAGTATCGGCGGGATATCCGGCCTCCATACCAGCCTTAGCATCCATCTGAGTGGACTGGCAGTCAGGATTGAAGGAGACCTGAACAGGTGAGTGTTCCTCAATCCAATTAGGAATCAGCAAGTCACCCGCTGTCAATCGATAGCCCCGGTTCTTGACGGATTCGATTTGGATGCCTTCTTTCTCCAGTTTTTGAATGGCTTTCCAAATGGAAGTTCGTGAAATGCCCAATTCTTGGGCTATTTTTTCGCCGTTGACATAGTCGTCAGTCTGACTGAGGATATCAAAGATTTTTTCGTAGGTTTTCATAGGCGGTCTTTCTAGCTTAAAGGCTGCTTTCTCTTAGTGTCAGCTTGGTAGAGAGTTTGATCATGTAAGGGATGAGGCTTTCGTCAGTTTTAATCATCTGGTCTAGCATTTGCAGAGCTTGCTTGCCCATTTCCTCTGTAAAGACTGTCACAGTGCTGAGAGGCGGATAGACGTATTTGGCAATGGATGTATCATTAAAGGAAATAATCTGGACATCTTGGGGAACAGCTATTCCCGCTTCCTGAAGAGCACGGAGAGCACCGACAGTCAGAGCATCGCTGGCTATGAAGAATGCTTTGGGCATCTGTTCTTTTTGGTGGTCAATCAATTCTTTCATCAGCTGGTAGCCAGACTCTGAGGAGAACTTGCCGACCTTGACATAGGCCGGCTGATAAAGACCTTTTTCACTAAGGTAACGGCAGAAGCAGGCCAAGCGCGGATCGTCAAGACTTGTCGTTCCGTCTGCGGTCTCTTCACGTCCAGCAATCATACCGATTTCTCGAAAGCCCTGCTGAAGAAAATGGTCGAGAACATGAGTAACGGCATGCTCAAAGTCCGTTGTCACACAGCTATGGTCTTGGTCGAGCGTATCGCTGTCCACGAAAACCAGGGCAGGACTGTATTGCTCTAGCTCCTTGACTTGCTTGCTGCTAAATTTTCCGATGGCAATGATGCCGTCAATCTGCTCTAGCTGGCTCAGAGAGTCGTTGTTGAAAATCCGCACGATATCATAGCCCAGTTCCTGGGCTTTCTTTTCAATGCCTAAGCGGATGGAGTAGTAGTAAAGATCATCCAGCTCTTCCAGCTCAGTGTACCATTCAACGATGGCAATGCGGTGGGTCTGAGGTGAAGTCTTTTTCTGCCTTTTGCTTTTTTGGTAATTGAGCTGTTCAGCGATATCGAAAATCTTCTTACGCGTCTCATCGCTGACAGACATGGACTTGTCATAGTTCAAAACCCTCGAAACAGTTGCGGGAGAAACACCAGCAGTCTGGGCGATATCTTTGATAGTAGCCATTTGATTTGATCCTTTTTAATTTACTGTCTACATAAATTATAACTCAAAAATTAGTAAATAACAAAGAAGAATTTAGTAAATATTTTGTTAAGTAAAATTTTACTAAATTTATTGAAGTTTTACTCGGAAACAGTTATAATAAAGATAAAAAAACGATTACAATATCGATTATTCGTTTTAAAGGAGTTTAGCTTATGTCAAACCTAATTTCAGAGGAGCAAGTCCGAGCAGATTTTGCCAAGGTCTTTGGAGTAGAAGCGGACCACACTTTCTTTTCACCCGGTCGGATCAATCTGATCGGTGAGCATACGGACTATAACGGCGGCCATGTTTTTCCTGCTGCGATTTCTCTAGGAACTTATGGAGCGGCTCGCAAGCGGGACGATCAGCTCTTGAGATTCTTCTCAGGGAATTTTGAAGAAAAAGGGATTATTGAAGTGTCGCTGGAAAACCTGCACTTTGAGCCTGAGCATAACTGGACCAACTATCCGAAAGGAGTTCTGCATTTTCTGCAGGAGGCAGGTCATACAATTGACCGAGGCATGGATGTCTATGTTTATGGAAATATTCCAAATGGTTCTGGCTTGTCTTCTTCTGCATCACTAGAGCTTTTGACGGGTGTCATTGCTGAGAAACTCTTTGACTTGCAGTTGGAACGTCTGGACCTAGTGAAAATCGGTAAATTAACTGAAAATGAGTTTATCGGGGTTAATTCTGGCATCATGGACCAGTTTGCTATCGGAATGGGAGCTGACCAGCGGGCTATTTACCTAGACACCAATACTCTCGAGTATGATTTGGTACCGCTTGATCTCCAGGACAATGTTGTAGTGATTATGAATACCAACAAGCGACGTGAGTTGGCTGACTCTAAGTACAATGAGCGCCGTGCTGAGTGTGAAAAAGCTGTTGAAGAACTGAACCGTAAGCTATCTATCGCAACCTTGGGTGAGTTGGATGAATGGTCCTTTGATGAGTATAGCTATCTGATAGAGGACGAAAATTGTCTCAAACGGGCTCGCCATGCTGTTTTAGAAAATCAACGGACTTTGCAAGCACGGGCAGCTTTGCAGGCAGGCGATCTTGACAAGTTTGGCCGTCTCATGAATGCGTCCCATGTTTCTTTGGAGCATGACTATGAAGTGACTGGTCTAGAGCTGGACACCTTGGTTCACACAGCCTGGGAGCAAGAAGGTGTTTTGGGGGCTCGTATGACCGGAGCAGGCTTCGGTGGCTGCGCCATTGCTTTAGTTGGTAAGGATGCGGTGGAATCTTTCAAAGAAGCAGTTGGCAAACGCTATGAGGAAGTAGTTGGATACGCTCCAAGCTTCTATATCGCTGAAGTTGCATCGGGGACACGAGTTTTAGACTAGGAGAGAAGTAAATGGACGCTGTAATATTTGATTTAGATGGCTTATTAGCTGATACTGAGATCATTTCTCTAAAAGTTTATCAAGAATTGCTTAAAGATTTTGGAATTCCTTTTACAGAAGAAACATATTCTAGAGAATACAGTGGACATAGGGAAGAGGAGAATGTTCAACGATTTTTAGATACCTATGATTTACCTTGGAACTTTGACCAAACCTTGGAAAAAGTTTATGAACTGGAAGCTCGAATATTAGCCAAAGGTGTAAATTTAAAAAAGGTGCTAAAAATTTGCTTGCTTTTTTGAAAAGAGAAGGTATTCCAATCGCTCTAGCAACTTCAAGTGTTGAATCTAGAGCTAGAATAATTTTGGATAGTAATGGTATACTGTCCCTATTTGACCATCTAGTTTTTGCAAAAGATTTAAAGCGAAGCAAACCTTACCCTGATATATTTTTAAAGGCCTGTAGTGATTTGAATGTTTTACCAGAGAATTGCTTAGTATTAGAGGATAGTGAAGCAGGGATTGAAGCAGCGTATAGAGCTGGGATACCAGTTGTTTGTATTCCAGACTTAAAAATGCCAGCACAGTCTTTCTTAAATAAAACAGAACAAGTTTTTCAAGATTTAGATGCTGTCAGAGACTATTTAGAAAGTAAGAAGGAGAATCAATGAGTCAGGGAGTTCTAGATGCATTTATCACGGAAGTCATTGCTGGAAGTTCATTTGAGGAAATGGATCGAATCTACCTAACCAATCGTGTCTTAGCACGAGTGGGCGAAGGTGTTTTGGAAGTTGAGACTGATCTGGATGAATTGATTGACCTCAAGGACCAGCTGGTCGAGGAGGCGGTTCGATTAGATACGATTGAGGATAGTCAGACTGCGCGCGAAATCCTCGGAGCTGAGCTCATGAACTTGATTACACCTGCCCCTAGCCAGCTCAATCGGGACTTCTGGACGACTTATGCCTCCAATCCTGAGCAAGCTGTAGCTGATTTTTACCAGCTTAGTCAAAAGAATGACTATATCAAGGTCAAGGCCATTGCTAAAAACATTGCTTTCAAAGCACCGACTGAATATGGAGATTTGGAAATCACCATCAATCTCTCTAAGCCAGAAAAGGATCCCAAGGAAATTGCGGCAGCTAAAAAGGCAAAGACCAGCCATTATCCAGCCTGCCAGCTTTGCATGGAAAATGAAGGTTACCAAGGGCGCTTGGACCACCCAGCTCGCGCCAATCATCGGATTATTCGCTTTGACTTGGCTGGACAGGAGTGGGGCTTCCAGTATTCGCCCTATGCCTACTTTAATGAGCATTGCATCTTTCTGCACAGCCAGCACCTTCCTATGTCCATCAGCCGGCTGACCTTTGAACGCCTGCTGGACATCGTTGAGACCTTTCTAGGCTATTTCGCAGGATCCAACGCCGACCTGCCTATTGTTGGTGGCTCCATCCTGACCCACGACCACTATCAGGGCGGACGTCATACCTTCCCTATGGAAATGGCAGAGCTGGATTGTAGCTTTACTTTTAGCGAATTTGATGAGGTTGAGGCAGGTATTGTCAAATGGCCTATGTCAGTCATTCGGCTGAGATCTGAGAATAAGGAGCAGTTGATTGAGTTGGCTGACAAGATCTTGCAAGTTTGGCGGACTTATTCTGACCCGAGTGTGCAGGTCTTGGCAGAGTCTGAGGGTGAGTCGCACCATACCATCACACCGATTGCTCGCAGGAAAGATGGATCTTTTGAGCTAGACTTGGTCTTGCGGGACAATCAAACTTCCCCAGAACATCCGGACGGCATTTACCACCCTCATGCAGATGTGCAGCATATTAAGAAAGAAAATATCGGCCTGATTGAGGTTATGGGACTGGCTATTCTGCCGCCTCGGCTCAAGGAAGAACTCAAGCAGGTGGAACTTTTCTTGTTGGGAGAAGACTGTCAGGTTGCTGCCTATCATCAGGAGTGGGCCAATGAACTCAAAGAGCAGAATCCAGATGTTACCGCTGAGACGGTGGCAGAAGTGGTTCAAGCCTCAGTAGGTCAAATTTTCAGCCGAGTACTGGAAGATGCGGGTGTTTACAAGCGAACAGAGGAAGGGCAGGAGGCTTTCATGCGCTTCGTCCAATCCGTCGGCATCCAGCCCTAGGAAATGTGTTATAATGAATCTAGCGTAACAGGGAAAGGAAGTTTTATGGCAATTTTAGTATTAGGTGGAGCCGGCTATATCGGCTCGCACATGGTAGACCGTCTGGTAGCGGCAGGCAAGGAAGAGGTAGTCGTCGTTGATAATTTGGTGACTGGTCATCGGGCAGCCGTCCATCCGAAAGCAGTCTTTTATGAGGGGGATTTGGCGGATAAGGACTTTATGCGTGATGTCTTTGCCAAACATCCATCTATCGATGCAGTCATTCACTTTGCTGCTTTTTCACTGGTGGCAGAGTCTATGGTGGATCCGCTCAAGTATTTTGACAATAACACAGCTGGCATGGTTTCTCTCTTGGAGGTCATGCAGGAATGCGACGTTAAAAATATTGTCTTTTCTTCAACAGCGGCGACTTATGGCATTCCTGAGGAAGTTCCGATTCTGGAAACGACTCCTCAAAAGCCTATCAATCCTTATGGTGAGAGCAAACTCATGATGGAGACCATTATGCGCTGGGCAGACCAGGCCTATGGCATTAAGTTTGTAGCCCTGCGTTATTTCAATGTGGCCGGTGCTAAACCTGACGGCTCAATCGGGGAGGACCATGGACCAGAGACTCATCTGCTGCCCATTGTGCTGCAAGTGGCTCAGGGCAAACGTGAGAAGATTGCCGTCTTTGGCGATGATTACGATACTCCAGACGGCACTAATGTACGCGATTATGTCCATCCTTTCGACTTGGCTGAGGCCCATATTTTGGCTGTTGAGCATCTACGTGCCGGCCATCCTTCAGATGCCTTTAACCTTGGCTCTTCGACTGGTTTCTCCAACCTGCAGATTGTAGAAGCAGCTCGAAAGGTGACCGGCCATCCTATTCCTTTGGAAATAGCAGAGCGGCGCCCAGGTGATCCGGATACGCTGATTGCTTCCTCTGAGAAGGCCAGAAAAGTTCTGGGCTGGCAGCCGAAATTTGACAATATCGAAACCATTATCGAAACTGCTTGGAAATGGCATTCCAGTCATCCAAATGGCTATGATGACAGAGAATAAACTGACAAACCAGCTTGAAAAGCTGGTTTTTTAATTTGAATCATAAAGCTCTTCTTTACAAAGTTTTAAAAGCATTTTATAATAAAAGGAAGAGTGATTGATATATTATCTATAATCTTGTTTAGTTGCTACTAACTCTTAGTATATCTTGAAAAATCATGGTAGCTACAGATACAAAAAGAAATAAGAATGTAGAATAGCGAATTTTTTGCACGACTATCAGATGAGACAGATGTTGACAGTTTGTTGTGTAAGGGCTTTAGAGACTTATGATATAATGAATTCATAAAAGTTTGAGAAGTCTCTTAATCTTTTCAAGCTGATTTTCATAAAAAGAATAGGAAATAAGTATGCATTCGATTCTTGCCTTATATATCACCCTGATGCCGGTCATTCTGGCTGGAGTTCTGAATATGATCTTTTGCAAGTCTTCACTGCTGCAGGCGGCTTATCGACCAATGGATGCTGGGTTGATTTTAAAGGATGGGAAGAGGCTTTTTGGAGCTAACAAGACCTGGAAAGGTTTCTTTGGCATGATTATCTGGGGAGCTTTGGCTCAGATCCTTTGGGGATTGCTCTTGAAGAGTATTCCTACCTTAGAGAAGCTGCACTTGGTTTATGCCTTCTACGAAAATACCGTGTTGTTTAATCTGGTGCTCGGGGCTCTTTTGGGGCTGGCTTATGTTTTGTTTGAGCTGCCCAATAGCTTCATCAAGCGCCGTTTGGAAATCAGAGAGGGCAAGACGGCGGAGAATGGCTGGAAATGGACTTTTATCTTGATAGACCAGATTGATTCCTTGATTGGCTGTATTATTTTCTTGCTTTTCTATATCCCTCTGTCCTGGCAGCAGATGTTGGGCATTCTAATCCTAGGGGCGGGTACGCATCTAGGAGTCAATCGTCTGCTCTACTGGGCTAAGCTTAGAAAAAATCGTATGTGAAATGGGAGTTTTTGATGAAAGAACTATGGCTGGAAAAAGAGCCTTCGGCCGTCTATGGCGGTAAAATCAATCAGTTAATCAGTCTCTGTCAGCTGGGGCTTTCGGTCCCTAGGGCTCTAATATTGCCGGCGGACCAAGTCATGACTTGGCTAAGCGCAGCTCTGCCAGAATACTCAAAAGAGGGACTTAAAGAGTTAATCAAACTGGGCAAGGAGGAAATTGCGGAGCATTTGCAGCAATATCCCTTGGATTCAGCTTGGCTACAGGAGTTAGCAGCCTTTTGTCAGGAAAATCAAGTTTATATCGTTCGTAGCAGTGCCCTTTTAGAAGACGGACAGGCCATGTCATTTGCCGGCCAATATGACTCGATTGGCGACTGCCGGACACTGTCAGAAATTGAGCAGGGCATTCGTTCTTGTCTGCTTTCTCTTTTCAACCCAGAGGCGCTAGCTTATTGGCATCGTCAGGGTCTGGCTGAGCAGGATTTTGCCATGGCCGTGCTGATTCAGGAGCAGATAGAGCCTGACTTAAGCGGTGTCTGTTTTTCCCTAGACGTTGCGACCAATCAGGACCAGACCATGCTATTAGAGTATGTGAAAGGCTCGGCTGAGAGCTTGGTTAGCGGCCAAGTCAATCCTGAGCAGATGACTCTTGCTTGGTACAAGCCGGACTGGAGCCAGTTTGAAAAAGTTGGAATCCCTCTGGCAGTCTTGCAGAAACTGCACGCGCAGGTTTTGGAGATTGTGGCGTATTTTGGTCGGCCGATGGATATTGAGTGGTGTGCTGTACAAGAGCAAGTCTATCTGCTGCAGGCTCGGCCTATCACGACAGTACCAACTAAAATCGACAGTGGCCGCTGGACAACAGCTAATTTTCGGGATGGAGGAGTGGCGGCCCAGCCCTGTCCCAACCTGATGTGGAGCCTTTACTGCCATTCTTGGCAAGAGGCACTCTCTAGCTTTTTGCTGGCAATTGGCCTAGAGCCTGAAGGTGTGATGCCTCCGCTAATGCGTCTTCATTATGCTCGGCCTTTCTGGAACTTAGGCGTAGTCAAGCAAGGCATGGAGCAGATTCCGGGTTATATTGAGCGAGACTTTGATGATGAGCTGGGAGTTAATAAAGACTACCAAGGTCAAGGTTTTACCAGCAAATTAAGTCCAGCCTTGCTTTTGAATTTCCTGCGAGTAGCGTTAAAAACGCAAAAAGTAACTAAGACTTTTCTGCATCAGGCGCCAGACAAGCTGCAAGAGCTTCGTCAGGAATTTACCCGCCTGAATCAAGAAATAGGAGAACTAGACAACCAAAACCCACTGCGGCAGGTCGAGAGTCTTTGGCAGTTAGTGGTAAATCAGGCTTATTTGGACAGTGAGGGAACTTATTTTTGGCAGGCCTACATCAATACGGTCCAGCTGTCTATGAAAAAGACTAGTCTGCTCAAATGGCTGACGGTTGATGAATTTTTCCAACTAATAGCTAAGTTAGGAAATGTTTCGCATACCAAGCCTTTGGCTAGGATGCTGGAAGCTGCGGATCTTATTTTGGCAGATAAAAAACTGACAGCCGATTGGCTGAAGCTATCGGTGGAAGAGTTACATCAGCTGGCTGCAAAATATCCTGAGCGAGCAGATTTCATCAAGATTCAGGATTTCCAAAAGGATTTTGGGTATCACTCGGCACGGGAGTTGGACTTGCGAGTAGCTAGTTATGAAGAAGATTCTCATCAGGTTATGGCAGCAGTTCAGCAGTTGATTGCTGATCCTGCTTACTACCAAGCGGCCAAAGCTTCGCTCAGTCCTGTCTCAGGGTTTGAGCTGGATCTTGCTCATCTATCTCGAACCAAGCAGAAAAAGATAGAAAAAATCAGCGAAGACTTGAGGAACTTGCTCTGGTGGCGGGAGGAGTTCAAAGATATTTCCACGCGCTATTACCACCTCATTCGTCAGCTTAGTCTCAAACTCGGCCGAGCCTATAAAAAGCGAGGTTTTCTAAAAGATTCTCAAGATATTTTTTACATTAAGAAAGAAAGTCTGATTGCCTTTATGGAAGGGCAAAAGACTGCTGATCAGCTGCATGAAGAAGCGGCTGATAATCGGCATTATTGCCAGGCATATCGGAATTTTGAGCCAGCGGGGGATTTGACCGACAAAGAGATGAGACTGGAAGAGGTAGCCCATGATAGTCAGGCTCTGCTGACGGGAATGCCAGCCAGCAGCGGTCAGGTGACCGGTCGGGTTCGAGTCCTCTTGGATTTGGCTGATATTGAGACGATTGAACCGGGAGAAATTCTTGTCACTCGCTATACAGATACGGGCTGGAGCTATGTTTTCGGTATTCTAGGTGGTCTTGTGACAGAGTATGGCGGGGTTCTTTGTCATGCCTCCATTGTCGCTCGGGAATGCGGGATTCCAGCTCTGGTCTGCGCTAAGAATGCAACTCAGTTGCTAGAAACTGGCATGCTGGTTACTTTAGATGGAAGAAGAGGAGAAATAAGAATTCATGAAGAAGAATGAACCTTTGTTTATCGGTGAATACGACAAATCTGTTATCCTGACCTATATGGGCGCTGCTTTTGCACTTTTGGCAGTCTATGCCATCATTCAGTCCCAGCTGCGGCTAGCTATGATGGCCTTTATCGTTAGCGGTATCTGTGACCTTTTTGATGGTGTGGTGGCGAGACAGATGAAGCGGACTGAAAGTCAGAAGCGCTTCGGCATTGAGATTGATTCCCTCTGCGACATGATTAGCTTTGCGGCTCTCCCGGCTGTGCTCCTCATGACTCAGCTGCCCTTGGGAGTGGCCAATATCATCTTGGCTGTCCTCTATGTCTTAGCTGCGGTTACGCGCTTGGCTCATTTTAATCGCTTGGCCAAGCATGATGAAGGATCTGGCTCTTATTTTATCGGCTTGCCCGTGACTTACAGTGCCCTCTTTTTCCCTCTGACCTATCTGGTATGTCAATGGCTGGCGCCTGGTTTCTTTGCTTGGGTGTGGCTGGGCTTGTCTCTTTTGCTGACCTTCCTATTTGTCTACAACTGCCGTATTCACAAACCCAATAAGTTGGCCTATCTGGTCTTTGCGATTCTAGCTGTTGCAAGTCTGATTGGTCTGGGGGTTCTGCCCCATGGTTAAGGTCTATCAAAGAAAGACTGGCCAAGTAGTTGAATCGACAGAATACAAGGCGGGTCTGTTAGACAAGCTTTATGGTACTGCTTGGGGTCGCTTCTTATTGCCTATCTTGACCCGACCTAGTCTGTCTTATCTTCTGACTTTGAAAGACTACACTCCTTTTTCTCGCAAGAAAATAGCAGCTTTTGTGGAAAATTATCAGCTGAATCTGGCTGACTATGAAGATGGCTCCTATTCTAGCTTCGCGGCTTTTTTCAAGCGAAAAATTAAGCCTGGTCTGCGTCCGGTCTGTCCTGACAGTCAAGTACTGGCAGTTGCGGATGCTAAGTTAGAGGTTTTTACCATCAGTCAGGACTTGCGGCTGATGATTAAGGGGCAGACATACAGGCTAGCAGACTTACTGCTGAGCGATGACTTAGCTCAACTGTTTAGTGGCGGAACAGCGCTGGTTTATCGACTGGGAGTGGAAGACCTGCACCGCTATCTGGTAGCTGAATCCGGCAGAATTACCCAAAGACGAAAAATCAAGGGACGCTTGCATACGGTCAGACATGTAGCCCAGAAGCGGCGCCTTATTTACAAAGAAAATAAAAGAGAATACTGTCTTTTAGATACCGAGCTAGGGCCAGTCTTGCAGATGGAAGTAGGGGCGCTCTTGGTCGGCAGAATATACAATCACAGTCAGGACCATATGGTCCGAGGACAGGAGAAGGGTTGCTTTGGTCTGGGCGGCTCAACCATTCTTGTCCTCTATCCGGCTGACACGATTTGCTTAGATCAGGATATCCTGACTTACTCAGACCTCGGAATAGAAACCCAGATTCAAATGGGTGAAAAGATTGGAGAAAAGCTATGTTTAAACGATTAGCTGTTTATTATAAGGAAATGTTTCCTTTGCTGCCGCGCTTTTTTGTGGCTGCCATCATGTTTTTTGAGATTTATTTTGTCCTCTTGCTCAATGACGGAGTGACCACCTTTCACTTTGACCATCAGGAGTTGATCGGAATTTTTACCATTTTTGTCTTTCTGATGATTCTGCGGATTGCAGATGATTTCAAGGACTATGAGACCGACAGGCGGCTCTTTCCTCATCGGGCTCTGCCATCTGGACGAGTGAAAAAGAAGGACTTGGCTATTGCCCTCAGCTTTATCGTAGCGGTGTCTGTACTTCTCAATGTTCTCTTTATGAACAATATTGGCTGGTTCCTCTTTCTCTACATCTACGGAACTCTCATGTCCTTCTGGTTCTTCAAGCGTGATAAGATTCAAAATTCTCTGCCACTGGCTCTAGTAACCCATAATCCGGTCATGATGATTTTGAATCTCTATACCATCTCTTTTGTCTGCTACAAGTACAATCTGCCTCTCTTGTCCCTGCCGACCGTCTTGCTAGCCTTTACCATGTATTTCCCAAGTCTGATCTGGGAAGTCTGCCGCAAGATTCGGGCGCCAAAAGACGAGACAGAGTATGTGACCTATTCTAAGCTTTTTGGTTACAAAAAAGCTACTCGCTTTATCGAGGTGGTGACTCTGCTGGATATCTTGACCAATTTCGCCCTTCTCTGGAATATTTCCCATGTCGGAGTAGTGGTCTTAGTGCTGAATGTCATCTGGATGACCGTCCAGTTTGAGCAGTTTATCAAGGATCCGACTCGCTTTAATATCCGGGAGCGGGTGGAGCGCTATACTTATATCACGGAGACGACAATGGTTCTGTCCGTTGCTGTTTATCTCTTGATGGGGGTACTTTGATGAAAAGAATCAAGCAGACAGGGCTTGACCAGGTCGGAGGCAAGGCCTATCATTTGCTGAAAATGCAGGCTGCTGGATTGCCGGTTCCTGACTTTGCAGTGTTTGCTTTTGACTTTTTTCAAGAATCTGCCAGCTCTGCTGACTTGGAGCGGATGGAAGAAGCTTATCGTTCTGGAGAGTTGGACTTGTCCCAACTCAGTCAGCAACTGCAGGACTGGGCTAAAGAGCAGTTTGCGCGTGAAGATCTGACGGCAGCAGAAAACTGGATTCATCAGGAGTTTTCTCAGAAAGACTGTCGCTTCGCAGTCCGCTCATCTGCTACCATTGAGGATGGGAAGACCTCATCCTTTGCCGGTCAGTTTGAGAGCCAGCTCAATGTGAAGCCAGATGAGCTTAAAGAAGCTATCCAAGCGACCTTGCTCTCTCTTTATCAGGAGTCAGCTCTTAGTTATCTATTTGAGCAAGGACTATCGTTGAAGCAGGCACAGATGATTTGCCTTGTTCAGGTTATGCAGGAGGGAGACTTGTCTGGGATTTACTTCACAGCTAATCCCAAGGGCATTCTGAACGAGCATATTATTGTCATCGGTCGGGGCTTGGGCAATAAGATTGTCGAGGATAAGATTCCTACGACAATGGTGACCATTCATCCCAAGGACCAGCTCTTTTATACAGAGCAGACGGAGGACTCACCAGACGTATCACAGGAACAACTCGAGGACTTACAAGCCTTGGCTAGTCAGGTAAGTCAGCTTTTTGGACCTTATATGGATATGGAGTTTACCTTCGCCAATGGCCAGCTATATCTCTTGCAGGCACGACCTATTACCACCTTGCCTGAGGGACAGCGGATTATTCTGGATAACAGCAACATTGTCGAGAGCTATCCGGGCGTTTCCAGTCCTCTGACCATTAGCTTTATCCAGGAGGCCTATGCTAGCATTTTCCGCAGTCTGGCCCAGCGCTTGGTTGGTAAGGATGCCCCTGAATTGGCTGCCTATGAAGCCACCTTTCAAAATATGCTGCAGCCGGTTAATAGCCGGGTTTATTACCAGATTCAAAGCTGGTATCAGCTCTTGCAGCTTTTGCCTTTTTCGAAGAAAATCATTCCTATCTGGCAGGATATGCTGGGAGTTCGAGAGACAGAGGTGCCTCAGATGCCGGTACACCTGTCTGCTTTCAAACGCCTGCAAATCATGCTCCGAATCATCCGAGAGTTTTGGACAGCACCCAAGCAAATGCGGCAATTGGAAGAGCAGTTCGCCCCGATTCAGCGCGAATATGAAGCTAGCTTTTCTCCCGACGCAGATGCGGAGACCTTGATTACCTTGGTCAGCAAGCTGAAAGAGGATATTTTGTCTCACTGGGACATTACGCTGGTCAACGACCTCTATGCTTTTGTCTATACTGGACTCCTGAAGAAGTCGCGTCGCGGCGGGGCTGTTCAGTCTGAGATTGCGGGAATTGAGCAGATTGAAAGTATGCGGCCGGCTTTGGCTCTGCAGGCTTTAACAGCTCAGCTCAAAGCAGAAGAAAAAGCAGAGATTAGACAGGCTATGGCAAGTGAAAGTCCAGCAGTCTTTCTAAGTCGCCAGCATCCTTTGGTCCAAGAAATAGTCCATTTTATTCATGAATTTGGTGATCGGGCTCCGGAAGAGCTGAAGTTAGAAACTCCGACCTTCCGAACGCATCCAGAGCGTCTGCTCAAGCTCCTGCTGCAAATGTGCCAGCAAGAGGAGAAGAAGTTGGCTCCTCAGAAACTTGAAGAAGAGGAGCAAAAATCAGGCTGGTGGACGAATTATCTTCGCAAGCGAGCCATGACTGGTGTTAAATATCGGGAAAGCTCCCGCTTAAACCGCACACGAATCTACGGCATGATGCGGCAGATTTTCCGAACACTTGGGCAGCAATTAGCTGAGCAAGGCCACTTAGCTACAGTAGATGATGTTTTTTACCTGACAAAGGAAGAATTGTTTGAGCTTACCAGAACGCCCAGAGATGTTAGCGGCTTGATAGCCGAGCGTCGAGAGAAGTTGGAGGCTGATAAAGAACTGCCAACCTTTAGTCGCTATGTTTTTGCTGGAAAGGTCTTTGAGAAATACCTGAAACCGCAAAACCGTACCAGCAGTCATAATTCGGGCAATCACGCCTTACAAGGGATTGGCTGCTCACCTGGCTGCGTTAAGGCTCAGGTTTTGGTCGTGGCAGATGTGCAGGAGATTGAGTCTGCTCAGGACCGGATTATCGTAACCAGGATGACAGATCCAGGCTGGGTTTATCTTCTGACCCAAGCCAAGGGTGTCATTGCCGAGCAGGGGTCTTTGCTCTCGCACACGGCCATTATTTCCCGCGAGTTAGGTATTCCTTCTATTGTCAATGTCAGAGGCGCCTGCAGCCAGCTGCAAAATGGTGACTGGATTGAGATGGATGGCCTTACTGGCAAGATTCGACTGATCAAGGAGGAAGATCATGCTGGAAATTAAACCAGTCAAAGCAAATACTGTAGAGCTGGACGATTTTCTAGCCCTGCCCAAGCAGATTTACCAACCGGACCACCTCATACAGTCGGAAGAGGAAGAACTGGCTTTGATTGAAGGCAGTCACCCGCTGAGTTCTGACTTAGAAACCTATGCCTTTATTGGCTATGAGGAGGGCCAGCCTTGTATTCGAGGCCTCCTGACCTTCTATCCAGGGGATGAGGCTGCTTACTTGGGATTTTTCGAGTCAATCAATGACCAGCAGATTGCATCTGCTTTTATCGAGCATTTAGCAGGTTTTGCTCGCAGTCTCGGAGCGATTAAGATAATCGGCCCCGTACAAGCAAGTTTTTGGCTGGGCTATCGAATGCAGCTGACTGGAACAGAGGAGTTACCTTTTACAGGGGAACCTCATAATCCAGCCTATTATCCCCAGCTATGGCAGGCTGCTGGTTTTGAGCTCAAGGAGCGCTATCTATCCAATTTTTATCCCAAGGTCAGCAATCAAATTCATCAGGATAAGCTGGCTCATCGTTTTGAGTCTTTTGAAGAAGCGGGTTTCACCATTTGCTCTCCAAAGAAGAAGGACTGGGAAGAAGCTTCGCTGCAGGTTTTTGAGCTTCTCAATCGCCTCTATCAAGATTTTCCGATTTATCGGTCAATTTCTAGTCAGCAGTTCAGTCAGATTTTTCAAAAATACCAGTATATTCTTGATTTTTCAATGGTTAAACTGGCCTATAAGGAGGGCAAGCTAGCTGGTTTTCTGATTGCCATGCCGGACTACGGTTCTCTGGTTTATCAAAAACTGACTCCTCTTAACCTAGCCAAGCTTTTTTGGACCAAGCGTTTTCCAAAACGTTATACGATTATGTATCTAGGAGTAGATGAGCAATTCTTGGGGTTGGGCTCTGCCTTGGCCTATCCGATTTTTAAAGAAGCACAGAAGCGACAGGCTTCAGCTATTGGAGCTTTGATTCATCAAAAAACCGTCACGCGCCACTATGCGGCAGAACTGCAAGGGGATAAGCATGAGTATGGTCTCTTTGAGTTGGATTTGAACTCCTGACCAACAAAATAAATCACACTTTAAAAAACAGATTTTCTATCCGAAGATTTGTTTTTTTATTTTTTTAGTTAAAAATGAACACTATTTTCAGGTTGTTCAGAAATCAAAAGATTTCAGTCTTCAAAGATATATTTTTAAGCAAAAGCATTGAATTTTTGTAGGAAATTCTGTAAAATTTTAAGAGATTATTATATGGAGAAAAGGGAATTATTATGGAAAAAAGAATCACTGGCGATACGCTCCAGCGCTATTCTTTTAGAAAGTTATCAGTAGGATTGGTTTCTGCCACTATCGGAAGCTTCTTTTTGAGTACCGCAATAGGGGGAAATATAAGCACGGTTGAGGCTGCAGAAGTCTCAGCCGGAAAAACCGTTCCAGTCCAGTATCACTACGTAGTAGAGTCTGAACTGACTGAAGCTGAGAAGAATGCAGTTGTTAAGGAGCTTCCAAAATTTGTGGAAGAAAACTCTGATGCTTATTATCTAGTTTACCGTCCTAAGACCCAGGGACTTTCGGCAAAAAGTTTGCCAAAGACGGGCTACTCAAGTCTGTGGGAAGCAACTTTTGCAGCTGCTGGACTGACTTTAGCAGTCTTAGTAATTGCACGAGGCCGAAATGGCAAGCGATACCTGTCTTCTATTTTGCTGGTGACGGGTCTAGGCTCTATTCTCTTAGCTCCTTCTGTATTTGCAGTGACCAATATTGAATTAGCCGCCTACAATCAAAGGCTAAATTTGACAGTGGGAGATAAGCTGCCGGAGCCTTTAGAGATTGCTGGTTTTGAGTATGTAGGCTATCTTAAAAGCGCTGAACAAGGCAAGGAAAACGCAGCAGGAAGTCATCAGCTTCCTACGGCACAAAAGGACTTGTCAGCTGTTGAAGTTGATCAGCAGGCAGGCAAATCTGCTAGTCTTTCTGGGAATCTGAGTACTTCCAATAAGCCTGTATCTAGTGAAACAGAGAGACTGACCGAGCAAGAAAAAGAGATTATTGCTGCCAAAGAACGTGAATTTGCTCGGCTTTCTCCTGTCAATGAAGTACCAGAACTGGAATTCAAGAGCCAAGAAAGCAGCCAAACCCAAGTCCTGCCTTATCAAACAGAATATCGATATTCAAATGAACTCGCAGAGGGGCAATCTCAGGTTATTCGCGCAGGTGTCGCTGGTACACGTACTGTCGTCACTCGCAATTATATTGCAGGTAAAGAAATTGTAAAAAGCGAAGTGGTTTCAGACCAGGTAACTGCAGAGCCAGTTTCGGAAATTGTGTTGGTTGGAACTGCTGCAGTCAAATCTGTACCAAAAGAAGCACCAGTGCAAGAAGTCCCAGAGCTTACCAGCTATGGAACTACACCAGATACCGCACCCGTAAATGAAGTTCCCGAATTGACGACCTATGGAACGACGCCCGATACAGCGTCAGTCCAAGAAGTCCCAGAATTGACAACGTATGGCACTGCACCAGATACCGCACCAGTACAAGAAGCTCCAGAACTAACAACCTATGGCACTGCACCCGATACTGCTCCCGTACAAGAAGCTCCAGAACTAACTACTT
Source organism: Streptococcus sanguinis (assembly GCF_008329445.1). Lineage (GTDB taxonomy): Bacteria > Bacillota > Bacilli > Lactobacillales > Streptococcaceae > Streptococcus > Streptococcus sanguinis_O. The sequence goes on along the minus strand of NZ_VIBR01000001.1, from coordinate 825,898 downwards.
ATGGTACCGTACCAGATGACTCACCAGTGCAAAAAGTTCCAGAATTGAAGACTTATGGCACTGCACCGGATACTGCACCGGTTCAAGAAGTCCCAGACTTGACAACGTATGGCACTGCACCAGACACCGCTCCAGTACAAGAAGTTCCGGAACTAACAACTTATGGTACCGCACCAGATGAAGCACCCGTGCATCAAGCCCAAGAATTAGAACTGACTGCGACAGATGAAACAAGAAGAGAAAAGATAGATTTTTCTGTCGAAGAACAGTATACAGATGAGATTCCAGAAGGCAGCCGTCAAATCGTCACACCAGGTGTACAAGGCGAGCGGGCTATTACCACTCGTATCTATATCTCGAATGGACAAGAGGTTGACCGCCAAGTTTTATCGGATGAAGAAATTCTTGCAGCAGTCACTCAGATTATTAAGGTCGGAACAAGTAAGTCAAGTCTGATTCCAGCTGACGCACCAAAGGTAGAAGAGCTATCAGAATACCCGCTAACTTACACGGACGAAACTCGAGTAGAGAAAATTAACTATACTATTCGTGAAGAAGAGACTGACGAGCTAGTCCAAGGTACTCGTCAAATTGCAACTCCAGGTGTTGAGGGTGAGCGAACTATTAAGACTCGTGTCTACAGTTCCAATGGTCAAGAAGTTGACCGTCAGGAGTTATCGAATGAGGAAACTCTAGCCCCAGTGACGCAAGTTGTCAAAGTTGGTACGGCTAAACCAAATATGGTACCGAACGATGCACCAAAAGCCGATGCTCTTCCAGAGTACCCATTAACTTACACGGACGAAACGCGTGTTGAAAAAGTAGCCTTCAATATTTTGGAACAATACACTGATGAGTTGCCACAGGATGCCCGTCAAATTGCGACTCCAGGTGTTGAGGGTGAGCGAACAATCAAGACTCGTGTCTACAGCTCCAATGGTCAGGAAATCGACCGCCAAGAACTTTCAAATGAGGAAACTCTCGCTCCAGTAATGCAAGTCGTCAAAGTCGGAACAGCTAAGCCAACCATGGTACCAAGTGAAGCTCCGAAAGCAGACGCCTTGCCAGAGTATCCACTGACTTACACCGACGAAACTAGAGTTGAAAAAATCAACTTCACTATTCGTGAGGAAGAGACAGACGAGCTTGTTCGTGATGCCCGTCAAATCGCAACACCGGGTGTTCAGGGTGAGCGAACAATCAAGACTCTCGTCTATAGTTCCAACGGCCAAGAAATCGATCGACAAGAGCTTTCTAACGAGGAAACTCTGGCTCCAGTAACACAAGTTGTCAAAGTCGGCACAGCTAAGCCAACAATGGTACCAGGTGATGCACCAAAAGCAGACGCTTTGCCAGAGTATCCGCTAACTTACACAGATGAAACGCGTGTTGAGAAGATTAACTTCACCATTCGTGAAGAAGAAACGGACGAATTGGTTCGTGATGCCCGTCAAATCGCCATTCTAGGTGTTCAAGGTGAGCGTACGATTAAGATTCGTTTCTACAGTTCCAATGGTCAAGAGATTGATCGCCAAGAGCTATCTAATGAAGAAACCTTGGCACCGGTAACGCAAGTTGTTAAGGTTGGCACAGCTAAGCCGCACATGGTACCGAACGAAGCACCGAAAGCAGAGGCTTTGCCAGAGTATCCACTGACTTACACGGACGAAACTCGAGTAGAGAAAGTAGCTTTCAACATCGAGGAGCAATATACGGATGAATTGCCACAGGACGCCCGTCAAATCGCAACTCCGGGAGTTCAAGGTGAGCGAACCATTAAGGCTCGTGTCTACAGTTCCAACGGCCAAGAAGTTGACCGTCAAGAACTATCTAATGAAGAAACCTTGGCTCCAGTAACGCAAGTTGTTAAAGTCGGTACTGTTAAGCCGCATTTGGTTCCAAACGATGCACCAAAAACAGACGCTTTGCCAGAGTATCCACTGACTTACACGGATGAAACGCGAGTTGAGAAGATCAACTTCACCATTCGTGAAGAAGAAACGGACGAACTTGTTCGAGATGCCCGTCAAATCGCGACTCCAGGAGTGCAAGGTGAGCGAACAATTAAGACCCGTGTTTACAGCTCCAATGGTCAAGAAATTGATCGACAAGAACTATCTAATGAAGAAACCTTAGCTCCAGTAACGCAAGTTGTCAAAGTCGGAACAGCTAAGCCTCATATGGTACCGAACGATGCACCAAAAGCAGAGGTTTTGCCAGAATATCCACTGACTTACACGGACGAAACGCGTGTAGAGAAAATCAACTTCACAATTCGTGAAGAAGAGACTGACGAATTGGTTCGCGATGCCCGTCAAATCGCGACTCCGGGTGTCCAAGGCGAGCGGACGATTAAGACCCGTGTCTACAGCTCCAATGGTCAAGAAATTGACCGCCAAGAGTTGTCCAATGAGGAAACTCTCGCTCCAGTAACGCAAGTCGTCAAAGTTGGCACGGCTAAGCCGAACATGGTACCGAACGATGCACCGAAAGCAGAGGCTTTGCTAGAGTATCCACTGACATACACAGACGAAACCCGAGTAGAAAAAATCAACTTCACCATTCGTGAAGAAGAGACGGACGAACTTGTTCGCGATGCCCGCCAAATCACGACTCCAGGTGTTCAGGGCGAGCGTACGATTAAGACTCGCGTCTATAGTTCCAACGGTCAAGAAATCGATCGCCAAGAACTTTCTAATGAGGAAACTCTCGCTCCAGTGACGCAAGTTGTTAAAGTTGGTACAGCTAAGCCGAACATGGTACCAAGTGAAGCTCCGAAAGCAGACGCTTTAGAAGAGTTCGATTTAATTCATCTGCACAATCTATTAGCAGAAGCGGATCAGATTAAAGCTCAGGCACGTTATTTCAACGATAGTCTGAGTCATCAATCTAGCTATGATACTGCTTTGACGGCGGGGCAAGCGCTTCTAAGTCAATCACAGGCTAGCCAAGCAGAAGTTAACCAACTGGTGGAACAAATCAATCAAGCCAAGGTTCAATTAAGCGGTCTTGAGGTTGTCAAAACAGCTCTTCAAAATGAATACGATTTAAATCCAACTGTTAAATCAAGTGCTAAATATAAAAATGCGGATTCAGATAAGCAGACATCTTATACTGACGAATTGACTAAGGCAGAAGGGGTTCTAAACAATCAAACTGCTACACAAGTGCAAGTTAACCAAACTTTTGCTAGTCTGACAGCAGCCAAAGAAGCTCTTAATGGAGTTCCTAAAGTCAAGCCGACAGTTTCTATTCTAAGTTTGACAGAAAATGCAGATGACAAGTCGGTTACGGTTCAATATAGATTAGAAGACCAGACCCAATCCTTCCGCTCAGCGACTGCTGAATTGTACCAGGGAGATCAGCTTGTTCGCACTCTTCCGATTACCAATTTCGCAGGAAGTCTGAAGATTGGCGACTTAGACTACTACACAGGCTATACCCTGAAAACCAAGCTGACTTATGAACTGGATAATGGCAGCTTCACAGACCTTGAAACGGACAGCCGCAATTTTGAATTGGAATACAAGAAGATTGCCTTCCGAGATATTGATTCGACAGAGTTTTACAGAAAAGAAAACGACCAGTTTAAGCGCGTCGTATCCATGAGCTCAATGCCTACGGATCTGTCAAACTACTTTGTCAAAGTCAAATCAAGGGAATCTAAGGAAATGCTCCTGCCGGTTCACAGCATAGCGGAAAGTCATAAGGATGGCAGGGATGTCTATAAGGTGACAGTCTCTCTGCCTGAGCTGGTACAAGAAGGTGAGACAGGCTATAAGTCTGGCTATGATTTCTATATCAGTAAGGCAGTCCCTAGCCAGAAAAATGTCTACACTAGCTTTGCTGGTTTGGTAGATGCTATGAAGCAAAATATGGCCGGCAACTATGTTCTGGGAGCAGATTTGGATGCTAGCGAGGTCAGTCTGGCTCCTGCAGATTATGTCTACCTCAAAGGTAACTTCACAGGCAGTCTGACTGGTAGTCATAATGGCAAGCAGTATGCGATTTATAATCTAGCCAAGCCTTTATTTGAAAACCTCAAGAGTGGTTCTTCTATTTCCAATCTTGACCTGAAAGAAGTCAATATTGTCGGTACTTACGACTCAGCTGCCCTAGCTCGCAATGCAGAAAATGCTCGAATCACAGATGTTTCAGTCCAAGGTAGAGTAGAAGTAAAAGAAAATGCTTCACAGGTAGCAGGTTTGGTAGTTATTGCTAACAATACCCAAATCACCAATAGCTCCTTTACTGGAACTATCGTGTCAAATGATAAACAGGGCAAGGAATACAATGTCGGTGGTTTGGTTGCCAATCTTAAGGGAGGAAACTCCTTGATTAGCCAAAGCAGGGCAGATGTGACCATTCTGGCAGGCGCTAGAGCAAATAATCAACGCTTCGGCGGTCTGGTTGGCCGTTTAGAAAACAATGCCCGCATCAGTCGTTCTTATGTAGCTGGCAAAATCAAAAACTCTACTAAGAACGGTCAGATTGGTGGTGTGGTTGGTTCCAATTACTTCAATGGCTTGATTGATAATGTCATCAGCAATGTCAGCGGTACAAATGTTTACAGTATTTCTGGCGATCAGGGATATGAGAACAACCGTATCACAGAAGCTTATGCCGTTGAAGGAAATAAAACGCTGGAAAATGACAAGTTTGTCACTTTGACACTGACTCTGAACCAGGCAGAAGAGAAGCTAACTAGCTTAGACATTACGACCACGCTGGAAGACACAAATCTCAACCTTTATTCTGTCAACTATGCCCAGGAAAAGAATGCCCGAGAAGATCGTCTGATAGCTTATGCTAACATGGAAAAACTCCTTCCATTCTACAATAAGGAGACCATCGTTGCTTATGGAAATAAACTTCCAGATCATCACAAGCTCAATACAGAGTACTTGCTGGATGTTGTTCCGATGAAGGGCGACCAGATTATCGCTGATATCAATAGCAATAAGACCGGAATTAACCGTCTGATGCTGCACTTTGAGGATAATACGGTTGACTACCTGGATTTGACCTATAAAGGAGATTTCAAATATAAGGCAATTGCAGAGTACAATGTAAATGGCTTAGATCTCCTTTATACTCCAGAGGCTTTCCTATCAGACTATAGCAGGGTTCTCAATCAAGTGCTGCCGGAGTTGAACAAGGTTGTCCTGGACTCACCGGCTATGCGAACTGTTTTAGGCGTGAATGCTGACACTTCTCTGGATGATCTCTATCTGGATACGGCTTTTGACCAAGTCAAGACCAAGCTGTCAGAAGAGTTACGCAAGGTACTGGCTATGGACAAGTCTATCAATACGGAAGGCAATGTTGTAGCAGACTATATAGCTCAGCAAATTAAAGACAATAAAGAAGCCTTCTTACTTGGTCTAACCTATCTCAACCGTTGGTATAATATCAACTATGACAATATCAATGTCAAGGATTTGTCAGCCTATAAATTTGACTTCTTTGGAAATCATAATGCTTCAACCTTAGATACCATCATTTCACTTGGTAAGTCAGGCATGAACAATCTTAAAGCTAAGAACAACTATATGGCTTATGATGCCTCGCTTTCTGAAGCGACTGGTAAGCGTGGACTCTTTAACTATCTAGAAGGTTATCGTCAGCTCTTCCTTCCGGACAAGAGCAACAATGAATGGCTCAAGACCAATACAAAAGCCTATATCGTTGAGGCTAAGTCGGATGTGCCAGAAGCTAGACAGCTTCAGGATGGAGCCGAGGACAAGAGCAAGTATTCTGTCGGCGTTTATGACAAGATTACTGAAGATAACTGGGAACACAAGGGCATGCTTCTGCCGCTCTTGACCATGACTGAGAAGGGCGTCTATGCTATCTCCAATATGTCTACCATCTCCATGGGGGCTTATGACCGTTATCGCCTTGATGCCAATGGCAGGGTTCGGACAGATGCAGAGCTAGCTGAATTTGTCGAAGACCGAGTGAGAAAAACAGCTGAATACCAGCGCGATCACTATGACTTCTGGTATAAGATTCTAAGCGATGAAAGCAAGGACAAGCTCTTCCGTTCTGTTCTGGTTTACGATGGATTCTCATTGGTTGACAAGAATGGTCAAAAATATTGGGCTCCAGCTAATGACAAAAAATCACTGGCTATGCAGGAATTCTTTGGACCAGCCGGCAAGTGGTATCCTAGCAAGGGCTATAATGCCTATGCTACAGGAAGTGTAACCCACTTTGATGCAGCTAAATTGTTAGAAGACTATGGTAACTCTGTCTACACGCATGAAATGACCCATAATTCTGACGGTGGCATTTACTTTGAGGGCAATGGCCGCCGCGAAGGTCTGGGAGCTGAGCTTTATGCTCGCGGACTCCTGCAGTCCACTCCAAGTGCAGATGAGGCAACCATTACACTCAATACCCTCTTCAAGGTGGACAAGGATTCTAAGACGCGTCTACACACATATAACTTCAAGGAACGCGTTCAAAATGCAGAAGACCTGCAACACTATGTTCATGGTATGTTTGACATGATCTACACCCTAGATTACCTAGAAGGTACCTCTATGCTGAAGCAGAGTGATGATGCCAAGCTTCAGTGGTTCAGAAAGATGGAGAATTACTATGTTACAGATAAGTATGGTAAGGAGACTCATGCTGGTAACCAGACGCGAAGCTTTACTGCTGAAGAAATCAAGCAGCTGAAGACCTTTAACTCCCTGATTGAAAATGATGTTATCACTCGTCGGGAGAACAAGGATAGTGGGAAATATGGCCGAAATGGCTACCTCAGTCTCAGCCTTTTCTCACCAATCTACTCAGCCTTGAGCAATCCAAATGGAGCGCCGGGTGATGTCATGTTCCGCCGTACAGCCTATGAGTTACTGGCAGCCAAGGGTTACCATGAAGGATTTATCCCTTATGTTTCTGGTAAGTACTCTAAGGAAGCCTTTGATGAAGGTAAGAAAACGTGGGATGGATGGTCCGGAAGAGATGTTGGTCTCGTGACTGACCAGAAAGTCTTGGAAAATGTATTCAAGGGTGAATATGACTCTTGGATAGCCTTCAAGAAGGCCATGTACCAAGAGCGGATTGATCAGTTGACCAAGCTTAAACCAATCACCATTGAGTACGAGCTCAGAAACCCAAGCAGTACCAAGAAAGTAACCATTCGCTCTTATGCAGAGATGCAGAAGCTGATGGACGAAGCAGTAGCAGAGGATGTACGCAACATTACCAATGCAACTAGCCGTGTAGATGCTAGCTGGGTCAATCTGCTTAAGAAGAAGATTTACAATGCTTATATTCGTGAGACAGACGACTTCAGACAGTCAATCTTTAATAAGTAAGCGACAAAATGTTTTTCAGAAATACCTTTAAAAATATCTAGACTATAAAAAGTCTAGGTATTTTTTCTGCCATTTATTTCTAATATATCAATAATAATCCATCCGAGTCTGAATAAAACAATTTTTTGTGACTTTTTTGTAACGATAGTAGACAAAGAATAGAAAAATGATAATAAAAATAATAGTTTACAGAGCGTAAATTATAATTTTTATGTTATAATTGATATGTATATGTCATATTTGCTTATCATATACGAGTACTATCATTTTTAGTTTGGTAATAAATCTTGATTTAGAACCGGCTGAAAATGAGGGGGTAGACAGGTGATGGTGTGCCTGCCAGCATTTGTCTAAAATAAAATATAAAAAGAAGGAGGACCGCATTCAAGGTGAAACAAACTTATCATAAAGTGTCTCATGCTCTGATGACTTTGCTGCTTTTGGTATCAACCTTTCTTCCCTTGTTAAGCTCAAGTCCTAGGGTTTCTGCTGCAGAGTTAGGTGAAAGTGATTATCAGCTAACTACAGATGTCACTATTAATACTAATCCTTTAAAGGATACAGGCTACGGTGAAGGTAAATTTTACATTGCTCCGACCTATACATTTGCAGATAGCAAAGTATTAAATAATGGCGATACCATGGTTTATCGTGTTCCATCACAGTTCAAGATTGAGCGAACTTTGGAGGAAAACATAAGTGCACCGGATGGTACCGTTGTTGCCAAGTTGGTGACAGATCCTGTTACCAATACAGCGACCATTACTGTCACAAATGCTGAGTATTTTGCGAAAATGCCTGATACCAAGCGTATTCAATCTTCTTTCACAGTGGTTTGGGCTGATAATATGCCTTATGACCAAGAGCAAGAAGTTAATTTCCCAGGTGCTAGAACCTATAGGCTGAAGCGTATCAAGGTTGATGAAGAACCTCAGGGGTATTCCAAGTGGGGTGTTCAGGATTCTAAGGATCCTAACTACGTCAACTGGCGTATCCGTGTCAATCGTGATGTCCAAAATCTTGGTCAAGTTGTCATTGAGGACGCTATTCCAGAAGGTCAAGAGCTGGATGAAGATTCAGGGATTACAGGTTACTACTTTACTGAGTGGGAAGGTGCTTCCGGCACACGTAAATCCTTTAACCCAAGCGATGTCGTTTCAATAACAGACTCCAATCATTTCACAGTTAATGCTGGGGATTTGAGTGGAAGAGGTATTTATGTTATCTACCGGACACGTTTGACAGAGCCAGTTGATAAGGTGACCAAAAAAGCCTTTAACGATATAACCGTTACGGCTAATGGACAAAAGATGCCAGATTTAGTATCACGTCCATTTGCACCTTTGACAACTCTTGATGGTGTCGGGGAAGGTACCCGTTCGGATGAAGTTATCTTCAAAGTCAAAAAGGAATTGACTGGCCGTAATTTGGCAGATGGTGAATTTACTTTTGATTTGATCAATAAGGATGACAACGACAAAGTTGTTCAAACGGTAACAAACAAAGACGGTGCCGTAACCTTTAAGAAACTTCGTTTCAAAAATGAGGGAACCTTTAACTATGTCATTCGTGAACGAGCAAGTAACCTGCCAGGTGTGACAAACGATGCCAATTCAGACATTAATGTCACTGTTACTGTAACAGACAACAATGGCGTTAAGACAGCAGCGGTTACCTATGACCGTGAGGCTTTCACAAATACATACAAGTTAGAGCCAGCGACTGCAGCTATTACCGCTAAAAAAGTTCTGGATGGTAAAGCACTTGAAGCTGGTAAGTACACTTTCAAGCTGACTGAGGTTGGCGGAAATAACGTGGAACATCAAGCAACAAATGACGCCAATGGTAATATCAAGTTTCCTGAAATCACCTATGATAAAGAAGGGACTTATACCTACAAGCTGACAGAAGTAGCTGGAAATGAAGCGGGAGTGACTTATGACAGAGCAGAACATACTGTGACTGTCACAGTGACTGAAAACAATGCCAAGTTGGAAGCTGCTGTTACAGGTAACAATCCAACATTCACCAACAGTTATAAAGACTATGGTGTCAGCTATGAGTTTCTCAGCTCTAACCCAGCCTATCCAAACCTGCCAAAAGAAGTAACGGATTTGCTTCCAGCAGATACTAATCGCTACACTAGTGGTACTAATGTAGACGCTAAGCAGCCTGCTAAAACAAGTGTTACAGTTTCTGAAGGCACATGGACTTTCGAAGGCTATGCAGAGTCAAATGCACAGACTGTTGCGGATAAGGACCTTAAATTTACCGGTAAATGGAATTTCACTCCAGCACCGAAATATAAGGTAACGTATGAATTTGTAAGCGAAGATCCGAATCGCACCTTACCAACAGAGGTAACAGAATTGTTGCCGACCGATGCCAATGAATACACAGATGGTACTGCAGTTCAAGCGGTTCAGCCAGCTAAGGATTCTATTGAAGTAACTGGAGGTACTTGGAAATTCCTTAAATATGACGCGGATAGTAAAACTATTGCAGGCTCAGATGTCAAATTTACAGGCACATGGACATTTGAAGCTAGACGTCCACAAGGACCAACACCACCACCATCTTCTTCAGATTCGACACCACCGTCATCATCTGGTGACAAACCAAGCGGTTCGACGGATGGAACCCCAGGTAATTCGTCAGATAAAGATGGAAAAGATGTTCGTGGATCAGCAACTGGCAAAAAAGTTTTGCCGAAAACTGGCAGTGAAACATCTATCTTTGCGATAGTAGCAGGATTTGCTCTGATTCTTTTATCAGCTCTTGTCTATCGTTTCAAAAAAGCTAATTAATATTAGCCAAACGAATCATCTCAGCTAGCTGAGATGATTTTTTCTTGTGTTTGACATCATCTATTCGTGATAATGTACTGACGTTTAAACATATAAACTCTAAAGAAAGCAGTCATTTAACTGGCTGTTTTTACAGTGGCTGAAATTTGCTAAGCTTGATTTCACAGTCAATGAATACTTTAAAATAAAAGAGAATTCTTGTTTTATAAAGAAGGTTTGTTATAATAAAATAAGAAAAAGTTTCTTTATTTAAAGGGAGATGTGGATGAAAAATAAGAAGTTTAGGGTGATTCCTTTTTTGCCCCTATTTTTGTATCTACTGGTTTTTCAGTACGGTTATTGGGGAATTGAGCCAGAGCCGGGGGTTGTTTATGGTTATCTTTACCTTTTTCTATTTTTAGTTCCTGTTGTCATTGTTTATTTTGTAATTGCTGTTATGAATTTTGCAACACTGATGGGGGAAGTTACTTATTTATTCAAAGGACAGCTGCTAGGGCATCTCTATCGGCTTTATTTTTCTATCTTTTTCTTTTCGATTTTGTTTTGCGGTCTTAATTATTATCAGTTGATAGCTCCATATGGCTCTCAGATGAAAATTAGTGCTGGAGAAGCTTATAATCCCCTAGCAGCTTATGCCATTCCTATCTTGCTTTTTCTCTTAGGATTGTTAGGCAATCTCTTCTTCTGGGAGTTGGGAAAGAATGAAGTCCAAGAGGAGAAAGAGCAGCAGTACAGCGATAGTAATTGAGGAGTTTTTATTGCATTTAATCCTTAAAAGCCTGCTGAAAATCTATTTGTTCAGGCTTTCTTTATGCTATAATAAAGAAAAACGATGAGGAGACATTCATGAATCAAACTGTTCAATATTTACAAGAATTAACGGCTATTCCTTCGCCAACAGGCTTTACGGCTGAGGTGGCAGACTATCTGGTGAAAACGCTGGGGGAAATGGGCTATGAGCCTGTCCGGACCAATAAAGGCGGCGTTCATGTTGTGGTTAAGGGTGAAAATGATGCCCAGCATCGGGTAGTGACTGCCCATGTGGATACACTGGGGGCTATTGTTCGGGCGGTTAAGCCAGATGGTCGTCTCAAGCTGGATCGGATTGGCGGTTTCCCTTGGAACATGATTGAAGGAGAAAACTGCCTAGTCCACGTGGCTAGCAGTGGTAAGACTATCAGTGGGACTATCTTAGTTCACCAGACTTCCTGCCATGTCTATAAGGATGCTGGGACGGTTGAACGTACTCAGGACAATATGGAAGTTCGTTTGGATGAAAAGGTGAGAAATGAGAAAGAAACGCGGGATTTAGGAATCGAAGTCGGTGATTTTATTTCCTTTGATCCTCGTACCACAGTTACCGAGTCAGGCTTTATCAAGTCTCGCTTTTTGGATGACAAGGTCAGCGCAGCTATTTTGCTCAATCTTTTGCGAGTTTATAAAGAGGAAAATATTCAGCTACCGGTGACGACTCATTTTGCTTTCAGTGTCTTTGAAGAGGTTGGGCACGGGGCTAATTCCAGCCTGCCGGAGCAAGCAGTGGAGTATCTGGCGGTTGATATGGGGGCTATGGGTGACGACCAGCAGACAGATGAGTATACGGTTTCCATCTGTGTCAAGGATGCTTCAGGACCTTATCACTATGGCTTCCGCCAGCATTTGGTATATTTGGCTAAGGAGCAGGACATTCCTTACAAACTGGACATCTATCCATTTTACGGATCAGACGCCTCTGCAGCTATGATCGCAGGAGCAGAAGTCAAGCATGCTCTGCTAGGCGCTGGCATCGAATCCAGCCACTCTTATGAGCGTACCCATATTGATTCAGTTGTTGCGACAGAGCGCATGGTGGATGCATACTTGAGAAGTGACTTGGTGGAGTGAGCAATTAAATTTTAGAAAAAATCATCTGAAACGCTTGCATAAAATTGTAAGTTGTGAGATATTATTATATAGAATTACTTTAGGTTAAAAGGGAGAAAATGAAAGTAGTTTGTGTGGATTCTTGTATCCGTGCTAGGACATTTGGGATTGACATTGCCCTCCGCAATCGATTTGAGCTTTTTGAAGAAATGAAAGTGCCTTATGAGTTGTGGGTTTCTGAAGCGGATACAGATATATATGCTAATGCATCTTCTAGGCAGCTTGTGCTGGATAGTTATGAAGCCTTGGGAATTGATAGGACTAAAGTCCGTTTTCTGGGCTTAGAATTAGCTGGTAGGAGTCTTCAGGAGTTTGCTGAGGAGGAGCTTGAGCCAGAAGACTGGCTGATGATGGAGCGTCTGGATATTCCTGAAAATATTCTCTTGAGACGTGAGCAAGATTTTCATGTAGGTCGCGTCCTTCATCAGGATCATATGATTGCCCTCGGACAAGAGTTAAATAAAAAGGTGATGGGCTTGCTGGATCAGGATGTATTAGACTCTTTGATTTTGGTTGGGGAAGGCCAAGAGGCTTATCTGCCTCAAAAGATGAGGGATCAGGCCCTCTTTATTCCAACAACCTATGCAAATCAAGTGGTCCAATATCCAAGAGAGAGAGTATTTGATCCTAAGGAGATTCGCTTGGTGACAGTCAGTCGTTTGTCTGAGGAAAAAAATGTTCTGTTATTGCTGAAAATCATGGCTTTATTAAAATTTAAAGGTCAAATGCGGTTTACTCTTGACATCTATGGAGATGGTCCTGACATGGACATGCTTCAAGATGTAGTTCAGCTCAATGATTTGGAAGACATAGTTCATTTTAAGGGTTATCAGTCTCAGGTACCTTATCAAGCTTATGATGCCTATATCAGCACCTCTTTATCGGAAGCCTTTGCGACATCGCTCTATGAGGCTTTGGTCAATGGCCTGCCTCTGATAGGTCTGGATGTCCGTTATGCCAATCAGGCTTATATTAAGCATGGAGAGAATGGCTGGCTGATACCGCAAAATGATGCTAATCAATATATTGCTCATCTGGAGCAGTTTAGCCAATTTGGAGAAAAAGAATGGAGGGGATTTTCGGTAAGATCCAAAGAACTTGCCAATCGCTATCACAAAGAATTACTAGTCAATCTATGGGAAAAAGTTTTTAAATTATCTAAAATAGGAGATTAAAAGGAGAAGAAGATGAAAAAGACTTTAGGGAAAAAAGTAGAAATGGGAATGAAATTAGTCCCGATTCCTCTGTCCTTGCTGCTTGCTGGGACAATGGCAGTGACTGTACAAGCAGAGGAGGTAAGTAGTGAAACAGAGGGGAATCAAGTCCAGAATAATCAAGCCACACCTCCTGTCAATCAAGAATTGCCAAATGATGGGACAATCAAAAATACACCAGCAGAGGGACCTTCTGGTCTGACTATCTCAGAAGAAGGAGAGAAGGGAGCAGCCCAAGTCACGCCTGAAATCAAACAGTTAGCTCAAGAATTTTATGACTATCATACTCAGGAAGAGAGTTATGAAATAACTAAGGCTGCAACCATGACATCTGTCATGCCAGAGATACAGTCGGTGGAGCAAATAGAAGAAGCAGCTAAAAAGTATGATCATGCTTATGCGATCCGTAAGATGGATGGTGTCTTTAAATACATTAACTTAAAGGAAGTTGAAAATTTAAATCTAGTCAAAGATGAGGATTTTAGACAAGTTCCATCAAAAAGAGTATCTAGTTGGGATTCATTTATTCAAAATAATACAGCACTCTTCTTTTTGAATAAGTGGGAGTCTATATTGAATGTAAATCCGACTCCAGAAGAAGTAGCCAAGATACCAAAAGCTATTATTCCACGCTCCGAATTGGATTTGACAGTTGATGAATCTATGCCCAAAAGAGTGTTTTTGAGGACAGCGTATACTCCATCAAAATGGGATGGGATAACCTATGAAGAAGCTTTTTCTAGAAAATATCTGCCTGAGTCAGATCGTAGGATTTTATCTATGAAAGAGATAAGGCAAATATATTCTGAAAATCCAGATATGTTCCGAGTTGATGCGTATCCTAGTGAAAGGAGATTGGCTGAACGAGTACCTATTAATCCGTACTTTCAGAAAATTGTTATTAATCAAAAGGAAATTGATTTTGATGTCCCTAATTACAATACGAATCTAAAGATTGGATTGCTTGATACACGAGATACGGATCCATTAGCCTTTGGTTATAGAGAACCCAATGCACCATGGAGACAACTCAATTATCGTTTCACTGAGTCTCAAATTGGTAGAATTTTTCGACTAGATCGTATGGGATTAGAAAAATATAACGACCTAGTGTATATCGACTGGCTGGGCAATAATCCGACTGTAATGCCACCTTGGTTTGGTGAAAACAATATTAAAACCTTCCACTACAAACTGTATCTGATGAAACCTCATGACAGGACTCGCTATTATATCGATAGAGACTATACGATCCAAATTGAGGGTGTACATAATTTAATTGAGACGCCTGATGGTGGACTTAAATCTGTTGAACCAACTTTTCACAGGGGAGGTAAGACATTACTTGGCTTAGAAATTAACCAAAAGGGCATAGATGCAGCATTTAGAACGGTCAAAGCTGAAGGCTTCGTCTTTAAAGTTTCAGGTGTTAAGAAGGTTAATGAGAGAGATACGGAACCTGGCAAGGTTCTTGTCCGTTATCAAGACGAACAGGGTCATGCTATTGCTAACCCTATTACGGATGAGCAACCAGGTAAGGCTAGATACACAGTCAGCCCTAAACCTCTTATTTCCCATAAGAATCAGCTCTATACTTATAAATCTCGACTAACTGCCTATGATGCTGAATCGGGAGAGTACGAAGCAAGAAGAACCAAAGAGATCATCTATAAATATGAACTCAATCAGTTCCAACTTCCAAATGATGCTCCAAGCGAAGAGCGTCCAGTCATGGAAATGACTCGCTTTGTCGATGAATCAGGTCAAGAATTATCAGATCCAGAGCGCGGTTTGGTGGCGTCTAAGACAATCTCTGGCTATGACTATCAGTCCAGCAGTGACGAGGACAGTATTCGCACCCATGTCTATCGCGCAAGTGTGCATGAAGTACCGTCAGACTCTCCAAGTGAAGACAAGCCAGTCATGGAAATGACCCGCTTTGTAGATGAAACAGGTCAAGAATTATCATCTCCTGAGCAAGGTTTGGTGGCATCTAAGCGTATTTCTGGCTATGACTTTCAGTCTACTACTGATGAGGACGGCATCCGTACTCATCTCTATCGCGCCATTGTACATGAAGTACCGACAGACGCTCCACGAGAAGAGAAACCAGTTTTAGAAATGACCCGCTTTGTCGATGAATCAGGTCAAGAATTATCAGCTCCTGAGCAAGGTTTAGTTACTTCTAAGAGTATTTCAGGATATGATTTCCAGTCTAGTACTGAGGAGGATGGCATTCGCACGCATGTCTATCGCGCCAGCGTGCATGAAGTACCGTCAGATGCTCCAAGCGAAGAGCGTCCAGTCATGGAAATGACTCGTTTTGTCGATGAATCAGGTCAAGAATTATCAGATCCTGAACGTGGTTTGGTGGCGTCTAAGACTATCGCTAGTTATGACTACCAATCCAGCAGTGACGAGGACGGCATTCGTACGCATGTCTATCGTGCCAGTGTGCATGAAGTACCGAAAGATGCTCCGGTTGAGGACAAGCCTTCTATCGAAATCACTCGCTTTGTAGATGTAGAAGGAAGACCTTTAGCAGCTGAGGAATTTGGTTTGCTAGATGCTAAGACTATTGAGGAGTATGGATTCGTTTCTGTATCAGATGCCAATGGCGTTCGCACTTATGTTTACAAGCCAAAAATGCATACTCAAACACCTTTGGGAACAGAAACTTCTGAGCAGAAGAGTCCTGCAATAATTGAAAACTCCAAGACTACTCCTGTTCTGTCTCAAGTGTCCAAACATCAATTACCAAATACTGGAAACACAAATTCATCATTCTTGGGAGCAGCAATTATCAGCCTTTTGGCTTCCTTTAGCTTACTATATTCAAAGAAAGAACGAAAAAAATAAGGCCAATTTGGTCTTATTTTTCTTTTTCATATTTTTCTGTGACTTATCTAACACTCCAGACACTTACTGATTTTTCCTCCACAGGAAATTCTCCCCAGCCTTGGTCGTCAATGGTTACGATTTGGGAGCTGTTGCCCAGATAGTCGCTGAATTCTCTGCCAGCCCATTCTGAACCGACAAGCATTGATTTGCTGGCTGCTTGGTCATTACTGATAAGGACAGCGATTGGCTGACCATCGTCCTTACCTTGGCGGGTCCAGCCGATACAGTTGGCATCGTCGAAGTAGTCGGTCTGCTCACCATAAGCAAGATTGAGACGGATGTCTAGGAGTTTATCCAGTACCTCTTGAAAGCTCTCTTGGGCAAATTCTCCGCTAATGCCATAGTAGTCTCCGTAAAAGACGCAGGGCAATCCAGCTTCTCGCAAAAGTATAAGGGCATAGGCCGCTGGCTTGAACCATTCTTCGACGGTAGACTCCAAAGCCTGACCTCTCTGAGTATCATGATTATCTACAAAGGTCACAGCTGATTCGGGGTGATTTTTTGCAAGTGTTTGGTCAAAAATAGTTCGCAGGTCATAGTCTGCTCCAGATTTGCTGGCATCAAATAAATTCTGATGGAGCTTGACATCGACTAGGTCAAAGCGGTAGTCAATATTTTCTAGATAATCATTATTGGCTGTCTCGTCACTATTCCAAAATTCCCCAAAGACATAGAAATCGTCACCGTATTTTTCAGTAATATCACGGATGAAATTCTTCATAAAGAATGAATCAATGTGCTTAACAGCATCTAAGCGAAAGCCATGTACACCAGTGCTTTCAATAAACCAATGAGCCCAGTCGTAGAGATTTTGGATGACTTCGGGGTGCTTGAAATCAATATCCGCATACATCAGATAGTCGTAGTTGCCATTCTCGTTGTCCACTAGCTCATCATCTGCCCAACCTTTATTATCGCCTTGAATGAGGAAAATTCCTGACCTGTTGTTTTTAGCATCATAGTCAGTGCCAGTGAAGTGGTACCAGTGCCATTCGAAGTCATTGTAGGTTTTATTGCGGCCTGGAAAAGCAAAATGCATCCACGCTTCTATTTCAAATGGTTCTGAGATTTCTACATTTCGGTCATTTGGATCAACTTCAACGACAGTAAAACGCTCTTTGTAGTCAGCTGCGGCCTTGTGATTGAGAACAACATCAGCAATAGCTTCGATACCGTTCTGGCTAAGTGCTTCAATCGCTCGGAGATATTCTTCTTTCAATCCATACTTTGTGCGGACGGTCCCTTTTTGGTCGAATTCTCCCAAATCAAAAAGGTCGTAAACGCCATAGCCGACGTCATTAGAGCCTGTTCCTTTGAAAGCGGGCGGCATCCAGACCTTGCGAATCCCTTTCGCTGCTAAGTTTGGTGCATCTTCCGCCAAACGATTCCAATGCTGACCGTCATCTGGCAGATACCATTCAAAATACTGCATTAAGGTTTGGTTTTCCATATAAATTTTCCTCTTCATTCTCACTGATTGGCTTTATTGTACCAAAAGAAGCAGAAAGGCGCAATCGTTTGCGTTTTTCACTATCATAAACACTTAGCTCTTTTATAATTTGAAAATCTTTTTAAAATTGAACATGAAACATTTTTAGATGAGACAAAAAGCCGCAAAAAGAGTATACTAATTTGTATAGAAATCGGTAAAGGAGCTCTCTTATGATTGAATTTAAAGATGTCACTAAAGTTTATGAAGGAACGGTAGCTCTCAATCAGCTGAATCTGACCTTGCAGAGCGGAGAAATCGTCGGTCTGATTGGTCACAATGGCGCCGGAAAATCTACTACCATTAAGTCATTGGTCAGCGTCATCAATCCTAGCAGTGGTCAGATTTTTGTGGATGGGAAAGAATTATCCGCCAATCGCTTGGAAATCAAGAAAAAAATTGGCTATGTAGCTGACTCACCAGATCTATTTTTGCGCCTAACTGCCAATGAGTTCTGGGAACTGGTAGCGACTTCTTACGATATGACAAATGCAGAAGTAGAAGAGCGGTTGGGAAATCTGCTCCATATTTTCGACTTTGGCTCTCATCGGTATGAGGTCATTGATTCATTCTCTCATGGGATGAGGCAAAAAGTTTTCGTTATTGCAGCTCTTTTGTCTGATCCAGATATTTGGGTGCTGGATGAGCCGCTGACAGGTCTTGATCCGCAGGCAGCTTTTGACCTCAAGCAGATGATGCGCCAGCATGCAGATAAAGGAAATACAGTTCTCTTTTCAACCCACGTCTTGGAAGTGGCAGAGCAGCTCTGTGATAAGGTGGCCATTCTCAAAAAAGGGAAATTGATTTTCTACGGAACGATTGAAGAACTAAAAGGCCAACATCCAGAACAGTCTCTTGAAACAATTTATCTTGGCCTAGCGGGCCGCAGAGAAGAGGTGAGTCCTGATGCGCATTAAAGCTATAAAAAAACTCGTTGATATCAACATCCTCTACGCCATTCAGCCGTCTCAGCTGCTGCAGTACCGCAAGATGCAAGCTAAGAATCCTGAGCGCAAGGTCAATGTATCGCTGAAGGCTATCCGCATGTATCTGATCTTAGGACTGGTCTATCTCTTTCTTTTCGGCTTGATGGGCTCCCTGAACCAACTAGTTGGCAATCCGGGGCTCTTTGCCAATTTGGTTTCCGCTTTTGCTCTCTTTTCTATGTCTCAAGGCTTTCTGGTTTTTTACAATGTCTTTTATGAAAGCAAGGACTTGCAGTCTTATCGCCCCTACGCTTTTAGCGAAGCAGAAATCATCGTCGGCAAAAGCATTTCAGTTATCCTGACCTTGCTGATTGCCATTCTGCCTATGTTCAGTTATTTCTTGGTTCTGGCTTTTCAAGGTGGCAATCCTTTCTTGGGCCTGCCCTTGGCTCTGCTTGCTATTCTGATTTTAAGTTCAGTTATCACCTTTCTGATTTTGATTGCCGTCCACTTTATTACCAAGACAGCATTTTTCAGAAAGTACAAGACCATCCTGTCCAATGTCATTTTGGCTCTTGTTTCCGTCGGCTCCTTTTTCCTCTATTTTATGATTAATCAAATGAACAGCAGAAGCGTTGTAAATCGTACAGAGGTTAAAGCTTTCTTCCCTCCAGTTCAGGCATTTTATGATTTTATTCTTCATCCTTTTCGTGCAGCTTCCTTGCTGGGATTTTTGGGATGGGTGGCAGTTGCGGCTCTTCTATTTTTCATCGTAAAGACCAAGGTGATTCCAGAATTCTATGAGGCAGCTCTCATGACGGGTTCCACAGTAGGAAAGCGGGAGCGCGTGCATGACATCAATATTGCGGAAGCAAAAAATCTCAAAAAGTTTGTCTGGCATTACAATATCAGGCTCTTGAGCGAGGGTTCTGTCATTATGCAAGCTATCTTTATGTCGGCCTTTCTCCCTTACATTGTCATTTTCAGTATGGGAATGGGCATGATACAAGGTGGCCTGTCTTTGACTTCTTATCTGGGACCACGTTTCCTCTTGCCAATGATGGCTCTGGCTGTTTTGATTGCAACGCTAAACTCAGGCGGCAGCAACCTTACGGCTATTGGGATTTCTCTGGAAAGGGAAAATTTTGATTATCTCAAGGTTCTCCCCTTTGATTTGAAGCAATATATTCGTCTGAAGTTTTGGCAGATCTTTGCCGTCCAGTCTATCCTGCCTCTGACCTTGCTTTTGATAACTAGCCTTATTTCCGGTATGCATCCAGTGACTTTCTTGGGCATGGTGATTGTTTGGGCCTTAATTAGCCTAATGTGGAGTTCTTGGGGGTACTACCGAGACTACAAGCATCTCGTGACCAATTGGTCCAATGTCACAGAATTGATGAGCCGAGATAACAGTATGGTGAAAACTCTTCTAGCTATCGCCCTGATTTTAGGAATGTTGATTGTCATTACTCTTCTCTTCTTTATATCCAATGTTCTTGCGCCTCTGGTAATTTATATGATAGTCGCTCTAGTTTTAGCAGGCTTAGCTGTGCTGTCTTACATAGTCCACAAACACTACATGAAGAAGCTGAATGAAGAATTAGCAGTATTTTATTAAACAAGCATCAGGAAGTCGAAAGACTTTCTGATTTTTTGACTGAAAATCATCAAAATAACAGCTCTGTACATTTGCAGAACTGTTATTTGTTTTTCTTTATTTTTTCTACATCCAGTGGCATGAAAGTCGCCATAACTCGACCGATTAGTTTAGGTTCTTCCTCATGCGGGATAAACTTATCACTGTATTTTTTATTAAGGGAAATTAGACGGATACCAGATGGATCGTTGAAGACCCTTTTTATAATGGTTTGGCCGTCATAGTCGATAGCATAGATAGCGCCAGCAAGTTCGAAATGAGTCTGCTTGATTAGCGCTACGGAATCTCTCGGATACTTGGGCTCTAACGAGTCAGTTCGTACCCAAAGGGCAATATCGTAGTCGATTTCTCTGTCCAGCCAGACTAAATCAGCTTGTTCTGGCTTATGCTGAGAGAGATAGTAATTTTCATAGACCAAGTAGGGGAAGTAGTCGTCCTTTAAGCTAGCTTGTGTTTCTTGCTCAGTCAGGCTAGCTTCTAGTAGCTTTAATCCTTTCTCCTGTCTGTCTTGGTCAAGTTGTTGATATATACGATTTAAATCGGGAAATTGTTGAGGGATGTCTGCAATTAGTCGGTAACGAGGGTCAATTTCTTCAACCTCTACCTCAAAAAATCTTGCAATTTTTTCTAGATTGGCTGCGATAGGCAGAGATGTTCCTTTGATATAGCCAGTCAGTGTACTAGCAGGAATACCTGTTTCACGAGATAGCTCAACTTGTTTTTTACCTGTTTCCTTGAGAAGTTCTTTGATTTTTTTAGAAATGAGAAGACTTGCTTCCTTGTCTTGGGGGCTTGCTGCGCCTCTTCCTCTGGCCATAATATCAACTCCTTTACTTGATTTAATTATAGCGAATTAAATCGAAAAAGTAAAGGATTAGGTCAATTATTTGAGCTTAATCCTTTACTTTTTTAGATACTGTATTAAATTTCGTAGCCCATTAAGATTCCGCCTTCCTCAGCATAGAAGCTGCAGAGACCTGAAGTTGGTACCGTTTCGATTTGAGCTTGGGGATACTTTTCTTGTACCAGTTGGCTAAATTGCTGGCAGAATTTTTCGTTATTGCGGTGAGCGATGATGAGTCGGCCACCCTTGTAACCGGCTTTGAGTAGCTCTTCGATTGCAGAAGCAAGGGCCTTTTTTGGACCGCGTGCCTTTTGCAGAAGCTCTAGAGTACCAGTCTGGCTAGCTTCACCGACCATACGTATATTGAGCAAGCCGACAACGGTTCCTAGAAGTTTACTCAGTCTACCGTTTTTGACCAAGTTATCTACCTTTGCCAGAACGAAGAGAAGCTTGGTTTTCTCCTGATAGCGACTAATGACTTCAACAACTTCATCAAAGCTGAGATTTTGCTGGATGAGTTCATTGAGTTTAGTCACAAGCAAGTCCACCTCTCCGCCAGCAGAAAGACTATCAATGACATTAATCTGGGCATCAGGATGTTCTTCTAAAAAGATTTTCTTAGCAACCTGTGCACTATTATTGCTGCCAGATAGAGTTCCAGTGATAGTCACCACAAAGATCTTGTCAGCCCCCTCAAAGCTTTTGAGATAGTCATCTGGACTAGGGCAGGCAGACTTTGAAGCAGCAGAAGAAGCATACATCTTCTCCATCATTAGGTCGATATCAAGCTGCTTATCATCTATAAAAATCTCATTTTCCACTTGAATGGTCAAGGGAACACTTTCAAATTGAGTGTCTTTGGCCAAGTTTGCCATTTCACGAAAGTCACAGCCAGAGTCAGCTATAATTTTCCAAGTCATATTTTTCTCCTTTTTTGTCAAGTATGTACAATAAAAAAATTGACAAAAAACCTGTCTTTTTTTAAAATTATAACATGAAGAATGCTTACTAGAAAGCGGAAACTGTCAGCTGAGACAAGAGGGAAGAAATTGTTATGTCGGAAAAGAAAATATCGGAAAAATCACTCGCGAATTTAAAGAAATACAATCAGGAATCCAATCAAATCACGAGAGAGTCTCTGGAAATTTCTCTCATGCAGCTGCTGGAGAAGAAAGAACTCAAAAAAATTACGATTTCAGAGCTGGTTGAGCGAGCAGGGGTTTCCCGCGCTGCATTTTACCGCAATTATAGCTCTAAAGAGCAGATTCTGGAAGAGATTTTTAAAAATACTGTTCAAGGCATTACGGATAAATTAGAAGAATTTAACTTTAAAACTGAGATGTACCAGATTTGGCTTTTTCTTTTTAAGGAAGCCAAGAAAGAAGCTCGGGTTATCAGTCTAGCCATTGACTATAATTTTGAAAAGCTGCTTACTCAGGCCGTATTCGACTTTTTGGAAAAGCGCAATCGCAATGCTAAGAAATCGACTAACTCTTACATGAATTCCTTCTGGAGTTCGGCAGTTGTTTCCGTTCTTTCCAAGTGGATTAAGGACGGTATGAAGGTTCCAGCTGAAAAAATAGCTTCTTTAGGCCTACCTCTTTTCCCACAGAAAAAGAAATCAAATAAAAACAAGTGAGTCATTAGGGCTCGCTTGTTTTTAGGTTCTGTAAGAAGCTGGTCAGTTCTTTTTGATTTCTAAATTCGTAGAATTTCTGAGGAAAAGTCTGTCGGATTCTCTTATATCTTGCCAGTGCTGTCCGACGTCGTCCTTTCCAAAGAACCCAGCAGATAAACTCACAGTCAAACTTTTCAGGGCAGCCTGGAGCCATGCTTTCTCTGGTCCGATTGCGGTATTTTAGATAGCGTTTGAAAGCTCGATAAAGGCAGTTCCAGCGAGAGAAGTTCAGAAAGATGATTTGGTCAGCTTCTGCCATCCGCCGTTCATAAAAACACCAAGAGTAGTTGCCATCAATAATCCAGTCGGTATTTTTTGACAAAAAATCATCCATCTGTTCACTCATCCAATCACGGTCGCTATCCTTCCAGCCAGGTTGGAACTGCAATCTATCCATGTGAAGTTTGGGAATGGAGTAGTGGTTGGACAGTTGTGCTGCTAGAGTGGATTTGCCAGAACCGGAATAACCAATAATTGCTATTTTCATCCTTTTCTCCTTTGTGTGAGAAACAAAAAAAGCTCCTGAGAGCTCCCTTTGTATGCATTATTTAGCAAGTTTAGCTGAAAGGCGTGCTTTATCGCGGCTTGCTTTGTTTTTGTGGATCAAACCTTTTGTTTCTGCTTTATCGATAGCTGAGCTAGCAGCACGGAAAAGTTCTTCAGATGGGTTTGCTTCAAATGCTTTGATTGCAGTACGCATAGCTGACTTTTGAGCTGAGTTTTTTTCGTTATGTTTCACGTTCAATTCAGCGCGTTTGATAGCTGATTTAATGTTTGCCAAGTTGTTTCACCTCCATTGAAAATACTAACTATCTAATTATATATGAAAAATTAGGATTTGACAAGCTTTTTTATTTTTTTAAGTAAATTTCATCAATTTCGTGATTTCCAGCTTTGTGCAGGATAATTTCTGCCCGATTGCGGGTTGGCTCAATGTAGTCTAGCAGGTTGACAAGGTTAATGCTTTTCCATACATTATGGGCGAAGGTTACTACTTCCTCTTCTGATTGCGTGGTGAAGCGATGGTAGTAGTTTTTTGGGTCGTTTTCAGCCAACGTCAGCATTTTTTTAAAGCGATCCAGATACCAGTTTTCAATATTTTCGACTTCTGCATCGACATAGATAGAAAAGTCAAAAAAGTCTGTCATATATAGGCGCTCGTTCTGTGGACTCTGGAAAACATTGATGCCTTCGACGATAACAAAGTCAGCTGCCTTTACCTTTTGCATTTCCTGAGGGACGATATCGTAAGTCTCATGCGAGTAGACAGGGATTTGGAAATCCTGACCGTTTTTTATGCTATCCAGAAAGGAAAGAAGTAACTCCATATTATAGCTTTCAGGAAATCCCTTGCGGTTTAAAATGCCGTTAGCTTCTAAAATTTGATTAGGAAACAAGAAGCCATCTGTGGTAACCAGTTCGACTGTCGCATTTGAAAAGGTTCGAGAAAGCAGAATCTGCAGCAAACGGCTGGTGGTGGATTTCCCAACGGCCACACTGCCAGAAACTCCGATGATAAAGGGCTGTTTTCGGCTCTCTTTTTGTAGAAAAATCCCCTTGGAAAAAGCCAAGTCTTCCTTAGAACGTTTATAAATCTGAATGAGATTGGTCAAGGGGAGGTAAATGTCCGTCACGTCCTGCAGGCTGATCTTATCATTGAAACTCTTGATAGAGTTAAGTTCGGCCTGGGTCAGAGGCGGAGTTGTTTTGCGGTGCAGGTTTTGCCATGTATGGCGGCTGATTTTTTCAAAATGAAGAAATTCGTTAGTCATAAGTTACTCCTGTATGATGGACTTTAGTATAACATACTT
Source organism: Streptococcus sanguinis (assembly GCF_008329445.1). Classification (GTDB taxonomy): domain Bacteria; phylum Bacillota; class Bacilli; order Lactobacillales; family Streptococcaceae; genus Streptococcus; species Streptococcus sanguinis_O. The sequence goes on along the minus strand of NZ_VIBR01000001.1, from coordinate 801,317 downwards.
TTAGGAGAAATGAAAACGATTTACAAATCTAGGAAAATTATGATAAAATGGTTGTATGACTAAAATGTATTTTGCGGAAAATCCTGATGCCAAACATGATATTCATGAATTAAGTGTAGAACTGTTAGGACAGCAGCTGACTTTTTTGACAGATGCTGGTGTCTTCAGTAAAAAGATGATTGATTATGGCAGTCGGGTTCTTTTGTCTGTCTTGGACTTTGAAGCTGGAGAACGGGTGCTGGATGTTGGCTGTGGCTATGGCCCATTAGGTTTGACCTTAGCCAAAGCGTACGGAGTGGCTGCGACCATGGTAGATATCAACCAGAGGGCCTTGGACTTGGCTCAGAAGAATGCTGAGAGGAATCAGGTATCTGCTCATATCTTCCAGTCGAATGTTTATGAAAAGGTCAGTGGCTTTTTCGACCATATTATCAGTAATCCGCCTATTCGTGCTGGTAAGCAAGTCGTGCACGAAGTCATCAGCGGAAGCTATGAGCATTTGACAGAAGGCGGTGATTTGACCCTTGTGATTCAGAAGAAGCAAGGAGCGCCCAGTGCCAAGTCGAAGATGGAAGCTGTCTTCGGTAATTGTGAGATTGTCAAGAAGGACAAAGGCTACTATATACTAAGGAGCGAAAAATAGGATGCGTGCTGTAGATATTATCCAAAAGAAAAGAGATGGTCTTGAGCTGACCAGTCAGGAAATTCAGTGGCTGATTGAGGGCTATGTGGACGGAACGGTGCCTGACTATCAGATGGCAGCCTTTGCGATGGCTGTCTATTTTAAAGGCATGACGACTCGGGAAATTTCGGATTTAACCATGACCATGGTTGGAACCGGTGAACAGTTTGACTTGTCAGAAATCGCGGGAATAAAAGTAGATAAACATTCTACTGGCGGTGTTGGTGATAAAGTAACTCTGGTCTTGGTACCTTTGGTGGCTAGCTTTGGTGTGCCAGTTGCTAAAATGAGCGGCCGCGGGCTGGGCCATACTGGAGGAACCATTGATAAATTGGAATCCATTAAAGGATTTCAGGTAGAGCGCAGTCAGGAAGACTTTATCAAGCAGGTGCAGGAAATCGGCTTGTCCGTTATCGGTCAGTCTGATCAGTTGGTGCTAGCGGATAAGTTACTCTATGCCTTGCGAGATGTAACAGCAACTGTTGATACCATTCCGCTGATAGCGAGCTCTGTCATGAGTAAGAAAATTGCTGCTGGTGCAGACAGTATCCTTCTGGATGTGACGGTCGGTGAAGGCGCCTTTATGAAAAATATTGATGACGCTCGTGTACTAGCACGTACTATGGTAGATTTGGGCAAGGCTGTCGGCAGAAAAACAGTAGCTGTTCTGACAGATATGAGTCAGCCTTTGGGAACCAGCATTGGCAATCGTCTGGAAATCTTAGAAGCTTTGGATATCTTGCAGGGCAGGGGTCGTGAAGACATCACAACTTTCATTTGTGAGTTGGCTCAGATTATGCTCGGACTGGCAGATGTTGAGAAAACAGCAGAAGAAGTGAGAGAACAGTTGACTAATGGAGCTGCTTTGAAGAAATTTGAAGCTATGATTGCTGCTCAAGGCGGTGACTTGGAAGACCTCTATCGTCCATCAAGTGCAGCTCATATTATAGAAGTGAAAGCAGAACAGGCAGGTTATATCACTGAACTGCCTGCCATGGAATTCGGACTCTTTGCTATGAGACTTGGAGCAGGACGTGCAGTTAAATCTGACGACTTGGATTATGAAACTGGAATTGTTTTCGAAAAGAAAGTCGGAGACAAGGTCGAAATTGGAGAAGTTTTCGCAAAAATTTATTCAAATGAAAAAATTTCTCAAGAACTAGTTACAGATTTTCAAAAAAATGTTAAAATAGGTGATGAAAGCGTTGCAGTAAGCGAGATTATCGAGGTTATTGCTTGATTCTAGGAGAAACCAACATGAAATTAAACAAATACATAGACCATACGCTTTTAAAACCAGAAGCGTCAGAAGAGCAGATTCTGAAGTTAATTGAAGAAGCAAAAGTTTATGATTTTGCCAGTATCTGTGTCAATCCAACCTGGATAGAGTTTGCTGCGGAGCAGCTGAAAGGCTCAGATGTCAAGGTTTGTGTGCCAATTGGTTTTCCTTTAGGAGCCAACACTTCCGATGTAAAGGCCTTTGAAACGAAGGACGCCATCCAAAAGGGTGCTGGCGAAGTGGATATGGTCATCAATGTCGGTGCTCTGAAGTCTAAAGATTATGATTTGGTAGAGCGAGACATCCGTGCGGTTGTAGAAGCTGCTAACGGTACCTTGGTCAAGGTGATTCTGGAAACTTGCCTGCTGACAGATGAGGAAAAGGTTAAGGCTTGCCAACTGGCTCAGAAAGCTGAAGCTGATTTTGTTAAGACCTCTACAGGATTTTCAACTGGTGGTGCAACAGTCGAAGATGTTGCCCTCATGAGAAAAACAGTTGGTCCTGACATGGGCGTCAAGGCTTCTGGCGGTGCTCGTTCTTATGAAGATGCGCTGGCCTTTATTGAAGCAGGTGCGACTCGTATCGGAACTTCAGCCGGTGTGGCGATTATGAAGGGAGAAGAAGCTAGTGGCGACTACTGAGTTAATTGACTTGGCTGTCCAAGCAAGCAAAAATGCTTATGTTCCCTATTCTCATTTCCCTATCGGAGCAGTTTTAGTCGCTAAAGACGGACGGGTATTTACCGGCGTTAATGTTGAAAATGCTAGTTTTGGCTTGACCAACTGCGGAGAGCGGACAGCTATATTTAAGGCGGTTTCAGAAGGAGCTTTAGACTTCGAGGAGCTGATTGTCTATGGTGAGACGGAAAAACCCATATCGCCCTGTGGTGCCTGCCGCCAAGTAATGGCAGAATTTTTTGCTGAGGATCTAAAAGTGACCTTGGTCGCTAAAGATAAATCGACGGTCGTGATGACGGTCAAGGAATTACTTCCATATTCTTTTACAGATTTAACATAAGTCTGTTATCGGTCATCTGACCAAACTCAAACTTGCAACTGTGTTGCACATCTTATTTAGGAGGTTCAGAAATGAACAAAAAACAATGGCTAGGTCTTGGTCTAGTAACTGTCGCAGCATTCGGACTTGCTGCATGTGGAAACCGTGCTTCTCGCTCAGATTCTTCAAACGCGAAAACTGATTTGAAGGCTGCTATCGTAACTGATACTGGCGGTGTTGATGATAAGTCATTTAACCAGTCTGCATGGGAAGGTTTGCAAGCTTGGGGTAAAGAAAACGGTCTTTCTAAAGATAACGGCTTTACTTACTACCAGTCTACAAGTGAAGCGGATTTTGCGAATAACTTCAGTCAAGCAGCTACAAATGGCTATAAATTAGTTTATGGCGTTGGTTATAAATTAGCACCTGCTGTTACAGCTGCTGCTGATGAAAATGCTGATATTAATTATGTTATTATTGATTCTGTTATCAAAGACAAGAAGAATGTAGCATCTGCTGTTTTTGCTGATAATGAAGCTGCTTATCTTGCAGGCGTTGCTGCTGCAAAAACTACGAAGACTAACAAAGTTGGTTTTATTGGAGGGGCACGTGGCGAAGTTATCACTCGTTTTGAAAAAGGCTTTGAAGCAGGAGTGAAGTCTGTTAACAAAGATATTTCAGTTGATATTCAATATGCCGAAGACTTTAATAATCCTGAAAAAGGAAGAACTATTGCTGCAACCCAATATGCCGCAGGAGCTGATGTAGTTTATCAAGCTGCAGGTGGTACTGGAGCAGGTGTCTTTAAAGAAGCAAAAGACTTGAATGAGAAGAAAAATGAAGACGAAAAAGTTTGGGTAATCGGTGTCGATCGTGATCAAGCTGAAGAAGGTAAATATAAGTCTAAAGATGGTAAGGAATCTAACTTTGTACTTGCTTCTAGCTTAAAACAAGTTGGCAAAACTGTTCAAGAGATTGCTACTCAAACAGCTGATGGTAAATTCCCGGGTGGGAAAGTAATTACATTTGGTTTGAAAGATGGTGGAGTTGAATTGACAACTTCTAACCTATCTGAAGATGCTAAAAAAGCTGTAGAAGATGCTAAGAAACAGATTATTGATGGTAGTGTAAAAGCACCTGAAAAATAATAAAGATCCAGAAGCGACCCAACCTTCTTGGGTTGCTTTTTTAGGGTATTGAGACATTTTGTCTCAATAGAACCTACTAACTTGATTAGTAGGCTCTACTGAAATAAAATATAATTTTCTAGAAAGGAATACTCTAATGGCACATGAAAATGTCATTGAGATGCGTGAAATAACCAAAGTTTTTGGTGAATTTGTCGCAAATGACAAAATCAACCTACAACTGCGTAAAGGTGAGATTCATGCACTTCTTGGTGAAAATGGAGCTGGGAAATCTACCTTGATGAATATGTTGGCTGGTCTTTTAGAGCCAACTAGTGGAGAAATTTTTGTCAACGGAAAATCGGAAAAATTGGATTCTCCTTCTAGGGCTGCAGCTCTCGGAATAGGAATGGTTCATCAGCACTTTATGTTGGTTGAAGCATTTACTGTTGCTGAAAACATTATTCTTGGTAGCGAAATAACAAATAAAGGTGTATTAGATTTGAAAAAAGCTAATGCAGATATCCTTGAATTATCAGAACGCTATGGCTTAGCTGTTGACCCAACAGCTAAGGTTGAAGATATTTCTGTTGGTGCCCAACAACGTGTAGAAATCCTGAAGACCCTCTATCGTGGTGCCGAAATTTTGATCTTTGATGAGCCAACGGCAGTATTGACCCCTGCTGAAATTTTGGAATTAATGGATATTATGAAAACTCTTGTTAAAGAAGGGAAATCTATTATCCTGATTACTCATAAACTAGATGAAATTCGAGCAGTAGCGGATCGTGTCACAGTTATTCGCCGTGGAAAATCAATTGAAACTGTTAGCATTGAGGGCGTTTCAAATAAAGATTTGGCTGAAATGATGGTTGGACGTTCAGTTTCTTTTGTTACTGAAAAGGAAGAAGCTAAACCGAAAGACGTTGTACTTCAAATTTCTGATTTGATAGTGAATGAGAATCGTGGTGTACCAGCTGTTAAAGAGCTTTCTCTTGATGTTCATGCAGGTGAAATCGTAGGAGTTGCAGGGATTGACGGTAACGGTCAGAGTGAGTTGATTCAGGCTATTACAGGACTTCGAAAAGTAAAATCAGGAAGTATTAAAATCAAAGGAAGGGAAGTTGTAGGACTTTCTCCACGAAAGATTACAGAAATGCAAGTAAGTCATGTACCTGAGGATCGTCATCGTGATGGTTTGGTACTTGAAATGATGCTTTCTGAAAATATTGCTCTCCAGACTTACTATAAAGAACCGCTCAGTAACAAAGGTGTTTTGAATTATAATCAAATTAATTCATATGCCCGTAAATTGATGGAAGAATTTGACGTTAGAGCAGCTAGTGAACTTGTTCCAGCAGGTGCTTTGTCAGGGGGAAATCAACAAAAAGCTATTATTGCTCGAGAAGTTGATCGTAATCCAGATCTATTAATTGTCAGTCAACCTACTCGCGGATTGGATGTTGGTGCGATTGAGTATATTCATAAGCGCTTAATTTCTGAACGTGATAAAGGGAAAGCCGTTCTTGTTGTCAGCTTTGAATTAGATGAAATTCTTAATTTATCAGACCGTATTGCTGTTATTCACGATGGAAAGATTCAAGGAATTGTAAAGCCATCTGAAACTAATAAGCAAGAACTTGGTATTCTCATGGCTGGTGGAAAAATCAAGGAGGGTTCTAATGGATAAAAAAACACAGCAAATTGCTATTCCTTTTATTTCAGTTCTTTTAGGAATCTTACTTGGCGCCATCATCATGTGGATTTTTGGTTATGATGCCTTGTGGGGTTATGAAGAGTTGTTCAAAACAGCTTTTGGTTCCATTAAAAATATTGGAGAAATTTTCCGAACCATGGGGCCTCTAATTTTGATTGCTCTTGGGTTTGCAGTGGCTAGTCGTGCTGGTTTTTTCAATGTTGGTTTACCTGGTCAAGCTTTGGCAGGATGGATTGCAGCTGTTTGGTTTGCTTTATCTTTTCCAACCATTCCTCGTTTTGCAATGTTACCGCTGACTGTCCTTGTAGCAGCAGTTGCTGGTGGTTTAATCGGTTTAATTCCCGGCTTGTTAAGAGCATTTTTAGGTACAAGCGAAGTTATTGTTACCATTATGATGAACTATATTGTTCTTTTTGCTGGAAATGAAATCATTCGGAATTTCCCTAAAAAACTAATGGTTGATTCCGAATCAAGTATTCCTGTTTCGGCAAACGCTAGCTATCGTCTAGACTTTCTTACAGAGCTTACTAAGTCACGTATGAATATTGGAATTTTCATTGCTTTGATTGCTGTTGCTGTAATTTGGTTTATCATAAAGAAAACCACACTTGGATTCGAAATTCGCTCAGTAGGCCTTAATCCAAATGCTTCAGATTATGCAGGGATGTCGGCGAAACGTACTATTATTCTTTCAATGGTGATTTCTGGAGCTCTTTGTGGTATTGGAGGAGCAGTTGAGGGTATAGGTACTTTCCAGAACGTTTATGTTCAAGCAGGATCTCTGGCTGTTGGATTTAATGGTATGGCAGTTGCTCTTCTTGCTAGCAACTCTCCTATCGGAATCATTTTTGCTGCGTTTCTACTTGGAACATTGCAAACTGGTGCGCCTGGTATGACAACAGCTACTATTCCTCCAGAACTTGTCAATATTGTAACAGCTTCCATTATCTTCTTTGTAAGTGCTCACTACATTATTGAAAAATATATCAAACCTAAAAAACGAATGAAAGGAGTAGAGTAAAGATGAATATTGTTGCTATTCTAACAATACTTGTATCAAATATGCTGGTCTATGCCGCTCCTCTCATTTTCACCAGTATTGGAGGTGCTTACTCTGAGCATGCTGGTGTTGTTAATGTTGGCTTGGAAGGCATCATGGTCATGGGAGCTTTTACAGGAGTTGTTTTTAACCTGACTTTCGCTGAAAGCTTAGGAGGAATGACTATTTGGCTTTCTCTTCTCGCAGGTGGTTTAGTTGGTCTCATTTTTTCTGCGATTCATGCAGTAGCAACCATTAATTTTCGTGCTGATCATGTTGTCAGCGGTACTGTACTGAACTTGCTGGCGCCAGCTTTAGCTGTCTTTCTTGTCAAGGCTATTTATGGAAAAGGACAAACTAATAATATTGATTTGTCCTTTGGTAAATTTGATTTTCCAATTTTGTCTAATATTCCTGTTATTGGAGATATTTTTTTTAAGAATACTAGCTTGATGGGTTACATAGCTGTTGGATTCTCATTTTTAGCTTGGTTCATCATGTTTAAGACGAAATTTGGGCTTCGCTTACGTTCAGTAGGTGAACATCCTCAAGCTGCTGATACATTAGGGATTAACGTTTATCTCATGCGTTACTATGGAGTGTTGATTTCAGGATTTTTGGGAGGAGTAGGTGGAGCTTTGTATGCTCAATCTGCTTCGGTTAATTTCTCTGCTACGACGATTGTCGGCCCTGGATTTATCGCTTTAGCTGCCATGATTTTTGGTAAATGGAATCCGATAGGTGCTATGCTTTCAAGTCTTTTCTTTGGACTTTCCCAAGCACTGGCTGTTGTTTCTACTCAGATTCCTTTCCTTGCTCATATACCTGCGGTTTATCTTCGTATCGCGCCTTATGCGTTGACAATCATTGTTTTAGCCGCTTTCTTTGGTAAATCAGTTGCTCCAAAAGCCGATGGTATCAACTATATCAAGTCTAAATAAACCTTTACACCAGTTCTTTGGAGCTGGTGTTTTTTTGTGATGAGAAGAAACTATAATCAAAAGTGTTAGGAATAGAAAAAGCCTGCTTCGTCTGAAGTGGGCTTTTTAAGATTAGTTTGTTGCGATTTCATTTAGCAGGTCTTCTGCAGTGGTAGTTGGATTAACTCGTACTCGGTTAAGTGTGAGCAAGCCATTAGATAAGGAAGCTAGTCCGTTATTGGTCGTCAATCCCATCTTGTAGCCAAGGCTTTCAGCAATCTGCAAGGTTGCATCACTGTATCGTCCAGATGGATAAGCAACGGTTTTAGTTGTTTGAGACAGTTCTTTGTCCAAGTAAGACTTGGAGTCTTTTAACTCAATTTTTTGTTGGTCTTCTGCAGTCGCTGAGAGGTCAGGATGGTTGACAGTATGGTCTTCAAAAGACATGCCTTTGTCCTTCATTTCCTTTATCTCATCCAGTGTCAGCATATCTTCACGACCCGCTTGAACAAATCCAGTAATGACATTATTGGTTGCTTTCATGTCATATTTCTGGAGAAGTGGAAAGGCATTAGTATAGAAATCCCTTAAACTATCATCAAAGGTCAGCCAGACGACTTTTTTATTTTCTGGCAAGACATTCTCCGTCAGTACCTTGTATGCTTCTGCCGGCGTTAGTGGATAGTAGCCTGCGTCTTTCAAGGCTTTCAGATGGCTTTCAAATGTAGCTGGATCAACAATCAAACCAGCATTAGCTGCTTCTGATGGGTCCATGACGTGAATGGCATGATACATCAAGATAGGAACTTGAACCGGCTGGTCTTGCTTGACCCATTTGACCTTGTCTTTACTGCTGTCATCCGAAGCCGTCTTTTTTTCCTGAGTCGGTGCTGACGAAGTTTTAGATGAAGTATCGACCTGGTTCGTTGACACATTGTTAACTTCTTTTTGGTTGTGCGAGTTTTGCAGCTTGGCTAGTAAAGAAAAGCCACCTACAATCAGGACGAGAAAAAGTAATAAACTCGTTAAAGAAAGCAAAATAGCTCTTTTTCTAGCTTTGCGTTGCTGCATGCGATTTCCTCTGTGTTTTCCTGTCATAATATCTCCTTTTAAAAAAAAATTACAATTCCTTGCGGAAATTTACATCTATTATAACAAATAAAGAAGTAGTTTTGTAGGCATTTTTATATAATTTTGTTATAATATTTTTTATACAAGAAATTTTCAAGGAGTGCTTCATGTCTATTAAAATAGCTTTACTTGGTTTTGGAACAGTGGCAAGCGGTGTGCCTTTTTTACTGAAAGAAAACGAAGAAAAAATCGTTCAAGCGGCTCATTCAGAGATTGAGGTTGCTAAAGTCTTGGTCAAAGATGATGCTGAAAAAGATCGTCTTTTAGCAGCTGGAAATGACTTTAACTTTGTCACAAATGTTGAAGAAATTCTGAAGGATCCTGAGATTACTATCGTTGTAGAATTAATGGGACGAATCGAGCCAGCGAAAACGTTCATCACTCGTGCTCTTGAAGCTGGCAAACATGTGGTAACGGCCAATAAGGACTTGCTGGCTGTTCACGGAGCAGAGTTGCTGGAAATTGCTCAAAAGCAAAATGTAGCTCTCTATTATGAAGCAGCTGTTGCCGGTGGGATTCCGATCCTGCGTACCTTGGTTAATTCATTAGCTTCTGACAAAATTACCCGTATCTTGGGTGTGGTCAATGGAACCTCTAACTTTATGATGACCAAGATGGTGGAAGAGGGTTGGTCTTATGAAGACGCTCTTGCTGAAGCACAACACCTTGGCTTTGCTGAAAGCGACCCAACCAATGACGTAGATGGCATTGATGCGGCTTACAAGATGGTGATTCTTAGCCAGTTCGCCTTTGGTATGAATGTTAAATTTGAAGATGTGGGCCATCAGGGAATTCGAAATATCACACCAGAGGATGTGGCTGTTGCTCAAGATCTGGGCTATGTAGTCAAGCTGGTTGGTTCTATCGAAGAAACGGCATCAGGTATTGCAGCAGAAGTAGCTCCAACATTTCTGCCTAAAGCGCATCCGCTTGCTAGTGTCAATGGGGTAATGAATGCTGTCTTTGTCGAATCCATCGGTATCGGAGAATCCATGTACTACGGACCGGGAGCTGGGCAAAAACCAACTGCAACTAGTGTTGTGGCAGATATTGTTCGTATCAGCCGCCGTTTGAATGAAGGAACTGTTGGCAAGGCCTTTAATGAATTTAGTCGTGAGCTTGTGCTAGCTAAGCCAGAAGATGTGAAGAGTAGCTATTATTTCTCTATCTTGGCACCTGACTCTAAAGGCCAAGTTCTGCATTTGGCTGAGATTTTCAATGCTGAGGATATTTCCTTTAAGCAGATTCTGCAGGAAGGTACAGATGGTGAGAAGGCTCGCGTGGTGATTATTACCCATGCTGTCAGCAAGACACAGCTGGAAAATGTCACTGTTAAGCTCAAAGAAGTTGCTGAGTTTGACTTGCTCAATACCTTCAAAGTATTAGGAGATTAAGATGAAAATTATTGTACCAGCGACCAGTGCCAATATCGGTCCTGGCTTTGACTCCGTTGGGGTAGCCCTCTCAAAATATCTGGAAATTGAAGTCTTGGAAGAAAGTCAGGAGTGGGTGATTGAGCATGACCTCAATCCGAGAATTCCTAAGGACCGACGCAATTTACTGGTTAAGATTGCCCTGCAGTTGGCTCCAGATATTCAGCCACGCCGTTTGAAAATGACCAGTGATATTCCATTAGCTCGTGGACTTGGGTCTTCTAGTTCGGTCATTGTGGCTGGGATTGAATTGGCCAACCAGCTGGCTCATCTTAATTTGTCGGATTATCAGAAACTGAAAATCGCTACCAAGATTGAAGGACATCCTGACAATGTTGCGCCAGCGATTTATGGTAATTTGGTCGTATCTAGCTCGTCCAGGAATCAGGTATCTGCTGTTGTAGCGGACTTTCCGGACGCAGACTTCATCGCCTATATCCCAGACTATGAGCTTCGGACGGTTGAGAGCCGCCAAGTCTTACCAAATCGGCTTTCTTATAAGGAAGCTGTTGCGGCTAGCTCCATTGCCAATGTTGCGATTGCTGCTCTTTTAAAAGGTGATATGAAAATCGCTGGTCGGGCTATCGAGTCAGATTTGTTCCATGAAAAATACCGTCAGCCTTTGATCAAGGAATTTTCAGATATTAAGTTCTTGGCCAGAAAAAATGGCTCTTATGCAACCTATATCTCAGGAGCGGGACCGACTGTTATGGTCTTATCGCCCAAGCACAAGACGGAGACGATTTATCAGCTTCTGCAAAAACAGAATTTCAAAGGGCAAATCTTCCGGCTTCAGGTAGACACAGAGGGCGTCCGGGTAGAAAAATAAATCATCAAGAGGTTTTCCATGAACCTCTTTTTTCTTTTCTAGGAACGCGTACACAATAGAAGGAGTTGATATCCCTATCTTTTTATACCTAACTGTGCTATAATGGGTCTAGCTTAAAGGAGGATAATTCACTTTATGGATCATTTAGAATTACAGGCTCTAGCGAGTGAGTTAGCTTTCGGTGCTATCAGAAATGCTCTTTCTAGTCAAATACAGCGTTTTACTACTAGACAATTATAAGCGTTAAAAAGCTGACCTTTCTCAGCTTTTTCTTTGTAATCTATCGTAAATGCTATAGATTTTTGATATAATAGAGTGTATTTTGTTTACATAAAAGAGAGAAAATCATGCAAAAACTAGAGAAATTAAAATCTGAATTAGAGGGAATCGACATTCGCTTCAATGAGCCTTTGAGTCAATACACCTACACAAAGGTCGGGGGTGCAGCCGATTTCTTAGTTTTTCCCCGCAATTGTTATGAGCTGGCTCGCATTGTCAATTTTGCTAACCAAGAGGACATTCCTTGGATGGTGCTGGGAAATGCCAGTAATATCATTGTGCGAGATGGCGGTATTCGAGGTTTCGTGATTATGTTTGACAAGCTCAACAATGTAGCGGTGGATGGCTATATGATTGAGGCAGAGGCTGGTGCTAATCTGATCCAGACTACTCATATCGCCCTGCAGAACAGTCTGACAGGCTTTGAGTTTGCTTGTGGTATTCCAGGCAGCGTCGGCGGAGCTGTCTTTATGAACGCTGGAGCTTATGGCGGTGAGATTGCTCATGTTTTGGTATCTTGTAAGGTACTGACTCCTCAGGGGCAAGTCAAAACGCTGGACGTTCGGGATATGAAGTTTGGCTATCGTCATTCACTGGTTCAGGAAACGGGCGATATCGTTATTTCTGCTAAGTTTGCTCTTTCACCTGGTGTTCACAGAACGATTCGTCAGGAAATGGAGCGCTTAACCCATCTGCGGGAGCTCAAGCAGCCTTTGGAATATCCATCTTGTGGATCTGTTTTCAAGCGTCCTTTGGGTCACTTTGCTGGTCAGCTCATTAGTGAGGCAGGCCTTAAGGGGCATCGTATCGGTGGTGTAGAGGTATCTGAGAAACATGCCGGCTTTATGATTAACGTTGATAAAGGAACGGCTCAAGATTATGAAAATCTTATCGCTCATGTGATTGAAAGGGTGCGGGAAAATTCAGGTATTACTCTGGAGCGCGAAGTCCGCATCATTGGTGAATCTCTGTAAGACAGATTGATTTCCAGTAGAAGTATGCTGGATAAGGAACTGCAGCTGGCTGCAACTTAGTAAGGGGGTGAAAGCCTATCGACACGGAATTTATAAAGGGCCTTTACAGCCCTCACGAGGTAGCAGCGGTCTGACAGAACCCTTAATCTGTTAATACGAGAAAGAAGGAATTTATGACAATTGAAAAAACCAATCATCGAGTTTAAAAACGTTTCAAAAGTTTTTGAAGATAATAACACTGTCGTTCTGAAAGATATTAATTTCGAGCTGGAAGAAGGAAAGTTCTATACTTTGCTGGGGTCTTCTGGTTCTGGAAAATCAACGATTCTGAACATCATTGCTGGACTTTTGGATGCGACGGACGGGGATATTTTTCTTGATGGCGTCCGCATCAATGATATTCCGACTAATAAAAGAGACGTTCACACGGTTTTTCAGTCCTATGCACTGTTTCCGCATATGAATGTTTTTGAAAATGTTGCCTTTCCGCTGCGTCTGCGCAAGGTTGATAAAAAAGAAATTCAAGAGCGGGTTGCTGAAGTACTGAAAATGGTTCAGCTGGAAGGCTTTGAGCGCCGTTCTATTCGCAAACTGTCGGGCGGTCAGCGCCAGCGTGTAGCCATTGCGCGGGCAATCATTAATCAGCCGCGGGTTGTTTTGCTGGATGAGCCTCTGTCTGCTCTGGATTTGAAGCTGCGTACAGATATGCAGTATGAGCTGCGGGAATTGCAGCAACGTCTGGGCATTACTTTTGTCTTTGTCACGCACGACCAAGAGGAAGCCCTGGCTATGAGCGACTGGATTTTCGTTATGAATGACGGTGAAATTGTTCAGTCGGGGACGCCTGTCGATATTTATGACGAGCCTATTAATCATTTTGTTGCAACCTTCATTGGCGAGTCCAATATTCTGCCAGGTAAGATGATTGAGGACTATCTGGTTGAGTTTAACGGCAAGCGCTTTGAAGCAGTTGATGGTGGGATGCGCCCAAATGAATCTGTTGAAGTGGTGATTCGGCCGGAGGACTTGCGGATTACTCTGCCAGAAGAAGGCAAGCTGCAGGTTAAAGTTGATACCCAGCTTTTCCGTGGTGTCCACTATGAGATTATCGCTTACGATGAACTGGGCAATGAATGGATGATTCACTCAACTCGCAAGGCCATTGTTGGTGAAGAAATTGGCCTGCATTTCGAGCCTGAAGATATCCATATCATGCGTCTCAATGAAACTGAAGAAGAATTCGATGCCCGTATCGAAGAATATGTAGAAGTAGAAGAGCAGGAAGCGGGTCTGATCAATGCCATTGAGGAGGAACGCGATGAAGAAAACAACCTCTAATCTTTTTCTCTTGCCCTATCTACTCTGGATTTTCCTCTTTGTATTGGCACCTGTTGTCATGATTATCTGGAAGTCCTTCTTTAACATTGAGGGGCAGTTTACGCTGGAAAATTACCAGACCTACTTCACATCTCAGAACTGGACCTATCTCAAGATGAGTCTGAATTCGGTCCTTTATGCAGGGATTATTACTGTTGTAACCCTGCTGATTTCCTATCCGACCGCATTCTTTTTGACTCAGCTCAAGCTCAAGCAGCTCTGGCTGATGCTGATTGTCCTGCCGACCTGGATCAATCTCCTGCTCAAAGCTTATGCTTTCATTGGTATTTTCGGTCAGAATGGCTCAATCAATCAATTTTTGACTTTTATCGGAGTAGGACCGCAGCAGATTCTCTTTACGGACTTTTCATTTATCTTTGTAGCTAGCTACATTGAGCTACCCTTTATGATTCTGCCCATTTTCAACGTTCTGGATGATTTGGATCCTAATCTTATCAATGCCAGCTACGACTTGGGAGCTAATCGCTGGGAGACTTTCCGTCGGGTTGTTTTCCCTTTGTCCTTGAATGGTGTCAGAAGTGGGGTGCAGTCAGTCTTTATCCCTAGTCTCAGCCTCTTCATGCTGACCCGCTTAATCGGGGGTAATCGGGTAATTACTCTGGGAACTGCCATTGAGCAGCACTTCCTGACCACTCAGAACTGGGGCATGGGCTCTACTATCGGAGTGGTACTGATTGTTGCTATGCTCTTTACCATGTGGGCAACCAAGGAAAGGAGAGGGCGATGAAAAAAATTGCAAATCTCTATTTGGCCTTTGTCTTTTTGGTGCTCTATATCCCCATCTTTTACCTGATTGCTTATGCTTTTAATGCTGGGGAAGATATGAATCGCTTTACAGGATTCAGTCTCAGCCATTTCCAGAATCTCTTTGAGGATTCACGTCTGATTTTGATTTTGGTTCAGACTTTCTTTCTGGCTTTCCTGTCTTCGTTGATTGCGACGCTGATTGGGACTTTTGGAGCCATCTATATCTATCAAGCCCGCAAGAAGTATCAGGATGCCTTTCTGTCTATCAACAATATCCTCATGGTAGCGCCGGATGTCATGATTGGGGCTAGTTTCCTGATACTCTTTACTACTGCAAAATTCCAGCTGGGCTTCCTGTCTGTGCTGGCTAGCCATGTGGCCTTTTCCATTCCGATTGTGGTGCTGATGATTCTTCCGCGTCTGAAGGAAATGAATGATGATATGATTAAGGCTGCCTATGACTTAGGTGCCAGCCAATTGCAAATGCTGAAAGAAATCATGCTTCCTTATCTGACTCCAGCTATCATCGCTGGCTACTTCATGGCCTTTACCTACTCACTAGATGACTTTGCTGTGACCTTTTTCGTTACAGGCAATGGCTTCTCGACTCTGTCTGTTGAGATATACTCCCGCGCTCGTCAGGGAATTTCTCTGGAAATCAATGCCCTGTCAGCCTTGGTCTTTCTCTTCAGCATTGCTTTGGTAATTGGGTATTACTTTATCACCCGTGAGAAGGAGGAGACTGTATGAGAAAGCTCTATTCATTTTTAGCGGGGATTCTGCTGATTATCTTAGTCTTGTGGGGTGTCAGCTACCAGATCGAAAGTCGGACGCAGAGTAAAGAAAGCGATAAGTTAGTTATTTACAACTGGGGTGACTATATTGATCCTGAGCTGCTGACTGAGTTTACTAAGGAAACTGGTGTCCAAATCCAGTACGATACATTTGACTCCAATGAAGCTATGTATACAAAAGTGAAGCAGGGCGGCACAACCTACGACATTGCTATTCCCAGTGAATATATGATTGCCAAGATGATGAAGGAAGGCTTGGTAGAAAAGCTAGATCATAGCCAGATTAAAGGTTTGGAAAATATCGGATCTGACTTTTTAGACCAGCCTTTCGATCCTGGGAATCAGTATTCGATTCCTTATTTTTGGGGAACGCTGGGTATTGTCTACAATGAAAAAATGGTTGATAAAGCTCCAGAGCATTGGAATGACCTTTGGCGTCCTGAATACAAAAACTCCATCATGATGATTGATGGAGCTCGTGAAGTCATGGGAATTGGTCTGAACTCAGACGGTCATAGTCTCAACTCCAAAGATGCTAATCAGCTGCAGGAGGCTGTCGATAAGCTCTATACTCTGACGCCAAACATCAAGGCCATTGTGGCTGATGAGATGAAGGGATACATGATTCAGAACAATGCAGCTATCGGTGTGACCTTTTCTGGTGAGGCTCGTCAGATGCTAGAGGCCAATGAAGACCTGCGCTATGTCGTGCCTACAGAAGCCAGCAATCTTTGGTTTGATAATATTGTCATTCCCAAAACAGTCAAAAATAAAAAAGCAGCCTATCAGTTTATTAACTTTATGCTGAGACCGGAAAATGCTTATAAGAACGCCCTTTATGTTGGTTATTCGACACCAAATCTTCCTGCCAAGGCCATGTTGCCTAAGGAGATTCAGGAAGATGAGGCCTTTTATCCGACTGAGGAAACGATGAAACATCTGGAAGTTTATGAGCAGTTGGGCCCTAAATGGTTGGGAACCTACAATGACCTCTATCTTCAAGTCAAGATGTATCGTAAGTGATAGTCAAATAAGGTTACTTGATGAATACAAGAAAAACGCCTGGCTCAATGAGCTAGGCGTTTTCTGCTTGCTTAGTTTGAAGCTTCTGTCTGAGTGTTGGTTGCTGTATCTGCAGCAGAGCTAGAGGCACTAGTGTCGCCTGCTGCTGTATCTGCAGCAGAGCTAGACGAACTAGTCTCAACAGCTGCTGTATCACTGCTGGAAGCTGCTGTATCAGTTGCAGTTGTTGAAGCAGGGTTGCTAGTTTCTTTTTCGATTTCCTTGATGATGGTAGTCGTTGCAGTAGAGCTGCTGGTATCAGTTTTTGATTTTTCATCTTTTTGGCCAGTCAGATTCATGATCGTGATGCTGGCAATGATGATAGACAAGATACTGGCAACCGTTGCAATAGTCTTTTGGAAGGCTGAAAGGCCGGTTTTAATATGCTGTTTAGTAGGTTTTTTAGATGATTTTGTCTTATTTTTATTACTACGAGAATAGTTTTCCATGCTTGCAAGAATCTCCTTTTAAAATTTCAATGATTTCTTATCTCTCATTATACGTTTTTTATCTGAAAATGTCTTTAAAAAATCAAATTTTTATTTATGAAAACGCACACAGAAGATTGCTGTCAAGAAAAGAAACTGCTCAAATTTGGATTGAGCAGTTTCTTGAGCTAGAATAGCAAAGTAATCATGCCTTCTCATCTTGGAGTGCAGCTTGAGCGACAGCCAGCCTAGCTGCTGGAACTCGATAAGGAGAGCAGGAAACGTAGGTGACACCAATTTCTTGGAAGAAAGGAATGGAAGCCGGATCACCACCGACCTCGCCACAAATGCCGATAGGAAGTTCAGGCTTAACTTGACGCCCTTTGCTGATAGCTATCCGCATCAATTCACCAACGCCGTCCTGGTCAATACTTTGGAAAGGATCAAAAGGAAGAATTTCTTTCTCCTTATAATGGCCGATGAATTTTCCAATATCGTCTCGTGAGAAACCGTAGGTCATCTGGGTCAGATCGTTAGTACCAAAGCTAAAGAAGTCCGCTTCTTGAGCCAGCTGGTCTGCAACCAGACAGGCACGCGGAAGTTCAATCATGGTGCCAATTTCATAAGGGAAAGGCTCCAGACCTTGATGCCTAAAGAGTTTGGTGATATGTTGGGTAAGAAAGGCTTTGACAGAGTCCAGCTCAGCCTTGTCTGCAATCAGCGGAATCATGATTTCTGGTTTGACGGTCAATCCTTCCTGACTCAGCTTGATAGCACTCTTGAAGACGGCTTCGACTTGTATCTTGTAAATCTCTGGTTGCGTAATCCCCAGACGGCAGCCACGGTGGCCTAGCATTGGATTGCTTTCTTGCAGCTGTTCAATGCGGCGAGTCAGTTTTTCTGGTGACTTGTGCAGCTTGTCAGCCAAAGCCTTGATTTCCTGTGAATCTTTAGGTAGAAATTCATGCATCGGCGGATCCAAAAGACGGATAATCATAGGTTTGTCCTGAACTGCTTGGAACATTTGATAGAAGTCTTCTTCTTGGAACTCCAGCAGTTTTTTGAGGGCGGATCTGGTTTCCAATTCGTTGTCGGCTAGAATCAGGCGCCGCATTTCTAGAATTCGTTCCTGATCAAAGAACATGTGTTCAGTACGAGCAAGACCGATACCTTTTGCCCCAAACTTAATAGCTGTTTTCAAATCCTGAACGGTCTCTGCGTTGGCACGGACTTTGAGTTGTGCGAACTTATCTGCCCATGAAAGCAAGCGGTGAAGTTCTTGGTCATTTTCGATTAGGACGGTCGGAATTTCTCCGCTATAAATGCGTCCAGAGCTACCATCAACTGAAATGACATCACCCTCAGTCAAGACAAGGCTTCCGCAGGAAACAGTTTTGCTGTCCTCGCTGATGGTCAGCTCACCGCAGCCAGCCACACAACAGGTTCCCATTCCCCGAGCTACGACAGCCGCATGAGAGGTCATACCGCCCTGACTGGTTACGATGGCCTGGCTGACAACCATACCTTCAATGTCTTCAGGTGAAGTTTCCTGGCGGACTAAAATGACCTTTTTACCCAAGGAGTGGTAGTCTTTGGCGCGCTCAGCTGTAAAGACAATCTCGCCAGTTGCAGCACCTGGGCTGGCTGGCAGTCCTTGAGCCAAGAAAGGAGCATCTTGCAGAGCTTTTTCTTCAAATACAGGATGGATGAGTTGGCTAATCGTAGCAGGAGATACGCGCTGGAGAGCTTCTTTTTTGCTGATAATGCCCTCGTCTACCAAATCTAAGGCGATTTTCAAAGATGCTTTGGCGGTTCGTTTACCGTTTCTAGTTTGGAGAATATAGAGTTTACCCTTTTCGATGGTAAATTCGATATCTTGCATGTCTTTATAGTGGTTTTCGAGAATCTTAGCATAGTCTTGGAAGGCTGCATAGGCCTGAGGGAGAGCTGTCTCAAGTGCAGCGATAGGCTCAGGTGTTCGAATGCCGGCTACGACATCCTCTCCTTGTGCATTGAGCAAAAATTCGCCAAATAACTGATGCTCACCGCTGGCAGGGTTTCTCGTGAAGACAACACCTGTACCACTGGCCTGGTCGCTATTTCCGAAAACCATGGCTTGGACATTTACCGCTGTTCCCAGGTCGTGAGGAATATCATTCAAGTTGCGGTAAACCTTTGCTCGAGGGTTATTCCAAGACTTGAAGACCGCCTTGATAGCAGCATAGAGCTGTTCTTTAGAGCTTTGGGGGAAGGTTTGATGATGCTCGCGATAAAGCTGCTTATACTGCTCAATCAAAGCTTGGTGCTCTTCCAGTGTGAAATCCTTGGCCTGTTTGCCAGCATTCTTTTCAAAATAGCCCAAGAGGTCATCGAACTCGTCCTTGGAAATACCATAAACGACATCAGCAAACATTTGAAGCAGACGGCGGTAGCAGTTGTAGGCAAAGTCAGCATTGGTCTGCTCAGCCAGAGTCTGGGTTCTTAAATCGTTTAGACCTAGATTGAGAATAGTGTCCATCATGCCCGGCATAGAAAACTTGGCTCCGCTTCGAACAGACACTAAGAGCAAGGCTGAGTCGTTGCCGCTGAAATATTTACCGGTTTTTTCTTCTAATTCAGTAACCGCTTCCAAAATATCTTCTTTTAAAGAAGATTCAAAGAAATAAGGACTTTCTAAATATTCGATACAGCTTTCTGTGGTAATAGTAAAACCTGGAGGGACAGGCAGTCCCAAATTGGTCATTTCAGCTAGGTTGGCTCCTTTTCCGCCAAGCAGGGCTTTGTCATCTGCACATCCTTCCTCGAAGGAGTAAATCCATTTCGCCATATTTACCTCCAAAATTATGAAATATGTGTCATATTGTAGGACAACTACATTGTAATATACATCACATATATTTGTCAACCGAAAAAAGCATCCTGTTTTATTGACAATTTTTCTTTTTTTGTTATAATGTGTTACAAAATGATGATTATTTAAACGTTTAAAAATAAAATATGAGTAATAATTCCTAAATTTTAAGCGAAATCAGGCTAATCATCTATTATAAAGAACGAAGGAGTCAGACCTATTTGAAATTAAGTGAACGGCAAAAGAAAATTGTAGAAATTGTAAAAGAACACCAGCCACTCAGCGGTGAGAAAATCTCTGAATTACTCGATATTTCTCGGGCGACCTTGCGCTCGGACCTGTCTTTTCTGACCTTGGTTGGGATTTTGAAGGCTACGCCAAAAGTTGGTTACACGTACTCGGGCTCGGATTTAGAGACGCTTTTCTTTTTCGATACCTTTCGAAAGGAAGTGGCGGAAATTATGACATCTCCTGTTTTGGTATCTCATGATTCCTTTATTCAAGATGCCATTATCACCTTATTTATGTATGATGCGGATGTTCTCTATGTCATTGATGAGCATAAGCTGCTCTTGGGGATTTTGTCGCGTAAGGACTTGCTGCGGGCTTCGCTCAATACTAACATTGACAGCACGCCTGTAGCGGTCTGCATGACCCGAATGCCCCATATTAAAACTTGCTACAAGGATATGAATATTTTGGAAGCGGCAGCAGTTTTGCAGGATTTTGCGATTGATTCACTGCCGGTAGTGGATAAGGATAATGAACGTAAGCTTTTAGGAACTGTGACCAAGTCAGCTCTGCTGGATTATATTATTCAAGAGGCCAGAAGCGCTGAGGTTAATAGATAAGAGGAATGAACATGAAGAAAGAAATTATTGTTTACAGCATTTCAGATTCTTTGGGGGGGACTTCGCAGAAGCTGTTGTCTGCAGTGACAGCCCAGTACCCAGATATTATTTTTAATAACAGCTATCGTTTTCCATTTATCAACAAGGAAGAAGAATTGCTGGATATTCTGCGCGATGCCATCAAGGACGATGCCCTTGTCATCAGTACACTGGTCGATGGTAGGCTAGCTGCTGCAGCTAGGGAGTTCAGTAAGTCCAATGGCCTTGCTTATTTGGATTTGATGCACCCATTTTTTGAGATTATTAGAGAAAAGACGGGCACCAATCCTATAGAAGTTCCGGGTACACTGCACCGGCTGGACACTGAGTATTTTAATAAAATCTCCGCTATTGAGTTTGCAGTTAAATACGACGATGGCAAGGCACCGCAAGGTTTTTTAGATTCAGACTTGGTCCTCTTGGGGGTCTCCCGTACATCTAAAACACCACTCAGTATTTATCTGGCTAATAAAGGCTACAAGGTTTCTAACCTGCCTTTGATTCCAGAAGTCCCTCTGCCTCAGGTCTTGGATAAGGTTGATCCGGAGCGGATTATCGGCCTCTTATGTGAGCCAGAAAAACTGTCTAAGATACGAAGTAATCGTTTGAATTCTCTGGGATTGACCCAGTCAACCAGCTATACAGATCTGGAAAAAATATACGAAGAACTGGACTACTCAAAAGAAGTCTTTAAAAAGTATCGGGCACATGTCATCAATATCACTGATAAATCAATCGAGGAGACGGCTTTCTTGATTGAAGATCATTTAAAGAAATTGAGATAAGAAAGAAGATTGAGTGAGCGGTTATATAGTGAGGACTGAAGATGGAGCAATATAAGCGTATTTTACTGAAAGAATTTGATACCCGGCAGAAGGTCATTACAGAGCTGACTAACCTAGAGGCAATTTTGAACTTGCCCAAAGGAACGGAGCTGTATATAAGTGACATTCACGGGGAGTTTGCTGCTTTTGACTATATTTTGAGAAGCTGTGCAGGTATTCTCAATGAGAAGATTAAGGACTGTTTTGGAGACAGCTTGTCAGAAGAACACAAAGACCGCCTGTCAGCGTTGGTTTCCTATCCTGAGCTTGTGTTGGGGGAAGAAACTAAAGGCCAAGACTGGTATCAGGAAACCATTCCTCAGCTCTTGAACTTGCTGGCTTTTGCGGGTGCCAAATACAGTCGCTCCAAGGTTAGAAAGGCCTTGCCGCCACAATATGCCTATATTATAGAGGAGTTGCTCTATAGTGACAGGGCTTTAGCTGATAAAAAATCCTATTTTGAGAATATCCTGACTTATGTGATTGAATTGCGGGAAGCGGTGCCTTTTATTCTAGGCTTGGCCCGAAGTATTCGGCAGTTGTTGATTGACCATCTGCATGTGGTTGGAGATATTTTTGACAGAGGAGCCGGCAGTGCTCAGGTCATGGATGAACTGCAGCGTTTTCACTCGCTCGATATTCAGTGGGGCAATCACGACATTATCTGGATGGGAGCCTTTTTTGGCTCTAAGGCTTGCTTACTCAATGTGCTGCGCATCGCAGCTCGCTATGGCTATCTCTGGGATATAGAGAAAGATTATGGTTTAAACCTGCGCTCCTTGACTCTTTTTGCGGACAAGACTTACCAGTCTAATCCTAAGTTTAGGCCTATTCTTGGTGGCAGAGAGCAGGAGTTTTCTGAAGAGGAAATTCTGCAACTGGAAAAAGTTCACCAAGCCTTGTCGATTATCCAGTTCAAGCTGGAAAATCAACTCATCAAACGACGGCCTGAATTCCAGATGCAGGACCATGTTATGCTGGACAAGATTGATTATTGGGAAGAAAGCATTACCATTGACGATACTAAGCATGCCCTAGTCAACACCTGCTTCCAAACGGTTAATCCGGAAAATCCGTCAGTTTTGACACCAGAAGAAAATCAAGCTGTAGACAGTATGCTGGCCTCATTCCAAAGTTCTCTAAAGATGGCTGAGCATATGAGTCTTCTGATGAACAAGGGCTCTATGTATAAGATTTACAACCAGCACTTGCTTTTTCACGGCTGCATTCCTCTGGAGCCGTCAGGAGAATTCCAGCCTTTCATTCTCAATCAAGCCCATTATGCAGGCAAGGAATTGCTTGATTTCTTCGAGTATCATATTCGGCAGTCGGCCAAGGATAAGGAAGTGAGCGACGATTTGTCGACTGATTTGATTTGGTATTGCTGGAAAGGTAAGCTGTCGCCCTTGTTTGGTAAAGAAAAGATGACCACATTGGAGCGCTATTTCATTGAAGATAAGGTCACCCACAAGGAAGTGGAAAATTCTTATTTTTCTTATCGTAATTCTGAGAAAGTCTGCCAGCTGATTTTGGAAGAATTTGGCCTCTTTTCTCAAGAGTCTAGGATGGTCAACGGTCATACTCCGGTTAAGACGGGCAAGGGAGAGTCGCCTATCCGTGGTGGAGGTCTGCTCTTTGTCATTGATGGTGGCCTCTGCAAGGCCTATCAGAAGAAGACTGGAACGGCTGGCTATTCACTGCTCAATAATTCCTATGGCTTCCAGCTGGTGACCCATCAGCCTTTCCAAAACGCTCAAAAAGTTGTAGAATCGCCCTTTGCTCAAACCTCCCTGAAAAAGGTGATTGAAAATGTAGAGGAACGAACCCTCATCAAATCTACTACCATTGGTCAGAGTTTGTTCGCTCAACAACAGGAACTCTTTGGCTTATTGCATGAGTTTTATGACCGTTGAAGTTTAGCCCTAAGTTCTAAGAATTTAGGGCTTTTTCTTTCTTGTTCCAGTTTCTCTTTCGTGTTACAATAGGAGTATTGAAATTTAGAGGAAAGAACATGATTTATTTAGATAATTCAGCGACAACCAAACCTTATCCCGAGGCTTTGGCCGCTTACACAGAAGTAGCTTCTAAAATCTGGGGAAATCCATCCAGTCTGCACAGTTTAGGCAGTCAGGCAACCCGTCTTTTAGAAGCTTCTCGTCGGCAAATAGCAGAGCTTTTAGGCAAGTCTTCGTCAGAGATTTTTTTTACGTCTGGAGGGACAGAAGGGGACAACTGGGTACTTAAGGGAGTTGCTTTTGAAAAAGTTCCTTTTGGCAAACACATCATCGTATCCAACATTGAGCATCCAGCGGTTAAAGAATCAGCTCTCTGGCTGCAGAGTCAAGGGTTTGAAGTGGATTTTGCCCCAGTTGATAAGGCAGGTTTTGTTGATGTAGATAAGCTAGCAGAGCTGATTCGACCAGACACCACTCTGATCTCCATCATGGCAGTCAATAATGAAATCGGCAGTATTCAGCCCATTCAGAAAATATCCGAACTGCTAGCAGACAAGCCGACTATTTCCTTTCATGTGGACGCTGTGCAGGCCGTTACGAAGATTCCGACAGCTGCTTATCTGACGGATCGCGTGGATTTTGCGACATTTTCCAGTCATAAATTTCACGGTGTCCGGGGCGTAGGATTTGTCTATATCAAGTCTGGCAAGAAAATCAGTCCCCTCTTGACTGGTGGCGGTCAGGAGTCGGACAAGCGCTCGACGACGGAAAATCTAGCTGGCATTGCAGCAACAGCTAAGGCTCTGCGTTTGTCCATGGAAAAGCAAGAAGTATTTGCCCAGCGGACGGCTCATATGAAGAAGATTCTCTTTGAAGAGCTGCAGAAGTATCCAGATGTGGTGATTTTCTCAGACATGGAAAATTTTGCGCCTCATATACTAACCTTTGGTATCAAGGGAGTGCGGGGTGAAGTCGTCGTTCATGCATTTGAAGACTACGAGATTTATATCTCGACTACCAGCGCTTGTTCTTCCAAGGCTGGAAAGCCAGCAGGTACCCTAATCGCTATGGGCGTCGAGAAATCTCTCGCTCAGACTGCTGTCCGTATCAGTTTGGATCTTGACAATGATATGAGCCGGATGGAGCAGTTTTTGACAACTTTTAAAATTATTTACGAAAAAACCAGAAAAGTAAGGTAAACAATGCATTATTCAGAAATTATGGTGCGCTACGGTGAGCTCTCAACCAAGGGCAAGAACCGCATGCGCTTTATCAACAAGCTCAAACGCAATATCCAGGCTGTTTTGTCAGTCTATCCGCAGGTCCATGTCAAGGCTGACCGTGACCGGACCCATGTCTATCTGCATGGAACAGACTATCAGCCGGTCGCTGAGTCGCTCAAGCAGATTTTTGGGATTCAGAATTTCTCGCCGTCTTACAAAATTGAAAAATCTGTACCAGCCCTAATCGAAGCTGTCCAATCCATTATGAAGGACGTCTATCAAGAGGGCATGACCTTTAAAATTACCAGCAAGCGAAGTGATCACAGTTTTGAATTGGATAGCCGCGAGCTTAACCATACACTTGGTGATGCTGTTTTTGAGGCTATTCCCAATGTTCAGGTCAAGATGAAAGCGCCGGATATTGAGCTACGTGTCGAAATTCGTGAAGAAGCGGCCTATATTTCTTATGAGACGATTCGTGGTGCTGGAGGCCTGCCAGTTGGTACTTCAGGAAAGGGTATGCTCATGCTGTCGGGAGGAATTGACTCACCGGTGGCGGGCTATTTGGCTCTCAAGCGGGGGGTAGATATCGAGGCGGTTCACTTTGCAAGTCCGCCTTACACCAGTCCAGGTGCGTTGAAAAAAGCTCAGGATCTGACTCGGAAATTAACCAAGTTTGGCGGCAACATCCAGTTTATCGAAGTGCCTTTTACAGAGATTCAGGAGGAAATCAAGGCCAAGGCTCCAGAAGCCTATCTCATGACACTGACCCGTCGCTTTATGATGCGTATTACGGACCGGATTCGAGAGGAGCGGAGCGCTCAAGTCATTATCAACGGAGAAAGTCTTGGTCAGGTGGCAAGTCAAACGATTGAGAGTATGCAGGCTATCAACGCTGTAACCAATACACCGATTATACGTCCTGTCGTGACCATGGACAAGCTGGAAATCATTGACATTGCTGAAAAAATCGATACTTTCCAAATCTCTATCCAGCCATTTGAAGACTGCTGTACCATTTTTGCTCCAGACCGGCCTAAAACCAATCCAAAAATCAAGAATGCAGAGCAGTACGAAACTTACCTAGATGTTGAAGGTTTGGTAGAACGCGCTGTTGCAGGCATCATGATTACAGAAATCAGACCACAAGCAGAGACTGATGAAGTTGACGAGCTGATTGAGGGGCTGTTGTAATAGCAAGAATGAAGTAGTCTTTGTGCATTAGCAGACAAAATCTAAAAACAATTCTTAAAAATCCGTTTTCATGAGATGAAAAAGCTTGCTAAAGAGCTGCAGAAGTGCTATACTTATAGAGTTGACTATGCACATTCCTGTGCAACCGCACGAACATCGTTGCTCGTCGTATAACAAATTTAAACTTCGTCATTGTCGCTTTGCCTAACACAAGTTATGCCTTCGGCTCAATTCCTAGTTTATTCTTTGTTATACTTAGAGCTCTTCTCTTAAGTGGTTCGTCCCACGATGCTAGGCGAGTCTTCACAAAATTCGGGGAAACCCCAAAAAATCATAGGAGGTGCATAATGAGCACATACGCAATCATTAAAACTGGCGGAAAACAAGTTAAAGTTGAAGTTGGTCAAGCAATCTACGTTGAAAAGTTGAACGCTGAAGCTGGTCAAGATGTTACTTTTGATGAAGTTGTTCTTGTTGGTGGTGAAAACACTGTTGTAGGAACTCCGCTTGTTGCTGGAGCTTCTGTTGTCGGAACTGTTGAAAAACAAGGCAAGCAAAAGAAGGTTGTTACTTACAAGTACAAACCTAAAAAAGGCAGCCATCGTAAACAAGGTCACCGTCAACCATATACAAAAGTTGTCATCAACGCTATCAACGCTTAATTTTAAGGAGATTAAATGATACAAGCAGTCTTTGAAAGAGCCGAAGATGGCGAACTGAGGCGTGCAGAAATCACAGGTCACGCCGCGAGTGGTGAATACGGCTTTGATGTCGTGTGTGCGTCCGTTTCGACGCTCGCCATTAATTTTGTCAATTCAGTTGAGAAATTCGCAGGCTACGAACCAAACTTAGAATTAAACGAAATAGAAGGCGGTTATCTGAAGGTTGAAATTCCTCAGGATATACCGTCACACCAAAGAGAAATGACTCAGCTTTTCTTTGAATCATTTTTCCTAGGAATGGCAAACTTATCGGAGGACTCATCTGAGTTCGTCCAAACCAGAGTTATCACAGAAAACTAACACGGAGGAAAAACATTATGTTAAAAATGAATCTTGCTAACTTGCAACTATTCGCCCACAAAAAAGGTGGAGGTTCCACATCTAACGGACGTGATTCACAAGCGAAACGTCTGGGAGCTAAAGCAGCTGACGGTCAAACCGTAACTGGCGGCTCTATCCTTTACCGTCAACGCGGCACTCACATCCATGCAGGTGTCAACGTTGGACGTGGCGGAGACGATACTTTGTTCGCAAAAGTTGAAGGTGTAGTACGCTTTGAACGCAAAGGACGCGATAAGAAACAAGTTTCTGTTTACCCAATCGCTAAATAATTAATAAGAAATCCCCATGCTCGGATATTGAGCATGGGGATTTCTTATTAGAGACGGCACGATAAAGTATTTATTTAATAATTCATGATGATGCTCATCAATTTTAGCATACAAACTCTGAGAATATTCTAAAATTTTAATTTTTAGACTAATAAATATCTGAAATCGCTTGCAGTTCCTATTTTTTTATGTTATTCTATATAAAATAGATGCAATCATGTTTCTAAATCTAAAAAGATAAGGAGAAATTATGGAAAAAGAATCATTTAAACTTCCAGGCTTTTCATTGTACAAATTGAAAGTTGGATTAGCATCAGCAACTCTTCTATTTGCCTTTTCACAAGCTTCGCATGTTTTTGCAGACCAGGTTGGCACACCACCTTCAAGCGGTATAGCAAAAACTGAAGCAGTAAGCTCTCCGATTGAAGCTGCAGGTGCTGAAATTGCTGCTGATACGACGAAACCTGTTGTTGAAGAATCTGCAGCGAAACCAGGAGATTTGATCGATGTCTCAAAAAATGTATCGCCTCTTGATGTCAAAGAAAGTCAAGAAGGCAATCAAACAGTCCGTGTTGAAACGGCGACTGTTGATGTTACAAAGACAGAAGTGGCTCCGGCAAAGGTTGATAAGGCGCCAGATCCAATAACTAGACGTACTGAAAATACTTTATCTGGCACAGATGAAAATGGGAATCCCTATACGCAGTACGAGCGAGTGGATAAGACTACAACCATTACCTACACCTCAACGCCACCAACTGTAACAAAAGCTGGTTCAGCTGATATTGTCTTTGTTGTCGACCGTTCAGGATCCATGGGCAGCACAATTGATATTGTTCGTGCAAATATTAATGAATTTGTACGAAATATTACTAAAGAGGGGATTACAGCACGTTTTGGCTTGGCGACATTTAGTGATGAAGTCTACGGCCGTAATTCTGGCAGCAAAGATGAAGATACGGTTCTAACACGGTTTGGGTCATCTTATTTTACAACTGATCCGGCTGAGCTCGAAAAGGCATTGGCTGCGATTCGTATAGCGAGTGGAGGAGATACTCCAGAAACACCAACTCCTGCCCTGAACCAGATTATTTCGACCTATGATTGGTCTAAGTCATCTAAAAATAAGAAATTCGTCGTTTTATTAACAGATGCTGAAATGAAAGAAGATCCTTCAATTCCAACGGTTGCTGATACACTTGCGGCTCTAAAAGCTGCTGGTATAGAAAGAACTGTAGCGACGGTAAAAGCGATTGAGGGAATTTACAAAAATTTTGCAACAGAAGGCAGAGTGCTTGATATCGAAAATAACTTGGCTGATGCTCTGACAAAGGGAACCACTTCATGGATTGTTGAAAGTGTCAATGAAGCACGTTATTATAAAATCATAAAAGATAGTTATCAATTCTATCTTGAGCGTCGTACTACAATGCCTACATCTACCGTCTACCATGTTCAGGCACCAACACTTTTGGCCAAATCAGAACAGTCTCTTCCTAAAACAGGAAGTAGCGAAAAGGCAGTCTATAGTGTTGTGGGGCTTGGTTTGCTTCTGGCTGGATTGGGACTAGGTATTAGTGTAAGAAAATCAAAAGAACAATAACCATCTGCTTATAAAAAATGAATTTTCTATTTGAGTGATTTTGAATAAAATAAATACCAGAAACGAAGACATACGTCCTCATTTCTGGTATTTTTCGTTATGGTGTAACTTCTTCGTCTTTTATATTGACAACGCCATGCCAATTAGTATAATAGGTCTTTCCTTTGTAGTCGAAAGAACCTTGCCTCAAAAGATCGCCATACTCGGTAAAGTAATAATAGTACTTGCCAATCTTATAAAGTCCGTTTTTATAAGGTGTCCCATCTTCTCCAAAGTAATAAGTATATTCAGAGTAATTAACAAATCTGTTTTTGACCATTTCTCCGTAAGAATCAAAGAAGTATTGCTTGCCGTCTACACTGTAAAGATTGATGACCCTTCGTCCTTTTTCGTCAAAATAATAGACTTTACCTGTTGGGCTAGTATAGAAGGAGTTTTTTAGATTCGTCGGAATTTGTTCTCCTGGATCATCCCGAACTTCGTATATAGATCTATAAGGATCAAGTGCATAGTATTTACCCTTGTAAAGAACGATTCTATTTCTAATCCTTTCACCAGTTTCTTCATCAATAGAGCTAGGAAGGTCACGCTTAGGAGCTTCCGGAACCTTGATAGGTCCTGGATCATCAAAGATAGTAGGGTCGTCCTCAATATCTGGTACACTAGGATCGTAAATACCAACTTCACGTCTAGAAACCCAGTCAGGGATTGACTTGTTCTCCGCTCGAACTGTTCCAGTGGAAATCAAAGCAGCGGCTAAAGTCGCAGCAGAAGCCAGGGAAAGCCCCAGCCAGTAGCGGCGGTTGAGCATTACTTTAGTCTTCTTTTCTTGTCTCATAGCAAATCCTTTCTATGCAACTGTTAGCACAAGATAAAAGAATCTTGTTTTTAACAGTTAGGTTATGTTATTTCTATAAAATTATACCTCTGTAACATTTCTATAATATTGTAATACTATTTCATTTTTATAGAGATTATATTACTAATTGGTGATAAAAACAAACAATAATTAGATAATATGTAAACGTTTACAAACATCGTTTTTTGTGCTATTATTATAGGGATGAAAGGAGAATGCCTATGATGAAAAGGTATAAATTGCTATTGGCACTTGCCTTGTCATTGCTTGTTTTTTGGCCATTGGGAGCCATAAAGGCGGATACAGCCAATCAGCCGCTGGAATCTGCTAACCAGTCTGAACAAGCAAGTGCTGCAGTTGTAACGGACTCTTCTGATAGTGGTGTAGGAGCTAGTGGTACGCCAAGTCAGGATAGTCAGATTGCCGAAAAAGCCTTGCCAGTCTCTGATGCTCCGTCAGTTGCAGCTACTGAAACTGCTGCTTCAACCAAAGAAGGCAATACTGGTAATTTAGTAGAAGATTCTGCCAAACCAGCGACTGCCCAGCCTGCAGAAGTTTCCTCAGCTGCCAATCAGACGCAGGATCAGGAAGCGAGTGATGCGCCGCCGGCTTCTAAGAGAGTGCAGCAGCTTGTGGCGGATATGACGCTTCGTCAGAAGATTACCCAGATGCTGATGCCAGACTTCAGAAAATGGCAGCAAGAGGGGCAGGCCTCTCAGTCTGATATGACAGAGCTTAATAAAGAAGTTGCAGAAGCGGTTGATAAATACGACTTTGGTGGTGTCATTCTTTTTGCTGAAAATGTGAAGGGAACTGCTCAAACCTTAGCCTTGACGCAAGCCCTGCAGCAAGCAGCTATAAGCAATCAAGCTAAAAATGGTAAGCTGCCGCTCTTGCTCGCGATTGACCAAGAAGGTGGTATCGTCTATCGTTTGGGCAGCGGGACAGCTCTTCCTGGCAACATGGCAGTTGGCGCGACGCGTGATCCGGAATTGGCTAATCAAGCAGGTCAGATCATCGGACGGGAACTATCTGCTCTAGGTTTAAATGTCAACTTTGCCCCAGTTTTTGACACAAATAACAATCCGCAGAATCCCGTTATTGGTTTGCGTTCCTTCTCTTCAGATCCTAAGGTGGTTGCCCGTTTGGGAACGGCTATGATGGAGGGGATTCAGAAATACAATGTTGCAGTAGCGGCTAAGCATTTCCCTGGGCATGGTGATACGGCGGTAGATTCTCATACTGGTCTGCCTCTGGTAGATAAGTCCTATGCAGAGTTAGAAGCACTGGAGTTGCTTCCTTTCAAGGCTGCCATTGACAAAAACGCTGATATGCTGATGACAGCCCATATTCAGTATCCTCAGATTGAAAAAGACACGGTTATATCTAAACAAACTGGGGAAACCATCTATATCCCTGCTACCTTGTCTGATGACATTATTACCGGCATTGTTCGCAAGAAATTTGGCTACAAGGGAGTGGTGGTATCTGATGCTATGGGCATGGATGCAATTGCCAAAAACTTCGGAGAATCTGAAGCGGCTATCATGGCTATCAAATCAGGTGTAGATGTGGTGCTGATGCCAACCGTCTTACGCAGCAAGAGTGATTTAGCTAAAATCGATAAGATTATCAACGATATTGAACAGGCAGTTCAGAGAGGCGATATTCCAGTCAGCAGATTGGATGAGTCAGTGACTCGCATCTTGAATCTAAAAGAAAAACGAGGTATTTTAGACTTTGACCCATCTGAACGTACCCAAGCTAAGGCTGAAGTAACTGTTGGCTCAGAGTTAAACAGAGATACTGAACGAAAAATCGCTGCTAGTGCAGTGACCGTAGTTAAAAACGATGATACTGTTCTGCCTTTTAAGGTCAAATCTGGTGACAGGATTTTGCTGTTAGCTGCTTATGACGATGAAGTGCCTGGACTAGAGCTGGGTGTCAAGCGTCTGATAGCGGACGGAGTGATTCCAGCAGGTGTCACATATGAAGCGCTAAACTACAGCAAAACAACCAAGTTAGAAGATTTGAAAGGGAAGATTGACCAAGCAACTCACCTAGTCTTGATTTCTGAAATTGGGCGTCAATCTCAACTAGCCAGCGATTTCTGGCTGACAAGAGTTCCGACAGAAGTTGTGGGCTATGCAAATGAAACTGGAAAACAAGCAGCTATCATGAGCATTTCTAAACCTTATGATGTAGCGAATTATCCTAATGCCAAGGCTATTGTAGCAGTTTATGGAAACAAGGGTATGGATCCAACTGAGTCTTTGAAGCCGGACAATGCCTTCGGCCCTAATATCCCAGCTGGTGTGGAAGTCATTTTCAATGGTCAAAATCATGTTGGGAAGTTACCAGTAAATGTGCCGAGTATCAAGGATGGTATCATGTCCGAGACAGAGGTAGCCTATCCTATCGGGCATGGTCTCTTTTATACAGATCCGGTTAAGGATATCAAAGTCAATATCCCTGCATCTGCTCAGCTAGATCAGCCTTTTACAGCTACGGTTACCCTGAGTGAATTAAACGGTCTAGAGAAAAATGACTACCGTCTTGCCCTTAAGATTGATAGTCAGCATTTCAACATCCTGCCAAGTCCTGACTATACCATCTCTGGCGATACTGTTCTGATTTCTAAAAAAGCCAATGATTCCAATCCGGTTGAGATCAGCTTGAAAGGTTTAGTAGAGGGTCAGTTCAGTCCGGTACTTTCTCTGACCTTGATTGACAGTCAAGATAGAGAATTCAGCATGGGAGAAGGTTATTACAAGGAGCTTGTTCAGATTGCTGCAGCTGGGCAGAACACGATTCCAGGCCAACAAACTCCTCCTCAGTTGAGTTTGCGTTCTGTTGAACCTGTAAGTTCTCGTCAGCAACTAAGTCAGCAGGCTGCACAGGTAAGCCAGCTTCCCAAAACAGGAGACAGCAGCAGTTTGTTCTTAGTCTTGCTGGGTGCTTTGTTCTTGTTTGGAGCTGTCTATCTATATGACTTGTCTTCTCGCAGACTATAATCAATAAAAGAATGAGCGAGCAGTGTTGAAGAGCTCACAGTTCTAATCATTCTTGATAAAATAACAAAAAGGAAGAATCCAAAGCAAGTTTGCAGTAAAAGCGGATTCTTCTTTTTTACTTGGAATTTTGTAGGAATGCTGCAGCAGAGAGCTTTGCGAGTTTTCTAAAAATACGTAGGCTTGAATATTTTACTCAACTGTCATCGGTTTACTATTTACTTTTTATACGCTTTTTGGTATAATAGTTCATGTTATAAAATGTAACATCAAAGGAGGTTCTATCCATGAAAGCATCAAAGTGGCTGATTGCGACTGGAGTTGCACTGAGTGCCGGGCTATTGCTAACGGCTTGTAGCCAGTCTTCATCTAGCACAAATAATTATACTTACGTTTATAGTTCAGACCCTGACAGCTTGAACTATCTTGCTACAAACCGTGCAACGACAAATGATGTCATTTCCAACCTGGTCGATGGACTTTTTGAAAATGACGAGTACGGAAATCTGGTTCCCTCTATCGCGAAGTCATGGACAGTTTCTAAGGACGGTCTGACCTATACTTATAAGCTGCGTGATGATGCTAAATGGTACACATCCGATGGTGAAGAATATGCAGAAGTAAAAGCTCAGGACTTTGTGACTGGCTTGAAGTATGCAGCGGATGAAAATTCTGAAGCTATTTATCTAGTTCAGGACTCTGTGAAGGGCTTGGATGCTTATATCAAGGGTGAAGATAAGAATTTTGACAATGTTGGTGTCAAAGCTATTGATGACCATACCCTGCAATACACTTTGGCCCGTCCGGAGCCTTACTGGAACTCTAAAACGACCAGTACGATTCTTTTCCCAGTCAATGAAGAGTTTCTGAAAGCAGAAGGAAGCAATTTTGGCTCTGTCAAGCCATCTAGCATCCTCTATAATGGTCCTTACTTGCTCAAGTCTCTGACTTCCAAGTCTGTGATGGAATTTGTCAAGAACCAAAACTACTATGACAAAGACAATGTGACTCTGGATAGCATCAAGCTGACTTATTACGATGGAAATGATCAGGAAGCGCTGATTCGTAACTTTAGCGATGGCGTCTACAGTACTGCTCGTCTCTATCCGAATAGCTCTGGCTTTGCTTCAGTCAAGAAGAAATATGCTGACAATATCGTGTACAGCCCGCAGGATTCTACTTCTTATTACTATAATTTCAACTATAACCGTCAGTCTTACAATCATACTTCTAAAACAACAGACGCTCAAAAATCTGCTACTAACGAAGCAATCATGAACAAAGACTTCCGTCAGGCTATCAACTTTGCCTTTGACCGTACATCTTATGGTGCGCAAGGAAATGGTGAAGACGGAGCGACTAAGGTCTTGAGAAATACCTTAGTGCCGCCTACTTTTGTCCAAATTGGCGACAAGGACTTTGGAACCGTTGTTGGGGAAAAATTAGTCAACTATGGCAGCCAATGGCAAGGAATTGACCTCTCTGACGCTCAAGATCCTTACTACAATCCTGAAAAAGCTAAGGCGAAATTTGCAGAAGCGAAGCAGGCCTTGCAGGCTAAGGGAGTTGAATTCCCAATTCACTTAGATATGCCTGTGGATCAGTCTAGCACTATTGGAGTTCAATGGGCTAGCTCAACCAAGCAGTCTATCGAATCGGCTCTTGGAGCAGAAAATGTCGTCATTGATCTGCAAAAGATGAGCACAGACGATCTTAATAACATCACCTATTTTGCTAACTCTGCTGCTCAAAAAGACTATGATATGTCTACTGGTGGTTGGACCGGTGACTACCAAGACCCATCTACCTACTTAGATACTCTCAATATCAAGAACGGCGGAAGCTTGCAAAACTTTGGTTTTGAACCAGGTCAAGACAATGATAAGATTAAAGAGCTTGGCTTGGATACATATACTAAGATGCTGGAAGAAGCCAATGCTGAAACCAACGATGTGCAGCTGCGTTATGAAAAGTATGCAGAAGCGGAAGCTTGGTTGCTAGATAGCGGCTTGATTATTCCGACTGTTTCACAAGGAGCAACACCGTCTGTTACTAAATCAGTGCCATTTACAAAGGCCTACTCACCAGTTGGTGTCAAAGGTTCAGCTTACAACTTCAAGCTGACTCAGCTTCAGAAGGATGTTGTAACGACCAAAGAATATGAAGCTGCTAAGAAAAAATGGAAAGAAGAAGCTACTGCGGCAAATAAAAAAGCCCAGGAAGAACTTGCTGACCACGTTGAAAAATAAAAAACGGTTAACTTAGCGACATTGGGGCTGGATTTTTCCAGCCTCTTTTTGAATGACTTGACTAAGGTTTTTGTAGTAAAATAGAAAGAAATACTGGAAGGAAGTGAAAGAGATGAAAGTAAGAATTTATAGTGCATTACCTGAGAAAGAAAAGCAGGTATTATTTGAATTAGTTCAAGAGTGTAATAAGGTAGATGGAGGCTATAGACTGCCCTATCTGGATAATAATTATAATGCAGATCCTGAAATGCCAGCCTTCTTTTTGGCTGAGATGGATGGCCGAACCGTCGGCTTTTTATCTGTCTACGCGGATGAACCTGGCCAAGCAGAGGTTTCTCTCTATGTTCTGCCGGCGTATCGCCGTCAGGGTGTGGCTAATCAACTCCTAGCTGATTTTGCCAAGGTAGCTGATCAGTATGATTTGACCGAGATTGAGTATGTAGCGGAGCTGGCTTTTTTGAACGATCAACCTGACTTTGCTAGGAGATTTGATTACCAAGAGGATGAAGCGGAAATCTGGCTGGCACAGCCTGCTCAAGCTTTTCCTCTAGAAGAAAGAGAAGGGATTGAGGTTTTGCAGGGGAGTTTGGACTTGGCTGAAGAGATTGCAGCCTTTCAGTCCCAAGTCTTTGAGACACCGCTAGATGTTGCCTTGAAATACGCCAGAGAAGCCGTTAGCAGTGGTTCCAGTCTGCTTTATATCTTGAAGAAAGATGGTAGAGTTGTAGCTTCTGTGTCGATTGATACGGATTTTGGGACTAATTATTTATTCGGTTTGGCGGTTAATCAAGATTTTCAAGGTCAGGGGCTAGGAAGCTATCTCTTGCTTGCAAGTATGCAGGATTTAAATGAGCGCAATGGACAGGAGTTTCAGATTGTAGTAGAAAAGCAGAACACCCGAGCTTCGAAACTCTATAAAAAGCTAGGCTTCAAAGAGATGACAGAGGTTGTTTATCTAAAAGAAAAATAGCAAATTTGTCTCAGATTGCTCATTAACTTAAAAAGAGAAACTGGCTTCTTACAGCTGGTTTCTTTTGTTCTGCCTTTGTTTATGGTATAATGAGACGATATGTAAAGAAGGAAAATGTTATGAATATTCAACAATTGCGTTATGTGGTCGCCATTGCTAATAGTGGGACTTTTCGAGAAGCTGCGGAAAAAATGTATGTCAGCCAGCCTAGTCTGTCTATCTCTGTCCGTGATCTGGAAAAAGAGCTGGGTTTCAAGATTTTTCGACGGACCAGCAGCGGGACTTTTCTGACTCGCCGAGGAATGGAGTTTTATGAAAAGGCTCAAGACTTGGTCAAGGGTTTTGATGTCTTTCAAAATCAATATGCCAATCCCGAGGAGGAGCGTGATGAGTTCTCAATTGCCAGTCAGCACTATGATTTTTTGCCGCCTTTGATTACTCAATTTTCTCAGACCTACCCTGAGTACAAGAACTTCCGGATTTTTGAGTCAACAACTGTGCAGATTCTGGATGAAGTAGCGCAAGGCCACAGTGAAATCGGCATTATCTACCTTAATAATCAGAATACCAAGGGCATTATGCAGCGGGTGGAAAAGCTAGGCTTGGAAGTAATTGAGCTGATTCCTTTTCAGACCCATATTTACCTGCGGGAAGATCATCCTCTGACTCAGAAGAAGGAGTTGGTCATGGAAGATTTGGCTGCCTTGCCGACTGTTCGCTTTACCCAGGAAAAGGACGAATATCTCTATTATTCAGAGAATTTTGTCGATACCAGTGCCAGCTCACAGATGTTCAATGTGACGGACCGTGCAACTTTGAATGGGATTTTGGAGCGTACCGATGCCTATGCGACTGGATCTGGCTTTTTAGACAGTAACAGTGTGAACGGTATTACTGTCATCAAGCTTCGCGACAACTTGGACAACCACATGGTCTATGTCAAGCGTGAAGATGTGGAGTTGACCCAGGTCGGAGAAGACTTTGTATCAGTTATGAAAGAGTATTTTGCACAGAAAAAATAAAGTATGAAAAGAAAAATTATTATTCCTTTTGCAGTCTTGGTTCTTATTGTTGTGGACCAGCTGGTTAAGTTATATATTGTCAGCGATTTTAAGCTGGGGCAGGTCAAGAGTTTCATTCCGCATCTGGTGAGTTTGACCTATCTTCAGAATACCGGTGCAGCCTTCTCCATGCTGGAAAACCAGCAATGGCTTTTTACTTTGGTGACATTTCTGGTTATCGGAGGAGCTGTTTACTACCTTATCAAGCACCTCAATGCCTCGAAGTGGATGCTGGCCGGGCTAACCTTGGTGATTGCTGGCGGTTTGGGGAACTTTATTGACCGGATACGTCAAGGTTTTGTCGTGGACATGTTTCAGTTAGATTTTATTAATTTTGCTATTTTCAATGTGGCG
The DNA here is from genome assembly GCF_008329445.1 of Streptococcus sanguinis. Lineage (GTDB taxonomy): Bacteria > Bacillota > Bacilli > Lactobacillales > Streptococcaceae > Streptococcus > Streptococcus sanguinis_O. Next base: position 764,105 of record NZ_VIBR01000001.1, on the reverse strand, counting down.
GATATGTATCTGACCTTTGGTGTAGCTGTTTTACTGCTGATGATTTTGAAGGAAGAAAAAGATGGAAGTAAGAATTGAGTCTTCAGTAGCTGGTCAGCGATTGGACAAGGCGGTTGCCGAGCTGACAGACTTATCGAGGAGTTTGGCTAATGAGCAGATTAAGGACGGCCAGATTTTGGTCAATGGCCAAGCCAAAAAAGCTAAATATGCTGTTAAAGAAGGCGATGTCGTTTCCTATGAACTGCCTGAACCAGAAGGCGTCGAATATGTGCCTGAGGATATTCCGCTAGAAATCGTCTACCAAGATGAGGATGTGGCAGTTGTCAATAAACCGCAGGGAATGGTCGTCCATCCTTCTGCAGGCCATACAAGCGGTACGCTAGTCAACGCCCTTATGTACCATATTAAGGATCTGTCTGGCATCAACGGTGTCCTCCGCCCGGGCATTGTTCATCGAATTGACAAGGACACTTCAGGGCTTCTGATGATTGCTAAAAATGACCAAGCCCATGTGGCTCTGGCTGATGAACTTAAGGATAAGAAATCCCTACGCAAGTATTGGGCTATTGTTCATGGAAATCTGCCTAACGACCGTGGAGTGATTGAAGCACCGATTGGCCGCAGTGAAAAAGACCGCAAGAAGCAGGCCGTAACGGCTAAAGGTAAGCCAGCCCTGACGCGTTTCCAAGTCTTGGAACGTTTTGGTGACTATACTCTGGTTGAGCTTCAGCTGGAAACGGGACGGACTCATCAAATCCGCGTTCACATGTCCTACATCGGACATCCTGTAGCTGGTGATGAGGTCTATGGACCGCGCAAGACCTTAAAAGGACATGGCCAATTTCTGCACGCGCGAACGCTGGGCTTCACCCATCCTCGAACTGGTGAAGTGCTGGAATTTACAGCTGAAGTGCCAGTTATTTTCCAAGAAACCTTGGAAAAATTGCGACAAGGATAGCAAGTCCATTCATTATTAAAATACAAATTTTCCTCTGACCGCTTTAACCGCGGTCGTTTTTATTTTCCGTAAATCGTGGTATAATAAGACAATCTAGCAGTGAAGGAAAAGGAAATGAAAGCAAAGCGAATCGTATTTAAGGTGGGGACTTCGTCATTGACCAACGCAGATGGCAGTCTGTCACGCGCTAAAGTAAAGGAAATCACTCGGCAGTTAGCACTTCTCCATGAGGCGGGACATGAGTTGATCTTGGTCTCATCAGGAGCTATTGCGGCAGGCTTTTCTTCTCTGGGCTTTAAAAAACGACCGACCAAGGTGGCGGATAAACAGGCTTCTGCTGCGGTTGGACAGGGTTTGCTTTTGGAGGAATATACAACTAATCTTCTTTTGAAGCAAATCATTTCTGCTCAGATTCTTTTGACCCAGGATGATTTTGCAGATAAGCGGCGTTACAAAAATGCCCATCAGGCCTTGTCTGTCTTGTTGAATCGTGGCGCTATTCCTATCATCAATGAAAATGACTCAGTGGCTATCGAGGAGCTCAAGGTCGGCGATAATGATACACTGAGTGCTCAGGTAGCGGCTATGGTTCAGGCGGACCTCCTGGTGCTCTTGACAGATGTCGATGGACTCTACACGGCCAATCCCTCTATCAATCCAGATGCTCGTCGACTGGAAAAGATTGAGAAGATTAGCTCTGAGTTGATTGATATGGCAGGCGGTGCAGGAACGAGCAATGGAACTGGCGGCATGCTGACAAAGATTAAGGCTGCAACTCTGGCGACCATGTCTGGTGTTCCGGTCTATATCTGTTCCTCTCTCAAGACTGATGCTCTGCTGGAAGCTGTGGAGGAGACCAAGGACGGCAGCCTCTTTTTGGCTCAGCAAAAAGGTCTAAAAACGCAGAAGCAATGGCTGGCTTTCTACGCTAAAAGTCAAGGGGAAATCTATGTAGACCAAGGAGCAGCCGACGCTCTCAGAAATAAGGGAAAAAGTTTGTTGGTATCCGGTCTTGTATCTGTATTGGGTAGCTTTGCCTATCAGGATACGGTAACAGTTTATGAAGATGGCAGCGGAGCTATTCTTGGTAAAGGGCGCGTACGTTTTGGCAAGTCAGCTCTTAAAGATATGCTCAAGTCCAATAAGCCTAAGGGTGTTGTCATTCATCGAGATGACTGGATTTCTCTGACACCGGAGTTGAATGATTTATTTGCAGAATTTTAGAAGACGAGGAAAGGAGAAGCGATGACCTCAACACAAGCGATTTTTGAAAAGGTTCAGAAAGTCAAGAAGACAATCAATACGGCCACAACGGCTGAGAAAAACTATGCTTTGGAAGAAATGGCAAGTCAGCTCTGGCTTTCTCGTGCGGATATTTTAGCAGCCAATGAATTGGATATGACCACGGCTAAAGGTAAGATTTCAGATGTGATGCTGGACCGCCTCTATCTGGACGAGGATCGCATTGCGGCCATGGCTGAGGGCATTCGCCAGCTGATTGACTTGGAGGATCCTGTAGGGCAAGTCTTGGAAAAAACCGAGCTTGAGAACGGTCTTGTCATCAGTAAAAAGCGGGGGGCTATGGGTGTGATTGGTATTATTTACGAGAGCCGGCCTAACGTCACCTCTGACGCTGCAGCTCTTGCCCTAAAGAGTGGCAGTGCAGTCGTCCTCAGAAGCGGCAAGGATGCTTATCAGACAGCGCTAGCTATTGTTACAGCTTTGAAAGAAGGCTTGGCTCAGACGAAGATTTCGCCGGATTGTATCCAGTTGGTTTCTGATACCAGCCGGGCTTCAGCCCAGGCTATGATGAAGGCCAAGGGATATCTGGATTTGCTCATTCCTCGTGGAGGTGCCGGACTGATTCAGGCGGTCGTGGAAAATGCGACAGTGCCGGTTATTGAGACAGGTACTGGAATTGTCCATATCTATGTAGATAAGGATGCTGATCAGGACAAGGCTTTGGCGATTATTGAGAATGCCAAGACCAGTCGCCCCTCTGTCTGCAATGCCATGGAGGTACTGCTGGTCCATGAAGAGATTGCTGCAGCATTTTTACCACGTTTGCAGAAGACTTTGGTGACAGATCGTGATGCTGCGCAAGAAAACCCTGTTGAATTACGCTTGGATGAGAAAGCAGGTCAGTATATCTCGGGCTCGCAAGCTAGACCAGAAGATTTTGACACCGAGTTCTTGGACTATATCTTGGCGGTCAAGTTGGTTTCCTCGCTGGAAGAAGCGGTGGAGCATATTGAAGCTCACAGCACCCATCACTCGGATGCCATTGTGACGGAGAACGATTCAGCGGCAGCTTACTTCACAGAGCAGGTGGATAGTGCTGCAGTTTATGTCAATGCTTCAACCCGTTTTACAGATGGTGGTCAATTTGGCCTTGGCTGCGAAATGGGGATTTCTACTCAAAAACTGCATGCCAGAGGCCCTATGGGGCTGAAAGAGCTGACCAGCTATAAATACGTCATCCAAGGGACTGGTCAAGTGAGGAAATAATGATGAAAATTGGATTTATCGGTCTGGGAAATATGGGCGGCAGTTTGGCTCGCCTAGTTGCCCGAGATGAAAGATACAGAAGCGAATTACTCCTGGCTAATCGCAGTCGTGAAAAGGCTGAAAAGATTGCTGAGGAAGTTGGTGGGCAGCCGGTCAGTAATGAAGAGGTTTTTGCTCAGGCAGAGGTGATTTTTCTGGGTATCAAACCAGCTCAATTTGCTGACTTATTGGCTGAATATCGGGAGATTCTAGAAAAACGGGATTCTCTTCTGCTGGTTTCGATGGCTGCGGGTCTGCCTTTGGAGCTATTAGAAAAATTGACACCTAGTCACCATCGTTGGATTCGGATCATGCCTAATACTCCGGTAGCTGTAGGTGAGGGTGTTATTACCTATAGCTTATCTCACCAGGCGAATCAAGCGGACGAAGACTTGTTGCGTGAGCTTCTGTCTTCGGCTGGACTTTTGATCAAACTAGAGGAAAAGCAGTTGGATGCAGCGACAGCTCTTGCCGGCTGCGGACCAGCTTTCGTTTATCTCTTTATAGAGGCCTTAGCGGATGCTGGTGTGCAAGCAGGACTCAGTCGCGATATGTCGCTTGAACTGGCAAATCAGACTCTCTTGGGAGCTGCGAAACTAAGTCAGATCAGTGGGCAACATCCGGCTCAACTCAAAGACCAGGTCTGCAGTCCTGCTGGTTCGACCATCGCTGGTGTAGCTAGTCTGGAAGAAAATGCCTTTCGAGGAACGGTCATGGATGCCGTTCAAGCTGCTTACAAGAGGACGCAGGAGTTGGGGAAGAATTGATTTAGATCTTCAATTTTTTAGATTATAGGAAAAGGTGTGATATGCGAGGACAATTTTGTCTTTGCAGGTTCACTCTTTTTTTCTTTGTTTGATAATCAAATAAGTCCTCTCTTTAAAACTGTGGTATAATAAGTACTATGCAAACCAAACCGACTTCTGCTTATGTGCACATTCCTTTTTGTACTCAGATTTGTTATTACTGCGATTTTTCCAAGGTTTTTATCAAAAATCAGCCGGTAGATAGTTATCTGGAGCATTTGATTGAGGAGTATCATTCTTACGATATCAAAAAGCTCCGTACCCTCTATATCGGTGGCGGAACTCCGACCGCTCTATCGGCGCATCAGTTGGCTTTTTTGCTGGAAAAGCTGACAGACAAGCTGGACTTGTCTTGTCTAGAAGAGTTGACCATCGAAGCCAATCCCGGGGATTTGGACCAGGAGAAGATTGCTGTACTTAAAGACTCGCCTGTCAATCGGGTTTCTCTGGGCGTACAGACTTTCAATGACCGCATGCTTAAGCAAATTGGCCGCAGTCACTTGGAAAAGGATATTTATGAGAATATTGCCAATCTCAAAAAAACGGGTTTTGATAATATTTCAATCGATCTAATTTATGCCCTGCCCAAGCAGACCATGGAAGATGTGAAAACCAATGTAGCCAAGGCTATTGTCCTAGACATTCCCCACATGAGTTTGTACAGCTTGATTTTGGAAAATCATACGGTCTTCATGAATCGGATGCGTCGAGGGAAACTGCCTCTGCCCAAGGAAGATTTGGAAGCGGAGATGTTCGAATACATTATAGCTGAGCTGGAAAAGGCCGGCTTTGAGCATTATGAGATTTCAAACTTTTCCAAGCCAGGCTTTGAGAGCCGTCACAACCTCATGTACTGGGACAATGCGGAATATTATGGTATTGGAGCGGGAGCGTCTGGCTATGTCGATGGTGTTCGCTATAAAAACCACGGGCCTATTCGTCATTATCTGCAGGCGGTGGAAGCGGGCAATGCCCGTGTGCAGGAAGAAGTGCTGACGCTGAAAGAAAAGATGGAAGAAGAGATGTTTCTAGGACTGCGCAAGAAATCTGGCGTTTCCAAAAAACGTTTTGAGGAAAAATTCGGTATTTCCTTTGAAGGCCAGTATGGAGCTGTTGTGTCTGATCTGACCGAGCAGGGCTTGCTAGTGCCAGATAGAGATATCGTGCGCATGACCAAACAGGGTCTCTTTTTGGGCGATACGGTTGCTGAGAAATTTATATTGGAGTAAATCATGGGCTTAACTTATCAAATGAAAATGAAAATTCCTTTTGATATGGCAGATATGAATGGCCATATCAAGCTGCCGGATGTCATCTTGCTGTCCTTGCAGGTATCGGGGATGCAGTCAATCGAGCTTGGCGTCAGTGACAAGGATATGCTGGAGCGGTATAACCTAGTCTGGATTATCACGGACTATGATATTGATGTGACACGTCTGCCACGATTTGCAGAGGAGATTACTATCGAAACAGAAGCCTTAACTTATAATCGGCTCTTTTGCTACCGTCGCTTTACGATTTTTGATGAAGCGGGTGAAGTCATTATACAGATGATGGCAACCTTTGTTCTTATGGATTGGGATAGCCGCAAGGTTCGTGCCGTTGATCCGGAGATTGTGGCGCCATATCAATCTGACTTTTCCAAGAAATTACTGCGCGGTCCTAAGTATCCAGACTTGGAAAATCCTGTCAGCAAGGACTACCATGTGCGCTTTTACGACTTGGATATGAATGGCCATGTCAATAATAGCAAGTATCTGGACTGGATCTTTGAGGTCATGGGTGCAGACTTCCTCACGAAACATATTCCTAAGAAGGTCCATCTCAAGTATGTCAAGGAAGTTCGACCAGGCGGCATGATTGCTTCTAGCTATGACCTAGAAGGTCTGCAGAGCAATCACCAAATTTCCAGTGACGGTGAAGTGAATGCTCAGGCTTTGGTGACCTGGCAAGAGTTTAAACAAGAAAATTAGGAAGAGTAGAAATGACTTATAAAGGATATTTGATTGATTTAGACGGGACGATTTATAAGGGCAAGAGCCGGATTCCGGCTGGTGAAGCTTTTGTGCATGACTTGCAGAAGCGTAAGATTCCCTACCTTTTCGTGACCAATAATACCACACGCACGCCAGAAGCAGTGCAGACCATGCTGGCTGAAAATTTCAATATTGAGACGCCGCTTGAGACAATTTACACAGCTACTTTAGCTACCATTGACTATATGCAGGAGAAAAATCTGGGCAAGAAAGTCTATGTTATCGGTGATGTCGGACTGAAACATGCCATTGAAGAAGCTGGTTATATAGAAGACACTGAAAATCCTGACTATGTAGTAGTGGGTCTTGACTGGGAAGTGGACTATGAGAAGCTGACAATAGCGACTCTGGCTATTCAAAAGGGTGCTCACTTTATCGGGACCAATCCTGATCTCAATATTCCGACTGAGCGAGGTCTGCAGCCAGGAGCGGGTGCTATCAATGCCCTCTTGGAAGCAGCCACTCGGGTTGAGCCGACCTTTATCGGCAAGCCAAATGCCATCATCATGGAAAAAGCCATAGAGCATCTAGGACTGGCGCGTGAAGAAGTGGTCATGGTGGGTGATAACTATCTGACAGATATTCGAGCGGGAATTGACAATGGCATTCCGACCCTCTTGGTTACGACAGGTTTTACCCTGCCAGAAGAGGTGCCCAATCTGCCTATCCAACCGACGCATGTCTTGTCCAGTTTAGCGGAGTGGGACTTCGATGCGTGATAAGTTGAGATTTTTAGCCAGCGTCTTGTGCTTGTTGGCAGCAGCTATCTTGCTAACCATCTATCTAGCTTGGCTCTTATACCCGATGGAGATTTCTTATTTCAACTTGACGGATAAGGTGTATTTGAAAGCAGAGACCATCCAGTATAATTTTAATATTCTGATGAATTACCTGACCAATCCTTTTAGTCAGAAACTGGCGATGCCAGATTTTCGCTCGTCAGCTGCAGGGCTACATCATTTTCAGGCGGTCAAGTATCTTTTTCACTTGGCGCAAGCTATTTTTCTAGTCACTCTGCCTGCTTTGATTTTCTTTATCAAAAAAGTAGTCAAAAAGGGATTTTTAGGTCTCTACAGACGGGCTTTTCTGGTGATTAGTCTCTTGCCGTTTGTCTTTGCTGGACTGGCCTTTCTGATTGGTTTTAACAATTTTTTTACACTCTTTCATCAAGTTCTTTTTGCCGGAGACAATACTTGGATGTTTGATCCAGCCAAGGATCCAGTCATTTGGATTCTGCCAGAAGAATTTTTCATGCACGCCTTTATTCTTTTTGCTTTGCTTTATGAGGGAATCTTTTTGACCTTATATTCCCTAAGCCGAAAGGGTAAGGAGAAAATTTAATATAGGAGATTTTATGTATTATATACCTGAACCTTTAAATCCTAAAAAAGATCTAGGACGATTTTCAGCGACTTGCTTTACTTATTTATGGGTCATGATTGCTGCTGTCTTCATTTATGTATTTGTTGCCTTTTTCGTCATCATGCCAGGACAAGGTATGGACATTCAAAAGACGCAAGACATTGTTACCAAATTCATGGAAAAGGACGGCGGAGCCTATATTCTAGCTTCCTGTCTTGGTGTTCTTACTTTCACGGTGTCTAGGGGTAAGCAGCTCTTTAAATACGACCTTCGTCGCAAGGGGCGGAAGATGACTTCTAAAGTTTTCTTTTATATGATTTGCTTCCTTTTATTCGCCCAAATGTTTACAGCTGTTGTCAATCAGATGATGCAGGCTATCATGCAACTCTTCAATCTAGATCTTTCTAGTATGGAATCAGGAGGTGGCGGTTCTGAAACACTGACCATGCTGATTTATTCATCCTTGATGGCTCCAGTTACGGAGGAAATCATTTTTAGAGGTGCTGGATTGCGAGCGTTAGAGAAGCATGGCAAGATTTTTGCCATTCTTCTGACTGCGATTTTGTTTGGTCTCTTTCATGAAAATCTTTATCAGTTTTATTTTGCTAGTTTGATTGGTTTAGGTTTTGGCTATATCGCTTTTGAGTATTCGATTATCTGGTCTATCATTTTTCATGCTCTCAATAACTTTGTCATAGCAGAAGGGATAGCTTTTCTTTCAAAAAAAGCTCCAGAGCCTATTGTTAACATCGTTTTTTACGGCCTATTAATCGCTGGCAGCACAGTATTTCTTTTGCTTTTAATCTTGAAGTGGCCAAAATTTAAGGAATACATTGACACAAATCGTTCGCTCCCAGGGACCTACCGACAGGCTTTTAAGTCAGTCTGGTTCTGGGTTCTGGTTGTGTTTACTTTTCTTGGAACTTTTCTGCCTGTCATGGCAGCCTATCTTGTATCATTGATTAATAATAGCTAATTGCCTTTTATTTGGCAGTTATGCAAAGATATGTAAGGAGTTGGATATAGTCCAGCTCTTTTTTTGTTCGGTAAAAAGATAGAAATTGAAGGTTTTTGATAGAAAATGCTTGACATTGAAAAATAAAGAGGTATAATAATAATCGTAAACGATTCCAAAGGAGGTGCTTTATGCTGAAGTCGGAAAGAAAGCAGGTTATTCTAGAGACAGTCATAAGAGAAAAATTTGTTTCTTTAGACTATCTAGTACATGCTTTAAACACTTCAGAATCAACAATCAGAAGAGATTTGGATGAACTGGAGAGCGAGCATAAACTGCGACGAGTTCATGGTGGAGCCGAGAGCCTTCATTTTCTACAGGAAGAAGAGAGCAATCAGGAAAAATCTATCAAAAGCATTCAAGAAAAGACAGCTATTGCCAAGATGGCAGCAAGCTTGATTCAAGAGCATGATGTGATTTTTATTGATGCGGGGACAACCAATGAGCTTTTAGTTAATGAGCTGCATGACCCTAGAGTGACAGTCGTTACCAACTCCATTCACCATGCGACCAAGTTGGTAGAGCGCAATATACCGACAGTCATTATCGGCGGAAAGGTCAAGCGCTCAACGGATGCCAGCATTGGAGGTGTTGCCCTAAATCAAATCGGTCAGTTGAATTTCGATAAAGCCTTTATTGGAATGAATGGCATTGACGATGGCTTCTTTACCACTCCAGATATGGAAGAAGGAGCTGTCAAAAGAGCGATTTTGGAGAATGCTAAGAAGACTTATGTCTTGGCTGATCTTTCTAAACTAGGACAGACGTCCTTTGTCAAGGTTGCTCCTCTTGCCAAAGCAAGCATTATTACTAATCAAACGGAATCAGAAGTGATTCAAGCGCTGAAAGAAAAAACGGAGGTGATTGAAGTATGATTTATACTGTCACACTAAACCCTTCCATCGACTATATTGTCCGTCTGGACAAGGTCCTTATAGGAAGCGTCAATCGGATGGACAGTGACGACAAATTCGCTGGCGGGAAGGGAATCAACGTTAGCCGAGTTCTCAAACGTCTAGGTATTGAGAATACAGCGACTGGTTTTATCGGTGGTTTTACTGGTAAGTTCATCACAGATACTCTGGAAGAGGAAGGGATTTCCAGCCATTTCGTAGAGGTTGAGCAGGATACTCGTATCAATGTCAAGATTAAAGCGGATGCTGAGACAGAAATTAACGGACCAGGTCCAGAAATTTCCAGTCAGAAACTAGAAGAACTTGAGAAGTTCCTTTCTTCTTTGACTTCAAAAGATACAGTAGTCTTCGCAGGCAGCAGTCCTAAAAATCTAGGAAATGTTGTCTACAAGGAGCTGATTGGCTTAACCAGAAAGACAGGAGCGCAAATCGTCTGTGACTTTGAAGGACAGACACTGCTGGATTCTTTAGAGTTTGAGCCGCTCTTGGTCAAACCTAACAATCACGAACTAGGTGATATTTTTGGAGTCAAGCTCGAACGCTTGGATCAGATTGAGAGTTATGCCCGTCAAATCTTAGACAAGGGTGCCCAACATGTCATCATTTCCATGGCTGGTGACGGTGCTTTACTGGTAACTCGAGAGGGTGCCTATTTCGCTAAACCTATCAAGGGCAATGTGAAAAATTCTGTTGGTGCTGGCGACTCTATGGTGGCTGGATTTACCGGAGAGTTTGTCCGCTCTGGTGATGTTATTCAAGCCTTCAAATGGGGAGTGGCCTGCGGAACAGCGACCACCTTCTCAGATGATTTGGCGACAGCTGATTATATAAAAGAAATCTATGAAAAAGTAGAGGTAGAAAAAATATGAAAATTCAAGACTTACTAAGAAAAGATGTAATGTTGCTGGACTTGCAGGCAACAGAGAAAAAAGCTGTTATTGAAGAAATGATTCAGAGCCTAGTGGATCATGGCTATGTGACAGACTTTGAGACTTTCAAAGAAGGGATTTTGGCTCGTGAAGCCTTGACTTCTACAGGTCTGGGTGACGGAATCGCTATGCCTCACAGCAAAAATGCTGCAGTGAAAGAAGCGACTGTCCTTTTTGCCAAGTCAAATAAAGGCGTAGATTATGAAAGTTTGGATGGCCAGCCAACTGATCTTTTCTTCATGATTGCAGCTCCAGAAGGTGCTAACGATACTCACTTGGCTGCCTTGGCTGAATTGTCTCAATACTTGATGAAGGATGGTTTTGCGGATAAATTGCGCCGAGTGACTTCGCCTGATCAGGTGATTGAGCTCTTTGACCAAGCTTCAGAAAAAGCAGAAGAACCTGCTGTCGTCGAACCTGCCAATGAAGGCGGAGACTTCCTTGTAGCCGTAACAGCTTGTACAACAGGGATTGCGCATACCTACATGGCTCAAGAGGCTTTGCAGAAGGTCGCAGCTGAAATGGGTGTCGGCATCAAGGTTGAAACCAATGGTGCTAGCGGTGTTGGAAATAAGCTGACAGCTGAAGATATAAAAAAAGCAAAAGCTGTTATCATCGCGGCAGATAAAGCGGTAGAAATGAATCGTTTTGACGGCAAGCCGTTAATTAAACGACCTGTTGCGGATGGTATTCGTAAGACAGAAGAACTGATCAATCAGGCTCTTTCAGGAAATGCTGAAGTTTACAAGGCAGCCAATGGTGGCGGTGCTGCAGAATCAAGCAATGAAAAACTTAGTCTGGGAGCTGCTTTCTACAAGCACTTGATGAGCGGTGTTTCCCAAATGTTGCCATTCGTTATCGGTGGTGGGATTATGATTGCTATCTCATTCTTGCTTGACCAAGGGGTTCCTAAAGACCAGTTGAGTCACTTGGGGAATTATAATGGTTTGTCAGCTCTCTTCAATCAGATTGGTGGAGCAGCCTTTGGCTTCATGGTTCCTGTATTAGCTGCTTATATTGCATATTCCATTGCTGAAAAACCTGGATTGGTGGCTGGTTTTGTGGCAGGTGCAATTGCTAAAGCAGGTATTGCTTATGGAAATATTCCTGTATATAAGGATCTTGCAGATAAAACTCCAGAACAAGTTCAAGAGATTTTGAAATCCCTAGCTGAATCCCAAGTTTCATCAGGGTTCCTAGGAGCTCTGGTAGGCGGTTTCTTAGCTGGCGGTATTGTACTTTTGCTTAGAAAATACATTAAAGTTCCTCGTTCACTTGAAGGCGTGAAATCTATTCTTCTTCTCCCTTTGTTAGGTGTTGCTCTTACCGGATTTGCTATGTTGGCAGTAAATATTCCAATGTCAGCGATTAATACAGCACTCAATGACTTCCTTATGAGCTTGAGTGGAACATCAGCAGTCATTCTTGGACTTTTGGTAGGAGGAATGATGGCTGTCGATATGGGTGGGCCGGTTAATAAGGCCGCTTATACTGTGGGTACTCTTTCTTTGGCTGAATCATTGACAAGTGGTGGTTCAACTGTTATGGCGGCTGTTATGGCAGCTGGTATGGTTCCGCCTTTAGCAGTGTTTGTAGCAACAATTCTTTTCAAAAATAAATTTACAGAAGAAGAGCGTGACTCTGGAATTACCAACATCGTCATGGGACTATCTTTCATCACAGAAGGAGCGATTCCTTTTGGAGCTGCTGACCCAGCCCGTGCTATTCCAAGCTTTATCGTAGGTTCAGCTCTAACAGGTGCTCTTGTAGGATTGTCAGGTATCAAGCTCATGGCTCCTCACGGAGGAATCTTCGTTATCGGTTTGACAAACAATCCAATTCTTTACTTGGTATATGTATTGATTGGTGCAGTAGTCAGCGGTATTATCTTTGGTTACCTGCGCAAACCACTTAAGAAATAATATTTAAAAGAATCTCGCTTGTCAGTGAGATTCTTTTTTGTGTTTTCCGGCCTGCAAATTTTAGCATGGAAACTTCGCTCGATATATGGTATAATGGGCCTATCGCATATTTTTAGGAGAATAAAAATGAACATACAGCGCGAAAAAGAATTTGTTAGTCAGTACCATTTTGACGCTCGAAATTTTGAGTGGGAAAAAGAAAATGGAACACCTGAAACCAAGGTTGATGTGAATTTCCAATTGGTCAAAAGAGATGTCGAAGCCCATACAACTTCATTGATTGTGATTTTGACTTTTATGATTGTTTTTGAGAATTTTGTTATCAGCGGAACTATTTCGCAAGCTAACCACATTCACGGTCGTCTTATTGAGGAACCGAGTGAATTTGACCACGATGAAGTAGAAGAGCTGGCTCGGCCTTGCTTAACCATGCTCAATCGCTTGACTTATGAAGTGACAGAAATTGCTCTAGATTTGCCAGGCATTAATTTGGAGTTTTAATCATGAAGTTAGCGGTTATCACAGATTCATCGGCCTATCTGCCGGCTTCGCTGCTAGAGAGCGAAAATCTTTTCGTCTTGGATATTCCGGTCGTGATTGACGGTGAGTCTTATGTCGAAGGAAGAAACTTAACAGCTAGTGAATTTTATGAAAAAATGGCTCAGTCAGATGAATTGCCTAAGACCAGTCAGCCTAGCATTGCGGACCTAGAAGAGATTCTTACCATTCTAGACGGCAAAGACTATACCCATGTTCTGGGACTCTTTCTATCTAGCGGAATTTCTGGTTTTTATCAAAACATTCAGTATCTGAAAGATGAATTTCATGGTTTGCAAATTGCCTTTCCAGATTCTAAGATTACCAGTGCACCGCTCGGTATTATGGTTCAATCTGCTCTAGAGTGGGCAGAAGAAGGACTAGATTTTGAAACAATTTTAGCTAATGTCCAGAAGCAGATTGATGGCACCAGCGCCTTTATCATGGTGGACGACTTGGACCACTTGGTCAAAGGAGGACGCCTGTCTAACGGCGCAGCTATTCTGGGAAATCTGCTCAGCATCAAGCCTATTCTGTATTTTAACAATCATGGTGTGATAGAAGTTTTTGAAAAGATTCGGACGGAGAAGAAGGCTACCAAGCGTATGCTGGAACTTGTCCAAGAAAGAACAGCGGGCGGTGTTTATCAGATTATGGTTATCCATGGCAATGCGCCAAAAAAAGCAGCCGAGCTTCAGAAAAATCTGCTAGACAGCGGTATTGCTAGTGAAGTTCCTATCGCAACCTTTGGCAGTGTCATTGGAACGCATCTAGGCAAGGGGAGCGTTGCACTTGCTTATATTCCTGTGATTTGATTGTCTGAATATCTGAGCTTGTCTCTGTAAGGAGGAAAACATGAGTATCAAAGTTATTATTGCTGGTTTTAAAGGGAAAATGGGCCAAGCAGCCTATAAAATGGTAACAGAAGATCCGGAACTAGAATTAGTTGGACTGCTGGATCCCTTTACGGATGAAAAAGAAGTGGCTGGTGTTCCCGTCTTCAATGCCAAGGAAGAATTGGCTGGACTGGAAGCCCATGTCTGGGTTGATTTTACAACCCCAAAAGTAGCTTATGACAATACTCGCTTCGCCCTAGAACAGGGATTTTGCCCAGTGGTCGGAACTACAGGTTTTACTCCTGAGCAGTTGGAAGAGTTAATCACACTGTCTAGGGAAAAGAAGCTGGGTGGATTGATTGCTCCAAACTTTGCTTTGGGGGCTGTTTTACTAATGCAGTTTGCAGCTCAGGCAGCTAAGTATTTTGCAAATGTAGAAATTATCGAGTTGCATCATGATCAGAAAAAGGATGCTCCGAGTGGGACGGCTATCAAGACAGCCGAGCTCATCAGTCAAGTCAGACCAAGCAAGCAGCAGGGAGCTGCTGATGAGGAAGAGTCTATAGTTGGCGCCCGCGGAGCTGATTTCGATGGCATGCGTATTCATTCGGTCCGCTTGCCAGGTTTGGTTGCCCATCAAGAAGTAATCTTCGGCAGCCAGGGAGAGGGATTGACCATGCGACATGATTCCTATGACCGTGCTTCCTTTATGACAGGGGTTAATCTTGCCATTAAAGAAGTTGTCAAACGCTCAGAATTAGTCTATGGATTGGAACATTTACTATGAGATTAGAAACTCTGCCTTCTGAATTTCAGGAGGCTTTGCCAGTATTAGAGAAGATAAAAGCGGCTGGCTTTGAAGCTTATTTTGTTGGGGGCTCTGTTCGAGATGCCCTTTTGCAGCGACCTATTCACGATGTGGATATCGCTAGCTCCAGCTATCCTGAGGAAACCAAGCGTATCTTTGACCGGACAGTTGATGTGGGGATTGAGCATGGAACTGTCTTGGTTCTGGAAAATAACCGTGAATATGAAGTGACAACTTTCCGGACCGAGGATGTCTATGTGGACTACCGCAGGCCCAGCAAGGTTTCTTTTGTGCGCTCGTTGGAAGAAGATCTCAAGCGGCGCGATTTCACCATCAATGCTCTAGCATTGGATGAAAACGGCCAAGTTATTGATCTTTTCCAAGGCTTGGATGACTTGGAAAATCGGATTTTGCGGGCAGTTGGAACTGCTGCAGAGCGTTTTAATGAAGATGCTCTCCGTATCATGCGGGGTTTTCGTTTTCAGGCTGCCTTAGATTTTGACCTGGAGCAAGATACTTTCGTAGCTATGAAGGATTGTGCTCCCTTGTTGGAAATAATTTCAGTTGAACGAATTTTTATCGAGTTTGACAAGCTCTTGCTGGCTCCGTTTTGGCGCAAGGGTTTAGAGGCACTCTTGACAAGCGGTGCCATAGAATTTTTGCCAGATTTGAAGGGAAGCAGAGCTAAGTTAGAACGGCTCTTTGACTTGGCTTCAGATTTTTGCTTTTCAGCATCCGAGCAAGCTTGGGCAGCCCTTTTGCTAGCCTTGAATGTGCAAGATGTTAAAGGCATTCTAAAAGACTGGAAGACTTCTCGTGAATTTGCCAAGAAAGTAGAAGACTTGGTTGAGATTGCGGCCATTCGCTCAGAACGAGACTTGACCAAGCGAGACTGCTATGACTATGATATTGACTTATTGCTACAAGCAGAGGAGCTTCGACAGGCGCAAGGTTTGGCAGTTGATTTCTCCGCAATTCAGAATCTTGATGCCAGTCTGACTATTCATAACAAACAGGAAATGGTGGTCAATGGCGGCATGCTGATGCAGGTGTTCGGCTTTGAGCCAGGACCAAAACTTGGTCAAATTCTAAAAGAGTTGGAATACGCTATTGTAGATGGCCGCTTGCCTAATGAGCTAGAGGCTATTTACGCCTATATCGAGGAGAAGAAATGAGCGATTTTATCGTTGACAAGCTAACCAAATCAGTAGGAGATAAAACTGTTTTTCGGGATATTTCCTTTATCATTCATGACCTAGACCGGATTGGTCTGATTGGTGTCAATGGAACAGGAAAGACAACGCTGCTGGATGTGTTGTCGGGCAAGTCGGGCTTTGACGGCGATGTCAGCCCTTTTTCTACTAAGACGGGCTATAAAATTACTTATCTGACTCAGGAGCCTGATTTTGATGAGGAGCAGACGGTGCTTGACACCGTTTTATCCAGTGATTTACGGGAAATGCAGTTGATTCGAGAGTATGAGCTGCTCCTGACGGCTTATGATGAAAGTCAGCAGTCTAGACTAGAAGCAGTTATGGCCGAGATGGACTCGCTCCATGCTTGGGAAATCGAAAGTCAGGTCAAGACAGTTCTGTCCAAGCTTGGTCTGACTAATCTGTCTCTCAAGGTTGGTCAGTTATCAGGAGGCCTTCGCCGCCGAGTTCAGCTGGCCCAGGTTCTCTTAGGTGATGCCGATTTGCTCTTGCTGGACGAGCCGACCAACCACCTAGATATTGATACCATTGAATGGCTGACGCATTTCTTGAAAAATTCAAAGAAGACCGTCCTTTTCATCACCCATGATCGCTATTTCTTGGATAATATTTCGACACGGATTTTTGAGCTGGATGGCGGTCGCTTGATTGAATACCAGGGAAATTATCAAGATTATGTCCGTCTCAAGGCAGATCAGGATGAGCGAGATGCGGCCTTGCTTCATAAGAAGCAGCAGCTATACAAGCAGGAGTTGTCCTGGATGCGACGGCAGCCTCAGGCTCGGGCAACCAAGCAACAGGCTCGGATCAATCGTTTTCATGACCTCAAGAAAGATTTGGCAGACCAGACGATTGACAGTAATCTGGAAATGAACTTTGAAACCAGCCGTATCGGTAAGAAGGTCATCGAGTTTCAAAATGTAGACTTTGCTTATGACCAGAAGACTATTCTCTCTCAGTTTAGCTTTTTAATCCAGAATAAGGACCGTATTGGAATTGTTGGAGATAACGGTGTCGGCAAGTCAACCTTGCTCAATCTGATTGCGGGTAAACTTCAGCCTCAGGCTGGTCAGCTCATTATCGGAGAGACAGTTCGAGTGGCCTATTTCTCTCAGCAGATTGAGGGCTTGGATGAGTCTAAGCGGGTCATTAATTACTTGCAAGAAGTGGCCGAGGAGGTCAAGATAGGCAGCGGAACGACTTCCATTGCAGAACTCTTGGAGCAGTTTCTTTTTCCTCGTTCTACTCATGGGACTTTAATCGAAAAGCTTTCTGGCGGAGAGAAAAAGCGTCTTTATCTGCTCAAGCTTCTCTTGGAAAAGCCGAATGTCTTGCTTCTTGACGAGCCGACTAATGATTTGGATATTGCAACTCTGACGGTCTTGGAAAACTTTCTGCAAGGCTTTGCCGGTCCAGTTATTACAGTGAGCCACGACCGCTATTTCCTAGACAAGGTAGCCAGCAAGATTTTGACTTTTGAAGATGGGGGCATTAGAGAATTTTTCGGCAATTACACGGATTACTTAGATGAAAAAGCCTTTCTGGCAGAAAGCTCTGCCATTTCCCAAAAGACTGAAAAGGAAAAATCGACCAAAGTGCGCGAGGAGAAAAAGCGCATGACCTACTTTGAAAAGCAGGAGTGGGAGTCTATTGAGGCTGATATCGAGGCGCTGGAGGAGCGGATTTCTGAGATTGAAGTGACCATGCAGGAGAATGGTTCGGACTTTGCTCGCCTGTCTGAACTCCAGCAAGAACTGGATGAGCAGAACGAGAAACTGCTGGAAAAATACGAGCGCTATGAATACCTGAGTGGTTTAGATGGATGAAAGAAGTAGTGTTTAGGCAGAGCTGGTTGAAAATATTCATTTTAGCTATATTGGCGAGCGCTTTTGCTGTCTTTATGACTGCAGTTCTTGTATTACCATCTAAAAACGGATATTTGTTATTTGACTCCAATATTTTTGTGATTGAAAAAATGTTTTTAGTGATAGGTACAATTGTTTTTGATTTTCTCTCTATTTTAGTATGGATTTGTTTGTTTAGAGATAAACGTTTTCTACGTCTGACTGAACAGGGCTTTTACTTTAAACCCCTTCTTTTTAGAGAAGTTTCGTTTTATAGTTGGGAAGAAATCCAGAGAATAGACTATAGAATTGAACGTATTCGACATTATGCAAAATATCAATTATTCAATAAGAGTCATATTTTGACGATTTGTTTTCATTCAGTGGATCCTGCGGTTTTGAAGAGAAGAAGGCTTGCTTCTAGAAAAAGCAAAAAATATAAGTTTGGTATTCCTGAACCGTTAGAAATTACTCTTATGTTATTGAAAAAAGAGAAACCAAAATATATTTATGAAACGATGATGGATTACCATAATCAATGGCGAGCAAGTCAGAAGGATATTTAAGGTGAAGATATAGTCCGAACAGTTTCGTAAACTGTAAATCTAAAACCTTTAGAGATGGAACGGAGGTATCTATGAAACTAAGATTGGAAAATACCAACTCGAAAAAGACACAAGAACTGGGAAATTTAATCAGATCCTACAATCGCTCTAAAAGAGAGTCCTCCAAAAGTGAGCCTCTTAACATCTATGTAGAAGACGAACAAGGAAATCTGCTGGCTGGTATTGCGGCCGAAACTTTTGGTAATTGGCTGGAGATTGAGTATTTGTATGTGAACGAGGATTTGCGAGAACAAGGCATAGGCTCAAAAATACTGTGTAGGGCTGAACAAGAAGCTAGAGAAAGAAAATGCAAATATTCATTTGTAGATACGTATCAGTTTCAAGCGCCAGATTTTTATAAGAAGCACGGCTATACAGAAGTGTTCGCGTTGAAAGAATACCCCTATACTGGTGAAAGATACTATTATACAAAAGACTTGTGAGTTTGGCTTTGGGAATAAAGAAGAATTCGATTTTCACTTTTCTTTATGCAAACCTTTTCCTTACTGAAAAAATCTGATATAATGATGATAAATAAAACACAGAGGAGAACATCATGTCGAAAAAAATAATCGGAATTGACCTTGGTGGAACATCTATTAAGTTTGCTATTTTGACTTCAGAGGGCGAAATTCAAGAAAAATGGTCCATTAAAACCAATGTTTTGGACGAAGGCAGCCACATCGTAGATGATATGATTGAGTCAATCCTGCATCGTTTGGAATTACTTCAGCTTTCAGCAGAGGATTTTATTGGGATTGGTATGGGATCGCCAGGAGTTGTTGACCGAGAAAAGGGCACTGTTATTGGTGCTTACAACCTCAATTGGAAGACGCTGCAGCCGGTCAAGGATAAGATTGAAAAAGCTACTGGAATTCCTTTCTATATTGACAACGACGCTAACGTTGCCGCTTTGGGTGAACGCTGGATGGGCGCTGGAGAAAACCAGCCTGATGTAGTCTTCATGACACTGGGTACAGGTGTTGGCGGAGGAATTGTTGCAGAAGGCAAGCTCTTGCACGGACTTGCTGGAGCAGCAGGAGAGTTGGGCCACATCACTGTTGACTTTGATCAGCCAATTCAGTGTACCTGTGGTAAGAAAGGATGCTTGGAGACGGTTGCATCCGCGACTGGTATTGTCAATCTGACTCGTCGCTATGCTGATGAATATGCCGGAGATGCTGAGCTGAAAAAACTGATTGATAACGGTGAAGATGTTAATGCAAAGGTTGTCTTTGACTTGGCGAAAGAGGGCGATGAGCTGGCTCTGATTGTCTATCGCAATTTCGCGCGCTATCTAGGAATTGCCTGTGCTAATATTGGCTCTATCCTCAACCCATCTACAATAGTTATCGGTGGTGGCGTATCAGCTGCGGGAGACTTCTTACTTGATGGTGTGCGCAAGGTTTATGAAGAGAATAGCTTCCCACAGGTTCGTACTTCAACTAAGTTAGCCTTGGCTACTCTTGGAAATGATGCCGGTGTTATTGGGGCAGCATCATTGGTTTTACAATAATTCAACAAGTTTGCTTTATTTGTTCTCCTGCAGAAAGGTCTGTAGGAGAATTTTTATTGAAAATTTGCTATACTAGAAAAAGCTCACTGATGAAGGAGAAATCATGACTCTAGCAGATACGATTTTCAAAGAGAATATTAAAAAAATTATGGAGCAAGGTGTTTTTTCTGAAAATGCTCGTCCGCGCTACAAGGATGGAAATGTGGCTAACTCCAAATATATCACTGGTTCTTTTGCGGAATACGATTTGAGCAAGGGCGAGTTTCCAATCACAACTCTGCGCCCTATTGCTATCAAGTCTGCCATCAAGGAAGTCCTTTGGATCTATCAAGATCAGTCCAATAGCCTGGAACTGCTCAACGACAAGTATCATGTTCACTACTGGAATGACTGGGAAGTTGGCGATACGGGTACTATCGGGCAGCGCTACGGAGCTGTTGTCAAGAAGCACAATATTATCCATAAAATTCTTCAACAGTTGGAAGCCAATCCTTGGAACCGTCGCAATATCATCTCTCTCTGGGATTATGAAGCTTTTGAAGAGAGTGACGGCCTGCTTCCATGCGCTTTTCAAACCATGTTTGACGTTCGGCGTGTAGATGGAGACATTTATCTGGATGCGACTCTGACTCAGCGCTCAAATGATATGTTGGTTGCTCACCACATTAATGCTATGCAGTATGTGGCTCTGCAGATGATGATTGCCAAGCATTTCGGTTGGAAGGTCGGCAAGTTCTTTTACTTTATCAATAACTTGCACATCTATGATAATCAGTTCGAGCAGGCGGAGGAGCTATTGCGTCGGGAACCTAGCGACTGTCACCCTAGGCTCGTGTTAAATGTGCCGGATGGAACCAATTTCTTTGATATCAAAGCAGAAGATTTTGAGTTATTAGACTATGATCCCGTTAAACCTCAGCTGAAGTTCGATTTGGCTATTTAACGATTTTGATAAGTGTATGCGAAAACTGCCAACCTCTGCAAAAGTTCTGCTTGAATCATACTTTAAACATGCCTTTTTACAGCAAATTTGATAGAATAGAGTTACTAATACAAAGGATAAAAGGATGACAAAGAAGATTATTGCCATTTGGGCTCAGGCAGAGGATGGTCTGATTGGAAAAGACAAGGTCATGCCTTGGCATCTCCCCGCAGAATTGCAGCATTTTAAGGTAACAACGACTGGACATGCTATTTTGATGGGGCGTGTGACCTTTGATGGTTTGCAGCGTCGCGTTTTGCCAAATCGGATTAGTCTGATTTTGAGCAGGGACAAGAACTATCAAGTTGACAATGAGAATGTCTTGCTGTTCAGCAATGTGGAAGATGTCTTGGATTGGTACCACAAGCAAGATAGAAACTTGTATATTATTGGCGGAGCGCAGATTATCAGGGCTTTTGAGCCGTATTTGGAAGAATTGATTCAGACTCAGATTGCTGCTAAGCTGGAAGGAGATACCTATTTCCCTGAGACATTTGACTGGGCTCCTTATCAGGAAGTTAGCAGTGAATTTCATGCCAAAGATGAAAAGAATCCTTATGATTTTACTATAAAAAGATACCGAAGGAAGGACTCGTAAGAATGGAACGTAGTATTTTTGGTTTTTTTACGGCCTTTTTATGTGTCATTTGTCTTATTTGTGCCGTTCAAACCTTTCGGAAAAAGCGGTTTGGACTGGCAGCTTTATTTTTGCTGAATGCTTTTACAAACTTGGTAAATTCCATTCATGCTTTTTATATGACACTTTTTTAACATGTACGAAAGAAAATAAATAGATTTAGAATTTTAGAATTGGAGTAAACAATGCCTACAAGTCGTAATGATGATATGATAGTTTTTTGTTCTTTCTGTGGGAAGAACCAAGATGAGGTGCAGAAGATTATCGCTGGTAACAATGCCTTTATCTGTAATGAATGTGTGGAGCTGGCACAGGAGATCATCCGTGAAGAGCTAGCCGAGGAAGTGCTGGCAGATTTATCTGAGGTACCAAAACCTCAGGAGCTGCTGAATATCTTGAACCACTATGTTATCGGGCAAGACCGAGCTAAGCGTGCCTTAGCAGTAGCGGTCTATAATCACTACAAGCGTATTAACTACCACGACAGCCGAGAAGAAGAAGATGTGGAACTTCAAAAGTCAAATATTTTGATGATTGGTCCGACCGGGTCAGGTAAGACCTTCCTGGCACAGACTCTGGCTCGCAGCCTTAATGTGCCTTTCGCCATTGCGGACGCAACTGCTCTGACTGAAGCTGGTTATGTCGGTGAAGACGTGGAAAATATCCTGCTCAAACTTTTGCAGGCAGCTGACTTTAATATTGAACGTGCAGAACGCGGGATTATCTATGTTGATGAGATCGACAAAATTGCCAAGAAAGGTGAGAACGTCTCAATTACTCGTGATGTTTCAGGCGAAGGAGTTCAGCAAGCTCTGCTGAAGATTATCGAAGGTACCGTAGCTAGTGTACCTCCGCAAGGTGGACGCAAGCATCCGCAGCAGGAAATGATTCAAGTTGATACTAAGAACATTCTCTTCATTGTTGGTGGTGCTTTTGACGGTATTGAAGAAATCGTAAAACAGCGTCTGGGTGAGAAAATCATCGGTTTCGGTCAGAACAACCGAGCAATCGACGAAGATAGTTCCTATATGCAGGAAATTATATCAGAAGACGTTCAAAAATTTGGAATTATTCCTGAGTTGATTGGCCGTTTGCCTGTTTTTGCTGCTCTGGAGCAACTGACAGTTGATGATTTGGTCCGGATTTTGAAAGAGCCTAGAAACGCCCTTATTAAGCAGTACCAGGCGCTTCTATCTTATGATGATGTTAAGCTTGAATTTGACGAAGATGCTCTGCAGGAGATTGCCAATAAAGCGATTGAACGTAAAACAGGTGCACGTGGGCTTCGCTCTATCATCGAAGAAACTATGATGGATGTCATGTTTGAAGTTCCGAGTCAGGAAAATGTTAAACTTGTCCGCATTACCAAAGAAGCAGTAGATGGAACAGATAAGCCTATTCTAGAAACTGCCTAACGAGGTGCTTATGGAAATCAATACCCACAACGCAGAGATTTTGCTGAGTGCAGCCAATAAATCGCATTACCCTCAAGACGATATTCCAGAGATTGCCTTAGCTGGCCGCTCCAACGTTGGCAAGTCCAGCTTCATCAATACACTGCTTAATCGTAAGAATTTAGCGCGAACTTCTGGAAAACCTGGGAAAACTCAGCTGCTAAACTTTTTCAACATTGATGATAAACTGCGTTTTGTCGATGTGCCAGGTTACGGCTATGCCCGTGTTTCCAAAAAAGAGCGTGAAAAATGGGGCCGGATGATTGAGGAGTATCTGACCAGTCGTGAAAATCTCAGAGCGGTTGTCAGCCTTGTCGATCTGCGGCACGATCCGAGCGCAGATGATGTGCAGATGTATGAATTTCTGAAATATTATGACATTCCAGTTATTCTAGTAGCGACTAAAGCTGATAAAATCCCTCGCGGAAAATGGAATAAACACGAGTCAGCCATTAAGAAAAAGCTGGACTTTGACAAAAATGATGATTTCATTCTTTTTTCCTCAGTCACCAAGGATGGTTTAGACGCTTCTTGGGACGCGATTCTTAGTAAGATATAAACTTTAGTACTTGATCTTGAAAGTTAGATAATTGAAGTTTAAAATTATGATTAAAAAACAACTTACTTCCGATATTTTCAGAAGTAAGTTGTTTTTTAATCAACTATTTGACAATATAATCTATTATCTATGCTGCATGGAAAAAATAAATCCTCTCAAGATTGAATGATAGGTTTTATTTGAATTAATAATAAATATAAGTTTTTTGTGTTTTGGTATTTCTAAATATCTTGCTTATAATTTTTTCGGATAAAAGGGAGAATGGGATGCTTTTTTCTATAGAATAAGACTAAATTTTTTAGAAAAAAATATATAGTTGTGATAAAATAGTATAAAATACAACTTGGAGAATAGAAAATGAGCGGTACAATTTTGAGTAATAGTGAAATTTCAGCTATCCACAGTAGAGAAATTAAGGTTGTGGCAGCTGAGAAGGAAATTAAGACCAATAAAGATACAGTCAGTCGTTATAGTGGTAATTCTTTAGCTCATAATCACTTAGATAAAGAAGAACAGATGGTTAGCCAAATGTTGGATTCTGTTAGTCAGTTTGCAGATTGTATTCAGGAAATAGGCATCAACTTTGATTTGATGGACTCAGATATTGCTTCTAAGATTGATAAATAAGGTAATAGGAGAAAATGCAATGGGTGTGAAAGTTGAAATTGGAACGATGAGTGTTCAGTCTACCTCAGCCAAGAGTGTTTTGGATGAACAGGTTAAGACTTGTCAGCTACTTATTGAACGCTTCAATCAATTTTGTGAAGACGATTCTTTAAAGGGTAAAGGCTATACTAGTGCCAAACAATATTCTCAGTCTGTCTATCTTCCTCTTTTGAATGGAATGCGTATTTATCTTGAAACACTTAGTCAAGCTATTTTTAGCTTGCATCCTAAGTATACTAGTGAGGTCGGCAATGAAAGTTTAGATCAAGATATTCTTGAAAAGCAGATTTCTTCCTATGAGATTATTAAACAGGTTCAGGAAGCTGTTCTTTCTCTTCCTGGTGCCAGTAAAATTATGTCAAGTCAAACTAGACAAAGTATTTCAGATAGCATTAATAATCTTTCTGATCAAATCTCAGTTATTCAGGAGAAATTAGATAAACTCTTAGCTTTTGATAGTAGCTCTAGTTCATTGTTTAATCAACTGTCTGATCTTAACCAAGCTATCAAAGAAGGTATGGCTTCAATTCAACTCAACAAGCAATTCCAAGGAGGTGTCTTTCTTCTTCCGACTAATATGAGTTGGAAGAAAAAATTAGTAATAGGAGATAAGATAAAACTTCAAAGAGATATCTATAAAAATATGCCTAAAGGTGACTTTGGAGGAGATCAAAGTTCGCCCCTAAGTAGTTATAAATATGGTAGTAGGGATGAAAAGAAGAGACTTGAAGATATTATTAAAAAATATCATCCTGAAATTGAAACTGAAAAAGATGTTATTGATTATCTAACTAAATTGGAGGATGAAGGCTGCGGGTATGTTGCGCTAATCAATACTTTATATAGTCGTTATAAAGGAACAGAACAAGAATTTGAAAACAAATTTGGTTTTCCAATGTTTATAGAGAAAAATGGGAAAAAAATTCCGAATTATAATTCTGCTATTGTAGATTTATATGCAAGTCAGGACAATCATAATAACGTTTTTTTCTTCTTTGATACTTACAATACTCAAGAGGATGAAAGCTCAATTCGTGGATCGGGAACAACTGATCAGAGCAGAGAATATCGTTATGAACGATATTTAAAAGACAAGGGAATATCAGTTGATGTTTTTCAAAGTGAAGGTGTATATCCAATCAATTCAACAGTGGAAAATTATGAAAAATATAAGGATCAAGGCGAAGTGCTTGTTAGAGAGAGTGAGGGTACTGTATTTTATAATATGGATGGTACAGAATTTACCAAACTTAACGGCGGTCATGTTGTAACTATTACTGGTGTAACTGATGATGGATGGTTTATCGTTTCTTCTTGGGGACATGAGTATAAACTAAATCCAGCTCAAATAGTTGATGGTTCATTGCAGGTGGTAAAATATTATGAGTAAGAGAATGTTATTGGTTTTAGCTATACTTATAAGTTCTTTGATAATTATAGGAGGTATTTTAATGTTACAAGGTAACAAAAGAAGCTCAATGGTGCCTGAAAAAAGAGAAAAAAATATATTTATTGCTATGAAAGAAGTTGACCTTGATAAAGCATATCAATTTGGTCTATCAGATGATAAAAAAAATATCAATGATGAGTATTTGGAAATGCAAAATGCTTATCGTACAGTTCTATTTGACTATTTAAATAGCCAAATAGATTTCACAGATTTTGATAAAGAGATTTCAAATCTAGAGGTATCTAAATATTTTAGGTTATTACAAAAACCTCTGACGGAAGTTGATAATTGTGAAGATTACTTTTCAACGTTGTCGCATTTAAAGTCAAATTATCTTTATCTTCGTAATCATATTTTCGTAGAACGCTTGAGCAAAGATGATTTTCAAATTTTAAAAGATATCAAGAATGGAAAAGTTCTTAAACATCAAGAACAAGAAGAATTTGTTAAACGAACGTTCTTACAAGTTTTATCATATTATAAAGATATTAAAAATCCCAAAGCTGTTGTTCAGTATAGACAATATAGTGGAGCGATAAAATCTAACATAGAACAATCAGCTATTTTGTTCTCAATTGAATATCGAGAACCATCAGATTATTCTGATATAGCATATTTTTCAGATGATGAATCAGAGAAAAGACAAAAGGAACTTTTGAAATACGATGAACTTGTTTTAAAATATGAAAATGAATTTACGGAAAAACTAGGAGTTCAGGTGAGAATTGAAAACTCTTTATATTCATCAATCAGAAAAACTTAGTTTAGAATAAAAATGAAAAGAACTTTAATTATATTTTTATTTTTATTATTATCTATGGGTCTATTTCTTATAACTTTATTCAGTAAGAATACCGTTAGTTCATATCAAAAGCAGACAAATATTGACGTGTTTTATCGATTTATGCGAAAGACTGATATTAATCAGATTGATTTTGAAAAAGCTTATGCTTTGGGCCTATCAGATAACAAGAAAGAAATCAATAAAGAGTATTTGAATCAGCAAGATGCCTACCGTGAAATACTTTTTGATTATATTAACCGACAAATTGATTTTACAGAATTTGATAAGGAGATTTCAAATCTAGAAATTTCACAGTTTTTCCGCTTGGTTAAAAAGCCTTTAAAAGATATTAGTAATCGAGAGATGTACTACTCTAGTTTATCTCACTTAGACTCAAGCTATCTTTATATCCACAACGATATTCATATAGAAAGATTAAGTGAAGAAGAATTCCAAACTTTAGAAGATATAAAAAGTGGTAAAATTGTAGATGTAGTAGAGAAAGAAGAGTTTTTGAAAAAAACGCTTGTTAGAGTAATTTCATATTATGGGGAAGGAAAAGATAATTTTGCTGTCCAATATCGCGTACACGGAGGAGGAGCAATAAAATCTGATATACTTCATTCTTCCCTTCTTTTTTCTATTGAATATCGCAAACCTAAAAATGCAGGAACTTTAGATTATTATTCTGATGAGAATACTGCTAAGCGAGAATCTGAGCGTCAAAAATATGAAGACCTCGTTCCTAAATACGAACATATCTTTTCAGAAAAACTAGGCATTAAGGCTCAGATTGAGAATTCGCTCTATTCAAACATAAGACTCACATAATTATACTTTTTCTATTTTTAATTGTTATCAATTTGTAATTTATCAGCACTATTATTCTGCTTTTTAGTATGTTACAATGGTATCATTAACATCTTATTCAGGAGAAGTGCTGTGAAAAAGAGAATTTCAAAAAAAGGTAAGAGAATCCTTTCAGCTTTATTCATCATGACGACGACGATTGCTGTTGGTTTTGTCTTGGCAAAGCATATTAATCCTGCTAGTGCCAATAATAGCGACCAGCAGCCTATGAATCAAACAGACTATTTCATCTCACAAATCGGTGAGCCAGCGCGTCAGTTGGGACAGGACAATGATCTTTATGCCTCTGTTATGATTGCACAGGCTATTTTGGAAAGTGGTTCAGGACAGTCTGGTCTGTCTGGTGAGCCTCATTATAACCTTTTCGGTATCAAAGGTCACTATGATGGCCAATCTGCTAATATGGAGACTTGGGAAGATGACGGAGAGGGAAATGCTTATACCATCAACGACAGTTTCCGTTCATATCCTAGCTATGTAGAGTCTCTGCAAGACTATGTTGCGGTTCTCAAGCAGGGGCATTTTGCAGGTGCATGGAAGAGTAATGCGCCAACCTATCAGGATGCAACAGCTGCCCTGACTGGTGTCTATGCGACAGATACTAGCTATAATGCTAAATTGAATTATATTATTGAAAAATATGATTTGACTCGCTTTGATTCACCACTCTATGAGTCTGGAGCTGGCTATATCGTTTACAATCCTTATCGTCAGCAATACACTACTCAAGATATCTTGGATGTCGATACTGCCTGGGCGAATAGATTTTAATAAAGACAACAAAAAAGAGGGAGACCTCTTTTTATGTTTAATCGTAGATTTTAGGAGTATTTCATGGGAAAATTTAAAGATTTGCTTGACAAGCAAAAAATTATTATTTTAGACGGAGCCTTAGGTACAGAGTTGGAAAGCCTGGGATATGATGTATCTGGTAAGCTTTGGTCAGCTCAATACCTATTAGATCAGCCTCAGATTATTCAAAATGTGCATGAAAGCTATGTGAGAGCTGGCAGTGACATCATCACTACGTCCAGTTATCAGGCCAGCATTCCAGCATTTATAGAGGCGGGACTAACTCCTGAAAAGGCTTATAATCTTTTAAAAGAGACAGTCTTCTTAGCACAAAAGGCAATCGAAAATGTCTGGACGGGATTATCTCCAGAAGAGCAAAAGCAGCGACCCCGTCTTCTGGTTGCAGGATCGGTAGGGCCTTATGCTGCCTATTTAGCTGATGGTTCCGAGTATACGGGAGACTACCAGCTGAGTGAAGAAGAGTTTCAAGATTTTCACCGTCCACGCATCCAAGCTTTATTGGAAGCTGGGAGTGACTTGCTGGCTATTGAAACGATTCCAAATGGAGCAGAAGAGGCAGCAATCCTCCGACTTTTAGCTGAGGAATTTCCGCAGGCTGAGACTTATTTGTCCTTTGTTGCTCAGGCGGAGAATGCTATATCAGATGGCACTAAGATTGAGGAATTAGGGAATTTGGCTCAAGAAAGTCCACAAGTCTTGGCAGTTGGTTTTAACTGTACAGCTCCACATTTAATTGCTCCATTATTAGATGGGCTTGGACAAGTGTGCAACAAACCTTTTCTGACCTATCCAAACTCTGGCGAAACTTATAATGGCTTAACCAAGACTTGGCATGACGATCCAGAGCAGGAGCGGAGCTTGCTGGAAAATAGTAAACTTTGGCAAAATCAAGGAGTGCGTCTTTTTGGTGGTTGCTGCCGAACACGGCCAGAAGATATTGCTCAGTTAGCAAGAGGATTTAAGGGTTGAAAAGTTATTTTTCAATCCTTTTTTAGAAAATTTAAAAAGGTTCTCGAAAACGTTATCAAAAGAAAGAACTTTGTGATATACTATACATAGTTTAAATTAATAGGAGAATTTTTTATGCCTGAATCGACATTTATCCCTAAAATTGAAGCAGCTTGCCGCAAGAAAGAAGCTTTGTTTGATACAAGTAAGGCCAAGTACGCTGTTCGTTCCATCTTTGCTGGAGCTTTTCTAACCTTTAGTACTGGTGCTGGAGCTATTGCGGCAGATTTGACGAATAAGATCGTTCCAGGAACTGGGCGCTTTCTCTTTCCTTTCATCTTTGCTTGGGGATTGGCTTACATTGTCTTTCTAAATGCAGAATTGGTGACTTCCAACATGATGTTTCTGACTGTTGGTACCTTTTTGAAGAAGATTGACTGGAAAAAAGCCTTAATGATTTTGCTTTATTGTACCTTTTTCAATCTGATTGGCGCCTTGATTGCCGGCTGGCTCTTTGCTAACTCGGCTGCTTATGCAGGGCTTAGCAAAGATAGTTTCATTTCTGGTGTTGTGCAGATGAAGCTTGCTCGATCTAATGAGCTGATTCTGCTCGAGGGAGTGTTAGCCAATATCTTTGTTAATATCGCTATTCTTTCCTTCGTCTTGGTCAAGGATAGTACAGCTAAGCTCTTCTTAGTTATATCAGCCATTTATATGTTTGTATTCCTGACTAACGAACACTTGGCAGCCAACTTTGCTTCCTTCGCTATCGTGAAATTCAGCTCAGCAGCAGCGGAAGTGCAAAATTTTGGTATTGGAAACATCCTACGCCACTGGGGCGTAACCTTTATCGGTAACCTCATCGGTGGTGGCCTACTCATAGGTTTGCCATACGCTTGGTTTAATAAAAAGGAAGAAAATTACGTGGATTAGAATGCAGCCTTAGGGCTGTATTTTTTTGAAAAAATATTTGAATTTTTACACTTCAGAGGTCTAATTCAAACCAAGTGTAAATTCCTTTCAGTTCTTTAGTACGATCTTTGACTAACTTTCTAGTCTCTTTTTTAATGTTCATTGCCTATCAATCTCTAATATCTAAGCAAAACAGTTGACAGAATTATCGAAGTTTGTTAAATTAATTTGGTATATTATGTAATCAAAAGGAGATGTTATGAATAAGATTACTATTCAGTCACCAGATGGAAGAAAAGTCAAAACCTTGTCACCATCCTACTCTATTACAACCTTACTATTTAGTTTTTTTGTCCCGCTTTTTCGAAAGGACTGGAAATACTTTGGTATTATTTTAGGTTCTTTCTGCGCTTTGCTTGTTATTGCTGTGCTTTTCATTCCAGAAGATTTGTTAAAGCCAACTGGAACAGCCTTTAATTTCTTTTGGACTTTTTTCTATAATCGTTTTTGGATAAAAGATCGTGTTTTCAAAGATGGATGGCTGCCTGCAGATGAAGAAAGCAGAAGTCTGCTTAAAAAGACTTTTCCTAATATGCCATAAAACTACTGGAATAAATTTTTTCTATGATAAACAAAGTTACATACACAAGAGGGGGAATGCGATATAAAAGGAGATAAAGAATTGAGTTTAGGAGGAACTGTGGGAAGTGGGAAAAAGATTTGAGTTTTCGCCGCTTAGAGCTAGAATTTTGATGATGATTGGTCCAGTAATAAGTGCTATCTTCTTTGGTTTATATTCGTGTAGTTTTATTTATTATACATTAAAAGAAGGATTATCATTTTGGCTAGATATGATTCGTGATAATTTTATGTTTATTCTTTTCTTTATTTGGATCCATATGAGTTTAGTCGAGTCTATCTATAGAATGATAAAAAATAATCTTTTGTTAAACAGTAATATTCAGGAATTGAGAGGTTGTTACCCTGAGCTTGAGGAAGACTGGCAAAATCTTAATGATGCGGACTACCTTGACAAAGATTTGCAAGTTTTGGTTTATGGCGATCATCTCATTTGTTACAGGACATTTGATATTGCCTACCTACCAGAATGTTCTAAGATAGGTGCATTTATGAAGGCGTCTGTTTTTCGTCTTTCCCGTTTTCGTGAGGTAAGACGAGTTCATTTTTCTGCATGGTACCTTGATGGCAGTGAATCTGAACTCCGGACAGATGAGTTGCGAAAGTTTATTGGAATGAATCAGAATGCTCATAAAGACGCCTTATTTGATTATTTAAGAGAGAACTTTGATTATATTGAACTCGAAACATACGACTAAGGGAAAGAAGTAGATATTAGTCAAGTAAGAAATTTGCAGAAAATAATGACTAAATTTAAAAAGATTGTATAAAAAGCTTGCAATCTTTTTTTTCTTTTGCTATAATTATCAATGGTTTGAAAAAACTGCCTAAGACAGTAGGGGAGCTCGACTCATAAAGATCCTACCGAGGACAAAACGTATCATGTAAAAAGAAGCGTATTGTACTTTCGTGTCTAGGTTTGGGCGCGTTTTTCTTTTGGAAAATTCCCAAGCAAAATAATTACGGAGGTGAAACACTAAATGAGTGAAGCTATTATTGCTAAAAAAGCGGAACTGGTTGACGCAGTTGCTGAGAAAATGAAAGCTGCTGCATCTATCGTCGTTGTTGACGCTCGTGGTTTGACTGTTGAGCAAGATACCGTTCTTCGTCGTGAGCTTCGTGGAAGTGAAGTTGAGTACAAAGTTATCAAAAACTCAATCTTGCGTCGTGCAGCTGAAAAAGCTGGACTTGAAGACTTGGCATCTGTTTTTGTTGGACCATCTGCAGTAGCATTTTCTAACGAAGATGTTGTTGCTCCAGCGAAAATCTTGAACGACTTTGCTAAGAACGCTGATGCACTTGAAATCAAAGGTGGTGCAATTGAAGGCGCTGTCGCATCAAAAGAAGAGATTCTTGCACTTGCAACTCTTCCAAACCGCGAAGGACTTCTTTCTATGCTCCTTTCTGTACTTCAAGCGCCAGTTCGCAACGTTGCACTTGCTGTCAAAGCAGTTGCAGACAACAAAGAAGACGCAGCTTAATCTTAAGCTACGCAGCGTAGCCTAGCTACGAAAAAATATTATAAATTTAAAAATTATTTGGAGGAAATAACAATGGCATTGAACATTGAAAACATTATTGCTGAAATTAAAGAAGCTTCAATCCTTGAATTGAACGACCTTGTAAAAGCTATCGAAGAAGAATTTGGTGTAACTGCAGCTGCTCCTGTAGCTGTAGCTGCTGCTGGTGCTGGTGAAGCTGCCGCTGCTAAAGATTCATTCGATATCGAATTGACTGCTGCTGGCGACAAGAAAGTCGGCGTTATCAAAGTTGTACGTGAAATCACTGGTCTTGGCCTTAAAGAAGCTAAAGAACTTGTTGATGGTGCACCAAACGTTATCAAAGAAGGCGTTGCTGCAGCAGAAGCTGAAGAACTTAAAGCTAAATTGGAAGAAGCAGGCGCTTCAGTTACTCTTAAATAATAGAGTTTCCAATCATAGAAATCAACCAAGTCGAAAGACTTGGTTTTTTTGTATCCAAAAATCATTTTTATGTTAAAACGCTAACCAAAAATAGGATTCTATGATATAATTTAGACAGATTATTGCGATTTAGGAGATATTATGAATAAAATAAAAGTTATATGAGATTGTTGATTAGGAGATTTTTATTAGGGGGATTCAGATGAATGAATGCAATGGCTTACGGTTGCTCATTCTCTGGTTTAAAGGATTTGTTATTCTTTTTAGAATAATTTGAAAGGGATTTTATGAAAAAGTTTTTTGGGGAGAAGCAAACTCGTTTTGCTTTTAGAAAATTAGCTGTCGGGCTTGTTTCGGCTGCTATTTCTAGTTTGTTTTTTGTGTCTATCGTTGGGGTTGACTCTGTTCAGGCACAGGAAAAGTTGAATGTACACTATAAATACGTGACAGATACTGAAATAACTCCGCAAGAAAAGGAGTTGATTGTAAGTGAATTTCCTAAAATGCCTGAAGGCAATGAGGAGACTTACTATCTTGTCTACAGGTTAAACTCAAATGCTGGATCAAAAACCTTACCGAATACAGGCGACAGTAACAATTCCAATACTATGATGACGGCTGGTCTGTTAACGACGATAGGATTGGTTTTTTTTCTTGTGTCAAAAAGAAAGGTTAAAAGCAAGTTCCTATTGACTGTTTTGGTGGGTGCTAGTGTCGGAGGAGGTTTGATACTATCTGTCGATGCACTGGAAAATGGGATCTTGCTAAAGTATAATGCGGAATATCAAGTCTCGGCTGGGGAAAGTCTGCCTTCACCGGATGAGATTTCGGGCTATACCTATGTTGGCTATATAAAAGACGAATCGATTAAAAAATTATTAGACAATAAAATTACTGATAATCAGCAGAATGCTAATCTAGATAAAGAAGCTTTAAACCAAAATAAGAAGCTAGATTATTCTGTTTCTTTCGATAAGAATGGGCTGAAAAATCAAACTCTTGGTGTCAATACAATTGAGCCTCAAGATGAAGTTTTGTCTGGCCGAGTAGCTAAGCCTGAACTATTATACAAAGAAGAGACAGTTGAAACTGAGATAGCCTATGAAGAACAAATACAAGAAAATCCGGATTTAGCCGAGGGGACTGTAAGAGTAAAACAAGAAGGCAAACCAGGCCGTAAAATCGAAGTCGTTCGAATTTTTACTGTAGATAATGCGGAAGTTTCAAGAGAGGTTCTTTCAACTAAAATAGAGGAAGCGACTCCTCAAATAGTGGAAAAAGGCACTAAAAAGCTTGAAGCACCTAGTGAAAAACCAGTAACTTCTAACTTGGTTCAACCTGAGCAAGTCGCACCATTACCTGAGTACACAGGCGTCCAATCCGGTGCAATCGTTGAGCCCGAGCAGGTGGCTTCTTTGCCTGAGTATTCAGGTACACTATCTGGAGCCATCGTTGAGCCTGAACAAATTGAACCGGAGATTGGAGGCATCCAATCCGGGGCCATAGTAGAACCTGAGCAAGTTTCTTCATTACCTGAATACACAGGACCTCAAGCAGGCGCGGTAGTCGAGCCAGAACAAGTAGCTCCATTGCCTGAATACATAGGACCTCAAGCAGGTTCAGTAGTAGAACCTGAGCAAGTTACTCCATTACCTGAATATACCGGTGTTCAAGCAGGTTCAGTAGTGTCACCTGAACAAGCTACACCTTTACCAGAGTATACGAGGACTCAAGCAGGTTCAGTAGTAGAACCTGAACAGGTGGCTTCATTACCAGAATACACAGGAATTCAAGCAGGTGCAGTAGTAGCACCCGAACAAGTGGCTTCATTACCAGAGTACACAGGAGTCCAAGCAGGAGCAATCGTTGAACCTGAACAAGTGGCTTCATTACCTGAATACACAGGATCTCAAGCTGGAGCGATTGTTGAGCCTGAGCAGGTAGAGCCTCCGCAAGAATATACTGAAAATATCGAACCAGCAACGCCAGAAGCGGAAAATCCTACTGAAAAAGCTCAAGAGCCTAAAGAGCAGAAGCA
The DNA here is from genome assembly GCF_008329445.1 of Streptococcus sanguinis. Lineage (GTDB taxonomy): Bacteria > Bacillota > Bacilli > Lactobacillales > Streptococcaceae > Streptococcus > Streptococcus sanguinis_O. The sequence goes on along the minus strand of NZ_VIBR01000001.1, from coordinate 729,582 downwards.
AGAACCAGAAAAAAATATCGAGTTAAGAAATGTATCTGACGTGGAGTTGTATAGTCTAACGGATGGGAAGTACAAGCAGCACGTTTCTCTGGATGCTAATCCAACCAATCAAGAGAATTATTTTGTGAAGGTGAAATCATCTAAATTTAAAGATGTCTTCTTGCCGATTTCTTCAATAGTCGATAGCACGAAAGATGGTCAGCCGGTTTATAAAATTACAGCAAGTGCTGAAAAATTAAAACAGGACGTCGACAATAAATACGAGGACAATTTTACTTTCTATCTAGCAAAAAAGGCAGAGAGAGAAGTCACAAACTTCACTTCCTTTAGTAACTTGGTCCAAGCTATAAATAATGATCTTGGAGGGACCTATTATTTAGGTGCTAGTCTGAATGCCAACGAGGTCGAACTAGAAAATGGAGCTAGCAGTTATATAAAGGGTAGATTTACTGGTAAGCTCTTTGGCAGCAAAGACGGAAAAAATTATGCTATTTATAATTTGAAGAAGCCTTTATTTGACACTTTGAGTGGAGCTACTGTAGAAAATCTGGCTCTTAAAGATGTAAATATCTCAGGGAAATCTGACATTGGGGCCCTTGCAAATGAAGCGAATAATGCAACAAGGATTAACAATGTCCATGTAGACGGTGTTCTGGCTGGTGAACGTGGCATTGGTGGCTTGGTTTGGAAGGCTGATAATTCTAAGATTACGAATAGTGGTTTCAAGGGAAGAATTATCAACTCCTATGAAACGAGGTCTCCATACAATATCGGAGGATTAGTAGGTCAACTGACTGGCATCAATGCAGTAGTTGATAAGTCAAAAGCTACAATTACCATCTCATCAAATGCGGATAGCACCAACCAAACTGTCGGCGGCCTTGCAGGTCTTGTCGAGAAAGATGCGCTTATCAGCAATAGTTATGCCGAGGGCAACATTAATAATGTGAAACGCTTTGGAAGTGTTGCTGGTGTGGCTGGCTACTTGTGGGATAGAGATTCTAGCGAAGAGAGACATGCTGGAAGATTGCATAATGTTCTTAGCGATGTCAATGTTATGAATGGGAATGCGATTAGTGGTTATCACTATCGAGGAATGAGGATAACAGACTCATATAGCAATAAGGACAACAGAGTCTACAAAGTGACTCTTGAAAAAGATGAGGTTGTCACCAAGGAATCGTTCGAAGAGAGAGGAACAATCCTTGATGCTTCTCAAATCGCAAGTAAGAAATCTGAAATCAACCCGCTTTCTGTACCGACTGTCCAAACCTTGCTGACTAGCACTAATAAAGAAAGTGATTTTTCTAAGGTTGAAGACTATCAAGCCAGTCGAGCTTTAGCATATAAGAATATAGAAAAATTACTGCCGTTTTATAATAAGGCAACCATTGTCAAATACGGTAATCTGGTAAAAGAAGATAGCACTTTGTTTGAAAAAGAAGTCCTATCTGCAGTCATGATGAAGGATAATGAAGTGATTACAGATATTGCTTCGCATAAAGAGGCGGCTAATAAGCTCTTGATTCATTATAAAGATCATTCATCTGAAAAGCTAGATCTCACCTACCAATCTGACTTTAGTAAGTTAGCAGAATACCGTGTGGGAGATACAGGTCTCATCTATACGCCAAATCAATTCTTACAAAATCATAGTTCAATCGTCAATGAAGTTTTGCCTGATTTGAGAGCAGTCGATTATCAGTCAGAGTCTATCAGAAACACCCTAGGTATTTCTTCAGGCGTTTCACTGACGGAATTATACTTAGAAGAGCAGTTTGCAAAAACCAAGGAAAATCTAGCAAATACACTGGAAAAACTTTTGTCAGCTGATGCAGTCATTGCCAGCGAAAATCAAACGATTAATGGTTACGTCGTAGATAAAATCAAACGCAATAAGGAAGCATTGCTTCTAGGTCTGACTTATTTAGAACGCTGGTACAACTTTAACTACGGCGATGTGAATGTCAAAGACTTAGTTATGTACCATATGGATTTCTTTGGTAAAGGAAACGTATCACCGCTAGACACGATCATTGAATTAGGTAAATCTGGCTTTAACAATCTTCTGGCCAAGAACAACGTAGATGCCTATAGCATCAGCCTAGCAAACAATAATGCAACAAAAGATTTGTTTAGCATGCTTGCCAATTACCGAGAGGTATTTTTACCAAACAAAACAAATAATCAATGGTTCAAAGAGCAAACCAAGGCTTATATCGTTGAAGAAAAATCAGCTATTGATGAGGTGAGGGTCAAACAAGAGCAGGCTGGCAGCAAGTATTCTATCGGGGTGTATGATCGAATTACCAGCAACACTTGGAAATACCGAAATATGGTCCTTCCTTTGCTGACAATGCCTGAAAGATCGGTCTTTGTCATATCGACTATATCCAGTCTTGGCTTTGGTGCCTATGACAGATATAGAAATAATGAGCACAGAGCAGGGGCAGAACTCAATAAGTTTGTTGAGGATAATGCCCAAGAAACCGCAAAACGTCAACGCGATCATTATGATTATTGGTATAGAATATTAGACGAGCAAGGGCGTGAAAAGCTCTATCGAAATATCTTGCTCTATGATGCCTATAAGTTTGGTGATGATACTACTGTCGGCAAGGCTACAGCGGAGGCACAATTTGACAGTTCTAATCCAGCTATGAAGTATTTCTTTGGGCCGGTTGGAAACAAGGTCGTACACAATAAGCATGGTGCCTATGCTACTGGTGATAGTGTTTACTACATGGGCTATCGTATGCTGGACAAGGACGGAGCCATTACCTATACCCATGAAATGACGCATGATTCTGATAATGAGATCTATTTTGGCGGATATGGAAGAAGAAGCGGACTTGGTCCAGAATTCTTTGCCAAGGGCTTGTTGCAAGCACCGGATCATCCAGATGATGCGACAATCACGGTCAACTCAATTCTCAAATATGACAAGAATGATGTGACTGAAAAATCTCGTTTGCAAGTCCTTGATCCAACTAAACGTTTCAGAGATGCGGATGATTTGAAAAACTATGTCCATAACATGTTTGATGTCATTTATATGTTGGAGTACCTAGAAGGGATGTCAATCGTGAACCATCTGTCCGATGTGCAGAAAGTGAACGCTCTGAGAAAAGTCGAGAATAAATATGTTCGAGATGCTGATGGAAATGATGTTTACGCAACGAATGTGATAAAAAATATTACAATGGCGGATGCGCAAAAATTAAACTCATTCGACAGTCTCATTGAAAATGACATTCTTTCAGCTCGTGAGTACAAAAACGGCGACGTAGAAAGAAATGGCTACCATACGATTAAACTCTTCTCTCCGATTTATTCTGCTTTAAGCAGTGAAAAAGGAACGCCTGGAGATCTTATGGGACGGCGTATGGCTTATGAACTTCTGGCAGCCAAAGGCTTCAAAGATGGTATGGTCCCTTATATCTCTAATCAGTATGAAGATGATGCTAAGCAAAACGGGAAAACAATCAGTATCTATGGTAAGACCAGAGGTTTGGTAACAGACGACTTAGTTTTACGCAAGGTCTTCAATGGTCAGTTTAATAATTGGACTGAGTTTAAGAAGGCTATGTATGAAGAACGTAAGAACAAGTTCGACAGCCTGAACAAAGTCACATTTGATGATACAAGACAACCATGGACAAGTTATGCTACCAAGACTATAAGCACTGTAGAAGAGTTGCAAACCTTGATGGATGAAGCAGTTCTCAAAGATGCAAACGATAATTGGTATTCTTGGAGTGGCTATAAACCAGAACATGACAGTGCTGTACACAAGCTTAAAAAAGCAGTCTTCAAAGCTTACCTCGATCAAACCAATGATTTCAGAACATCAATCTTTGAAAACCAGAAGTGATTGGTTTGAGTATGTCAAATGGACTGCAAAGTTGCAAGTCTGACAAGTTGGGAGAAGAGATTTGATTTTTCTTAGAGTCCAGCTTTCTTACAGATAAAAAATGACGAACCTAGTGAGGACTAGGTTTGTTTTTCTATATAAGTCATGCAATTAAAACTGTAGGTAGTTTGCTTTCGGGTAATTTGCTGCTGACAGTCATTGATGAGGCTGGTAATAAGCAGAAAAAAGTCTGAGATGACCTTTACGCTCTTTCATATTTTTGATATAATATTTGTATTAAGGCGTGCATTTGCGCGCTCTTTTCTGTGTTTTAAAAGCACTTGGGTGCTTTATAGTGAGTTATTTTTGAATAGATGGTGAAGGAGGACTTATGTTATACATTTGGTCTTATTTGAAGAGATATCCTAAGTGGCTGGTCTTGGACTTTGTCGCGGCAATCTTTTTTGTGATTGTCAATCTAGGGTTGCCAACGGTGCTGGCTCGGATGATTGATGAGGGAATCAATCCTAAGCAGACAGACCGGCTCTTTTTCTGGGCTTGGGTCATGTTTGGCGTTATTATCTTAGGAGTGCTGGGGCGAATTGTTTTGGCTTATGCGGCTGGGAAGCTAACGACGACCATGGTACAGGATATGCGCAATGATCTCTATGCCAAGCTGCAAGAGTATTCTCATCATGAGTATGAGCAGATTGGAGTGTCTTCTTTGGTCACGCGCTTGACTTCGGATGCTTTTGTACTCATGCAGTTTGCGGAGCAAACCCTTAAAATGGGTGTCATTACTCCCATGATGATGCTGTCCAGTATTCTCATGATTTTTCTGACCAGCCCATCTCTAGCCTGGATTGTAGCTGTTTCAGTGCCTTTCTTGGCTGTCGTGGTCATTTATGTGGCGGTTAAAACCAAGCCCTTGTCTGAAAAGCAGCAGAAGACCCTTGATAAGATTAATCAGTATGTGAGGGAAAATCTGACTGGTCTGCGCGTTATTCGAGCTTTTGCAAGAGAGGAATTTCAAGAGAAGCGTTTTTCTGATGAAAATGAGGTCTATGCGCAAAACTCCAATAAGCTCTTTAAGCTGACTGGTCTGACAGAGCCACTCTTTGTGCAGATTATTATTGCGATGATTGTGGCCATTGTCTGGTTTGCCCTAGACCCCTTGCGGGACGGCAGTCTTGAAATCGGGAATCTCGTTGCCTTTATCGAATACAGCTTTCACGCCCTGCTGTCCTTCCTCTTCTTGGCCAATCTCTTTACTATGTATCCTCGGACGGCAGTATCGAGCCAGCGGCTCAAGGAAGTTATGGATATGCCTATTTCAATCAATCCTAATGAAGATGGTATAACCGAGACAGATACGCAGGGTTATCTGGAGTTCGACAATGTAACCTTCGCTTATCCAGGTGAGACAGAGAGTCCTGTACTGCATAATATTTCTTTCAAGGCTAAGCCGGGCGAGACTATTGCCTTTATCGGTTCAACTGGTTCTGGTAAGTCTACGCTGGTACAGCTGATTCCACGCTTTTACGATGTAACACTAGGTAAGATTTTAGTGGATGGTGTGGACGTCCGTGAATACAATCTGAAGGCACTGCGTCAGAAGATTGGCTTTATCCCACAGAAGGCTCTGCTATTTACCGGAACTATCGCAGAAAACCTACGCTACGGAAAGGAAGAAGCCAGCCAAGAAGAGCTTAGTCAGGCGGCTGATGTTGCTCAAGCCAAGGACTTTATCGAGAGTCGGGAAGAGCGTTTTGAGACTCATCTGGCTGAGGGAGGCAGCAATTTATCCGGTGGGCAGAAACAGCGACTTTCTATCGCCCGTGCGGTTGTCAAAAAGCCGGATATTTATATCTTCGACGACTCTTTTTCTGCACTGGATTACAAGACGGATGCAGTGCTTCGTCGTCGTCTCAAGGAAGTGACAGGTCAAGCAACAGTGCTGATTGTAGCCCAACGGGTAGGAACCATCATGGACGCTGACCAGATTATTGTTCTGGATCAAGGCGAAATCGTTGGACGCGGGAATCACGAAGAGCTGATGGAAACCAATGATATCTATCGTGAAATTGCGGATTCTCAGCTGAAAAATCAAGCTTTGACAGAGGAATAGAAAGGAGACTGACATGAAAAACACATCAAGTTTTGCTCGTCTGTGGAGCTACCTAAAAGTTTATAAATTTGCAGTCGCCTTTGCTATCTTCCTCAAAATCCTCAGCGTCGTTATGAGCGTCGTCGAGCCCTTTGTCTTAGGTCTAGCCATTACAGAGTTGACAAATAATCTGCTGGATATGGCTAAAGGTGTGGCTGGCGCCCAGATTAATGTGTCCTATGTTGGCTGGGTCATGGTCTTGTATTTTGTGCGGGCGATTATTTATGAAATCGGTTCTTACTATTCTAATTACTTTATGACCAATGCAGTGCAGGCTACCATTCGTGACTTGCGCAATGAACTTAGCCATAAGATTAATCGCATCCCCGTTTCTTACTTTGACAAGCATCAATTTGGTGACTTGCTGGGGCGTTTTACCAGCGATGTCGAAGCTGTTTCAAATGCCTTGCAGCAGTCCTTTCTGCAGGTTATCAATGCAGTCTTCACTCTGATCTTGGTTATCGTCATGGTATTGGTGCTTAATCTGCAGTTGGGTATAATTGTGGTAATCTCGATTCCGATTACCTACCTTAGTGCCCGCTTTATCGTGAAGAAATCGCAACCTTACTTTAAACAGCAGGCAGATGTACTGGGGGCTATGAATGGCTTTGTTCAGGAAAATCTGACAGGTTTTAATATCTTGAAGCTCTATGTCAGAGAAGAAAGTTCGCAGGAGGATTTTCGACAAATTACGCAAAAGCTGCAGAAAGTAGGTTTTAAAGCCAGCTTTATCTCCGGTTTGATGATGCCTGTTTTGAATGTTATTTCGGATCTGACCTACCTCTTACTGGCTCTGCTGGGCGGTCTTCAGGTTATTGCTGGGCGATTGACAGTCGGGAATATGCAGGCTTTTGTTCAATATGTCTGGCAGATTAACCAGCCTATTCAAAACCTGACTCAGCTGGCAGGTCAGCTTCAGAGTGCCAAGTCTTCTTTGGACCGAATTTTCCAAGTGCTGGACGAAGCAGATGAAGTAAATGATAGGACAGAAAAGCTGAATCAAGATCTGACAGGTCAGGTTAGCTTCAAGGATGTGGACTTCCAGTATGTGGCAGATAAGCCACTCATTCGGAATTTCAATCTGGAAGTCAAACCTGGAGAAATGGTGGCTATTGTTGGTCCGACTGGTGCTGGTAAGACCACGCTGATTAATCTTCTTATGCGTTTCTACGATGTGACCAAAGGCGAGATTACAGTTGATGGGCAAGATATACAACATCTGTCCCGTCAGGACTACCGTAAACAGTTCGGTATGGTGCTGCAGGATGCTTGGCTTTACGAAGGGACTATCAAGGATAACCTTCGTTTTGGCAATCTGCAAGCCACTGATGAAGAAATTGTAGAAGCAGCCAAGGCAGCTAATGTGGACCATTTTATCCGGACCTTGCCAGGCGGATACAACATGGAAATGAACCAAGAATCCAGCAATATCTCGCTAGGTCAGAAGCAGTTGCTTACGATTGCGAGGGCTCTTTTGGCAAATCCTAAGATTCTGATTTTGGATGAAGCGACCTCATCTGTCGATACACGGCTTGAGCTCTTGATTCAAAAGGCTATGAAGACACTCATGCAGGGTCGGACCAGTTTTGTCATTGCTCACCGTCTGTCGACTATTCAAGAAGCAGATAAGATTTTGGTACTCAAGGATGGTCAGATTATCGAGCAAGGCAATCATGAGATTCTCTTGGCAGATAAAGGATTCTATTATGACCTTTACCAGAGTCAATTTTCTAAAAAAGCGGAAGAAGTTTAAAAGGTTTGCTAAATCATTTGATAACTGCTAGAATATAAGCAAAGTGAGGTAGCAATGTCTTTAACCAGTCAAATTATTACAGCAGAATTTCCTGATTTGGATAAGGTTGAGGCCTTAAATCGCGAAGCTTTTCCTGTAGAGGAAAGGGTTCCTATCAGCGAATTTCTTCGTTATACAAACGATAAGCAGTCTCATTTCTTCGCCTTCTACAATGAGGAAGAATTTGTAGGTTTTGCTTTTGCAGTTCATAACGAAAAAATGTTCTATGTCAGCTTCTTTGCGATTATGCCGCACCTTCGCAGCCATGGCTATGGGGGAGAAATTATTCATAAACTGACAGAGTTTTATCAAAAGACCATGGTTCTAGAGGTAGAACGTGTCGATGAAGAATGTGACAATTTAGAGCAACGTCAAGCACGTATGGACTTCTATAAGCGTAATGGCTTTCGAACGACCAATGCCTTTCTGGAATATGAAGGGTTAAGCTTTGAAATCTTGTATTTGGGACATCATTTTGATGAGGAGGCTTATCGAGATATTTTCCATATGCTGCAAGAGAAGAACTTCTTTGAATTCGAAATTAAGTACAGAAGATTTAGCGATGTATAAAGACTGCTAAATGATTTATAGCCATTTTTAAAAGGTTGAGATAGGATGTCTCAACCTTTTTACTATGAAAAATCTCTTTTATTTTGTTTTGGATCAGGAAGGACAATATTGTATTTTTCTCGCATTCAGCAATAGTTGAGTATATCTGTTTAAAGAAAGTGAACCATCAAAAAAAATAAAGAGAGGTTGGTAAATTATACGATTTAAAACAAATTTATTTATCTTACTTTAAAACAAGCCTTAAATCTGTGGATAAGTGAGGATTTTACGCAAAATTCCGGATAAATAATTCGATTTAAATCATATATACTCTTTTGATTTGAATCAATATTCTGAAAAATTCAAAAATCTTGCGTATCAGGCTATTTCCGTATATACTGATAAAGCATGAAAAAAATTAAAGGAGATTCCCGTGATTAAAAAAGGTGGCTTAACAGGCTTGCTCTTATTTGGAATATTTTTCGGTGCTGGGAATTTGATTTTCCCGCCTTCACTTGGAACATTATCTGGCCAGCATTTTTGGCCAGCTATTGCAGGATTTGTCCTGTCTGGAGTTGGGCTTGCTGTGCTGACTTTGATTATCGGAACTCTCAATCCTAAGGGCTATATCCACGAGATTTCTCAGAAGATTGCGCCTTGGTTCGCTATTGTCTATCTTGTAGCCTTGTATCTGTCAATCGGGCCCTTTTTTGCTATTCCGCGGACTGCGACGGTGGCCTATGAAGTTGGTATCGCTCCTATGCTGTCTAAAAATATGACCGGTATAGGATTGATTGTTTTCACGACATTTTACTTTGCAGCTGCTTATCTGATTTCTTTGAATCCATCTAAGATTTTGGATCGGATTGGACGTATTCTGACGCCTGTCTTTGCATTTTTGATTATTATCTTAGTTATTCTAGGAGCTTTGAAATACGGAACAACGACACCTCAGCAGACTTCGCAAGCTTATTCTGCGTCAGCTTTTGGGCAAGGGTTCTTGGAAGGTTATAATACTTTGGATGCCTTAGCTTCCGTGGCCTTCAGCGTAATCGCAGTAACAACTCTTAACCAGCTAGGTTTCAAGAATAAAAAGGAATATGTTTCAACCATCTGGATTGTTGGTTTGATGGTAGCGTTGGGCTTTAGCGCCATGTATATTGGTTTGGCTTTTCTGGGCAATCATTTTCCAGTTCCAGCTGAGATTATTGCCAAAGGCAATCCAGGTGTTTATGTCCTATCGCAGGCGACACAGGCTATCTTTGGGCCTACAGCACAGATTTTCCTTGCAGCTATGGTTACTGTGACTTGTTTTACAACAACTGCAGGACTTATTGTATCGACTGGGGAATTCTTCCATAAAACTTTCCCTAAGGTATCTTATAAAGTTTACGCAACGGTCTTTACTTTGATTGGATTTGCGATTGCCAATCTTGGCCTCAATGCCATTATCCAATATTCTGTTCCAGTCTTGCAAATTCTCTATCCAATTACCATTGTTATCGTACTGATTGTCATTGTCAATAAATTCTTGCCACTGTCCAAAATCGGTATGCAATTGACGGTAGCAGCAGTGACTCTGATTTCCTTTGCGGGCATTCTTGGGCAGCAGTTCCATATTACAAAGGTAAGTGATATTGTAAATGCCCTTCCATTTGCTCAGGCTTCATTGCCTTGGTTGGTGCCAGCTCTAGTTGGAATCCTACTTTCTCTCTTTTTGCCCAACAAGCAGAAGAGTGAGCGTTTTGAGATGGAGAGCTAATAGATAACATCCGCCACAATGTGGTGGATTTTTTTGACTCATTGTCAATTATAGTAGGGAATTTATGGCGAAGGAATTCAAGCTTTTTTTATGAGCAATAGGACAATATAATCCTTTTATAAGATAGATTTAAGAAAAATTTTAACTTTTTCTTAACCATTTTTAATCTTAGGAGATTATACTAAAGTCATAAAAAAACAAACCTAAAGGAGAATCTTATGAAATTCAATTCAAATCAAAAATATACCCGCTGGTCAATTCGTCGTTTAAGTGTGGGTGTGGCTTCCGTCGTTGTTTCCAGTGGTTTCTTTTTGCTTGTTGGTCAACCAAATACCGTACATGCAGATGATCTCACCTCAACTCCTACTAAAGTTCTTCAAGAAGATTCGTCATTATTAGAAAAGAATAAGTTGCCAGAGACAGTTTTAAAAGAAGAAATGGATTCGGCTCTACCTGCAAATCAGTCAGCTCCTAAGGAAGAGGTTGATGAAACTATTTCTCTAGATAAGTCTAGCCTAGCTCCTAAGGAAGAAATGGTAAAACCAAAAGAAGAACAGACTATGGCAGAAGTTAGCAATCAAAAAGAAGAAGCTAAACCGGTGGCAACTCTTGTTGAAGTTTCAAACCAAGATCGTGAAGCGGCTACTTCTCAATCGGTAACGACTCCAGATGAAGTTAGAAAAGGAGTTGAAGAAAATACTAAGGACACGGTAGACGTTCCGGCCAGCTATTTAGAAAAAGCAAACGTTCCTGGTCCATTCTTGGCAGGTGTTAATCAAGTTATTCCGTATGAAGCTTTCGGTGGAGACGGCATGTTGACGCGCCTCTTACTCAAATCTTCTGACAAGGCTCCTTGGTCAGACAATGGCAAAGCGAACAATCCTGCTCTATTGCCGCTTGAAGGCTTGGCAAAAGGTCAATACTTCTACGAAGTGGATTTGAATGGCAATACTACAGGTAAAGACGGACAAGCCCTTCTTGACCAACTTCGCATCAATGGCACTCATGATTACCAGGCGACTGTCAAAGTCTATGGTGCTAAAGATGGTAAACCAGATTCGACTAATCTTGTAGCAACAAAAAATGTAACTGTTAGTTTAAATGTCCTTGTTTCAAAAGAATCAGTCAAAGACTCAGTCACCAAAAATATTAAAGACCATATTGATGTTCCAGCTAGCTATTTAGAAAAGGCAAACGTTCCTGGTCCATTCTTGGCAGGTGTTAATCAAGTTATTCCGTATGAAGCTTTCGGTGGAGACGGCATGTTGACACGTCTCTTACTCAAATCTTCTGACAAAGCTCCTTGGTCAGACAATGGCAAAGCGAACAATCCAGCCCTCTTGCCACTTGAAGGCTTAGCGAAAGGTCAATACTTCTACGAAGTGGATTTGAACGGCAATACTACAGGTAAAGACGGACAAGCCCTTCTTGACCAACTTCGCATTAATGGCACTCATGATTACCAAGCGACTGTCAAAGTCTATGGTGCCAAAGATGGTAAACCAGATTTGACAAATCTTATCGCGACTCGTCAAGTAATAATTCGGCTGTATGGAAAAGAAATGTCTGCACAACCATATCAACAAGAACAAATGAATGTGAAACCTTCTACAACAGATTCTATGAGTACAGCTAAGGGTATGAAAGAAGTGGATCACCATACAGCTGATCTGAAGGAGAAACATCCCACTTCTAATCCGATGGCAGATATGGTGAAAAAAGATGATAAGCCTTCGTTACCAAAAACTGGTGAAGCCCAGACTTCTACAGCAACAATTGGTTTCTTCGGGCTAGCCTTGGCAGGAATTCTTGGCTTTCTAGGTTTGAAAGAAAAACAAAAAGATTAAGTAAGGTTCAAATTATTTAAAAATTACTAAAAATAGTGTTATACTAAAGCCAGTATAACACTGTTTTTATGAGGAGATTGGCAATGGGAAAGACAATTTTACTTGTTGATGATGAGATGGATATTCTGGATATCAAAAAGCGCTATCTTGTGCAGGCTGGCTACCAAGTTTTAGTGGCTCGAGATGGCGTGGAGGGATTAGATCTTTTCAGAAAGAAATCTGTTGACCTGATCATCACGGATATTATGATGCCAAATATGGACGGTTATGACTTTATCAGTGAGGTTCAGTATATAGTACCTGATCAACCTTTTCTTTTTACAACGGCTAAGACCAGCGAGCAAGACAAAATTTACGGGTTGAGCTTAGGAGCAGATGATTTTATAGCCAAACCTTTTAGCCCACGCGAGCTAGTTCTAAGAGTCAATAATATTTTGCGCCGACTTCATCGTGGAGGTGAGATCGAACAAATTGAGCTCGGTGACTTGATGATGAATCATGTGGTTCATGAGGCTCGTATCGGGGAGTATTTTTTGGAATTAACAGTGAAGTCCTTTGAACTACTTTGGATTTTAGCTAGTAATCCTGAGAGAGTTTTTTCAAAGACGGAGCTTTACGAGAAGGTGTGGCAGGAAGACTTCGTAGATGATACCAATACACTTAATGTTCATATCCATGCTCTGAGACAGGAATTGACCAAGTATGCCAGCTCAAACACTCCTGCCATCAAAACTGTCTGGGGTCTTGGGTATAAAATGGAAAGATCACGAGGTGGAAAATGAAATTAAAAAGTTACATTCTAGTAGGGTACCTAATTTCTAGCCTACTAACGATTTTACTCGTTTTCTGGGCAGTCCAGCGAATGTTGATTGTAAAAAGCGAGATATATTTCCTAGTTGGAATGACATTGATTGCTAGTTTTATAGGAGCGGCAGTCAGTCTCTTTCTTTTATCGCCAGTATTTTCTTCCCTTCGGCATCTGAAAAAACAGGCTCAGAATATTGCTGACAAGGATTTTAGTACAGAGATTGACGCCAAGGGCCCTATCGAATTTCAAGAGTTGGGTCAGGCTTTTAACGATATGTCGCATAATTTGCAAGAAACGTTTGAGTCTCTTGATGAAAGTGAACGAGAAAAAGGAATGATGATTGCCCAGCTTTCTCACGATATTAAAACTCCCATTACCTCTATTCAGGCGACTGTGGAGGGGATTTTAGATGGAGTGATCGAAGAAGAGGAGCAGATTCATTACTTGACCACGATTAGCCGTCAGACAGAGCGTTTGAATAAATTGGTGGAAGAATTGGGTGTTTTGACTCTTAATGCCCAACCTCGAATAGAATCAGATGGAGAAGCTGAAATAGTGTTTCTAGACCAGCTATTGATTGAGGTCATGAGTGAATTTCAACTATTGATTGAGCGGGAGGAGCGGGACATCTACATTCAAGTGTATCCCGAGTCAGCAAAAATTAAGAGCCATTACGATAAACTTTCCCGTATCTTGGTCAACTTGATAAATAATGCCTTTAAGTACTCCGACCCTGGAACTAAAATCGAGATAGTGGCTCAATTAACTGATCAAATCTTGACAATCAGTGTGAAGGATGAAGGACGGGGTATTGCTTCTGAGGATTTGGATAAGATTTTTAAACGCCTTTACCGTGTGGAAACTTCTCGTAATATGAAGACAGGTGGGCATGGTCTGGGCCTTGCTATTGCTCGTGAGTTGGCTCATCAGCTGGGTGGAGAAATAATGGTCGAAAGCCAGTGTGGCCTAGGAAGCACTTTTACATTTACTCTCAACTTACCATAAATCCACAATAAGTGATAAACATTTTTAACTCTTGATTTAGCAAAGATAACATCAAATTCAAGTTTTTTCAAATCTTTCTCTCTATTTTTAGGGAGATTTTTATTTTATACTAGAGTCAGAAATTGGTAGAGAGGTTTTTGAAATGGCAACAAGTTTTTTGTTCTTTATTTCTGTTTTTCTGGCGGGGATTCTCTCTTTTTTCTCGCCCTGTATTTTACCGCTGATGCCAGTCTATGTGGGGATTTTGCTGGATACAGAACATCCGAAAACGGTTCGGTTTATGGGAAAAGACATTTCCTGGTATGGTCTAGCTAAGACGCTCTGCTTTATAGCTGGCTTATCAACTGTATTCTTAGTTTTAGGCTACGGAGCTGGCGCGCTAGGGCAAGTCCTCTATGCCCCTTGGTTTCGTTACGTTCTGGGCGGGATTGTCATTCTACTGGGAATCCACCAGATGGAAATCATTAATATCCAGCAACTGCAAAAGCAAAAGAGCATCCAACTTAAAAAGAATAGTAAAAGAAGTGATTTTCTTAACGCTTTTCTCTTGGGTATCACCTTTAGCTTTGGTTGGACGCCCTGTGTGGGACCTGTTCTGAGTTCTGTTTTAGCAATTGCTGCTTCTGGCGGTAACGGCGCTCTTCAGGGAGGTTTGCTTATGTTGGTTTATACACTTGGATTAGCACTTCCTTTTCTAGCTATGGCTTTGGCTTCTGGCTGGGTATTACAGCGCTTTGCGAAACTCAAACCTTATATGGGAACGCTTAAGAAAATCGGCGGTGCACTCATCATTCTCATGGGAATTTTGCTGATGCTTGGAAATCTAAACGCTTTAGCATCATTATTTGGATAAAAATTATATAATTAAAGGAGACACATCATGAAAAAAATCACTACACTTACAATTGCTGCACTTAGTATCTTTGTCCTAGCTGCCTGCTCTAATCAAAAATCAGATTCTGATATGAAGAAGACGGATGACAGCAGCATGATGAAGAAAGATGATATGAAAAAAGACGACATGAAGAAAGAGGATATGAAAGACTCCAGCATGTCTGATGATAAAATGAAAAAGGATGATATGAAGGATTCTTCTATGATGTCTGACAATAAGTCTGATATGAAAGATGATATGAAATCAAGCGATTCAAGCATGAAGGATGACATGAAAGATTCATCCGAAATGTCATCTGACAAATAAGAATTCCACCATAGGAAAGAAAGTCGTCAGTTTTGTCGACTTTCTCCTTATTTTGAAAGGAAAGAAAACGATGAAGAAGTTATCAATATTGACTATCAGTCTGCTTTGTGTCGGCTTTTTGGGAGCCTGTTCAAATCAGAAGATGAACTCGGAAGTTTCTAAAAGTGATAAAAGCAATATGGAAACAAAAGCTGATTCTGAGCAATCTACCAAGATGGCCAAAGACTTTAGTCTGCAAGGAGTAGATGGCAAGACCTACAAGCTGTCTGATTTCAAAGGCAAGAAAGTGTATTTAAAGTTTTGGGCTTCTTGGTGCTCTATCTGTCTATCCACTCTTGGAGATACTAATGATTTGGCTAAGGAGCAGTCAGGAAAAGATTATGTTGTTCTGACGGTAGTGTCTCCGACTTTTAATGGAGAAAAGTCTGCTGATGATTTCAAGGAATGGTACAAGTCTTTAGACTACAAAGACTTCCCGGTTCTCATGGATACTAAGGGAGAATTGCTGAAAGAATACGGGATTCGCTCTTATCCATCTGCTCTATTCGTAAGCAGCGACGGTTCTCTTGCCAAGACACATATTGGCTACATGAGCAAGGAAGATATTGAGAAAACACTGAAAGAAGTCAAGTAGAAAGTGGTAATGAACATGGAAGGTAAATGGAAGATTTTTCTGGTTCTGCTTGGCTTGCTTGTCTGCTTTGGACTGGTCTATGTGATTGCAGGGAATGGTAAGCAATCGTCATCTGAACAGATTAAGAAAGCTTCAATGAGCAAGACAGAAGCGGTAGCCAAACAAAAGACAGAAGATGTCAAGGAAGAGGACAAGAGGGAGATTTATCTGGCTGGTGGTTGTTTCTGGGGTGTAGAAGAGTATTTCTCTAGAGTACCAGGTGTACTTGATGCAGTATCAGGCTATGCAAATGGTAAGGGTGACACGACCAAGTATGAATTGGTCTCTCAAACTGGTCACGCTGAGACTGTTCACATTACTTACAATGCCAAGAAAATTTCGCTAAAAGAAATTCTGCTTCACTATTTCCGCATCATTGATCCAACTTCTAAAAACAAGCAGGGAAATGATCAGGGTACCCAGTATCGGACAGGCGTTTATTATAAGGATGAAGCTGATCTAGATACCATTAATCAGGTCTTTGATGAGGTTGCTAAGAAATACGATAAGCCTTTAGCTGTCGAAAAAGAAGCTCTGAAAAACTTTATCAAGGCAGAAGATTATCATCAGGATTACCTAAAAAAGAATCCTAATGGATATTGCCATATTGATGTCAATCAAGCTGCTTACCCAGTTATCGAAGCTAGTCGTTATCCTAAGCCTAGCGATGAAGAGATTAAGGCTAAGCTTTCGCCAGAAGAATATGCAGTTACACAAAAGAATGACACAGAGCGGGCTTTTTCTAACCGCTATTGGGATAAGTTCGATGCTGGTATCTATGTGGATGTGGTGACGGGAGAGCCTCTCTTTTCATCAAAGGATAAGTTTGACTCAGGCTGTGGTTGGCCGAGTTTCACCCGTCCTATCAGTCCAGATGTTGCAACTTACAAAGAAGACAAGAGTTTCAACATGACACGGACAGAAGTTCGCAGTCGGGTTGGAAATTCCCATCTGGGCCATGTTTTCACAGACGGTCCTAAGGACAAGGGCGGCTTACGCTATTGTATTAATAGTTTGTCAATCAAGTTCATTCCCAAAGCTGAAATGGAGGAGAAGGGCTACGGTTATCTTTTGGATTATGTTTAAGAGCATTTTGATTGAAAATTTGCTATAATAAATCCAGTAAAAATAAGGAGTTGAATCTGGTGTATTCAATTATGATTGTAGAGGATGAGTATCTGGTAAGACAGGGGATTGCGTCCTTGGTAGACTATGAACAGTTTGGCATGCAAGTCATTGCCCAGGCTGAAAATGGAATAGAAGCTTGGCAGAAATTTCAGGAAAATCCTGCTGATATCCTGCTGACCGATATCAACATGCCACAGATGAACGGCCTCGAACTGGCCAAGCTAGTCAGGGACCAGGCTCCTAAGTGCCATATCGTTTTTCTGACGGGCTATGATGATTTTGACTATGCTCGGACCGCCATTAAACTAGGCGCAGATGACTATCTTCTCAAGCCATTTTCCAAAGATGATGTTGAGGAAATGTTGGCCAAGGTGCAGACTAAGCTTGATAAGGAACGAAAAAAAGCCCAGATTCAAAACTTGGTTGATCAGGGACAGCGCTCTGAGTTGGAAGAGGCTATTCACGCGCGTCTAGCTGATTCAGAATTAAGTCTGAAAAGTTTAGCTTTCCAATTGGGTTTTAGTCCGTCCTATCTTAGCGTTCTTATCAAAAAAGAACTAGGCTTGCCCTTTCAAGATTATCTGATCCAAGAGCGGATGAAAAAAGCAAAACTCTTACTCCTGACTACAGATTTGAAGATTTATGAAATAGCAGAGCAGGTAGGTTTTGAAGATATGAACTATTTTTCTCAGCGCTTCAAGCAGGTGGTTGGGCTGACACCTCGGCAGTTTAAAAAAGGAGAGGAGAAATGAAACGATATCCGCTTCTTATCCAATTGATTGTCTATATTTTTCTGCTGGTCCTTTTACTCTTGGGGTTTGTTGGAAGCCTCTACTATCAGACTAGCTCGGGGACTATTCGGCAGCTGACAGAGCGGACGACGCGTAATAGTATGGAGCAAAGCGGGCAGTTCATTGCTTCTTATTTGCAAAAATTAAAACAAACCACCTCCACACTGAGCAAGGAAGAAACGATTCGGAAGTTTGCTCAGAATCAAGAAAGCAGCGAAACGTCAGTACAGGCTTTGATGAAAACCATTATTGAGACAGATCCGGATTTGGTGTCGGCAGTATTGGTTACCAAGGACGGGCGCGTGGTCTCAACAGATTCTCAAATTAGCATGCAGACATCTTCTGATATGATGAATGAAAAATGGTATCAGGAAGCTGTTCATACCAAAGCCATGCCTGTCTTGACCCCTGCTCGCAAGGAATCTCTGTCATCAGAGAAGGAGAAGTGGGTTGTTTCTGTCACTCAGGAAGTGGTGGATGAAGCAGGGCAGAATCTCGGTGTTTTGCGTCTGGATATTGGCTATAAGAGTCTCAAAGCCTATCTGGATCGGCTTCAGCTAGGGAAGAAAGGCTTTAGTTTTATTGTCAATAGCCAGCATGAATTTGTCTATCATCCTAAGAAAAGTGTTTACTCCTCCAGTCAGGAAATGAAAGCTATGCAGTCCTATATCTCGGTCAAGGATGGTTACGCAGACCAGAAAGAGGCTTTTGTCTATCAGATTGATATCGCAGACAGCGACTGGACTTTAATTGGCGTTGCCTCTTTAGAGCAATTACAGATGCTTCAGTCACAGATGCTTTATTCTTTTATAGGAATGGGCGTTTTAGCACTCCTGATGTGCTTGACTGGTATTTGGTTTGTCCTGCGTTTGTGGATTAAGCCTCTTCAGAATCTACAAGCTGTTATTCTGAAGATTGGGGCAGGCGACTCAAATCTGCGAGCGGAAGCTAAGGGTTCTCCAGAGTTGGTTGACTTGGCTCAGCAGTTCAATAAAATGCTGGATCAAATCGAACAGCTAATGGAAGCTGTCAAGACTGAAGAACAAAATGTCCGCCGCTATGAGCTCCGAGCTCTCTCAGCTCAAATCAACCCCCATTTCCTTTATAATACCTTGGATACGATTGTCTGGATGGCTGAGTTTAATGACAGCAAACGTGTTGTTGAGGTAACAAAATCACTCGCTCAATATTTCCGCTTGGCGCTCAATCAAGGACATGAACAGATTGCTCTCAAAGATGAGATTGACCACGTTCGTCAGTATCTCTTTATCCAGAAGCAGCGCTATGGTGACAAGCTCCAATATGAGATTGAAGAGGATGAATCTCTAGCTGATTATAAATTGCCCAAGCTGGTACTCCAGCCCTTGGTTGAAAATGCCATCTACCATGGTATCAAGGAAATTGACCGACAAGGCATGATTCGGGTGACATCGGTAGCAGAAGAGGGGCGGCTGATACTGTCTATCTATGATAACGGCCGAGGCTTTGATGTCAACGCCTCTATGGATGCGACTCTCCTTCGCTTAGGTGGTGTCGGTCTGAAAAATGTTGATCAACGCTTAAGATTGCAGTTCGGAGACGACTACCATATGGAAATCCAGTCCGAATCAGATAAATTTACCCAGATTAGTCTGTATTTGCCGCTAGTTACAGATGATTAGGTCTATTAAGTTGTAAATTATTCAAGCCGGTAGGATCTTCTCCGGCTTTTTACTGTTTGAAAAAAATGCACTAGTTTTGCTGTTCATCAAGCGAATTTTTCTATTTTCC
The DNA here is from genome assembly GCF_008329445.1 of Streptococcus sanguinis. GTDB lineage: Bacteria > Bacillota > Bacilli > Lactobacillales > Streptococcaceae > Streptococcus > Streptococcus sanguinis_O. The sequence goes on along the minus strand of NZ_VIBR01000001.1, from coordinate 710,236 downwards.
TAGTCACATTATGTTTACCAGAAAATTACCGTAGCGGATTTGTGAAAAATCCATAAGATTCATTTATAATGATAAATGAATGAATATCCTAGGTAAGGAGTTAGAGGAGAGTAAATGGAGTCACCTTTATTTTTTGTTTCAGTTTTTTTAGCGGGTATTTTGTCCTTCTTTTCCCCTTGTATTTTTCCCTTATTGCCGGTTTATATTGGCATTTTATTGGATGACAAGGAGGTCAAGACCCTGAAAGTATTCGGCCGAGAGCTTGCTTGGCAGGGAATGGTTAGAACACTCTTTTTCATTGCGGGTATCTCAACAGTCTTTTTTTTGCTAGGTTTTGGGGCTGGATTTTTAGGAACTATTATTTACAGTTCGACCTTTCGTTATGTGATGGGCGGCCTCATCATTTTGCTGGGTCTGCATCAAATGGAGCTTATTAACATTCGCCAATTACAGATTCAAAAGAGTTTGACTTTCAAAAAGAACGGTCAGAAGCATCATTTTTGGTCTGCTTTCTTACTAGGGATTACCTTTAGTTTTGGTTGGACTCCTTGCATCGGTCCGATTCTCAGCTCAGTTTTAGCCTTAGCAGCTTCGGGTGGGAATGGTGCATTTCAGGGAGCAATTTTGACCTTGATTTACACCTTAGGAATGGCCCTACCTTTCCTAATCTTAGCTTTGGCGTCTAGCTTTGTTATGCAGTATTTTAATAAAATCAAGCCTTATATGGGCCTGATGAAGAAAATCGGTGGAGCCCTGATTATTCTGATGGGAATTCTGCTGATGCTAGGACAGCTCAACGCCCTGTCTGGACTTTTTGGATAAAAGGAGAAAGAAATATGAAAAAATTCGTTACGTTATTAGCAACTGTGTCAGCTGTAGCCTTTTTGGCGGCCTGCTCGGAGCAGGAGGATAAGCCTATGACTATGCCCACAACCAGCAGCTCGTCTAGTGAGGCTGTTCAGACAAGTACAGTCACCCAAGCAGCTGTCGGTCAAAAGGCTCCCGACTTTACTTTGCAGTCTATGGATGGAAAAACTGTCAAACTTTCTGACTATAAAGGCAAGAAGGTTTATCTAAAATTCTGGGCTTCTTGGTGCGGACCTTGTAAGAAGAGTATGCCAGAATTGGTCGAGTTAGCTGGTAAAACGGACCGTGATTTCGAAATCTTGACAGTTGTAGCACCAGGTCTCCAAGGAGAGAAATCTGCCGAGGAATTCCCAAAATGGTTTCAAGAACAAGGCTATAAAGATGTACCAGTTCTATTTGACACTTCGGGAGAAATTTTCCAAGCCTATCAGATTCGTAGCATCCCAACTGAAATCCTCATTGACAGTCAAGGGAAAATCGGTAAAATCCAGTTTGGCGCTATCAGTAATGCTGATGCAGAAGCAGCTTTCAAAGAAATGAAATAAAGCAAAAAAGAATGGACTTATCATCCATTCTTTTTAGTTTGAAAGGTAATTAAGCGCTAGCACCTGATGTCGCATCGGCTCCTCCGTCTCCATGACCTCCATCGCCTCCAGCATCAGAAGCACCAGAAGTAGCGTCTGCGTCTCCATGACCTCCGGCAGGAGCAAATTGTCCGCTGCCTCCAACCAAACGTTGACCAGTTTCTTTTAAGTACCAGTCAAGCCATGGTTGGAAATTAAAGACGATTTCATTGATTCCTGCGTATGATCCGTCAGGATAGTACATAGCTTGGTAGTTGTGGGTATTGATAACGCCTGCAGGTGAACCTGGGACGATTGTACGTACGTATTCTTGGTTTCCGTTGCGAAGTGTTCCGATAACCCACTCTACATTCTTCATCCGAGCTGGTGGAAGAGAGCCGTGAACAGTTGACATGCGGCTACCTGATTGAGGTGGCACACGTTTGGCAAACATGGTGTCTGGGTCTTGGTGGGCGTTGTTGTAGTAAAGGAATTGGTTGTTATCGTCAGCGTATGTCAATTCAAACGGCATAGCCTTCAAGAACATGTCAATCTGGTTAACTGTCAAGATACCATGGTCAAGTTTGACATAAGTATCGCCTGAAACAGCGCCAGTGATTTCAGCGACCTTTTCTACCCATTCTGGATCATCTGGATCAACTTCTGTAATTGTCGTAGCGATTGGTTTTCCGCAGTCTAAATCTTCAGGTTCAATTGGTTTTGGTTTTTTCAATTTTGAAACGACCTCTACATATTTGATAAAGTTATCTAAGCATGTTTCAAGGAAATTCACAGTTCCTTCGTTGGTGATATTGCCATCATTGTCAAAAGCTTCCTTGGCTTTGCCCAGCAAGAACTCGTTGCCTGGAAGGGTGTAAGCATTGACACCAGGAGCGTCTAGGATTTTACGCAGGTGAACTTGAGCACGAGAAGTTCCTTGATCGTAGTATGATGCACCGACAATCATGACAGGCTTGTTTTCGAAAGGATGAACCTCATAAGAGAGCCATTCTAAGACACTCTTCAAAGGAGCACTGATAGTATGATTGTGCTCAGGGGTTGCGATAATGACACCGTCTGCACGTGTGATTTTGTTATACAAATAACGCAATTGGAAGCTTTCATCCCATTTTTCATCTTGGTTAAACATTGGGACTTCATCGATTTCTAAGACTTCCAATTCAAATTTAATTTTGAATTGACGGCGGATGAATTCCAATAATTTTCGGTTGTATGACTGTTCGTAGTTTGATCCTACAATTCCAACAAATTTCATTCTTTCGGTCTCCTATCTTACAATTTTTCCCAGTTAAATTCTTCAGCATCTTTGCGAAGCAATTCTTGTGCGTTGCGCAATTTTTCAGTGATTTTGACAAAGATACGGAAGTCATCAAAGATAGCATCTAACTTTTTGACAACGTCAAGATCTACCAAGTCTCCGCTTTGGTCAAAAGCTTGAAGAGAATGCGAAAGCAAGAACTCATCTGGAAGAACAGTTGCCTTGATTTCTGGAGCGTTCAAAATTTGACGGAGCTGCAACTGGGCACGAGAGGAGCCAAGTGTACCATAAGAAGCACCAGTGATCATGACTGGCTTGTTCAGCAGTGGATAAATACCATAAGAAAGCCAAGCTAGGGCGTTCATGAGCACAGCCGGGATTGAGTGGTCGTACTCAGGTGTTCCAATGAGTACTCCGTCTGCTGCATCGATTTTTTGGGCAATTTCTGATACCAACTCAGGCACGTTTCTGTCAGCAGGTTTATTAAACATTGGGATATCTTTAATCTCTACCAGCTCGATTTCAGCCTTATCAGCAAAGTGCTTAGACATATATTGAAGAAGTTGCCGGTTTGTAGAACGTTTAGAATTTGTTCCAACAATTGCAATAAGTTTTAACATAAAATTTCCTTTCTGAAATTAAGATACAGAGCCCTCATGTGTACATTTATTTTTCTTGAGGCAGGTAAAAACCAGAAGAAAGAGAGGGCGTTTTTAAATGGGCATTAGTTATAAAAGCTAGAGCGACAGAGTTACCGCATAGTGAGGTAGCAAATAATTAAGAAGCAGGAATTATCTGCTCTAAAAGTCCTGAGCTACAGAAGATCTGATCGTCTTGGGTGATAATCAATGCTTCGATCCCTGTCTGCTGTTCAATCTGGGACAGAATTGATGTCGGACTTTCACCAAATAGGCGAGTTGTCCAAATTTCGCCATCTACCGACTTGTCTGAAACAATGGTCAGACTAGCCAATTGATTTTCGATAGGATAACCTGTTTTGCGATCCAGAATGTGATGGTAGTTCTGCCCTTCAACTGTAAGGGTTCGCTCGTAGATTCCTGATGTGACCACTGACTGATTGGTGACCGCTAGTATAGCTGAGTGATTGCCGCGAGGCTGCTTGGGATTTTGGATACCAATTCGCCAGGCACGCTGGCTGACTGCATTATGCCCAATTGTCAGGACATTGCCACCAAGATTGATAAGAGCAGAGGTCACTCCCTGACTCAGCAAATAGTCTTTAATCTTATCAGCGATATAGCCTTTAGCCAAGGCACCTAAATCCAGCTTCATGCCTTTCTTAGTCAAAAAGACACTACAATCTTCTGGATTCAACTCAAGCAAGTTTGGGTCGGTCAGACTTAGAGCTTGCTGAATCTCCTCCCTACTTGGGAGACGGGCGTCTGAAAATCCTATCCGCCAGGTCTGGACGAGAGGGCCAATCGTGATATTTAAGTGGCTGCCTTCTGCTTGGCTGTGATATTTCCCCAGCTCAATCAGCTCAAAAAGCTCTGGATGAACTGAGATGCTTTCAATTCCTGCCAGATGATTGATACTCATAAGTTCAGAGTCTTCATCATTGGCACTGAAGCGATTTTTATAGAGATGAAGCAGTTGGACCGCCTCATCTAAGAGTATTTCCGCTCGCTCATGACAGAGAGATATGCAAATCGAACTCCCCATCAAATGAAGTGAGCAAGAAGCAAAGTCCACATTATCACAACCTTTCTAAAATTAACCTCTCTAACCTTATTATATCAAAAAGATACCGGTTTCACAATCTTAAAATTGTTATATTTTCAGAAAATTAACTTTTATAAAAAGCAGTATTTTCGAAGCGATTAGGCAGCAGTAGTACAGCTTTTTAGGCGGTATAAGAATTTTTGAAAATCTCGAGCAAATTTCTTGTAAACGCTCACAGGAGATGATATACTGTTCTAGTAAATTATAAATTAAGGTAGGACTATTCTTATGAGTAAAATCGTTGTAGTTGGTGCAAACCACGCAGGTACAGCGTGTATTAATACAATGTTGGACAATTATGGTGCAGAAAACGAAGTAGTTATTTTTGACCAAAACTCAAACATTTCATTCTTGGCATGCGGAATGGCCCTTTGGATTGGACAGCAAATCAGCAAGCCAGATGGACTTTTTTATGCAGATAAAGAAACTTTTGAAGCAAAAGGCGCAAAAGTTTATATGAATTCACCAGTTGAGTCAATTGATTATGATGCAAAAAAAGTTACAGCTATTGTAGACGGTAAAGAGCATGTAGAGTCTTATGACAAATTGATTTTGGCAACAGGTTCTCAGCCAATTCTGCCTCCGATTAAAGGTGCTGAGATGGATTCTAACAGTCGCGAATTTAAGTCAACCTTGGAAAATCTGCAGTTTGTTAAATTGTATCAAAATGCTGCAGATGTTATTGAAAAATTGCAAGACAAGAGCAAACATATCGAACGTGTGGCAGTAGTAGGTGCTGGCTACATTGGGGTTGAGTTGGCAGAAGCCTTCAAACGCCTTGGTAAAGAAGTGATTCTGATCGACGTTGTGGATACTTGCTTGGCGGGTTACTATGACCACGACTTGTCTGAAATGATGCGTCAAAATCTTGAAGATAATGGTGTTCAATTAGCCTTTGGTCAAACTGTTCAGGCTATTGAAGGTGAAAGCAAGGTAGAACGCATTGTAACAGATAAGGCTAGCTATGATGTAGATATGGTTGTTCTGGCGGTTGGTTTCCGACCAAACACTGGTCTTGGCGCTGGCAAGTTGGAAACATTCCGCAATGGTGCTTTCTTGGTGGATAAGAAACAAGAAACTAGCATCAAAGATGTTTATGCAATCGGTGACTGTGCGACTGTCTACGATAATTCTATCAACGATACAAACTACATCGCCTTGGCTTCTAATGCCCTACGCTCTGGTATCGTAGCAGCTCATAATGCTTGCGGTCATGAATTGGAGTCTAACGGTGTTCAAGGTTCTAACGGTATCGAAATCTTTGGTTTGAAGATGGTTTCAACTGGTCTGACAGAAGAAAAAGCTAAACGCTTTGGTTACAGCCCAGCTGTGGTTGAGTTTAAAGATACTCAAAAACCAACTTTCCTTGAAAAGGTTGAGCACCATGATGTTACAATTAAGATTGTCTATGATAAGGATACACGTGTAGTTCTTGGAGCTCAGATGGTTTCTAGAGAAGATATGTCTATGGGTATTCACATGTTCTCATTGGCTATTCAGGAAAAGGTTACAATTGATAAATTGGCCTTGCTGGACCTCTTCTTCTTGCCACACTTCAACAAACCGTACAACTACATTACTCAAGCAGCTTTGAAAGCAAAATAAGAAAATGAGTCTGGAATAAATTTCCAGACTTTTTTGTAGAGCCTGTAAGAAGAAAACTGAAAGAAGAAATTTATATTTCATCTGTTTATCAGTCCTGCTTTGTGCTAGAATATTGGTAAAGTAACTATTTAGAGGAGATTGGGAATGGCAAAAGATGCTAGCTCACGTGAGGACGACATCAAGAGAGAATTTAATTTCACAACTCATTCGATTATTTCCCAGGTTTTGCGAGGTGTCTTAGTTGGGATTTTTGCTGGACTGGTAGTCGGGATTTTCCGCTTTCTGATTGAAAAAATCTTTCATTTAGTGCAGGATGTCTACCAAAGGAGTCAGCAGTCTATGCTTTGGTTGCTGGCCTTGGTGTTCCTTTATGCTTTCATCATCTTGCTCAATGCTCGCTGGGTAAAGTCGGAGAAAAATATCAAGGGATCAGGTATTCCGCAGGTCGAAGCAGAGCTGAAAGGTCTGATGTCGCTTTCTTGGTGGAGTGTTCTCTGGAAGAAGTTTGTATTGGGGATTTTAGCCATTTCTAGCGGTCTGATGTTGGGGCGAGAAGGACCAAGTATTCAGCTGGGTGCTATGAGCGGCAAAGGCGTCTCTAAATTTCTGAATTTGAGTGCCGTTGAGGAGAGAGCGCTTATTGCTAGTGGTGCGGCGGCAGGCTTAGCAGCAGCTTTTAATGCACCAATCGCAGGACTGCTTTTCGTAGTAGAAGAAGTTTACCGTCATTTTTCACGCTTTTTCTGGGTCTCTACGCTGGCGGCCAGTCTAGTCGCTAACTTTGTCTCTCTCTCCATGTTTGGCTTAACACCAGTGCTGGACATGCCGGATAATATTCCAGTTATGAGACTGGAGCAGTATTGGATTTACCTAGTCATGGGGGTGATGCTGGGCTTGTCAGGCTTTATTTATGAGAAAGTCATTTTGAACATTCAGCTGGTTTACCAGTTTTTTGGGCGAATGTTTAGGATTTCAGAAGCCTATTATCCTATTCTGGCCTTTGCCTTGATTCTTCCGATTGGTTATTTCCTGCCTCACTTGCTGGGCGGGGGCAATCAGTTGATTTTATCTTTGACTGCTGGTCATTACACTGTGGGAACCTTGCTCTTGTTTTTTATTCTGAGATTTTTTTGGAGTATGTTAAGTTATGGAAGCGGCTTGCCAGGTGGCATTTTTCTGCCTATCCTTGCTCTGGGTTCACTTCTGGGCGGAGCAATGGGGGCGGTCTGTCTGCAGCTAGGTTTGATTTCTCAGGAGCAATTTCCGATTTTCATTATTCTGGGTATGAGTGGCTACTTCGGTGCCATTTCTAAGGCTCCACTGACAGCCATGATTCTGGTCACAGAGATGGTCGGTGACATCCGTAATCTCATGCCGCTGGGACTGGTCACTCTGACTGCTTACATTATCATGGATCTGCTAAAAGGAGCACCAGTCTATGAAGCCATGCTGGAAAAAATGTTGCCAGACAGTATCGAGGATCAAGGAGATACTACTTTAATTGAAATCCCTGTTTCTGAAAAGATTGCTGGTCGGCAGGTGCATGAGCTAAACTTGCCTGATGGGGTCTTGATTACCATGAATGTCCACAAGGGAAAGACTCAAACGGTCAATGGCAGCACGCGCCTCTATCTGGGAGATACGATTTACTTGGTGCTGAAAAAGACGGAAATCGGAAAAATCAAAGAAGAGCTGCTTTAATGGTCTTAATATATAGTTTTTGATTAAATTGTCAGACAATTTATTGAAATATGAAAAAAAAACTGGTATAATTTACAGGAATAATCTCTATCTAGGAGAGAAAACAAAGGAGTAACCATGAAAAAACTTGGCATCGTCCTATTTTCAACGGCAATTTTACTGACTGGCTGTGCAGCCAACAACACTTCAAACAAGACTGGCTCAAGCAGTCAAGCATCCAGCAGCCAAACAGCTGTCAATCAGAAAGAATTGGACAAGGCGACAGCGGATTACAAAACGTTTGTCCAAGGACAAATTGATCAGCTCCTGACAGATACGGAGAAGTTTCGTGACACCCTTAAAGAAGGCAAGCTTGATGAGGCTAAAAAGCAATATCCGCTTATCCGTATGGCCTACGAGCGCTCGGAGCCGATTGCTGAGAGCTTTGGTGAATCAGATGTTAAAATTGACTTCCGCTTAGTCGACTATGTGGATGAAAACAAGACCGAAGAAGGCTGGTCTGGTTTCCACCGCATCGAAAAAATCATGTGGGAGCAAAACACAACCAAGGGCACTGAAAGCTATGCTGATCAGCTGGTCAACGATATCAAGGAGCTAAAAGCAAAAATCGCAACGGTTGAAGTGACGCCAGATATGATGCTGACAGGTGCTGTTGACTTGCTCAATGAAGTAGCAACCAGCAAGATTACAGGTGAGGAAGAAGTTTTCTCTCATACAGATCTCTATGATTTCCGTGCGAATATTGAAGGAGCAGAAAAGATTTTTGAGCTCTTTAAGCCATTGATTAAGGATAAGGACGAGAAACTCGTCAAGACCTTGGAACTTGAGTTTAAAAACGTCAACGGTCTCCTAGACAAGCACATGACTGACTCTGAAAACTACAAGCTCTATACAGAATTGACAAAAGAAGACACCAAGGAGCTGGCAGAAGCTGTGACCAAACTGGGTGAGCCTCTTTCACAAATGGGAGTCATTCTAAACGGGGAGTAATCATATGACAAACGACGAAAAATGGTTTAATAAAAAGATGGATCGTCGTGAATTTCTTAAAAAAGCAGGGATTGGAGGCGCTGGTCTTGCACTGGGTGTCTCTGGTGCATCTGCTTTTTTCGCTAATCAGGGGAAAGAAGATAAGAAATTCGCTGACGGTGAGGAAGAAATCAGATTTTACGGGGAACATCAGGCGGGTATCACAACTCCGATGCAGAAGAATATCTACTTTGTTGTGTTGGATTTGCATACGACAGATAGGGAGACCATTATTCAGCTTTTCAAGGACTGGACAGCCTATAGTGAGAAGCTGGTAGATGGAGAATTGGTCAAAAAAGATAATTCTAATGCTCTTTTGCCGCCAACGGATACTGGAGAAACTGTTGGTCTCAACCCTTATCGACTGACCTTGACCTTTGGTGTCTCAGCCTCTTTTCTGAAAAAAATGGGCTTGTCAGACAAACGACCTAAGGCTTTTCGGGATTTGCCGCCATTTCCAAAGGAGCAGCTTAAAGAAAAATATACGGGTGGCGATATTGTCATCCAGGCCTGTGCAGATGATGAGCAGGTGGCCTTTCATGCAGTCCGCAATCTGGTTCGCAAAGGGAGAAATGCCATCACCATGAAGTGGAGTCAGTCAGGCTTTGTTGCTATCGGAGACCGGATGTCAACGCCTCGTAATCTCTTTGGATTTAAGGACGGCACGGCCAATGTGACCAAGGAAAAAGATTTTGACAAGGTCATTTGGTGCGACAGCAAGGACTGGATGCAGGGCGGCTCTTACATGGCTGTCCGCCGGATCCAGATGTTCCTTGAGACCTGGGACCGGACCAATCTGCAGGAGCAGGAAAACACTTTTGGCCGCTATAAAGATAGCGGAGCGCCTTTTGGCAAGAAAGACGAGTTTGACGAGGTTGACTTGGACTTGCTGCCAGAAGATTCACATGTACGTTTGGCCAAGGAAGTTGATAAGCCCATATACCGCCGGTCTTACTCGTACTCGGATGGGATTGATGAAAGTACTGGTCAGTTCGACACAGGCCTGCTCTTTCTTTCCTTCCAGAAAGATCCAGACAGCTTTGTCAAAGTTCTAACTAATCTAGGCGCTCAAGATAAGATGAATGAATATGTCACGCATATCGGTAGTGGTTTGTTTGCTTGCTTTGGTGGAGTGAAAAAAGGAGAATACCTTGGTCAAAAATTATTTGAATAAAAGCTTTCTTGTCTTGGGGTTCTTGCTGATCTTTTTGGCTAAGCCGGTTTTAGCGGATGATAGCTACAGCAGTCTATTCGTCAAAATTACTGATGCTGGCACTGCCGTCAAGCAGAAGGACCAGGAAAAAGCCAAGCAGCTAGTCGGAGAGATCAAGACTGACTTTGAAAAGGTGGCTAACCATGACTCAGCAGCGGGACAAGAGGTAAGTAAGGCACTAGACTTATCGGGTCAGGTGACGGAGGAGAAGCTGACACAAATCTCTTCGGCCCTCTTGAAATTTGAGAAAGAGCAGAATCCAGTCGACTTAGAGGCTGAGAAAAAGAAGCTTCTCAGTAAGTTAGAGCCAAAATTTGAAAATCTACAAAAGGCTATTAGCACTAAGGATTTAGAAGCGACAAGAGAAGCATACAAGAAGATGAATAGCACCTGGACTACCAATGAAAGCGTGGTTCGAGACAACAGCACAGCCCATTACGGCAAGGTAGAAACAGCCATTTCATTTCTGCGCAGCGCCATTGAGACGGAGCCTACTGACTTTGATATGATTCAGTCTTCTTTTGATGATTTAAAAACCGCTATTGATAATTTTGTCAAAGGCGAGAAAGTCCAAGAAACTACTGGCAATCTGACGCTGAAAGATGGGATTAAGCTCCTAGAGGAGGCCTTAAGTCTCTTTCAAAGCGGAGATGATAAAAAGGCCGCTGCCAAGATGAAAGAGTTCATCACCATTTGGCCAACGATAGAAGGAGATGTCAGTGTCAACAATCCTTCACTTTATACCAAGGTAGAGAGTCAGACGCCTGTTATTATGGTCAAGGGGAGCGAAGAGAAGTATCAAAAGCAGCTAGAATCCTTGATTAGTGAGCTGTCACAGATTGACACGACAGCTTCCTATCATTTCTTTGATGCTATGCTGATTTTGCTGCGTGAGGGTGTAGAAGCGCTCTTAATTGTCATGGCTTTGATAACAACTCTGAAAGCTTCCAAGATGAAAAAAGGACTCAAATGGGTCTATACCGGCGCAGCGAGCGGGGTTCTAGCCAGTGCTGTGATTGCAGCTTTGCTGCAGTTCCTTTTCCCAGCAGTTGCTTCGGGATCCAATCGTGAAATTATCGAAGGTGCAGTGGGAATTTTCGCTGTCGCCATGATGATATTGGTTGGTATCTGGCTGCACAGTAAGGCATCTATCGAGAAATGGAATGACTTCATGGAAAGCCAAATGAAGGCTGTAACAGCCACAGGCAGTTTTCTTTCCATGTTTGCTCTTAGCTTTCTGGCGGTTTTCCGTGAAGGGGCTGAGACCATCCTCTTTTATGCAGGAATTCTGCCGCGCATCACTATGACTGATTTCCTTTTGGGAATCGGCTTGGCTGTTCTGGCCTTGGTCTCGCTGGCCTTTATCATGAGCAAGGCGTCTGGTCTTCTCAAGCCACACAGCATTTTCTTCTGGCTGACCTGGCTAATCTATGCCCTGGCCTTTAAAATGCTGGGTGTCAGCATCCATGCTCTTCAGCTGACCAATATCTTACCAACGCACTTAATCAATGGTTTTGTGACAGTAGACTGGATGGGGATTTATCCTAGCCTAGAAGTGGTAGTTAGTCAGGCCCTCTTTATCCTGCTAGTCGTTTATGTTAGCTTTAAAAATCAGAAAAGCGAGCAGCAGCATGGATAAAAAAGAGCAGACTATGATTGAGCATTTGACAGAGTTCAGACGGCGTTTTCTAGCGGTATTGGCTTGCTTCTTCGTGGTTTTTCTGGTTGGCTTGCTCTTTTCAGCCGATATTTATCGATGGCTGACTAGTAATTTTGAGCAGAAGCTGCTGGTGCTGGGGCCGGATGATATCCTTTGGATTTATATCAGTCTGGCTAGTCTGGTTGCTTTTTCCCTGACCTTGCCATTTTTGGTTTATCAGGTCTGGGAGTTTGTCCGACCAGCTTTGCGAGCCAATGAAGCACGAGCTGTTTTCGCTTATATCCCAGCTACCTTTCTCTGTTTTGTTCTGGGACTGGCTTTTGGCTTTTACTTTGTGACTCCAGCTATTTTGCAGGTCTTGCTATCGCTAGGTGAGGGCCTCTTTGAGACACGACTGACAGCGCAGAATTATCTTAGTTTCGTCTTTCATACCACTATTCCGATTGCATGCCTTTTTGAGCTGCCAGTTCTTGTGTACTTTCTGACTTCTATCGGTTTGCTCAATCCGAAATTTTTGGTAAAATATAGACGATACGCTTACTTCATTTTGCTGGTTTTAGCAGTTGTCCTGACACCGGCTGACTTTATCAGCGACTTATCTATGACAGTGCCTTTGATTTTGCTCTATGAAGTCAGCATCTTGCTTAGCCGCATCATTTATCAAAGAAAATCAACGAGGAGAAATTAATGGGACTTTTAAAAGATATCGGAGTACCTGGGGTAATCATTATTGTTCTGGGCGCCCTGCTTATTTTCGGACCAAAACGCCTGCCCGAACTGGGGCAATCTATCGGTAAAATGTTTTCAGAATTCAAAAAAGCAGTCAATCACGCTGGAGAAGAAGACAAGACCGAGAATAAAAATGAAAAAGAGTAAACGAAAAGCACGGATATCTGTGCTTTTTTGCTAGAGTCAAGATAGCTTATGAATGGAGTATGAATGAAAACATTAGAAGAACGAATTCTCAGAGATGGACAAGTCTTAGGTGAAAATATCTTGAAAGTTGACTCTTTTCTGACCCATCAGGTTGATTTTTCTCTGATGAAAGAGATTGGCCAGGTCTTTGCGGAGGCGGTAAAGGACGCAGGAATTACCAAGGTAGTGACCATTGAGGCTTCTGGTATTGCTCCGGCTGTTTACGTAGCAGAGGCACTGGGTCTACCAATGATTTTCGCTAAGAAGGCCAAAAACATCACAATGACAGAAGGGATTTTGACGGCTGAAGTTTATTCTTTTACCAAGCAAGTGACTTCGACCGTTTCGATTGCTGGGAAATTTCTCAACTCTGATGATAAAGTGCTGATTATTGACGATTTTTTGGCGAATGGTCAGGCAGCCAAGGGATTGATCACCATTATTGAGCAAGCAGGAGCCCAGGTTGAGGCAGTTGGTATCGTAATTGAAAAATCGTTTCAGGATGGCCGTCAACTTTTGGAAACTGATGGCTATCGTGTCCTTTCTTTGGCGCGTATCGCAGGATTTGAGAAGGGGCAGATTGTCTTTGCTGAGGCAGATATATGATTTCCTTTTCCTTTTGACTATCTGTCTGGCTTATAGTATAGTAAAGATAGTTGATATTCCAAAAATCTAAGCTCATTGATTTTACTTGGGTAGGAAAAGTTTTTGAGGGATTTCTATGCACCAAACTCATAATTTAAATCAGCGGATGCGGCTCTTTATTTCTATTTTTTTGCCAATTTTGATCTACCAACTGGCCAATTTTTCTGCTTCATTTGTTGATACGACCATGACTGGTCAGTATGACACCTTGCATCTGGCTGGTGTTTCTATGGCAACTAGTCTTTGGATTCCATTTTTCGACCTGTTGATAGGGATTATGTCTGCCTTGGTACCCATAATCGGGCACCATTTAGGGCAGGGGAAAAAAGAAAAGATTGCTTCTGATTTTTATCAGTTTATTTATCTTTCTTTGGGGCTATCGCTAATTTTATTTGCCTTGGTATTTGTGGGCGCTCCTCTAGTTTTGTCTCACCTTGGCCTAGAGCCTTTGGTAGAAGAAGTGGCTAAGAACTATCTTTGGTATCTGGCGCTTGGTATTATTCCTCTTTTGCTCTTTAGCACCATTCGTTCTCTGTTTGATGCTCTGGGGTTGACCAAGCTTTCCATGTATCTCATGCTCTTACTCTTGCCCTTGAACGGCTCTTTTAATTATGCCCTAATCTACGGAGCATTTGGTTTTCCAGAAATGGGCGGAGCCGGAGCCGGACTTGGGACCTCTTTGGCTTATTGGGTTTTGCTTCTCATATCCTTGTTAGTAGCAGTCAAACATCCAAAAATCCGAGCCTATGAGCTATGGAAGATTCGACCGCTAGATAAAAAGGGCTTAATTGATGGCATTCGGCTTGGACTGCCTATCGGCGGAACCTTTTTTGCTGAAGTTGTGATTTTCTCGGTTGTTGGCTTAGTCATGGCTAAGTTTTCGTCATTAATCATTGCCAGTCATCAGGCGGCCATGAATTTTTCAAACTTAATGTATGCCTTTCCTATGAGTATTTCAACCTCAATGTCTATTATCGTTTCTTATGAAATTGGAGCCAATCGTCCTGACGATGTTAAGAAATTCTGTAAACTTGGGCGGCTGACGGCCTTGGGAATTGCTGGATTTACCTTCCTCTTTCTCTATATCTTACGCGACCGTGTGGCTGCTCTCTATGGGTCGGATACCGAGTTTATCCGTATGACATCTGTTTTTCTGACCTACAGCCTCTTTTTCCAATTAGCAGATACTTTTGCGGCTCCTTTGCAGGGCATTCTTCGGGGCTACAAGGATACTCAGGTGCCATTTTACTTAGGTTTGATTGCTTATTGGGGAGTTTCGCTGCCTCTGGGGCTCTTCTTAGATTACTATACTAGTTTAGGCCCTTATGGATACTGGATTGGTCTCATTGCCAGCTTGGTGACGAGTGGCATTCTCTTTCAGTGGCGGCTTAATCGTTTGGCTAAAAATATTACAAATTAAAGAGTGTTGGTTTGTCCCTTTAGGATAAATTAGTGCTCTTTTTTTCACAATCTTTTGTTAAAATTAGATTAAAATATGAAAAGCGCTTACATTTTTTCTAGTATATTGATTGTGAAAATGATATAATAAACATAAGATTATCAAGTTAAGTTTTTGTTAAAATAGGTTAATTTTTAAAATATTGTTTGCAGTTGACTTTGGTTTTCAGTAGAAAAGCGAGGAAACTATATGACCGAACACTATACCCATCTTTTGCAAGAAGTACTAAATGCTGCAAAGGAATTAGCTATTCAAAAACACAATTATCAAGTGGACATTCCGCATGTTTGGACAGTGCTGACTCAGCCTCAGGCCTTTGCCTTGGAATTCTATACCGGTCTGGACCTTGATATTAATGAATTTATCAGCGTCATCAATCAGGAACTAGCCAAGATTCCTGTATTTTCACATACGGATACGAACCGCTACGGACGTCAGTATAGTCAACGTCTCAAGAATCTTTTGGATGATGCAGAGGCTGAAAGGGCGGAACTGAGGGACGAGGTGGTAACAGTAGAGCACCTGATTCTCAGTCTATTTCATCAGCAACGAAATCCGATAACTGTCTTTTTGAAACAGGCAGGAATTGATAAGGAGCTAGTTGCAGCAAAGTTGAATAAGGCTCGCCAAGGCAAACGAGCAATCTCTCCAAGTCAGGAGAGTCGCTATCAAGCCCTGAGCAAATATGCAACTAACTTTAATCAGTGGCTGGCTGACCAGACCGATAGACAGGTAATTGGTCGAAAAGACGAAATTGACGATATTATCCGTGTGCTGTGTAGGAAAGAGAAAAGCAATGCCATTCTCCTAGGTTTTCCAGGCGTTGGAAAATCCAAAGTGATAGAGGGGGTTGTTGGCAGATTGCTTGCTGATGATGTTCCGGAGCATTTACTGGGCAAGGAAGTTTTTAAGTTAAATCTGGGCGGACTGATTGCCGGGACTAAGTATAGAGGAGAGTTTGAAGAGCGCTTCAAGGCTGTTTTGGATGAGGTGCTGGTTGCTAAGGGGAAGATTATTCTTTATATTGAGGATATCCACCAAATCGTGACGGCAGGTCGGACAGAGGGGTCTCTTGATGCAGGAAATCTTTTAAAGCCACTCTTGGCTCAGGGGCAGATTAATATCATTGGCACAACGACTTTTGCTGCTTATCGGGAAAGCTTCGAGCTAGATCAAGCTTTGGAGGGGCGTTTCCAGCGGGTTCGCATTGAGGAGCCCGATCAAGATAAGGCATTGGCAATTCTGCAAGGACTGCGGGAGAATTATCAGGACTTTCACGGAGTTAGGCTGACGGACGAAGCTTTGCAGGCAGCAATCAGTCTTTCAATTCGTTATCTGTCAGATCGTTATTTGCCTGATAAGGCACTGGACTTGATTGATGAGGCGTGTGCTGTTAAGAAAATTCAGCTAGGTCAAGCGCAAACTGAACGACCAGACGTCAGTCGTGAAGATATAGCTAGTATCGTAGAGCGTATAACAGGAATCAAAGTGCAGGGAATCATGGACAATGAACGCGAACACCTGCTAAATCTAGACAAGCTCCTACGCCAGAGAATTGTAGGGCAAGACCAAGCTGTTCAAAAGGTTTCGGAGGCTATTTTGCGCTCGAGAGCAGGAATTCAAAATCCAAAGCGTCCTATTGGGTCCTTTCTCTTTCTGGGGCCAACTGGAGTCGGGAAGACTGCTCTTGCTAAAGCCCTTGCTGAGCGGCTGTTTGGTAATGAGCTGGAAATGGTCCGGCTGGATATGTCTGAGTACATGGAAAAACATGCTGTGGCTCGTTTAGTTGGTCCGCCACCAGGTTATGTCGGATTTGAAGAAGGAGGACAGCTGACAGAAGCTGTCCGTAGGAGACTTTATTCGATTGTCTTGCTGGATGAGATTGAAAAAGCCCATCCGGATGTATTCAACACTCTGCTGCAAGTCTTGGACGAAGGACGATTGACAGACTCTAAAGGCCGTACTATTGACTTTAAAAATACTATTTTGATTATGACAAGCAATATTGGCTCCCAGCAGATTTTGGAAAGTCTCAAAAGTGAACAGGGACTGACTTCTGAAACGCAGGATGAAGTTCGATCCTTGCTGCAACATAGCTTTAGACCAGAGTTTTTAAATCGGATTGACGAAACGGTTATTTTCAACCCTCTAAGGGCAGAAGATATGGTCAATATCGTAAAAATTATGGTTCGGCAGCTTCAAGAAAGGTTGGAACATCAGAAGATTCAGCTTCATCTGAGAGAAGAAGTCTATGCTTTTTTAGCCCAGAAAGGCTACCAACCAGAATTTGGTGCTCGTCCTATTCAAAGAAGCATTATGCGCTATCTAGAAACGCCTTTGGCTCGTTATTTGGTCGAAAATAAGGAAACAACTGAAATGACAGTCCATGTCAGTTTGAAAGATGGGCAACTGGATTTTAATTATTTGGTATAAGCTTCTTTCAAAAAGTAAGCGCTTACTATATATAGACAAAGAAAAATGAAGAAAGGAGGTTTATCTTTTTTAGAGCAGACTGTATCTTAAGATTTCGAGATGAGTCTTAGATATATGAATAAATAATGAGATACTTTTTGTATCTATAGCCGACAGCAATCATTTTGATTGTTGGAGCACCCTTTGCATTTTATGAAAGGAGGCCTGTTTTGTCTGTTTATGATGTTTTGATTATCGGTGCTGGACCGGGCGGTTATGTGGCGGCTGAAGAAGCAGCTCATTTGGGCAAGAAAGTGGCTGTGGTAGAAAAGAAGTCTATCGGCGGAACCTGCCTGAATGTAGGATGTATACCGTCTAAGGCCTATCTCCAGCACGGTCATTGGCTGCTGACAATGGAAGAAGCTAGACGTTATGGCATTGAGAGCAAGCTTGAAAGGATTGATTTTGAGAAATTGGTAGACCGAAAGAATCAGGTTGTTGCCAGTTTGCAATCTGGAATTCATGCTAGCTTTAAGTCTTTAGGCATTGAGTATATAGAAGGTCAGGCAAAGTTTGTCAAAGACCGAACCTTCTCCGTCAATGGTAAAGAAATCAGTGGTAAAGATGTGATTTTGGCTACTGGCAGTTATCCTTTTGTGCCTCCTATTAAGGGGTTGAAACAGGTTGACTATCTAACGACGGATACGTTTTTTGACTTGAGGGAGCTTCCTGAGAAGTTAGTCATTATCGGAGGTGGCGTTATCGCAATTGAGCTAGCTTTCGCTATGGCTCCTCTGGGTGTTGCTGTCACTGTTATTGAGGTTGCGCCGGAAATTCTTTTGACCGAAGAAGCTGAAGCGCGGCATGTGATTCAAAAGAAACTAAAGAAAATGGGGGTGATGATTTATCAGGGAGCGCAGATAAAGGAAGTAACTGCTGATTCTGTCTTGCTTGAGAACGAGCAGGTTGCTTTCGACCATCTTTTGGTCGCTACTGGCCGCAAACCAAGTTTAGAGCTAGCAAAGGATATGGGATTAGCCTTGACAGATCGGAATTTTGTAAAGGTAGATCAATACTACGAAACATCCAAAGAGCATGTTTATGCTATTGGTGATCTCTTGGAATCTTATATGTTGGCTCACGTTGCTAGTGCAGAAGGGATAAAGGCTGTAAGAGTTATCTGCCGGAGTGCTGAAGAAGCAGTTGATCCGCTGGGTGTTCCCCGTTCGCTCTACACCAGTCCTGAAGTAGCTTCTTTTGGGCTCAGCAAGGAAGAGGCTGAGGAGGCTGGATATGATGTTCAGGTCCAACAGCTGCCTTTCTCTTATAATGGGCGGGCTATCGCTATAGGTGAGACAGAGGGCTATGTCAAGCTAATCTCAGAAAAGAAATACCATCTTCTACTAGGTGCAGTCATCGTTGGTCCGAACGGTACTGATCTTCTGCAGAATTTGATTTTGCTGAGGCAGGCTGAAGCAACGCTGGATCAAGTTCTTGAAACAGTTTTTGCCCATCCTACCACATCGGAACTAATACAAGAAGTCGCTAAAAGACTCGTTCAGGACGATTAATGAGGAGGTAAAAATATGTCAAATTATAAAGATTTACCGCAACAATTAAGCAAAACAAGAAACCAAAGTGCTGTATCAGAGCTAGTAGATTTAAAAGTCTATGATGCTACTGAAGTTGAAGTAGAGCAGGTTTCCAAAGAAAAAGCCAAGACCATGTATAAAACCATGTGGGATATCCGTAATTTTGAGGAAAATACTCGGCGTTTCTTTGCTGCAGGACAGATTCCTGGATTTGTTCACCTTTATGCTGGAGAGGAAGCGATTGCTACCGGCGTCTGTGCCAATCTGACAGACAAGGACTATATTACCAGTACTCACCGGGGACATGGTCACTGTGTTGCTAAGGGCGGTGATTTAAAGGGAATGATGGCAGAAATTTTTGGCAAGGAGACTGGGCTTGGAAAAGGAAAAGGCGGATCTATGCACATCGCCGATTTGGACAAGGGAATCCTCGGTGCCAATGGTATGGTTGGCGGAGGCTTTGGTCTAGCTACCGGTGCTGCTATGCGAAACAAGTACTTGAAAACCGATAGTGTGGCTGTCTGCTTCTTCGGTGATGGTGCAGCCAATGAAGGGAATTTCCATGAATGTCTCAATATGGCATCAATTTGGAAACTGCCAGTTATCTTTGTCAATGAAAACAACCTCTTTGCAGAATCGACACCGCAATGGTATTCTTCAGCGTCTGGCACCATTGCTGAGAGAGCGGCTGCTTATAATATGCCCGGCGTTCGGGTTAATGGTAAGGATTTATTCGCTGTCTACCAAGTAGCCAAGGAAGCTGTAGAGCGGGCTCGTAGAGGTGAAGGACCTACCTTGATTGAGGCTGTTACGTACCGTGATCATGGTCACTTTGAAGGGGATGAGCAGAAGTATAAGGCGCTGGAAGGCGAAGAAAAAGACTGGGCCGATGTGGATGCTCTAGATGTCTTCCGTGACTACGCTATCGAGCATGGCCTCTTGACTGAAGAGGAACTTGATGCCATATTAGAGGAGTCTCGAAAGGATGTGGAAGAAGCTATCAAATTTGCTCAAGACAGTCCAATTCCTCGTTCCGAGTCTCTGCTGGAAGATGTATTTGCTGATTGATAGAAGGAGGTTGATCAAATGGCTAGACAACTGTTATTTATGAAAGCAATCAATGAGGCGCTGGATCAGGCAATGGCAAAAGATGACACCGTAATCCTTCTGGGAGAAGATATTGCTGGCGGTGTAACAGTCAAGCATTTGGAAGAAGAAAACGAAGATGCTTGGGGCGGTGTAATGGGTGTAACCAAGGGACTCATGCCAAAATACGGCCGAGAGCGGGTGATTGATACTCCGATTTCTGAGCACGGATACGTGTCAGCTTCTGTTGGAATGGCTCTGACTGGCTTACGACCGGTACCGGAGCTAATGTTCAATGACTTTATCGGTTTCTGCTTTGACGCCATTCTGGGGCAAGGCTCAAAAATGCGCTATATGTTTGGCGGTAAGGCCAAGGTTCCGATGACAATGCGGACCATGCATGGGGCAGGAGCTTCAGCTGCAGCTCAGCACTCGGGCTCATATTACGGTCTCTTTGGTTCCATTCCTGGTATAAAGGTAGTTGTTCCAGCAACTCCGTATGATGCTAAAGGGTTACTGCTGGCTTCCATTGAAGACGACAATATCGTGATTTATTCAGAAGATAAGACTCTCTATGGTATCAAGGGAGAGGTGCCAGAAGAATATTATACAGTTCCAATTGGAAAGGCTGCTGTCCGCCGTGAAGGAACAGACCTCACTATCGTTACTATCGGTAAAATGCTTTATGTTGCTTATGAGGTAGCGGATCGCTTGGAAAAAGATGGTATTTCGGTCGAAGTAATTGACTTGAGAACAGTAGCTCCTTGGGATGAGGAGACTGTCTTTGAATCAGTCAAGAAAACTGGACGACTGATTATCGTTGATGAATCCAACCCTCACAATAACACAGCGACGGATATTGCAGCTGTAGTGACTGATAAATGCTTTGATTATCTTGATGGTCCGGTAAAATGCGTCTGCGCGCCAAATGTGCCAGTGCCATTTGCTGTGAATCTGGAGCAGCTCTATATCCCTAATGCTGATAAGGTTCTGACTGTTGCTGCAGAATTGATTGACGATCTGAAGAGATAGAAGGGAGGCAAGTATGGCTACAGAAATTGTAATGCCTAAGCTAGGCTTAACAATGACCGAAGGTTTGATAAATAACTGGCTAGTCAAGGAAGGCGACACCGTAGCTGCTGGTCAGCCTGTCTTGGAAATCAGTTCTGAAAAATTGACCAGCGATGTAGAAGCACCAAGCGCAGGAGTGATTTTAAAAATTATCAGTCAGGCGGGCGATACTGTCCCGTGCAAGAAAGTAATTGCATGGATTGGTGAAGCAGGAGAATCTATTCCAGGTATGGAAACAGAAGGAGCCTCTGCGAACCAGTCAGAAAGTGAGCAAGGGGCAGCTGATGCAGGGGTTGGACTAGCAGAAAAAACTGCTGCAGCAAGTTCCAACTCTGTCGGAAACAGTGAACATGGACGTATTTTCATCACTCCTCTTGCCCGCAAGATTGCTAAGGAAAAAGGATATGATATTTCCTTGATTTCAGGAAAGGGAGGCAATGGCCGAATTACCCGACGGGATGTGGAAAATTATAAACCAGAGGCACTTCCAAACCAAACACCTGAAAGTAGCTCAGCAGTCCTTCAGCATGCTGGTCGGGTTGACTATGGTGTAGGATTGACAGGTATGCGCAAGACTATTGCAGAGCGGATGATGACCAGTCTTCAGACATCAGCTCAGGTGACCTTGCACCGTAAGGTGGATATCAGTCGGCTGGTAGCCTTTAGACAGGATATGAAGGATAAGGTCGCTTCTCCACTAGAAAATGGCGAAATCAGCATCACGACCCTGCTTACAAAGGCTGTTGCCAAGGCGTTGAAAGATCACCCTCAGCTCAATGCTTGGTATTTCAATGGTCAATATCAGGAAGTAGAAGATATTCATATTGGTATCGCGACGGCACTTAGTGATGGTTTGGTGGTTCCGGTCATTCGTCACGTGGATAAGCTAACGCTGGCTGACTTGGGCTTAGCTATCAAAACGGAAGCCAATCAAGCTCGTAAAGGAACTTTGGATCCAGCTCTTTACTCAGGTTCAACCTTCAGTATTACTAATCTCGGGGGAGCAGGCATTGAATATTTCACTCCTATCCTAAATACACCTGAAGTAGCCATTTTAGGAGTTGGTGCCTTGCAAACGACACTGGCTCTTGACAGCCAAGGACATGTCTACGAGCAAAAATTCCTGCCGCTCAGCTTGACTTTTGACCATCAAGTCGTAGATGGTCAGCCCGCAGCGGAGTTTCTAGCCAGTCTAGCGGACAAATTGGAGTCTCCTTACGACTTGGTTTTCTGATAGAAGAATGAATGGTGAATTTCATTCCTGAATGATAAAGAAAAAGGCCAGCTGTTTATATCATTCATTAACAGTTGGCTTGTCTTTTTTATTTTTCCCGCATTTGACCTTGTGGGAAGTAGGTTCCTTCTGGCATGTCGTTAATAATGACATGGACAGCAGACTGAGGTGCGCCAGTATTTCTGACAACGGCTTCAGTTACTTCCTTGGCAAGAGCTTTTTTCTGCTCTAGAGTACGTCCTTCAAATAAATCAATTCTAACAAATGGCATATTTTCTGCCTCCTTTATTTCGTTATTATTATTTTATCATAAATGAGGTTTTAAAGAGTAGTAAATTATGGTAAAATAATGTGAAGTAAAAATGGAGATAGTGAATTAGCAAAGATTTAAATTATGGCTCAGTTATACTACAAATATGGCACGATGAATTCGGGCAAGACCATTGAAATTTTAAAAGTGGCCCACAATTACGAAGAACAAGGCAAGAGCGTGGTTATCATGACCTCGGCTGTTGACACCCGCGACGGCTTTGGTGTTGTTTCTAGTCGCATCGGCATGAAGCGGAATGCTATAGCTATTGAAGACCAGACGGATATTTTTGGCTATATCCAGCAGTTGCCTGAAAAACCTTATTGCGTTTTGATCGATGAGGCTCAGTTCTTGAAACGCCATCATGTCTATGATTTGGCTAGAGTGGTGGATGAGCTGGATGTTCCTGTTATGGCTTTTGGTCTGAAAAATGACTTTCGCAATGAACTTTTTGAGGGTTCCAAGCACCTCTTGCTCTTGGCTGACAAGATTGAGGAGATTAAAACCATTTGCCAATATTGCTCTCGTAAGGCCACCATGGTTTTACGGACTGATAACGGAAAGCCGGTTTATGATGGTGAGCAGATTAAAATTGGTGGGCACGAGACCTATATCTCAGTCTGCCGCAAGCACTATTTTAACCCCGACATTAAGTAATCTAACGATAGAAACAAAGGAGATGATGAAAAATCTATGAATATCTATGAACAGTTACAGGCGGTTGAAGATCGCTACGAAGAGCTTGGTGAACTCCTAAGCGACCCAGATGTGGTCAGCGATACCAAGCGTTTTATGGACCTTTCTAAGGAAGAAGCCAGCACCCGAGATACAGTGACGGCATACCGCGAGTATAAAAAAGTCCTGCAAAACATCACAGACGCTGAAGAAATGATAAAAGACGCCTCTGGTGATGCTGACTTGGAAGAAATGGCCAAGCAGGAGCTCAAGGATGCTAAGGCTGAAAAAGAAGAATACGAAGAAAAACTAAAAATCCTCCTTTTACCGAAAGATCCAAACGATGATAAGAATATCATTTTGGAAATTCGCGGTGCTGCGGGAGGAGACGAAGCGCAGTTGTTTGCAGGAGACCTCTTGCAGATGTATCAAAAATATGCTGAAAGCCAAGGCTGGCGCTTCGAAGTCATGGAGGCCTCTTATAATGGTGTAGGCGGGATTAAGGAAGTAGTCGCTATGGTTTCGGGTCAGTCGGTCTACTCAAAGCTTAAGTATGAATCAGGTGCTCACCGCGTACAGCGGGTTCCTGTAACCGAAAGCCAAGGTCGCGTTCACACCTCGACGGCAACAGTCTTGGTTATGCCAGAAATCGAAGAAGTAGAATACGACATTGATCCAAAAGATCTGAGGGTGGATATCTACCATGCTTCAGGTGCCGGTGGACAGAACGTCAATAAGGTTGCGACTGCTGTTCGAATCGTCCATCTACCAACCAATATCAAGGTCGAAATGCAGGAAGAGCGGACCCAGCAGAAGAACCGGGATAAGGCTATGAAAATCATCCGAGCTCGTGTAGCAGACCACTTTGCTCAAATCGCTCAAGATGAGCAAGATGCAGAGCGCAAATCCACGATTGGTACAGGCGATCGCTCAGAGCGAATTCGCACCTATAATTTCCCGCAAAACCGAGTAACAGACCACCGTATCGGACTGACCTTGCAAAAACTGGACACGATTTTAGCTGGTAAACTGGATGAAGTCGTTGACGCTCTGGTTCTCTATGACCAAACGCAAAAATTAGAAGTGCTGAATAAATAATGACATTGGCTCAATATTTGGCGGAGCTAGAGCATGAGCTAGTAGCAGCAGGAGAAGAAACAGAAAGCCTGTCTTTCGTTTATCGGGTTCTCAATGAGCTCTCCTTTACCGACTTTGTTCTCAAACTTCGGACAGAAGTCAGCCAGGAAGATCGTGACCAGCTAAAAGCGATTCAAGAGCAGCTGCTTGCTCACAAGCCAGCTCAGTATATCATTGGCAGCAGTGACTTTCACGGCCTGACTCTCAAGGTTGATGAGCGAGTTCTGATTCCAAGGCCTGAGACGGAGGAGCTGGTGGAGCTGATTTTGTCAGAAAATCCTGAAAGTTCTCTGTCTGTCTTGGATATCGGAACGGGGAGCGGAGCCATTGCTCTTGCACTGGCAAACAGCCGTCCAAACTGGCAGATTACTGCTTCTGATCTCTCTGGCGATGCTCTTGCCTTGGCAGCAGAAAACGCTCAGTCCAGCGGACTCAACCTTGTTTTTGTCCAGTCTGATTGCTTGGATGCAATCAGTGGGAACTTTGACATCATCGTTTCCAATCCACCCTATATTTCAGAAGCTGATAAAGACGAAGTTGGACTCAATGTTTTGAACTCCGAGCCTCACATGGCCCTCTTTGCGGAGGAAGATGGCTATGCCATCTACCGAAAAATAGCTGAGCAAGCAGGGGACTATCTGACAGAAAAAGGAAAAATCTATCTTGAAATTGGCTACAAGCAAGGAGACGGTGTTAGGGATTTATTGAAAGAATCTTTTCCTCAAAAACGAATTCGAGTTCTGAAAGATCAATTTGGCAAAGATAGAATGGTGGCGATGGACAATGGATAAGATAGAAAAGACTCTGGCAGCGGGCGGAGCAGTTGTCCTGCCGACAGAAACTGTTTATGGCCTCTTTGCTCAGGCTTTGAATGAAGAGGCAGTTGAGCGAGTCTACGAATTAAAACGAAGACCCCGTGACAAGGCTCTCAATCTTAATGTGGCTAGCTTAGAAGAGATTTATGCCTTTTCCAAGAACCAGCCCTGCTATCTGGAACAACTCTATCAAGCCTTTCTGCCTGGGCCACTGACTGTTATCCTCCAAGCCAATGACCGAGTGCCTGCCTGGATAAACTCAGGTATGGAAACCGTGGGGTTTCGGATTCCTAATCATCCAGTTACCCTGGACTTGATTCGCAAGTACGGTCCCTTGATTGGTCCATCCGCCAATCTTTCTGGAAAAGTTAGTGGAACTTCTTTTCAACAGATTGTGATGGATTTCCAAGAGCAAGTCTCGGGAGTAGAAGAGGATGCTGCTTTGACAGGTCAGGATTCAACCATTCTAGACTTGTCTGGAGAAAAGGCTCTTATTTTACGCCAAGGGGCAATCACTCGCGAGGATATTATTAATCAAGTAAATGGTATAAAATTTTAACTTTTAGGACCTAAGGTCCTATTTTCGCAAAAGAAGGGAGACACCTTATGATTTTTGACCAAGAAGACTACAAAGCATTTGACCCAGAGATTTGGGAAGCAGTTGCTAAAGAAGAAGAACGTCAGCAGCATAATATTGAGCTGATTGCTTCAGAAAATGTTGTTTCTAAAGCTGTCATGGCTGCTCAAGGTTCTATTTTAACCAATAAGTATGCCGAAGGTTATCCAGGTCGCCGTTACTATGGTGGGACGGATGTAGTGGATGTAATTGAGAGTCTGGCAATTGAACGCGCCAAGGAAATTTTTGGTGCCAAGTTTGCTAATGTGCAGCCTCACTCAGGCAGCCAGGCAAATTGTGCGGCTTATATGGCTTTGATTGAGCCAGGTGATACTGTTATGGGTATGGATTTGTCTGCTGGCGGCCACTTGACTCACGGTGCGTCAGTCAGCTTCTCTGGTCAAACCTATAATTTTGTATCCTATAGTGTTGATCCAGAAACAGAATTGTTGGACTTTGATGCTATCCTCCAGCAAGCCAAAGAGGTTCAGCCTAAGTTGATTGTGGCGGGGGCTTCAGCCTATTCTCATATCATCGACTTTTCAAAATTCCGTGAAATCGCTGACGCTGTAGGTGCCAAGCTTATGGTTGACATGGCTCACATCGCTGGTTTGGTTGCTGCTGGTCTCCATCCAAGTCCTGTGCCTTATGCAGATATCACAACCACGACAACCCACAAGACCTTGCGTGGACCTCGCGGTGGTTTAATTTTGACAAATGATGAAGAATTAGCTAAGAAAATCAACTCAGCTATCTTCCCGGGCATTCAGGGTGGACCATTGGAGCATGTCATTGCAGCCAAAGCAGTTGCGTTTAAAGAAGTGCTTGACCCAGCTTTCAAGGTTTATGCTCAGCAAATTTTGGACAATGCTCAAGCTATGGCCCAAGTCTTCCGTCAGCATGACAAGTTCCGTGTGATTTCTGACGGAACTGAAAATCACCTTTTCTTGGTTGATGTTACTAAGGTTGTAGAAAATGGGAAAGTAGCGCAAAATCTCTTGGATGAGGTTAATATTACCCTCAATAAAAACTCCATCCCTTACGAGACTTTGTCACCATTTAAGACTAGCGGCATTCGTATCGGCACAGCAGCTATTGCAGCTCGAGGCTTTGGTGTAACAGAAAGTATCAAGGTAGCAGAGCTTATTATCAAGGCTCTAGAAAACGCTGAAAACGAAGCGGTGCTGAATCAGGTGCGGGCGGAAGTTCGCGAACTAACGGACGCTTTTCCACTCTATGAGGGTTTGAACTAAGATGGATATTTACGTAAAAAAAGCGATTATTCATCAATTCAGCCCAGCTGATACTGAACTTCTTCTGGCGGATAAGTTTCTCAATATTACTCCCAAGATTGAAGAATACCTGCGCAAGAAGATTGAACGGATCTATTCTGACGATGCTAAAACAGGTGTTTTCGATCCTGAAAACGTCTTTTTAGCCCAGCTTTCAGACGACCTATTGGAAACATCAGTGACAGTTGCCAAGCTCTGGCAGGAGGAGTTTTCTGTCAGTGAAAACCAGAAAACCAACGATCTGATTTTTGTCCAGTTTGACAAAGAAGGTGTGGAGCACTTCGCTTTTCTGCGGATTGCTCTGCGGGAAACCCTAACCCACTTAGGGGGTGAGGTGGACAATCCTATCAAACTGACGCAGAACAATCTGCCTGGCTTTGGTACGGGTGCGGACGAGGCTTTGGTCATCAATCTCAAGTCTCGCAAGTACCATCTGATTGAAAAGCGTATCAAGTACAACGGTGCCTTTCTCAATTATATGTCAGACAATCTCTTGCAGGTCAATCCGACAATCTCAGCCAAGAAATCAATCAAAGCTCTAGAGAAGACAGCTCAGAAGGTTGCCGAGAGTTTTAACAAAGACGATTTCCAGTTCCAGTCCAAGGTCAAATCCAGTATTTTCAAAAATCTGGAAGAAAATGACGAACTGTCGCCTGAGAAATTGGCCGATGATCTTTTTGACAGCAATCTGACTGCCCGACTTACCTTTATTGACCAAGTCAAGGAAGCCATTCCTGAGCCAGTCAAGTTTGATGAGATTGACAGCAGCCGTCAGAAGAAAAAGTTCGAAAATCAGAAACTCTCCCTTTCAAATGGAATTGAGCTCATAGTTCCCAATAATATCTATCAGGACGCAGAGTCGGTAGAATTTATCCAGAACGACAACGGGACCTATTCTATTTTGATTAAGAACATCGAGGATATCCAAAATAAATAATGTTTAAATTTCTAAGAAGACTGATTTTAGTCCTTTTCGTGCTCTTTGCCGGCTACAAGATTTATCAGGTTCATCATGATGTCAAACAAGTCATGAAGTATCAGAGCTTAGTCAGAGAAGTGCTGGACGAGCAGGACACAGCGGCCAATGAAGAATTGGTTCTGGCCATGATTTATACAGAGACAAAGGGAAAAGACACTGATGTCATGCAGTCCAGTGAAAGCGCGACTGGTCAGACTAATGCCATTACGGACAACAAAGAAAGTATTCGCCAGGGCGTTCAAACCCTGTCTGATAACCTAGAGTTAGCCAGCGAGAAAAAGGTGGATGTTTGGACAGCAGTACAAGCCTATAATTTCGGTCAGGCCTATATCGACTACGTCGCTAAAAACGGTGGCGAAAATACGCTGGAGCTGGCTAAGAAATATTCAAAAGATGTGGTGGCGCCAAGCTTAGGGAATGTAACTGGCAAGACCTACGGCTACTATAACCTGATTTCTATTTTCCACGGCCCAGAGCTCTATATCAACGGCGGTAATTATTATTATTCCCGTCAGGTCAAGATGAACATGCACATTATGCGCCTCTTAAAATGGTTTTAGAAAGAAGTTTTCAGCCTTCTTTCTTTTTTGATGGTGAAGTAATAATCCAGATATTTGTAACCACGATGGATACATGATATAATTTTGTACATCTATCATAAAAAGGAATGAAAAATGAACAAAAAACTTGCTTTTAAGCTCCTCATTCTGGTTTTAGTGACAATTGCCGGTCTAACAGCTTTTTACAACCATAAAGAAGCCACGGCACTCAATACAAAACAATATGTTCAGTCAACAACGCCGACCTTGTTTTTCCACGGTTTTGGATCCAGCTCTAATGCTGAAAATCATATGACAGAGGCAGCCAAAAAAGCTGGAGTCACTCAGACAATTATCACAGCAAATGTCAGTAAAAACGGGCAAGTAAGCTTATTAGGCGAGATACCAAAAGGTGCTATCAATCCTATTATCAAGGTAAACTATGAAGATAACCGCAATGCCGACTACGCTCAAGATGGCAAATATGCAGCAGCTGTGATTCGCAAGCTAGAAGAAACTTATGGTTTTAAGAAGATGAATCTGGTAGGCCATTCGATGGGAAATATGTCCATCCTCTTTTATATGCTGGAGAACGGTCAGGATGAAAAGCTGCCCGAGCTGCAAAAGCAGGTCAATATTGCCAACCATGTTAATGGTCTGCAAGGAAGAGACTTGCCTGAAGATTTGAGTATCCTAGACGACCAAACTGGCCAGCCTAGTGCTATGAGCCAGACTTATCAAAAACTACTGGGATTACGAGAAGTTTACCCGCAAGAGCAGGTAGATGTTCTGAACATTTATGGTGATTTTAAAAACGAATCCGATGGATCCGTACTCAATACCTCTTCCCGTAGCCTCAAATATCTCCTGGTTGAGAACGTTAAATCTTATCAGGAAAAGAAAATCACAGGTCAGTTGGCTCAGCACAGCCAATTGCATGAGAATCCAGAAGTAGACGAATTACTGATTGACTTCCTTTGGAAAAAGTAGAAAAGAGCAGTTACTGGCAAGCAAATCCAGTGACTGTTTTTTCTTTGAACTTCTTTGAGAAATGTTGTAAAATGTATCTATTATCTCAAGCCCTCAATGGATGAGATAATAATAACTCCATCATTGCAGCTACCTAACTGAAGCACTCTGAAAACCAAATGGAGCAGAACTCACACGCTCAAGAAACAGAAATTCGAGGCAATCAGATGGAAAGTTTGCTACGAAAAAAGCTATAGAATTTGGGAAACTATAGCGGGAGGAAAAGAGGAAAAAATATGAAATTCAAAAAAACTTTAATGACAGCAGGAGCCTTGCTGGCTACTCTGTTTACTGTATCGACCGCAGCTGCCGATTCAAATGTTCAGAAAGTCATTGATGAGACTTACGTGCAGCCTGAGTATGTGCTGGGTTATTCCTTAGATGAAAGCCAAAAACAGCAGACCTTGCAGATGTTGGGCTACAATTCATCTAGTGACAACAAGCCACTTAAGACCATGACTCCAGAAGTCTACTCTAAAATCATGGATGTTGCTAACGACCCTAGCCTGCAGCTTTATTCTTCTGTAAAAATCCAGAAGTTAGGCAGCAATAAGCCATTAGAGGTCAAAATTGTCACTCCGCAAAACATCACTAAGGTTACAGAAGATATGTATCGCAATGCGGCTGTAACACTGGGTGTTCAGCACGCGCAGATTACCGTTGCTGCACCGATTCCGGTAACAGGTGAGAGTGCCTTGGCAGGGATTTACTACTCTCTAGAAGATAACGGTGCGACCATTCCACAGGAAAATAAAAACCTAGCGCAGGAAGAACTGGCTGCCCTTTCTGGCATCAATGCTGAAAACACAGGTAAGGAAGGCTATGACGCAGACAAGCTCAACGTAGCTCTGGCTGATATCAAAGCAGCCATCGCCAATGCTAAGAAGAACAACAGCAATCTGACAGCAGATGATGTCCGTAAGATTGTTGAAGAAACCTTGAAAAACTACGGTCTGACTCAGTCAGTGACCAGTGACCAAATCAACCTCATCGTGAATTTCGCTATCAATCTTTCAAACAGTGGAGTCATTACAGATTCTGACTTTACAAAGACGCTTAGCGACTTGAAAGACAGCATCGTTTCAAAGGCAGGGGATACCTTTAACAATATTAACCTCAACTTTGATGCAAACGGCCTCCTTCAAGAAGGCGGTAATTTCTTTTCTAATATCTGGAATGCCATTGTCAACTTCTTTAAAGGATTGTTCGGCGGTTAATTTCAAGACTATATAAAACAAGGCTAGGACATTTTAGTCCTAGCCTTGTTTGTTTTTACAGTTATCATTTAAAATAAGATTTGTTTGTTACTCCCATTCAACGACTAAATAAGGTCGTCAAATCGTTTATATAACAGTGTTTTTAGCGTGTGGTTATGATTTTGGAGACAGTTTTGGAGACTCTCTCAGTATTGCTTGATTTCCATTGAAATTAACTTTTGTATTTTTAGCGTGTTGTATATTGATTAATCCAGTCATTTCATTAGCCAGTTCCTTATCAACTCCTGACCACATATGAGCATAGTGCTTCAAAGTGATCTCTGGACTTGAGTGTCCTAGTCGTTTTGAAACGATCAGCACCGATGCGTTAAGCTCGTTAATAAGGTAGGATGCGTGAGAATGTCGTAAACCTTTTGCTTGAATCAATGGGACATTTGCTAATTTGGCATAACGCTTAATGATTCTTGAAATGGTTGATTTAAGCATAGGGTTACCATCGTAACTTAAAACAAAATTTACTTTTCCAAGTTCAGATTGACGTTCTTTCCATGCTTTCAAGATTTGGATGGTATCATCATCTAAAGTAACGATACGGAGACCAGCATCTGTTTTAGTGTGGTTCTGTCTTTGCCAATTATTCTTATTAGTCATAATCAGCATATGAGCCACTCTGAGCTCTTTTTTCTCAAAATCAATATCGTTCCACCAGATTGCTGTTCCTTCGTTCACACGCACCCCGGTACAGAAGTAGAGCCACAGCATAACAAAGCATAAATGCTCATAGAAATCAGAAATGCAGATATTGCTAATAACTTCTTCAAAGTCGTTTTTTGTCCAATACTCAGCGATACTTTTCCCTTTTGGAATAGATTTTACTTTCATTGAAACATTCTTCTGTAGATATTGCATATCAACAGCGAAATCCAATGACTTTCTAAAAGTTCCAAAAGTAAGACCTGCATAGGCTTGCGAATAATTACCACCATTTTTAGCTAATAGCCATGTTCTAAAGTTCTGAACTTCACGAACAGTTATGTCTTTGAGTTTTTTCTTCCCAAATCGATTGAAAACAATTTTTAAGGACGGCTGACGTGTTGCATAAGTATGTTCGCTTACTTCTGACTGATAGTAAGGTAAATAAACTGTATTCATGAACTGCTCATAAGTCATATCGTAATTAGAGTATCCATCTGACTGAAGATAGTCATTTTTGACCCTAATCGCTTCTGTATAGGCTTCTTTGCAGTAGTGAATTTTTTACCATTTGAGTCTTTACGAGACTTTTTCTTGATACGTTTACCAGTGATTTTATCGTTACCTAGGCTAACTTCATAGTAGAATTGACCTTTATCATCAATATACACATCTTGGAAGTTTGTTTTAGCCATAAATTACCTACTTTCTATTCGTTCAGTAACTTAAAGCCAAGAATCTCCTCAACAGCTTCGATTGGAACAGTTCCTAATCGTCTATTGTTGTAAATGGTATACCCTTGTTGTACCATATTCAACTTAGTTTGTCTAATAATTTGTTGAGCTGTAGCTTTTGCGTAGCCTAGTTTAACCAAATCATCAGAAGTAATAGTCAACAGATTTTTACTATTCATTTTCTTCCTCCTTCTTGATATTGTTACGCTGAGGATTGCAACGCCGAGAATCAAGATACTTAGCAAAGAAGTAGGTACGTTCAATGATGAGCCCAAGAAGGGGAGTATGATTCGCACGTGCATACCATACTAGCTCTTCAAACTCAGTGAAGTCATTCTGTTCAATGATATCCACCACCTCTTGCATGAAGTCATCTGAGTTCATCTCTACAAGGAACTTATCAAGGTTAAATCCACAGCCTACCTCAATATCATTCAGATCATATTGCGTTTTATCCTTATTCTCAGCGTGGGTAAAGTAGTCAAAGAGTCCTTTTGGAGATTGGACAACTTCCACGTGAGAAGGGCCGTTCAGCTTATCTTTGATTAGTTCAGATACTTGTTTGTAGCTCTTGAGTGAATCGAAGAAGAATGCTCCGTGTTTGTGAGCCTTTTTCAATTCTCCTGTTTGGCGATTGATGTCTTTATCGTGCCACGGGCTCAAGATAAAGGGAATATGCAATTCTTCAAGAATTACAAGATAGTCTGCAGGGGCGCTCTCTTTGTAGAATAAGAATGTCCACTTGCTAGAACGTTGTTCTTTTGCCATTTTTCACCTCATTTCTGTGATTACTGATTATTGGATAAATGGGGGGTCGTAGTAACCCCCATTTATCTTGGTCAATAGAAAAGAAGGGAGCTATTTGGCTACTGCTAAACGCAAGCCATAGCCCCCTCTTTTACCGTTTTTTACCAACTAACCAAAGGTTATTGCGACCCCGATTAGGTGCAGAGAAGTAGTAGTCAGGATGCTGACTAGATACTTCCTCTTTTAGTTGGGAAGTCATATCACTCAAGACTTTTTGCCCCTGCTGGTCTCTTGGGACTTTAATGAATACTCTGACTTCATCTTTTTGGATGTCTACAACACTCTTACGAGCACAACGATTGAAGCTGCCGTTGATTGGGTTGTGGGTTGTAATGGTTTGGTTATCTATTTTTGTGACTTTCTCTGATTTTTCACGTTGTGTCAGGAAATTACGGAGCTTGAAAGTGTGGTAGATGGATTTGAAATAGTTGAAAAGATTATCAAATCGAACACGATTCATGATTTCAAGCGTAACGGATGCAAACAATGCACCTAGTAAGTAGCTCATAACCGTATAAGAGTATTGGCTTCCCATTGTTAGATAGCTACTGACTTGCGAAAGGTCAAGGGCGATAGGAAGCGTTAGGGCAATAGTGCTCGCTAGAAAGTCTAATGACCATCCAAGAAATCCTGTTATAAGTGAAAAGAGAATCAAGTAGATGTTGAGGTTGTAAGTCCTCATGAAGAATGATTTTTTTATCATTAGAGAATACCTTCCGTTGTGTAGTATGTAGGACAAAGTAGTGGGAGTACCTGATAGGGATGCTCATTGTCAATGACCTGTATCAAGCCAGTGCCGTGTCCAGTCGGAATAACAATACCTTCAGGATTTAGGTCAGGGAACAAAAATTGAACAGATTTGCTATTTATATTTCCAATCTGAATTAGAACATTAAGCTGTTCCCGTACTGATACTGGAATCGTGGTGTGGTCAAATCGCTGGCTTACTAAGAGCAAGTGAATTTTTGTAGCCCGTCCAAGTAGAGCAATTTGTGACAAAAGAGAGAAAAAAGATTCCTTGATTGCCTTATTGACTCCCTCTGAAAGAGCCAGTACCTCGTCTATGACAATTGTGAGATGTGCGAATTCATGACGGGGATTGTCATATAGAATTGCTTGACGTTGTTGAATCAGATTTAGGCATTGACTTAAACGCTCATTGACCTCTGAAACGAAATCAGACTTAGAACGGTTCTCCACGGGATGAATGACTGCTATTTTGTGTTCGCGAGCCCAACGACTTGGGGAATCAAACTTAGGGTCTACGATGATGAGGTCGCTCTGATTTTTGAGAACGGAGAGCAGGTAGGTAAGGGCATAACTTTTCCCTGAGCCCGAGTTTCCACAGATAGCCATGTGGTTCACCTTATCAAGATTGAGAGTAAAATTTTCCATAATTGGAATCTGATTCTTTGGTAGGTTGGATGTGTACTTGTCAAGGTCAGGGATGACCAAACGTTTTGAGATACCCACCTTCCAAGGGAAGAAGAGTCCACGCTGAACATGAATGTCATCTGTCTTGAGAGGGATAAAGTAAGTGGCATTCTGTTTCAGAAGTGTATAGTGAGGGTACAAGGAAGCGTTAGCAATCAAGAAGATTTTGTTATAGAGTTCATCATCTAGGATGTAGGCACAAGGAAGCCTAGGGATGAAGATGAAGCCACCCTCTTGAATGACAATATTGAAGCTATTGGTGTAGCTTGTTTCCCCCTGCATCAGAGCCCCAAGAGCCATGTTGAGGCTCTGGAGCAAGTAAGATTGCAGGACAGTATCTGCTTTAGTTGCCATTATTTGACCTCCTTGATACCGTCAGCTTTGAAGTAGACATTGTAGCGAACCTCAACGGCTTGGAGATTTTCAAATTCAATCAAGCTTAGAAATTCAGGAAGTTTGACCTTGTCTTCAAATTTTACTTGGAAAGGTTCAAGCCCTTCTTGAACAAAGGTTGCCTTGTAGGCGATAATCTCACCGGTTGGCTTTCCATCTTCAAAGAGTTGTTGGGGTTCAAGCTCAGTGCTTAAACTGTGAATCGGTTTAGTAGGAATGACATATTCCGTTGCAGTTGTGGCTGAGTAGCCATCTTTCTTGTGTTTGGTTTTAATTGCCATGGGTTTTATCCTCCTTTATGGCTTAATTGTTTTGTTAGGGGGACGTGCTCAGTTTGAGTCGTGAGCTGGACTGTCTTAGCTAAGTACATATCTATGATAGACGTTTTAGACTTTTCTTGATTTCAAGATTTTTGAAAGTGTAGCACTCAAAGTTGTGCTACGAGTGAGACGAATTCGATTAACCATTCAACTAGGCTATCAGCAATTTGGTAAGATGTTTCTTCCTTTGGAAAATCAGGGAAGAAATCATATAAGTCAGTTGCCAAGGTTGAGAGATTTTGTTGAATACCTTTCTTTTTGGATTTGAAAAGATGCTTTGTGGAATCGTGTCCTTCAGAAAGAATAAGTTCTGTCAATTGAGTAATGAGAAACTTGCAAAAGTCAATACTAGGGAAGAAAACACTCTTTACATTAGGAAGATTTAGTGTTTCTTGCAAGGCATCTACAGTGTCTAAGGTAATATTTCGTTTACCTCTTAGGATTTGACTAACGGCAGGAGCAGAGATTTCTATAGGTTCATCAAAATTATAATAAAAGATACTGTTCTGAGCTTTACCTTGCTCAATCAATTCTTGTTTGATAGCTTGACCAAGTAATTCACAATAGAGAGTTTTAACTTTAGCTTTTAGCATAAGTTGTCCTTTCCTGTCCTCAGACGGAAAGAAACAAATGAGCTATTACAGTTACCGAGTAGATGCAAGAATGGCACAAAAAAGAAACGGTGAAACAGTAATATGCAAAACTAAACCTTTACCGCATAGTAATCATATTGTTTCGATCCGTCCTTTGCTGGCCAGCTTTTGGACTTTTTATTTTTTGAGATATAAATATCCCTGATATTATTATAAAGTCAAAAAACGTGGTATAATTTAGGCATAAATAATTTATTTTAATGAAAGAAATACCAGGTTTTGTATGAAGTTCAAGAATACTAAGAAATACTTGCTCGATATTGCTTCCCTTCGGTTAGATTGTAAAGTGGGAGAGATAAATAGAGAACGTAAAGAAGTATCTTCTCGGGAATACTATTGGGAACATGGTAAAAAGAAAAAACAGAATCCAAAATATAGCAAGTTGTCAAATGAAGAAATATATTCAAAAAATGCCCCTTTAATTGGACAAATTCGAGGAGGAAAAATAAATAAAAAAAATCCTCATTTATTTACCAATTCAGCAGTTAGGGCAATTTACAATAATTGTAAAATTAGTCCAACCGATACCGGCTTTGGATTAAATGAAGAAGAACAAATCAATTTTAGAAAACGAAATATGATGTTCAAATCATATGACGAAATTTTTTTCGGAAGTGAGTCGGAACAGCGTACAATGGAGACGTTTTTTCCAACAGCATTGATGCTAGATATTTTGTATGAAAAATATGATGAAAACTTATGGAGAATTGTTTTAGGTTATGTCCCATTAAATATTGTGTTTGAGAAAATAAAGCAAAATGTCAAAGATACTAAAAAGGTGTATAGCCTTCTTGTTAAGGATAACTGGGAATTACTTATGACAGGTATTTTTAGAGCCAGTGAAAGATTTGGTACACATGAGAATTCTTTTGAAGATATCTTTACATTGGATATAGAATACTTTGTAAGTTTTTATAATTCATCCTTCCCGAGTAGGCAGGAGGGGGAGAATAGATTGGCAAAGATTGAAAGAGTTTTATCTTTGTTTTATGAGGAGGTGTTGAAAGACAAGTTTGAGCAATTTATAAATGAGAGAGAAGGATTTGAATATCATAGTATTGAATCTATGGTTGCTATTCAAAAAGAAGCTCAGGGATATAAGAAGAGAATTATTGAATTTGAATCTTCGAAATTATTAGGAATTTATAGCTCTTCTTGGGATGATAATTTTTTAGACGAGCTTGAGGCTCTCAATGCAAAAGAAGAACTAACAGATGAATATTCGGATTTGCTCCATGTTACTAGGATATCCAAATTGATTGACAGAGTTTTTGAGGAAATGACTGTTTTACAGAGTAAACATGAAGACAGTAATCACTGGGGTGGTAACTATCTTGGGTATATCAAAAAATATCAAAAAGGGAATGAAATATTAGCTTATTTTTCCTCTGGTGACTCCGCTGAATTAAAGCCATTGATACTAGACAGTGAAAAACAAGCAGACCGATGGAACGAACATCTTAGAAGGAGATTATACATCAAAAAGCATCCTAATAGCTATTTAGCAAAAGAAGAACGAGAGCAAATGGAATGGTTTAGAGATAGGAGAAATAAAAAACTTTGAGTTTTATGTCTCAAAGTTTTTTGGATATGTCTAAAAAATTATTGAAGACTGAATTTTTATCCTTAAATGGTATAATAGAGTGAATATGAAAAATTGGTAAAGGAGTACCCTTTAGTGCATTGCTCACACAATATACTAAATAACTATTAAATCCCTTTTGCTGATGAAATATGTGAGGTATGTGATGTTAGATAAGGGGAACAGTGATCAGTCTAACAAGACTGTGATGACACTAAAGGAACAGAAGAATCAAGCAAATGAGTTTGTTGCACGTTGGAAAGATAGAGGGAATGAACGACAAGATTCACAGCCTTTTTGGCTTGACCTTTTCAGTCAGTTTATGGCATTGAAAAGCCAACTGAGTATATCACTTTTGAAAATAAGGTTATGCTTGACCATACCAGTTTCATTGATGGCTATATTGAAAAGACTAAAGTCTTGATTGAGCAAATATGAAGAACTTATTAAAGAAAAATAATTTCCCTAAAACTGGACATACTGGTTACTGGTTAGGGGTAAGGAGTGTAGTGAGGTGGACAATGTACATAATCAACTGGATTAAAGATAGACTGAATCAGAAAAAAGAAAAACTAGAATCCGTTTCATATACAAATGTAAAGGAACTTGCATTAACTAAAATGTCAGATTCTCCAATATTGTTTGTTGACAATGGAAAAGAAAACATAGGTTACGATTATCAAACGTATGAGAGTATTACTTATTTATTAAAAAATGGCGGTAGTCTCAACTATCTTATAGCTGATAGAGACATAAAAATTTCTTCTCATAAATTTGTACCCATTGAATATAAAGGAAAAAATCTTTACGAATTAGATCTTGGTAAAATAGATGTATTCCTTAAGGATTTGAATTTAGGATATTTTTATGAACAAGACCACTATGGAGGAGCAACTTATACACTTTCATCATACATTTTAATGGCATTATGCTGTGACAATTACAAACATTACGATATTAAACTCAGTATATATCGAGAACGTGATGCAAGAGAAGCGTATGATGCAGGAATTGACATCTATTACTCAGTAATGAAGCAAAAAAAAATGTTAGCCAAATTCTTCCTCGAAACAGCATAATACTAAAAGCTGAGGAGCGTGAAAGTGATATAGTTTATTATAAACAGCTTATTGAAAAATCAGAAAAAAAGTTACTTTCTCTGCCTAGTAATAGAGCTTGGGAATCTATGCCTACACAACCAATATACATTTTTCACTATAAAAAAGATGCCCCAGCATTTGGTAGTTCTATAAGAAAAATTGAAATGAAGGAAATTGATAACTTTTTCATTTCTAAGTCTGGAGAATACATTAAACATAGTGTAGTGGAAAGAATTGGACTAGAAGGTGATTGTTTGATTCACATCACATTTTCTAGAGAGTTAAGCAATAAACAAAAAGAAAAATTAGACAACTATTTTTATAACGATTTTTCATTTGAAAAAATTCCTTTAGATGACTATAAGCAAATTGCGACACAAAAAGTAAAAAAATTAAACGAGCAAATCGAACAAGGATTAGATATTTTTGAAATTATCTCGGGGAATAAATACTAATGTTAAAGCTATATAAAAAAACGAGGCAGGTGTAAATACCTGCCTTTTGTATACCTCTATCAAAATGAAATAAAAAAGAAGTTCATAAATCGAACTTCTTTTGGAGACACTTTGGAGACAATTCAAATGAATTCACCCCATTTTTAAGACCAATTAAAACAATTCAAATGCTGTTAAATTAAGGTTTCTTAGCCAAAGTTACTCTTATATTTTACTCCCACTCTACAGTTGCAGGTGGTTTGCTGGTGATATCATAGACAATGCGGTTGACATGGTCTACTTCGTTGACGATACGTACAGAGATTTTTTGCAGAACATCCCAAGGAATCTTGGCAAAATCAGCTGTCATACCATCGATAGAAGTGATAGCGCGAATCGCAATTGTGTAGTCGTATGTCCGGCCGTCACCCATGACACCAACAGATCGGACACCTGTATTAACGGTGAAATACTGCCAGACATCACGGTCAAGACCGGCCTTAGCGATTTCTTCACGGAGAATAGCATCGGATTCGCGGACAGTTTCTAATTTTTCCTCAGTGATTTCTCCCATAACGCGAATCGCAAGTCCTGGTCCTGGGAATGGCTGGCGCCAGACAATTTCATCAGGCATACCAAGCTCTGTACCCAAAGCACGAACTTCGTCCTTATAAAGTGTGTTCAACGGCTCAATCAGCTCAAACTGCATGTCTTCCGGCAGACCACCAACGTTATGGTGAGACTTGATAGTCTGAGCGGTGTCAGTTCCGGATTCGATAACGTCTGTATAGAGCGTTCCCTGAGCCAAGAATTTTACATCTTTCAGTTTGCTGGCTTCGTCGTCAAAGACATAGACAAACTCGTTTCCGATGATTTTACGTTTTTGCTCTGGATCTGAAACACCGGCTAGTTTATCAAGGAAACGTTTAGCTGCGTCAGCCTTGACGATATTCAAACCAAATTTGCCGCCAAGCATATCCATGACCTGATCAGCTTCGCCTTTACGCAAAAGACCATGATCCACAAAGATACAGATTAGTTGATCACCGATTGCTTTCTGCAAGAGAACACCGACGACAGAAGAGTCTACACCACCAGAAAGCCCCAACAACACCTTCTTGTCACCAACGGTTTGGCGGATTTTTTGAATTTCCATGTCAATGAAGTTATCCATAGACCAGTCGCCTTTAGCTCCACAAATATTAAGAGCAAAGTTGCGCAGGATATCATAACCAAACTCTGAATGACGAACCTCAGGGTGGAACTGAATGCCGTAGATTTTCTTAGCTGGATTTTCAATAGCTGCAAAAGGACAGTCAGCAGAAGTACCAGTACGAACAAAGCCAGCAGGAATCTCAGTTACTGCATCTCCGTGGCTCATAAGAACTAACTGGCTTTCAGGCGTACCGTTGAAAAGGCTGGAATTAGCGGTATGTGAC
The DNA here is from genome assembly GCF_008329445.1 of Streptococcus sanguinis. Classification (GTDB taxonomy): domain Bacteria; phylum Bacillota; class Bacilli; order Lactobacillales; family Streptococcaceae; genus Streptococcus; species Streptococcus sanguinis_O. The sequence goes on along the minus strand of NZ_VIBR01000001.1, from coordinate 669,964 downwards.
AGAGTTGACTGACCGTATTCACGATTTCCAGCATGACCAGCAGGAACAACCTTGCCGCCTAGCTTGTGAGTTAACAGCTGCATACCATAGCAGATCCCCAAAATCGGGATTCCCAGCTCGAAAATTTCTGGATCAATATCAAAAGAGCCGTCTTCATATACAGAATTTGGACCGCCGGAAAGTATAATCCCGACAGGCTGGATAGTACGGACTTCGTCAGCTGTAATCTTGTGGCTCTTGAGCTCAGAAAAAACACCGATTTCACGAATGCGGCGTGAAATCAGCTGGTTGTACTGGCTGCCGTAATCAAGCACGATGATCTTTTCGACATCTTGCAATTCAGTTCTAGTAGTCATCTGTTCCCTTTCTTAAAAGAAGTAATCTTTTCCCCTCATTTTATCACAAAAAAGGAATTTTTCCAAGGTAATAAGGAGTAAGTGTGATGAAAAAACGAATATGAGACTTTAGTTTGCTATTATCGTTTGTTTAGACCGACTTGCCATGGACGCCAGTGCTATCTCTGACTAAAATTAAATAAACAAGCTCTTAAAATGTTGATCTTTTTTGACAAAACAACTGAATTCGTGAGAAAAGCCTCCGCTCTTCAATATTTAGTTTGACATTTGAAGTATTTGGTACTAAAATAAAGGAAGGTACCAAATAAGAAAGAAGAGTCAACATGTTGCCCGCATATATCAAAATTCATGATCAGATTAAGAAAGATATTGACGATGCCGTTTGGGAGATTGGGGAACGCCTGCCCAGCGAGCGAGATCTAGCTGAAACCTTTAAGGTCAGCCGTATGACGCTGCGTCAAGCCATCACGCTCTTGGTTGAGGAGGGAGTGCTGGAGCGTCGGGTCGGTAGTGGAACCTTTGTAGCCAGCACACGCGTTCAGGAGAAAATGCGCGGCACCACTAGCTTCACGGAAATCATGAAAGCACAAGGCAAAATGCCGTCCAGTCAGCTCATTTCTTATCGACGCACTCTGCCGAGTGAGCAGGAAGTGGAAAAGCTAGGCATCCATAAGACAGAAAATGTCATTCGGATGGAGCGGGTTCGCTACGCTGACGATTTGCCGGTGGTCTACGAGGTGGCTTCAATTCCAGAGAAGTTCATTAAGAATTTTAAAAAAGAAGAGGTGACCAGTCATTTCTTCCAGACCTTGCAGGAACATGGCTATAAGATCGGCAAGTCCCAGCAGACTATTTATGCTCGGCTGGCTAAGGAAAAAATCGCCAATTACCTCGATATTCCCCGCGGCCATGCCATCTTAGGACTGACTCAGATTTCTTACTTTGACGATGGTACAGCTTTTGAATATGTAAAAAGCCAGTATGTCGGCGATCGTTTTGAATTTTATTTGGAAAACAATTAATTCTTTGCAAAACTCTTGGTTATCACTAAGAGTTTTTAACTTGTCTTTTACTCGGCAGAAAAAGCTGATTGACCTTTTGCAATCTCATATTTCGAGTGTATATTCCCCTTGTCAGACTAGAGTTTATCACGCTTTTCTGGTATAATGTTTCTTATGGAAATTGAAAAAACAAACCGAATGAATGCTCTCTTTGAGTTTTATGCGGCGCTTTTGACTGATAAGCAGATGAACTATATTGAGCTCTATTATGCGGATGACTACAGTCTGGCTGAGATTGCTGAGGAGTTTGGTGTTAGCCGTCAGGCTGTTTATGATAATATCAAGCGGACGGAGAAGATTCTGGAAGACTATGAGAAAAAGCTGCACATGTACTCGGACTACATTGTCAGAAGTCAGATATTTGACCAGATTACGGAGAAATACCCTGGCGACAGCTATCTGCAGGAGCAGATCGGGATTCTGTCAGGTATTGACAATCGAGAGTGACCATGGCTAAACAGGTAATCTACAAGGGAATGTCTTGCTGGTTGTTGGAGTCGGAAGAATCTTTTCCTGCTAGGGTACAAATCATCTCCCCTGACGATCTTTCTAAGGCAATGCATGAAGGCTTCAGCTGCTGGGGCTACCCAAATGAGATTATGAAAGAAGTCTCTGCTGAGGAATTTGCTTGTTTAACTCGTTTTGGAAAATTTCCACTGAATTGATTGAAATAGAAACTAGGAGAAATAAAAAATGGCATTTGAAAGTTTAACGGAACGTTTGCAGAACGTCTTTAAAAATCTGCGCAGAAAAGGAAAAATCTCAGAGAGTGATGTCCAAGAAGCGACCAAAGAGATTCGTCTGGCCCTTTTAGAAGCCGACGTTGCCCTGCCAGTTGTCAAAGACTTTATCAAGAAAGTCCGTGAGCGCGCTGTCGGTCATGAAGTTATCGACACCCTCAATCCAGCGCAACAGATTATCAAGATTGTTGACGAAGAACTAATAACTATCCTAGGCTCTGATACTGCTGAGATTATCAAGTCACCAAAGATTCCGACTATTATTATGATGGTTGGTCTGCAAGGGGCTGGTAAGACTACCTTTGCTGGTAAGCTTGCTAATAAGCTCAAGAAAGAAGAAAATGCTCGTCCGCTCATGATTGCGGCGGATATTTACCGTCCGGCGGCTATTGATCAGCTGAAAACACTTGGACAGCAAATTGATGTACCTGTCTTTGCTTTGGGTACAGAAGTTCCAGCTGTTGAGATTGTCCGTCAAGGTTTGGAGCAGGCAAAAGCTAACCACAATGACTATGTCCTGATTGATACGGCTGGGCGCCTTCAGATTGATGAAAAGCTCATGCAGGAGCTGTCAGATGTCAAAGCGCTGGCTAATCCGAATGAAATCCTCTTGGTTGTTGATGCCATGATTGGTCAGGAAGCGGCTAATGTCGCTCGCGAATTTAACAGCCAACTGGAAGTGACCGGGGTTATCCTGACTAAGATTGATGGCGATACCCGTGGTGGTGCAGCCTTATCTGTCCGTCAGATTACTGGTAAGCCTATTAAATTTACTGGTACCGGTGAAAAAATCACTGATATCGAAACCTTCCACCCAGACCGCATGTCCAGCCGGATTTTGGGCATGGGAGACATGCTGACTCTGATTGAAAAAGCCTCTCAAGAATACGATGAGAAAAAATCGCTTGAAATGGCTGAAAAGATGCGGGAAAACACCTTTGATTTCAATGATTTTATTGATCAGCTGGATCAGGTACAAGGCATGGGACCTATGGAAGATTTGCTCAAGCTGATTCCAGGCATGGCCAATAATCCTGCCCTCAAGAATATCAAAGTGGATGAGAAAGAAATTGCCCGCAAACGTGCTATCGTATCCTCTATGACACCGGCTGAGCGGGAAAATCCTGACTTGCTGAGTCCTAGCCGTCGCCGTCGGATTGCTAATGGTTCAGGTAACAGTTTCGTTGATGTCAATAAATTTATCAAAGACTTCAATCAAGCTAAGCAGATGATGCAGGGCGTTCTGTCAGGTGATATGAGCAAGATGATGAAGCAAATGGGTCTCAATCCAAACAACATGCCTAAGAACATGCCTGGTGGCGGAGGAATGCCCGACATGTCAGCTCTGGAAGGCATGATGGGCCAAGGCGGTATGCCAGATATGTCAGGCTTAGGAGGAGCCGGCATGCCGGATATGAGCCAAATGTTTGGTGGCGGTCTTAAGGGTAAGGCTGGAGAGTTTCTGATGCGACGCAGCATGAACAAAATGGCCAAGCAAATGAAGAAAAACAAGAAGAAGCGGAAGTAATAACAAAAAAATAAGTCGCATAACTAAGTTTTATGTGGCTTGTTTTTGGAAACATCAGATTCAGATACGGAGACTAGAATGAAGCCTTTTTTGACTCAATTGATTCATCGACTTGCTAAAACCTTTCAAAAATTATTGAATAAGCTGCCTTCCCACCCTATTTCTCATCTACCTGTCAGCAAGGTCGAAATATGTCCCATTATCATGATTCCAGGTAGTTCGGCGACAGAGAATCGATTTAATCGAATGGTTAAAAAGCTCAACCGCAATCAGCATCCACGTCATAGTCTGGTTCGTATTAAAGTCTGGAATGACGGACACATGACTTACCGAGGGCATTTGAAGCGGAAGGATAGAAATCCTATTTTTGTGGTTGGCTTTCAAAATAATCGCGATGGTTATGAAAACATCAAGCAGCAGGCGGCCATGTTTGATGCTGTCTTGACTGCCTTGCGAGAGAAGTATTCTTTTAACAGCTTTAAGGCGCTGGGGCATTCTAACGGTGGTCTAATTTATACAGTATTCCTGCAGCAATACCTTGCAAACCATTCTGGGCTAGAGATGGAAAAGCTCCTGACTATCGGCAGTCCTTATAATCTGAACAAGAAAAATCTCAATCATCGAGTTGCGATGTTAGATGAATTTGTAGCCAACCAGGAAAAACTTCCTAAAACGCTGCAGCATTTGTCGATTTTGGGAATCTTTTTCCGAGATGGTGATGGAATTGTCCATAAAAGCAGTGTAGAGGCTGGGAGCTTGATTTACAAAGGAAAGATTGCTTCACACAGAGAGGTCGTCATCGTAGGCAAGGATGCCCACCATTCCTCTCTGCCTCAAAATGAACAGGTACTTGATTTAATTAAGGAGTTTTTGTTTGACTGATATGCTTATCTATTTTTACATAGTTTTATTTAGTTGAAATATAATAAAACGAAAGCAGGACTCAAACAAGTCAAATATAGAATAAATAGTTTTATTGACAAGGATTGAAAGCGCTGAATCTAAAAGGGTATTTAATGATATAATAGAGGTAATAAGGAAATTCAAAGCGAACAGAGGTGACAGAGGTGTTAGATGAAAAAATAATTGGTAAAGAGATTTATTATACAATTCAAAACGACATTGAAATAATTAACAAAGCACTGAAATCAGTAAGTGGTTCAAAAACTTTATATGATGAACTTTCTGTTAAGTATGAAATTATCTTTCCAGAATTAAGTAAAATATTAACTAAAGTAGGCAATAAAATATCATTTGGCGGAGAATTTGATTTTAGACCAGAACTAAATAGAATAAAAAGTGCACTGCTTGCAAAACTAATGGTAAGCGAACTAGAAACAGAAATCAATTCAGGTGTCTCCAATGATGCTAAAGAAATAGTAAATATCCACCTTCAAACTGAAGATGTAACTATTAACGAGTTAATTGAGGAATCCAAATTATACATAAGAAAGAGCTCTATCGAAGAAAAGCAAATTGGTTTAGAAAAGATTTGGGATGCGTTTGAAAGATTTAAGACATATTTTGGAGAAGATAAGAAAAAATCTGTTATTCAGGTTTTAAAAAAAGTTAGCAACGGAAATCAAACTATATTTGAAGAGCTTGAAAAAGAGTGTAAAATTTTAACAGATATTGGTAATAAGTTCCAAATCAGACACTTCGAAATAAATAAACCCCCAATTGACTCAGTTGAATTAAAAGAGTATCTTTACTTTAGAATGCTATCCTTTTTAAGTTACTGTATATCAGTATTATTAATCTAAAACCTTCTTCTATCTTCTATCATCTTTCCGAAAAACTATAATTTTCTTGAAAAATATATCTAGATATGCTATACTACTGTTATAGAAAAAACGGAGAATTTTAATGAGACGTGAACTGTTATTAGAAAGAATTGATAAACTCAAGGCTACCATGCCCTGGTACATTTTGGAATATTACCAGTCTAAGCTGGCAGTACCTTATAGTTTTACAACCTTATACGAATATCTCAAAGAATATGATCGCTTTTTTAACTGGGTGCTGGAATCTGGCATCACAGACGCTTCACATATTGCTGAGATTCCTCTCTCGGTCTTGGAAAACATGACCAAGAAAGACATGGAAGCCTTCATTCTGTATCTGCGAGAGCGGCCGCTTCTCAATGCCAACACGACACAAAACGGTGTTTCTCAGACAACTATCAACCGAACTCTGTCAGCTTTGTCCAGCCTCTACAAATATTTGACTGAGGAAGTTGAAAACGAGCAAGGCGAGCCCTACTTCTATCGAAATGTGATGAAAAAGGTTGCTACTAAGAAGAAAAAGGAAACTCTGGCTGCTCGTGCAGAGAATATTAAGCAGAAGCTCTTTTTAGGGGATGAGACAGAAGAATTTCTTCAGTATATTGATACGGAGTACCCTAAGAAGCTCTCTAACCGCGCTCTGTCTTCTTTTAACAAGAATAAAGAACGAGACTTAGCCATCATTGCCTTGTTGCTAGCCTCTGGTGTTCGTCTATCTGAAGCTGTCAATCTGGACCTAAAAGACATCAATCTCAAAATGATGGTCATTGAAGTGACAAGAAAAGGCGGGAAAAGAGACTCTGTCAATGTCGCTGCTTTTGCAAAGCCTTATTTAGAAGAGTATCTGAATATTCGGAGCAAGCGATATAAGGCCGAAAAGACTGATACAGCCTTCTTTTTGACTGAATACCGTGGCACTCCTAATAGAATTGATGCTTCTAGTGTTGAAAAAATGGTGGCCAAGTATTCTGAGGACTTCAAAGTGCGAGTGACTCCTCACAAACTCCGCCATACGCTTGCTACACGCTTATATGATGCAACCAAATCTCAAGTTCTCGTAAGTCATCAGCTAGGGCATGCTAGCACTCAGGTAACGGACCTCTACACCCATATTGTCAATGATGAGCAAAAGAATGCTTTGGATAAATTATAATATTACATAATTTAAAATATGTAACAACAGAGACAGCAATAACAACAAAAGAGCGAAAATCTAGTTTAGATGCTTCGCTCTTTCTTTTATAAAAATTCAATCCAATAGTTCCGATGAGGTTCAATAATAAGCGGTCTGCCCCAGAAGTGCTTGAGATGCTCCAGATTTGCTGCTGTGACAGGTCGATTCTTGGAGTTGTACTTTTCAGCGCTTTCTCTAGTTAGGAAACATTTGACTGCTTCGTAGGAGCCTTCTGCTGTCTCTCTATTCAGCCCTTCGAAGCTAACTTCATCGCCTGGCTGAGGATTATCCGTGAAGAGTTTTCCGATAAAATAGACCGTTTTACTCTTCATCAGATCGTAAGCCTTGATATTCTCTATTCGATTATTAGCTGCTGCAAACATGATACAAAAGCTGTCTACAAGATCCTTCAAGGGCATCAGGTCTTCCTTGGGAACGAAAACATCTACCATGTAGAGCCCGCCAATGACTAGGTTTTGGAAAGAAGGTTGCTGAATAACATTATCCAACGCCATGCCAAGCGGTAATTTCACAGCTTGATAGCCTGATTTTTCAAATTCTTCTTTCTTTTTCTCATAATCTTCTGGAGATATGCTAACATAAAAATTGTCTGGATTAGGAGATGGTTTTTTCTTCAGAAAAGCTACAACTGTGCGGTCCAACTGCTCAAACAGACCAAGGCTTTCTACTGGGACTTTCTGCATCAAGGCACCCCTTTCTCTAATTCCCTATCATTTTATCATATCTGGTAGATAAAGCCTAGAGAAAACTAGCTGGTTAAGGAAACGTAAGAATGTTGTTGATTTGAAATATACTGTTTACATGAAAAACCAAACTCTTCGAGAGCTTGGTTTTCTTTATGTCATATTTTAACCGACGATAGCTTCGGCAATCTCTTCTCTGCTTATCCCAGCAAAGTAACGGCTAATATCAATCCTTTCAAGAGCTTTAAGTACATCTTCACGCTCGTATTTAACACCGCGCAGCACATCCTCTACTGCTGCTACGTCTTCAATACCAAAGAAGTCTCCATAGATTTTAATATCCTGAATCTTAGATTCAACAACATTGGCAAAGATTTCTACCTTACCGCTGGTAAACTTGGTGCCACGGCGGACATTGTATTCAGGTGATTTACCGTAGTTCCAGTCCCAAGTTCCAAACTTGCTATCTCTGATTTGCTTGATTTCTTCTAGTTCTTTCTCAGAGAAGACATATTCTGTCATTTCTGGATACTCTTTCTTCATATAGTCCAGAAGCAGGTCACGGAATTCTTCGACAGTAATCTTTTCTGGCAATTCGTTGACAATATTTGTCACGCGTGCACGGACAGATTTAACTCCTTTTGATTCGAACTTGTCTTTAGAAACCTTAAGCGCATTGGCCAAGACAGACAAATCAACATCAAAGAGTAAGCAACCATGGTGCATGATACGGCCGTTAATATAGGCCTGAGCATTGCCACAGAACTTCTTACCGTCAATTTCCAGGTCATTACGTCCAGTAAATTCAGCCTTTACCCCAAGCTCTGCCAAGGTATTAATAACCGGCGTAGAAAAACTCTTGAAGTCAAAGGCACGATCTTCGTTTTCCTTGGAGATAATGGTGTAGTTGAGGTTGTTCAGATCATGATAGACAGCTCCTCCGCCGCTGATACGACGCACAACTTCAATGCCATGCTCACGAACGTAGTCACGGTTGATTTCTTCGATGGTATTTTGGTGACGTCCCACGATGATAGAAGGTTTGTTAATCCAGAGCAGGAAAATCTCATCCTCATCTAAGAGGTGTTTGAAAGCATATTCTTCCAGAGCAATATTAAAAGCTGTATCATTTGAGTAGTTAACAATGTATTTCATAAGCTACCTCTTTATACGATAGAGACTGGAACAATGATTTATGTCCAGTCTAATCTATCTTTTAAATTATTTTTTCTTAGGTGAGTGAACTGCCAACCCCAGTACGTCTGCAAAAGCTTCGTACATAACTTCTGAGAAGGTTGGGTGACCGTGAATGGTCTTAAGCATTTCTTCTACAGTGATTTCCATTTCGATGATGGTTGATGCTTCATTGATCAATTCTGCTGCTGCAGGACCAATGATATGGACACCGAGCACTTCACCATACTTCTTGTCGGCAATGACTTTAACGAAACCTTGAGCCGCGTCTGAAGCGATAGCACGGCCGTTAGCAGCGAAGTTGAACTTACCAATCGCTACATCGTATTTCTCACGAGCTTGCTCTTCTGTCAAACCAACTGCTGCTACTTCAGGAAGAGTGTAGATAGCAGCAGGCGTCAGATTGAGCTTAGCAACATGGTGGTTACCTTTCAGAGCATTTTCAGCAGCAACTTCACCCATACGGAAGGCTGCATGAGCCAGCATCTTAGTACCATTGATATCACCTGGTGCGTAAATACCTGGAACAGAAGTTTCCATATACTCATTGACCTTAATGCGGCCACGATCCAGTTCGAATTCAACCTCACCGATACCTTCTAGGTCTGGCACGCGTCCGATAGAAAGAAGGGCCTTATCTGCGAGGACATCTTCTTTTCCTTCAACCTTGATACGTAATTTGCCATTTTCTTCGATAATTTCTTCCAGCTTAGTTTCAGTCAGGATTGTCATGCCCTTACGCTCCAGAATGAGGCGAAGGTTTTTAGAAACTTCCGCATCCATAGCTGGTACGATGCGGTCCATCATTTCGATAACAGTGACTTTTGAGCCAAATGTCATGAAGGCTTGTCCAAGCTCAATACCGACAACACCACCGCCGATAATTACCAGGTTTTCAGGCACTTCGTTCATTTCCAGAATATCATCGCTGGTCATAACGAGAGATGATTCCATGCCCGGAACATTGATCTTGCTGACTTTGGAACCACCAGCCAAAATAATCTTCTTTGTTTCTAACAGCTCGCTGCCGTTTACAAGAACATTCTTGTCTTTAGTAATGGTGCCAATTCCCTTATGAACATCTACGCCATAGCTGCGAAGAAGGCCAGCAACACCGCCAACGAGTGTATTGACAACCTTGTTTTTGGTTTCCAAAACCTTGTCCATGTCCACTGAGAAGCTTGGATTTTCGATGATGATACCGCGGTTAGCAGCGTGGCCAAGGCTTTCAATGATTTCAGCATTGTGCAGGTAAGTCTTAGTAGGGATACAGCCACGGTTCAGGCAGGTTCCGCCGAGCTCAGACTTCTCAACCAAGGCAATCTTGCCACCCAGCTGGGCTGCTTTGATAGCCGCTACATAACCAGCAGGTCCGCCACCGATAACAACGATATCGTAAGCATCATCACTCTTATCTTCATCTGTGCTGGCTGCCGCTGTTGCAGGAGCTGGTGCTTCCGCAGGTGCAGATCCGCCAGCAGTTGGGATATTTTCCCCTTCTTCTCCCAAGTAACCGATGACTTCCGTTACTGGAACAGTTTCTCCGTCACCTTTGAGAATGGCAATCAGGTAGCCATCTTCTTCAGCTTCCAATTCCATGCTAACCTTGTCAGTCATGATTTGCAGAAGGATTTCCCCTTCTTTGACAAATTCGCCGACTTTCTTATTCCATTGGACAATTTGCCCTTCGGTCATATCCACGCCGGCTTTTGGCATAATTACTTCTAAAGCCATTTTTCTTTCCTTTTCTAATTTAATTTTTCATTTGCTGAGTGTTTCGTTTCTTTACTTTTTAAACTAGCAAAGAAAATCTTAAACCAACATTGAAATTGGATCTTCAATCAAAGCCTTCAAATCCTTCATAAACTTAGCTCCAGCCATTCCGTCAACTACACGGTGGTCAATGGTCAAGCCTAGACTCATAATTGGACGAATAACAATTTCACCATTAACAACGACAGGTTTTTCTACTGTTGAGCTTACACCCAAGATAGCAGAATTTGGCTGGTTGATGATAGGACCGAAGGACTGAACACCAAACATACCCAAGTTACTGATTGTGAAGGTTGAGTTTTGCAGCTCGCTCGGAGCTAACTTACCTTCCAAGGTACGTCCGATTACATCTTTAAAGGCTACCACAAGCTCTGATAGGCTCATTTTTTCTGCATTGTAGACAACTGGTGTCATCAGGCCATTATCCATACCGACTGCCATTGAAAGGTTGACATAGTTGTGTGTGATAATGGTCTTGCCATCCTCTGTCAAGGTCGAGTTGAGGTACGGATGCTTCATCAGTGTCTTCACAACAGCCAGCGAAAGCAGGTCTGTGACAGTTACTTTCTTGCCAGTGGCTTCCATGATTGGATCTAATACTTTTTTACGCAAGGCCAGCATTTCTGTCATATCAACATCATAGTTAAGGGTGAATGTTGGCGCCGTCAGGTAAGATTCTACCATCCGCTGAGCGATAACCTTCCGCATTGGCGTCATTGGAATACGCTCAATTTCACCGTAAGGAGTGACATTATCAGGCACTTCTTCCACTTTTTCAATTTGAGCAGGAGATTTGATTGTATCGCTCTCAACATTCTCAGGCAAGAAGGCAAGAACATCTTTCTTCATAATCTTGCCACGATGGCCAGTTCCTTGAATCTCTTGCCAAGCAATATTGTGTTCTTGGGCAATTCGTTTTGCCAGTGGTGAAATGCGCACCACATTTGTATCTTTATAAGTTTCCACGTCTTCTTTGTGGACACGACCGTTTGCGCCTGAGCCAGAAACATCATAGAGGTTGATTCCCAAATCATCCGCTAACTTTCTAGCTGCAGGAGTCGCTCTTAGCTTATCATCAGCCATGACCTCTCCAATTCTAATTATGATACTAAGGGCATTAAAAGCGACTGAAAAATAGGAAATCGACGCAGGCTTCGATGAAGCCAAGGAGATTTATCTTTTTTTCGAGCTTTTAGCCCATGTTAAACTCTACAAGTAACTTGGATACAAACCTATCTCAAGTTGCTAGGGTTGCCGCTATCGGCGATCAACCTTGTAGACTTATTAAGTCGCTATAACGATTGTCTGCAATTAGTAAAATTTTAGCTACTTTGACCCTCTACACAAGATTAGATTACATAAAATAATTTATGTAATCTAATTCATGAGAAAGCCTTTTCTTTATTATACCTTATTCTTTGTGATATGTCTTCCGAATAGCGTCTTTGATGCTTTCAACGGTCGGAATCATCGCATTTTCCAAGTTTTGTGCATAAGGCATTGGCACATCTTCACCTGCACAACGGCGGATTGGCGCATCTAGATAGTCAAATGCTTCAGACTCAGAAATAATCGCCGAAATTTCACCAATGAAACCGCTAGTTTTGTGAGCATCATTAACCAAAACGACCTTTCCAGTCTTCTTAACAGAATTGATGATAATATCCTTATCAAGTGGCACCAATGTACGTGGGTCAACCACTTCTACAGAGATACCCTCTTCTGCTAATTCTTCAGCCGCCTGCATGACACGGCGAAGCATTTTTCCGTAGGTAACAACTGTTACATCGGTACCTTCTTTTTTGATTTCGCCAACACCGAGTGGGATCACATACTCAGGATCTAGTGGCACTTCGCCTTTTTGGTTAAATTCAGACTTGTATTCCAGGATAATGACTGGGTTGTTGTCTCGGATAGAAGCCTTGAGAAGCCCCTTCATATCAGCCGGAGTTCCTGGAGCAACTACCTTAAGCCCTGGAATGTGGGTAAACCAAGATTCCAAAGACTGCGAGTGCTGAGCCGCTGAGCCAACTCCATTACCTGCTGCACAGCGGACAGTCATTGGCACCTGCCCTTTTCCGCCAAACATATAGCGCGTTTTAGCGGCTTGGTTTACAATAGCATCCATGGCGATTACAGAGAAGTCCATAAAGGTCATGTCTACGATTGGACGCAGCCCTGTCATAGCTGCTCCAGCTGCTGCTCCAGAAATAGCTGCTTCTGAAATCGGACAGTCACGTACACGCTCTGGCCCGAACTCTTCCAGCATACCAACAGATGTTCCGAAATCTCCACCAAAGACTCCGACATCTTCTCCCATCAAGAGTACATTTTCATCGCGACGCATTTCCTCAGACATAGCGAGGATGATGGTATCACGAAAAGACATAGTTTTAGTTTCCATTTTCTTTTTCTCCTCTCTTTAGTCTGCGTAAATATCTTCAAAGGCAGATTCAAGCGGTGGGAATGGGCTTTCTTCTGCAAACTTCACAGATGCTTCTACTGCTTCTTTGACTCCAGCTTGGATAGCTTCCAGCTCTTCCTCGCTTGCAATCTTGTTTTCCAGCAAGTATTTACGAAGATTTTCGATTGGATCTTTTTTCTTCCATTCTTCTACTTCTTCACGAGTACGGTATTTACCTGGGTCGGAAGACGAGTGTCCCAACCAACGATAAGTGACGCTCTCAATCAAGACAGGTCCTTTACCACTGCGAACATGCTCAACAGCTTTTTGGAAGCCTTCATAAACATCCAAAACATTATTTCCATCTTCGATGAACATACCAGGAATGCCATAAGCTGCGCTGCGCTCGTGGATGTGCTCTACATTGGTCATTTTCTTGATGTCAGCAGAAATGCCATAGCCGTTATTGATACAATAGAAAATAACGGGCAGATTCCAGATAGAAGCCATGTTGACTGCTTCGTGGAAGACGCCTTCGTTGGTAGCACCGTCACCAAAGAAGCAGACAACAATCTTACCTGTCTTCTGCATTTGCTGGGTCAGAGCTGCTCCAACGGCAATTCCCATGCCGCCGCCAACGATACCGTTAGCGCCAAGATTTCCGGCATCTAGGTCCGCAATGTGCATAGAACCGCCTTTTCCTTTACAGGTTCCAGTGTATTTACCAAGGATTTCAGCCATCATTTCGTTGAGGTTGATTCCTTTGGCGATAGCTTGACCGTGTCCCCGGTGGTTTGAAGTCAGCAAATCATCCTCATTCAAGGCCAGCATAGCACCGACATTGGCAGCTTCCTCACCTACTGAGAAGTGAGTCATTCCAGGAACCTTTCCTTTTTTTACAAGTTGAGCAATTTTTAAGTCCATGCGACGGATTTCTTCCATCTTACGAAACATCTCTAACAAAAGATCTTTATCTAAAGTTGCCATTTTTTTGCCTTTCTAAGCATAATTCTTCTATTTAATTCTATCTAAAGCTGTAAGCACTGTCAAAACTTTTGCTCACTTGCATTTCACAAAGAAAAACCAGTCAATCCATTGGATAAACTGGTTTTCGAAATCAAAACAGAAATTTCACAAACTTTTTGTGCTAGAGTAGTTTTTACTATTTTGAAACTGTTATACGAAAATAATCGTAGAGCATGCTTCTGATTAATCTGCCTGTTTAGCAAAATCTGCAATCATCTGCTCCATTTGCTCACGGCTTGGTGTTGTCAGCATATAGAGGTAATCACCTTGCAGCTCCGCAAATGCAGCCGGCATGTCTTTTTTAACCTTGAAGTTATCTCTGTATTTCTCCAGCAAGTCATCCTCAGGGTAAGCATAGTTTGTCGATGCACGGCGCGAGGTTGCAAGACAGTACAACGGCTCCATGTGGGCAGCTGGGAAAGGCTCTCCTGCTACAATCGCTGCATAGCCTCTGTAAAGATCGATTGAGTGGGCGAAATTATAGACATCGATGGTAAAGCCGCCAGCTGGACGGTTATTGTACTCAATAGCTACATAATCATCACCTTCGCGGAAGAACTCAATATGGAAAAAGCGTTCTTTCATGCCGAAGATTTTGACAATCGCTTCTCCATAAGCACGCAGTTTTGGATCCATATCCTTGAGAACGTAGTAGGAATTGTCCATCTTATAGATCATCAAATCCAGCGGTGTATGAGCATAGTCAAAGGTGGTTGCAAAGACGATCTGACCATCCTTATCTACCAAACCATCAAAGGTACATATCTCGCCAGATTGGACAAACTTTTCAAAGAAATAAGCTGTCTGATGATCCCATTCTTGCTTGAATCGTTCGACATCTTCTGCTGTTTCTAATTTAAAGGTTGCAGCTGCTCCTACTCCATTATCAGGCTTAGCAATCAAAGGCAGACCAAGTTTCTTGACAGCCAAATCAGCACCAGCTTCTGTGTTAACAATCTGACCTGGAACGACTGGAACACCTGCTTTTTTAAAGAGCTTCTTCATCTCTGATTTGAACTTGGTCTTTTTCAAGTCTTTTGGTTTTGCTCCAAAGACATTGAATTGCTCACGCAACTCAGCGTCCAGTTCCAGCCAGTATTCATTATGAGACTCAATCCGATCAATAGGTCCATGCTTGTAGAAGAGAAAAGCCACCGCTCTTTTTACTTCGTCAAGATTTTCAAGATTTTCTACTCTGAAATATTCGGTCAATGAATCCTTCAAAGGCTGGTCTAGCTGGTCATAAGGCTCCTGACCGATTCCCAGAACAGTAATTCCTTTGTTAGCCAGTTCCACGGTAAACTGCTGAAAATTTTGCGGATAGTAGGGAGAAATAACGATATAATTCATAGGAAACCTCCTTTAAAGATTGAGTTCATTAAGGAAATAAGGCATTTGCTTACGCCACCAAATCCAGTCATGGGAAACATCATGGCCCCATTCAGCAAACCAAGCTGGAATATTCTTATGCTCAAAAGCTTCTTTCAGCGTGTAGAAGGAAGGTAGACCATCTTGCTCCCAGTCGCCCAAGCCAGTACAAACGATAATATCGGCCTGTCGATAGCGGTCAATAAACCAGCCATCATTTTGGTTCCAGATATAGTCAGCTGGTGAGTTTTGATAAATGACTTCGTCGTTCAAATTGTCACCAACAAAGAAACGTGCATCGTAGACACCACTGAGGGCAATCACTTTATTGAAAACATCCGGATGCTGCAGGAAGAAATTAAGAGCATGATAAGCTCCCATGGAGCAGCCTGTCGTCATCATAGGGTCAAACCAACCTGTCTTATGCTTGACGAAAGGAATAGCTTCCTCGATGACATAACGCTCATAGGCACGATGCATTTCTGCTCGGTCGTGAGGATGCTTCCAGTCCGCCAACCAACTCTCACTATCAACGCTGCTGAGAGTGAAAAATTGGACCTTACCACCCTCAATAAAACCTGCGCAGGCCTCAATCATACCGAAGTCAGCATACTCATTGTGGCTGCCGCCTGATGATGCGAAGACTATAATCGGGAGCCCAGCATGGCCATAGCGATTGATATACATTTCTCGGCCTAGATTGCCGCTCCAATGACTTAAAAATTCTACATGCATAGTTTCTACCTCTTTCTCACTGTTTGACTAGATTACCATTTCTCGCTGATAAAACGGAAACAGTCTGGCAAGTGCTCTGCCCAAGCGATTTCGTTGTGAATAGCTCCAGACTGGATCTTAATCTGAATATTGGACAATTCGACCCCAGATACAAGTAACTGCCGGAAATAACTGAGTGATGAATCAATATAGGCCTGCTTGATGTTGCCAGCCATCAATGTCTTATCTGTATCATCAGCCTCTTCTGTCCCAACATAAATGAAAACTCGCTGGTCAGTTTGAAGCGTCTTTCTCTCAATATAACGGTCAAAGGCTTCCTGATGCAGCCAATTTGCTGATGAAAAGATGCCCAGACAACCAATCTGATCTTGGTATTCAACACCGATAAACTGGCTGATATTACCCCCAAGAGAAGAGCCAATCATAGCTGTATGTAGCCGATCCGACTTGGTCCGATAATGCTGGTCAATGAAAGGCTTGACGACTTCCATGACAAACTCCGCATACTCCGTTCCCTTGCCGCCAAACTGAATACCTGGAATATTGGACTCTTGGAACTTCCAAGCTGAATACTCATTCATGCGCCGTTGGCCATCGTTATCAATAGCCACGACAATCATTTTTTCAATATCTGGATTACGCTTGATTGTCGGAATAACCTTCCACGAATGGCCGCTGAAAGACTCCTTGCTATAGAGAACGTTTTGGCCGTCGTGAAAATAAACGACCGGATAGGTCTTGTTTGTATCCTGGCTATAGTTCTTTGGAAGCAATACGCGGACACGGCGTTTCTGCTTGGTATAAGGAACGACTAACTCATGTGTTTTCATTTCAAGGTAAAAATAGGATTTATTCATTTTCAGAAAACTTTCTATTTTCAAAATTTTTATTTATTATATCACAAATTAAGCAAAAAAGTTAGGAATTTCCTAACTTTTTAATGATTTTTATTAGATAATGATAGAAAATAGATTATTTATCCAAATAAGGCTGTAAATCCTGTAGGGCACGCTCAGCAATTTTCTCATAGCGCTCCTTCTTATCACGAATCCGAGGGCCGTCTAGCTCTTTGATAATACCAAAATTGACATTCATGGGTTGGAAGTGCTTGCTGTCAGCATGAGTAACATAATGAGGCAGACTTCCAATAGCTGTTGTTTCTGGAAAGACAAGTGCTTCTTCTCCCTTGAAGAGTCGAGCAGCGTTAATACCAGCAACTAGACCTGAAGCTGCTGACTCTACGTACCCTTCAACTCCAGTCATTTGACCTGCAAAGAAAAGATTTGGCTGTTTCTTAGAGCGGAAAGTCTGTTCAAGCAGATTTGGAGAGTCCATATAGGAGTTTCGATGCATGACACCATAGCGGACAAATTCTGCATTCCCAAGGCCAGGAATCATTTGAAAGACCCGCTTTTGCTCGCCCCACTTGAGATGAGTTTGGAAGCCAACGATATTGTAAAGACTGCCTGCTGCATTGTCCTGACGAAGCTGCACCACAGCGTATGGCGTCTTATATTCACCATCTCGAGGCCCTTGGTAGTCATCTGGATATTCCAAACCAACCGGCTTCATCGGTCCATAAAGCATGGTTTTAATCCCTCGCTTAGCCATAACCTCAATAGGCATGCAGCCTTCAAAGTATTTTTCCTTTTCAAAGGAATTGAGCGGTGCTTCCTCAGCATTGACCAAAGCATCATGGAAATCCATGAATTCTTGCTTAGTCATAGGTGCATTGAGATAGGCAGCTTCGCCCTTATCATAGCGGGATTTGAGATAGACCTTGGTCATATCAATGGTATTGACATCGATGATTGGCGCTGCTGCATCGTAGAAGTAAAAACCGTCTCCCCCATTGAGCGCGTGGATTTTTTCGGCCAAAGCATCGCTGGTCAAGGGTCCTGTCGCAATAACTGTGATGGCATCCTCTGGAATTTCGGTGATTTCTTCACGAATGACCTCAATCAATGGATGATTGGTCACTAGCTCCGTTACCATCTGAGAAAAACCTTCTCTATCAACCGCTAAAGCACCACCCGCTGGCACCCGAGTCGCTTCTGCTGACCTTAAGATGACCGAGTCCAACCGTCGCATTTCTTCCTTGAGCAGACCGACTGCATTGGTCAGTGCATCTCCTCGCAGAGAGTTAGAGCAGACCAGTTCTGCAAAGTCCGCAGTTTTGTGTTGAGGAGTTGACTTAACACCCCGCATTTCATAGAGTTTGACTGGGATTCCACGCTTGGCAATCTGGTAAGCTGCTTCACTGCCAGCCAGACCAGCACCGATAACATTGATATAGGATGATGACATGATACTCTCCCTTGGATATTTCTAGATTTTCACTCTGACCATTATAACAAAAAGATAGTAAAAAAGACAGACAGGAGAATTCCTGAATGTCTATCATTTTGTCATTTTTTCCAAGTAAGCAATCTTAGCAAAATCCTTATGATTGTTATTTTCATTTCGGTAAGAATCTTGAGAAGAAGCACGGTAGATAGCTAAAAATTGCTCTGCATTCGGCAGTAGAAACTCAACATCTTCAACTTCTTTTCGAGTCAACTTCTCTAGCGGCACACCAGCGAATGCCTCCAAGGTTTCCATGGCTCCAAATTCAATAGATAAGCCTTCTTTTTGAAATTCATGCTCGTGCAGATCGACTAAGCGATAGCCCAAGCGCTCCATCATAGGCTCAATCTTGTCCATATCGTAAATACGTTCTTCATCTGGTGCTTCCCAGCCACGCTCATCACCATGAACATGAATATCAATATCACGCACCTGCCAGTCTTGTCCAGTAACTTGCTCCAGACCTAGAGAACCCATCAGAAGTGGAACAATTCCCATCTTATTCAGTTGAGACGCGATTTTTAGAAATTCTGTAAATTTATCTGTCATAAAACTTCACCTCTTCTTCAGAAAGATATTTTACGTAATATAAATTATGTAAAAATGTTATTTCACTTTTTCTTCTTCATAATCGCCATTACTGCAGACCACTTGCTTACCGCCACCACGAACTTTCTTTTCAATCAGATAATGGTCACATTTTGGACAGTTCCGACCGACTGGCTTGTCCCAAGATGTGAAATCACAGTCTGGATAACGATCACAGCCATAGAAAATGCGATTTCGCTTAGTCTTACGCTCGATAACTTGACCTTTCTGACACTGCGGGCAGGTCACACCGATTTCCTTGACAATAGCCTGAGTGTGACGACAGTCTGGGAAATTGCTGCAGGCATAGAACTTGCCAAATCTCCCCAACTTGATGACCATTGGACTACCACAGACCTCACAGTCAAAACCAGCTGGTTCATCCTTGATTTGTATTTTCTCCATTTCAGTTTCGGCTTTAGCCACTTCCTTTTCAAAAGGTTTATAAAACTCGTCAATAACTTTCTGCCATTGCTCTTTGCCAACTTCTACATCATCTAGTTTTGCTTCCATTTCTGCTGTGAATTTCACATTTACGATGCCTGGGAAGAATTCGACAATCAGAGAATTGACAATCTCCCCTAGTTCCGTCGGCTCAAAGCGCTTGGAAACAAGCTTAACGTAATATCGTTTCTGAATAGTTTCAATGGTCGGTGCATAGGTAGACGGACGACCAACACCATTTTCTTCTAAAGTCTTGATAAGAGTCGCTTCAGAATAACGAGCAGGTGGCTGGGTAAAGTGCTGTTCTGGATTGGTATTGACACGTTTGACGGTATCGCCCTTTTCCATATCTGGCAGCATTTTATTCTTGTCAGAGTCGTTGTAAATAGCCAGATAGCCATCAAACTTGACCTGACTGCCGTTGGCAGCAAATTGGACACCATTTTGCCCCAGCTTGACATTCATAGTATCAAAGACTGCTGCAGTCATTTGGCTGGCAACAAAGCGATTCCAAATTAGCGTATAGAGTTTAAGTTGATCCTTATCCAGATACTTTGCGATACTTTCCGGTGTATTGAAAACGCTGGAAGGACGAATGGCTTCGTGGGCATCTTGAGCGCCAGAAGCGTTCTTGGCCTTGCTGCCATGTTTGGAATATTTGGCGCCAAATTTATCCGTGATAAAGCTTGCTGCTTCATTTTGCGCTACTGGGCTGATACGAGTTGAGTCGGTACGCATGTACGTAATCAGACCTTGTACGCCAGAACCGATATTAATCCCCTCATAGAGCTGCTGAGCCACCATCATGGTCTTACGAGTCCGGAAATTAATCTTATTAGCAGCATCCTGCTGCATAGAGGAAGTCGTGTAGGGCAGCGGAGCATTGCGTCGACGCTCTTTCTTTTCAACGCTGTCGACCATAAAATCATCTCCTTTGAGATGAGAAAGCACTTCTTTGACCTCGTCGTTATTTGTCAGCTTCATCTTTTTGCCATTCATACCATAGAAGCTGGCCTGAAACTGACGAGTTCCCTTCTTGAAGGTTCCGTCAATTGTCCAGTATTCTTCTGGTTTGAAGGCATTGATTTCATTTTCCCGGTCGATAATCAGCTTGAGCGCGACAGACTGCACCCGGCCAGCTGACAGGCCTTTTTTGACTTTCTTCCAGAGAATAGGAGAAATGGAATAACCCACCAAGCGGTCCAAAACTCGACGAGCCTGCTGGGCATCGACCAGATCCATATCAATCTGGCGCGGCTCTTTAAATGCATTCTTGACCGCATCTTTGGTAATTTCATTAAAGACGACACGGTTTTTTTCTTTCTCATCCAGATTCAAAATGTGAGCCAGATGCCAAGAAATAGCTTCTCCTTCGCGGTCCGGGTCACTTGCCAGAAAGACTTGCTTAGCTTTCTTCGCTTCTTTTTTCAAGTCATTAATCAACGGACCTTTACCACGAATATTGATGTATTGTGGCTCATAGTTATTCTCAAAATCAATGGACATAGTAGACTTTTTCAGGTCACGAATATGCCCGACACTGGCCAGAACCTTGTAGTTTCGTCCCAGATATTTTTCTATTGTTTTTGCCTTAGCAGGCGACTCTACGATGACAAGATTTTTCTTGGTCGTAGACTTTTTCTTTGTTTTTGTTACCAATTTAGACACCTTCTATAAGAAATAAATCTCATAGAGTTTAAACTATTTTTTGATAGATGTCAACTGCTAACTTTTCTTATAGGAAAACTCGTTTTAAAAATCAAACTCAGAAAGGACGTCAGAGCCTGATGTGATGCACTTTGCACCCTCTTGAATCAAATGATGGCAACCGTCAGATTTTCCATCTAAAATTGACCCTGGAATAGCAAAGACATCCCGCCCTTCTTCCATGGCTCGCTCACAGGTAATCAGACTGCCTGAGCGCAACTTAGCTTCTGCCACGATGACGCCTCGACAGAGACCGGCGATGATACGATTCCGCTCTGGAAAATGAAATTTCAAGGGCTGTTCACCTGGACCATACTCTGTCAGCAATAAATGATTTTTGCCAATGTAAGCTTGTAATTTTTTGTTAGCCTTGGGATAGAAGACATCTAATCCCGTTCCGATGACAGCAATGGTCTGACCTCCGTTTTGCAGGGCAGCCATGTGAGCCGCTGTATCAATCCCACGAGCCAGGCCACTGACGATAACCAATTCATTATTTAGCTCCTTGATAATCTTTTGTACGGAGGCATTTCCTTGCTTGCTGCTGTCTCTACTGCCAACGACCGCAGCTTTGGGCAATTCTAGTAGATTTAGATTTCCTTGATAGAATAACAAGGTCGGGGCATCATAAATTTCGCATAAATCCCAAGGATAAATATCATCCAAGATAGAAAAGGACGGAAAAAGTTCAAATTCTTCCTTCAAAGCCGGTAAATCAAGCCTCTTATATTTCTCTATAAAGAGTGCAGGATTGCGGCACTCAGATACGACAGCCTTATCTCGCAGAGAAAGCTTGCCATCTCTACTCTCGGCGTATCTCAAAACATTTAAAACCTGATGATTGGTCAAGCCAGCTCTTTTCATTTTATAAATTTCAAAATTATTCATTTTTTCACCTCACTTTCTTATTCGTAAAAAAGTTCAAAAAAGAACTGCAGTACAGTTCCTTCTTTACGATTTTATTTAATTTGATGTTGTCAATAGCTAGTTTCCTTGCCCATTGCCTTTAACACTCTTTATGAACAGGAATTTCCTTAATAATTCGCGCTGGATTACCAGCCAAGACTACATTGTCGCCAAAAGACTTGGTAACAACCGCTCCTGCTCCGACTACCACATTATCTCCTAGTGTCACGCCTGGCAGAATTGTCACACCTCCGCCAGCCCAAAAGTTATTACCAATAGTGATTGGGGCTCCGTACTCAATTCCGGAATTTCTTTCCACTGGATCAAGCGGATGAAGAGGTGTCAGAAGCTGGCAATTTGGACCAAGCAAAGCATTATCTCCGATGCGAATCGGGCAAACGTCCAACATAGTCAGATTCCAGTTAGAATAAAAATTCTCCCCTAGATGAATATTGATTCCATAATCACAGACCAAGTCAGGCTTCATAGCAAGATTCTCCCCTGTGCTGCCAAACCATTCTTTGATAATAGCCGTGCGCTTGACACTGTCTTGTTCTTGGTTAAAACGATATTGAAATTTCTTTGACCTTGCTGCCAATTCTCTTAATTCACTGTCTTGCGGTCTATAAATCTCTCCAGCAATCATTTTTTCGTATTCGCTTTGCATATCATCCTCCTTTTCATGCGTGACAAATGGATGGTCAGGTAAAGTTGTTCATCCTCTGATGTTTGGTAATTTCTGGTTTGCTTTAAAAATTCAGCAATCTTCCTAGTGGTTTCATAAGCCAAGGGATACTTACATTTAAGTAAGTCAAACATCTCATTGTCCTCCAAGTCACAGTGTCCTCTATCAGTCAGGACTCGTTCACAGAAAAATTTCAGATGGGTCATGAAGCGCTCTAGGTAGATGTCTTCCTCGTCTAAAGAAATTTCCAAACTGTACTTGACAATGGTCATGATTTCCTCCATCATCATAGTCAAATCACGCGCAGTTCCGTCGCCATTTTCCAGCTCTGCATTGACCAAGGTCAGCGCCATAAAAGCTGCTTCATCATCTGGAAGTTCCTTGCTGACATAAGCACTCAAAAGCTGTTTGGCATACTGACCAACCTCAAACTCAGTAGGAAAGAATCGTTTAATATCCCACATAAGGAAATTCTTGAGATAAATACCATCTTCCAAGCGCAGCAAGACTCCGTGGATATGATCTGCCATCGCCAGAAAAGCACTGTCTTTGAGCTTCTTCTGCAGTTTCTCCTTTGCGAAAGAAATAATCTTATCTGACATTTCCATGACCTCTGCTGGCAACTCCATCAGAAGCTGTCGTCTATTTTCTGACAAGACATACTTTTTCTCAATCAGCTCATCTGGAATCTCCTGGCCAACTTTTCTACCAAAGGCTAGTCCTCGCCCCATGAGAATAACTTCTTCTTGGTTTTCTTCAGAAATCACCACATTATTGTTTAAGATTTTACTGATTAGCATGCCTCACCTCTTCGTGCCTATTCACACATAGATTTTACGGGTTCAAATGTCTTGCGATGAATAGGAGTTACGCCGTTTCTTTCCAATCCCTGCAAATGGCTCTTAGTCCCATAACCGGCATTTTGCGCAAAATCATAGCCAGGATATTCCTTATCGTAGTCTGCCATCAGCTTATCTCGAGAAACCTTAGCCACAATACTGGCTGCCGCAATAGATAGAGAGTTGGCATCGCCTTTGATGATAGAATCTTGCGGGATTTCAACATCTAGCTTCATAGCATCAATCAGCAGATAATCTGGCTTGAGACAAAGCTTAGACAAAGCCTCTTTCATAGCAAGCTTGGTCGCTTCGTAGATATTGACTTGATCAATAATCTCATTGTCTATCAGGCCAACACCGACTGCCAAGGCTTTATCCATGACTGCTTGATAGATATCTTGGTGCTTTTTCTTGGGTATCTTCTTGCTGTCGTTGAGCCCCTTAATCTTACATCCTGGAGGTAAGATAACAGCTGCAGCGACAACAGGTCCAGCTAGAGGACCACGACCGACTTCATCAATCCCAGCAATCGCCTGATAGCCAGCTTGATAAAGGTCTTTTTCATAACGTAACATCTGCTCCAGACGCAGTTCCTCGTCTAACTCCACCTGAATGGCTCTTTTACGCTTTTCAATCGCCTTTTGAACTCCGCTCCGCTGGTCATTAGCTGCTTCTGCAAGAAAAGGATCAGCCAAATCAGTCACTAACTCTAAACGTTGCTGGATTTCTTTAATCGTTGCCATCTAGTTCACCAACCATATCCAGACAATAACGGCCTAACTTGCCATCGCGGACATCTTTGACAAAAAGGCTGTAAAAACGGTCATAGTCATCGCGAAAGCCGAGTTTTTTGGTCATATCCATAATCATGTCTGGCGCTTCTTGGCTTAGATCCAGCTGTTTGAAGCGTGCTGTCAGCTCTTCAGGATAATGCTCCTTAAAGTAATTGAGGCCAAAAATCGTTACCTCATCCATAGGCAGCAGATTATCCTTAATAGCACCAGTCAGAGCAAGCTTGAGAGCAACCGTCTCATCTTCAAACTTAGGCCAGAGTATTCCTGGTGTATCCAAGATTTCCAAGTCTTTATTTGACTTGAGCCATTGCTGACCTTTGGTCACACCTGGCTTATTCCCTACAACAGCGATTTTCTTACCAGCTAAGCGATTCATGAGGGTTGATTTGCCAGCATTGGGAATACCGATTATCATGGTACGCAGGGTTTCGATGCGAATTCCTCTCTCTTTTTGACGTGTCAATTTGTCGGCCATAAGCTTCTTAGCTGCATCTGTTACTTTTTTAACAGCAGATTGCTCTTTGGAATTAATAGACAAAGTCGGAATCCCCTGGCTTTCAAAATAGCTCTGCCATTCCTTGATACGAACAGGGTCAGCCAAATCAGCCTTGTTTAAAATCAAAAGCTTGGGTTTGTCACCCACAATCTTAGTCAGCATAGGATTTTGACTGGATAAAGGAAGTCTGGCATCAACCAGTATCGTCACAAAATCAACAAACTTAATATTTTCCTGTACCTGTCTCCGTGCCTTAGACATATGACCCGGAAACCATTGAATCGTTGCCATAATTTATCCTTTCAACGAATATCATTGATAAAATTTTATATCTTTAACTATTTTAACATATTTCTAGGATTTAAGAGGGTGAATTCTAAAGCGATACTCTCTACCGCAAGAGTAAAAAAAGCCCTAGCGGGCTTTCTAACTTTATCTTACTTGTTCAAAATGCAGATGTACAGCGATATGATCTCCATAGCCGTTGCGCTCTAAATCGCGCTGCAAGCGATAGGAAATATAATGCTCGGCAATAGTAATATAACCCGCACCCAAGAGGCGGCTTTCAACCATGGACTGAATCATGCTAATCGTCGCACGTTCAACCTTAGCTTCTTCCAAATCCAGAACAACTTTCTTTGTAACCTGCGCTAAATTCTGACGCAAATCATCTGTCAACACATAGACTGTCTGAGCTGCCTTTAAAACTGCTTGATAAATTTTATCTGGGTCAAATTCTACAACCTCACCACTCCGTTTAATAACTTGCATAAAAAACTCCTTTTATAATATATATTTCTAATCTAATGTATGTCTCTAACATGACTGCTGCCAATCCAGTTGTCTATAGTCCGCTCCAAAAGAATTCTGGAAGCTAGACTACACCTTAACATTATATAATTTTTTCCAATATTTTTCAAAGGAAGCTCTCTTTTTTATATGCTCTTCAAAAACTATCAGATTCTGAATTCACTTTTCAGTTTAAGTCAATACAACTAAAATAACAAGCCAAACACTATGTATCGGATTTCTCTAATGTTATGTCCTGTCTTTTATAACGATAGTGCATTTTCCAGTGATTTTCAGATACTTCTTCTAAACTCAATGTTTTGTTAATAGCCTTAAAGGACAATTTTTCTTCTTCAACTCTCTTTAAGAGCTCAACTAATAACTCTCCTCCAGCGTTCAGAGAAATTAAACTATCATCTTCACTATCATATTGAAGTAGAATTTTCTTTGTTGGTTTGTGAATGATGTTATAAAGATTGAAAGCTTTATCAATTTCAAAATTTTTCTCTTTGTCAGCCACCATTGACAAACTGTGCAGCTCCAACTGACCAATTTTAAAAGCTCCAAAAAGACTAAAAACTATCCCTAACGCAGCAAGTGTTTCCCAGATGAAAGAGAAAAGTTTCAAATCCCAATCCGTTATCAGTATAAGAAGTAAATAAATAATTCCTAAAATAGATCCAAGTAAAATCAATCCTGAACCATAGCAACCTGCCTTATCACCAGTTCGGATAACTGGCTTATCATAAACTTTTTTGCCTTCGAGTTTTTCCAGTCTATGCTTAGCCTTATACTCCTCAATTCGTTCACTATGTTTTTCTGTCACAAATTTCAATTCTTTCTTTATTATTTTTATCTATGTTAATCCTAAAACTGCTGTTATCAATCAATAATCCGGTCTCAGGACGCCTTTAACAGTCTCTTTGGTCGCTTGATAGTCACCATCAACCACGACCTTAATAATACGTTTGGCATCTTCTTCAGGTGCAGGCACAAGCGGTAAGCGGGTTGGGCCTGCTGCAAATCCTAAATAATTTAGAACTGCCTTGACTGGAGCTGGACTTGGATAAGAGAAGAGTGCATTGACTTTAGGGATGAATTTCCGTTGGATAGCTGCTGCTTTTTTGATGTCATTGTGCTCAATAGCATCCAGCATTTCAAACATTTCATCACCGTTTGTGTGAGAAGCAACAGAAATAACTCCATCAGCCCCCAGATTCATAGCATGAAAGGCATCGCCATCCTCACCAGTGTAAATCAGAAACTCCTCTGGACGATGCTCAATCAGATAGGCCATATTCGCCAGACTGGTACATTCTTTAACGCCGATAATATTTGGATGCTCTGCCAACCTCAGCATAGTCTCAGGTGTCATCTCAACTACTACTCGTCCAGGTATATTATAGATAATGATCGGCAGGTTTGAAGCATCCGCAATGGCTTTAAAGTGCTGATACATGCCTTCTTGAGAAGGTTTATTGTAATAGGGTACGATGGCCAAACCAGCCGCAAAACCACCAAATTCATCTACTTCTTTGACGAATTCGATAGAGTCGCGTGTTTCGTTGGTACCGACACCCGCAATCAAAGGAACACGCCCCTTGACAACCTTTTGAACTGCCGCAAATAGCTCCAATTCTTCATCGTGGGTCAGAGTTGGACTTTCAGCAGTCGTTCCAGCTAGCAAAATCCCATCAGTATGATGTGCCAAAAGGTGCTCAATCAAGTCTGGGATAGCTTCAAAATTGATGGAACCATCTTCATGAAAAGGAGTAATAAAAGCTGTGATGATTTTACAGTTTTTCAGATCCGCATATGCCATAAACTTACCTCTCTTTATACGAAAAGAGGGTTGAAAGAACGATTATTCAACCCTGTGCTGTCAAGTTTCCTTGGTCACTTTATTTTAATTCAAAAACAATTTCTGCTGTTGGACGAACTAAACCACGCTCATGCAGTGTCTCTGCGATTTGAACAGAATTCCAAGCCGCCCCCTTAAGAAGATTGTCTGAAACAACCCACATATGGATTCCTTTTTCTGCATCAAGATCCTTACGAATCCGGCCAACAAAGGTTTCTTTCTTACCAACCGCATTGATTGCTTGCGGATAAACCTGATGAGCTACATCATCTTCCAGAACAGCACCTGGAAAAGCTGCGATTGCTGCTTTTACCTGGTCAATAGGTGCAACTTCCTTAGTCTCGATGTAGACAGACTCTGAGTGAGCAGATAAAATCGGAAGACGAACACAAGTCGCAGAAACAGCAATAGAATCATCTTCCATGATTTTCTTAGTTTCCTTTGTCATCTTCATCTCTTCATAAGTGTAGTCGTTATCTGTAAAGACATCAATCTGAGGTAAGGCATTAAAGGCAATAGGATAATGCTTCTTATCACCGCCACACGGCAGGATATTGGCTTCCGCGTCCTTAGGATTTACACCATCATTGAGAACAGAGCGTAATTGAGCTTGAGTTTCAAGAATGGCTCCCATACCTGCACCAGAAACAGCTTGATAAGTTGAAACGATGATACGGTCCAATCCCCATTTTTGACGAACAGGCTCTAAAGCTACCATCATCTGAATTGTCGAGCAGTTAGGGCAAGCGATAATTCCCTTGTGCTGATCTAAGGCATGGGCGTTGACTTCTGGAACAACCAGAGGAACATCAGGATTTTGACGGAAATAAGAGGTGTTATCGACCACCACCGCTCCGGCTTTAACTGCGTAAGGAGCGTATTTTGCTGAGGTAGAACCACCAGCTGAGAAGAGAGCAATATCTACACCTTCAAAAGCCGTCTCAGTCGTCTCTTCGATAGTAATATCTTGTCCCTTGAATTGGAGAACTTTTCCAGCTGAACGAGCAGACGCCAGATAGTGTATTTTATCAATTGGAAGGCTAGATTCTTCCAGCATTTTAATCATTTGAGATCCAACGGCGCCAGTGGCACCTACTACAGCAACTGTATATCCCATGCGATAACCTCTCTGAATTTTCAAAAAATTTTGTATTGTTAGTATTATACTATTTTTAGGGAAAAATGCAAATATTTCTGAAGAATATAAGTGCGATATTTCGATAAACTACACTAACACACATGTCTCTCTATGAGAACTTTCAAGGTTTACAGATTTTGTTCTCACGAACAAAACTGCATCCATTGCTCTACGACTCAACTGCCTTCTGCGAAGTTGTTTCATCAAGAGCAATAAAAAATCCCCAATCCGTAGACTGGGGATAAGGGCACTTTCGTGTGATCAGCAGGTTCACACAACTGATCAAAGTCCGCTCCTGCGTTATGACCTCCCATGCTTCAATTTGCAGAAAATCTGCATATCGACTCATCGCACGAAATATAGTTTACCTTATCTTTTTCCGTTTTGTCAAGGTATTTAATCTAAAAGTATGTGTCTCAATTTTTGAGAAGATAAAAAAAATAGCAGAAATTCAAGGAAATGAGATGCAAACGTATACAATCGTTCACTTCAGCCTTGACATTCTCTACTTTATGCTGTAAACTAGATTAAAGACTGAGTAACACAACTGTACTTGTTTACTCGGTGGAGGTAGGTGTTAGCGCACCTGCCTCTTTTTTGTTTCTTATTGCTATAATTATACAACTAATTTCAAGCGATGTCAACAGAAAAATGATGACGGCATGTCAAATAAACCCTAGAGTTTTCAACCCCAGAAGAACTATACAGGACTGTTTGATTATCTTAGGATAGTAGCACCTTTTTTATGACTTTGACGTCGAGCTTTATGTGACTTTCTTCCCTCTCCAATCTGAAAATTCCGCTTTAGACTGTCCAAATGGTTCATATATTTTCTTACTTTTCCTCCAGAAACTTTATCTAACGCTTTCATTTTTTGGGATGCTTTACGCCAGTCCCCGAAAAACAACTCTCTTAGGGTTCCTTCTTCTACAGCTAATATCATATTTGCCATAATCTCAGCCCCCTCTAAACTCCAGATCATTCCCTGATTTTTCATTCTGTAAGTAAGGCGCCTGTGCTGTGACTCCATCACCCCAATTCCTTTCTTTGGGAGATTGCGAAGCGATGCAGGCTTTGTATAACTAAAATTACGCTTCAGCCTTCTGGCAAAGTCCTGAAAAGTAGCCGTTTCTTCCTCGTCGTCAATTAGACTTTCTGTCGTGTCAATGGTTGTTTGAAGAAGGTCAAAGTCATGCTGATAAATAGCCTGTTTCAAAAGTTCTTTTAGCTCTTCTGGCTGCGCTTTATAATTCTTTTCTATCTCTTGCTGCAAATGGTAAGGGTCCCAGAAATGCTCATGTCTTTGAACTTTAAAAGCGGTCGCAAAATCCTTGAAAACTCTGCCTCCATATCCCGGACCGCCATCAGAGTTAGTAATCAGGGTTGTTCCCTTTCCTGTTTTATAGGTCTGATGCACGTAATCTAATACCTGCTCTTTGGCTTTGCTTCCAGATAAAGAAAGCACGTTCTTTTTATTTTTTAACTGCCTGCGTTTGGACTGGCCGACCTGCTCGCTTCCTGTATGGATGACGTAATGAGAGATATTGCTATATTTGGCTTCCTCTCCTTGTTTAGATCGTGTTTTAACCCAGACTCCATCACCCTCAATGTAGAGCCTTTCAGGGCTTGTTTTGTTTTCCTCTATGGCTTCCGGAAGAGACAAGAGGTCATATTCTTCCTGCTCCTTCTTGAGCGCTGCAGCACGCTTAACAGCTTTCAGGACAGTGTCTTTTGTTAGATTGATACCAGTCATGAACTCTATCAAATCCGCTGTTTTGCGGTAAGTGGTACACGTTGAAATCTGGTTAATTTGATAAATCAGCTCCATGCTGAAACGGCTGTGTTTCTCTAAACCAAGCCATTCATCCACTGGCACCTTGCAGGTTCCTTTTTTGTACCAGCGGTTTCTTTCAAAGCAAATTTCCCCAAAGATAAAAGCAACTGTACGGGCTGATCTATTTTTCAATTTGTAGCCCCTGGCACGCATAGACGGGGCTACCTGATCATCATATCGAGTTACAGCCTTCAGGAAGGCTTCTTCATTCTGCTTTCTCAAATCTTCTAAAAATTTTCTTTCATCCAGGACAGTCACACCCATAAGCTAACCCCTTTCTAAAACTTAGGTATTATATTATTGTTTTTTGATAAAATTTTCAAGTCCATGATAAAAAAAAGAGCCTGACCAACAGGCCAGGCATGAGATAGTTGTTAGGGTTACCACCTCACAACCAGTATAACACAAACTTTAGAATAGTTTGGAAACAATCGCATCATATAGCCAGCTTTCAAAGTGGGCTATTTTACGATAAAAGGTGCTGCCAACTCCAAAATATTTTTTATGCCAGCTTTTCAATTTTCTCAGCATCTCTTTCCTCCTTCAAGTGATAAGAAAAGTTTATCATGTACTAAATATTTTGTAGTAGTTCTCTTCTGAAATGTCATTTTTTATCCCGGAAATGACAAAAAAAGACCTTTCAAGTAGAAAGGTCAGAAGATATTTTTTGATTATGACTGGAATATTGCTTTATAAGTCAGAGTTAAAAGTCTAAAGGAATTACTTCGTCACGTCCTGCCAGAGTATTTCTCATGTAGAGTGAGTAATCATCCAGTCCATATTTTTGAACTGCCTCTTTGTATAAATTCTCGCCCCAATTCATTGGACTCATACCTGATATATAGTCTAGGATAATGACTTTGGAAGATGCTTGAGATTCTTTATTAATTTGACATATACTGTAGTAATCAGTTGAACCAATAAAGAGGAGCTTATTCTCTGGCTCTTGTAGAGCCAGGTCTAAGACAGCTAGTTCTCGTTCGTTTGACTCATCCACAATTTTCCTACTCAAACTCTCGTTATTCGTAACTTCAACAAGTCTTGCATTGCGTTGTGAATTGTTCATATGTTAGTTCTCCTTTAATCATTTATATAATTATATTATACCATAAATTATCAATGTATTCGTTTTAAAACGAATTATTTATGACTGTTCTGTGTATATATTTATATATAATTTAGCTATAAATGCTATATAAATAGGATATAAAATCGGATATATAACAATTACGATTTAGAACGAAAAATACGTTGCCACCAGTGTTGTTTGTGGGTTAGCAGCAAATTGTTTTTTAAGTCAAGTGACTCTTTTAATAATATATCACTTCTTTCCAGTTGCTCATCTTTTATTTTTAGCTGCTCTTTAAGATAGTCAACCTGATCAGTCAATATTTTGATAGTAGATTCACTTTCTATATTATTCTCTATATCAGGTATATCTTGAACTATATCTTCTTCTAGTGCTTTATCTATCATATACTGACTTCTATTTTTACCTGATTTCTTAGCTAATGTATCAATTCTATCTAGCTGTTCCTCTTCTATTTTAATATTGATTTGTCGCATTGTTCTATCTTTCCTTATATAGTTATTGAATTTATTTTATATAAGCATTATATCACAGATATAGAGCATTTAAAATTGAAATATCTGACTTATCCGATTATATATATCGTATATAATCTAGTCTATAAACCTTGAAATATTATATTTATTCCTATACCTCCGAAAGGTTCTCTCAGGGATCCCCGTCAATCGGGCTACGTCTTTGTCGGTATAGCCTTGATTATATAAACTAAAGGCATGCTGCAAGCGTTCGTCATTTTCTGTATAGAGTGCTTTCCTACCCTTGTACTTCCCTTCAGCTTTGGCAATTTCTATTCCCTGGCGCTGACGCTCTTTGATGCGCTCCCGCTCTGCCTGGGCTTGATACTTATACAGCTCTAAAATCAAGTTATTAAGCAACCGTCTGAGATTGTCATCCTCAATGCCTCGCAGGGTTGGAAGATTTAGCACCTCTAGGGTAGCTCCCTTAGCTTGAATGTCATTTATGACTTCTGTCAGTTCCTGATTGTTTCGTCCCAGGCGCTCCAGTTCACTGACAACCACAATATCACCCTCACGTATATACTCAAGGAGAGCCTGCAGCTGAGGACGCTCCTTACTAGCTCCGCTAGCCGCTTCTTGGAAAATCTTCTCACATCCCTTCAGCTGCTCCAGCTGCCGATCCAAATTCTGATCCGTGCTGCTGACTCGTGCATAAGCAATTTTTGTCATATGTTCCTCCTTATTTTTGCCGAACTCTATTGGCCGTGTCTTTTGACCAGTAAAATCAAGTTGCACGTGCAAGGCTAATAGGGTATACTCTATTGGCCTTCAATTGGTCGAAATTCCATAAACTCAACTTTCACGTTATAAAATTTAAAGCCTTCTTTGTAAACATATGGGGCTTTAAAGCCTTTTCCAGGAGTGATTTTAAAAACGAGTAATGTTTTGATAGTCGTTCTATTTCTTTGAAATATATCATCATAAGATATTTTTAATTCGATGAAAATAAAATCCTCTGAAATGCCATCTTTTAAAAACATAAAGTTAGGTAAAGCAATATCAATATCAACTGTTTCATCAACAATAATTTCACCTAAAGAAACCGGAAAAGATTCTTTAATATACAAGTGACTTTCTTCATCCAACTCTACTTTTTTTTAAAAGTGCTTTATCCAAAGATACCTTAGTAGCTTCACCTCTTCCTTTATTTTTCAATACCATATGAAAATGAGTTAGGTTGTTAGTATATCTCTCATAGATTATCTTATCTAATTCTGATGATGTCTCCTTGATTTTTTGTTCGGGCGAATCAAACGGAAAAGATATGGTTACTTCTTGTCTTCCCATTAATTCTTCAAATTCATTATTCATTGAGTTAAATCTTAAAATTGGTCTGTACTTAACAGCATCATCTTTTCTGGCTTGATTGGATTGATAATTTAATGTAACAATCAAACCTATCAATGTTATGACTGCTCCTAGAACAGCACCATAGAAAGACAACAAATCTCCTGCAGTCCACTCAGCTGCCAGCAAATGTATAGAGTCAAATTTAAAGGATAGATTGATAAGTAATGGTATTACAAGCAAAATGACAATAGCAATAATAATAACTTTTGGTAAATCATTCTTTTTCATGATAATAAAACCCTTTTCTATTTTGTTAAATCTTCTTTGGTTTCAATTTTACCATATAGACTCTGATTTGTTCTTCTTGCTTCAGCATTTTTTTCAAGTCTTTCATACTGAGTAAAGTCTTTGACGATACTATCAAACTTATCTTTCAGACCTTTACGCTCGACGGAGACCTCAATCACTTGTTTTTCAATATCTTTTGGATCTACTTCAGAAGGTATTGAATACTGCTCTAAAACCTGATAAGCAGCTTTTGCATCGATAGGGTTTTCCAAATGAATATCTTCCAGGGCAGAGGCTATCTTATTGAGTCGTTCAATTTTATCATCTAAACGTTTGAGAGATTGTTGCGTTTCTTCAATCTGTTCAATGAAACGATCCCTTAAATCATGAAACTGGTCTGAGTCAGAGACATTGTGACTGACAAGATAATTATATTCCTTGACTAACTGTTCCAATTTTGAAATATGAGGATTTTTAGTCAGCACATATTCGCCGCTCTCATAAGCCAGTTGATTGATTAAGGTTGAGCCTTTCATAAACTTATTGCTAGTAGAATTATCAGGATTGATGAAATAGAAAAAGTCAGATTTTTTGATAAAAATATCAAAGCTGCCATCTTCTTGTTTATCAATCAGCCGGTTAGGAATTTTTACAGTTCCCTGGTTTGCTATCCCGTATTGAATTTGTAGATAGATACCTGAGTCTGTCTCGTACTCGACTTGCCACGGTTCAATCTTGACCCTCTTTTCAAAGTCCTCAGCTTTTTCTGCTTGCAGCTTGTCATATTCAGTTTTGATTTTCTCTAAAGGATGAACAATTTCATTCTTTGCCAGGCGCTCCCTAATTTGATCTAAAGAGTACCGTCCTTTTTTGGATAAGGTACTGTCTCTAGTATTCCTCTTCTGTTCTTGATCTAGCAATTTGTATTTTGCATACTTCCCAGAAAAGTCAACCGCTAAATTTAAGACTTTTGCTTTATCCTGAAAATCGTCTAAGCTGGTTGAGTGTTTGAGCAAGAACTCAAGCCGAGATTTAATTTCTAACTTGAATGAATTTTCTCTGCGATAAGCTGCGTATTCCTTATGACCAAAAGGATTTTTTACAGCTATGATACTAGCACCAGCAACGTCCGCATGTTTATCAGAAATTTTCTCCAAGGCACTCTTGGTTTT
The DNA here is from genome assembly GCF_008329445.1 of Streptococcus sanguinis. GTDB lineage: Bacteria > Bacillota > Bacilli > Lactobacillales > Streptococcaceae > Streptococcus > Streptococcus sanguinis_O. The sequence continues at coordinate 635,332 of NZ_VIBR01000001.1, read as the reverse complement.
TTTCTGCCAACGAAATTTATTAAGCGTAATCGAATTAGTCGAATTGATATAAATGTGATTGTGTAGATGGCCTTTATCTAAATGAGTTGCAATAACAAACTGATGGCTTCCACCTGTCAATTCAAGCGCAGTCTTTCGTCCAATCTCATGAACTTGCTCTGGTGTCAGATTATCTTCAGGAGAAAAGGACTGGATAACATGGTGAGCTAAAACATCATTTTTTGAAAGTTCTTCATTGTTAATAGGCCGACCTTTCTCTATATTGGCCAGCTGCTTGAGTTGCATCATTTCAGAAAAGGCTGAGTCCACATCGACCAACAAATTTCCAGAAACCAGCTGAGAGACGGGCTGACCATTAACAATTTTGATAGGAAAATTCAAGTCAGAATCTAGCAATTCTGTTCCAATCGTTTTTGCTCCATCTTTGATATATTTCAGACCTTCAACTAATTTATTGACTGATTTTATTTGTTTTACTTTTGTTACGACCAAGACATTTTTACCCCCGTCTTTCTTTTAGCAGCTTATCAATCTGAGAAATTTCATGGTTAAAATTTTCTTCCATCAAACGCTTTACTTCTGCGAGTGAGTGCTGTAAGTTTTGATAATTTTCTAAGCTGATTTCCTCGTTCGTGTTGACATATCTTGCTAGCTGGTTGATGTTCGTACCAATCCGATTTATCTCTGTTCTCAGTTTAATTAGTTCTGAATAATCTACCGTCACTACCTCACCAGTCAGCAGCATATAGCGAGCGTAGGTGTTAAAGTTAGTGAAATTATGATTTTCCATTCGGCGCTTAATTAAATCTCTTTCTTCTGGAGTCACCCGCATTTTTAGTTGGTGTTTCCGATATAATTTATTTTCATCACTCATAAAAATACCTCTTCAGTTTTTCTTGACATCTGCATCCCTACCGCTTATACTTTTCAAACTGGCAAGCATAGCAAGGTGGTACCACCTCACGCATTTTAAAAGATTTTCCAAACTCCAAAAACTGGCATTTTGCCAATTTAGGAGCAGGAAAACCTTTCAAAGTTTTGGGGAAATCCCCAAGCCCCTTGTCCGTCCTTTGGACGTTATTTGCTTTCAATTCTTGAAAGCAAATCGACCTTAACAGCCTGATAGGCTTCATCAGAAATAGAGTCCAGATAGTCAATCGTCTCTGTATATTCTAGAGACAATTCTGGATCAATCTCTTTCAAATCTTCTGCATCTTCGTCCAGTAAAGCAATAGCCTTTCTGCGTTTTGCTGCAATAAAATCTTCATTTCTGCTGTAACGTCCATTCTCAAAATAGAATAGATTTAGCAGTAGAGTTGTTTCAACATTTTCTGTCATTTCATGTTTCCTCCGTGGTCTTTCTTCGTTGCATAAAGCCGTCAGATAATTGAGCGACAATATCCTTTACAGGTTCAGCTGATTGTCGCTCTTCTCGGCTTTTTTTATTTCATCTTTCGCCGTCTCTTTCTCTTTTGACTCTAAAGTTTGTTCCTTGGATTGCTCTTTCAATCGGTCTAGCTTTTGTTGAAAAGCGTCCTTAGTCAATTCTTTGCTTTGATACTTTTCAAGAGCTTGGTCAATTCTAGAAATCAAACTATCAGCTTCTTTTTGAACAATTTTGATTTGCCCTTCTAAGTCACTAAGACCTTTTGGATCTTGCGTCCAACTTGCCAAATATCCAAAACTATATTCGCTTGTATCAAGTCCATAATGACTAGATACAACAAAGGCTACTGACTCCGCTTGCAATTCTGCAGTGCTTAAATTAAATGGAGTTTCCGCTCGTTTTTCCAAATTGTGTAAATCTGAATGCGCCATTTCATGAAAGATAGTTTTTAACGTATGCTGCTCAGACAAGCCTTTTTTGATAACAATTTCATTGCTGACAGGCGAGTAATACCCCTTGGCTCCCTTTGTGTTTTCGCTAAAAGAAATCGAAATACCGTTAGCTTCTGATACCTCTTTAGCAGACTTATAAAGATTGCCATAATCTTGATAAGAACCTTTCAATTCATAGACTGGTTTAGGCAATTCTTTCCCGTCTGTCTGAGAAACATCAAAGACTGGAACGAGCTTAAAAGATGTATAAGTTTGTTCGTTTCCGTCTTTATCAAGCAGCGGCTCATTCGTTTTTGGATCTCTTTTTTTCACTGTTATAGGAGCAAAAATCCGCAATGCTTTTTCTCCTTTATTAACACTTCTGCTAAATTCATCTTTCCATTTTTTGAAAGATGCAACATAAGAAGCTCTTGGATTTTGTCTCAAAATCATTTGAATATTCAGCGGCGAGTAATTGTGAAACTTACTCATAGCTAATAAATATTGCTTGTACGTGTCAGACTTGAAATAATCTTTTACTCCTTCTTTTAGAACTTGGGCAAGACCTTTACTATCTTTTTCAGCAATCAATTCAGCAACTGTTTTTTGCTGACCGGAAGAAGAAATATTTTCATTGTTAGAGTTATCAGATGCCAAAGGATTTGAGCCGTAAGAAATTTCTTCCTGATCAGACTTTCCGTCTCCGTCAGTATCTGGACTATAAGGATTGGTTCCCATGTTACGCTCTACAACGTCTGGAATTCCGTCCCCGTCTGAGTCCTTCTCAAATTCTGCAATACCCCATTTCTCATTCTGTTCAATCAATACCTCTTGTTGTGCCTCATACGCTTCTAAAGCACGATCCATCGCTTGATCTTTTTCTAATTGGGACTCACGTTCTGCTAAGACATTTTCTACTTTATTCATATTCAGTGTGCCGTCGTCGTTTAAAGCCTCCAAATCAAAAGGTGTCCTAATCTCAAACCCATTGATACTTTCAATACTTTCTAAAGTTGAATGCATGCTGTGTTCGATGAACATTTTAGGAGATAGTGGTTGACTTAAAGTTGCCTTTATCAAATCATATTCTTCCCCAAATTCTGATTTCGTTTTCGGCAGTTCTAACTTGTTTAATACAAATTCCTTAAACTCATCAAATGTACCATGTTCAATACCGCTACTTCTGTATACTGTTGATATTGTCTGGTTACTTCTTTCCTTTTTGGAATTTTGCTGAAAACGATCCAATACATTTTGTTCTTGATTTTCTGGCATTGATAAATTCTCCTTTAAAATTTCTGTTCCTTGATGTTGCTTCAAGGTTTCAAGCATTTGCTGGCCGCCATCAACAACAAACTCTTTATTTACCGATAGAGTTTTGATTTCGTTGTTCTTCTCAACAAAGACTCCCAAAATCGTTTTTTCTTGATTTAGAGCGTCTAACTCAACATTAAGTGTTTGATTAGGCTTCAGTAAAGTTGCTGGAAAAGAAGAGCTATCATCCGTCCTGAAAGCCAGCATCACATCCCGATCATCCGATCGGATGGCATTAGCTACATCCAAGCGCCCCATCTTCTCAACGGAAGACAAATCATCGAAGACAAAGGAGTCTGTTTCAAAAATTTCAGGCAACAATGGCATCAATTTCACTTTATCTCTAAACCCTAGCCCCAGGCTCAAGTTGGCAAAGTTCCCTTTTCCTGCTGCTACATCTTCTATAAATTGCTCAGAAAGGTTATCCACCCAATCAGAATATACAGGAGCAATCCCCGTCAAGTGCATCCAATGATGTTTTTCAAAATTCACCTGAAGCATCTGAACATCTTCCTTGTCCTGGTAGAAATAAGTAACCTTGCTATTTGCTAATTCCTGCAGATACCAGGAAGCTGATTTTTGAATATCATCCGCATAACGATTTAGAAAACGAATATCTTTATTCGTCGCATAGTGATAGCCTTTTCTAAGGCGCACACTTGACTTTTTAGGCCGGTCAATGTTAAAATATAATTGAACATTGGCAGGAAAATCAGGTTGAGCCTTTGGCTCTTCAGGCTGTGGTGCTGTCCTTGAAGGTTCGCCTTCTAAATAACCGGAATTGCGATTGATTAGTTCGCCCCCAATGTTATTATTTGGCTTTTGGCTTCGGTCAAGAGCTTTTTCTTTGCTCTCCTTTAAGGCATCGTTCCAGTCCATTTTATCCCTACCAGCTGGCATTGATGGCAAATCTGAACTGAAAGAAATTCCTTTATCGGCTAGGCGATTGATGAAAGTATTACCTGCTGTATCATTATCTACTGCTAAAGTGATTAGCTCCTGGTGTTTCCCATCTTTGAAAAAATCTGTAACCTCTGCTGTTTGAGATAGAAAGGTTGAATAGTTCTCAGGTTTGACCTGGGCTTTGATTTCTCCTAGTTCATACAAGAGTTCAGCAACGTGCCGGCTGATGGTTGACTCTTTCAAGCCATCCATTGCTATCAGTCTCACCTCAGATAATTCACCTTTGTGCAGCTCATAGTAACTCATTAAATCAATGGGAGCTTCTGCAAATACAAGACGCTTTGGCTGACCAATGTCAATATGCATTCCTGTTAGGCCGTCAGAAGCTCTCATAATCTGTTTTAAGCGTCCTCTTTCGTAGAGGTCATGATTTTCCCTTATCCCCTGTAAAGAAGCTCCTACGACCTCATTTTGGCCGTTTAAACTCTTAAAGACAATGATAGGCTCATAGTAATTGCCTGTCTTTTTTGTAGCTTGAGCTAAGACTCCTTTTTCACCGAAAAAGTCAATCGTTTCATCACTCAAGCCCCGAACATCCTTTAGATAGCTTCTTGCTTCAGTAAATTCTGTTTCATAGGGTTCTAAATAATTTTTAAAAGGTTCCTTTTCTGGTATCTTGCTGCTATCAAATACCTCAAAATTTCCCTCTTCTAAAAAGTGTTTAGCCTCTTTAAAAGAAATTTGCTGGCCTGTCAATTCTTCCTGGACGACTTGCACCATATTAAATACATCACCACCTTTTGAACGAGCAAACCAGTTGAAATAGTTTTCTTGAGCATTGATGGTAAAAGAGTCGTGTTCAACCCAAGAGTAAGTATGAGAACCAGTTCTTTTGAGTTGTATTCCAAGACTTGCAGCAACATCAAGGATTGAAAGTCTTTTTAATTCTTCAACACTAGCCATTCAAGCCACCTTCTTTCTCTGGCTGAACCTGGAGGAGCTGTTTTATATTTTCCTGCAGGTACTGCCATTCTTTTTTAGATGGTTGAACTTGCTCAACCTCCAAACTTCCTTGATAGTTTTTAGGGAAGCTGAATAATTGAGTCGCAACCGTCTGAAAATCTTCAAAATCCGCTGTCTGAACCAAAGATGCAACAAAAGCATTTAAAACATCCCCAGGTTCATCAGTAGCTGTAATATCCCCTTGTAATGCAAATTGTTTCAATGCTTCTGCCATCGTTGACAATTCAACGGCTGAAAAAATCGTTTCAAAATAACCAATCCCCCTTGTGTATTTTGTTGTTTCGAGCATATTGATTTTCCTCCACTTATAAAAACCTGCTGAAAATCTACAACAGGTTTCATCGTTCTAAAATTCTACCTCTAGCGGTAATTCTGTTTCTAATACTTCTCTTTCAGTTTTTTCAGGTACGAAAGTGTGCTTAACGTTAGCATCCCAATCATCCATATCTGACATTGACCGAATATAGCGATACCAATTTTTATCACTAGGGCTATTAGCTAGTTCTTTAGCCCGTGGATGCTGCTGCACGTCGGTCTTCTTATCCTTGAATACATGCTGCTTAGAGATAAAGACTAGAGCCTCGTCTACTCCTATTCTGGCCACCTCGTCTGGAGTTAATAAATCCCGTTGGATGGTTTGAATGGATTGACTGCTGGATCCTTGCGCTCCTCGAGTGATCGACTGACTTTTTACATTGATTGTCTGTTTCCCACTCCTCATTGAGAAGTATTTCATGGTATCCCCATCATTGGTTCCGAGAAAAAGCAGTGTAGCACAATTATTGAAAATTGTTTCCCACTGGTCTTTATACACCGTTTTTAGCTGGCTAATCGCTTGAATAATAATATCTATCGATATTTCACGGGAACGTACAGAAGACTGAACTTCCGTAAAAAATGGAAAGCGGCCAAAATTGACAAATTCATCTAAAATTAAGCGAATATGAAGTAAGTCCTCTGGCTGGCAAGTCGGATGTAGCCCCTGGAGAATTTTGTCTGCCGTTTTCGGTAACTCTCTAAACATCATGGTAAACATGACCGTTGCAATGAAGTTGAAAGACTTATCTGTTTCAGGAATGGCGATAAAGACTGCTGTTTTCTCTGTTTGCCATTTTTCCATTTCCATTGAGTCACGAGAGATTAAATTTCTAACGACATCATGGTCAAATGCTGCAAAAACAGTTGTCGCCATGATACGAACAGATGTAGCTGTCCGACCTTTTGCGTTATCTATAAAGAGCTGCCATTGTCGGCAAGCATAGTTTCCAGGTAGTTCTTCTTCTAGCTCTTCAAACATTCGCTCAACCGGGCTAGGAACGTCCTCATGCTCTCGTTGAATATTTCTCAGAAGATCGGCCACCTGAGGGAGATTAGGTTCATACTTTCCTAAAACCTTACCGTCAAAATAAAGAAAGCCAATCAATGCCCTGGTAAGGAGCATTTCTGCTTTATTCCAAAAATCTTCTCCCAGGTTATTTGAAACCTTTGTACCTTCTTTTAGAGCCGTTGCAACTCGGTCAATATCCATTTCATCATGCATATAGTGGAACACGTTGAATTGGTTGGAATTGATGAAGTTTACCAGGTCAAAAATCTTGATTGTAAAGCCATTATCTTCCAGCATTTTTCCGCACTCTCGAACTAAAAGCCCTTTGGGATCTGTAACCACAAAAGAGCCGTTCATCTGCATCAAATTAGGTTTTACAAAGGTATAGGTCTTACCATCCCCAGGCAAGCCTACTGTCAGTGTATTTTTGTTAAGCTGACGATTGAAAGGCAGCCGTTTGTTAAATAGCCCCATTCTGGCATTTTGAGTGAAAATCATATCATTTTCTGGTTCTTTATCCCGAAAGCTGGCCAGCTCCTTGACCGTTGCATAACGAGCTGAACCATATTCTTCACCGTATCGATAGCGTCCTCTGTCTCCTATCCGTAGATAGAACATTAGAACGATAAATAAAGCAATTCCTGCTCCGTACAAACTAACGGCAGTGAAGCTAAAATCAATTAAAGATTTACTACTCCAGTTTTCCAGCATCCAGTCTAAGCGAGCATTATCAAAGATAATAGCTCCTTCTGTTGCTGGTGCAAGATCATATAGCTTGACCAGCCAATGAGCCAAATAAGAAAAGATTAGTCCAGCTATCAGATAAGGTAAAAATTTCCGCTTCTTTTGCTCTGTAGTCATTTATAACCCCCTATCATCTTTAGCTAGAGTCTTCTTAGGTATAACTGCTTTTTCAACAGACTTAGCTTGAATTTCAACTTTTACTTGCTGCTTATAGTAAGCCAATTTTTCCTGAAGGTTCATATTTTTTGGGTTCTTAACCAGGTTATTTGTGAGCTTCTCAGCTTTTCCAGGATCAGTTAAATCATTTATAACCCCTTTGAAACTAGCCTCCAGAGCTTTCACATTTTTTGCATCGATAGCAATGGTACAGGTGCCGTCTTTATTGTCCTTGACAGCAAAACCAACCTCATAGCCTTTCAGATACTCCTCTAGCCGATCAGAATTAACCTCACTAACCATGAATGTTTGAAAGTGCTTTGTCTCACTGGTAGCCATGAATTTATTCCAGTTAGCCTTATCAGTAAATACCTTGCTCTCAGCTCGCTCTTTTACTTTTTGGTAGCTGCCCTCAAGCATTTGGTACATAGTCTTTAAAAACAACTCACCAGTCAGTTTATAAACATCTACTACCTTTGTTGCAACTCTTTCCTGATCCATTCCTACGCTCCTTTCTAAAAAAAGCGGTCATTATTTCTTAACTGACCGCTCTATTTGATTATTTGATTTCAGCTGATTTCTTCTTGAGAAAATAAGCACCAACTACAGCTAGCAAACCAGCTCCAGCCCAGGACATCATGATTTCTTCTTTTTCGCCAGTATAAGGGAGTTGCAGAGAGGTACTTGGTAAGGTTGCTTTTTCTCCTGATTGATTAGTAAGACTGATTGTCTTATCCGCATTGACTGTACCACCAACCACTTCAGCTGATACGGTATCAGTTGTTCCGTCTGCATAAGCAACCACAACTTGACTATCCTTTGTAGAGATTACCTGATAGCCCGTGTTTGTTTGGATTGGTGATGCAGAATTGACATTCGCCACAACCTGACCAGTTACTTGAGAAGTCGTTCCGACCTGACTTGCTCCGGTATCTGCAGCTGTTTGAGCTGAAACGTTAGGATTGTTAGTCGGAACGCTAATATTTGGGGTCAAGACCGCAGATCCCCCGTCAACTGTTGGAACTGTTACACCAGAACCAGCAGCAGTGTCTGTTGAAGCAGGTTGGGTTGTCGTGCTATCAGTTGGATTGCTGGTTGTTGGTTGAGAAGGCTTTGCATTGTCGTTATTTGTTGCTGGCTGAGTAGGTTTTACGTTGTCATTGCTTGTTGCTGGTACGCTTGTTTCTGTAGTTGGTTGAGTGGGTTGACTTGGAACAGATGGCGCTGTTGTGTCAGAAACTGGCGGAGTTGTTGGTGTAATTTCCCCGGTTGAAGGAACTGTTACAACCGCTGGCACGTCAGTAGAAGCTGGCACAGTTGCAGAGCTGTCATTCGCAAAAGCGGTCAGAGAGCTTGCTGAAGTCAATACTGCAACAGATGATAGTGCGATAAGTTTAGTCCATTTTTTCATTTTTTATACCTCATTATGTTTATAATTATATTTATAGTTATATTCCATTATCTGCCAAATTTTGATGTTTTTGGCTGACCGTCCAGGACATAGCCATAAACGGATTTTTTATCGATCTTGAAAGGGAGAGTTAAGCGACTTGTTTTTATGCTATCATCTGCTCCCTTAGTAGTGACCACAAAAGTTACTGAAATAGTATCTTTGGTGACTTTCTGATTTTCATAGATGGTTGACTGTAGCTGTTCTGACTTGACTTCTACTCCTTCCGATTTCATCTTCTTACTCAGAAAATTTGTTATATTTTCTTGATTTCCTGAGTAGTAGTTCGCAATGAAGAAGCGTCCTACTGCTTCCACCTGCCCCTGAGACTCTTCATCAGCTAGCCTTTTCTCCAGTTGCTTTATCTGGCTTGTCAGCTTCTGATTACTAATTGCCGCTTGAGCTGGTAATAGAGCAAGAGTGCCAATAGATAAGCCTAGCGCTCCAATAGCAGCGATTTTCCAAATGAAACCAGTAGACTTCTGTTTTCCTTTTGGTTGAGGGGCAATTTTTTTATTATTCGCTTTTGGTTGCAGTTCAACTTTCTGGGGTTCAACAGGAATAGTCGGCTGAATTGTTTTAGCCGGTTCCTGGGGAACCTGAAAAGGGTTATTGTTAGATGGAGGTGCTGAGATTGGCTTTTTAGGCTCTTGTTCCAGCTCTTTCTTGGGTTCTTCCTGGAACGAGGCCGTCTGCGACTTGTTCCGTTGAAGCAAAGAAAAGCCTTTTTTCTCTCGCTTCAGTCCGAAACCGGCTAGAGCTTCTTCTACTATCGCCTGCAAAGGAAGCATCAAATTCATCGTGTCTAGGATAGAGCCATCTTCAGCGACCTGCTCCAGAAACAACATGAAGGACTCTCTTCTGTCTTCTGCCCAGACAGACTTTTCATTGACATTAGCCAGGAGTTCATCCCGATTGGTGTATGTTTCTTGTTGTCTAGTCTGAATATTAGTGAGTCGGAACATGAGCATCACCGCCATTCTCAGCATTAGCAGCCTTGACTTGTGCAAATTGTTCAAACTCTTCTCTTGTTCTATTGGACTCAGCCATCAAAGCGAGAATATACTCAGCATCAGTAGCTTTTTGCTGCTTCAGCAAGTCTTTCTCTTTTTCAGCAAGTTGAGCCTTTTGACTCTTGATTTTTTCTAAATCCTTTTCTAGCTTCTCCAATTTTGCTTTCAGTTGTTGTGATTTTCTAGTGACCATTCTTTCTCTCCTTTTCGGTTTCTAGTTGCTTGAGCTGCTTGATGCAGTCGTTGTCGTTTCTTCTTCTGGATGGCTTGTTTCTGACTGAGAGGCTATCCCAGTAGAAGAAGGCAAATCCATTAGAGCCATTGTTTCAATTTTACTGATTTTGAATTTCCCGTTATCTTCAGAGTAGCTCAGCTTTAAGACAGTTTCATTTTGAACGTCTTTAACAGCTGAGTCATAGTTCTTCTTCTCGTCTAGTAACGTGTTCGTGTAACGTACTTGAGCAAGCACCTGATGATTTTTTTCATCAATATAGATTTCTGAACCTTGATATTCAAAATCTACGACAAAGCCTTTATAAGTCTGATTTTGAGGTTCATCTTCTTTGGCGACTTCCTGGGAATACATACCTTCGGTCATGTATTCCTTGTAGCGCTTGCGGTTTTCCCCTAGATCCTTTTTTGTGTAATAGTTGAGCAGAAATTCCTCAACATCTTTCTGTTTCACATTAAAAGAACTGCTGGCAACGGTTGTTTTTTGCTTTGGCTTTTCTTGTGTCTTGGTCTTAGTGGAACCTTGACCGGCTGAAAATCCGATTAAGGCTGCCAGAATGACTAGTAAAATCCAACCAACGATTTTCAAAATCTTAATTTTTTTAAGGTCTAGCAATGATTTCACTCCTCCTTATTCATATCTTCTAGGTTGATGACTCCTGGCGCATATTCATCTGTTTGTTGGCCAGCTTCCCCAACCGGATTGAGATTGACAATCTCAATCTTATCAATCAGCTGCTTTCCGTCTACCTCCTTATAAGTCAGTTTCAGGCTGTAGCTATTGGTTGTTCGGACTGTCTTTTGTTGGTCTTCCTCCCGTTTCTTCTGGCTCACACTATCATAATCATAGGTCACAGTCGCAAAGACAACCGGTTCCTCCGTACCTACATAGATTTTAGCTGACTTGTAGCGGAAATTTTGCATGAGGGATGTTCGGACTTTAAAGCCTGGATCCTCCTCATTGGCCAACTCTTCCTGATAGGCTTGCTTTGTCAAGTAAGGCTGATAGTCTTCTCGATTTGAGCCTACCTTGTCTTTGTTAAAATAGGCCTTTAAAAACTCTGTTACCTGACGACTGGCAATCTGGCTGTTGCTCTCATTAGAACTATTTTTGTGGCCACTTTGCCAGAAGAACATCAGGAGAAGAATCAAAACAATACCCCCTCCCAATCCAATGAGTTTAAAGAATTTTACCTTTCTTTCGTCAATCATGTGTACTCCTTTTATTGTTTAACTTTGATTTGTTGGCTTTGTACTAGAGCGGGGCCACCTGTAATGAGGGCAGATGGATCCGGACTAGCACTGGTTCCGATGGCTGGAGTCGGACTAATTTCTAGATGTACGTGGTAGATTGTTGTAGCACCTGAATTTCCCAATAGAGCAATTTGTTGACCAGCCTTGACTTTTGTTCCAGAAGCTAGATTTGGCTGTTCTTTTAAGTGTCCGTAATAAAGATATTGATTAGTTCCCTCTGGTATAATCGTAATCTGATAACCACCAACAGCAGAATATCCTGTGTTATAAACGGTTCCATCTGTGATAGAGTAGACCGGCACATCTGCCGGCAATACAGACGTCCCATATTGGACGCTCAGCGGTGCTAAATCTACACCCGTATGCTTCCCGCCAGATGGCCCGTAAAGACCACCACCGGCTCCTGATGACCACGGAGTGAAGCCATACGGCTGCATCACCCAATAATCTTGATTGAAAATTGGAGCATATTTGCCGTTTGGCTTGATAAAGGAAGCTCCTCCGCTACCACTGCCATTTTCCAAATAAGAAAGAACCTGCTTTGCACTGTCCTGTCTTTGTAGTAACTTATCGCCAGGATTTCCCTCCCAATTGACAAGAAATTCTTTGGTCAATTGGGAGATGTCATCGTTACTCTCGCTAATACGATTGACTATCTCAATGTAATAAGGGCTATCACCCTTGAACATAAATTCGATTTGCAGCTCTAAGTCATACCATTTTTTGTTTTTACTTTTTGCATAATCAAGTAACATGGTATGACGGAGAGAACCGTCTTCAGTGTCCGTCCACTGGCCAAGTCCAAGCCCTCGATGAACGATATTTCTATATCGGCCATTATAGATAGCTGGCCCGTTTAATGAAATCCAATTAGGATCATCCCAAGAATTTGCAGAAGCTCCAATAGGGGGATTTAGATAATCTCCCTCAGCTCTTTTGGCTGTAATGTTACTTTCTGTCAGAAAGTTACCCATAATAGCGGATGCAGCTTTTTTTGTAATATTAGGCTTGTATTTCTTCAGGAGTTTGTAGGTTTGTTGCACTCGTTGAGCAACATCCCCTGAAAATTCAATGTTCGTTAGAACCGACGTTGTCTGTGTATAGCTGGCATTTGGAAGATAAAAGCCTGGATTGACATAGACCCATTCTTTTTTCTTCCGATCCTTGAGTTTCTTATAAAAGACCTCTTGGCCATCTTCCGAACCAACCGCTCCGATTTCATCCCCAGGCAGAACTTTATCACCGGATTTAAAGCGGGCTTTATCTACTTTTTTGTAGGTGAATTCCCGCTTTTTATCCTTGATGATAAAGTCTCCGTCTTTGATTTCTACTGTACCTGGCATGGTTGCGTATATTGGAGAACCTTTAGAAGCCTGTAAGACAGAACCCTCATAAAGTTTATCCTTACTTTCGTAACCAAAGCGCTTTGTGATAGTGACTCCTTCGACAGTTTCGTCAGATGTTTCCTTCGAGAACGGATGCTCTAAGTCATTATAGTTAATGTAAAAGCCAACTTGCTTGGCTTGCTCGACCACCTCTCTGAACTCTTCCTGATCCTTTTTAGAAAGTTTGATATAGTCATGCTTGCTGGATTTAGTCAATTCCTCCATCGTTTGGAGATTGTCCTTATCTCCATTCATTTCATTCCAAATATCCGTCAGCAAGTCTCGATAAGGCTTATCGAACTCCAGCATTCCTTTCTTTTTGTTATAGGGCTTATCCAGTTTGTAATCACTGTATTTATAGCCCATAAACATCATGACTGAGTCTATATCGCTCCAGTAATCAACTTCATCAGTTGACTTTTCCCTATCGAGCTTGCTGAGGTGCGTCCAGGCATCCGTCAGGTCAAACTCATTCTGTGAAACCGTAGAGCTGCCGCCCCCAAAGATGCCGCCTAAAAGAACAATAATAATCAAAGCGATAAACAGGATCAGATAGGCTTTAGCTGATAGCGGATTTTTGAGGACCGTTAAGGCCAGCTTCCCCAGTTTAGCGGTCACTTTCCCAGCAGCATTCAGAGCCTTGCCCTTTGGCTTGACTCTTAACCGGGCCCGCAGGCGCTGGTACTTATTTCTGAACTTGGTTTCCCAGCGGCTGCCGACCGGGGTTCGGGTGAAGCCTCGGCCCTGGACCAGGTTATACGTTCGGTTTCCAGCTCCATAAATAGCCCTGGTCGTTCCTTGACCGATTTTGACTGCATGGCGGCCGGCTGTCTTGGCCCGTCTGACATCCGCATGAGTCCGGCGAATGGTCCGCCGGGCAGAAGCCACATCATCCAGAATGTCGTTATCCTGGAAAAGGTCATCCGCAAAACGGGAAGCCTGATGATGGGCCGTCCGGCTTGCCGTTTGTCGCAAGGTTCCGCCGTTTCGCTGAATAGCCCGGTTTCTGTTCGCTTTCGCTCCTTTCTTCTTTTCCCTTAAATCAGCCAGCTCCCCTTTCGCAAGGGATCTTCTGACCTCTGCTTTTTTGGTAACGTAGTCTTGTTCAGCCGGGGTCTGCGGGGTCAGAAGTTCTTTTTCTCGTTTGATAGCTTCCTGATAGGCGGTTTTCGTTGCCTTGATTTCAGACTTGACTTCCCGATACTCCGCTTTGGCTTCCCGTACGTCCCGTCTTGTTTCTCTCGACAACGGTTTACCTCCTTCTAAGCGTCTGTCGCAATCAATTCAAAGAGACGGGTCTCTTTGGGGATTGGGTTTTCAAATGGGACCACCACCTGACCGGCTACGATTAAGCCCGTACCTTTCGCCTTGGGCTTTTCAATGTAGCGGATGAGGGTCGGGGTCAGAGTAATGGCCCTGGAGAGGGCCAAAAGGTCCTGTTTCTTGTGTTTGAGCAAAATCATGAACTCACTGTTTGAAACCAGCTTCCGGCCTTCTTCCTTGCTCATCAGCGTTTCAATATTCTGCGTGATGGCGGTCGCAATGGCTCCGTACTTCCGGACCCGTGAGTACAGCTCCGTAAAGAAGATAGCCTGGGCTTCTTCCTTGAAGAAGAGCTGCACTTCGTCAAAGTAGATACGGGTTGTCAGCTTCCCTTGAGAAGCTACGACCTGATTCCAGATGTAGTCCTGGATAACCATCATGGCAAAAGGTTTGAGCTTCCCAGTCAGCTTTTTCAGATTGAAAATCACAAACCGGTCCGTAATATCGACGTTGGTTTCATGCGCAAAGATATTCTGGGAGCCTTTGGCGTAGATTTCTGACTTGAGGGCCAATTCCTGGGCTTCTGGCTCTTCCTGTTCTTCCAGGATGTCGTGCCAGTCCTTGAGGGTGGGAGTCCGATCGCTGTCCGCAAAGCGGCGGTAGGTTTCCCTGGTCACCCGATCAATAATCGTGTACTCAACGTCTCCGACCTGATCCAGAATAGACTCAAACAGCCCCATGAGCAGGTTTGACTTATCTCCGATCGGGTCGTTGTCCTCGTCCTTGAGCTGGCTCACGTCCGGCAGGTCCAGCAGGTTCAGGTGAGACTTGGAGCCGATGAAAATATCTACCAGCTGCGCTCCAAACTCCCGGCCAATGTCAGAGTATTCATCTTCCGGATCAACAATGATAATCCGGTCTTCCGGGTTCTTGAGATAGGTTGGGATAATCTCCATGCTCTTAACCGTGACGGATTTCCCGGAACCGGAAGAACCAAGGACCACTCCAGATCCAGTATTCAGGTCTTTTTTCCGGTCTACTGTGATGACATTGTTCGATAGCTGATTCTGGCCGTAGTATAAGGCCCGATCACTGTCAGATTTCAAATCCACATTAGTAAAGGGAACCTGTGTCGCAAGATTTTCAGTAGTCATATCCCGAATATAGCGACGTTTCACGTTTAAGAAGGTATGGCCGATTGGTAAAATCGTGTTCAGGCCTTCTTCCTGGTAATAGAAGCATTCCTGGAAGTCTACCCCGACCTTGCGGCCAGCCGTCAGGACCTTGTCGGTTATGCTAGCCAGCTCGTCTTCGTCGTTTGCTCTGAAGTAGAGGGCAATCAGGCCCGAAAAGGCTTTTTGATCGTGTTCCTCAATTTCTCGCTTCCAGCGTCTGGTGGCTTCAGAAATTTCCCTGGCCCGGCCGCTGACCGCCAGCTCCTGGTCTATCCCTTCCTGGGCACCGGACCGCTGGGCCTTAATCATTTCCGCCTTGATGGTCGTGTCCGCATTCCGGATTTTGGTCATAAAAGCAGCCGGTTCATAGGGAGAAGCCTGCACCGTAATGGCCAGCTCCTCCCCAACATCCGTCAGATTTTTGATCATCCGGTCGGTCAGGAAGGTAGGGAAGTTCCGGGCATACATGACCTTGGCCACTCCGTCATTGATCCGCATCCGATTTTCCAGGAACTGCAGCCGGTTAGGAGCAATAAAGTCCTTGGTGTGCAGGTCAGCCAGGGCAATATCCCGGAAAGTGTAAGGGAGCTTGTGCTTGCCTAGCAGCAGCTCCGCAAAGACATCCAGGCGCTCTTTCCCGTCCAGCTCCTGAAAGCCAATATCCATCTGTGCATATTGGTTTTCCAGAGAGCTGCCAATCTCTTTCAGATTGGTGTCTGCCTGTTCCCGGCTGTAGGCCTCGATGCCAATCGTGACATACTTTTCAACCCGGAAATTTTTTGAGTCGCTTGAAAAGCGGCTCTCAATCATATCATTGTACTCCAGCCGGGCCCAGTCAAAGCCATCTCCGACCTCGTCATATTTGATCCGCTCGACCGTGTTATCTTCGATTTTCCGGTTGATAACCAAGAGCTGAAAGTTGGACCCAGGGTCCAAGGAGTTTAAGGCTTCTGCGTGTGTATCAATCACATCATTCTTTTCATCCTGGTTAGCTGACAGATAGGCCACGTCGCCCAAGCGATAGGTCCGGGACCATTCATCCTTGGCAACGTGCATCAGCCCGTTTTCATGCAGGCTGGTGTACTGAATAGTGTTCTGAGTAGAAGCCTTCATGGTTCGTCTTAAACGATCCCGGCGCTCCTTTTCAGCTTTCGTCAAATTCTTTGACTTTCCTCCAAAGTTTAAAATCATCTTTTGTGAACTCCTCCTTTTCCTCAAATTCTGTTAGATAAGCCCGTTTTTGGACTTTCAGGTTAAAACTAATCCAATCCCTGACATTTTCATCAAAGCCCAGCCCATAGATGATAAAGGGCGGGGCAATGATAAAAGCGGCCAGGTACATGAAAATGTCAGAGAGTCCCAGCAGAGAGATGGTCACTGTGGTAGCTGCCACTAGCACAATCCCCAAGACTAAGACCAGGATGCGTTTGGTCATGCCAAACGCTATCGGTCTTTCGTAGTTGTCAAACTGCTTGAGAAACTCGCTTCCTAGCTTGTTGTTCATTCTTCCTCCTTCTAGCCAATTAAAAAAAACACCTTGCCTTGCAAAGTGTTGTTCAACCTATTAAGTTCAGTTTCAGTCTCTTATGCCTATGGTAGTGAAAATAGCCCCGATAAAAGAAACAAGCAATAATATTGATAAAGATGTATTGTTAAATATTATACCGGTCGTTAGTTCAAGATTCAATATCATCCCATAATACACAACTCCTACCAATGACCAAAAGATAGCAAAGCTAATAAACAGAGCTACCCAATTCCGTAAGGTAATCAGGATAAAAATAGGAGTGGCTATGACAAAACCAACCACCAGAAAAAGGATGGAAAAGACAAAGCTAAAGAAAGCCCCGATTTTGGACCAAATAGAGGTCTTGTATCTCTTCTTTGGTTTCATCGGCTGCACAGCTGCAGGGGCTAGCTCTTCTGAACCTTCCGGAAAGGACAGCTTGATACGATTCCCGATTCGCCGGATCTGATACTTTGTTTCTGCCATGATCTCTCACCTCCTCAGATATTAGAACTATTTTACCATACTTTGCTTGATTTTTACATAGCATTTAAGAGTGTTTTCGCTTGTTTTTGACTGCCGAATAAACAAACAATATAGACAACGCTCTTGCCGATAGAGGCAAAAGCAGTCACTAGATCGCCGTTTCCGGCTTTAAACATATCATCTGACACCAGGGCCGGATAAAGCTTAATCACAATCACCAGCAGCAGGCCTTGGAAGGCATAAGCCGCAAAGTGTTTAACAAAACTAACGGTAATGTTCCTCGTCTTTTCCGACATGAAGAAAGCCATGATAATCGGCGCTACGGCCTTCAGGATATACATCTGGAAAAAACGTAGGAAAGCGATGATTCCTGCACTAATGTCTCCGACAAACTGAGCCCCTTTACCAACTAGCTCCACAATCTGCTTCATGATCCAGCCGCCGACTCCTGAGGTGTCTATATCTGACTTGAAACCTGTCTTTGGCAGGACGCTGTTGACCAGGGCGATGCCTTTGTTAAAGACAAAGACAATGATGTCAAAAATTTCTGAACTGAAATAAACCAGTACATAGGCAAAGATATACCCTAAAGCAACTTCAAACCAAAGCTGAACGGTCAGGGTGCCTCCCTCCTGTCCCAGCCTTCTGTTCCAGGATAGAATATCAAAGAGAAAGAAGGTCAACATCATGACGGTTGCGATGGGAAGAAGCGCATCATTGATCTTATCCGCATACTGATTAACAGTTGAACTGTAGGCCGCTAGAGTTTTACTAATACTGTCCATTTCCTCTAGCTCCTTTCGCTTTATTTTGGCATAGAGTTAAGAGTTGCAATAATAGCTTGGAAAATAGCAGCTGTGATTCCCCCAAGCGCTGCACCGTTAATCATGAAGTTGGTTCCTTTTTCTTGGCGCATAGAATCGTTGTTATTCCGGCCACCGAAAAACTCAATGACTCCTACCAGGGCCCAGATAAGTCCTATAAGACCAATAACGATCTGCAAAATTTGAAATACTTTTACGATTGTTTCCATTTAGTTTATTCCTCTTTCTTTTTTTCCATGAATGGTAATTGCTGCAGCACTTTTCCCAGAATGATGATTTCATCCTCAAAAAGTGTGACCCCTTTGCCTACCTGTGAATAGTCGTCCTTCCAGGATCGAATATCATATTTTGGCTCAGAGTCATTCCACGATACTAAGTTGAGTTCTTTCCGCCAGCCTTTTTCATTTTCGGATAGGATTGCGATATGTTCCACTACCCGAAAATGGACCGGCTGATCATTGTCTTTTTTCGGTTGACGGCTGGACTGGTGCTGGTTTTCAAAGTTCCAACCTTCTTCTTTCCAATCCGTCATCTGCTTCCTCCTTTTTGTTTTCTAGTGCGGTGGTAGCCTGTCCCGGTTAGTCGCAGTACGCTGGTCATTCCAAACCGACATTTTTTCGCAATCAAAATATTATTTCTCGTGATTGTGCGAATTGCGGTATAAATGTCTTTGTATTCAACTTTTAACTCAACGACTGTAGACTTTCCGGCAACGTAGGCCCGTCTTGAAATGGTGCCATACTTTGGTTTTAAAACCAGGATTTCACCTGTATCAAGATAGGCTGTCGCTCCACCTTCACGGCCAAGTTGTTTTAAATCTCTAAGGCAGACTTCATTGTCTGCAAGATCTTTAAATTTATTCATTCTTTTCTCCTTCTCGAATAAATTTAGGTTGATTTACACCCATGCTGTATAGCTCCTTTCGCTATATCCGTACTTCATGCGCACCGTTTAAGGTCAAAACGGCAAACCTGCGTTAATGCAATTTGTGACTGAGGCTGTATTCAGCTTTACACTCCGCCCTCAATTTTGTATCTCATAGTCACGCTGTATCAGGGCAGAGGGGATCTTCAGTTGTCAAAGTGCTTCAGCAGTTTATTGACTTGCTGAGGTCAGGGAATGTAATCATTACACAAGGCCATTCCTCATAAGGTTATAGACTGTGGCAAAAATAACAAATGCCATGAGTAGAGAAGTTACAGTCTCCACAAATTCTTTTCTTTTTTGCTTTTCGCCTGGAGTCTCAGCAGGCAGCAAAGTAAAGGAAAGCACGACAATCGCTAGTATGCCCACTATAGCAATGAATGCTGCTTCAAAATGTTCCACAGAGTATAAAATAGCAGCAAACAAAGCTGGCCCTGCTGTAAAGCCAAGAACATAGTCTAACCTTTTACGAAAAAACTTAAATATCTTATCATGATGTACCTCGTTTCTCATTTTTTTGATTACCCAGACGAGAACCAAAATGAAAGAATAGAAAATAACCGCAATGAAAATGTATATGTTTTCAAAGTTTTTAACTATCACGAATGGCAAGAAATTTTGTATAGGTGTTGCTGGTATTTCAGTAAACAAAGCCATCGCATTCCAAATCAGCCAGAAAAGGCAGCCTAACGATGTGAAAAATACTAGGATTAGCTTTGTAAGCAGCAAAGGAATCAATAAAAATGCTGCGAGATCTGATAGGCTAAAACCTTTTTCTTTTTTGTTTTCGTTGCTATTCATCTCTATCTCCTTACTTCGCTTGATAGTCCACAATTTGGGAGCAGATTGTTCTTCGTCTATATCCTCCCCCTCCATACCTCAGTTCAGCATTTCTATGAGCTGCTTTTTTAGCTTCAAGCCTGCGTTCCCCATCTCAAAATAAGGCAATCAATGTCATCACATCATCCTGTTCATATTCTATTTTTCTTACTGTCAATGTAGATGGCCCAGTTGAAGATAAGGAAAAGGAGACCCAGAGTCGATGTTATAACAAGGTTAATATCCCAAAAACGTGCAGCTAACACGAGAGGCAGGAAATTTTGTATAGGCTTTGCTGGCGCATCAAGAAATAAAGCAACTGTATTCCAAATCAGCCAAAACAGACTGCCTATCGACATAGAAAATACTATGACTAACATTGTAAGTAAGTAGGTAGCAACAAAGAATAACGCAAGACCTGATAAAACTGATAAAACTGAGTTTTTTTCTGGCTTCTTTTGTTCCGCCTCAAAAGCATTTTTTACACTATTTCTTTCAAGAATGTTTCTACTTTTCATTTTCTTAATCTCCTTGCGGGCTACCCAAAACAAACAAATAATGATTAAGCTGGCTTTCTGATAACTTTTCAGGATAGTAATAACTTTGCAAACTTGAAGAATGATCAGGATTATCTTCAAGTTCTTTCAGAACAACGGTAATACTGATAAATCCTTGTTCTGCTTCAATCAACAGTGCCATTTTCCAAAAATGAACCATCATTTTGTAAAAATATCCAAGGATATTTTGGATTGGCTTACCTTCATGCTCACCTGTCCGAATTTTAAAAATCAGTTTCTCAATTTCTTTTTCCAGATCAGCAGTCCAAATTTCAGCAAGTATCTGATCCTGACTGCCCCTCAGTAAATTGGAATATTCTTTTTCCACCTGACGCTTAGCCTGATAGATTTTATTTTCAAGCGGCTTGGCATACTGTCCAAATAAACTGAGCCGTTTTATAGCATGGTCGGATAGAAAACCATGTTGCCCCATTCGGAAAATCTCAGAATCTGAAAGAGAAGAAATAGGTAACTCGTTCTCGTATCGATTAGTATCGTTATCTATCTTAATCTTACTATTCTCAGTATTAGTTCCGTTCAGAATCTGAACCCCCTGTGTATCAGAATTTGGACGTTCATTTTTTGAACCCCCATTTTTTGTTGATTTAATAGGGTTTGTTGGACGTTCATTTTTTGAACCCCCATTTTCAAATTTTTCAGCTTTAGCCAGCTGCTCAAAAACAACATTCCCCTGAGCATCTAAAGTTTTTACATGGATAAAGTCGATTTTTCCTTTGTCACGACCTGAGCTAATAGTTTTTGCTTCATAGTGTTCATATTCCTGTAAGTCAGCATCCACATTCTGCAGGTACAGTTTATTGGGTCGATTGGCTCCCTGGCTAACTTCTCGTAACAAACCTACAGCCTTTAATTCTTTCTTGATTTTATGGATGGTCGTTTTTCCACGATCAAGTATATCCATCAAATCCTCAATGGTATAAATCAGAAAGATTGAACCAGTTTCATCTACAAAATCGAAATTACCTTCTTCGTAGGACTGAATGCTCAGCATACAGCGGTTATATAGAACTCCGTATGCTAGTTTGGCATCATTTGACAGCTCTTTTGCATACCTGCTTGTCAGTTTGATTTTTTTAGCAATTTTTCCATCTGATCCATACTTCTTATCAATCCGGGACATGAAAATCTGTGGAATTTGATAAAAAGTTTGTGTGACTACCTGATTAACTTTAATGTCATTCATAAATCAAACCTCTCTCAGTCTAAAATCACCTTTTGAATTAAATCCAATCAAGCCAAATGATTCTAGCTCTTTCATGTTTTCAAGCGTTTGTTTGCGGGTTGATCCTGTCTCCTTCATCAGAAAAGCTATGATAGCTTCTCTGGACTTCTTTTCATTTGGTGTCATACTTGACCCTCCTTGATGGTTTAAACAAACAAAAAACGAGAAAATGATTTCTCATTTCCTCGTCAATTTCTTATTCAATTTTTCACTTTCTCAAAACTCTAGACACTTACAATCTAAAATATAAACAAAAACTTGTCTATCCTTCCACTCTTTATCTTCTTTTTGGAATTTTTTTCGTACTCCTTCAAGGTAGAAATCAGCTTGCTCTAGTAATTTTTGTGAAGGAATATTCTGTAGATCAACATGTGCTTCTAAACGATGAAATCCTAGTTCAAGACTAACTTTCTTGAGTTCTTCTAACATAGCTCTGGCGTAGCCCTGACGCCAAAATTGATTATGTATCGTATAACCTATTTCCGCCCATTGGAAATCGTCTCTAGCTAGCACAAATAAATTAACCATACCTACATGTTTTCCGCTTTTTGCATCGTAAATTCCCCAAATATACTGCTGGTCTTTCTCTCGAAAATCGCGGTGCTTTGCCACCAAATCCGCAAACCAACTTTCTGTACAAATTGTCATATCTAAAAGCCCGTCATCAAATGATGATTGGGATGGTAGTCTATTTGAAAATCCTTCCAGCCAAACTGAGTAATCCTTCTCTTCCAGATATTTTAAATAAATATGTTTCATAAATACTTACTTCCCTCTCGAATACTAAGCGCTGCCATTTCTGTCTGATGCCGCTCGATAAAATCTCTGACCCAGTCTGGATTGGTTTTTGAATAATCTCTCAGCGCCCAGCCGATGGCCTTGTTAATAAAGAATTCTGTTCGGCCTAGATTATTCACTAAAATCTTCTCCAAGAGCTCTGTGTCTGTTTTCTCTTTTCGTAGCAGCTGATAATCGATGGCCAAGCGCCGTAACCAAATATCCTCATCACAACTCCAAGCTACAATAATCTCTTTGGTTTCCGGAAATCGAGCAATGATTGATCCAACCAAGCGGTCCAAAAAGTCTATGGTATCCCACCAAGATTTTGTTTGGGCCAGCTTTTTCAAACGTGGCAAGTCAGATGGTGTCAATAGTTTCTTGCGAATCTCCAGATAATCTAGCGCAGTGTACTGCAGTTCTCGATAGGGATTTTTCCAAGCTTCATTTATAAAATTCCAGTCAATGACGGAGTCAGTATGTTGTTTGAAAAAAGCCTTTGTGAGTTTCCGCCTGGCCGGAGTCTTGACTCCTAGAAACTCAAATTTATTTTTCATATAGGCTTTCATAGCCACCACATCATCTGGGTTAGCTACAGCTTTTAACTCTTTAACCAATTCCTCTATATCCATAGTTTACTCCAGCAATTCACGGTCATAAATAGTGTAGTCACAGCGGTAAATCACGAGGCGCTTGCCGTCAATCAGCAACTCAGAGGTTTTAGGAGCATCGGATTTATCTAGAGAAACACGATCGCCAGCATAGGCAGCCAACGGAGTGCCGTTTTGAGAGCGAATCAGAACAACCTTTTTCTTTCCGGTAAAGTCGTTTTTAAAGGCTGAAATCATGCGATTTAAAACAGGGACAGAATGGCTATTCTCCTCAACATCTGCAGTCTTTTGATATTGAGCAAAGACATCTTTCAAGCCTTTTTCTTCTGCAATCAAGGAAGAGCCCACATGGTCAATCTCATACTTACCCAAGGTTATTTTGAGCACAGAAGAATCTTCCTTGGAATTTCCTTCCGCATCAACTGAATCAAACTCCTCGTTACGCGAGATGGATAGTGACTTGCCCGACATCTGGTCAATGAGTTGGGAATTCTCATCATAGGTGCGAACCGTCATCTCCAACCCCAACCATTCCTCCTTGGCATTTTTGAACCAATTTTCAACGGCCTGACAGCCGCTCAAAGTCAAAAGGGCAATGCTTAGAAGAGTTATTAATAAATGTTTCTTTTTCATCATTTCCACTCCATTTCTTTTAAAAGTTTGATGGGGCCAGCTTGCTTGTCCAAGGACTTTTGCAGCCAAACAATGTCATGCCAACGCTCGAATTTATAGCCGATTTTAGGGAAATGCGCTACTTGCTGGTAGCCTCTTTTTTGATGCAAAGCCAGGCTGGCTTCGTTAGGCAGAGAAATACAGGCTAGAAAATGCATATATCCCATCTGATCTAACAGGTCTTCAAGCTCATCATAAAGCTTGCTGCCGACTCCTTTTCCTCGAGCATCTAGACTGACATAGACGGATAATTCCACCGCCCAATCATAGGCGGCACGCGCATAATAAGTCGAAGCATAGGCATAACCTAAAATTAAACCATCTTCTTCCGCTACCAGATAAGGATATTTTTCCAACGTTTTTTCAATCCTATTTCCAAAATCCTCAATGGTCGGTACTTCATATTCAAAAGTGATGGCTGTATTTTCTACATAAGGCGCATAAATAGCAAGCAAGCTCGCAGCGTCTGATGGATTTGCTAATCTAATATTCATGTTGACTCCATATTCCATTCTCATTATTTTCACTATTATACCAAAAAAAGACTCCTAAAGAGCCTTTTAAACCAAGATCAAAATAGACCAATAGCTGTGCCGTCTGCTGCAACATCCATATTAAGTGCCGCAGGACGTTTTGGCAATCCTGGCATGGTCATGACATCTCCTGTCAAAGCCACGATAAAGCCTGCTCCAAGTTTTGGTACCAGTTCACGAATTATAATTTCAAAGTTTTCTGGCGCCCCCAGAGCAGCAGGATTGTCTGAAAAGCTATACTGTGTTTTGGCCATGCAGATTGGCAGCTTGTCCCAGCCATTTTTGACAATTTCTCGAATCTGAGTCTGCGCTTTTTTCTCAAAATTCACCTTCGAACCACGATAGATTTCTGTGACAATTTTTTCGATTTTTTCTTCAATAGAGAGATCATTGTCATAGAGGCGAGTGTAATGAGCAGGCTCTTCAGCAATGGTTTTGACTACAGTCTCAGCCAGAGCAACACCACCTTCGGCACCATCAGCCCATACACTAGCAAGCTCAACCGGTACCCCGATTTCTGCACAAAGCTCTTTAAGCGTAGCAACTTCAGCTTCCGTGTCAGATACAAATTCATTGATGGCTACTACCGCTGGAATACCGAACTTGCGGATATTTTCAACGTGACGTTTGAGATTAGCAAAACCTGCACGAACTGCTTCTACATTTTCTTCTGTCAGAGCATCTTTCGCAACGCCGCCATTCATCTTGAGGGCTCGCAAGGTTGCGACAATTACGACTGCATCTGGAGAGGTTGGCAAGTTTGGAGTTTTAATATCCAAGAATTTTTCAGCTCCAAGGTCCGCACCAAAACCTGCCTCAGTCACTGTATAATCAGCCAAGCGCAGCGCAGTGCTAGTCGCCAAAACAGAGTTACAGCCATGGGCGATATTGGCAAAAGGCCCGCCATGAACAAAGGCTGGTGTACCGTAAATAGTCTGAACCAGATTTGGCTTAATCGCATCTTTTAAGACCAAAGCCAAGGCTCCTTCTACCTCAAGGTCACGAACATAGACTGGTGAGCGGTCATAGCGATAACCAATGACAATGTTAGCCAAGCGCTTTTTCAAATCTTCAATATCCGTAGCTAGGCAAAGAATCGCCATAATTTCAGATGCAACCGTGATATCAAAACCATCTTCGCGTGGAATACCATTAACTGGACTTCCTAAGCCAACGGTCACATGACGAAGAGCCCGATCATTCAAGTCCACCACACGTTTCCAGATAATGCGCCGCTGATCAATTCCCAGAGCATTTCCCTGATGAAGATGATTGTCAATGAGGGCAGACAGGGCATTATTAGCAGTCGTGATGGCATGCATGTCACCAGTAAAATGCAAGTTGATATCTTCCATTGGTAGAACCTGCGCGTGACCACCACCAGCAGCACCTCCTTTAATCCCCATTACCGGCCCCAGAGATGGTTCGCGGATAGCAATCATAGTTTTCTTGCCAATTTTATTGAGCGCATCAGCTAGTCCAATGGTAATGGTAGACTTACCTTCCCCAGCAGGTGTCGGATTGATTGCTGTTACCAAAATCAGTTTGCCAACAGGATTTTTTTCAACCTCACGAATCTTATCAAAGCTGAGCTTGGCCTTATACTTACCATATAGTTCCAAGTCATCATAGTCGATGCCGACTTTTTTCACCACATCAACAATAGGCTGCAATTCAACACTTTGAGCAATTTCAATATCTGTTTTCATCAAGAACTCCTCTACCAATTAATATAAAGATTATAACAAAAAAGAGCAAAATCTACATGATTAAGCTCTAAATAGATTTTAATGTTCGGTTTTTAAATGTCAACTTGGTAATCAATTGCATGATGTTCCTCTAAGTTGATTTAGAAATAATCCATCTACTTATCACTACGAAAAACTTATTTTGTTTTTATTCTAGAAGTCTATCAAAGAAATTTCTGGATGATACTTGTGCAAAACTTGTTGGATATCACTGTAATTCTCATCTAATTTTGAAATAGAGATCTCAAATACTTCTCCTTTCTTAGTTTTAGGACATATATAGTGAGATGTACTACTACCATCCTCATCATATTCGACGACTTGCTTGTGAGAAATACTGTCAATTATTTCCCATTCCAAAAAATGAACGTTCCCATTGCTTAATCGAAAAACCATTTCTTCAGCTGTCCCCGCTAAAATAGGGTATTTACTATCTTTTTCTGCATTCATACTTCTTACAATTAGTGTGATAATAATCACAGACGCAATAATTGCAAAGAATATTAAAAAACCTTCAACGCTCCCTTTTTCTGCAGAAGCGCTCGAATAGCTATAACTTGACGAAGACCCCAAATTGTGTTCACTGTCATGACCTTGTATACTTGCTATTAAAAACAAAGGGAAAATTATCGACATTATAATTCCAACGACTGATGATATATAATAATTTTCACCAGCAAAAAATGCAAATTCATAATCATCTTTATTCATTATTTTTCTCCATATCTAAATTTTAGTTTCAATAAACACTGCAGTACACTTTTGGATTAGTCACTTCTCCGCTGTGACACTCTGCAATTAGAATTATTTTACTAAATTTCTTTTTTCTTGTAAAATAGTGCTATGAACATATTGATTACTTCTGGCGGGACCAGCGAGAAAATCGACCGTGTCCGCTCTATTACAAATCATTCGACAGGTCGGCTTGGGAAAATCATAGCTGAAACTTTCTTAGACAAGGGCGATCAGGTGACTCTGGTGACGACTCCCAAGGCTGTCCGCCCGGCAGCTCATCCCAATCTTACCATTGTCCAGATTGAAAACGTTGCAGAACTGCTTGAAAGCTTGAAGCCGCTCGTTCACACACATGATGTATTGATTCATGCAATGGCTGTTTCTGACTATACTCCCGTCTACATGACTGGTTTGGAAGCTGTAGCGGCTAGCCCTGACATGACTGAATTTCTGAATAAAACTAACTCAGAAAGCAAGATTTCTTCTCAGGATGATGTTCAAGTTCTTTTTCTCAAAAAGACACCAAAAATCATCAGTTTGGTAAAAAAATGGAATCCAGCCATTCGCTTGATTGGCTTCAAACTCTTGGTCGATGTTTCTAAGGAAGAGTTACTCGAGACCGCACGAGCCAGTCTCATAAAAAATCAAGCAGAAATCATCGTCGTCAATGATTTGACAGAGATTTCTAATCAGGAGCACAGAGCCTATCTTGTCGGAAAAGAGACTGTAACTCAAGCTCAATCCAAAGAAGAAATTGCTCAGCTCCTCTACCTGCATATCCATAGTCCATAAGGAGGTAAATGATGAAACGGATTACCTTAGCCGTCAGCGGCAGCATATCAGCCTACAAGGCTGCTGACATCATCAGCCGTCTAAAGAAAGAGAACTTTGAAGTTGCTGTCCTCATGACAGAGGCAGCGACAGAATTTATCACACCGCTGACCCTGCAAGTCTTGTCGCAAAAGCCAGTTGCAATTGATATTATGCAAGAACCTGACCCGAGCAAGGTCAATCACATTGATATCGCTAAAAAGTCTGACCTCTTTTTGCTAGCTCCCGCTACAGCAAATACCATCGCTAAACTAGCCAACGGCTTAGCTGACAATATGGTGACAGCTACTGCTCTAGCTCTGCCGCCTCATACGAAGAAAGTTTTGGCTCCAGCTATGAACACTAAGATGTTTGAAAATCCACTAACCCAGCACAATTTGGAACGTCTGCAGCGTTTTGGATGGAAGGTTATCCAACCACGCGAAGCTGTTCTGGCCTGTGGCGATCAGGGGACAGGTGCTCTAGCTGAGATTGATACAATTATTGATACAGTAAAGGAACTTATTTATGAAAAAACAGTCTAAAATTGCTCAAATTGCTATTTTCTTTGCCATTATGTTGGTACTGCACCTGCTCAGCTCAGTCATTTTCAACCTCCTGCCAGTACCGATTAAACCTACGATTATTCACATCCCTGTTATCATTGCCAGTATCCTCTATGGTCCTAAAGTCGGAGCTGTTCTAGGTGGGCTCATGGGATGTATCAGCGTTATTACCAATACCTTGGTGTTGCTACCAACCAGCTATCTCTTTAGCCCCTTTGTGCCAAATGGAAGCCTTTCTTCGCTTCTTGTTGCCATGGTGCCTCGCATTCTCATCGGTATCACTCCTTATTTCGTATATAAAGCAATGAAAAATAAGGCTGGCTTGATTGTAGCTGGTTCCGTTGGTTCTGCCACCAATACCATCTTCGTCTTGGGAGGTATCTTCTTTCTCTTTTCAAATGTATACCAAGGTGATATCAAAGCACTTTTGGCTGTGATTCTATCTGCAAATTCCATTGCCGAGTTAATCATTTCTGCGATTTTGACAGCAACTATCATTCCTGCACTTGAAAAAGCCAAAAAATAATGATGATAAATTAATTTTCCTGACCAAGCCTTGCTTTGGTCTTTTTTAATCTCGCAATTCTGCAATAACCAGCTTGAAATCCTTGAAACAATGCCTTGAAAAGTATTTCATTGTTTTCTAGGTAACCTCTTTCAAAATTAATGAAAATATGCTACAATGTAAGCGATTAAGAAAATTTAAGAGCAGGATTTTTTACTAAAATTTCCAACTCTTCATTTCAAAAATAAAGGAGACTCCACCTATGACTTATCAAGATAACTTCAAAAAATGGCTTGATTATGCTGAACTTCCTGACTATCTTCGCCAAGACTTGAACAGTATGGACGAAAAAACTAAGGAAGATGCTTTTTACACCAATCTTGAGTTTGGTACCGCTGGTATGCGTGGTTTAATTGGCGCTGGTACCAACCGTATTAATATTTATGTTGTCCGTCAGGCAACTGAAGGTTTGGCTCGCTTGATTGAAGAAAAAGGTGATGAGTTCAAAAAACGCGGTGTTGCGATTGCTTACGACTCCCGTCATTTCTCACCAGAATTTGCCTTTGAATCTGCTGCTGTTTTAGCTAAGCACGGTATCAAGTCCTATGTTTTTGAAAGCCTGCGCCCAACTCCGGAACTTTCATTTGCAGTACGTCATCTGGGAACTTTTGCTGGTATCATGATTACAGCCAGCCACAACCCTGCTCCATTTAACGGCTATAAAGTATATGGTGAAGACGGCGGGCAAATGCCTCCGCATGATGCAGATGCATTGACTGACTACATCCGTGCGATTGAAAATCCTTTTGCTATTGAGGTCGCTGATGTTGAAGCTGAAAAAGCTTCTGGCTTGATTGAAGTGATTGGCGATGCTATTGATACTGAATACCTCAAGGAAGTTAAAGATGTCAATATCAACCAAAAACTGATTGATGAATACGGCAAGGACATGAAGATTGTCTATACTCCACTGCACGGTACTGGTGAAATGCTGGCTCGTCGAGCTTTGGCTCAAGCTGGATTTGATTCTGTAGAAGTTGTTGAAGCTCAAGCTGTAGCTGATCCAGACTTTTCTACTGTTAAGTCTCCAAACCCTGAAAGCCAAGCAGCCTTTGCCTTAGCTGAAGAATTAGGCCGTAAAGTTGGTGCAGATGTCTTGGTTGCAACTGACCCAGATGCTGACCGTGTCGGTGTTGAAGTTCTGCAAAAAGACGGCAGCTATCTTAACCTTTCAGGTAACCAAATCGGAGCCATCATGGCCAAGTACATCTTGGAAGCTCATAAGAGTGCTGGAACTCTGCCAGCAAACGCAGCACTCTGCAAGTCTATCGTTTCTACTGACTTGGTGACTAAGATTGCTGAAAGTTATGGCGCAACCATGTTCAATGTCTTGACTGGTTTCAAATTTATCGCTGAAAAGATTCAAGAATTCGAAGAAAAGCACAACCACACCTACATGATGGGATTTGAAGAAAGCTTTGGCTATCTGATTAAACCATTTGTACGTGATAAAGACGCTATCCAAGCTGTTTTGGTTGTAGCTGAGCTAGCTGCCTACTACCGCTCACGTGGCTTGACTCTGGCTGACGGTATTGAAGAAATCTACAAAGAGTATGGTTACTTTGCTGAAAAGACTATCTCTGTAACCTTGTCCGGTGTTGATGGAGCAGAGCAAATCAAGGCTATCATGGCTAAGTTCCGTGACAATGCTCCGAAAGAATTCAACGCTACTGCCATTTCTGTTACTGAAGACTTCAAGGCACAGACTTCTACCGCCGCAGACGGTACTGTTACAGCTCTGACAACTCCTCCAAGCGATGTGCTGAAATACACTTTGGCTGACGGTTCATGGATTGCTGTCCGTCCATCTGGAACAGAACCAAAAATCAAGTTCTACATTGCCGTTGTTGGTGACAGCAATGAAGATGCTCAAACAAAAATTGCTGCTATTGAAGCAGAGATTAATGCCTTTATCAAGTAAAATAACACTATCAACCAATCAACCAGAGAATAAATTTCACATTCTCTGGTTTTTCGTTTCCAAATCAAGCATTTTTCTGCTTTTTATGGCATACTAGTTTTATCAAAAGAAATGAGGATTATTTGTGGAACAATTTGCTCAAAATATTAAAGGCCTAGAAATTACAACTGTTGACCGTGCTCGTCAAGCGATTGCTGACAAAGAGACTGCAACTTTCTTCGTCGGTCGCAAAACTTGCCCTTACTGCCGTAAATTCGCAGCTACTCTTGCTGGCGTTGTTGCTGATACCAAGGCGCATATTTTCTTTATCAATAGCGAAGAAGCCAGCGAATTAGAGAAACTGCAAGCCTTCCGCTCTGAATACAGCATTCCGACGGTTCCAGGTTTTGTTCATGTTCAAGACGGCCAAGTATCTGTTCGTTGTGATTCTTCTATGACTGCGGATGAGATTAAAGCTTTTGCAAACTTGTAAAATTGATTCAATTCAAAAATCTGAGACAAAAAGAGTCTCAGATTTTTTATTTATTTCTAACTTCCTGAAAAGCCTCCCACATCTTCTGCTGGGGTTTGGCAAAGGGGTAATTGCCAAAGTCTTCTGGATCAAGCCACAAGACCTCTCCCTCCGCTGCGTGCTGACTATCTTTAACTCGGCCATAAGCCATCTGGATATGCCACTTGCGATGACTGAAAACATGCTGTACATTTGAAAAGGACTGCTGCTGCCAATCAACAATCAAATCATAATCCTGCTCAAAGCTTTCTTGAGGAGACAAGTCCAGACTGGGCTGATTTTCAGCCACCTCAAACAAGGACATCTGATTTTCAGTTTGAAATTCCTCGATTTCAATCAAGGGAAAATGCCAAAAACCTGATAACAAGCCAGCAGCCTCATTCTTTTCAAGCAAGAATTGTCCCTGTTCGTTTTCGATAATCAAGCCCTGCAAATAGACCGGAACTGGCTTCTTTTTAGGTGCTTTGATTGGGTATTTATCCATTGTTCCATTCAAATAAGCTGCACTGAACTCCTTTACAGGACTGTCTTCTGGATGAGGATTAACAGGAGCTTCGATATCTGACCCCAAATCCATCAGCGCTTGATTAAAATCTCCTGGTCTATCTGAATCAATCAGAATCTCCATCATAGCCTGAAAGACCTTCCGATTGCTAGGTTGGCCAATATCTAAATCAACTTCAAACAATCGACTCAGCACCCGCATAACATTGCCATCCACCGCAGGCTCAGCTAGTCCAAAGGCAATACTAGCAATTGCACCAGCCGTATAAGGCCCGATCCCTTTGAGGCTAGCAATTCCTTCATAGCTATCAGGAAATTTTCCAGCGAAATCTGTCATTATCTGCTGAGCTGCTTTTTGCATATTTCGCACCCGCGAATAATAGCCCAACCCTTCCCAAGCCTTGAGCAGTCTATCCTCTGGCGCCTGAGCTAAATCAGCTATACTGGGGAACCAGTCAAGAAAACGCTCATAGTAAGGAATCACCGTATCAACTCTAGTCTGCTGCAGCATAATCTCAGAAACCCAGATATGATAAGGATTATTTGTTCTACGCCAAGGCAGATCACGTTTGTTTTCATCATACCAAGTTAATAATTTCTCTCGAAAAGAGGCGATTTTATCTGCCTCCCACATCTCAATTCCGTATTCTTTCAAATCTAACATAAATCTAGTATAGCATAAGGCAAGAAAAATAGGAGAGCTTACGCCCTCCAATTGTTTCTTATCGTTTAATAATGACCTACTGCCTGACTGGCTGTAATCAAAGTCAGCTTGTATACGTCATCCGCATTACACCCTCTGGAAAGGTCATTAACTGGATGGTTAAGACCTTGCAAGATAGGACCTACTGCTGAAAAGCCACCTAAACGCTCTGCCATTTTGTAACTGATATTCCCAGCTTCGATACTTGGGAAGACAAAGACAGTCGCTTGACCAGCCACAGGGCTGCCAGGTGCTTTCAGCTCTGCTGTTGCAGGAACGAAAGCTGCATCAAACTGCAATTCACCATCGATAGCCAAGTCTGGACGCATTTCCTGAGCCAGCTTAGTCGCTTCCACTACCTTATCAACCTTTTCTCCGAAACCAGAGCCTTTGGTTGAATAGCTGAGCATGGCAACTTTAGGATCAATACCGAAAATTTGTGCTGTCAAAGCTGAGTTAACAGCAATCTCCGCCAAAACATTGGCATCTGGATCGATATTGATGGCACAGTCACTGAAAATGTAGCGTTCGTCATCACGCACCATGAGAAAGGCTCCTGAAGTACGAGACACCCAAGGCAGGGTCTTGATGATTTGAAGAGCCGGTCGAACAGTCGCTGCAGTGGAGTGAATCGCGCCAGATACCATTCCTTGGACTTTACCAAGATAAACCAACATAACACCAAAGTAGTTAACGTCTTCCTTTAGCAACTGACGTGCTTCATCTGCAGTGATTTTCCCTTTACGGCGTTCAACGAATGCTTCTACCAGTTCTTCAAAGCAAGAACAGTTTGAAGGATCAATAACCTGATATCCTTCTTTTACTCCCTCAATTTCCAGATAAATGCGGATTTTATCAGGATTCCCTAAAAGAACTGGAGTAATATCGGTTTCTTTCACTAAGCGTTTAGTTGCTTGCAAAATCCGTGGCTCCTCACCCTCTGGCAAGACAATCTTTACTTCCTTATCCTTCAAGGCTTCACGAATTGAATCAAAAATTTTCATGTTTCTTAAAACTCCTTTATCTCTTATTCTTTTAATTTCTCAATAACTTGTTTAAAATCTTCTGGCAAAGGACTGGCACGCTCAACTTCCTGGCCACTAAAAGGATTATAAAATTTCAAAGAATGACAATGTAAAGCCTGACGCTCTATTCCGTGTTCCAAACTCCCACCATAAAGGTCGTCACCCAAAAGCGGAAAGCCAATATGTGAAAAGTGAACGCGGATTTGATGAGTCCGCCCAGTATGCAGATGAATATCCACTAGATAGACATCTCCAAATCGCTCTATGACCTTGTAACTGGTATGAGCGTACTTGCCATCCTCTGTCACGCGCCTCGTAATGATACTCTCAGGATTGCGTCCAATCGGAGCAATAATCTCACCTTGCTCCTCTAAGTCACCAGTCCCCCGAACTAGAGCGTAATAGCGCTTTTCTATCAGCTTCTTCTGCAACTGTTTGTCCAATCTGGCATGAGCATAGCCATGCTTGGCAAAGAGCATGAGCCCACTTGTATCCTTATCCAGACGCGTCACGATATGCACCTGCTGGTTTTCATAGGCATGACGAATATAGTAAGCCTTAACAAAGTTTGCCATAGTATTGGAATGATTAACACTGGGAATACTGGCCACCCCTGCCGGTTTATCCAAAACCAAGAAATGCTCATCCTCGTAGACGACAGACAAGTCCTTATCAACAGCTTTCAGACTCTCAAATCCTTTTTCAGAAGGAATGTCAATCGTCACTTTATCGCCAATATCCAAGAGATAAATAGCGTTCTGAGGCTGATGGTTGACAAGAATGTTTCCGCCGGAAAATTTTATCTTAGCCAAGAGGCCTTTGGAAATTTCATGTCGCTTCAAAAAGGTCTTTACCTTGACATGTTCATCAGCAATAAACTCAAACCTCATTCCTGGCACTCTCCAATAAAGGAGTCTCTGACACGATTCCAAAAGCTGGTATGGCTTGGTGAAGCCACAAAATGTATCTTGTGATTGTCAATCTGATACTCGATACGAACAATGTTTTTGAAAGAGAAAGTCTGATTATCAACCGCAATGGTGTGATAATCACTGCGGGTCGGCACTAACTCAATCTTATCTTTTTTGGGAACAATGACCGACGAGCCCAACGTCCGATAGACCCGATTGTTGAGACTGGCAATCTCTGTCACCTGCAAGGCTTCGATTGTCGGATGCAATACCGCTCCACCCAGAGATTTGTTATAGGCTGTACTGCCCGTCGGAGTAGAGACGGAAATCCCATCTCCTCGGAAACGCTCGAAATGAACCCGATTGATAATGACATCAGCTACCATAGTTCGATCCGAACGCTTGATTGTTGCTTCGTTCAAAGCACGAATAGTGCGTGTATCACCATTTTCAAAAGTAATTTTGACATTTAAAATTGGATAAGAAACCTGAGCACCAGTGTCTAATTTGAGATTTTCTACCAGTTTATCTAATTCAAAATCACGGTAGTCTGTATAAAAGCCGAGATGGCCTGTATGTACACCAACAAAGCGGACCCGATCCAGCTGTTCTTCATACATATGAAAAGCCGACAGTAACATGCCGTCACCACCCACCGAAATCACGATGTCGGGATTCTTAGGAGTTAAAATAAAGCCATTCTGCTTAAGCTTCTGCTTCAAATCCTGATAGACTTGTTCACTCTGTCTTTTCCGATTGCGGATAATCGCTATTTTTTTATCTGTATTCTTCATCTGTATCATCACTATTTCCCACACCGTCATTTAACTTGCGGTGAAGAGGGTCAAAGAGGGCCTGCGCCTCCTGGATAGCGTCACGGATAGCACCCATCTCCTCATCCAGCTGATAAGCAAGATTAGCTGTGGTTTCCAAGCGACATTTGATTTCCTCGGGAAATTCTCCTTTATACTTGTAATTCAAAGAATGTTCAATCGTAGCCCAAAAATTCATCGAAAGGGTGCGAATCTGAATTTCAGCCAGAATAAGCCTATGACCATTAATCGTATCAACTGGATACTCTATAATCACATGGTAGCTCCGATAGCCACTGGCTTTTTTGTTTTTTATATAATCCCGCTCCTGAACAATGCGCATATCAGTCCGGTTTCGCAGGACTTCTAAAACCTCATCCACATCATCAACAAACTGGACCATGACCCGTAAGCCAGCGATATCCTGCATCTCCTGCTCGATGTTTTCCTCGCGAATGCCTCGCAGAATCATCTTTTCTTTAATGCTCTCAATCGGCTTGACTCGTCCGGTCACAAACTCAATCGGGGAATGACGCTGCTGCTTGCGGTATTGCTTTCGCACTCCACGCAACTTAATTTTCAGCTCTCCAACCGCTTGAATATAGGGGTCTAGAAACTCTTCCCATTCTATTGTCATACACTTACCTTGTCATATCATTATTTTTTGTATAAAATAAACACAACTGTTATTATAACATAAATCGCTTTCAAAAAAAAGAAAAGGATATGAAAATGAATCACTTAGAAATTGAATTCAAAACCATGCTGACCGAAGAAGAGCACGACCGTTTGCTCCAGTTGTTTGCTGATGTTTCGCCTATTAGCCAGACCAACTACTACATCGAGTCAGACCAGCAAAGTATCCGACACGCCCACATGGCTTTTCGAGTACGAACTTTTAACCATCGCGAAGCTGAGCTGACGCTCAAGATTCCTCAAGAAGTCGGATCCTTGGAACTCAATCAGAACTTGACACCAGAAGAAACCGAAAACATTTTGCAGAACAATGAATTTCCTAAGGGAGAGATTTTAGAAACGCTGCTTCAAAAAGAAATTCCCATCCAAGACTTGAAGATTCTTGGTTCTCTAGAGACTACTCGCTATGAAAAGGAAGACGAAATCGGCCTCCTTGCTCTGGATGAGAGTCACTATTTGGGCAAAACTGACTTCGAACTCGAAGTCGAAGTTGAAGATTTTGAAAAAGGAAAAGAAAATTTCCTCAACTTCCTAAAACAGCACAAGATCGACTACAAACCCGGCAAGAGCAAGATAGCAAGATTTTCTGAAAACTTGTAAACCAACAACCACAAAATAGCTGAAATAATCTAATTTTTTTGGTAAAATAAAAGGTAGCAATCTAAAGCCTATTGAAAAATAAATTTCATGGAGCATTAGATATAGAAATGAGACAAAAAGAGGACGGTCCAACTCATGTCAGATAAAAAAAATATGAAGCTTTTTTCCCTCAACTCCAATCATTCCATAGCTGAAAAAATCGCTGAAGCTGCTGGGGTTCCTTTGGGGAAACTTTCCTCCCGTCAATTCTCGGACGGCGAGATTCAGATTAATATCGAAGAAAGTGTCCGTGGCTATGATATTTACATCATTCAGTCTACTAGCTTCCCTGTCAATAATCACTTGATGGAACTCTTAATTATGGTGGATGCCTGCAAGCGTGCCAGTGCCAATACGATTAATGTTGTGATGCCTTATTTTGGTTATGCCCGTCAGGATCGGACTGCTGCCCCTCGCGAGCCAATCACAGCTAAACTGGTTGCCAACATGCTCGTCGGAGCTGGAGTAGATCGTGTGATTTCTCTGGATCTTCATGCCGTGCAGGTCCAAGGTTTCTTTGATATCCCAGTTGATAACCTCTTCACTATCCCACTCTTTGCCAAACACTACTGCAACATGGGCCTTACTGGCGATGATGTCGTTGTCGTCAGCCCTAAAAACTCTGGTGTTAAACGTGCTCGCAATCTGGCTGAATATCTAGATGCCCCTATCGCTATCATTGATTATGGCGAAGATGAGGCGGGTCGCTCTGAGGGATATATTATCGGAGATGTCGAGGGCAAGAAAGCTATTCTGATTGACGACATTTTAAATACCGGTCGGACTTTCTCTGAAGCAGCTAAAATTGTGTGTCGCGAAGGCGCAGTCGAAATCTATGCTGTATCCAGCCATGGTCTCTTTGCGGATAAAGCTGCGGAATTGCTGGATGATTCTCCTATCAGAGAAATACTTGTGACCGACTCTGTTGATACCAAAGAAAAAACACCTAAGAATCTCCACTACATTACAGCTAGTGAACTGATTGGTGATGCCATTGTCCGTATCCAAGAAAGAAGACCAGTCAGCCCACTCTTTGCCTATCAAAAGAAATAAGGTAACCGGAGTGATTTATTTAGATAATGCTGCTACAACTGCTTTGTCGCCCGCTGCAATCCAAGCAATGACCAAGACTATGACTGTCTTTGGAAATCCTTCCAGTACGCACAGCCATGGACGAGAAGCTAGTAAACTGCTCAGACAGGCACGTGAGGATATTGCTCAAGCTCTGCATACTCAAAGCAATAAGATCCTTTTTACTTCAGGCGGCACTGAAAGCAACAATACTGCTATCAAAGGCTATGCCCTTCGTCACCAGAACCGAGGAAAACATATTGTTACCACTGCTATTGAGCACCATGCCGTCTTAGAAGTGGTAGAGTACTTAGTAGATAAATTCGGCTTCGAAGCTACTTTTGTTCAGCCGGTGGATGGTCAGATTCGAGCGGAGGATATTAAGAAGGCTCTTAGACCTGACACTATTCTTGTATCTGTCATGGCAGTTAATAACGAAACTGGTGCCATGCTCCCCATTAAGAAAATTGGTGAACTACTGCGAGAACATCGTGCTGCTTTTCACGTTGATGCTGTCCAAGCAATTGGTAAACTTCCCATCTACCCTGACGAGCTAGGGATTGACTTCCTCTCTGCCTCAGCTCATAAGTTTCATGGCCCCAAAGGTGTTGGCTTCCTTTATGCCAAGAAGATGGATTTTGACAATTTCATGCACGGTGGTGACCAGGAAGAAAAACACCGGGCCGGAACTGAAAATCTAATCTCTATCACAGGCATGGCAGCGGCTCTGTCAGAGAGCATGGAACATCTAGAGGAAAATCTAGAGCATGCGCAAGACTTAAAAGACAGCTTACTTGCTGACTTATTAGACATTGAATATTACTTAAATGAAAGTCAGCCAAGCTTGCCTTATGTCATCAATTTGGGATTTCCCAATCAAAAGAATGATCTGCTTCTGCTTCAAATGGATTTAAATGGATTTTCCATTTCAACAGGATCAGCCTGCACTGCCGGAGCTATACAACCCAGTCATGTCTTGCAGGCTATGTATGGCAGGGATTCCAATCGCTTGTATGAGTCTATTCGAATCAGCACTTCGGACCAAACGACTCTGCAAGAGATTCAATCATTTACAAAGAAATTAAAAGAAATTTTAGGAGGATAAGATGGCCTTTCAAACATCTGTTAGCTTAGCAAACTGTGAATATACCTATTCACTTCACCCAAATGTCAAGAAATTTACCTTGCGCGACAATACATTCGCTGAAAGCAAGGTTGGCAACTATGAACTCTCTCGTCTTCTGGAATCTGTTCCCAACAGCGGAAATGGTTTTCTGCTGAAAATAATCGTCAATAAAGATTTGAATGGTTTCAAAATCAATATCACTGACAAATCAGGCCTGCGCTTGGTCAATATTTTCAAATCAGAAGACCATCACATTATCCAGCAAAAATTTTATTTCTTGATGGATAGCTTGGTTGAAAGAAATATTTTTGAAAAGACACCACAATAAGCAAGATTCTCGCAATTTTGCTTTTTTGATTTAGACTCTTTAAAAAACCAAACAAGCTTGACTTCTGCTTAGAACTCTTGAAAATATCAAATGACTAATCGAACCAAAGGAAAGGATTAACGATGGTTGAACTGACCTATTTGGACTCATATAAGGTAAAACGAACACTTACCTATGAAGATTTCGATGAATTTCTTCTAGCCTTCTCTGGCTGCGTTACGGTTCCTGACTCGCTCAAGGTGCTTTCTGTTACGTATAAGGGACACCAGCTGCCTTTTGCAGGGCTAATTGGAGACTTGTACCGCCAGATGTACCAGTTGGACTTAACTCCCTATCAGGACTAATCCTTCGCAACTGCAACATAACTTAAACGTTAACTCTTTTCTTTTTTAGTGCATTAAACATCCTTAATTAGTTGATTTTTTCACAAACTTCCTATAAAATAGAATTAGAAAGGTTGTGATTTTGTGAAAACTGAAAAAAATACTACAATTCCCCGAGCTACTGCTAAAAGGCTTTCGCTCTACTATCGTATTTTTAAACGTTTTAATGCTGAGAAGATCGAAAAAGCCAACTCCAAGCAAATCGCTGAAGCCATTGGTATTGACTCTGCTACTGTCAGACGAGATTTTTCTTATTTCGGTGAGCTTGGCCGCAGAGGATTTGGTTATGATGTCAAGAAATTGATGAACTTTTTTGCTGACCTCTTAAACGACAATGCTATTACCAATGTCATGATTGTTGGTGTTGGTAATATGGGGCGGGCTCTGCTGCACTATCGTTTTCATGAGCGCAATAAAATGAAGGTTGTAATGGCTTTTGACACAGATGACCATCCAGAAGTTGGCAGCACAACCAGCGATGGGATTCCTATCTATGGAATTTCCCAAATCAAAGAAAAAATACAGTCAGGAAATGTGCAAACTGCCATCCTAACTGTACCTAGCGTAAAAGCTCAAGAAGTCGCATCTATCTTAGTTCAGGCTGGTGTCAAGGGCATTCTCTGTTTCTCACCTGTAAACCTATCCCTGCCTAAGGATGTGGTCGTCCAGTATGTTGACCTGACTAGCGAACTGCAGACTTTGCTCTACTTCATGAGAAAAAATGATTATTAATTTGAAAGAGGTATTAAACACTCTATGAGTAAACCTATTATTGGAATAACCGGAAATGAAAGAGAAATCCCAGACGATCACTTCATCCATATGAGCTATACAGCGACAGGATTCGTTGAGGGTGTCAAAGAAGTTGGCGGAATTCCAATGATTTTGCCAATCGGTGATGAAGAAATGGCTAAACAGTATGTTTCCATTGTCGATAAATTAATCATCACAGGAGGTCAAAATGTATGCCCTCAATTCTATGGTGAAGAGAAAACCATTGACAGCGATGATTATTTACTCAAGCGAGACATTTTTGAGTTAGCTTTAATCAAGGAAGCTCGCCGCCAAAATAAACCAATCTTCACTGTCTGCCGCGGAACCCAACTTTATAATGTCGCTTTAGGCGGTACGCTTCATCAAGATATTGAAGATCATTGGCAAGATAGCTCTGCTGAGTACACAACCCAAAGCATGGTGACCAAGAATGGTTCTATTCTGCACGAAATCTATGGACCAGCATCTGAAATCAACTCCTTCCACCACCAAAGTATCAAGGATTTAGCGGCTGGCCTAGAAGTCATCGCCTATGATCCGCGCGATAAGATCATTGAAGCCATCACCTCTACTGACGGCAGTCCTTTCCTTGGCGTCCAATGGCACCCAGAGTTCTTGTTCGGCTCCAGAGAAGGAGACTTAGCTCTGTTTGATTATGTTGTCAATATTCTTTAAAAGCTTCTATTCCTAGATAAACTTCTGTTCTACACGAATAGAAGTTTTTTATATTC
Organism: Streptococcus sanguinis; assembly: GCF_008329445.1. Taxonomy (GTDB): domain Bacteria; phylum Bacillota; class Bacilli; order Lactobacillales; family Streptococcaceae; genus Streptococcus; species Streptococcus sanguinis_O. Next base: position 594,764 of record NZ_VIBR01000001.1, on the reverse strand, counting down.
AAGTAAATCAAATTATATCATATCTGTCTCTTCTCGGTAGCTATAGTAGTTGGACTTAGACACAATCAAATGATCCAAAAGAACCAAGCCCATCATCTCACATGCTTCTTTCATATGCTGGGTCACCTCATCATCATTCCTGCTGGGAACGACTGAGCCTGATGGATGATTGTGTACCAGTATGATAGATGTCGCCAGATGCTTAAGAGCGTAGTGGAGAATCTCTCTCGGCTCTGCAATGCTTCTGCTGACTGTCCCCATAAAAATAGTCTGCTGGTGCAAAATTTGATTTTGACTATTAAGATAAATAGCAACCAAGCACTCCTGCCTCATATCTCCAAGTTCTTGCTGCATTTTCTGTGCTAACTTTTGACTGCCCATAATCTGCTCTTTCTGCAGAACCTCTGCTCGATTAATCCGACGACCTAATTCGATAATGGCCTGTAGCTCCACAGCCTTAATCGGACCGATTCCAGAAATAGTCTGCAATTCCTGCAAAGTTAAATACTTGAGATCGTTCAAACTAGAAATAGATGATAAAATTCTCTGAGAAACTTGAAAAACAGTTTCTTTTTTGTTCCCTGTTCTGAGAAAGATTGATAGGAGCTCCTGGTTACTGAGTTTTTCAGCCCCCTCTCTCATCAATCGCTCCCGCGGCATCATACTAATATCATCTTGAAATGAAATGCTATACATAGAAACCTCCTTACCTTATAATTCGGAAAAAGAGTCAAAATCAGCAAGAATTGATATAAAAAAACTCCAAAAATTAGAGTTCTTCCTAACCTTTGGAGTGAATTTTTTTAGTTTTCGTCTTTAAATCTGCATTTGGTTATAAGACTTACTGAAAGATTCAATAACTTCCTTAGGAGCCTTGTCATACTCGACAGAGCCTTCTAACGTTCCCTTGACAATAGTCCGGTTGGTTGCCGCGGCATCCTCACAAGTAACTAAAGTAATCTCTGTAACGCCTTCAGTATCCTCAATCAGATCCGTTCGATCTGGAGTTACCGTTTCAACACTGGTGATTACATAAGTATAGACTTGCTCTTTATCGGTGATATAGATTTTCATACCAGCCTTAGCACGATCCAGTGGGGAAAAGAGCATGTTACTAGCCCCTGTGATGCCAAAGACGTGGTGGCTAGCCAAGGCGTAATTTCCCTGTCCCATCTGCTGAGTCTCTTTCATCGTACCAGCACCATAATACAATCCAGCATTATCCAGCCCTTTGAAGATCGGCAAATTCATGGATACTTCTGGAATTGAGATACCTCCGATAACAGGCAGCTTCTGGGCTTTCCACTGAGCATTGATAACTGCTTCTGTAGAAAGCGACTCTACCTTATTAAAATCAAAGCTAGTCTCAGCATTTTTATTTTTATTAATAGAGTCTTTGGAAACCTTGCTGACCTGATATTGGTTGGTATGCCAAACCATAATCATGTTTCGGATTTGCGCATTAAAGATTAAGCCTAGGGCCACAAAAATTAATAATGTCGCAACAATATTGATAAAAATATTTCTTTTACTTTTTTGTTTTCTTTTTCGACTTCTTTTTCCTTGTACCATATAGAGGTCCTCTTTTACGATTCGTTTTCTTCCTCTGCTACATCTTCTTTATCGTCTGCTTCGACGCTTGTAAAGGTGACAATTTGTGCATTTTGGTCCAGACGCATGACCTTAACACCCATAGTTGAGCGGCCTGTCTGAGAAATATTAGCCACACTGGTCCGAATGATGACGCCTGTATTAGTGATAATCATCAAATCTTCCTCTCCAGTAACAGTCATCAGACCAGCGAGAGGTCCATTCTTATCAGTGATATTGGCTGTTTTAATCCCTTTACCACCACGGCCCTTGGTTGGATACTCACTAGCAAGAGTTCGCTTACCATAGCCTTTTTCGGTGATGACAAGCACTTCGTCTCCCTCAGCAATCACACCAGCTCCAACGACCTGGTCACCATCTCGAAGATTAACTCCGCGAACACCAGTCGCTATACGGCTCATGCTCCGGACAGCTGTCTCATTGAAGCGGACAGAATAACCAAACTTAGTACCAATGATAACATCTGCAGCGCCGTCCGTCAGAAAGACATTGATTAACTCGTCTTCATCTTTCAAATTCAAAGCCTTAAGACCGTTCTGACGAATATTAGCAAATTCTGTCACACTGGTCCGTTTGACCACCCCATGACGGGTAGTAAAGAAGAGATAGGAATCATCACTTCGGTCTTGCTGAACATTTATGATAGTCTGAATAGTCTCTCCTTCATCAAGCTTCAAGAGATTGACTACTGGCAAGCCCTTGGCTGTCCGACCGTACTCAGGAATTTCATATCCTTTGAGACGATAAACTCGACCTTTATTTGTAAAGAAGAGCAGTCTATCATGGGTGCTTGTTGAAACCAGCTCTTTGACGAAGTCATCATCTTTGACACCAGTTCCTTGAACACCGCGGCCCCCGCGTTTCTGAGCAGTGAATTCAGCCTGATTCAGACGTTTGATATAACCTTTATTAGACAGGGTAATCAAAACATCCGCTTCCTCAATCAAATCTTCATCTTCAAGAGAAAGAACTTCTCCCACCATCAGCTCAGTTCGGCGATCATCCGCAAATTTACGTTTGACCTCATCTAACTCTTCCTTGATAATAGCGATAACGCGCTCTGGCTTAGCCAAGATATCAGCCAAGTCCGCAATCAAAGCAATCAGCTCATCATACTCTGACTGAATCTTATCACGTTCCAAACCAGTCAGACGACGCAGACGCATATCAAGGATAGCCTGACTCTGGCGCTCAGACAGTTCAAACTTAGCCATCAATTCAGCCTGTGCTTCTGCGTCCGTCTCGCTATTACGGATAATGCGAATCACTTCATCAATGTGATCCAACGCAATCAACAAACCAGCCAAGATGTGAGCTCGCGCTTCTGCCTTTTCTTTATCAAAAGCTGTCCGGCGAGTTACAACTTCCTTTTGGTGCTCAATGTAAGCCAACAAAATTTCGCGAAGAGACAGAATCTTCGGCACACCATTTTGAATAGCTAGCATATTGAAGCTGAAATTGGTCTGCATCTGAGTCAGCTTGAAAAGGTTATTTAGAATGACATGAGCAGAAGCGTCACGACGAACCTCAATGACAAAACGGACCCCTTCACGGTTGGACTCATCACGAACAGCTGTGATACCATCAATGCGTTTTTCCTGCACCAAACGAACAATATGCTCATGGACCTTAGTCTTATTAACCATGTATGGAAACTCGGTTACGACAATTCGCTCTCGGCCATTTTTCATCTCTTCGATTTCAGTGCGAGAACGAAGAACAATCGAACCCTTCCCTGTTTCATAAGCTCGGTGAATACCAGACTTACCCATAACCAGTGCTCCTGTCGGAAAATCTGGTCCAGGAAGGACTTCCATGATATCACGAGTCGTTGCTTCCGGATTATCCATGACAAGTTTAACCGCATCAATAGACTCACCAAGATTATGTGGAGGGATATTGGTCGCCATCCCAACTGCAATCCCTGTCGCACCATTTACAAGTAAGTTAGGGAAGCGAGCAGGAAGAACTACAGGCTCTCTCTCGCTGGCATCATAGTTGTCAATATAATCAACAGTGTTTTTATTAATATCACGAAGCATCTCCAGAGCAATCTTGCTCATACGTGCTTCTGTATAACGCTGAGCAGCGGCCCCGTCTCCGTCCATAGAACCGAAGTTTCCATGGCCATCTACGAGCATATAGCGATAGCTCCACCATTGAGCCATCCGCACCATCGCTTCATAAATAGAGGAGTCACCATGCGGGTGATACTTACCCATGACATCCCCTGTGATACGAGCTGATTTCTTGTGAGGCTTTTCAGGCGTCACGCCCAGCTCATTCATACCATAGAGAATCCGACGGTGAACTGGCTTTAGACCATCACGAACATCTGGAAGTGCTCGAGCCACGATAACACTCATTGCGTAATCGATGAAACTAGTCTTCATTTCACTAGTCAGATTAACATTTACTAAGTTTCTGTCTTGCATTAAAAAATGCCTTTCTTTCATATTAAACTATCCTATATTATACCACATTTTCTTTAATTTTTCAGTATTTTGAACCGTTTGTAAAAACGTTTACATCGCTAGATATACAAGTTGACCGTGACAAAATATGCCAAAAGTGGTAGAATGAATGTGTACGGGAAAACTTCCCTAAAAAAATAAGGAGATGTTTAGAAATGACTGCTACTAAACAACATAAAAAAGTCATCCTTGTTGGTGACGGTGCTGTAGGTTCATCTTACGCATTTGCTCTTGTAAACCAAGGTATTGCTCAAGAACTTGGTATCATTGAAATTCCTCAATTATTTGAAAAGGCTGTCGGTGATGCTGAAGACCTTAGCCACGCCCTTGCCTTCACTTCACCTAAAAAAATCTATGCAGCTACTTATGCAGACTGTGCGGATGCTGACCTCGTTGTTATCACTGCAGGTGCACCTCAAAAACCAGGTGAAACTCGTCTTGACCTTGTTGGCAAAAACTTGGCTATCAACAAATCTATCGTTACTCAAGTCGTAGAATCAGGCTTTAACGGTATCTTCCTTGTTGCTGCTAACCCAGTGGACGTTTTGACATACTCAACTTGGAAATTCTCTGGTTTCCCTAAAGAGCGCGTTATCGGTTCAGGTACTTCACTTGACTCAGCTCGCTTCCGTCAAGCACTTGCTGAAAAGATTGGCATCGATGCTCGTTCCGTCCATGCCTACATCATGGGTGAGCATGGTGACTCTGAGTTTGCGGTTTGGTCACATGCTAACGTTGCAGGTGTGAAATTGGAGCAATGGTTGCAAGCTAACCGTGACTTGAATGAACAAGACTTGGTTGATCTTTTCATCTCCGTTCGTGATGCAGCTTACTCTATCATCAACAAAAAAGGTGCAACTTACTACGGTATCGCGGTTGCTTTGGCTCGTATCACAAAAGCTATCCTTGACGATGAAAATGCTGTATTGCCATTGTCAGTCTTCCAAGAAGGCCAATATGGTGTTGAAAATGTCTTCATTGGTCAGCCTGCTATCGTTGGTGCTCACGGTATCGTACGTCCAGTAAACATCCCACTTAACGATGCTGAAACTCAAAAAATGCAAGCTTCTGCTAAAGAATTGCAAGCAATTATTGATGAAGCATGGAAGAATCCTGAATTCCAAGAAGCATCTAAAAACTAATTATAAAAAAACATCTCCTGATAAAAGGGGATGTTTTTTGTTGCTTTATACAGATTTGTCAGCAAAAATATCTATCAAATAAGGCACAATGAGCTCGCTATCCATGTCTTCTAAAGCAGAAATCCAGACAAAGTCTGTATGTTCTTCTGGATCTAATATAATATCACGCTTTTCCAAAATCCTACCCGCATAAACTAAACGTGTGTAAACAGTATCTTTGCTAGCATCAAACTGACTATCTTCATGGATAATCTTATCAATCCGAATCTTTTGATTAACCTCCTCCATAGCCTCACGTAGAGCTGCCTCTCTAGGCAGTTCATTCTCTTCTACACTTCCGCCTGGAATATCCCAATAAGATGGATAAACATTAGGAAGGCCTCGCTTTATCTTAGAGCGTTTGATAAGCAAATACTTCCCGTCTTTCTCGATTAAGGTATGGGCGATTAATTTTACTGTCATTGCATGTTCCTCCAAAAAAAGAGCAAAAAAAGACTCCGAAGAGTCCAATTTTAAGTCATCCACCCTGAGAGAATCGAACTCCCATCTCAAGAACCGGAATCTTGCGTGATATCCATTACACTAAGGGTGGCAACTAATTCATTATAACTGATTTTCTTTGAAAATACAAGTGAAAATAAGAAAAAGAAGTTGAGAAATCTCAACTTCTTTTATCTAATTACAATTCAATATCGCCAAACAAATCAGCCATTGAGAATCCAGTTTGAGTTTCTGGAAGTTCAAAGTCACGTTTTTCTTGACGTTTTGGACGACGAGGACGTGATTGACGTTTCTCATCTTTTTGCCCTTCTTCTTGAGCTGGACGTTCTTCAAGAGCCTTGATAGAAAGTGATACACGCTCATCAGCAGCATTCACTTCAAGAACCTTAACAGTCACTTCTTGACCAACCTTAAGGGCATCTTTAGGGCTTTCAACACGTTTGTGTGAAATTTGTGAAATGTGAACCAGTCCGTCAATTCCTGGCAATACTTCAACGAAAGCACCGAAATCAGTCAAACGTTTTACAGTTCCTTCGATCACATCGCCTGCAGCAAGTTTTTGCTCAACGCCATCCCATGGTCCAGGTGTTGTTGCTTTAAGCGAGAGCGATACGCGTCCTTCTTCTTCGTTCAAGTCAAGAACTTTAACTTCAATTTCATCACCAACTGATACGACAGACTTAGGTGATACGTTGCGTTCATGTGACAATTCAGTCAAGTGAACCAATCCGTCAACTCCGCCAAGGTCGATGAAAGCACCGAAGCTAGTGATGCGAGCAACTTTACCAGTTACAACATCGCCAACATTCAACTTACCAAAGACTTCAGCACGTGCTGCTGCAGCTTCAGCTTCTACAACTTCACGACGTGAAAGGATGAAGCGGTTTTCTTTTGGATCCACTTCTTTGATCTTAGCATCAAACTCTTGACCTACAAAACGTTCAGTGTTGCGAACGAAACGAGTGTCAAGCATTGAAGCAGGAATAAATCCACGAAGTCCTTCAAACTCAACTGAAAGTCCACCTTTAACAGCACGAGTGCCCTTAACAGTGACAACTTCTTCTTCACGACCAACCAATTTGTCCCAAGCTTTGCGAGCTTCCAAACGTTTTTTAGATACCAGGTAAGTTACTGTGTCTGTATCTTTACCTACTACTTGACGAAGAACAAGCAATTCAAGTGTTTCACCTGGTTTTACAAGGTCGTTGATATCAGCGTCGCGGTCGTTTGTCAACTCACGAAGAGTCAAAACACCTTCAACACCAGTTCCAGCGATTGCAACATTAGCTTGGTTAGCGTCAACAGTCAATACTTCAGCAGTAACGACGTCACCTGGCTCAACTTGGCTAACACTGTTTAGCAAATCTTCAAATTCATTCATCTAAAAAAATCCTCCAACAATCAAGCTTACGCTTGACATACTACTTATTTATTTTCCTAAGCACCCGCAAATGACATTGATCTATCGTTAACGATTTCCATCCTATAAAGAAATAAAACACCAGAAGACATTTTATTATTTTATCAGATCTATTACCTAAGAACTGGGGTAGCTGGATTCGAACCAACGCATGAGGGAGTCAAAGTCCCTTGCCTTACCGCTTGGCTATACCCCATTAATATAAAGAATGGAGAGAGAGGGATTCGAACCCCCGAACCCGAAGGAGCGGATTTACAGTCCGCCGCGTTTAGCCTCTTCGCTATCTCTCCGACAATCAACGCTATCTATTATAACATTGATACAATGAAAATGCAAGCCCTATTTGCTTAAATTATAGGTTTCAATCAAAGTTTCCACAGCTCTTTCAAGTTTTTTATAAAAACTTTCAGCATTTCCATTTTTGATAATTGCAAACTGGCCATCTAGCTCGGCAATCTCACCGATAACCTTCTTACCTATAGCAAGACTGTAACCGTCAAATTGGTCTGCTCCGACCTTCACTTTACTATCTGTGATTTGAATTTCAATTTTTTTGTCTTTTTTACTCATAACTTACCTCTTTCAAATTTCTATTGTACACGAAAAAGACTGAGTACGCAAGCTATCTTAGGCTAGAATCGAAGAAAAAACTGCCCAATCAAGGACAGTTTTTAGATTATACTTTTACAATCCAACCTTCTGGCGCTTCAACATCACCGAATTGGATACCAGTCAATTCGTCATACAGCTTACGAGTGACTGGACCGACTTCTGTCTCGCTATAAAAGACATGAAAATCATCACCGTGCTGGATACCTCCGATAGGAGAGATAACTGCAGCTGTTCCACAAGCGCCAGCTTCAGTGAATTTAGCCAAGTCTGCCAGTGGAACATCACCCTCAATCGGTTTGAGTCCAAGTCTATGCTCTGCCAGATAAAGCAAAGAGTACTTGGTGATGGATGGCAAGATTGAGGGACTGAGCGGCGTTACAAACTCATTATCCTTGGTGATACCAAAGAAGTTGGCAGATCCCACTTCTTCAATCTTGGTATGGGTTGCTGGATCCAGATAAATCACATCTGAGAAATGCTTATCCTTAGCAATCTTTCCTGGTAATAAACTGGCAGCGTAATTGCCTCCTACTTTAGCTGCACCAGTTCCGTGCGGTGCCGCGCGATCATAGTCATCTGAGACAATGAAGTTAGTCGGAGTCAGACCGCCTTTGAAGTAATTGCCGACTGGCATTACAAAGATAGTGAAAATGTATTCTTCAGCTGGCTTCACTCCGATAATGTCACCGACTCCAATCAAGAGCGGTCGAATATAAAGCGTTCCGCCTGTTCCATAAGGTGGCACATATTCTTCATTAGCTCGGACAACCTGCTTGACTGCATCAACGAACATTTCTGTAGGAACTTGCGGCATGAGCAAGCGGTCAGCTGTCAGCTGCAGACGCTCCGCATTTTTATCCGGACGGAAAAGCTGAATACTGCCATCCTTAGTTCGATAAGCCTTCAGACCTTCAAAAGCCTGCTGACCATAGTGAAGGCAGGGAGACGACTCAGAGATATGGAGCGTAGCGTCCTCCGTTAACGTTCCTTCTTCCCACTGGCCATTGCGATAGTAAGCTAAATAGCGATAAGGCAGTTTCATATATGAGAATCCTAGATTTTCCCAGTCAAGATTTACAGTCATGGTCTTTTTCCTCTTCTTCCAAACTTCATTTTTAGATACTCCTTATTTTACACCTTTTTAAGATATTTTCAAGTATTATTTTCAATTTTCAGAAAATTTTGTTATTCAGTCTTTTTTCTGCTATCAAACTTTTAGAAATTGGAAAAACCAGCTCCTGCGAACTGGTTTGATGATTATTTGGTGTAAGCTGAGAAGACTTCTTCGTCTGAAATAGTATCAGAAATGAAGCTGCCGTTGCTGGTTCTCTCAGACAGGCTGAGATCAGCTAGATTGATCTCATAGGCAGTTCCTTTATTGGAAAGCACCTGCAAAGTCTGCTCCTCGCTGGCTTCTGCTTCTGTTGTGAAGAGATCAAAGTCCAGTGCTTCGCCATAGACTGGTCCAGCTGCAAAGACACGATGTGGCTTGGTCTTAAGCTCTCTCAGAACTTGAAGACCGCGATTTGCCCGACTGGTAACAGGAATATTTGCGACTGCCATACGCTTAATCGAACCGCGCTGAGTCAGGAGGTAAAGCGAGTCAGTATTGGCAATAAAGGCTGCAGCTAAGACATCATCCTTCTTGAGGTTGATGGCTTTAACCCCAGCTGCCTTAGCTCCGATGACAGGAACTTCCTCAATATTGAAGCGAAGGGCATAGCCATTCCTAGTCACGAGCATAACATCATCCAGCTTAATCGGCGCCAGAGCAATAACCTGATCGTCTTCATTTTTAAGCTTGGCAAACTTGAGTGACTTAGACTTGTAGGTCCGCCAAGGACTGAATTCCTTGCGCTCTACACGCTTGATTTGACCTAACTTGGTCGCTGCAAAGTATGTGCCTTCCTCAAAACTGTCCAGCAATTCCGTGTAGATCACTTCTTCTTTGGTATCAAAGTTGCTGATGGTCTGGCTGAGGTGTTCTCCGATTTCTTTCCAGCGAATATCTGACAGCTCATGAACAGGCCGGTAAATGACATTTCCCAGGCTAGTGAAAATCAATAAATGCTGGGTCGTCTTGGCCGGGCTAACAAAAATCAGTCGGTCATCGTCACGCTTGCCCATCTCTTCTAGAGTCGAAGCTGAGAAGGAACGCGGACTGGTCCGCTTGATATAACCAGAACGAGTCACGCTGACATAGGTCTCTTCCTCAACAATCAGACTAGCTGTATCAATCTCGATGGCGTTTGCCGTATCCTGCAGCTCACTGAGACGCGGATTGCCAAACTTCTTCTTGACATCGCGGAGCTCACGCTTCATGAGGTTATACATTGTTCGCTCATCGCCGATAATGGCTGCTAGCATGGCAATCTTCTCGCGCAGCTCTGCTTCTTCCTCTTCCAGAACCACGACGTCTGTATTGGTCAAACGGTAGAGTTGGAGAGTAACGATAGCTTCAGCCTGCTCCTCAGTGAAATCATAGCTAACTTTAAGATTTTCCTTGGCGTCCGCTTTATTTTCTGAAGCACGAATCAGGGCAATCACTTCGTCCAAGATGGAAAGCACCCGAATCAGTCCTTCCACGATATGCAGCCGTTTTTCAGCCTTAGCCTTGTCAAAACGGCTGCGAGCCAGAATAATCTCCTTACGATGGGCAATGTAGCTGGTCAAGATTGGCACAATCCCCACCAAACGCGGCGTGAAATTGTCAATTGCCACCATGTTGAAGTTATAATTGACCTGCAAATCAGTGTACTTAAAGAGATAATTGAGAATCAGTTCAGTATTGGCATCTTTCTTGAGCTCGATGGCAATTCGAAGACCGTCCCGGTCTGATTCGTCCCGCACTTCAGCAATGCCAGCCACTTTATTGTTGACCCGCACATCGTCGATTTTCTTGACCAAGACCGCTTTATTAATCTCGTAAGGAATCTCGGTGATGACGATTTGCTCTTTTCCGCCCTTCAGCTTTTCAATTTCAGTTCTGGAGCGTACTACAACTCGACCTTTACCAGTCTCGTAGGCTTTCTTGATCTCATCACGGCCTTGGACAATAGCTCCTGTCGGAAAATCTGGGCCAGGCAGAAACTCCATGAGTTTGTCCACCTTGGCAGACGGATGGTCAATCATATAGATAACCGCGTCAATGACTTCGGATAGATTATGAGGTGGAATATCAGTCGCATAACCAGCGGAAATCCCAGTTGCTCCATTGACTAAGAGGTTAGGAAAGGCTGCCGGTAGAACAGTCGGCTCCTTCTCAGTATCGTCAAAGTTCCAAGCAAAAGGAACGGTATCTTTCTCAATATCCTGCAAAAGATAGCCAGCCATCTCAGACAGGCGCGCCTCGGTATAACGCATAGCTGCCGGTGGATCACCGTCCATTGAGCCATTGTTTCCGTGCATCTCAACGAGAATCTCACGGTTTTTCCAGTCCTGAGACATACGAACCATGGCATCGTAGATGGAGCTGTCACCGTGGGGGTGGAAATTACCCATGATGTTCCCGACAGACTTGGCAGACTTGCGGTAGCCCTTGTCATAGGTATTGCCGTCCTTGTTCATGGAATAAAGAATACGGCGCTGAACAGGCTTCAAGCCATCGCGAATGTCTGGCAAGGCCCGCTCTTGAATAATGTACTTGGAGTAGCGACCAAAGCGCTCTCCCATGATGTCCTCAAGGGACATGTTTTGAATATTGGACATAATAATTCTCTTTTTATTTTTCTTTTTAATAATAACTAGAAGCTAAGCCTCTCTTTAGCATACTCAATCATCTTCTCTGCAGTTGCTTTGTCATAGTGGAAGCCAGTTTTGAGAGAGAAATCTTGTGCTTCTTTGTGGAAAAAGTCCACGGTAGCTAAGAGAGACTTGGTGAGGCTTTTCTGATCAGAAAAGTCAAGCAAGGCTGTAAATTCTTTCTCTTTCTCAGCAGGCAAATACTGAAAGAGGTACTTGTAGTTCTTTCCAACATCAACCGTCCCCTTATCTTCTGCCACTTGCCAAGCTAAAAGCTTGAGCAATTCTTGTTGGCAGATTCCATACAGATGATCCGTCGCATAGACCAGGTGATTTCGATGAATACCCTTGACCACATAAGCCGACACCCACCAAAATTCATTGCAGGATTTGTCAAAGTCAGTCGCACTGGCGGGTGTGGTCCAATAACGCTTGTGTGTCGGTGTATAAGGAGCAAACAGCCCCTGCGGGTCATCCAGCACTGTGAAATCTGCTTCGCTATCCACCCATTCTCTGATGTGCTCCTTTGGGCAAAGGGTCAAATCTATCCGATTACCATCTTCAAAAAGCATGAGATAGAGGCGGCGATGGTCTAGTAGGACATGCTGCTCAATCATGCGCTTGCCAAACTGGTCCAACCAAGTAAGGTCAGCCACCAGAGCATCCAAATCCTCCACAATGTAGACCACATCATAGTCTTGGAACTCGTCTTTGGGAGCATTTGGGTTTGTCCGCGAGCCGGACATGGCAACAGCCTCGACCTGTAGCACTTTTGCGGTTTGCAAAATCACATCAAACATCTCGATTTCAGTTCTCATGGGAATACCTGCCTTTTTAGTGGAAACTCTCGATTCTGTAGAGGACATGTCTATAAAGCGGACTGCCTGCTGGAACTTTTTCGTTATCAAATTCTTTGACAAATTCCATGCCTAGCTTTTGCATGACTTTTTGCGAAGGGAGATTGAGTAAGGATGTAAAAGAGTAAACTTCTGACAAGCCAGCTTGCCGAAAAGCAAAGTCTAGACAGGCTTGGGCAGCCTCCGTCGCATAACCACGATTCCAAAACTCTTTTCGCAGACGCCAGCCGATTTCTACAGCTTCTTTTCCAGCGAAAATCTGTAAATCCGAATGGTGCAGACCTACCAAGCCGATAAACTCCTGACTGTCCTTTTCTTCAACAGCCCAAAGACTGTAGCCATAAGCCTTAACTTCATCTTGAATGCCCTGATAAAGACGCAAGGACTCCGCTTGACTATATGGCTTTGGGAAATACTGCATGACCTCTGGATCCTGATTCAGAGCAATCAAAGCTTGCAAATCAGATTCCTGCAAGTCCCGTAAAATGAGACGGTCAGTTTCAAGAATAGTCATCTAAACACTCCTCTGCAAACTTTCTTATCTCACAAGTCCTCAGCTTTGTATAGGCTATAGCCTTCATAGTAGTAACTATGGTCTACGCCCTTCATGTAGAGGTTGCGGTTATGAATGTCCTTTGTGAGGGCTTGCTTGAGGACGTGCTTGATTTCTGTGTCTCGAATAGGGCTGCGCTCCATAGCTAGGAGGTAATCTTCCTTGTCGACTTGAGACCAGTCCACGACTTGCCCCAGCTCAGCCTTGAGTAGGTGGTCCAGCCAAAGCCTCATGCTCCTACCATTCCCCTCGTGGAAAGGATGGGCAATATTTAGCTCCACATACTTTTCGACAATTTGATCAAAGGTCTGCTGAGGCATGCGGTCAATATTTTCCAAGGAAGCTGCCAGATACATGACAGGAGCAAAGCGAAAATTCCCTTTGGAGAGATTGACTGTCCGAATTTGACCAGCGAAGTCATAGATTTCTTCAAACAAGAACCCATGAATAAAGGCCAGAGTGGCATAGGTGCCAGCTGCTTTATCGTCCAGAAGCTGCTCTTCAAAAAGCTCTTTAGCTCGGGTCTTGCTGATTTTTTCTTCCATCTTGGCTAGTTCAAGCGAATCCGTCAGACCCAGTTTATTGTCAAGCGTCATTGGCTTGCTCCTCTCATTCAGATTTTCTAAATCCTGTACCAACAGACTTAAAACCTACTGCCCGATAAAATTCATCTGCTTCAGATATTAATTCAATCCGTGTCAAAGGATATTTTTTGTGGATCTCCTCAATCAGCTGCTGTCCCAGTCCTTTTCTGCGGTGGGACTTATCAATGATCATTTCAGCTAAAAAGGTCGTTAGTACTTCATCCGTCAGATAACGGGCAAAGCCAAGGATTTTCTGGTCCTCTTCAAGCACCAAGTAATGAGACAGATTTGTTGAAAATAGTGATGTCACTTTTTCCTCTGTAAAAGAAATCCATTTTTCATTTTGATAAAGGGCATAAATAGATTGACAATCTTTTGTGCTTGCAGGTCTGATTATCATCTTCTATTCCTCCAAATCTGTCAGACTTAATTAACACTCCCCACTGCTTCCGTTACCTTCTTAGCTGGTTTGCGTTTTTTGTAGCGGCTGCGGATGGTGTTGAGGTGGTCGCGGAGATTGACCACGTGCGTTCTTTCAGGATAAGCGTAGGCAATGATCGCAGTGAAATCCACTAGAAAATCATAGATTTCTTGCAGCTTGAGGCGGACGTTCTTATTCTGGCTCGGTGTCTTGCCCTTGAGCTCAGTCAGTCGCTCCTTGTAGACCTTTTCAAAGGCCTTCTGAGCAGCAGCCAGACTGTTGATATGGGCTTCCAGATGAAGCTTAGCCAGCGCTGTCTGGTAGGTTGGTTTTTTCAGCTCTTGGAGTAAGTGGTTGATGCCCTCGGTCTCCTTTTCCAAGCTAGTCGCAGCTAGGCCAATGTAGTTTTTCAGGATCTGAGACAGGGTCTCATAAGCTTCCTTGGTCGCTGCATCCTTGACCCGTGCAAAGGCCCGAACCAAAGACTGGAGCGTGCCTAAAGCATCATCACGCTCGCGGTCAGCCTGATCCAGACTAGCCACCAGCTTGCTGGACTTGGTTTGATGAAGACCGCCCTGCAGCTGTTCCAGAAGTTTGTCAATCTCATCCAGCTTGGTCGTGTAAATGCCATCCACCTTATTTTCCTTAATAAATGCCGCAACCTCGCTCCGACTCTCAGACATGAGCTGGAAAAATTCGTTGTTTTCTAAATTACGTACAGTTAAACTAGTGATTCCATATTCTTTTTTCATAAAACTCCTCTTTCTTCATGTGTTTTTTAATCTTTTGCTCCAAAACCGCTCGGAACACATGTAAACGTTCGGCTTTTGCTCTAAAAATGCAAATCACACATGTGTGATTTGGTTTTTTACCCCTAGATAAGAAAATCTTAATATGAAATCTCTTGTTTTAGGGTCGGGAAAGTTGATTCTTTGTGTGGGATGAGTTGTTCGAAGGATTAAATCATAATAATAATCTATTTTTTGCTTAGTCAGCCTTATTCACCTTCTACCGCCTTAATCACTTCTGAAAACTTCTCATTGTTCAAGAGCTTTTCTTTATACTTCTCACCACCGAGATGATAACATCTTTTTAACTCTTTATAATTAGGAACATCGGATTTAAGTTCCTGCTGAAAAATTTCTTCTGCTTCATTTTGTCTATTCTTGATTTCATGATTAATTGTCAACTTAATAATTGGGGATATAAATCCTATAAATGTAAGAAACATTCTATATTCATTAGGTAAAAAAAACATCATACCAGTTAGAAATAAAACAACAGAATCCTTAATATTATTTATTAATATAAAAGCATTATGTTGATTCTCAAATTGAAACGTCGATTGAGTTTTAACTATTACAAAAGAACTTGCCCATGCAACTATTAAAAAAATGACAAGCGTGATGATGACGAACATAAAATTATCTGTTGGTTTTTGCTTACCCAACATATTTGTTATAAAATGAGTGAATAGAAAAGGATACGTAATTACATTCACAAGAATAAACAGCGGTATTCTTACCAAGAATGCTAATTTAGGAATTTTAGCTATTAAAAAATTAATTACTAAAGAAAGCAAAAATACAACAAAGTTTATCTCAGCGATGGCAGTTAGAATTAAAAATATTGTATAAGCCGCTAGATAAATCACAAAATATATTGGTTCTCTAGGTGAAGAGATATTCTTAAAATAAAACAAACTTAATATAAACCCAAATATAAAAAGGCAAAATAAATATCTAGCCGAATTTACCATATGCGTCAATTTGTCATGTTCACTATTTTCTTGTATTTTTAAAACTTCTAAACTTTGTACCTTTTGCTTTAATTCTAAATATGCAGAAAATGTCTCAGAATTATTAACTATGTGTTTAAATATCGTCCTAATATCTCTTTTTTTCATATCAAAACGCCCCACTTTCTTCCAACGTAAACTTAACATTATCTTCAATCCACTTGCGGCGTGGTTCGACCTTGTCACCCATGAGGACATTGACACGGCGTTCGGCGCGGGCCAGGTCTTCGATGGTGACACGGATGAGGGTGCGAGTATCGGGATTCATGGTGGTCTCCCAGAGTTGGTCGGCGTTCATTTCACCGAGCCCCTTGTAGCGCTGAAGCATGGCACCCTTGCCAAACTTGCGGCGCAGGTCGTCCAGCTCACCGTCGGTCCAAGCATACTCGACAACTTCGCTCTTGCCCTTGCCCTTGGACATCTTGTAGAGAGGCGGCAGGGCAATATAGACGCGGCCAGCCTCGACCAGCGGGCGCATATAGCGATAGAAAAAGGTCAGCAGCAAGGTCTGGATATGGGCACCGTCGGTGTCCGCATCAGTCATGATGATGATCTTGTCATAGTTGGCATCCTCAAGGGTAAAGTCTGTACCAACACCCGCTCCAATCGTGTAGATCATGGTGTTGATTTCCTCGTTCTTGAGAATATCGGCCATCTTAGCCTTAGCAGTATTGATAACCTTACCGCGCAGAGGCAGGATGGCTTGGAACTTACGGTCACGGCCTTGCTTAGCAGAGCCACCGGCAGAGTCTCCCTCGACCAGATAGAGTTCGTTCTTGGCTGGGTTCTTGGACTGGGCCGGAGTCAGCTTACCAGAGAGCAAGCCCTTGTCTTTTTTATTCTTCTTGCCATTCCGGCTTTCGTCACGCGCCTTGCGAGCCGCTTCTCTAGCATCTCTGGCCTTGATAGCCTTGCGGATGAGGTTTGATGCCAACTCACCATTTTCCAAGAGGAAGAATGTCATCTTGTCAGAGACGATGGAGTCTACGGCCGGACGAGCCAAAGGGCTGCCCAGCTTGTCCTTGGTCTGACCTTCAAACTGCAGGTGCGCCTCAGGGACCAGGATGGATAGGACAGCAGCTAGACCCTCGCGGTAATCCGAGCCTTCCAGATTCTTATCCTTTTCCTTGAGCAGGCCCGTCTTTCTGGCATAGTCGTTCATAGCCTTGGTAATAGCGGTCTTGAGTCCCGTCTCGTGGGTACCGCCGTCCTTGGTACGGACGTTATTGACAAAGGACAGGATATTATCGGCGTAGCCGTCGTTATACTGGAGGGCCACCTGAACTTGGAAGCCGCTCTCCTCACCCTCGAAATAGAGGACAGGAGTCAGGGTTTCCTTGTCTTCATTGAGATAGCTGACAAAGTCTTCAACCCCGTTTTCATAGTGAAACTCTACTTCTTCGCCAGTCCGCGCATCGGTCAGCGACAGGCGGACATTCTTGAGTAAGAAAGCTGATTCCTTAAGCCGCTCAGCAATAGTGTTGTACTTGAAGTCTGTCGTTGAAAAAATCGTATCGTCCGGCATGAAGGTCACTTTGGTCCCAGACTTGGACTTAGGTGCAGTGCCGATTTTCTTGAGCGTAGTAACTGGTTTTCCGCCATTTTCAAAGCGCTGCTTATAAACAGTCCCATCTCGTGTGATTTCCACTTCCAGCCAGCTGGACAGGGCATTGACAACAGAGGAACCTACACCGTGGAGACCACCCGAGGTCTTATAGCCACCTTGGCCGAACTTACCGCCGGCGTGGAGAACTGTGAAAATGACTTCAACCGTGGGAATCCCCATAGCGTGCTTGCCGACTGGCATCCCGCGTCCGTGGTCTGCAACCGTCAGACTGCCATCCTTGTTGATAGTCACATCGATCCGGTCACCGAAGCCTGACAGGGCTTCATCGACAGCATTGTCCACAATCTCCCAGACCAGATGGTGGAGTCCCGCTCCGTCAGTTGATCCGATATACATCCCTGGACGTTTGCGGACCGCATCCAACCCTTCTAATACCTGAATGGCATCGTCATTATAATTGTTAATATTGATTTCCTTTTTTGCCACAAGAACCTCCTAATGATTCATCTTTTCTATCTTACAAGTTTTTGGCAAATATTGCAAAGATTTTTTTGAAAAAACTGCTGATAAGGACTGATTTTACACGAAGAAGAATCCAATATCCGAGTAGACATTTCCTGCTATAAATTCTATCCTTTTCTATTGTAAGAAAGCGAAATAATGGTATAATAAAATCATGATGAACACGATAATTGGATTAATACTAGCATACTTACTGGGCTCTATTCCGACTGGACTTTGGATTGGGCAAATTTTCTTTAAAAAGAACCTGAGAGAATACGGCAGTGGCAATACCGGAACGACCAATACTTTCCGAATTTTGGGAAAGACGGCGGGGACGGCTACTTTTGCTATTGACTTTCTCAAAGGAACTGCAGCGACCCTGCTGCCTTTCTTTTTGCATATTGAGGGAGTTTCGCCGCTTGTCTTTGGCCTCTTGGCCGTGATTGGCCATACCTTTCCTATCTTTGCCGGCTTTAAGGGTGGCAAGGCTGTGGCAACCAGTGCAGGGGTTGTTCTGGGCTTCTCACCAGCCTTCTTTGTCTATCTGATTGTCATCTTTGCCAGCATCCTTTATCTGGGAAGTATGATTTCTCTGGCAAGTGTGCTCTCAGCAGTCATCGCTATCCTATCTGCCCTGCTCTTTCCTCTAGTCGGCTTTATACTGCCCAGCTATGACCTCTTCTTCACTCTGATTATCATTGCATTGGCTTTGATTATTATCCTCCGGCACAAGGACAATATCCAACGTATAAAGCAGAAAAAAGAAAACTTAATCCCTTGGGGCTTGAATATCACACATCAAAATCCTGAGCCAAAGAAATAAAACGGAAGTGAACAACTTCCGTTTTATTGTGTCTTCTAACTAGTCTTCTTTGTGACTTTTCTTGATTCCTGCCAACCCAAAGAATCCTAAAACCATACCAACTAGGCTCAGGGCAACTGTTGATTCGCTGCCTGTCTGTGGCAGTTCTTTAGCTGCAGGGTCCTTTGTGAAGGTCTTGGCAACATGAACTGCTACTTGCTTAGTTTGTTTTGGAGTATTAACCAGTGGAGCTGCCTGTTTTGCAGGATCAGCTGTTTTGGCACTAGTTGGGTAGGAAGCTGCATTAGCTGGATCTGTTCCTTGCTTGATTTCTTCAATATCAGTGTAGCCATCGCCATCTGTATCCTTAGTAGATGAAATAGAGATAGCCCGTGAGTTTGGATTGATAACCGCATAGGCTGTCAAATCAGCTTTTGCCAGATAGTCTGCGAAGGCCACATCCATAGATGGTCCTTCCTCACGAGGGCCACCCAGCATGGTATAGCCGTCACCACCAGCAGCCAAGAAGTCATTAGTCGTCAGATAGTAGGTCTTATTTGGATCAAGAGGCTCATAAACACCCGTTTCTTTGTTCTTAATCTCAATGTGGAGGACACGCTGATCAGCTGGCAGAGTGGTGTCGTAGTAGACTTTAGCCCCAGATATTTGCAGGTAGCCACCGCTTGGTTCTAGCAAGGGTTGTCCGTTCTCATCCAGCACAGGCTTGCCATCTTTTTCCTGAAGGATAGAGCCCAGAGATTTGGCAAACATGTCTGCGATATTTTGACCAGTTACCTTGATTTGAGAAATAGTATTCCCAAAAGGCAAGACAGCGATGACATTTCCCTTGGTGATTGGCTTGTCTTTGGCAATAGTTTCGCGCAAGCCGCCTCCGTTAGTAACAGCCAGGTCTGTTTTATTGGCAAAGCCAGTTTGACCATAATCGTAGAGAGCATCCGCTACGACATTACCCAAATTGGTTTCGCGAACGCGGACATTTTCACGGTCGCCATTAAGCTCTACAGGGCTGTTTGCTACGATAACTTTGGCATTATCTGCGTCGTATCTGGCTTTAATCTTGCTGACCATGTCTGCAACAACTGGGTCTGGAGCGACTTTTTTAGCTGTTTCAGCAGGGATTTGCTGAGGATTTCCCAAAAGTTGATTGGCCTTGAAAGTCACTTTTCCGATATTGTGTAGGTAGCTACCGGTCTGGTTGTAAGTTACATTGTCACCATAAGTCGTAGACTCTACTGTGTGGGAGTGGCCGTCAATAACGGTTACACGCTTGCCTTTGAGCTTAGGATTTTTAGAAAGAGCTTCAGCCAAGGTTGAGCCGCGCCACTCAGTCGGAGTAGTCGTGTCAACACCCAAGTGAGCTAAAACAACGTAGTTTTTGTAGTTTTTTCCTTCTGCTGCTGCGCGTGCTTCAATTTCGTCAATAACCCGATTAACCTCTGTAATTGGATCAGTGAAGGTCACACCTTGGACGTTTTTAGGGTGAGTTTTTGTAGCAGTTTCAGGTGTTGTCACACCGATTACTACAAATTCATCTCCCTCAACCGCTGGGTCCTTGTCTACAATGGTAGACGCTTGGAAAACTCGAGCATTATTGGCGTAGGTGTTAGAACTGAGAAGCGGGAATTTAAGAATTTCCTTGTATTTTTTCGCCTCATCTAGACCAAAGTCAAACTCATGGTTACCGACCGCCATAGCATCGTAGCCGATTTCATTGAGGATTTTCGCACGTTCTTCCCCTTTTGAACTATTGGAAATTGGCAGACCCTGGAAGGCATCACCCGCATCCACAACAAGCACTTTAGGATTTTTAGCGCGCTCTTCCTTGATAACAGTAGCCAGCTTAGCATCACCGATAACGCCTTTTTCCTCTACGATGCGGCCATGCACATCGTTGGTATGGAGAATCGTAGCCTCTGGTAGATTTTCAGACTGGGCTGGTGCTGCAGCGGCTTCTGTCGCAGCTGGACCAGCCGGAGCAGCTGCATTCTGACTATCTGCTGCTGGTTTTTCTTCTGCTGAAGCTGCTGGTTTTTCTTCTGCTGAAGCTGCTGGAGCAGTTGGTTGCACTTCAGAAGCCGTCTCAGCAGCTGGCCGATTGGTCAACTCAGCCTTTGCTGGCTCTGGACTAGGCTGAGCCTCTTCTGCAGAGACTTGATGGGCCAAAAAAGCAGGTGCCAAAAGCACTGTCGATAGAACAGGTAAGATGAAAAATTTCTTCTTCATATAACGAACACTCCTCTTTAGTATTTTGTTATATTATACATCTTTTTGGTTCAAAAAGGAACTAAACCACTACTATTTTAACAAACATTCGGTTTTTCAGAAAATTACTAGAAAATTTTCTGTGTTAAAAAAGACCCTGAAATTCATCAGAGTCTAATCTGCATTATCCTTTAAAGACAACTTCCCCATCACAGATGGTAAACTTTACTTGGCCTTTAAGCTTTTCACCAACGAAAGGTGAATTGGCTGCCTTGGAGGCAAAATGGTCAGTCACAAGTCTATCTGCTTCTGGGTCAAATATTGTCAAATCGGCAGGACCATCCTGAGCAATAAAGCCAACATCAAAACCATACAACTGAGCCGGATTAAGAGTCATTTTTTCCAAAAGTTCCATCAAGCTCAGATGACCAGCCTCAACTAGGTAGGTCAGTCCTAGAGAAAGTGAAGTCTCAAGACCAGTCATACCAGAAGGTGCCTTAGTGATGTCTTCTACATTTTTCTCGTCAGCATGATGTGGAGCATGGTCCGTCGCAATGACAGAAATGACACCAGACTTGAGCCCCTCAATAACCGCCAGCCGATCCGATTCTAAGCGCAGAGGCGGATTCATCTTAGCATTGCTGCCCTTGGTCAATAGCAGAGCTTCTGTCTTAGAGAAGTGCTGAGGTGCTGCTTCAGCGGTGACTTGAGCGCCTAGCTTCTGAGCGAATTCAACCACCTTTACACTCTCAGCCTTGGACAAATGCTGGATATGCACATGAGCCTTGGCATCATAAGCAATCATAACATCGCGGGCAACCATGCTGTATTCTGCCACACCTGTTGCGCCACAGATATGAAAATGCTCTTTGGCGATATATTCATTGAAACCGAGGATGCCGTTGAGATTGGGATCTTCCTCATGCAAGCTGATAAAGGTGTTATTTTTACGCGCTTCTACGAGAGCTTTGCGGACAATGCCAGCGTTGGTCAGCGGAATACCGTCATCAGAAAAACCTACTGCACCAGCTGCCAAGAGACCTTGAAAATCTGTCAGATGTTGCCCATCAAAATTCTCTGTAATTGTTGCAACCGACTTGATATGGATATTTTCACGACTAGCCGAGTCCAGCACTTCTTTCAGGGTTTCAACCGTAGAAATGGTCGGATTGGTATTGGCCATCATAACAACAGTCGTAAAGCCTCCTGCTACTGCTGCCAAGGCCCCCGTATGAATGTCTTCCTTATGAGTCTGGCCCGGCTCCCGGAAATGCACATGTATATCCACCAAACCTGGAGCCACAACCAAACCACTGGCATCGATAACTTTTGCATTTTCTTCCTGCAAATCTTGACCGATTTTAACGATTTTCTTCCCCTCAACCAAGAGGTCAGCAATTTGGTCAAAACCAGTTTTAGGATCCATAACTCGTCCGTTTTTGATTAATAGCATCGTCTTATCTCCTTATTCGTAAAAATCCACCTGAGTATCTAATAGCTTATCCCCGTCATAAACAAACTTTGCAGAAAAGAAAGGCTTGTCTTCTAAAAGCCACTCCACAAAGGTGTGATCGCCTTCCCAGGTTGGTTTAGACAAAACCTGATCATAAGGCACCCATTCCAGAGTACCTTCGTTGCAGTCAATCAATTCCCCCTCAAACTCCGTCACCTTGAAGACGTAGGTGTACCAGTCCAAGTTGGGAGTAAACTCCGGAAAAGTGATAACGCCTTTAAGAACAGGCTTGGCCTTTAGACCTGTTTCCTCTAAAATCTCACGTGCAGCGCATTCCTGCGGGGTTTCTCCTCGCTCTAGCTTGCCACCGACACCAATCCACTTCCCAGCATGAACATCATTGGGCTTTTTGTTGCGGTGCAGCATGAGAAACTCCCGGCCATTATCGATATAACAAATCGTTGCTAACTGAACCATACTACCTCCTAAGCTAACCAATTGATAGGTTCCAAGCCCTTAGCCACTAAAAAATCATTGGTACGAGAAAAAGGTTTGCTACCAAAGAAACCACGATAAGCAGACAGCGGACTTGGGTGAGCCGACTCGATAATCAAATGTTGCGAATTGCTTATCAAACTTTTTTTCTTGCGGGCGTAAGAACCCCAAAGGATAAAGACAACTGGATCAGTCTTCTCATTGACTACCTTGATAATAGCATCTGTAAAAGGCTCCCAGATTAAGCCGGCATGCGCATTGGCCTGGCCAGCAGGCACTGTCAGACCAGCATTGAGCAAGAGAACACCCTGCTGAGCCCAGGAAGTTAAATCATGCGACTCTTTCACTCCGATATCGTCTGCCAGTTCTTTAAGAATATTCTGCAAAGAAGGCGGAGCTGGAATGTCATCAGGTACCGAAAAACTCAAGCCTTGTGCCTGTCTCGGTCCGTGGTAAGGATCCTGCCCTAAAATAACCACCTTAACATCTGCTAAATCTGTTGTCTGAATCGCATTAAACACTTTCTCCCGAGGTGGGTAAATGGTCCCTGAAGCATACACTTCGTCTAAAAAATGATTGATTTTTGCAAAATAACCTTCCGGCAGCTGCTCCTTAATCAAAGCATGCCAAGCTGAATGTTGCATATATGTCTCCTCTCATTTTCTACGATAAAAATTCTATTACTTAATCCACCTAAGTGCTCTTCTGAGTTCTGCTCTGCCATTTTTCAGAAAACAAGAACCGTGGGCTAGTATGATTTTCTCCGGTTGCCAAGCTAGCATCTGCTCTAGACATTCTTTGGCTTCTTTTTGATGACCGATAAAGGTCATACGGTAGTCAATAGGCGTCTGGCCATCCGGAGCTGCAACACGAACTAATTTATAAGCCTTGCCTCGAATCTGACTTGGAAAATGCTCTGTTTCAAAATTCTCAATCAAATCTGTCAAAATCAAGGTTTGACTGTCCTTATGAAAAAAGACAACTTCCTCAATATAAGTACTTCCCTTGAAAACCAACTGATCTATCTGACCTGCCCAAGCTTCTGGAGCCTCATCTGTCAGCTTTTCATCAAAAGAGACTGGTATTTTCTGCTTGACTGCTCTCTCTTCCACTCCTGGGCTAGACCAAGCAATTGCCTCAGGATAACGCTTCTTCCAGTCAGCTATATAGGCATAGTGAATCTTATTAGGTGAAACAAGATGCGCAACTGGTCCCAAAGCGTCCAACTGGTCAAACAAGGCTTGATTTGGCTGAATTGGTGAATGGCACCAGAGCTGGCCATTTGCTAACTTGATGACAGTCATGCGGGTAGAAAAAGGCAATTTTGTCAGCACCGCATCCATCTCAATCAAATCACCGTCGACAATCCAGATATTCTCAGCAATGGGCTTCAAGCTATAAAGCGGTTCATAGATAGGAACAGGTCTTTTCATTTCAAAGATTCCTTCTTTCTAGTCCAAAAGCGAAACTTCCTTAGGGCTTGTGGGTACTGAGATAAGCCCACAGCAGACAGAATCAGTATCTGTGGCAAAAACTGAATCAGGTATCTCGTCTTTCCTCCCTCGAAAATCTGCAAAAAGAGCAGGCCGCCAAAAACAGCTAAGGTTAGAAAATTCAGCTCATCACTGGAGCGATATTTCCAAAGGGCAAAGACAAGTCCTGCTGCCATGACAATCCAAACTGCCTGCTTGGACAGCGAGAAATAGACAAATTCTGACTTGTCAGTGTTCAGGAAAAAGTCACGGACAAACTGAGTTAAAGGATTATCCTTCGTATCTTGGTAAAAAGGCGATATATAAGGTGTCTTTTCATTTTCGACACTGCGGTAGAGCCAGCCCAAATCTCCTTCTGCTACAGTCAGAGACTGCTTATGGAAGAGATGATGAGCTAAAGTCAAAGGATTATATTCACTTAAGCGCCGCTTGATTTCCTTAATAACATATTCCTTGGCAAACATGCCATTGTTATAGTCATACTGCTTATCGGGCTCAATATACTGCAAGAGCCCTTCTTTCATATCTTCCTGATTGTGGCCATTGAAAGTCAGACCTAGATTGATAAAGAGCAGGGGACCTTTTGCCAATCCCTCTCCCTCCATAATCGGCACTTCCTTCTGATGCTTGGACCAGTAATGCAGCGGGGCGTAGCTAATCGCAAAACTGCAAGCAAAAACGACTAGTGTCAGAAAGAACTTCTTCCAATTCTTTTTGAAAAAGAGAACTCCGAAGACAGCTATCAGCAGAATCATTACTGTTGGTCTAAAGAAGAAAGCCAGACTAGTCATTAGCCCAAGCAATATACTGCGCCAAACCAGCTGTCGGCTTGATTCCTCTCCTTTCAGCAATCCCAGAACTAGGAAAATCTGCAGACTGATGAAAGGAAGGGGGGGAATATCGGTATACATTGAAAAGAAATAAGGAGAAAAGCCCAGTAAAAGCACATAAAGACTAAAGACAGCATCTGCAGCCTTTTGGGAAAAATACTTTTGGCAGCCCTTGTAGAGAATCAAGGCCGTTACGTTAGTATAAACAATATTCAAGGCTTGCATGACCCATAGACCAGATCCCCCAAATACATTAAAGAAAAAACGCTCGTATAGAAAGAGAGAGACATTGTTAGGGTTGCGGGTCAGATAGCTGGAAATAGAGCTTTCTTTCAGAGTTTTGAAAGCTCCTGTAAAGACAACTGCTGCATCACGCCTAATCAAAAGCTCTGCTGAAAAGAGCATTATCAGCTGAAAAATAAAGGCAGCTAGCATAACAAGAAGTTTATGCTTCATCAGCCAATGATAAGTTTTTCCTAGCAAATTCCGATAGCGATAGGCCAGATAAGCCAAGCCAGCAAAGGCAAACAAAGCCAAAATATTCAGCTCTGCAACATGCCAGATGGCAATCAGAAACCAGTGAACAGCCGTAATCAGCATAACTTTCTGTAATATCGAAAAGGATAGATGATAAATCTTAGACATAGCTCTATTATACCAAACACCAAGACTTTAAGCCATTTTTAAAGGCAATACAAGGACGTTTTACAGAAAAATGACCTGAATAAGAGTCAGATCATTTTATTTGTATTCGGTCTAAGCCTGCCAATTTTCTTGGTCGTGCTTAAATTTCTCAAGCAAGGCCAAGCCCTCAGGACTGACATAACCTTCTGCTTCAGCCAGAGTGATTAGCTCAGTGTAGTTAGAAAGGGTCACCAATTTCACACCCGCTTCATTAAAGTTCTTTTCTGCTTTTGGTAGCTCATAGGTAAAGATAGCTGCTGCGCCAATCACATCTGCACCTTCACGTTTAGCGGCAGCAATCGCATCCAAGACCGAACCGCCAGTTGAGATTAAATCCTCAATGACAACCATCTTCTGCCCAGGTGCTACGCGACCTTCGATTTGATTGCCCGCTCCGTGATCTTTTGGTTTGCTGCGAATATAGGCAAATGGCAGGTTCATCTTATCTGCGATAATGGCTCCGTGAGGAATGCCCGCTGTCGCAGTTCCGGCAATGACTTCTACATCTGGAAATTCCGCCCGAATCTTTTCTACAAAACCATCCTCGATCAAGGTCCGAGTTTCTGGATAAGCCAAGGTCACTCGGTTATCCGTATATATAGGTGACTTGATGCCCGACGCCCATGTAAAAGGCTCTTCCGGCTTCAAATACACAGCTTTGATTTTCAATAAATCACGCGCAATCTCTTTTGCTAAAGTCATTTTTTGCTCCTTATAAATTTGAATGTTTATGATGCTGTTAATTTTGTATATCGATTTAAATCGTA
Source organism: Streptococcus sanguinis (assembly GCF_008329445.1). GTDB lineage: Bacteria > Bacillota > Bacilli > Lactobacillales > Streptococcaceae > Streptococcus > Streptococcus sanguinis_O. The sequence goes on along the minus strand of NZ_VIBR01000001.1, from coordinate 568,232 downwards.
TCTCTTGTTCTTACTTAGCTATTCCACTGCTTCTTAATCTCGTGGTAGGCATCCCAAGGATTTTCAGCTTGGATAATCGGACGGCCGACTACAATATAATCACTGCCAATTTGATGAGCTTCTTGTGGAGTCATGACCCGCTTTTGGTCACCGATTTCTGATCCAGCTGGCCGAATACCCGGCGTTACACAGAGGAAATCATCCGCAGTTGCCGCCTTAATCAGTTCCACTTCTTGAGCTGAGCAAACTACGCCATCCAAACCAGCTTCTTTGGCCTTCCGAGCGTAGTTGACAACAGACTCCTGAACCGTAGTCTGGATATTTTGGCAATTACGCATATCTTCCTCGCTGGTCGAGGTCAGCTGAGTCACAGCAACCAACTTAGCCTTATCTCCCAAAACCTTCTTGGCTTCGCTCATCATCTCCACACCACCTGCTGCATGGACCGTCACCATGTCGATGCCAAATGTACCTAAGACAGACATGGCTGAGCGCACAGTATTGGGAATGTCGTGCAGTTTCAGATCCAAGAAAATGCTGTGTCCAAGACCTTTCAGATAATGAACGATTTCAGGACCGATGGCATAGAAGAATTCCATGCCGATTTTGACATAGAGTTTTTCATCTTCCGGAAAATGCTCCAAGAAATCTTTGACATCGTCAAAAGATGGAAAATCGAGGGCGATAATTGGCCGTTCTTCACGCATGAGGGGAGAATCTCCTTTTTAATTTTTAACTTTAAAGAACTCTGCTAGGCACTCCTATATTCAAATTGACCTTCACGCTAGGTTCAGAGACATAGAAAAACCTTGCCCGAGAGCAAGGTTACACGAAAATGTGGCAGTATCTACCATTCAAACGTATGTACCTTAGTAGCCTCTCTGGACTTCTTTAAAGGTTATATTTAGTTCATTCTATAATTTCACAGCAGGATTGTCAAGTAAAAATGTAACTTTAAAGCAAATTCTCTCGAACTTCTTTTCGTAAAGTTTCAAGATTTTCGATGCCGTATTTATCCATAACCTTAGGCAAATCTTCAATGATGGTCGGACAGGCATAAGGATCCGTGAAATTGGCAGTTCCCACTCCAATAGCTGAAGCGCCCGCTATAAACATCTCCAGAACAGCCTCCGCCGAATCAACTCCCCCCATACCAATAATGGGAAGTTTGCTTGCCTGCGCCACTTGACGGATCAGCTTGAGTGCTACCGGAAAGACAGCTGGACCCGACATACCGCCTGTGCCATTAGCGATAATAGGCTTGCGCGTCGTCAAGTCAAATCGCATACCTACCAAGGTGTTAATCATAGTAAAACCAGCAGCACCAGCGTCTTCAACAGCCTTAGCTACCTGAGTGATATCAGCCACACTCGGAGTTAATTTGACATAGACAGGTACTGCAGAAGCATCTACTGCTGCCTTGGTTGCTTCGTAGGCTAATTCTGGAACTTGGCCAATCAAAAGGCCAGCATTTCCATGGTCAACATTAGGGCAGGAGATATTGAGCTCAATAGCCTTGACATTGGGGGCTTGGGAAATTTTCCCAGCCACTGTGGCATATTCTTGATTGGAAAATCCCGCTACATTAGCGATGATTGGAAGGTCGGGATAATGTTTTTCCAGCCAGGGCAGTTTTTCAGCTAGAACAACCTCAAGACCTGGATTTTGCAGGCCAATGGCATTGAGCATCCCAGCTGGCGTTTCTGCCACACGCGGAGTGGGATTACCAAAGCGGGACTCCAAAGTCGTAGCCTTTATCATGATAGAACCTAGCAAGTCCAGGTCATAGTATTTGGCATATTCCTGACCGAAGCCAAAGCAGCCAGATGCTGGAATAATTGGATTTTTCAGGTCCAAGCCTGGCAAGGAAACTCTTAAACGTTGGTCACTCATTCTTTCCCCTCCTAGACAACAATCGTGCCCGTCTCAAAGACCGGACCGTCTTCACAAACGCGCTTATTGACCGACTCATCCTGACCTGCCACATGAACTACGCAGGCATAGCAAGCGCCCATGCCACAAGCCATACGAGATTCCATGGAGAGATAAGCATGCGGATGGTCCTGAAACTTATGATCCACATACTGGAGCATAGCTGGCGCTCCACAGGAATAGACAGCCGCATAGTCTTGGGTCAATTCATCCACAACTGCAGATACATAGCCCTGACGACCATAGGAACCATTATCCGTCGTGACAATGACATCAGCGTATTTTTTCATTTCTGCTTCCAAAATGACAGCAGATTTATCAGAAAATCCCAGAACAGCTGTCACTTGAGCTCCCTTGGCATGCAATTCTTTCGCAACCTTAAGTAGGGGAGGGACACCAATCCCACCACCGATAATCAAAGCGTGGTCGCCTGCCCTTACAGGGCTCAAATCAAAGCCATTGCCCTGAGGCCCCATAACATCAAGAAACGAGCCGACTGGCAGTCGAGAAAAAATAGCCGTCCCGCCACCTTCTATCCGATAGATGATGCGACAAGTCAGATTGTCTCGGTCAATCTCTGCAATCGAGATAGGCCGGCGCAAAAGCTTGCTGTCATCTGGTACCCGAATATGTAAAAACTGCCCAGCCTGCATCTGAGCAACCATTTGACCCTTTAGGATCATAGAAAAAATATTAGGCGCAATCTCTACTTGCTCCAGCAGCTCCATCTGCTCCAGCATAATCTTGCCAAATCTCTTTTTGCAACTGTCACTAACCATGACAACCTCACTTTCTACAAGAAAAAACCTCGCCACAGCAAGGTTTCGCAAAAAACAAGGCAATCTGCTTGCCTCTTATACCGTTTTTCCCACCTTGCAGCCTCACTGGACTTGATTAAAGGTTAAATTGTAAACATTATATCGTTAGCGATAGGGATTGTCAAGGCATAAAAAATATTAGAATTTTAAGATCTCCGACCTACCACAGCTTTACCAGTCCTTGTCAAATTCACTCTTTGCATCCGCAAGACGAAAGCTGCCATCCTCCTGCCTCTTGAAAATCAAAGACACCCTATCCAATTTTCGTTCAGCAGGTGGACGATGAATATTAAAATAATTCACCTGCAATGATAACGGGCTGTAATCTGTATCGCTTCCAGAAAAATTCATCTCGGAAGGCGGTCCAAATCGATCAATAATCTCCTGATATGTCATTCCACCTTTTCCATATTGACTATCACCCACTGTCAATGTATCCATATCTTCTGACTTCCACTTAAAAACAAACTCATTTTTGGTAGCAGGTAGGTTATGAATGTCATCTAAGTAAACTGCCGTTTTAGTTATTAAATAGTACTTTTTTCCATTGGAATCGGGGTCATAAAAACCAAAACTAATTTCCTGAGGATGTCCAGATGAGCCATATCTCGGAACATCTACAATTCTTGTCTTATAAGTTAGTGTCAATCCATTTTCGTTAAAACTCACATTTGAACCCTTACCATATTTCGTAATAACCTCTTCCAAAGTCGGATTATTTTTCCACCCTCCAACTTTTGCTATTTTGAGTTCTACAAAATTGTCTAAGGTCCATTTAAAAACAAACTTTTTTTCATCTTCCTCAACAATTTTCTTTTTCAGTTCCTTTTGATCTTGATTTATTTCTGGCTCGTCATCATATTGCTGAGTTGTATAGCTTTCTCTACTAAATGATGAAACTGTCTTATCAGATTTGTACTTAAGGTTAGCTTTAGGAATCTTTTGAGAAAAATAATAGAAGCCAAAGAACAAAGCAAATGACAAGGTCAAACAAAGAAGAATAAAGGCCAAATTTATCCTTTTTTTCTCCTCCTGTATGGCCATCATGCTAAGTTCTTCTCTTTTTATCTTTTGTTGTTGATAAAGTTCTTTTTTTATGGCTCTAAATGAATTAGCATCATGTTTTTTCTTGCTACTCCTTCTCAAGATTATCTCCTCTGTCTTTTTTATTTTAGTTTACTGGCTTTGTTTAGAAACCAAACGCCATGTTCCATCTTCTTGCTTATAGAATTCTAGATCAACAGACTTCAATTGTTCCGGATTTGTCAAAGAATGAGGATTATGATAAGTAACTCGCATTTGAAGTTGATTATCCTCTCCCAAAATCGTCTGATATAGCGGCAAACCAACATTTGAAACAATCTCATCATAAGGCGTACCTTTGTCAGTACCTTCTCTAGCACCAATAACAAGACTATCTATATATTCTTGTGTCCATAAAAAGTCTCTATTAGGATTTTTATCCACCTTAATCTCATCACTTGCAAGGTTAGAATGGTACTTGGAAATAAGCTTATAGACACCATCAAATTCAACAAATGTTAAAGAAACATAACCAAGAGCACCATTCTTCTCTTTCCAAAAAAGACGAATATGCTTTTGAATTTCATTATTTGATGAAAAGTCAATCCACGAATCAGCTTCAACAGGTCTTCCAAATTCTTTTAAAACATCTTCCAAGACAGCTCCGCCTTTATCTTTGTCCATCTGTAGAGAAACTGCCTTGTCAACCATCCAAAGAAAGGGACCACTTTTTTCTGGAGAAACGATAAGGCTTTCAGCGAATTTTTTTACTTCAGTCTTCTTATCCTCTAATTTTTTTGATGGTGAAATAATCTGACTTGACTGGCTCACCGGTTGCTTAGATTTAGTCTTTTGCGATATAGAAAGCATCAAAAAAACTGCTCCAACGATAGAAAAGCCAATAATGGCTAATAGAACGAATGGTAAGAACTTAGACTTAGATGTCTCCTTCTCTAACTCAAAAGCAATATCTTCAAAAGAATCCTCTTTTCTCTTCATAACTACTCCTTTTACAGTCTAAAAATCATCATATCACGAATAACTTGAAATTGCAAAATCTGTTTCATTATAAAAGACTTGATAAAATCTCTCTATAATTCCGATAAGAATAAACTTTAAAAATGTCACTATATCCAATAGAATTTCTTTTACCATCTGTCCATTTAATAAATTCAATGCTAGCTTTCATTGATTTATCGGGAAAAAATCCCCAGTTTGTGATAAAATAGTCCTATGAGAATTCAACAGTTACACTATATTATCAAAATCGTCGAGACTGGCAGTATGAACGAAGCTGCCAAGCAGCTTTTCATTACTCAGCCTAGTTTGTCCAATGCTGTACGGGATTTGGAAAATGAAATGGGTATCGAGATTTTTATTCGCAATCCTAAAGGAATTACCTTGACCAAGGACGGAATGGAGTTTCTTTCTTATGCTCGGCAGGTTGTTGAGCAGACTCAGCTTCTAGAGGAGCGATACAAAAACCCTGTCGCCCACCGTGAACTTTTCAGTGTGTCTGCCCAGCACTATGCCTTTGTAGTCAACGCCTTTGTTTCCCTGCTTAAAAAAAGCGATATGGAGAAATACGAGCTCTTTCTGCGGGAAACTCGGACTTGGGAGATCATTGACGACGTAAAAAACTTCCGCAGCGAAATTGGCGTCCTCTTTCTCAATAGCTACAACCGCGATGTCCTATCCAAGATGCTGGATGACAATCACTTGATTGCCACTCATCTCTTCACAGCGCAGCCCCATATCTTTGTCAGCAAGTCCAATCCGCTGGCCAAGAAAAAGCTGGTTCAATTATCTGACTTAGAAAACTTCCCCTACCTCAGCTACGACCAAGGAACTCACAACTCCTTCTACTTTTCCGAGGAAATTCTCTCTCAGGAGCACCATAAAAAATCTATCGTCGTCAGCGACCGCGCGACCCTCTTTAATCTTTTGATTGGTTTGGACGGCTACACAATTGCAACCGGTATCCTCAACAGCAACCTCAACGGAGATAATATCGTTTCCATCCCGCTGGACATTGATGATCCGATTGAACTGGTCTACATCCAGCATGAAAAAGCTAGCCTATCCAAAATGGGAGAACGATTCATTGAGTATCTGATTGAGGAAGTGAAGTTTGATAAATAGGTTAATCATTATTTTAGATTCTTAATAAAATTCATAAGGAGACTGAATGAAGTCAAAACGTCACGCTAAATTATTTTGGGGATGTATTATTCTTATTCTTCTCGGAATAATTACTTACTTCAACATACACCCTATCCCTACTTTGATTAAGTCTGGTCCAACCATCACTATAAAAAATAGTGACGGTGGTTTTTTTAACACTACAAATCCTGTTAAAAACCTAGAAGACGCTGAAAACAATTTTTATGTAAAATTCAATATAGAAAATTTCGATTATGCTTCTGAATCAGATTTTAATATTTATGATAATAAAGGAAAGCAAGTCCCAATAATTGACTCTAATTCTACTTTTACTGAATATCCAAGTAAGGATATTCAAATTTGGTTCACAGGAAAAGCAAATACTAAGTATAGACTTGTATATAAGGATGATAACAATATCGACTATAGCGTCAATTTTGATACGCCTTCAAAAAAAGCATATATAAAAAAAGATGATCAGATTGTTAAAGCATTTGTTAAAAAATATTTAGCAAATGGAATAAAAGACGAATTAACTGAAAATATCATTAAATCTAATTCGAATAGGATATATGCTAATATCTCACCATACTATACTCCATCAGATAAAGAAAACAAAGCTATTGTTCAAGCATATTGGGAAACTTATATAAAAAACTGGACGAACTATAGTATAGAAATGACTGAAGCTAACGATGAAAGATATTCATTTACTATTACGTATAAATGGGGTGAGCCAGATATGGAAGAGTTAAATAAAAGGATAGATGAGAGAGAAAATCAATTAAAAAAAGAGCTGGGTAGTGATTATGAAAAACTCTTCAAGAAGATTATTACTGAGATACCAACTATGATTAGAAATACCTCACAGAAAGAACCTGAAGAAAAATCTATAAGTTTTTCAATATATAGAGAGGAAATAAAAGCACTTAATAGTAGAACCAGTTTCGATGATATTTCAACGATTTCAAGTATATTTAAATTTTCTCTCATGAAATTATATCCTTAAAATGAAAGAATCCAGATAATTTCTAAGCTATCTGGATTCTTTTTTATTTTGATTTAGAACTTCAGCAATGTATTCAGATTTATTTTCATCTGTATAGGTTTTTGAGTTTGACTTAACCTTATAGACATGATCATTAATTTGTTCGACTATATAAGAATGTGTAATGGTCATTTTAAATTGATCCCCAGTCGTGCTAACGCTTAGAGGCAAGTTAGTCAATTCGTCTGAGTAAAATATCCTGTAGTAATAATAATTTGATGTATGAGACAATCTATTTTCATAAATTTCATCCCTTCTTTCCCAATAGTTCCCTTCGTATTGATTTTGATAATCATCAAAAAAATCTATTTGGTTATCTAAATATTTTTTCGATCTAATAAAGAAAATTGGAGTCCAGTTAACATCAGGTTTATTTCCATATTCATAATATGACTGCATTTTCCCGTTTTTAGGATTTTTCAACTGATAAGAAATCTCATTGTTAACTTCTGGAACCTGAAAAAACGTATCTCCTACATACAGAAACAACAAAGGCTCCAAGATGTCCTTGGATTTATTATTATCTGACAATTTTAATTCTGGAAAACGGAAACTTAATTTTTGATATAGTGAATCATTTAAAAGTTCTATGCTAAAAGCAGGACCAACAGTGGAAGGCTCTTCTATGGGAATTTTTGCCTTGCTACCATCAGTAAAAGTGACATGTAAAATTTGTTTTCCATTATGCTTGTTCCAATTTGATAAAGTTTTCTCTGTCCACTCTTTATTTTGAGGCGCTTCTTCAGACTTGTCATGCACAAATTCAATATTTAAGTCTTTAACTACTTTTTTCTTAGGTTTGATATCAGTTACTTTATAATTATATACCGTATAGTAAATATTCTCTGAATCAAACCATTCTGGCTTGAGGTAGTAGCGTAATCCAATATATCCAATATATCCAATCACTACGATAATTGTTCCAGCTAAAATTAACTTCTTCTTCCTGTTTAATTTCTTCATAGAGCCCTCCTGAGTTCTTTATCTTATTATAGCATAGTCAAAAAATTTTATATAGAATATTCCTCCTGGACGAAAGCCAAAAACACCCGAAAAAGCTTTTTCAGGTGTTTTTCTATTGTTTCAACTTCCCCAACACTTCTCCAATCTTACCCTCAATGACTAGATCTGCCTGGCTGTCTTGAGGGATGCTGGTCTTGTTGATGACGACCAGATGCTTACCTGAAAAGTACTGGATGAGGCTGGCTGCGGGATAGACGACTAAGGAAGTGCCGCCGATTATCAGCAGGTCCGCTTGATGGATAGCTTGAGCTGCCTGCTGGAAAACTTCCATATCTAGCGGTTCTTCATAGAGAGTTACATCTGGCTTGACAATACCGCCACAGTCAAGGCAGCAAGGAATGGTGCCCTGCAGAGCCAGAAAGCCATCCAAATCATAGAATCGCTGACAATTAAGACAGTCATTTCTATCTGCACTGCCATGAAGCTTGAGAACCTTTTTCGAACCGGCCATTTCATGCAAGCTATCGATATTTTGGGTCACTACAGCCTTAAGCTTGCCTGCTTTCTCCAAATCTGCCAAGTAGACATGAGCCGCATTGGGCTTAGCATCCGGATAAAGCAGATACTTCTTGTAAAAGTCAAAAAACTCCTGCGGATAGCGCTCAAACATCGTGTGAGAAACCAGCTGCTCCGCTGTAAAGTGCCGTCCCAGCTTGACGCTATAAATTCCATCAGAACTGCGAAAGTCCGGAATATTGGACTCAGTCGAAACACCCGCCCCACCGAAAAAGACGATATTCTGACTTTGGTCTATCAATTCTTGCAGCCTTGCAATCTTATCCATCCTGCTACTCCTTATAAGAGACTTTCTATGACCGCATTCGCTCGGTTGAAGTAAAAAGGTTCCCTCTGATATACTATGCCTGTCTCCTGCGCCAAATCAACCAGAAGTTCCATAAAGTGCTGAGATGAGAAACCTGTCGTCCTGTGCAATTCTTCCTCATCGAAAGGCTTGATAAGGTGAGCCAACGGATTGCGGACTGACTTTTCTAACTCTCTTAGCTGCCGTGCCGACTCTTTGACAGATTCGGGCAAATTCAACTGCAAAATCAGACCCGTCAAACTAGAAGAATTAACCGTGCTTTCCGCATGAAAATTTTGCAGGTCAGGATTATCAGAATTTCGCATCTTTTCAAACTTCCATCGGTCGTAACTAGCCCCTCGCGAATTATGAATATAGCTCTCAATATCTGGTATTTGCATGCGAATCAGCCGCATAAAAATCCGATAAATAGCCGGACTGACAGCTCGGATAAAATCAATCAGCTGCTCATTTCTCAGCTTGGCTTCCAGATCATAAAGGTAATTGACCAGCTGCTCATCCGCTTCATCTTCATGGCAAAAAAGCTGAAAATCAGCTAGGACAGACCCAGTGATTTCCAAATTTAGATTCATCATAGATTGGATGTTGAGCTCTCTTCGCTCCGCTAAAGCCTCAAGAAGATTAACCAAGTCAGACTGGACACTGCTTCCTGCTCGCTCAGCTAGTTTATGAGCATAAGCATAGTCATAGCGGGAAATAGCAAAGAGAATGGCTTCTTTGACATCTAGTTTCATGCTTCTGCAATCAAGGTTTCCAAACCAACCTTCATCATATCGGTAAAGGTATTTTGGCGCTCTTCAGCTGTTGTATCCTCTTCAGGATTGACCAAGCTGTCAGAAATAGTCATAATTGCCAGAGCATCTACATGGTGCTGAGCAGCCAGATAGTAAAGAGCTGCCGCTTCCATTTCAACAGCTTTAACTCCCCATTTACCAAGCTCAATATTCTTTTCAAAGTAGTTTGAGTAAAAGACATCAGACGACAAGACATTCCCAACATGGGTTGTCATACCGAGATCTTTGGCGATATGATAGGCCTTATCTAGTAAATCAAAGCTAGCGATTTGTGGAAAATCATACTGTGGCCAGTCATTACGAATAATGTTGGAGTTAGTTGCAGCCGCCTGCGCCAAAACCAATTCACGGACATGGACATCAGCATTCAGCGAGCCAGCAGTTCCGACACGGATTAGCTTTTTCACACCGTAGTCAACAATCAACTCACGCGCATAGATAGAGATTGAGGGCATTCCCATTCCAGTCCCCATAACAGATACACGATGACCCTTGTAAGTACCAGTGTAGCCGAACATATTACGGACTTCATTGAAGCAAACAGCATCCTCAAGGAAATTCTCCGCAATAAACTTAGCCCGAAGTGGATCACCTGGAAGAAGGATTTTATCAGCAATCTCGCCTTGTTTAGCAGCAATATGAATAGACATAATTTATGATACAAAGAGCGACAAGAAAACGACTGAAAATTAGGAATCTGACGAGAAATCCTGATTTCTCAGTCAGATTATTTATTTTCCGAGTTTTCCGCTCGTGTTCAAATCTGAACACTTCACTCTACCTTTCTTTTTTTATTTTTATATTTCATAGCTAGGAAAAATCGTATTCAATCATGACTCCGATAATCCTACTTCATTTTTATTTCAAACAGTTATTGATAAACTGACAATAGTTTTTAATCTTTTAAGATAAATCCTTGGTTAGAAGAAACGGGCATTTCCTACCTAATTACTTTATTCTTTGACATCTTACACAGTATACTAGCCCAAGGAAAGCGGTCTAACACTTTTGCAAAACCATAAGCTAGGAAAGCTGTTACTAAGAGATACGGAAGAGAATCTAAACCTAACCCAGTGAAACCTATTACTAATCCAGTTGCAGACCAGGGCGCCCTCAAGGTCACAGATAAAAAGCAAACCGATCCCAAAAGCAAAATGCTTGGCTGGCTGTCCAAACCTAGAATCATGCCCAAGAGAGCAGCTCCAGCCATCCCCAAGGCAAAAGATGGCGTAAGAGTGCCACCATAGACCCCTGCCCAAAGGATAATAAGAACGACCACTGCTTTTAGGAAAAACATGAGAAGCACTGTTTTACCATCGCTACCATTTAAAATTTCCTGAGCCATCATGCGTCCATTGCCAAGTAGATGTGGAAAGTAACTTGCCAGACCAACAAGAAACAGAAAAGCTGAGGGCAAAGTGAGAAGTATTCGTTGATCTTTTATCTTGTTTAAAGACACTTCTTTACTTAAGCAACCAAAAAGCCAAGCTAGGGGAGTTAAGAAAAGAAGTAATAAAGGGACAATCCACACTTCCTTTAATGACCATGCGATAGCTGGAAGCTGGTAAAGAGCATGATCTGAAATAACCAAGCCTGCTATATAGGTAGACACATAGGTAGTCAAACCAACTAAGACAAATCGCTTGATAGATAAAGAAATTCCTAGAGTCTCAAAAACGAAGAAAACACTTGTTAATGGAATCTGATAGACAGCTGCTAAACCAGCACCAGCACCACAAGCAAGGAGAAAGATACGATCCTTCATAGACAGTATACATATTTTTCCAATTGGACCTGCAAATAGGGCTCCAATCTCTCGTGGTGCAGCTTCTTTGCCAATAGGTGCTCCCCCTCCAACTGCAATAATCTGCCAAATTGAATGAAATAGCTGTTTTAAAAAATGAAGCTTGTATTGTGAAGTCTCATCCTTCATCTGAGCTTTGATGGAATAAATCTTCGACCTTTTTTGCAAGAAGTACCAGACTAAGGACGAGCTAAGACCCACGATTATTAAACTTAGTCCTATCCGTGAGGAGGAAACTCCATCTGTCAAAAATCCATTATGATGCTCTGACTGACCAAAAGCTAGCCCCTCCGCCATCTCTAAAAGATAATGGAGAAATATACCAGATAAACCCGAAACTATTCCTTGTAGAATTACTGCTATGAATAATCTAAAATTATAAGGGATTTTTCGAAAAATTCTCCTCAATTCTATTAACATGATTACAATTCAGCAAGTGTTTCTTTAAGTAATCGTTTGAAATCACCCTTGACACGTTCTGTTACTTCAACCACTTCCTCATGATTAAGCTCTTCTTGGAACCCAGCAGCAAAATTTGTAATGCATGAAATTCCAAGGACTTTCAAACCAGAATGTGCTGCTACAATCACTTCAGGAACAGTAGACATGCCGACTGCATCCGCTCCAAGCGTCTTATATGCGCGGATTTCTGCTGGCGTTTCATAAGTTGGTCCAGTTACACCGATATAAACACCCTCATCCAGCTTGATACCAAACTTATCAGCAACTTTGTGAGCGACGGCACGGTATTCTGGAGTGTAAGATTTAGACATATCAGGGAAACGTGGACCAAATTCACCCAAGTTTTCACCGATCAAAGGATTTTGGCCAGTCATATTGATGTGGTCAGTGATGGCCATCAGTGTACCAGGACCATAGCCAATACCACCGGCAGCATTGGTCACAATAACACCTGTCGCACCAAGAGCCTTCATCACACGCACAGGGAAGGTAACGATTTCTAATGGATTTCCTTCATAGAAATGGAAACGGCCTTGCAGCGCCAAGACTTTCCGTCCTGCCAAGTCCCCATAGACTAATTTACCAGCGTGACCAACAACAGTCGAGCGGCCCCAGTTTGGAATATCCGCATAGTCAAGACTAACGGCATTTTCTATTTCAGAAGCCAATTCTCCCAAACCAGATCCCAAAATCAGACCAAATTCAGGTTCTGTCATACCTTTTTCTTTTAAGAAGGCTGCTGTTTCTTTGATTTTTTCTGATAAGCTTGTCATAAAATATTTTCCTCACTCTCTTATAATGCTTATACCAATTTGTCCAAGAAGCTTTCTCCAATCATCGCCTTGTCCACTCCGAAGTTTTCCGCAATGGTAGCTGAGATATCCGCAAAGTGTCCGACAGGAATATGACCATGACCGCTCAGCGATTTTCCGAAGACCAAGAGCGGAATGTACTCACGAGTGTGGTCGGTTCCGGCATAGGTTGGGTCATTACCATGGTCAGCAGTAATCATGAGCAGATCATCTTCACGCATATTTTCAATGATTTCTGGGATGCGCGCATCAAACTCTTCCAAGCAGTCACGGTAGCCATGTGGATCACGGCGGTGACCATAAAGAGCATCAAAGTCTACTAGGTTGGTAAATGAGAAACCTTCTTTGAAATTCTCGTCTTTCAGAGCTTTGACCAAAGTATCTACACCATGATTGTTAGAGTTATTGTGTCCCATATCATGATTGATTCCAGCGCCATTGAAGATGTCGTTAATCTTACCAACAGAATAGGTAGCAATTCCAGCTTCATTGAGCTTATCAAGTACAGTTGGATTAAACGGAGAAACAGCGTAGTCGTGACGGTTGGCTGTACGAGTGAAGTTGCCTGGCTCACCTACATAAGGACGAGCGATAATACGTCCTAGAAGCACAGGGCGTTCCAAGGTAATAGAACGGGCGAATTCACAGATACGATAGAGCTCTTCCAAAGGAATCACTTCTTCGTGTGCCGCGATTTGCAATACTGGGTCAGCAGAGGTGTAGATAATCAGCTCGCCTGTTTCCATCTGACGAGGACCAAAGTCATCAATAACTGCTGTACCAGAGTATGGCTTGTTAGCCTCACGAATGACTTTACGACCGGAAAATTCTTCAATTTGAGTCAGGATTTCTTCTGGGAAGCCATTCCAGAAAGTATCAAAAGGCTCAGTAATATTGAGACCCATGATTTCCCAGTGGCCTGTCATCGTGTCTTTTCCAAGTGATACTTCTTCCAGCTTGGTATAGTAGCCGCTAGGGTTTTCTTCTTGAGGAACGGTCTTCAAAGGAGTAGGACGCTCGATATTTCCTAGACCGATCTTAGCCATGTTTGGCACATTCAGTCCTACCGTTTTGGAAATATGTCCCAGAGTATCTGAAGCACCATCTGGTACCCCTGCATTGACAAAATTATTGGCATCCGGTGCAGCACCGATACCAACTGAGTCCATGACTACCAAGTGAATACGATTAAATTTTGGCATAAAATACCTCTTTCTATTTATTGGCCTCTAAAACTTGAAGACCTGATTTTCCAGCAACAATAACCTTGTCTACCATTTGATTAAACAATCCATGCTCCACTACTCCCACAACATGATCAAGTTCTTGTGCAAACTCAACTGGATTTTCAATCACACCTAAATCTAAGTCAATAATGAAATTCTGCATGTCCGTGACAAAACGTTGGCCATCTTTCTCACGAAAGGCTGGCTTATATCCAGCACGCTCAAAGCGACGAAAGAGCTGTTCAGCACCGTACTGAACAACTTCTACTGGTAGCTTGAAGGCACCTAACTTCTCGACCATCTTGCTCTCATCGACTACCCAGATATAGTGCTTGGTGGGCACCGCTACGACTTTCTCCATGAGAAGTGCGCCACCACCGCCCTTGATACCATTAAAAGCTGCGTCAACCTCATCAGCACCATCAATTGTCACATCAACAAAGTCAACTTCATCAATGGATTTGAGCGGAATACCTAATCCTTCCGCCTGTTTGCTAGTGACACTGGAAGTCGTGACAGCTGTTATCTGCAGTCCTTCTTCCTTGATACGACGGCCAATTTCTTCGACAAAATAATAAGCGGTCGAACCCGTCCCGAGACCAACAATCATCCCGCTTTGGACAAATTCAGCAGCCTTGATTCCTGCCAGTTTCTTTAGATTTTCCATAGCACCTCCTCAAATCACACTACTTTCATTATATCATGATTCTCATTAACATGAAAGTGTTTTCTTTGCCAGACTTAAATTTCATTTATTCCGCTTGGTAATCGAAAGCCTTGCTCCTCCTTGATTTTTGCGTTACAATTAAGGTAATTGATTTTAAAACTAAGGAAAAATACAGTATGATTACCAGAGAATTTGATACAATCGCTGCGATTTCTACGCCTCTTGGCGAAGGGGCTATCGGTATCGTCAGACTAAGCGGGACTGACAGCTTTGCTATTGCCCAAAAAATCTTCAAAGGGAAAAATCTGAGCGAAGTGGAAAGTCACACACTCAACTACGGTCATATCGTTGACCCTCAAAAACAGGAAATTCTGGACGAGGTTATGCTTGGTGCTATGCGCTCTCCCAAGACCTTCACGCGCGAGGATATCATCGAGATTAACACTCACGGTGGAATTGCGGTTACTAATGAAATTTTGCAGCTGGCTATCCGCGAGGGCGCTAGAATGGCTGAGCCTGGTGAGTTTACCAAGCGGGCCTTTCTCAATGGGCGCGTAGATTTGACTCAGGCTGAGGCTGTCATGGACATCATCCGCGCCAAGACCGATAAAGCTATGAACAACGCTGTCAAGCAGCTGGATGGCTCCCTCTCCAACCTTATCAACAATACTCGTCAGGAAATCCTCAACACACTGGCTCAGGTCGAGGTCAATATTGACTATCCCGAGTACGACGATGTGGAAGAAATGACAACCCAGCTTATGCGAGAAAAAACAGCTGAGTTCGAGGCTCTGTTGAGCAATCTTCTCGATACTGCACGACGAGGTAAGATTTTACGCGAAGGCATTTCCACTGCTATCATCGGTCGGCCTAATGTTGGCAAGTCCAGCCTGCTCAACAATCTCCTGCGCGAGGACAAGGCCATTGTGACTGATATCGAGGGTACGACTCGGGATGTGATTGAGGAGTATGTCAATATCAAGGGCGTGCCGCTCAAACTCATCGATACCGCAGGGATTCGAGAAACCGATGACCTTGTGGAGCAGATTGGAGTTGAGCGCTCTAAAAAAGCCTTGCAGGAAGCTGACTTAGTCCTCTTAGTTCTCAATGCCAGCGAGCCTCTGACAGACCAAGACAGACAATTGCTCGAAATCAGCCAAGACAGTAATCGCATCGTCCTGCTTAACAAGACTGACCTTGAAGAAAAGATTGAGCTGGACCAGCTGCCAACTGATGTCATCAAGATTTCCGTCCTCCACAATCAAAATATCGATAAAATTGAAGAACGCATCAATCAACTCTTCTTTGAAAATGCTGGTATCGTCGAGCAAGACGCCACCTACCTGTCCAACGCCCGCCACATTTCCTTGATTGAAAAAGCTCTGGAAAGCTTGCAAGCCGTCAACCAAGGCTTGGAAATGGGTATGCCGGTAGATCTTCTCCAAGTCGATATGACCCGCACCTGGGAAATCCTCGGCGAAATCACTGGTGACGCCGCACCAGACGAACTCATCACCCAACTCTTCAGCCAATTTTGCTTGGGGAAGTAGCCCTCTTCAGTAAAAGAGTCTAATTCAGTAACTAATTTTTCCTAAAGATTAGATAGGATACCAGACATTATTTCCAGACTATTTCAAACCAAACTATGGTAAATGAAGAAAAAATGATAATACAACAAAAGAGACCAAAACGGTCTCTTTAATTAAAACAAATCAATCAACTAAAAAAATATATTAGTTTGAGTGTGTTATTTCATCCACAACAATGGTCGGATATTCTCCTCCAAAATCAGCCAAACCAGTACTAATACCTTTCACTTCTATATTATCATTAACATTTATACCTTGTTTACTATCGTATTTGTCAACAATTAGTTTAATAGGTTGATTTTCATCATTATTTAAATCAACACTTACCAAAGTTCTATCCTCAAAATCCCAAGAAGAAATAACTTTCCCTCGAATCCTAACTTTTCTTTTAATATTTGAACTAAGAGATTGATAATTCACTTCTTCATAATTAGACGAAATTGATTCACTAATGAAATACGAAGCTACTAATATCGTAACTGATAACAATAGCCATAAAATTTGTCTTCTTTTTACCACAACTTTATTCTATCTCCTTGGAATTTATCTCAAATCTTCACCATATGAATCTTTGGACCAATACGATTGTTCATTAGAACAAAATATAAGCAAAGATTCAATGAACCCCCAAATAAAACACAAAACTAAAACTATATATAAGAAAACTATTGACTCATAATAATAAAGACCACCCGGAGATTTTTCGTTGGATAATATAGTCGCAAAAGCCACTGGTAAAATATGATAAAATGCTTTTGAGTATTGTCTTAAATAAAAATCATGCAAACCAATAATTCCACCAAATAAAGCTAAGAAACCTGCTATTTTTCTTGACTTATCGCTTTTATTAGCAAACTGTAAAATATCATCTGATAAAACTTCATTTTGCAAAGGCTTTAACACAAGGAAGTCATTACCATTTTGGTACACTTCAACTATATCACCCAACTTAGGCGTAAAATCTAAATCTTGAAGTTGTACAACGATAAAACCTCCAGTTTCATTAGCAATATAAACATCCGTAATACCTATCTTTACTATTTTCTTCATAAACCTTTCTCCTAAAACAATTATATATCAAAGTATATAAATTGTAAATAATTTTCTATAGCCATTTTTTAAAGTTTATTATAGCTCCATACTACCGTTCTCCAAGAGTAAAAGTTATTAACAGAATTGAAAAATAATCCCGACCTAGTTAATTATGTCTATGCAAAATTTAGAGTTTCTAGAACTGCCGATATTGATGTGATTATAGAACGAGCCAAATTATCAAGCAACTAGAGTAAAAATAAATCACCCCTAGCCAATTCTGCTTTGGGAAATAGAGAACAAGAGACCTAAAATTTAGGTCTCTTTTCAAATGCAGTAATTTATTCACTATACTCATTAAGTATCCTTTTAAATTAAGAACAGCATTTTAAAATTTCAGTCCAAAACTGACGTTATCGACTCAGTCAGGCTCAAGAGAAAATGACAACCCATCTCTTTTCCTCTTGAGAGCATTGAAAAAAGCCTTAGTCAGGCTTTAAGAATGTCCCCTGCCGGAATCGAACCAGCAACTACTCCTTAGGAGGGAGTTGTTATATCCATTGAACTAAGGGGACTTAGAGAAAAACTCTGCCCAACGACAGAGTCTTTCTAAGATTAACGGCGAATTTCTTTGATACGCGCTGCCTTACCTTGCAATGCACGAAGGTAGTACAATTTAGCACGACGGACTTTACCGTAACGAACGACTTCAATCTTGTCAACACGTGGAGTGTGGATTGGGAAAGTACGTTCAACACCGATACCGTTAGAGATTTTACGAACGGTGTAAGTTTCTGAGATACCAGCACCTTTACGAGCGATAACCACACCTTCAAAGATCTGGATACGTTCGCGACTTCCTTCGACAACTTTCGCGTGAACGCGGACAGTGTCACCAGGACGGAATGCAGGGATGTCAGTACGAAGTTGACCTTCAGTCAAGCTTTGGATTAATGGATTCATTCTTTCTACTCCTATCTTACTAATCTTAAGGTTCAAGACCGCAGCGGATTAGCCGTTTTTTGTGCTTCCATTAGGCACAAACTATATTATATCAAAATTTCTAAAAATGTAAAGATGTTTAAATGAAAATTCCCAAAAGAATTGCTAAAAAACCGAGGATATAAGTCAAAGCCAAATAGAGAACAAATTTCTTTCGCTCTGAAAAGAGAACAGCCAGCTCAGCGTTCATGGTAGAAAAAGTCGTCAAGCCACCACAGAAGCCCGTTGCTAAAATGACATAAAGCTGCTTGTCTTCGATATGATTATAAAAATATCCAATGAGAAAAGCACCTAGAAGGTTTGCCACCAAAGTCCCAATCGGCAGAGATGCCCTGCTATTGACCTTGGAAAAAACATAACGCACAAGAGCACCAGCGCCACAGCAGATTAACATCGCCCACATCATGCCTTCACCTGCTTTCCAGCCCATAGGGCGATTGCAAGGCCACCACCTACACTTAAGACTAGATAGATAAGAAGCTCCATATAGCGCCCTGAATCTGCTAACTTGACGCCGTCTAGCAGAAGACCAGAAAAGGTCGTCAAACCTCCGCAAAAACCGGTCGAAAGTGCTAGAATTAGGCGCTGGGACTTAACTTTACTACTAAGATAGCCCTTGATAATATAGACTAGCAAAAAAGTTCCCAAATAATTGACCAGTAAGGTAGCCAGCGGAAATGAATCAGCAAAAACTGATAAGAGCGCTACTTGGTAACGTAGCCAGCCGCCTGCCATCGCAGATAAAACCACAGCTATTGAGTTCTGTACTTCTTTCATTAGATATTTTTATTCTGAAATTCACGCGAACGTTTTAAAATGTCAGAAAAGGTCGCAATAACAGTTTCCTTGTAGTCTTTGTTTTCAACCTTATCCGCCACTCTGGCAAAAATCACATCTTCTCTTTTACTATCCAAGACAGCTGTGCCTGTTAATTTTTTTAAAGCCACGACTTGGCCAACCAGATTCATGCGTTGCTCCAGCAGGGCAACGATTGCATCATCCACTTGATCAATTTCCTGTCTGATTTCTTCTAACGTCATCTCATTCCTCCTTATATTCTATCTATCATATCAAAAAATAGTAAAATTTTCTAGTTTAATTCTAAATAAAAAAGTCCACCGAACCTTGGATTAAGGAGAACTCGCAAAAGCGAGTTTTTATCCGCAGATTAAAAAGGTTCACTGGACCTTAGATTAAAGGGAACTCGCAAAAGCGAGTTTTTATCTGCAACCTAAAACAGTCCTCTGGACTGTTTTAGCCAACTGAGCCTTCCATACTCATGTTGATGAGTTGGTTGAGTTCGACGGCGTATTCCATTGGTAGTTCTTTGGTAATGGGTTCCATAAATCCGTTGATAATCATAGCTGTCGCTTCTTCTTCGCTGATTCCTCGGCTCATCAGATAGTAGAGCTGGTCCTCAGATACTTTGGAAACCTTGGCTTCATGCTCTAGCGCAACATTTGAATTATGGATTTCATTAAAAGGAATGGTGTCCGAGCTGGACTCGCCATCCATCAGAATGGTATCGCACTCGATATGAGATTTGGATCCAGCGCTATTCTTGCCAAAGCGGACCTGACCACGATAGTCTGTCTTTCCACCATCCTTGGCCACTGATTTAGAAATCAGGGTACTGGAAGTCTTGGGTGCATTATGAAATACCTTACAACCCGCATCTAAGTGCTGGCCATAGTTGGCAAAGGACATAGAGAGAACAGAAGTCCTTGCGTTGCGGCCATTGAGAATACTGCAGGGATATTTCATGTTAACCTTGCTACCTAGATTGCCATCAATCCACTCTAAGGTGCCGCCCTCTTCAACAACCCCCCGCTCCGTTACGAGGTTATAGACATTGTCCGACCAGTTTTGAATGGTTGTATAGCGGAAAAAGGCATCCTTTTTGACAATGATTTCGACATTCGCCGCATGAAGACTATTGCTTGTGTAAGTCGGTGCTGTACAACCCTCGATATACTGGATAGAGCCACCCTCCTCGATAATCATTAAGGAGCGCTCAAACTGGCCGGCATTTTCACCATTGATTCGAAAATAGGTCTGAACAGGAACTTGGCACTGGACGTTCTTGGGCACATAGATAAAGGTTCCGCCGGACCAAACTGCGCTATTAAGCGCAGAAAATTTATGCTCAGCATTTGAAATCACAGTACCAAAATACTGCTTGACCAAGTCCGGATATTCCTGGACTGCCGTATCCGTATCGGTGAAAATAATCCCCAGCTTGGCAAACTCTTCCTTCATATTGTGGTAAACCACTTCAGATTCATACTGAGCCACAGCTCCAGATAGGAACTGCTTCTCAGCTTCTGGAATTCCCAAGCGGTCAAAGGTTTTCTTAATCTCTTCTGGAACTTCATCCCAACTGCGAGCCCGATCTCCGCTTAGCTTCTGATAATAGATAACATCATCAAAGCGAATCCCTGACAAATCCGGGCCAAAGTCGGGCATGGGTAACTTATGAAAGAGTTCCAAGGAGCGCAGACGATAGTCCAGCATCCACTGGGGCTCATTCTTGATTTCTGAGATTTCTCGAACAACTTCTTCTGTTAGGCCTTTACCAGTCGAAAAGAGCGGCTTGACATCATCATGAAAGCCAAAAGCATAGTCGCGTTCTTTCATAGGAACTCCTCCTTTATCTGATGGATAGCGCTTACCTATATTATACTCCTAATCATAAGAATTGTCAGAAAATAACACTTTCGCACAAAAAAACGGCCGCAGCCGTTTCATCTATCTATCACTTTAAACTTTATTAACCAAGCCTTCCGCAAAAGCTTCCAAACGTGCAATATCATCATCTTCCGCAGATAGATCTACTTTAACACTTTCTGCACCCTTAACCGCTCCTGTAGCAGCAAAGGCAGCATCAAAGTCATCGACAGCCTTGCAGAATTCGTCATAGAAAGTATCGCCCGAACCGACTACTCCGTATACCTTGCCAGACAAATCCAGACTGGACAAGTCTTCGTAGAAGTCCATCATCTCATCAGGTAGCTCACCATCACCATAGGTATAGGTCGCTACAATCGCAATATCTGCTTCCAAGAAATCTTCTGCATCGACAGTGGTGCACTCGTCCACTTCAACTTCTACATCCAGTTCTCTTAGCTTATCCGCCACAATATCAGCAATTTCCTCGGTGTTTCCAGTCATGCTGGCAAATACAATTTTCGCTAAGGTCATATCTTCCTCCAAATTCTAATCTGCTCTCATTATATCATATCTTTTTTATTTTAAAAATAAAAACTCTTATGCTACAATGGGTAAAGAAAGTTGACGAGGTTATTTATGACTCTTTATCATGATATTTTAAGTAAGATCAAAGAATACGATACTATTATCATCCATCGCCATATGCGGCCAGATCCTGATGCTCTTGGCAGTCAGGTCGGACTGAAAAAGCTGCTTCAGTACCACTTCCCAGAAAAAACAATCAAAGCGACTGGCTACGATGAGCCCAATATCATGTGGCTAGCACAAATGGACCAAGTCGCAGACGAAGATTACCAAGAGGCCTTAGTTATCGTCTGTGACACTGCTAATACAGCTCGCATTGACGACCAACGCTACACGACAGGCGATTTCCTCATCAAAATCGATCATCATCCTGATGATGAGGTTTACGGAGATATTTCTCTGGTAGATACAAGCTCCAGCAGTGCCAGTGAGATGATTGCTCTCTTTGCCTTTGAAAATGACTTAGATTTGAGCAAGGAAGCAGCCGAACTCCTCTATGCTGGTATCATTGGCGACACCGGCCGCTTCCTTTATCCTTCTACTAGCGCCCGCACATTCGAAGTAGCTGCCAAGCTGCGCCAGTACGATTTCGACTTATCAGCCTTGTCTCGAAAAATGGACTCTATCAGCCGCCAAGTCGCTAAACTGCAGGGCTACGTATATGAGCAGTTGGAAATAGATGAAAATGGAACTGCGCGGGTCATTCTGCCTCAGGAAATTTTACAAGCCTATCAACTGACCGATGCTGATACAGCAGCCATCGTCGGGGCACCTGGACGAATTGAAGATGTCGGTCTGTGGGCTATCTTTGTTGAGCAGCCAGATGGTCACTACCGTGTCCGCATGCGCAGCAAGGTTATTCCTATCAACGGTATTGCTAAAAATCATCATGGCGGAGGACACCCCTTAGCAAGCGGAGCCAATGCATTTTCTAAAGAAGAAATTGAGCAAATCTACACCGAGATGAAAGAATTGGCAAAAAAGTAAGAAATTAGTCTAAAAGTCTTGTCAAATCAATCAGAATTTGATAAACTATCAAAGTAACTAATCTATGGCTCGCAAAGAGACCATGGCAGAAAGGAAATTTTTGTAAAATGAGAAAAGATATTCATCCAGAATACCGCCCAGTTGTCTTCATGGACACTTCTACCGGCTACCAGTTCCTTAGTGGTTCAACTAAGCGTTCAAACGAAACAGTTGAATTCGAAGGGGAAACTTACCCATTGATCCGTGTAGAAATTTCATCAGACTCACACCCATTCTACACTGGACGTCAAAAGTTCACTCAAGCAGATGGACGTGTGGATCGTTTCAACAAAAAATACGGTCTCAAATAATCATAAGCACCAATCGGTGCTTTTTTTGTACTCAAAATTTCTTTTCGCCTTTTTAAACTTTAAAATCTATCCACAACCGCTACTTTTGCTTCCTAGTTAATTCAACAAAAAAACTCCAAAAGTCAGACGGTGAAAATCTAACTTTTGGAGTGTGGTTTATATGCAACCAAAGATTAAGAACACAGATGTTTAAGAATAAAATTCCTTATTATTTATAGCTGTATGCCCAGTAGTAAACACCGTTTCCGTCTACAACTGTCGCTACTGCCCCTTCAGTTACGTTAGGATCAAGAAGCAATTCTCTCAGACCGCTGTTAGCCCATTTCTTAACGACAACAGATGGATCTTCATCACGACGTCCAACAAAGCCTGAGCTATCATATTGACGTGAGATTTCATTTACTTTTGGAAGTGCTTGATTTTGATAAATGTCTTCTGACCAAGTCAACTCTTTCAAGCCTTGAGCTTTACGCTCTTCATTGATTTTAGCGAAAGCTTCTTTAGCTTTTGAAACATAGTCATAGTTTGTATCGTTTGTTGCTTCAACACGGTAAACAAACTTAACATAACCAAATTCTACATCACTGTATTTCTTGTCCTCAACGCCACTCTTAAGGTTTGCAATCAAGACATAATCCTTAGCATATGGGTTTTCTTTGGTTTTTTCAAAGATTTCTGGATCTTCGATTTCCCATTCAACTTTGGCATCCCATCCTGCGTTATCAAGGAACTTAGGATTCATCTTTTCGATAACGTAGTTTTTGAACTCTTCAACGTTCTTGAATGGAAGCGGTTGACCTGCTTTAGCAGTTGTCACTAGGTTAGTTGAGTACAATTTCACGCTAGAGTCTTTATCGCTGTACATGTATTCATCATCTGCAGTGTTTTCGTGAAGTTTAGGATCAAGAGCTGGATCGTTTGGATCAGTCATACCTTGCAGTTTCCATTTGTCACCAAACCATTTCCAATATGGAGAGTATCCATTAGCTTCTGAGTCAGATGGTATACGGTAATAATGGGTAGAACCATCAAAGTAATAGTTAGGATCTGACTCAAGAGCCTTGTCACCTGGTTTTCCAGTTGGGTAGATAATTTTTGGAGCTCGTCCATTCGGTGCCCATGTCAAATGTTCAAGACCTTCTGCTGGTTTTTCAACATATGGCGGGATTTGATCTTCACTTGGTTTATCAGTTGTTACCAAACCAGGAGTCTCTGGTACAGCAGGTCTTGTTGGAGTTTCTGGTTTTGGTTCTGCTGGTTGCTCTGGTTTCGGAGCAAATGGATTAAGGTCGCCTTCTGCACCATTAATTGGAGGATTTTCTGGCAAATCAACACTTGGTACCTCTGGTTTTGGTTCTGCTGGTGTAGTAGGCTCATCTGGTTTATCAGTAGGAGCTGGCGTTGGTTGTTCTGGTTCCGCTGGAGTCGGAGTTGGAACTTCTGGTTTTGGTTCTTCCGGCTGGCTTGGAGTTGTTGGATTAGTAGAATTATCAGTAGAATCCTTAACAAATACCCACTTGCCATTTTGATAGTAGTAATAGTCGCCATTATCCAACACATAGTAATGATAACCATTTTCATAACGATAATGTGGATCGTTTTCCAGGTTGTTATTGGATGTGCTGTTATTGTTAGTATTTGTCAGTGGCTTCCACTCACCATCACGATAGATGCGGTAAGAACCATCCGTCATACGGTAGTAATGGTTACCATTCCAGTAAATGTAGTTTTCATCGTTTGCAAGATTGTTGTAATTATTCCAACCATTGTATCCGTAGTTGTTGCTATAGTTATAATTCCAGTTGTTATAGCCTGGATAATAGTTATTATAACCATAGTTGTAATTATAGCCATTGTAACCGTAGTTATATCCGTAGTTATAGTTGTTATAGCCATAATTATAGTTATTGTAACCATAGTTGTAATTGTTGTAACGGTAGTTGCGGTTGTTACGGTAATTATAGTTGTTATAACCATAGTTATAATTGTTGTAACCACCATTCCAGTAATTATAACCTGGTTGATAGTAGTTATAGCCATAATCTTGAGCCTGAGCATTACTCGCAACAGCAATTGCTGGAATAATAGCTGCAGCCGCTACAACAGATCTTGATAAGAGTCTGAAACGATTGTTCATATTAATTAAACCTCCAAAGTGACCAACATCACTTTATTTTTTTGTGGGGGGGGAATTTATTTTTTGTGCACAACTTCATAAAAAAGAATTTCACGAAAATACTGTCAGCCGACAGTTGACTACTCCATCATTATCAAACGCAAAAAAACGAATCACTAGTTAGTGAATCCACCTGATTAAAGGTTGCACATAAATGTTTTTATAGCATTTGATTTAGAAAGAAAGAAGTCAATATGCTTGAAAATACTTTTTTATGCATATCTCACCCTCAAGACGAATTATAGCACAAGAAATTTTTGAATGCAAGCATTTTAGTTAACAAGGTGTAAATTATTTTTATGGGTAATTTTTTATAGTTCGTTTTTTTGTTTATTTTCCTGTTTTTTAGCTTTAAAAATCTATAAAATATTCTTTTTAACGAACCAAAATAATAGAAAAATGTTTATAATTTGGTTTACATGGTGTAAATTATTTTTATTGTTTATTTATAAAAACTTCTCACCCTCTCATTTCGATTTTTTATTTAAGTTTATTTTAAGCTTCTATTAAGCCTTTTTTAAGCTTATCTTAAGTTTGTTTTAAGAATCAAAGAATCTGTTTATAAATTCCTTCCTTATGGGTTTTTATTTACAGAAATGAATAAGCTTTAAAAAGTAGTAAAAAATACTAGAAGCATTTATTCCAGCTTCTAGTATTTTGAATTTATTAATATTTTAGTTGTTTGATAACCAAGAGGTGGCTATCTTCCTCCCCAAACAAACTGTGTGGCTCATTGGGCTCCATCGTCAAAAAGGAACCTGCCACTAACCGCACGGTTTGTTCTCCAGCAGAAAAGCTTACATCTCCCGACAAACAAACAACTGTTACCAGTGCATCAGCACTGTGTTCTGGTACTTCTTTTCCTTTGGCAAGATGCAGATGATGGATGATTCTGCCTTCTTCTTGCACAGGTGTTTCTGCAAAATCATTATTGGGATTGGTAACAAAAAATTTCATTTTCTTCCTCCTTCTAATGGATGATGTGACTACTGATCTTCATAGCCTCCACCAGTAATGCCGAAATATTCTTCTAAAGATTTGCCTGATTGAGCAATTTCCTTGGCTTCTTGACCAATATAGCGCAGATGCCAGCTTTCAGGCATATAGCCAGTTGAACCTTCCTTACCCTCTAGATAGCGAACGATAAAACCGTATTTATAGGCATTATTTAGAAGCCACTGACTTGCTCCAGCTTCTTGTACGAGATTGCCATTCTTGTCAATCAAGTCAAATGCCAAACCGGTCTGGTGCTCGCTGTAGCCTGGTCGAGCTGAATAGCGGTCTGCAGCTGCCTTACCATCCTGATTGACATAGTTTTGATAGAGTTCTGTCTGAGTATCATAGCTACGGAAACCACTGTATTGGTCGCTAATGGCGTAGCCTTGTGCCTGCATGTCTGCAATCAGTTTGAGCAATTCTGCTTTAGCAGTCGCATTCTCACCTGGGTTATAGGAAGCAGACAAAGGATAATGTTTATTGACAACAAGAATCTCATCATATTTCCCTTTGACACTGTAGTAGCTGCCGTTATAAGAAACATTTTGATCAAGAGTTTTGTCCTCGTGATTTTGCTCCTTTTTAGTATCAGTGCTTTCTGATGCCGTATCTTGGCTAGACTTTTTATCTTTTTCAGCATCTTGTTTCTTAACTGTACTAGTTGAGCTAGCCGCTTGTTTATCAGAGCTATCTCCAGTAGTGTCTTTACCAGACGAACACGCGCCTAGAACAAGAACAGATGCTGCAAGAAAAATTAGTTTACTGTATTTCATTGTCATAATATCAACCTTCTGAAACTTCAAGATTATAGATTACAAAAGAATCCCCACTAGGCTTCAAGTAGTAAGTCTTATTTTTACGATTTACACTATTTGGAGTGTTATCGACATAGTGGACTGTATAGTCCTCATATGTTGTCACGATATAGGAACCATTTTCTTCCTTGATTTCGCGGATATCCAAAGCTCCTGGCTCATAATAGTTAATTTTTGCTTTCTTAACACCACCACCAGTGGTCCACTCAACCATTTCTCGATATACTGCACTAGAGGTATCGTAGTATTGAGAATAGTTGTTGCTCCTGTTAGAAACAGAGCTAAAAACAGCATTGCGGTAGTCATTAAGGAAAGTAGAGACTTTTGCTTTTTGAGCCTCAACCTTTTTCGCTTCTTCGTTCTTTTCTCTAATCTTAGAAAGCACTTCCTTAGGAAGAGATAATTTCACATTCGTGGTATCATCTTCCACAATCACTGTCTCTTTATTGGTAGTAAAGGTAGTATCAGAGATAGTAAACTTAGCATAAATTTCAAGTTCTTGATAAGGAACAAGCTGCAACTCAGGGGTCAAACTGCTACCACTTTCTTTACCATTAACAACGATTTTAATATCTGTTGCTTTTGAAGTTTCAGAAGGCATAGTAATTTTTAGCTGTTTCTTTTCAGACTTGAGATCCAGTTTGATTTCATTATCCTTAGCTGTAGCTAAATCAAGCTGAACCTTACTCTCTACATCTCCAACATCCGTCTTACCTTTGAGAGTAAAATCTTGTTTGATGAAGTGATATTCACCCAATTCAGTGTCTGTATTTTTCTTAAGAGTAATAGTTTTTTTCTCACCAGGTTTAATGGTAGCATTATCCAAATTTGTATTGACTTTAACTTTGACTGGATAGGAAACCATCTGATATTCCTGGAAAATACCAAATTTCTTACTCTTTTCAGTAACACCTAAAATCTTATTATTGTTGTCATCGATATAAGCAGATTTGCCATTTGACTCAACAATGTTATCTAGCTCAGTTTCGAGATTAATCTCCTGGCTCTCTAGGTGCTCAACTAAAGCTCTTGCTTCAGCGCGCGTCCACTTATCGGATTGAGTAGAAAGAAGACTTGCCACTTCATCGAAGTCTTTGCTAGAGACGGCTTTTGCAAAATGGTCTGTGACCACTTTAACTCCAGTTATAGAGTTTAGATAGAAGAAAGCTCCAATCAAAGCGGCAACTAAAACGGTTGGAGCCCCAATCATGATTGCTTGCTTCTTTGATATTCTCTTTTTAGCCTTTTTTACTGGTTTCTGTGGTAATTGCGAGTCGAGCAATTCAGACCGAATAGGCAAGTTAGAGAATCCTTGACTCTTAGCTTCTGCAAATTCTTCTTTGGTAGGTTTTCGACCAATATTATTTTCAAAAGCTCGTAGCCAATTCTGGCGGAGTTCTTCATATTGGCTAGATTCAAATGCGCCTTGCTTCTCATCTTGGGAAGATGGTTGAACCGATTCTTCTGTGACAGAATCTTCAGAAGGTGTCTCCTGAACAATATCTTGATTATCAGAAGCTTCATCAGTAGTATTTTCTACTGATGAAGTATCTGTGGTTGCTTCCCCTGCTTCGCCTGCAATCTCCTTAATCTTTTTTGGATCAAAGTTAGATTGTTTGCCGGCTTGGAACTCACTTGCAGTTGGTTTTCGACCAATTACTTTTTCAAAGAGATCAACCCATTTTTCTTTTGTTGCCATAAATCTCCTCCAATTATTACATCATTATGATACTAGCTAGTAGAGAAAAAGCGATGAAAGAGAAGATAATTGTAATCACACCATTGATAATAATGGCCAATAGATATTTATAAAAAGGATCCATAGAGTTGTTTGTCTTGGAATAAATCAAAGCAAAGGTAGCTCCAACTCCAATCAACAAGAGTCCAATCCATGTGAAGAACAGAGATAAATGAATAACACCCAACAGAGCAAACAGAGCTGAAGCAGCAATAAATGGAAGAACAATGGCATAAAGTCGACCATACCAATCAAAAGCCTTATTAAAGGTAAAACTTCTATCTTGGTAGACCAAACGCTTCACAACAAAACCACCTAATATAATAGAGAAAAGGAAGAGAGCCGCTGCTATCAGAGAAACAAAGAAGACTTTGAAATTAAAAGTCGGTCCATTATACATACCAAAACTCATGATACCAATGGTACTGAAAATATTGTAGTTTGCAACAATAGCAAAAAAGAACGCTGTCAAACCTAGAGAAAGGTAACCATTCACCTTACTGCTCTCAACTTCAGATGTCGGTGATTTCCAAGCTGAAACGAGCCAAGCCCAGAAACCTTTCATTGTTTTAGAAAACTCGCTGGGTTGAGGAGGTTGCTGACTGTAATAAGCCTGTGGTCCTTGTTGAGGTATTTGTGAATTGAACTGTCCTTGCTGCTGGTTGTTCTGATAAGCTTGCGGACCAGAAGACTGAGGCTGTCCAGCAAAGGGACTTGCTTGCTGAAATCCTTGTTGCTGATAAGCTTGTCCCTGATTTGCAAATTGATTTGGATTTGCTTGTTGCTGAGGAACTTCTTGATATTGTTGAGAAGCCTGCTGAGCAAAAGGCTGTTGGAAGTTTTGCGGCTGTTCAAAGCTTGATGAAGCCGGACTAGCTTCACTAGAGGCTTGCTCCGCACTTACCTGTTCAGCTTCAACAAATTCCCCGGCAGCCAATGCTTGGGCAATTTCTTCCTCTGTAGCCGAGCGTCCATTAACGGCCTCAAAATATTCAAGCCAATCTTCTTTTGACATAGATTTTCTCCTATCCTTAATTTATTATACTACTATAGTATACAAAAAAAGGGCCGGAAATTCAATCTATTCCGGCATTTGCTCTTCTTAATCGCTTGTCATATCGTCAATTTAGCAGGAAAAGCTTCCACTCCTCCTTCGACATTAGTTACTTCATAACCCTTGGATTCCAAAAATTCGCAGGCACGCGCTGAGCGTCCACCTTTTTGACAGATGATATGGTAAGGGATTTGTTTATCCAATTGTCCATAATTCTCCGCCAAGCTGCTGAGAGGCAGATTCTGAGCCCCAGAGATATGTCCAGCAGTAAATTCATCCACCTCGCGAACGTCAATCAACCGCAGTTCTTCTGCCTGTAATTTGTCATATAAATTTTTCGCACTAATTTTTTGCATCATTTTTCTCCTATTCATTTATAATCACGATTTTTCCAAAACCTGCCGTCCCCTCGACAAATGCATGAGCTTTGGGCACCTGCTCTAGGGAAAAGACACGCCTTGGTGTAACATTGACCTGATAGCGGTCAATATAGTCAAATAATTCATCCATCAAGTCTTGACTCACATGAGCAGAGTGAAAACTTGTCAGAAAACTGTTATTTCTAATTTCCTCAATTGGGTTGAAACCTGCCAGCTCCCATTGGCCACCCAAGAGGCCGGTCACACAGATAATCCCGCCCTCTGCGATATGGTCAAAAGAATCCTTGACAGTTGCTGGACCGACCAACTCAAGGATTTTATCAAACTTCTCCTCTGTTTCCAGTCGGCCATCCTGATCTATGATGATATCGTCGTAAGCTTGGTGTTTGAGTAGAAATTGTTTGGAACCGCTATTGACCGAACCAACGATATGTGTGTCTGGAAACTGTGCCTTAACCAATCGAGCAAAGGCCAAACCGACACCGCTAGTGGCAGCCCGAACCAAAATCTTGTCATTGGGCTCAATGCGCAGATTTTTCATAGAACCTAGGGCAGTATAATAGGTCTCTGGCACTGCAGCCAGCTCTGTCCAGGTCAGGTTGGTCTCGACTGTATAAATTTGGTCGTTCGGTAGGAGGACATACTCGGCATAAGAGCCGTCAAAAGCTCGCCCCATTTCTCCCATGATGGAAACCACTTTCTGGCCAATCTCTAAATCTTCTCGAGTCGTCTCGGCCACTTGGCCAACGCACTCAATGCCTAAAATCCGAGGAAAGGTGACACTAGGCGATAAACCCTCACGAGTAAAAATCTCCGAGTGGTTAATCCCAAATCCTCTGACCTTGACTAGGGTCCAGCCCTCTTGAAGTTGTGGAATCGGTCTTTCTTCCAGCAGAAGCTTTTCTGGACCACCTGCTTCGTAAATGACTATAGCTTTCATCGTTTCCATAGAATCACCTCGCTTTCTACAAAGTTTAGCATTCTAAGCTTAGACTTATCAAAAAGTCAGTCAGCTGCTCCTGCAAGTTCTAATAGTGCTTTTACAAAATCCATCAGCCGGCTGTTGGAGAATCTCCTGAGGGGAAGCACGTTGCTGGATATGTCCTTCATCCAAAATCAAGATAGAGGGACAAGACGCTAGGTTTGACCACCTGAGAGGAAAACTAGATATCGCTCCTCTATCACAGCAAAACAGTTAGTTAAAGCTCCAGCACTTGGTAAGAGTAGCCCAAATCTTGCAAGAATTTAAACAAATCTCTTGTAGAGACAAAGATAGTCTTTTCATTGGTATTAGGATGGAAAGTCATGATATCCTCTGATACGATGTCCTTATCAAAATAAACTTGAATGTCCTTCTCCTCATTGTTAAGCAGGCCAAAAGGCGATACCGTTCCTGCTGGTAGGCTCATTTTCTCAGCCAAGGAGTCCAATGAGGCCATGCGAATCCGATCGGCTCCCACTTGAACTTTAAAGTTATCCATATCCAATCGTTTCTTGTCATCCATAATTAGAAGATAATACTGGGTTTTCTTCTTATTGGTTAAAAACATAGTCTTAGTCCGAACACCCTCCATGTCTTCAATATAGCTATCTGCTTGCTCTGTCGTAAATGCAGGCGGGTGCTCCACCACATCAAAGGTGATCCCCAACTCTTGCAATTTATTAGCCACTTGTTGATAAGCATCCATGGTTTTTCTCCTTTATTAATGAATAATCTTTTGTACCAATGCTTGCAAGTCTGGCACAACCTGCTCTGCAAACCAAGGATTTTTAGCCATCCAGATTTGGTTGCGGGGCGATGGGTGTACCAAAGGGAAAAAATCAGGCAGGTAGTCTTGATAATGCTGAACTGTCTCGGTCAGCTTGATATTTCCTTTTTGATGCAGATAGTATTTCTGTGCATACTGACCAATCAAAATAGTCAGCTCAATATCTGGCAAAAGCTCTAAAATCGGCTGATGCCATTTGTCCGCAAAGTCCTTACGAGGCGGTAAATCACCAGATTTCCCATGTCCTGGAAAATAAAAATCCATGGGCAAAACAGCAAAGTAACCAGAATGATAAAAAGTCTCCTCATCGACACCTAGCCATTCTCTCAGCCGATCACCACTCTTGTCCTTCCAGTAAAGCCCTGCCTGCTGAGTTTTCAGTCCCGGCGCTTGACCAACAATGTTAATCCGAGCATTCTTTGGTGCCGCAAAGAGTGGCTTGATTCCCTGCTCCGTAAATTCTTTATTTTCTGGGTCGGCCATGATGGCCTTAGCAATATCCTCTATTGTTTGCATGATAGCTCCTTGCAAAGAAACTCATTTGGCAAGACCAAACGAGTTCTTATTTTTTATTTGATTAATTCGTAGATAGCTTCTGCGTAAATGGCCGCAGCACGGAAAAGGTCTTCTACATCTGTAAATTCATTGGCTTGGTGCATAGTGTTGACATAGTCTGGGAACATGGCGCCAAAAGCCACACCGCGCTTCAAAAGACGGCCAAAGGTTCCACCTCCAATGACTTGCTCATGTCCTTTGAGACCTGTTTGTTTTTCATAAACACTCAAAAGAGTTGCTACCAATTCATCATCTGCTGGAACATAGTGTGGAGTGTGTCCGTGTTCAGACAAGCTCACAGACACAACACCAGTAACTTTTTCAAGACCGGCCTGAATTGTTTTCGGATCAGCTCCTTGCGGGTAACGGATGTTCAGAGCAATAGTATTGTCAGCCTTGGCACTGTCAAAATGGAAAACACCAGCATTCATGCTAAGAGCACCCATTTTAGCATCTGTATAAGCAATTCCTAACTTCTCACCAGTAAAGTCCTCGTGCAGAACTTGAGCTCCCACTTCCAGATAAGCTTTGGCATCACCAGCAAAGTCAAATTGGTTGAGGAAGAGAGCCAGATAAGTTGCTCCGTTGATACCGTCCTCTGGTGTAGAACCATGAGCTGACTTCCCAATGACTGTCACTTCAAGAGCGTCGCCATTTGCTCTCAGACTAGCTGAAACCTTGTGGGCAGAAGCAAAGTCTTGTAATTTCTTATCCAATTCCGCTGCATCAACTGCTGCTGTAAAAATAGCTGTCGCTGATTCTGGCACCATATTCTCACGAAGTCCGCCAGTAAAGCTCTTGAGTTTAAAGCTGCCATCATTACTGTTACCAAAGTGGAGGTATTCTGTGATATTCCCTTTTTCACCGTTAATAATTGGAAATTCCGCATCTGGCGAGAAACCAAAGTCTGGCTCAGGCAGACCAACATGTTTGAAATAATAGTCCATATCTTGCCAGCCCGATTCTTCATCTGTTCCCACTACAAAACGCACACGCTTAGACACTGGCAATCCCAAGTCTTTGATGATTTTCAAACCATAATAACAAGCCATAGTTGGACCTTTATCGTCAGATGAACCACGCGCATAAAGCTTACCATCAATAATTTCAGGTTTGTAAGGATCTGTATTCCAGCCACTCCCGGCAGGGACTACATCCATGTGGGCAAAAATCCCAAGTTCTTCCGTACCCTCACCAAAAGTAAAGTGACCAGCATAATTGTCCACATTCTTGGTTTCATAACCATCGCGTTCAGCAATTTCTAAAAACTTATGCAGAGCTTGAACAGGTCCAGGTCCAAAAGGATGCTCCTTGTCTGCCTTGGAATCGTCCCGCTCTGAGTTGATTTCCAAAAGACTGAACAGGTCAGCTAAGAGATCTTCTCTTCGTTTTTCAA
The DNA here is from genome assembly GCF_008329445.1 of Streptococcus sanguinis. Taxonomy (GTDB): domain Bacteria; phylum Bacillota; class Bacilli; order Lactobacillales; family Streptococcaceae; genus Streptococcus; species Streptococcus sanguinis_O. The sequence goes on along the minus strand of NZ_VIBR01000001.1, from coordinate 534,543 downwards.
CTTCTGCTTTAAAATCAATTGTCATTATTTCACCCCAACTTCCAATTCGATTTAAATCATTTCAACTATGAATTAAATCGTAAACACTTTTATATCAACGTTTCTCAATAATTTCATCAACCGGCAAACGATAACTTGGTTCTAGTTTTTCATCAGTATAACCAACCGTAATCAAGAGTTCCGGACGGAAACGTTCATCAATTTCCAAAACCTTATTAACCTTAGATTTATCGAAACCTAAGATGATATTAGAGCCGATACCTTGGTCAGTCAGAGCCAAAACAAGATTCATGGCCACCAGACCAGCATTGAGAGATAAATAATCGCTCTTTTGCTGTTCGCTATAGCGAGCAAACTCAGCTGGCAGATTTTGCATGTAAAATTGGAGCTGCTCATCAGAGAAATTCTTAACTCCAGCTACACGCGCAATCTTGCGAGCCCGCTTGGTCAAATCTGTATCTGTAAAGAGGGCAATAGTCACTGGAGCTTCCTTAATCTGGTCCACATTTCCACCGAAAGCTGTCTCTGCTAGATCCTGATTGCGCTCTCGTACTACTACAAACTTCCACGGCTGACTATTGTGAGCACTGGGTGCCAACGTTGCAATCTCAATCGCTGTGCGAACATCCTTTGGATCCACAGGTTTGTCGTTGAAATGCTTGGTTGCATGACGCTTTTTATTGAGTTCTAGAAATTTCATAAGTCGCATCCTTTTCTAAATATACTAACTTCATTTTATCATATTTTGTAAGAGTTTGCAGAAGTTTTTCATTATTAAGGTTTCTTATCGCAGCTATAAAAAATATATATTGGATAATCAAGATAGTTTCTGATAAGCTATAAAATAATACCAATTTGAAAGGAGTAAAACATGAGAAAAATCGTCCTGTTACTAATCATCCTTCCACTGTTAGCCGCTTGCAGTCACCAGAGCACACCTCAAAAAAATTCGTCCCCAAAAACAATTACTGTTGCAACAGCTGGCGATGTCCCACCATTCGCCTATGAGGAAAACGGCAACCTGACTGGCTACGATATTGAAGTACTTAAAGCAATTGATGAGAAGCTCAGTGATTACGAAATTCACTTTCAAAGAACCGCTTGGGAAAGTATCTTCCCAGGACTTGATTCCGGTCACTATCAAGCTGCAGCCAATAACTTGAGTTACACAAAAGAGAGAGCAGATAAATACCTCTACTCACTCCCTATCTCAAAAAATCCTTTAGTACTCGTTAGTAATAAGAAGAATCCTTTAACTTCTCTTGAGCAAATTGCTGGTAAAACAACTCAAGAGGATATCGGAACATCGAACGCCCAATTCATCAACAATTGGAATCAAAAACACACTGAAAATCCAGCCACTATCCATTACTCAGGAGAAGATATAGGAAAACGTATCTTTGACCTTTCTAATGGTGACTTTGATTTCCTAATCTTTGACAAAGTTTCCGTTCAAAAAATTATTAAAGAACGTGGCTTGGATCTATCTGTTGTTGATCTTCCTTCCACTGACAGTCCTAACAACTATATTATATTTTCTAGCGAAGAAAAAGCATTCAAGGAACAATTTGATAATGCATTAAGAGAACTCTATCAAGACGGAAGCCATGAAAAACTCAGCAATACCTACCTTGGTGGCTCCTACCTACCAGATTCCTCTGAGTTGAAATAATAAAAGGATTGGCGCTCGCCAATCCTTTTATTATGGCTTTAGGACATAACACAAAAACCATCCACAATGTCTGGATGGTTATTCTAATTATTTAATTAAATTACTATATTCAAATCTTTTCCAGAAACTCCATCAATGAAAAGTAGATTTAATGCCGATTTTAATTTTTTAAGTTTGAACTTTTGAATTCTCGTTATTTCGGGTCGAAAAGAGATATTACCATCCGGAAATTTCCTTCTGATAATTCTATCATAGACATCTTTTACAAATTCTTCCCACTCCTTAGATGAAGAATTTACAAAGGCTGCTTCTGCTTCTAATAAATACCTGATGCCATCTGCACGATAAAAGACTAATAAAGCAATTGAAAGAGTACACTTAGAATGTTCAATAACTGCTTGGGGCACTTCAAAACCATTATCCCAGTTAAAATTATCAAGTAAAACAAACAGTTCATCTTCGGTTTGAAGACTCTTAATATACGATACAGCCTTAGCATTGCTTTCAGCATACAAGATATCAGATATTTTTTGCAACTGATGATTATCCATTCCCAAAGACAACTCCATTATAATAGTTATAATTTTCCCAATTTTTGCAAAGCTTTCATTTAAGTTTATTTTATAAGACTCTCTAAAATCCGATAAACTAATCTTTCAATCTATGTCTACAACTGGTTCTGCCACCTCTCGCAACTGTGCCTGTTCCTGCTCCTGAGTTTTCGGATTCAACTTCTCCCGCACTGCTTCTGCCACTGCTCGCGGCACGCCGACTTCGACGATTTGGTCGACAGTGGCTTCTTTAATCTTGGTTAAAGATTTGAAGTGTTTCATAAGATTTTGCTTGCGTTTTGGTCCCAAGCCTTCAATGCCATCTAGTTGTGATGAGAAGGAATTCTTAGACCGGAGCTGGCGGTGGAAGGTAATAGCAAAACGATGAACTTCATCTTGGATACGCTGGAGTAGGAAAAATTCCTGCGAATTTCGGGATAATTCTACAACCTGCAAAGGGTCACCAAAGAGCAATTCATGAGTCTGGTGCTTGTCATTTTTTTGCAGTCCAGCGATGGGAATATCTAGTCCCAGCTGATCCTGGATAACTTCTTTAGCGACATTGACCTGGCCCTGTCCACCGTCAATGACAATCAGATCAGGCGGAGTCAGTCCATCTCGAATCACCCGACTATAGCGCCGCTTGATGACCTCACGCATACTTGCGTAGTCATCAGGTCCTACGACAGTCTTGATCTTATATTTGCGATAATCCTTCTTGCTAGGTTTACCATTGACAAAGACTACCATAGCTGATACAGGACTGGTACCCATGATATTGGAGTTATCAAAAGACTCAATACGAACAGGCGTTGGAATGTTAAGGAGCTGCCCTAGATTCTCAATAGCACCTTGGGTCTTTTCAATAGATTTCTCCAAGAGGTCAAATTTCTGCTGGAGACTAACTCGGGCGTTTTTGATAGCCAGATTGACCAGCTGTTTCTTTTCGCCTCGCTGGGGCTTAAGCACCTTGGTATCCACCATGGCTCGGACAGCTTCTTCGTCAATATCTGCTGGAATCAAAATTTCATTGGGCTTGAGGTGGGATTTTTCCTGGTAGAACTGGCCGATATAGGTCAGAAAATCTTCGTCCGGATCATTGTAATAGGGAAAAAGATTGACGTCACGCTCGATTAACTTGCCCTGGCGGACAAAGAAGACCTGCACGCACATCCAACCCTTGTCCACATAGTAGCCAAAGACATCGCGATTCTGCAAATCCTTGGCCATAACCCGCTGCTTGGTTCGTAAGGTGCCAATGGACTGAATCAAGTCGCGGTACTCAGCTGCCTTTTCAAACTCCATAGTTTGCGCTGCGCCAGCCATTTTCCCCCGTAAATCCTCAATAATCTGGTCATCCTGACCCTTGAGAAAGGCCGCCACCTCCTGGGCTAGCTCCTTGAAATACTGACTGTCTACCTGACAAATAGTGTGGGCCTTGCACTGCCCCAGATGGTAGTAAAAGCAGACCTTTTCAGGCGGATTTGTACACTTGCGGAAAGGAAAGAGTCGATCCAAAAGACGCTTAATTTCATTGGCCGCACCGACATCCGGATAGGGCCCGAAATAAAGCCCGCCGTCCTTTTTGACTTGGCGCGTGATAATCAGGCGCGGATAGGTTTCGTTGGTAATCTTAATAAAAGGATAGGACTTATCGTCCTTGAGCATGATATTGTACTTGGGCTGGTTTTCCTTAATTAGATTAATCTCCAGAAGCAAAGCCTCAATGTTGGACTCGGTGACAATAAATTCAAAATCCTCAATCTCAGAAACCAGAGCTTCCGTCTTGGTATCATGGCTGCCACGGAAATAAGAACGAACCCGATTGCGAAGATTCTTGGCTTTGCCGACATAGATAATGGTACCGTTTTTGTCTTTGTGAATGTAACAGCCAGGACTGGTCGGCAACAGTTCCAGCTTTGATTGGATTAGCTTGTTCATAGGTCTATTATAGCAGAAAAGGGAAGCATTCAACAGATAGACACTAGATTATTAGAAAATCATAAGTTTGATTCCTTCCATAGGTAATGATGAACTATAACCTGTTTTTAAATCTTCTTTCAAATACCAAAAATCTATTTCAAAAGAAACATGATTCTCTTCATAATAAAGCATTTTCTAAGTAAAAATCAAGCAAGCGATTGCACAGCCATTTTAATAGGCTTTGATTAAATAAACAGAAATAAAATAGAAAAATTTTAGAAAAATTAATATATTTTTAAAAAAATTTCAAAAAAAGACTTGACAAAAATTGCAAACGGTTGCATAATAGAACTGTAAATAAAAATTCCGGGAGGAAATAGGAATGAAAACATGGAAAAAAGTAGTATTGGGCAGTGTCAGCTTGCTGGCTGCAGGAACACTGTTAGCAGCTTGTAGCTCGAATAGTAGCAAGGAGAGCTCTTCTTCTAAAGCCGATAGCAAGACCTTGAAACTTTGGGTGCCAACTGGTTCTAAAGATTCTTACTCTGATACAGTTAGCAAGTTCGAGAAAGAATCAGGCTACAAGGTTGACGTAGTCGAAATGGAAGATCCAAACGCTCAGGAAAATCTGACAAAAGATGCTAGTACTGCTGCCGATGTTTTCTCTCTGCCACACGACCAACTTGGTAAATTAGTTGAAGCTGGAGCTATTCAAGAAGTTCCTTCTAAAATGGCAGAAGAAGTCAAGAAAAACGATACTGAACAAGCAGCAATTGGTGCTCAATACAAAGGCAAAACTTATGCTTTCCCATACGGTATCGAATCACAAGTAACCTACTATAACAAATCAAAACTTTCCGCTGATGATGTTAAGTCTTATGAAACCATCACTTCTAAAGCTAAATTTGGTGGAAACTTGAAAGAGGCTAATGGATACATCACTGCTCCACTCTTCCTTTCTGTTGGCGACACTCTCTTTGGTAAAGATGGTGAGCAAGTAGACGGAACAAACTGGGGTAACGAAGCCGGTGTGAACGTTCTGAAGTTCATCGCAGCTCAAAAGAATAACAGCGGTTTTGTAAACGTAGATGCTTCTAACCTTCTTGCTAAATTTGAAGATGGTTCAGTTGACGCTTTCCAATCAGGTCCATGGGACTACGCAGCTGCTGAAAAAGCTGTCGGCAAAGACAACCTTGGTATCTCTGTTTACCCAACTGTTAACATCGGTGGACAAGACGTTCAACAAAAAGCCTTCCTCGGTGTAAAACTTTACGCAGTTAACCAAACACCTTCAAACGGCGACACTGACCGTATCGCAGCAAGCTACAAACTGGCTCAAGTGCTTACTAGCAAAGAAAGCCAAGAAAACCAATTCAAGTTTGAAGGACGTCACATCATCCCAGCTAACAAAGAAGTACAAGAGTCTGAAGATGTGAAGAAAGATGCCTTGGCACAAGCTGTTATCACAATGGGATCTTCTGATACCTACACAACAGTTATGCCTAAACTTAGCCAAATGTCTGTCTTCTGGACTGAAAGTGCTGCAATCCTCAGCGATGCTTACAACGGTAAATTTGGTGAAGATCAATACCTCGCAAAATTACAACAGTTTGATAAAGATTTAGCAGCAGCTAAATAATACTCAAGCAAATTTAAATAAGCATTGAAGTGAGGGGGGCAGCCTCCTCACTTCTTTCTTTGTAAATATAAGGAGAATACTATGACTCAGTCATCCTATGACAATGCATCCATGGTTCAGGTCTTTAAAGAGGGAACCTGGGATGTCAAACTCTCTTTTCTGGTAATGGGACTGAGCAACCTTGTAAACAAACAATTTATCAAGGGGCTGCTCTTCCTCTTCTCAGAAATTGCTTTCCTGATTGCTTTTGCAGTCCAAATCATACCAGCTATTGGCGGCATGATTACATTGGGGACTCAAGAGCAAGGAGAGGCTATCAAAAAAGTTAACGGCTTGGAAATCACAGTTCAAGTAGCCGGTGACAACTCTATGCTGATGCTGATTTTTGGACTTGCTTCTCTCATCTTCTGTGCAGTCTTCGCCTACATCTACTGGTGTAATCTGAAAAGTGCTCGTCACTTGATGGCCCTCAAGCAGTCTGGTCAGAAGATTCCTAACTTCGTTGAGGACTTTAAGACGTTGGCTGACGGCCGCTTTCACATGGGCCTAATGAGCATCCCTCTTATCGGAGTACTGCTCTTTACCATCTTGCCTCTGATCTATATGATCTGTTTGGCCTTTACTAACTTTGACCATAAGCATCCAGCTCCTAAGTCACTCTTTGACTGGGTTGGCTTCTCTAGCTTTGGTGATGTTTTCTCAGGTCGTATGGCTAGCACCTTCTTCCCACTTTTAGGCTGGACCTTGATTTGGGCGGTTGCTGCGACAGCTACTACTTTCTTCTTCGGAATCGTTTTAGCTCTCTTGCTCAATACAAAAGGCCTCAAGTACAAGAAAGTTTGGCGCACACTCTTCGTTATCACTATTGCTGTGCCACAATTCGTATCCCTGCTCTTGATGCGTAATTTCCTGAATGACAATGGACCTTTGAACGGATTATTGCAAAGCCTCCATCTCATTCAGCATCCAATTCCATTCTTGAGTGACCCTGTTTGGGCTAAGTTCTCAATCATCCTTGTCAATATGTGGATTGGTATTCCATTTACCATGCTGGTAGCGACTGGAATTATCATGAACCTCCCTAGCGAGCAAATCGAGGCTGCTGAGATTGATGGAGCTAGCAAGCTTCAAATCTTCAAGAGCATTACTTTCCCTCAAATTCTCTTGATTATGGCGCCATCACTCATTCAGCAGTTTATCGGAAACATTAACAACTTCAACGTTATCTACTTCCTGACAGGCGGTGGACCTACTAACTCTTCCTACTATCAGGCAGGCTCAACTGACCTCTTGGTTACCTGGCTCTATAAACTGACCGTTTCTGCCAAGGACTACAATCTGGCATCTGTTATCGGTATCCTGATCTTTGCAATCTCTGCAGCCTTCAGTCTCTTAGCTTATACTAGATCCGCATCATTCAAGGAAGGAACTGCTAAATAATGAAAAATAGAAAAAAACTCAGTTTATTAGGGATTTATGTCTTGCTGGCTGTTTTAGCACTCATCTGGTTAACGCCGATTATCTGGATTTTTCTGACCAGCTTCCGTGGTGAAGGTTCTAATGCGGTCCCTTACTTCTTCCCTAAGACCTATACTCTTGACAACTATATCAGACTGTTTAATAACAACACATATCCTTTTGTTCAGTGGTTTATGAATACCCTGATTGTTGCGACAGCGACCTGTATCCTGTCTACTTTGATTACCGTGGGTATGGCTTACTCACTCAGCCGTATCAAATTCAAGCATAAAAATCGTTTCCTCAAGTTGGCTCTGGTTCTTAATATGTTCCCAGGTTTCATGTCTATGATTGCGGTTTACTACATCTTGAAAGCACTCAATTTGACACAAACCCTTACATCACTGATTCTGGTTTATTCAGCTGGAGCGGCTCTAGGCTTCTATATTGCTAAAGGTTTCTTTGATACTATCCCATATTCTTTGGACGAATCCGCTATGATCGACGGAGCGACCCGCTTCCAAATCTTCCGGACTATTACATTGCCGCTGTCAAAACCGATTATCGTTTATACAGCGCTTATAGCTTTCATGGGACCTTGGGTCGACTTCATCTTCGCCTCTGTCATTCTAGGCGATGTCAAGGAAAAATACACAGTGGCTTTGGGACTTTTCCAAATGCTTAATAAGGACGCCATCAATAAATGGTTCTTACCTTTCACATCTGGAGCGATTATCATCGCTATCCCAATCACTCTTCTCTTCATCTTCATGCAGAAATACTACGTAGAAGGTGTAACAGGCGGAGCAGTCAAATAAAATCTATTATGTATATCAAAAACTTCCGACAATTTAAATCGGAAGTTTTTATTTTTTCTTAGAAAATGTGAAACTTAGCTTCTCATTCCTTTTATATGAGATTGGTTATTTGCAGTAGACAAAAAATGAGTTTGGAAATTATTCCAGCCTCATTTTGTATTTCTTTAATTATAATCTTCGTCTCTGCGACGACGCTTGTTGGTTCCCAAAAAGGCAGCTGCACCAAGTGCCATACCAAAAATTGCAAGGCGTTCTGCTTCTGAACCAGTATTTGGCAGAATAGCAGGTACCGTTGGAGCCTTATCAGCTGTCGTAGCCACGCTAGCAAGCTGAGCTGCAGGATTTACAACAAAATCAGCAATTAATCCTTCACCTGCCGCTTGAACGGCACCCGTAGTGGCTCCTTTGACTTCACGAGTGTTCGCATGAACTTCTGCAGTCTTAGCATCTGAATCTTTCTTAGATTCATCCTCTGCACCTGGACCAGCAGCTCCGCCTTTTACGGCTGTTAGAGTCTGTTTATCTTCACCTGAGCGATAGTTGCTATTCAGAGCATTTCCATATAGGAGTGATGCTTGATTCAAGATATTCAAGAGAGTTTCATAATTCGCTTGAAGACTGTTGTAGGATTCCTCAAGAACAGCTAAAGTTGCAGTCTCTTGATTTAAGATTGCTTGTTTAGCTTCATAATCAAGCTGTGCTTCTGCCAATTCCCGCTCTGCTTCTGCAAGTAACTGAGGAGCATTTTGAAGGTCAATAACTTTCTTTTTAGCTGCTGCTAATGTTTTTTGAGCAGACTGCAAGTCCTCTTGAGCAGTTGTCAAATTAGCTTTCGCAGCTTCTTGAGCTGACTGAAGTTCTGCCAACTTATCCTTAGCTGCCGCTAGAACTGCCTGAGCATTGCTCAAGTTAGTTTGGTAAGGAGCCAAGCTTGCTGCAATCTTAGCTGTTGCTCTGTCAAGAGCTTCTTGCTTGAGAGCAACATTCTGCTTGGTTAAAGCTAAATTATTTTCAGCAGTCGCTACCTTCTGACGAGCTGCTTCAACTGCTGAAATTTGAGTTGCCGCTGCCTTTTGAGCATCAGCTAATTGAGCATTGAGGATATTGATAGCTGATTCCTGACCGACTTTTTGAGCCTTAAGTTCAGCTAATTGATTCTTAAGTGCTGTAACATTAGCATTAGAACCTGCAGAACGACCACCACCAGCACGCAACAACTGCTCCATAGCTGCAACAGTCAATAGAGTACCGTTATTAACACGTTGGTCAAAGTTGCTAATGTGATGGAAACCAACCTCGGATGTACCATGAGGTGTACCAAATTGGTTTGGATGTTTATCATAAGCCGCCGAGATAGCATTAGCTTTATTGTCCATCATCTGCACATAGTGGCCAATTTTAGCAAATACATCAGCACCAACTCTCATGTAGATTGCATTAGCATCAATCTGAGTTTCATCAGTAGGCAGTCCATATTGCGCCGCAATCCGTTGATAGAGTTCTTTTTCACTATGCCAGAAATTGACAGCCCCTTGCGGGTCAAAACTAATCGCCACATTTTCGTTACCAATCAGCTTGCCCATATGCCAGTTATTGCGCTCAAAGTAGATAGTCTGAATCTGGCTAGCCACATTCGCATACGGATCAACCAACAACTCTTGTAAGCCGGCATTACGACGGTAAGCATTAATCGCCTTGACCAACTCTAAAGCTTGCAGATTATTTTCCAGATTAGCTGGACTAGTTGGGTCAGAATTAACTGAGATACCAAATTCATTCTGTCCACGTTGGTAAACAGCAAGTGCATTGTTAGCAGCATCACGAATTTCTTGATTAGCTGCATTGTTACGAACATTTTCTAAAAATTGGGAATAAGTCGTATTGCGAAGGTCAACAGGAGCTGTTGCTGCTGCTTTCTCAGCAGCAGAAATTTGTCCTTCAAGAGAGCTGATAGCTTGATTGGTTTGGCTCAAAGATGCCTTTGCCTGGTTGATTTTATTCTGGATTTCAGCCTGCACTTGTGGAGCAGAAGAGGCTACTTGTTCCGCCTTTGTCAGCTCAGTCTTTGCATTGTCTAAAGCGGTCTGTGCTTGACTTTGCTGGCTCTTAGCAGTTGCTACAGCTTGCTCCTCTGAGTTAAGTGGTGTTTTAGCTTGTTTCAATTCAGTCTCGGCAACGTCTACCAGAGATTGGCTCGCCTTAATAGTATTCGCTTGATCTTTAACAGCTTGGTCTGCCTTGGCAGCTTTAGCCGCTGCTTCTCGAACAGCAGTGTCTTTTGCGCCAACCTCTTGCTCTGCTGTTTTTGCTTCCGTCTCTGCCTTAGCAACATTTTCTTCTGTTGCTTCTGCCTGCACTTCTTTAGCAGTCTCAACAGCGGCTTCAGCCACTTTCACGCTAGTTTTTGCGTCTTCAGCTTCTGTTTTAGCAGTATCTACTATCGATCTTTGCTCATCAAGTTTAGCTTTGGCTGCTTCAGCATTTTCTTGGGCAACAGCTACATCTGCTGCTGTAACTGGTTTCTCAGTTACTTCAGTCGCTTTTGGAGCTGTTACAGTTGATTCAACCAACTCATCCGCGTGCACTTGATGGGTCAGTCCACCAGAAATAATAGTTGTAGCCGCGATACCAGTCGCTACAACAGACTTGCCTATTTTCTTTTCCATAATCAATCTCCTTTTTATAATCTCACATACTATAATTAACCTGGGTATAGCAGCCCGCATAGTAATATACTATCACAAAACGCTAGTATTAACTAGTAGCAAACGTATAGTTTTAATAGTTTTTTTATTACATTTTAGTTACAAAAATGTTTTATTAGAAAAATAAGCTGGTTTTTCCAACAAAAATGAGCATTTCTTTATCAAATAAAGCAAAAACTCCTAGATCCTTTCTAAGAGTTAACCTTGCTTGTCAGTCCGATTGAGCTTGTCGAATTTCTTCTAACACCGCTTCTTCTTCGGCCGTCATCTTATAGCCTTCTAGTAAGTCAGGCCGTCTTAGATAGGTCTTTTTCAGACTTTCATAGAGACGCCACTTGCGGATGTTTTCATGATGGCCGCTCATAAGGACTTCCGGAACGACCATGCCCCGATAGTCATAAGGACGAGTGTACTGAGGATACTCCAAGAGTCCAGATGAAAAACTATCATCTGTATGACTGGCTTCCTTGCCAATAACCTCTGGAATCAGGCGAACGGTCGCATCAATCATAGTCATAGCTGCCAACTCTCCCCCAGTAAGGACATAGTCCCCAAGCGAGATTTCATCTGTCACTAAAGTCTTGATCCGCTCATCATAGCCTTCGTAATGACCACAAATGAAAATGAGTTCCTCTTCCTTAGACAGTTCCTCCGCATATGCTTGGTTAAAAGTCCGGCCAGCAGGATCCAGCAAAATCACACGAGGTTGCTTCTTTTCAATGGCATCATAAGCATCAAAAATAGGTTGGGCACGCAACAGCATCCCCTGACCCCCGCCGTATGGCTCGTCATCTACATGCCGCGATTTTTCTGCATTTTCTCGGAAATTATGATAGTTGATTTCCAAGAGACCTTTTTCCCTTGCTTTACCTACAATCGAGTGCTCCAAGGGCGCAAACATCTCCGGAAAGAGGGTCAAAATATCAATTTTCATCATCCAGTCCTTCCGGTATCTCTACATCAACCCGTCCTTGCTCAATGTCAATCCCCAGCACCACTGGCGGAATATAAGGTAAAAGCAAATCGCGCTTGCCTTTGCGTTTGACCACCCAGACATCATTGGCTCCTGGCTGCAGAATTTCCTTAATCCTACCAAGAAGAACGTCATTTTCATAGACTTCAAGGCCGATGATTTCATGGTAGTAAAATTCACCATCTTCTAGATCTGACAAATCCTCTTCAGCCACTTTCAGGCTAAAATCACGAAATTTTTCGATGTCATTGATATGGTACATGCCCTTAAACTTGATAATATCAAAGTTCTTGACCTTGCGATGGCTGGCAATCTCCACATCCATGACAAACTGATCCTTCTTGTCAAACAGGGCAAGGGTATTGCCTTTTTTAAAACGCTCTTCTGCAAAATCCGTCACTGACAAAACCCGCATCTCGCCTTGCAAACCTTGCGTATTGACGATTTTTCCAACATTAAAATAATTCATCTCGACTCCAACATATTATACTCTGCCTAGTATTTTATCATGATATAGGGGAATGTACAAGGGAGATAAGAGGGAATTCCCTTGCCTATATTTATTTGATTAAAATTGCTGTTTAACGTATAATTATACATATAGAGCTTTTACACTATAAACACCTAAGTGTGTTTACGCAAAACTAGAAAGAAGTTGGTGACGACTATGGGAAAAAAGTTAAGTAAACTTCTTCTCTCTACTGCTCTTCTAGCCACAACAGCCGCCAGTCTGACTGCTTTGACACAGGTCAAAAAGGGCCAAGCAATGGAAAATGAAACGAGGGAAACTAGAAATCTCTCAGCCCTTGATGAAAAAATTGCTCAAATTGACAATCCAACCATCAAGGCTTTTCTAGAATACTATGCTAGTCAGAACATGACCTCCGCATCGTCTCTTCCAATGATAGATGATCTCGAGTCCAATACTCGCATCATAGTTATTGATACTGATGATGCGGATAAAAGTTTGCCACCAGCCATCGGAACATCTGTGGACGGATCCGAAGGGCCTGTAGGTGGAACTGTTGATGCTGATGGCAAATACATTGAGTTTGATACCAGTGACCATAGCAAATCCGCAACCGTTCAGGAGATTCGAGATGCTATTGCTGAGATTCTAGGATAATACTCTCATAAATACGCACTAAATAGCTGAGATTAAAATCTCAGCTATTTAGCATGTGTATTTACTCCCGCTTTCGATATACTAATTAAAGTTTGCATACAACTTGCTCATCCCATTTCTAAAAGAAGCTCAACTATCTTTTCTGACTGACTCCAATGTAAATAATGATGGCTGCCTTCTAAAATAATCTGGGTATTTTGTGAAGCAAATTCGGAATCTTTATATTCTTGTTCTCGATAGGCCAGACTCAGGATAAAAATCGGGAATTGAAAAGAAATATCTAAGTTTTGAAAATCGCTTTTTGCGATACTGCAGTAATGTTGAAATCCTTCTTGTACAGATTTTAATCTATCTGAACTCTTTTCTGCCTTAGCTCATAAGATTTTAAAATCAGCTGCTGGAAAACTCTCTTGTCCTATTTTTTTCAGATATTCATATCCTCCACCGAGCGTCTGAACTTTCTCCTGTAAGGATAAAAATTCGGGATAAGGATTCTGAGCTAATTCGCCATATAGAACAGAATAAGTGGTCGGCTCAATCAAGATCAGTCCCTGACAAAGCGGCTCTGACTCAGCAATTTTAACAGCTACAAGGCCACTAATACTGTGTGCGCAAACAGCATACTGAATGACTTTAAAATGCGATAAAACCTCTATAATAGATTGAACCAAATCGTCCAAAACAAAATTTTCTTGATTTTCGAGTGGACATTGGCCAGCATTAGGGTAATCTATTGTTAAATAGCACCAATTCTTAGGTAACTTCCGAATAACTGGCAAAAAATTTTCATAGGTCGGTAGACTCCCTGCACCGCTTAAAAATACAGCAATCTTTTCCGCTGGTTGATAGGACACAAATAGCTGTCCTACTTTCGTTTTGATTATTTTTTCTTTCATAATGTTTCCAATCAATTCTTACAAATATTATCTGGGCGCACACTAGTATCTGAGAGCTAGCTATTTTACTAGCAGAATAAGGACATCCCAATACCCAAAATTATATACCAAAATTTTTTCATATTCAACCAAGATTCGTGTTAGAAGAGGCAGTTGCTTGCACTGTGAATGAAGGCTAATCTCAAGGCTTGTTTTTCCTAAAAATCTATGCTAAGGTAAAGGCAGAATACGAAAAGGAGGGGCTACTATGATAAGAAGCGGCCATCTGATTTACAAGGTAAAAGGCTTACGGCAAGCGGTCAAGGAATGGGAAGAAAAGGGTTTTGTCGTCGAATACGGCAGAAGGAAAAAACCCAACAATGCCTTAATATACTTTAGTCAAGGCCCCTATATTGAGCTACTGGAAAATACGGGCATTCCTGTAATAGCCAAAATCATAGCTAAACTATTTGGCAGACCTAAAAATCTGGAGCGCTTTTTCTACTGGGATGAGTGCGAGGAAGGCTGGCAAGGACTTTGTATCGAAAAAGCTTCTTCGTCAAAAGAATCCCCTCGATAAAGAATTTCAAAACTAAGATCGTCATATTCTAGAAATGCATTCGACGAGCGGAAACCCTTGCTGTGATAGAAATCCCAGCGAGCTTGACGCTGTTCAATATTATCACACGGCTCATCTAAGCGCTCGATTTCTAAAATCATGGTTCGCTGATAGAAATTGACCAGCTTTTCGATGATTTCACCGCCATAGCCATGGCTGCGCAAGTGGGGCATAATAGCAAAGAAACTAACATAAAAGGCTTGCGCGTTGGAGATGGCAAAGGCAAAACCAACAAATTCCTTTTCATGATAAAAGGCGAAAAAATTAGCATCCTCCTGTTCCTCATATCGTAAAAATTCACTGAGCGGTATCCTTTCCTCCTCTGGGAAAGCTTCATTATTCAAGGCTTCTACCTTATCCAAATCTGGAAAATCTGCTGTAATGATCTGGCTGGTTAAGCTCATAAAATCACTCCTTTTCTAGTGATAGTATAATAAATTTTGCAACTGGTTTCAAAAAAGAGCCCTGAAAGAGCTCCTATGTATCGATTTTTTCTTCATATAATAGAAAGGTGCCGAATGCCTAGATAGAATCGGTTGGCCCCCAGCAAGGAGGAATTATCCTAGCTGCTACTCACTATTTCACGTAAATTATCCAAATGCTGGTTATCAGTCACAGCCATAATGCTGACGCCTGCTGGCCAGACAAAGTCTGGGGTAAAATGGCTTTCCAAAGGCTGATTTTTTTTCAGACGGTAGCCGATAATATTAAGATGATAAAGCCTGCGAGCATCTACTTCACGGACCGTTTTCCCGACCCAGCTAGCAGGCAACTCAAACTCAGCCACCACTACATCATCATCCAACTGGAAGACCTCAATCGAATGGTTAAAGAGAATGGTCTTGGCCAATGAAATACCAGCCTCCACTTCAGGCAGAATAACCAGATCAGCTCCCACCTTTTCCAGCACCTGCTGAGTTACTTCATCTTTGACCTTGGCAATGACATTTTTAACGCCCAATGCCTTGCAGTGCATGACCGCTAGGACGCTGGATTCCAGACTTTCTCCCGTCGCTACGATGACCGTATCACAGGACCCAACATCTGCCGCCTCTAAAAGCTCCATATCAGTAATGTCCCCGATCACACCAACGGCAATCATGTCTTCATACTGATTGATTGTCTCTTCGTGATTATCAATCGCAATGATTTCTACATCTTGAGAAATCAAGGCCTCAATGATACTCTGTCCAAAAATCCCCAAGCCGAGGATTCCAACTGTTTGATTTGCCATTTCTTTTCTCCTATCCAATCATAATGTCCGCCTTGCTGTAATGCAAGGTTGCAGCCTTCTTCGGTTGATAATGGTTGAGACTGACCATAAGAGTCAGCGGCCCCACCCGTCCAATAAACATTAGCAACATAATCACAATCATACCAGCTGTATTGAGGCTGGTAGTGATATTGGCCGTGACACCAACTGTAGCCAATGCCGACACAGTCTCAAATATCAGGTAAATAAAACGATGACTGCTATCGGTCACTAGCCCAAGAGCCAAAAGACCAAGCAGAAATGTCAGCTGAAAAATCACTGTCACACCAAAAGCCTTCTGCACTAGCTGAGGAGACAGCGTTCTCCGTCCCATATTGGTATGAGGCAAGCCCAGGATTTCCTTTCGAGCAAAAAGCAAAAGAACTAGGAAGGTCGTAATTTTCAGACCGCCCGCTGTACCACCCGGAGCCCCTCCCAGAAACATCTGGAGCAGATAGATAAACAGGGTTACTGGACGAGCAGCTGTATAATCAATGGAAGCAAAGCCAGCTGTCCTCATACTGACTGTCTGAAAAAAGCTGACCAGTAGCTTATCGCCAAAGGAAAGATTGCCAATCGTTCCAGGATTATTGTACTCCGTCCAAAGACTCGTGACCGTCCCAAAGACGAGAAGACCAGCAGTTAGCAGCAAGACTACCTTAGTATGAAAGTGAAGCCCCTTCTGTTTTCCTCCCAATTTAGTCGCCAAGTCAAACCAGACCATAAAGCCCAGTCCCCCAGTGATGATGAGGAGAGCCAAGGTGATATTAACCAAAACATCTGTCTGAAAGCCCAGTAGGCTATCATTACCAAAATTATCAAAGCCCGCATTACAAAATGCAGAAACGGCTAAAAAGATAGAATTAAAAATCCCTTTTCTCATACCAAACTTGGGAATGAAGCGAATCATGAGAAGGAGCGCACCCAGTCCTTCGATAGCAAAAGTCGTGATAAAAATCGAACGGACAAATTGACCTAAGGTACGATTGTTACCATAACTAAAACTATCCCGCAGAATACGGCGATCCTTGAGGCTGAGCTTTTTCCGACTTTCCATGGTGAAAAATCCGATAAAAGTCAGGATTCCCAAACCACCAATCTGAATCAGCAACATACAAAGGAGCTGTCCCCAGACATTGTATGTATCCACAACCGATTGAGTAAAAAGCCCTGTCACACAGACCATCGAGACAGCTGTAAAAAGATGATCCAGATAGCTCGCTTGGGAACTTGCCGTCTGCACCCAAGGCAGACTGAGTAGCAAGGAGCCACAGAATATCACCAGAAGAAAAGACAAGATAATCTTTTGCGCTGGTGACAAGCGTGAAAATAAATGCTTCATAAAGTTTCCTTTCCTGATCTAATAAAAGCAGAGGCCAGCTCTATCTGTCTTTCTCTTTCCTTGACAGCCCGCTGCATATCATCTGGACTCTGCAAATTTCTGACTTTGATGGCATAATCCGCTGCGACAATAGCATGGCCCCGCATGTGGCCTGTTGCAACTGCTTGGGCAAAGACACGCGCAGCATATTTACCGATTTGTGATTGGGCTTGCTGCGACAGTTTGTTAGCCAAGAAACCAGCCTGCCTTAGTTCATAGGCAGATGCCCTACCATCAAGTCGAGCCTGAAAAATTGCTCTTACCTGAGTCAAAATCTTCTGCTTTTCAGACTCATCTTCCGCATCTATCAGAGCTATAAAGCTTGACGCCATTTTCATAGCCCATCGAGCCAGTTGCCCCTGAGGAAGCTGTTCCAAAACAAGCTCCAATTCCAATCTCTCCTCACCATCATCCAGGATTTTCAGCTTGTATGGACTCGGTAAAATCACTTGGCTATTCTCATAACACTTGCGCTCATGAGCGTTCCAAGCATAATCTTCTGGCTTCATATGTCCTCCAGTTTCGAATTTTTCTAAACTCGCCCCTGCATTTCGTTCTTCTCTTAAATGAAGTGTCTAGTTCTCACATACGCTCGAACTGCATCAATTCCCCTAAATTCAACTGCGCCTAACGGCTTATTTCATTAAGGGGCTTGTACCCACGCTTTGCTGGGCATCAATTTCTCTAAGCTCACTTGAGTGCTGTGCACTCAGTTCGCTAAGAGAAATAGAAAAAAACGGGACATACTGGTCCCGTTCTTCTTATTTCTCATCAATGACGATGCGAACTTTTTTGTACTCGGTTGGGACAGAGTAAACAATCGTCCTTATAGCGGAGATAGTACGACCTTTACGACCGATTACACGTCCAACATCACTCTGATCAAGATCCAGGTGATATTCTAAAAATTCAGGTGTATCCTCAATCTTGATAGTTAAGGCATCTGGCTGTGAAATCAAAGGTTTCACTATCGCAATAATTAGATTTTCAATCGTGTCCATATGTCAACCTACGCTTCTATTATTTAGAGTATTTTGAATCGTGGAATTTCTTCAATACACCTTCTTTTGAAAGGATGTTGCGTACAGTATCAGAAGGTTGTGCACCATTACCCAACCACTCAAGGATACGGTCTTCCTTCAAAGTCACTTGGTTTTCAGCTACAAGTGGGTTGTAAGTACCAACTGTTTCGATGAAACGTCCGTCACGAGGTGAACGTGAGTCTGCAACATTGATACGATAGAAAGGTTTTTTCTTTGAACCCATACGAGTCAAACGGATTTTTACTGCCATTATTAAGGTCTCTTTTCTTTATTTTTTCTTTTGGTGAAATAGCAGAGCTATTAAGCACATGTTCTATTATAGCAGATTAAAAACAGCTGTCAAGTTTTTTTCTTGACAGAGTTAAAATTTTTTTAGATTAGTCTTTCTCGTTATTTAAAATAATCTGTTCAGACAAATTTTCATATTTTTTAAAATACAATTTGACTGAAGCGTCTTTAGGAAAAGCACCTAAATCCATATACTTATTAATGGTCTCCGGTGCATAATACTCTGTGTCTCCACTACGACTATTATAGGACCTGCTTTTTACCTCGTCTTCTGATATATTTTTCTCATCCAGTACTTGGTCTGAATGAAATTCGAAAGACCATTTTAAAAGACCAGCTTTATCCATTTTTTGGACAATCTCTTTTAGCTTATCATGATTTTCTGGATTCTTCCTGAATTCGACTAAAAACTTACTATATAGCATGAGATATTTATTTAGGCTTTCTGAATCATCAACCTTTTTAGAGGACGAAACGCTTATAGTCTGAAATAGAGCTCTGTCAAATCCTGATTTTTGCTGGTATACAGCAGTCATATCATCTTCCATTTCGCCCTCAATCTCATCAATTAAGCTAGTTATTTCTTGGTCTACCAAACAATCCAGCAGCTGATCTGCTGTTCGCTCTCCATAAAATATCTCATAAAATTCGATTTTACTGCCTTTTCGATCTGGGTGGTATTTTAGAATAGAGTACTTTTGGATATCTTCCTCGGTGAAATACAAATCAATTGTCGCACCGCCTCCCTCGTAATGATAACTGCCATCAGAACTAACCTTGACGGGCTGAAAAGGGAGCTTTTTAAAAAGAGCCTTCGTTGTTCGTATGCTTTCGTCGACTTCTTCTTTCTTAGCATAACAGGCTGTCAGTAGCAACAAACTGGCAAGAATAGAAAACAAGGCAAGGATTTTTTTCATTTGAAGTCTCCTTATGGAACCAATAGTCTGATAATGTCGTCATAAGAATAAGCGGTATAGGTCGGTTGAAAAAGACTTTCATTTTCTAGCTGCTTGGGATTGTACCAGATAGAGTCCAATTCAGCATTATTAGCGCCAGCAATATCAGCTGTCAAGGAGTCTCCAATCATCAAAGTCTGAGACAGGTCAAAATCTGGTGTCTGCTCTGCTATTTTTTCATAAAATAAAGCTTCAGGCTTCTGAGTCCCCATCTTTTCCGAGATAAAAATATGATTAAAATAAGGAGAAATGTCGGAATGGGCCATGCGGCCAGTCTGAATAGCCGTGATGCCATTGGTCGCTCCGTAAATCTCATAATCAGCTTCTGTCAGACTGTCCAAAAGCTCGCTTGCACCAGCGTAAGTTTGTCCTTGCTGAGCAATATGCTGCTGATAAAGGAAGGCTAACTCGGCGCCATCCTTCTCAATGCCAAAATGGGCAAAAAGACGAGAAAAGCGAGTGTTGACCAGCTCTGGCTTGGTGATTTTCCCCTGCTCCAGTTCCCGCCAAAGCCCCTTGTTCATGGGAATATAATAGTCTTTGTAGGTCTGAATCTCCGTCACGCCCTGCTCCTCCAAAAACTGAGTCAAGGCGATGTCTTCTGCCGTATCAAAATCCAGCAACGTATGGTCAAGGTCGAAAAGTAGAAATTTGTATGACAAGGTAGAAATCCTTTCTGAAACTGTAGTAGCTTCATTATACCACAATGCATAAAAAACCAGCCGCTCAAAAATAAACGGCTGATTCTCATTTTATTTCACCACAGGTATCCAGAGTTCCATTTGATAGTCTGGCACCCCTGGTTTCAATCCTGCTGCATTACATTCTTTTATTTCCCAAACAGCATCTTCGTTTTTCTCACTTCCTCTACTCTTCTTTATAGTGAATACACAAATCTCTAAATTTACTATCTAACGCTGCAATATCATACAAGACTTCTGACAGTTTCTGATAATCTTCCTTGATACAAAATAGATGAGCTTGGCCGAACAATCTTGCTAAATTTTCTTTTATTTCTGATCTGACAGCATCGTATTCTTTTAAGAAGTTGCTCATGTATAGATTTCTGATAGAAGCTAATTTGAAACTAAAGTATTGATGAAGATGCTTTTGTTCTTCATTCAAGCCATTGTCCGCTACCGACTTAGCATATTTTGCAATCACATTCTCCTCGCCGTACTCATATCGTTGCTTCATCAGTATAGATGTTTTCTGGTAAATCTCTTTGGAAGTAGGAGATTTGATTTTTTTGAAGTTTCCCCACATGGAGAAAGAACCTCTTTTATAGTCGATATTTTTAGCTTCCCAGGCTTTTAAAAATTCTGAGAAACTCATTTTCATACTAGCAAAGCCTGCTGGATCATGGAAATAGATAAACTCATCATCTAGATCATAAACTGAAACAAAATGGTCCACCCCATACAAATGAATATGATTGGGGTTATAAGTCAGATAACCCATGTCCAAAGGGCCAAGAACAACTGACCCGCTGAGCAAGAACTTACTTAAGATCTCTCTGATAGAGGGAAGATTCAAATCATTTGAATCCTTTATATAGTATTCATCATATGTAAAACCCAGAATGTTTAAAGAATGGCTGATAGAACTATCTGGCATTCCATTATCAAAGAAAACTAAGGGGTGTTTTTCATCTTCCTTTACAATACTGGCGCCATTTCCCATTACCATAATGGCTTCCAAAAACTCAGGGCGAACATCATAACCGTACGAATGCAGCGCCATCGCAAGTGAATATGTATAACAAAGAGAAACGTCCCCAAAATACATCTGCATAGCATCATCCTCCTCTGTAATCAACGCCTAAAAAATGACTTGCAATCACCATTTTATTTCACCACTGGTATCCAGAGTTCCATTTGATAGTCTGGCGAGGACATGTCTCCCTCGGTGTAAACTTCAAAGTCTGGTGCTCCTGAGTGGCGATAGCCAGTTTCTGGGAAAAAGACTTCCAAAACATATTTCCAAGCATGGTGGATGCTGCCTGGTATAGCGCCTTTGACGGGTACGATGGCATATTCAGCTTCTGCGATTTCTTTGATTGACAGACCTAGTTCTTCTGCTTTAGCTTTATCCTTCACATCATAGGCAGCCATATAGTTGATGATTTCGCCTTCTTTGACATCCGAGCAGACACCAAAGGATTGGCCACTGCCCAGACTTTCTAGGCTTTCAAAGGTGTGATTTACATAGAGCTGCTCCCATGCAGACGGGCACTGGCTATTGTCAATAGCTTCCAATAGGACGCCTGCCACGGTAAAAGCAGGTTTCTTTTGAATCTTGATATCCATGTTCTTTCCTCCTGTAATCTTTAAGGATAATTGAAGTCTAGGAAAGACCCGATAAGGTTTTCCATTTCGAACTTCCGAGGGAGTAACACCATGGAATTTCTTGAAGGCTGCGCTGAAGGCATCCGCAGACTCATAGCCGTATTTCAGTGCTATATCAATGACTTTCTCAGATCTTTCCCGCAAGTCTGTCACTGCTTCTGACAGCCTGCGATTGCGTAGATATTCTGCTAAAGTCATATCTGCTAGGATGGAAAAGAGCCTGCTAAAAAGAGCATAAGAATAGCCTGATAATTGCTGGAATTTCTGCAAGTCCACTTCTGCATCCAACTTACTTTCCAGATATTCCATGGTTCGATTGAATTGATGCATCATATTCTTTTTCACCTCACAAAAGATACTAAGACCGTTAAAAGCAAAGTGAAAATAGGAAAATTAACGGAGGGGCTCCTGCTCCAAGAAAATTTTATCTTTTTCACACAGCTTTTAGGCCGTGTTCAATTCTAACTATAATCTAACAGATATAAGATACTTCCGCCCTAGAATTTTTGTACAAGATTTAGAGGAGGATTTTACAAACTATCCCGCAGCTTCTCCACAAAGAGATAAGCCGCAGGACAGGTCAGGGTATTTTTGATTGTCAGATGATTAATCTGATGAATCTTCTTGCGGTCTGTATGGGGGAACTCACGGCAGGCCTTAGGACGGACATCATAGATTGAGCAGAGATTGTCTCCACCTAAAAAAGGACAAGGCATGGCCTTGAAAACCTTGTCACCGTCTTCGTCTACCTGTAGAAATTCCTCTTCAAAAGCCGGCAGCTTCATCTTGAAATACTTGGCAATTCGGACAATGTCAGCTTCCTTAAAGTCTGGCCCCAGAGTTTTACAGCAATTGGCACAGGCTGTACAATCAATCTCCTCAAAGACCTCATCATGGATTTGCTGGGCAATCTTATCTAGGTTTTTTGGTGGCTTTTTCTTGAGACTGGCTAAAAATTTTCGATGCTCTTTCTGCTTCTGCAAAGCTAGCTGATGATATTTTTCAAGGTCGATTTCTTGGGTCATATATTTTTCTTTCTGTATTCAAATTGTTTTTATTATATCATAAAATGAGCGCTCTTAAATGTTGTCAAATTTAAAGAATATTAGATATCTCATCTAACAAAAAATCTGAGAACGAGTCCCAGATTTGCTTTTTATGAACTTAGAGAGCAATCATCAAATGCGGTCGCTAAATGCTTTTTCCACCGTCCTTGCTGACGCTCCATGTATCTTCGATATAGGGGATAAACTCATACAGAGTGTCTTCATCACCTTCAAAGGACATCATATAGACCTTATCGCCTTGTTTGAAGACCCAAACCGTTAGGTTTTGAGTGGATTTTAAAACAACATTAATCTGAAAGGCTTCATTTCCAGCTACGGTACTCTTTGCTCCCCAAAAATCATCGACTTCCTTATTATCCTTCCAGTGATAAGCAATGCGTTGGGCAATGGTTTCAGCGTTGAATTCTTCACCCTCTCCGATATTGGCTTTTTCTTTTGTATAAGCGTTCATCGTGACAATGTTATAGCCACTTCCATCCGTATACTGGACGCTATCGCCACCATCTACATCTGTAAACTTAATCCAATTATCAGGAATACTAATATAGCCATAATCATCAGAGCCAACCCGCTGCGTACCAGTAGTCTTTGACGAATCTTTTTCTTTACGACTGCTACTACTTGTATCGCTGTCATCTCTCAGGGAAACTCGACTGGAAGAATTAGATGGTTTCCGACTGCTATAGCTCTTAATAAGGCTACAAGAGGACAGGGAGAGGCCGGCTAAGATTATCAGGGAGAGCAGAAAGTACTTCTTTTTCATGGTCATTCCTTCCTAAATCTAATAAATTTTACTAATACTAGTTTACCATATTTTTAGGACGAAAGGAAAGAGAGACATTGTCACATCCGATTGCTTTTCCGTTTGTAGGACTATGATTTTTTAGCAGCCTTATTCCACTGGTACCATCCGACCAAGCTGTTGATTAAATAGATCAAATATTTCCCTTGAATCTGAAGGCTTTCACCCCACCAAAGGTAGATAGAAAAAATATTGGTCGCTGCCCAGAAAATCCACTGTTCGCGATAAACAGCCGTCATCAGGATTTGCCCTACACCATTTGTCGCATCCGTGATTGAATCACGATAAGGACGATTGGCACCCACAGACTGATAAATCAAGCCAAAGACCAACCACCAAAGCACACTAAGCGATAGATACTTTGTCCATCCTTTGGCATCTAGCTTACGAGCAACAAACTCTTGCTTTTCTTTTTTGAACTGACCTTGGTAAATCCACACCAAGAGTCCAATTGGCTGCATGATTGTAAAGTAAAGAGTCGTCAGGACCTCACCATAGAAACCTTTCTGCAAAGCCAAAATCAAGTAAATCACAGAATTGATCAAGCCAAAGAGGTAATTGCTAGCCCGTCCTTCAGAAACGAAAATTACACAGATAATCCCGGTTAGACTGCAAATCATCCCCGTCCAATCCACGATGCGATGTTCATATATCAGCTCCAGCCAGAGCGGAAAACTCCCTAGAATCAAGAGATAGGCCCATTGACCTAGACTGCGATGAGCAAACAAATCGTCCCAGATAAGCTTCAAGGTACCAGAAAAGCCGAGCTTCTTCATACTAGTCACCATGCGTTTATAGCCACCAGACATTTCAGAAAGCGTCAGCTTCATGTTTGCGATTTTCTTTTGGATATAAGTATTCATTCTTTCTCCTTTTGTTTTTTAAGAGCCGTGTCAAATTGACTTACGGATGCAACGCTCTATTATTTTCGAACACGCATAAGATTTGTCTTATGCAGTGTTCACATTTTATCATATTCCTATTTCAGAAAATGTCAAGTAAAATCAAAAAAAGATTTTCTAACGTTCGGATTTCAAGAAAAGACCTACAAATTTTTGTAAGTCTTTTTACTTGGATTCGTTAGTGGTTGAACGTTTTTTCGATTTATTGCTATATTTTTGTGAAACATAATTAGCTTCTACACTGAAAAAACAAGAGACTTAATAAATAAGCCTCTTGTTTTTTAAACTATTATTCGCTGACTGCTCCCTTGCCATCAAGGCTCCAAGTATCTTTCATGTTTGTAATGAAATCATCAAGAGTTTCTTCGTCGCCTTCAAAGGATAGTATATAGACTTTGTCATCTTTTTGAAAAACTAATGTATTAGCAAGTTGCCCCGATTTCAGAATGATGTTTATTTGAAAGGCTTCTATTCCTGAGACAGTACTTTTAGAGCCCCACATCTTCTCAATATTATCTTTTTGACTCCAATTATAGGCTACATGCTGAGCAATTGTTTCTGCATTGAAAGTCTCACCATCTGATACTTCAGCTTCTGCCTTGGAAACAGCATTCATGGTAACGATATTATAAGCAGAACCGTCGGTGTATTGGATAAGTCCCTCAACCTCTGCATCAAAAAATTTAATCCATTTACTTGGGATATCGATATAACCAAACTCTGGAGAACCAACACGTTTTGTTTCTTGATTGGTTTTGTTCTTGCTTTTTTTAGAAGAAGAATTTGAAGACTTCTTTTTCACTTGTGCACTGGAACTAGTCGAAGAACTAGATTGATCAGGCTTTTGTCCAGACTTGGCACACGATACAAGAGTAAGTGAAGTTAATACTAGAACTGCTCCAAGCAGATACGATTGTTTCATGTTTTTCTCCTTTTGGGATATATTACCTAGAGATATAAGGTTTTATTCCTCATCCATACTCAGGACACTGAGGAAGGCTTCTTGTGGGACTTCGACAGATCCGATAGCTTTCATCCGTTTTTTACCGGCTTTTTGTTTTTCAAGGAGTTTCCGCTTCCGAGAAACATCACCACCGTAACACTTGGCCAAGACATTCTTACGCAAGGCCTTGATGTCTGTCCGAGCCACGATTTTCTGTCCGATGGCTGCCTGAATGGGTACTTCAAACTGCTGACGAGGAATGATTTTCTTGAGCTTGTCTACAATCAGCTTACCACGCTCATAGGCAAATTCCTTGTGAACGATAAAGCTAAGAGCATCAACCTTGACGCCATTAAGGAGAATATCCATCTTCACCAACTTGGACGAGCGATACTCAGAGATTTCATAGTCAAAGCTAGCATAGCCACGAGTAGAGGACTTGAGCTTGTCAAAGAAGTCAAAGACGATTTCAGCAAGCGGGATCTGATAGATGACATTGACCCGATTATCATCGATATAGTCCATGGTCACAAAGTCACCGCGCTTGCGCTGAGCCAACTCCATCACCGCTCCGACAAATTCCTGGGGCACCATAATCTGCGCCTTGACATAAGGCTCTTCAATGGAATCAATCTTAGTCGGATCCGGAAACTCGCTCGGATTGGACACATCAAGGGAAGCACCATCCGTCATATTGACCTTATAGATAACGGACGGCGCCGTCATGATCAGATCAATATTAAACTCACGCTCCAAACGCTCCTGAATGACGTCCATGTGCAGCAAGCCCAGGAAACCACAACGGAAACCAAATCCTAGCGCCTGCGATGTTTCTGGCTCAAACTGCAGACTGGCGTCGTTTAACTGGAGCTTTTCAAGCGCCTCACGCAGGTCATTGTATTTATTGGACTCGATGGGATAGAGACCAGCAAAAACCATCGGGTTCATCTGCTTGTAGCCGTGCAGAGGTTCTGCGGCTGGATTGTCCGCCAAGGTCACTGTATCTCCGACCCGCGTATCCTGTACCGTCTTGATAGAGGCTGCGATATATCCAACATCCCCTGTTGCTAGGAAATCGCGGCCAATAGCCTTGGGCGTAAAGATACCGACCTCAGTCACGTCAAAGGTCTTGCCATTGCTCATGAGCTGAATGGTATCCCCCGGCTTGACCACACCGTCCATAACCCGTACTTGCAGGATTACCCCACGATAGGCATCGTAGACTGAGTCAAAAATCAAGGCTTTTAGTGGTGCTTCAACATTTCCAGTCGGTGCTGGAACTTTCTCCACAATCTGCTCTAAAATTTCCTCAATTCCGATACCAGCCTTGGCAGAAGCTAAAACTGCTTCGCTAGCATCCAGACCAATCACGTCTTCAATCTCTGCCCGCACCCGCTCTGGATCCGCAGCTGGCAGGTCAATTTTATTGATAACTGGCAGGATTTCCAAGTCATTATCCAGCGCTAGATAAACATTAGCTAAGGTCTGAGCCTCAATCCCCTGAGCCGCATCCACGACCAAAATGGCCCCTTCACAGGCAGCTAATGACCGCGATACCTCATAGGTAAAATCCACATGTCCAGGCGTGTCAATCAAGTGGAAGATATAGGTTTCGCCGTCCTTAGCAGTATAATTGAGCTCGATAGCATTAAGCTTAATGGTAATGCCGCGCTCCCGCTCTAAGTCCATGCTGTCTAAAAGTTGGGCCTGCATTTCCCGGCTGGAAACCGTTTCAGTTGCCTCCAAAATCCGGTCAGCCAAGGTTGATTTCC
Source organism: Streptococcus sanguinis (assembly GCF_008329445.1). Taxonomy (GTDB): domain Bacteria; phylum Bacillota; class Bacilli; order Lactobacillales; family Streptococcaceae; genus Streptococcus; species Streptococcus sanguinis_O. The sequence goes on along the minus strand of NZ_VIBR01000001.1, from coordinate 507,430 downwards.
CATGGTCAATGTGGGCAATGATGGAGAAATTGCGGATCTTCTCCTGACGTTTTTTTAAATCTTCTAAATTCATTTTTCTCATCCTTTTAGGGTATTCTATTTATTATAACACAAGACCAGTGATTTTTCCTATAAACTCGGACTTTCTCTGTAAATTATGCTATACTAGTCAGAGAATAATTTTGGAGACACTTTATGATTAAAATTCTTGCACTTGATATGGACGGCACCTTGCTCAACAGCAAAAAAGAAATTCCTCAGGCTCACATCGAAGCTCTGCACCGAGCTATTGAAAAAGGGGTTAAATTAGTCCTCTGCACAGGTCGCCCCTTGGTCGGCGTCAAGCCCTATTATGACAAGCTAGGTCTGGCACAGGAAAACGAATATGTCATTGTGGACAACGGCTGCGCTACACACCAGACCAGCGACTGGAGTCTGGTAGATTGGCAGGAGCTGAGCGGTCAGGATATTCGCTATCTCTACTCCCTGTCTGAAAATAGCCCTGTTCAGTTAACTCTCTTTGATGAAGAGCATTATTTCGTCGTCGGAGAAAAAGCCAGTTCCTATGTTGTGAATGACGCTAGCTTAGTCTTTACTAGTCCAACCGAGATTAGTCTGGAAGAGGCATGCAGCGGTCAATACAGAATGTTTCAAGCTATGTTTTTAGGCAGCCAAGAGCAGGTAGATGCTTTTGAAGCCGACTTTGGCCAAGAAATCTGCCAGCGTTTCAGCGGCGTTCGTTCTCAGCCAGTCATTTACGAGGCCATGCCAGCCGGTGTGACCAAAGCCTTTGCCCTAGAGCGATTGGCTAAACAATTGGACGTCAATCCTCAGGAAATCATGGCAATCGGTGATGCTAACAACGATATCGAGATGCTGGAATATGCAGGTCTCGGTGTTGCTATGGGTAATGCTTCAGACTATATCAAAAACCTAGCCGATGCCGTCACAGACAGCTGTGAAGAAGATGGCGTCGCTACAGCTATTGAGAAGTTTATTTTGAACCCATAAAAGTCAAAAAGGAAGAGCAATGTCTCTTCCTTTTTTTGTTCTATAACCTTAATACTATGCCGTCTTGGCACTTGGAAATCAGACAATATCTATTCCCTTCTCTTTCAGATTTTCCAAGCATTCTTGCAGATAGGCTGCGTCATGCTCCGGATAAATGGGATGTTCAAGCTCCTCAGCTGGTAACTGCCGGTACGGAGGACATGACTTCCCACGGTAGTCTTTATCCAGCCAAAGGCTGTCTGACTGATAGCCCCGTCGTTGCATCTCCTCCATAATCAAGAGATGATAAGAATACAGGCAATAAGGGCTGTGCTCAAAAACATAGTTGACCGTCGCATGCGGCTTGCCCCAACCTCGTCCACGTAAGGCTGCACACTCTCGGTGCTGGCCTAAAAGCTGCTGGCGCGGAAGTTTTTCAATTAAATCTTGGTGCCAAAGTCTCACGGTTTTCTCCTTCTAGAATAATCTTATAAAATCATCAACGAATATGAACAATCAGCTCTTGGGCAGTTTTCCTGCTTTCTCCAGCATTTTTTTGACAAAATACGGCATCTTAACATTCTCGCGCCCCTTTTTCTCAATCAGCTTCTTGACGAAATCTGGCATTTTCAGCTCTGCATCCTCTGCAAGAATCTGGCTGCTCTCCTCCGACGGCTGCAATTCATTGAAGGTTTCTTCTTCTGGAAAACATTCTTTGAAGGGTTCATGCTCATGGTGGCGGATAGTTTGAATCAGGGCCTCAATTAAACGGTCGTCTGCATTGGGCATAGGCGGTCTGTGATAAGCAACACCCAGAACATTGCAAAGTTCCTTACACTCCACGTCATTGTCAAAAAGGACCTCTATATGCTCACTGATAAAGCTAATCGGCACAAAAATATAATGCTGCGGATGTGTTTCTTGCTGTCGCATGTAGTCCAGCACGTCAGGTTTGATCCAAGGGAGTCCGATGTCACTCTCACTTTGCCAAACATTGAGATAATCCTCTTCTGTCAGACCTAACCTTTCAGCAGTCAAACGGGCATTGTCATAGATCTGATCAATGTAAGGATCTCCAAAATCCAAGGCCAGAATAGGCACACTGTGGGCTGAGAAGAAAATCTTGAAGGTCTCTTCTCTAACCTCTTCTGTAAGAATCTTTCTCAGCTCCTCTGCCCAATAATCAAGAATAGCTTCTTCCTGATACCATTCCTTAATGATATTAAAGCGGATGGAATCACTCTGGATAAACTTCTCATAGCCCATGACAGAATAGTAAGAAAAATGCGGCTCTAGAATCAAACAGATACAATCCTCAATACCATCCTCTTCCATCTGCTCAATCACATCTGGTATAAAAGGATGTGAAAATTTATTGGCAAAATAAACCGCATACTCGCCAGCCAAACGCTGACGAACCTTTTCCACCTCTTCTAGACTGATACGCTGCAGAGGCGTTCCACCGATGAGGACATAGTTATCATAGAGGGTCTGAATTTCATGGTCTTGCGGCCTGACACCGCGGCGAATATTGGTAAAAAATTCAGCCACTCCCTCAAAGCTAATCTCCTCTGGCGAGCCAAAAGTCATCATTAGAATTGCTTTCTTCATTATCTTTCCTCTTCAGTCACTCCGAGAAAGCCAAGCTGGCTTTCCAACGACTTTCTTGTAATCACTTTCATTTTAACATCTTAAAAAAGACTTGAATAGACCAAAAACCTATTCCTTGAAAAGAATAGGAAAATTTAATAATTCAGACACTTTAATATTAGAAGTATGCTTTAATAGTTTGTTGAGTTTTCCATTTATAAATTAAGCTTGAGCAGGCGCCCCAGCTCTTGATAGAGAATTTCTGTAGGCTCATATTCTTTACTTTGCTGGGCAAGAGTTTTCAACTGAGACCAGTCCGTGCGATCTGTCAATTCCTTAAAAAGCCGCAGAACTTCTGTATCGGTCTTTTTGCGAGAAACCAACCCCACCTGAGCTAGCTCAGCACGAACGGCATTGTCAAACTGGTCATAATCCTGCGGCAAAATGAGACTGGGAATCTCCTGCTCAATACAAGCCATCATGATACCCGTCCCTGCATGGTGAATGGCAAAATCTATCTTGTCCAAGATATCTGTATAAGGCAAATAGTCAAAGAGCAGCAGGTTTTCAGCAAGTCTCTTCGGAGCATTGCCCAAGCCACTAGCTTCACCCAAGGTAACGTAAAATAGGTAATCTGGGTAGAGCTGACTTAGCTTTTTCGCTCGCTCCACCATGCGCTCCTTCTCCCATTTCAAATGAGTGCCGCAAGTCACTAAAACCCGCTTCTTTTCGGTCTCAAAATAAGACTCATGTGCTTCAGGTAGACGATCAAAGGACAGGCATTTGTAGCCAACCCAGCGAAGATGCTTAGGAAAATCATCTCGAAATTCTAGCTCTTTCATGCCCAAAGCCAAGATAGAGTAAGGCGAGTAAATAGCTTCTGTGCCGTCTTCCCGATAGAGTTTAAAATCTTGATAGTCTCCCAAACTCTTCCGGACTAAAGCAAAGGCCATTTTCTTTCCACAACGAATAGCTTGCCTGCCTAAAGCATCTCTGAATTTGTACAAGACACCTTGGTGAGGTTTCCAGCCTCCTAAATAAGTCGGAGTTGTCGTCCGGCACTCAATCGCAACCGGACTCGGAATCGTGGTTATCCAGGGGATGCCAAAGCGATCAGAAATCAGGCCTGCTGGTGAAGCAACAAAATCCGCTATGACCAAATCCGGTTGATCTCCCTCTTTCCAAATTCGATTTAATTCGTCTATAACTTCTGGAATTAGTCTAGAATTGGCTCGAAACTGCTGATAGGTAATCAAAGGATTGCTTTGCTGCGGGGTGTTGGCGATGTCCTCCATCACCGTCGGTCTTTCTGGAAAGAGTGCTAGACAATCAAAACCGATTTCCTCTACTAACTCTTTCTTTTGACAGCCAGTGATAACCCGAATCTGAAAACGTGGATCCGCTAGCAGAGGCTTGACTACGGTCAAAGTAGGCAGCAGGTGGCCACTAAATGGCACACTAATCACATCAATCTTTATCACTTTTTCTAATCCAGTCATAAACTAATCCTTTCACATCTTCCCTGTATTCATAATCAAAATGGTTGCTACCCACTATCACATCAGCTAGATGGCCATCTAGACATCTGCTGTAAATATCCTTCCTGCCCTTGATGACCAGCGAGTCAATATCCTTGCGATTTAGGAGTCTCCGTGAAACAGGCCCCAGCGCAATCACTCTCAGTCTGATCGGCAGATTTTCCTCACCCAAGCTCTCCAGCCACTGGGTCAGGATATTGAGTCCCGAGCTCTTGCAGATAATGACAGCATCCTCAACATCCAGTAAAGGAGACAAATGCCGCTGCAAAGCCTCCTGAAAGCGAGAATTGTAGAGAGTATGCCAATAGTAACGGATATTGGAAATGGAAGCTGTCAACAAGGAAACTTGGGTTAGTCTCCCGTGCTCAAATCTCTGGTTAAACGGAAAATTACTAGCCACCACTGAGAAATCCGATGGACAAATCTGTTCAAGAAACTCAAGCTGTCCTGCAGTTAAACTAGCGCTCTCCAAATGGCTGCTGCCACTGAGAAAAAGCAAGACTTTGCTTGATTTTAGCAAGGTTTGGTCTGGCGACAGAGCATCCAATTTATCCAAATACTGCTTCATCTTACTCATAGCGGATTTTCCCATCCGTCACTCGAATCTTCCTTCCCCGCCAGTTAATCACCCGCGGACTGAGCAAGACATAGAGGAAAAGCCAAGGCAAGACTAGGTCATTCAGCACCTCGTAGAACACTTCATCAGGATACGGCCGAGCAGTTAGGATAAGGCGACGATAAGCTAACATCCAAACTGCCTTGACCAAGAGCAAAAGCAAAGCCAACAGCTCAAAAGGCCAGCCAAGAAAGAAACTAATGAGCAAGGCAGGAAAGGACAGAAAACTAGGAAGAACAATTAAAATAATAACCTTCCAGTCCAAGTGTTCCTTCAGATAGATAGAGCTAAAAAGCAGCCAACGCTTCATTTGTAGCAAATATTGCTTGGCATCCTTGATCGTAGTCCGAACATTACAAGTCACCCGCGTCTGGATAATCTCCACTCCCTTGCTGCGCAGAAAATCCGCTACAGCCAAATCATCACAAAGATAGTCTTTTATAGCACTGAAGAGCTTCTGCTCCCTAGCCAGTTCAAGTGGCAGGATGTAGAACATTCCATTAATCGAGTGATTAGCTTTAACTTCTGCCATGGTAAAATAGGTAATGAAAGAATTTCCATTGACAAAAGCTGCTACTAGCTTGGACCAGAAATTGCTTCGCTCTTGATTATAGGGAATGCCGGTCAAAATAACACTCTCACCTAGATAATCTGTCAACTCTCCCATTTTTGAAAAATCAATGACACTGTCGTCATCGAGAACAATCAGATATGGCCGGGTCAGCCCATCTATAATCTGCTCAATTTTATAACTCTTAGGATTAATCCCCTGGGGGACATCCCCCATGAGAAAAACGCGAATACGCTGGGCATAGGAAGGATTTTGACAAATCTTATCAGCCACTCGCTGCGCCTCTGGATCAGACTGATCAATCAGCCAGTAAAACTCCACTGCTTCTGTCTGCCGGAGATTGGCTAGTAAGTCATTTTCCAAACGAGGGTCACCAGATAGGATGGGCTGGACCACCGTATAAAGCTCCTCTTGAAAGTCCGATGAAGAGCTCTGCCCTTTTTTCAAATAAGCCAAAGATAAGAGCCAACGCAAGATAAAGAGAAGCAAATAGGCAGCAGCCAGCAAGAAAAAAATAAGTTTCATGATCAAAGCCCCTTTCGTAGATAAGCGCCAATCAAACGGATAATCCATCTTTGTGGAAGTAACTTCATGAGCCAAGCCAGTAGTCGATATCTCTTGCCCACTATAGCATAGGAACAGCCTTGCTGAAGGAGTCTGATGATGCGTCGTGCTGCTATCTCCGGGCTCATTTGCAACTGACTTCCACCCAAAGTATCCTGCAGCTCTGGAGGAAAGATAGCAGTCTGAACCGGTCCTAAAATGTAACAACAAACTGTCACTTCAGAGCCTTTGAGGCGCAGCTCTTCTTGCAAGGCTAGACAGTAAGTCTGCAAAGCGGCCTTACTGGCGCTGTATGCTGCCAGATAAGGATGGGGACAAAGGGCTGCCAGAGAGGAAAGCTGGACAAGCCTTATCTTGCGATTGCGCTCCGCAACTTGCTTGATCAGTCGAATCGGCGCTTGGTAATTGACCCGCCAGAGAGCCTTTTCATCAGCTTCCGAAAGAGATAGCGCTGGACCAAAATTAGCCAGACCGCAGCAATTAATCAGTAGATCCGCATCTAGCTGCTGAGCAAAATCATCTACCGCAGCTGCATCCAGCAAATCCAAAACTCTGCAGGAAAGCTTGGCCTGAACCCCAGACAAGTCCTCTTGCAACTGAGTGAGTTTAGCTTCATCTCTGCCAACCAAGACCAGCTGGTCTGTCCTTTGAGCCAGTTCTATAGCCAGCTGACGACCTATACCTCCCGAAGCCCCCAAAATCACAGCTTTGCTGATTATTTTTTCCATTTGCATAGATATAGTTTACCAGATTTTGACAAGATATAAAACTAATTGCTAGATTTTGCCTTTATACCCAAGAAACGAAAAACATTTCTCACTCTCTCCTGAATATGCTAAAATAGATTTAAATGAAATGAAAAAGGAGCATTTATGAAATATCCTAATCTTTTAGAGCGTTTCCTGACCTATGTCAAGGTCAACACGCGCTCAGACGAGACATCTACTACTACACCCAGCACCCAGAGTCAAGTGGACTTTGCCAACAAGGTCCTCATTCCTGAAATGAAGAGGGTTGGCTTGGAAAATGTCTACTACCTGCCTAACGGCTTTGCGATTGGAACTCTGCCAGCCAACGACCCTAGCTTTACCCGCAAGATTGGCTTTATTTCCCACATGGATACGGCGGATTTCAACGCGGAAAACATCCAGCCGCAGGTCATTGAGAATTATGACGGTGGAGTGATTCCGCTGGGGCAATCTGGCTTTAACTTAGATCCTGCGGACTTTTCCAGTCTCCATAAATACAAGGGCCAAACCTTAATTACAACTGATGGAACCACTCTTTTGGGAGCAGACGACAAGTCAGGTATTGCTGAAATCATGACTGCTATCGAATACCTGTCTGCCCATCCAGAAATCAAGCATGGAGAAATTCGAGTTGGCTTTGGACCGGATGAGGAAATCGGTATCGGGGCTGATAAGTTTGACGCTGAAGACTTCGATGTGGACTTTGCCTACACAGTGGATGGCGGACCTCTAGGTGAGCTCCAGTACGAAACCTTTAGCGCTGCTGGAGCAGAGCTGACCTTCCAAGGCCTCAATGTCCATCCAGGAACTGCTAAAGACCAGATGGTCAATGCTCTCCAGCTGGCTATTGACTTCCACAACCAGCTGCCAGAAGCCGACCGGCCAGAGAAGACTGAGGGCTACCAAGGCTTCTACCACCTGATGAACCTGATCGGTACTGTCGAAGAAGCTCAAGCTAGCTACATTGTCCGCGACTTTGAGACAGAGGCTTTTGAAAATCGCAAAGCTGCTATGCAGGCTATTGCTGAAAAGATGAACCAAGAGCTGGGCAGCGAACGCGTTATCCTGACCCTCAAAGACCAGTATTACAACATGAAGCAAGTCATTGAAAAGAACATGACACCTATCCATATCGCCAAAGCAGTCATGGAAAGTCTGGACATCCAGCCTATCATCGAGCCTATCCGAGGCGGAACTGATGGCTCTAAAATTTCCTTTATGGGCATCCCGACACCTAACCTCTTTGCCGGCGGCGAGAACATGCACGGCCGCTTCGAATATGTCAGCCTAGAAACCATGGAACGCGCTGTCGATACCATCATCGGCATTGTTTCCTATCAAGAGTAAAAAAATAAACCACAGAAGTTCAAGAGGGATTTCTGTGGTTTTTTCTCACTCTGGCAATTCTACCTTCAAGCTCATATCTGTAGGTTGTAACACTTTCTGAACAGCTGCGAGAAAGGCCAAACCGTTGTCAGATGGAGAATACTGGAATGTGATATGGATGACTTTTTTATCAAAGTTATCGCCATATCGTTCCACATACTGCTTGCTTTCGAGGAAGTAGATATAGTTATTGAGTTTTTCTTGAAGTTTCAAGAGATGCTCCTCTTCTAATGACTCTATCCATTTGTTTTCATCAATCAACAACAACTCTAGATGGTCATCTGCAACACCCATCGCATCAATACTTGTAACGTCTAGTTCAATTTTCTCAACTGTTTTAATGGTTTCTACTACATTAGGTGGATTGTAGTATTTTTCCTTGAATTCCTTGAGAATCTTCTCTACCTTTTCTTCGTCACACTGTCTGTATTCTGGATTACGTTCTAATACATTACACAACCCTTCATAGGTATACGTTCGTTTTTGATCATCTGATAGGTGGGAAGTGCTTTCTATAATATTTCTTACCAATTCATCTGTTTCAATAACAAAGGGAATATCATAATAATTCGTTACAAACCATTTTTGATTAGAAATATATTGAGTGACCTTCTTTAATTTCATTAGATCATTAGATAAGCTAAAATCTTTCAAGATTTCAAAAGTTCTGCGCGCTATATCCCTATCACCTTCCACATACAAAGGATATAAGCAATATTCTATCAATACTCCAATATCTGTACTATCAAGTTCATAAGAATCTCGTTGTCGAAAACGATACCTAGCTTCCGTCCCTAGAAAAACTTCAGCTTCTTTCCCTTCTTTCATTATTTCACGATAGTCTTTTACAAAATTTTGATAATTTTCTTTATTTTTCAATTTATATGTCTGCATTTATTTACTCCATTGATTAATTCTGAAAATTTCCAAACTTGGCTGATTTTTCAGCCTGATAGAACATATTTGTCGGAATGTAAAATCATATCAAAGAAGATTTCTCAAAAGATATTTTTATCCGACTTTTTAAATTTTGGCTAGTATCTGCTGCAAAGTATCAGGTGAAATCGGGTCAACAAGAACATATTTGGCATCCAGCATATAGATACCTTCAGTCAATGACTCCAAGTACTGACGATAAGGAACTTCGGCTAGTTTTTCCCCATTGGCTGTCATGATAAATAGTCGTGCAACTGCAACCTTACTTCCTTGATACTGTTGCAAATATTGAGGTTCTAGCTCTGGATGAGATGGTAAGATTGTTCGTCCTTCACTATTTAGATAGTTGACAGGAATGATGATATCCTCACCATCCTGCTCTACTTTAAAAACTTGTTGCTCAGAGTAATAAGCATTCAGCTGTTGGGTAAAGCGCAAACGCTGGTCATAACTATTTAAGAGTTGCTCGTCCGGCACATGGATAATCTGCCCTAGGTAGAGTTCATTGATGTAAATAGGACGTTTCACTCCCATAATTTCCACGATGGGATGAACTTTTACTTCCTTAGTCAATTCTGAAAGAGCTGATAAGAAAATATCTGTGAAATGAAATTCTAGAATAGAATCTTTATCATACGCCACACCATCATGTTCACATACAGTTACGTCTAAGAGAATGAGCAAGGTTTTCAAGAACATCAAGGCCCCAGTCCAGTCAGAAGCTGTCGCCAAATCTGGAACAGATACCTGATAAGCTTGACCATCAAAAGATAGACGGAACCCTAAACTAGACTTCTCTTTGACCCCAAACTGAACAGAATGGAAATCCGAAATAAGAGAGTCTGCAGATGGCTTTAAGTCCGCATCCTTAGCGGAAACGCTGTAACATTCAAAAAGTTCTGCTTGAAGCACCTCACCAATCCTTAATGATTGGTTGCTTTTTATTGAAAAAATAACTGATTTCATAATAAACTACTTTCTTACTATCTTGACTATATAGGGAGATTTTTTCGAGTTCGAATTAGAGAAAACTTTTCTGCCTCGATTGGTAAAGAACAATAATACAAATGTCCATACCTACTTTCAACTAAATTCTCCTTCTTCCATAGTCCATTTCTATTTAAAAATTCTATATCGTCAGAAACAATCGTTACCCATGAATTAGGCTTATCTAAATTATCATCACTTCGTTGAAAAATATCCCATTTCTGTTCATTAAACCAAATATGATCTATAATTTTATATTTTTTTTCAACCTGTTTTTCTGTCAAATATTTTCTATATTGTTTCAACTCTGAATCAAATAATTTATAGCCATTAGTCTCTGATAAAGGATCATAAGAAATCAAATAATATCCTGTACTATCACGATCAAAGTATTGGTGTTCAATTCCATCAACCACTATGTATAATTTATCCATCATCCCTCCATGTATTCAATATATAACAGTCATTTTCTACTTTATTGGTGATACATAATCATCTGGAAGTTTGCCTTCAGATTCTATCCACTGTTTCTCAGCAATTGGAATCAATTCTTCAAGTTCTTCCTTAGAAAACAGTTTCCTATTTTTAGGGACATCTATCAAAGAACCTGGATATTTACTTATAAATTTTCTTCTAGACTCTTTTCTCTCTTCTTCCGTCGGTGGCCAACAATCGTTTTGAACCTTCCAAGATACTTCATGTAGCGTTCTTTCCCCACTCTCTAGTAAGGCAAATAACTCATTTGGTAATTCATAAACTACTAACCAAGAAGCTACGGTTCCCTCTTCTGAAACTAAATAATATTTATCCTTATTTTTCCAGATGGATTTCCCATACCCTTCAATTTCCTCAAACTGGATAACATCTTCCCATTGTAGTCTTGTTGGTTTCATTTATACATTCCTTACTTAAGTGGTGATACATAATCATCTGGAAGTTTGCCTCTCCAGTCAATCCACATTTGCTCAGCAATTGGAACTAATCTTTCAAGCTCTTCCTGAGTAAATAACTCTCTAGTTTCAGGTAAATCAATTAATGATGTAGGGCTCTCTTCTATGAATCGTTTCTCACTAGCTTTCTTTTCTTCTTCTGTCGGTGGCCAACAATCGTGCTTAACCTTGCAAGATATTTCAAGTAGAGTCCGTTCTCCACTCTCTAGTAAGGTAAATAATTCTTGTGGTAATTCATAGACTACTAACCAAGAAGCCACAGTTCCCTCTTCTGAAACTAAATAATATTTATCCTTATTTTTCCAGATAGATTTCCCGTATCCTTCAACTTCTTCAAACCGAATAACATCTTCCCATTGTAGTTTTGTGGGTTTCATTTGTATTCTCCTAGTACAAGTTCTACTCTCAGCATTAAATATCATAAAAATCAGGCTTCTATTTCTCTTCCTCAATAGGCTACGCCATCTTTTATTCATTTTCTAGTTTCTAAATCCAAATAAAAATAGAAATCTCTTCGACTTTTCCGACACATCAAAAGGTACTAATCGGAAATTTTACCTTTGCTTATTATAACATATTGGGACTTAGGTGGTACTGAAAAAACACAGTGCTCTAAAAAAAGAGAAGATGATTATTTCCTCTATATTTCGCTAGTCTTTTCACTCCGGCAATTCTATCTTCAAACTCATATCTGTATTCTGTAATGTCTTCTGTACAGCTGCTAGGAAGGCTAAACCATTGTCAGAAGGGGAATATTGAAAGGTGATATGGATGACTTTTTTATCAAAGTTATCTCCATATCGTTCTACATACTGCTTGCTTTCGAGGAAGTAGATATAATTGTTAATTTTTTCCTGCAGAATTTCCAGATGGACTGCTTCTATTTCTTCCTCCCAGCCAACTGAATCCACCAGAAGAAGCTCTAAATGACTATCAACTATACCAATAGCGTCAAGCTCGCTAGGTTCCAGTTCTGAAACAATGGCTTGGGTGACAATTTGTGTAAATTCCTCTGCTGTGAAAAGACGACGGCTATTTTTAGGATTCTTCAAAATAAAGGAAGGATGATTTTCGATGAAGAGCTTACCAGACTCATCTTGTGTATACTGTTTTTTAGATTTCCAAAAACCATACTGCGCATAATTCATCAACTCTTTGCCAGTATGTTCTCCCGACATGTAACTATCTGCAGCTTCTTTGGGAATTTCTCTAATCACTTCTGGATAAGTAATATTAAAAGTTGGGTAACGCAAGAAATACTTATCACCATCTTGACAGATTTCCAACATGTCTTTTTGACTTACATAAATTGATTCCACTCTTATCTCCTTTGTCGTTTACCAAATATCTACTAATTGTTTATTCCCTATTTATTGGCTGTTCTTATGATGTAGTCCAGCTTACTATAAAGGCCAGTGCCCTGTTTCAGCATAAATCATAACTTCATATGCTCCTCTAGAGGATTCAAATGCTTTATCCATCAGTTCTTTAGTAATAGGATAGCGAACTTCTGGACCCATAGCCCCGCCAATTTCTTTAAAGAAGCTAATTTCGTAATAGCCGTCTGTCTCATATACAATAAATCCGTTACCTCTATGTACAATCGTATCCAATCGATTATAGTCTTCTAACTCATCTGCTTTAGGCCAACGATGATGTTCACAATAAAACATTACTTCTAAAGAATCTTTTTCTGATTTTGAAACACATTCTGCTAATTCTTGACTAATGTGAAAGTTAAGCACTTCTTTCCCTCTACTCCACAAAATCTGATAATCATTATTGTTTTTTAATATCGTACAATTTTTGTATTGTTGAATTTCTGTTGTCATATAAACACCTATTCAAATACCTTTATTATTAGTTAAATTAAAATACTCTAAACTTCAGCCCTTTTCGCAATCAAATCATAAGGGAAATACGGAATGCCTTCCAATTCCTTGTAATACAAGCCCTTGAGTTTGCAGAGAGCGCCAGATTCAAAAGACCAATAACCTACATGATTTTTGACATTCTGCTTATGCAAATCATACCATCCTGCATCTCTGCTCCCTTGATACCATTTCTTGATCAAATATTATTGCAACAGTTTGAGGGCCTGTTCAGAATTCTCTTCTTCAATAATTTTCCTAGTAAAGCCATAGGGTCTTGGAAAATTATAATTAATCCGAATCTTCCAAGCTGGATAACGATATTGAATCAGGTAGTCAATCAAATAATCCTCTGGATCATCTTTTTTGATCAAATCTACCAGCTGTTCAAAAATCTCCTTATCAATCTCTAACAGAATACCAATAGAAAGCGCCCATACCATTTGTTCATATCCCCATTCCTTATGCCATACTGGAACTAAACAAGCCACAAATGAGATGTATTCCTCTTTAAAATCTGACAAAGAAGCCCCACTAGAATAAGTTGCAAATAAAATATCTCTCTGATAAGACAAGATAGTCGCTAAAGTTGAATGATACACTTCTATTGTTGGCTTCTTATAGTTTTCGATTCCATTATCTAAATCAATTTGAAGTTTTATTAATTTCTCTTGAAAATACTGCAATGCCTCTTTATTTGACATTAGACCATCTTTATAATTCTTTTCTGTACTTAAAGTATCGCGTATATTCATATTATATTTCCTTTATTAAGGCCAAACAACCTTTATCTCTCTAACCTTCTTCAGTTGGAAGATGATCTAGATTTATTGGTTTAGGATTTAAACGTTTCAATACTAATTCACAGAAAAAATTATTATTTAACCTATCAGGTGAACTTAAAGTAAAGTTATTCATAATTAATAAGGGAATAAATTCTGAACCAATTGTATTATAACCCGTCAAATACTCTAACCCATAATTTAAGTTTTTCGGATTTTCAGTACCAACTGTCCAGTAGGCTCCTTTGGCTTGTAAGCGAAAAACCTCACCAAGATAGACCCAGCAATTAAAGAAATCGTCAATATTTTCAGGATCATTTTTGACATCATTCTCTCGAACGAATTGAGCCAAATCCTTCAAGCTTTCTAAACTCATATCTAGATGATAACCTTGCTTACTAGCTTTTTGCTTTATTGCATCCAAGGTATCATCAATATAAAACATAAATTCCTCAAAATTTTCCTGTATTTTTTCTTTGTTTAATACCATGTGGCCTACCTTTTTTACTTTCGTTTAATTGTGAGATAGCGAATAAATTTATCAAAAAGAATGTTATTTGAAGTAGAAAAATCGCTCCAATCATTCTTATTTCCTCTGAAAATCTTCCAGCAAGGGAAGTAATTCTGCTCTCCAAGGAAAAATTTTTGTCAACTCTAAACAAGAAGGTACACAAGAGCGCTCATCGACATATGCTCCAGCGTTTAAAAGAGCTTTGTACATAGGAAGTAAATCTTCAGTGGAGGCTTTTAATGTCGCAATTGCATATGATAGAGGCGTTCCACCGTGAGAATCCTTCAAATTCACATCTGCTCCATTCTTTATAAGTAATTCTGCTTCCTGTAAGAGATATTGGGGATCAGCAGACCAATTTGCCTTTGCAGATCCTAATAGTAAATGAAGGGCAGTACTCTTAGTTTTTGATTGATGATTTACATCAATTCCTTGATGAATCAGATATTCTGCGATTTGCATTCTATTGCCACAATTACTAGATTCCGTAAATAGTAACTCTAGCATGGAAAGATTATCATTCGTAAATTCTTGATGTATTTCTCCATTATGGTATTTCTGAAACGATTTTAAATCTGCATTTCTAATAGACGACTCTAAATCATAAACTCTCATTACTTCTACCTTCTTCATAGTCTTTGATAATATCAAGCAGACTACTTCTCCAAGAATATTCTTTCGCATAGTCTAGACACGATTTAACAGATTTGTTTTTTAACTTATAATCCGAACCGGCCTCTAGTAAAAGCATATATAGAGGTTCTAACTCTTCCGTTGCTAATTTTAATAACGTTACTGAGTAAGTCATCGGAATAGAACCAAATTTGTCAACTGCATTTACATCAATTCCTGCATCAATGAGTAATTTCGCCACCTCATATGCATATTCTATTTTAGGCCACCAATTAGCTTGGAAGAAATAATGAAGAGCATTTCTGTTTTCTTTTTTTGACAAAAAATTTACCTCTACCTTCTCAGACAGCAGATATTTAATAATTTTCAATTTCTCTTCCGGTAAATTATTGTTAAGCATAGCCGTACATAACAAATTAAGTTTTGTATATTTATCAATTTGTGTTATGTCTCCATTGTAACTTTCTATAAACTCATTATATGTTCCATCTTGAACAATATCGAAAATATCCATCTCATCTCCTATTCAAACTTATGACTTCTATTAGCAGAAGGTGTTTCAATTCAAAAATTATCTGGATTAAATTGGAAATCCTTCAATTCTTGTAAAGTAATTTCACGATTTTTGTATCTAACAAATCTCATTTAAATCTCAGTCCTAGTATTGTCAAATCTCATTATACCATACAAGAGATGAAGGCCCAAAGAGCATAAAAAGAGAGCAAAAATTCGCTCCCCTTAAATCACTCTGATAAGCATGCTCTCATCTCTCTTAATATCCAAAAGAGAGAACCGATTTGATTCTCTCATACTCATAATTTTTTACTATTTTTCTCTCAATATACTTTCTAAACCGACAAAAACAATATCTCTCAAGACTTCGTTATAATTACTATAGTCTTTTTTCGTTTTAATCGCATCAAATGCAGTCTTAATTTGTCCATCTACAATTAAAGTTAAACCTTCGACTTTCTGATCTGAGCCTTCCTTGCCAAATGTCTCGTTTAAAATAATTAATTTATTATCTGACATTATATTTACCTTCCTTTACTATCCAATAGCGTTCGTTTTCAGGAATCAACTTTTCAAAATTTTGACGGTAAGATTAGCCTAATTTATTCGCGATCAATTATTGTTGAAATGCCTTTAAAGATAATATCAGATATAGCTTCTGGATATCCGTCATAACCTTTTTGTTCCATCAAGATATCAATCACACCTTTAATTTTTCCGTCCAGTATCACAGTAACTGCAGGAACTAATTCATCTGTTTCACCTTTTTTAAACATCTCTTGAATTACAGTCATTTTGTCGTCATTCATTTATTTTATTCCCTCTATTCTCTTTATTTTCTTTGTTCTATCCACGTTTTATGTTTTTGTCAAACACATTATCCCCTATGTCTGCCCAAAACTTATATTCTTTCGGAATTAAATCTAGGAAATGTTGATATTTCCCTATCCATGGAGCTGAGATATATTCCTCAAAAGAAATATATTCTGCATAATTAGAATATAGTAACAAATTATCCATATCAACTAATAAAGATGGAGCGAAATCATAAATAGCATTCAGTTTATCCATTTTATACTCATTAGCAAAGACTTTCCTTAGCTCTGACAGATCGCAACTATATTTTTGCATATCTTCTAAAAAATAGAGAATATTCTCAGGCAATAAAATCGGAGAACGTAATCTCTCTTTATCAATCTGATCTAAATTATATCCTGTTTCTTCGTAATTAATATACCATAGCTCCAAGTCAGAAATATACCAAGAATACTGATTTTTGTACTTAAAAGCGACAACAATATTTTCACCATATTTTGCTCTAATCATTTTTTCACACATTTAATTATTCTAGCATTTTGTCCATATTCAATAAACCATTAGTTTATTGAATATGGAAGATCAACATCTATCAGTCTCTGTTTATTTTAACACAATATCAATCAAATAAGTATAGGCTTGTGAAAATCAAAAACGAATGATGGTCTTAGACTTAGTTTAGTCTTCATCATTCGTTTTATTGTTGTTTTACATCAAAATATAATATTAACTAATCTGAACAGTTTTCAGTTGGCCATCAGCTCCTGTAAAGCTGATGCTTCTGCTGGCTGGATTATAGCTGAAAGTCTCTGAGCTGACACCGTAGAGCTGAGAAAGCTCCTGCAATTTCTGGTTGAATGCTTCCTCTGACATGCCAAAACTCGCTGCTAAGCTTGATTGACCAGTTGGGTTTGCAGCTGTCGAAGCTTCAGCCGGTTTGTCAGATTGGTTTTGGGCTGCTTCTCCAGTGGCAGATTCGGAAGGTAGATTGCCATTTTGCGCAGTTTCTGGAGCACTGCTGCTTGCTAGCTGACCAGAAGCAGGCTGTTCAGCCGGTGCTTTCAGGAAGCCTTTTTGCACCGCATAGGCATCTGCAGCTTGACGATCAGCTTCTGACAAGTCTTTCTTGTAGATATAATGCTCGTGGTCTAGATGGGCTACTCGATAGCCTTGCTCGTCCGCTCCGACCATATCCTGCAGATTAAAGTGATAGTCATCATCGTTGCTATGCTGAGAATCGGACTCGCTTGTTCCCTTAGGATTGACAAGTGACTTCTGGAAGGCCAGGATTTCCTTGAGCAGCTCTTTCTTGTCAGTAGCTCTCTGTCCAAGCTTATCAAAAAGCTGGTCCAGCTGCTGGTATTGCTGCTCACTTCCTTGATTCTTTTCCAAATACTGATGAATAGACATGAGCAGATTATAAAGCTGTTGATAAACTTCCTGATTTTCCGTATTAGCTGGCTCTTCCTTTTGTCCGGCAATGGTCCGGCTCATCTGATCCAAAAGCTTCTGACTGGCTGCCAGCAAAGCTTGCTTATCTGAGCTGCTGCTCTTTAATTCCTTGTCTAATTCTAAGATTCTAGCCGCATAGTCTGCTCGGCTATTTTGGCTCTTTACTTCTCCAAGCAATTCCTGCGCTTTTCCAAGAAAGACAAGGGCTTGAGCACTCTTCTCGCTCTCATCCGAGGTGCCAAAATCATCATAAATTCCTTTCAAAAAGTCATAAATCATGGCCTTATAGGTTGGTTGATCAGGCTCTCCCTGATCTAGTTCTGTCTTTTCAGAGGACGCAGAAGGTTGGCCGCTAGCAAGGGCTGCTGCAATCTCTTTCTTAGTCTGATAGAGGGCAGGGAAAAGCTGTTGGAGATTGGTCGCTTCTATAAAGGCTTGGGACTTATAGAGAGTCAAGGTCAGCCCAGCCGCTTTTCTGCGCAGCTCAGGGCTCAAGCGCCCATCCTCTAACGCTTGGTAGAAATAGCGAATATAATCAACCGCTGTGACGCCTGTCCGATCATGATAATCTTCTAAAGCGGATAATACTTGTCCTAGCTCTGCCATTTCAGCTTGATTCTGGCCAGCATAAGCATTTTGCAGACGCTGCAGCAAGTCAGCTTTCTTCAGCCCATAGCTATCCGTATCAAGCCGGTTCATTCTCTCCAAAAGTCCTTGATAGGTCTTGTCTAGCTCGGTCTCTTGGATTGGCTTGACCGTCTGATCCACATGGATAAACTGCTTATCAAAGTTATCCAGACTGCTCAGATAACCAGCTGTTGAGTTGCTAGGCAGCTTCTTCATGGTTTCTACAAACTGCCCCAAAGCAAGCTCAATCCGCCGCTGCATAAGAGGATCATCGGCATAGAGACGCTGACTGTCCGCTTTTAGGCTTTCTACTTTTTGTAAAACAGCAGCCTCATCATAATCGCCCTGCTCATACTTAGATTGAATCTGAGGCAGACGATTTTTCAAGGCTTCTGCTGCGCCCTTGGACTGGATCTTGATATAGTGATTGTGGTCGCCATGAGGAATGACAAATTGACCATCTTCTACCTGCAGACTGTAAGGCGAAAGACCTGAGCGCAAGGCTGTTGTGTAGAGCTCATTCATGAAGTCCAGCTCTGCATTGCCAGTTACTAAAGGAATGCGAACATGCTCCTTGCGGACAGCATAGGGGTGGATATGTGTCGGATCGTAGGCCTGGTCAGGGTTATTAAAGACAAAGAAGCCATTTGAGATGCGAACCGCTTCCTTGGGAACGCCATAGGTTTGGCAGATATAAGCAATCTTTTCCTCATCGCTGGCATCGCGTGAATAGCGTTCAGCGTCATTGACTACTGCTGATGGTTTTACTGGTTGCTGCTTAGCCAAGACCCGCTCCGCTGCTTGAATCTGTTCAGAAGTCAAGTCTTTCCTGTAAAAGTAATGCGCATGGTCTCCGTGCGATACCATGTAGCCTTGGTCGTCCTTGCCAATGACAGCCTCCGCATGAAAACCATGATCGTGCTCAGGCTGAGACGGTAGCTGAGGCTTCAAAGCTTGCAGTGGATCGCCCAGCGGCTCGTAAGTATATCCAATAGGAATCAAGCGGGCAATATTCGCCTCTAAGTCTGACAGCTTGTCATAAGGAATGAAATGATGGTGATCTCCGTGGGGAATAACGATTCCATTTTCTGTCCGACGGCTGATTTTCAGCGGATCAAACACCACGCCGTCCCCTTCATGATAGCGCTGAGATTGAGGCAGGGCATAGAGTTGCTGCAGCAAACTTGGCAAGGATGGCTGAGATGGTTGAGACGGCTGGAGCGGATTGGACGGACTCGGCTGAGTAACCACTAAGCCCGGACTTGACTGCTCAATCTTTGAATGATTTGGTAGCTGTGGAGACGGATTTGAGACTGATCCACCCTGATTGCCAGCACTATTTTGATTCCATGTGTTAGAAGATACTATCGGCCTACCGTAGTTAGGCGGATTCACCCGTCCGCCGGCCTGCCTGCTATTCCAGTAGCTCTGAGCCGCAGCCAATTCTGCTGGTGACAGGTCGCTCTTAGGAATGTAGTGAAAATGCCCGCCATGTGGCACGATAAAAGCATCGCCAGTATCTTCGATGATATCAGACGGACTAAACGTATAACCATCATCCGTCCTATATCCCCCTTGGCCTTGGTAAGAAACTCCTGCAAGGTCTGTTGCCGTCTTTCCCGCAGCGAGGGACTTGCTAGGCTGGCTGAAATCGCGAGTCTTGCTTGATTTTGTTGCGGAAGATTTGCCACTATCGCCTTCTTCCTTGGTCTTATGCAGCTTCTTCTGCCGAGCAATCTCATCTACCGAGCGGACATTGCTGGTATGTTTGGCATCCTTGAGGTAGAGATAATACTTCCCCTCCACCTTAATGATATAACCATCCTTGACCTCATTGACAATATCTGCTTCCTGCAGCGTGTAGTTAGGATCTCGGATAATCAGCTCTTCGCTGATAATGGCATCAAAAGGCACCTTCCCGTCAAAGTAATGATAATGGTCTCCATGGGAAGTGACATAGCCCTGATCTGTGATTTTCACGACGATTTGTTCTGCTTCGATACCTTCTTCATCATTGATTTGATCAGATGTCAAATTTTTATCCGTCTTGTCGCCCGAAGTCTTGTCCTCAATATAGGCTACTTTGTTATCTTTGGTCTGAGGTCGGGGCTGAGCTTGCCATTGGATAAGACCGTAAGTTCCGATACCAAGAGCTAATACAGCAGCTGAAGCAAGAAAATATTTCTTTTTCATGGTTGTCTTTTATCCTTTCAAATCTTTAGCTAAAACAGCTAGATTTTCTTCTAAATTTTCTAAATAAGATAGTTGGTTGGCTGGGTCTGCTTCCAGAGGATTCAGCTCCTTGATTTGTACACCGGTCGCCTTGACCAAGGTTTGAGCCACTTTGGAAGAAGCATTGCTTTCCACAAAAATGGTCTTCACCTTGTGCTCTTTGACAAAGTCTTCTATCTCTGTCAGCTGGCGCGAACTAGGCTCCTGCTCCGGTGAAATACCGGCAATGCCCAACTGGGTCAGCCCGAAGCGCTTGGCTAGATAAGAAAAGGCTGTATGTTGCGTGACAAAGGTCTTGTTGGGCACTTTATCAAAAATCTCCTGATAGCGTTCTGTCAGCTTTTTGGCCTCTTCTTGAAATTTTCGAGCATTGGCCTGATAAGTATCCCGATGGTCGCTATCCAGCTCCGACAGTCTGTCAGCGATAATCTGAGCTTCCTCCGCAGCCTTCTGAGGATCCAACCAGGTATGGGGGTCATAGAGCGTCTTCTCATCCACTCCCTCTCCCGCTTGGACATCTTCCAAGCCAGCGACTCGATCCAGCTTCATACCCTGGGAAGCCTCAAGGACTTGAACCTTGGAATTCTTGAGACTAGGATTCAGCTCGCCAGCCCAAGACTCCAAGGTCCGTGAGTGATAGACAAAGACATCTGCATCATAGATGGCTGCCACGTCATTGGCCGAAGGCTCAAAATCATGAATACCGCTACTAGACTGAATCATGCGCACGTCATTCAGATTGCCTGATATAGCCTTAACCATGGAGTAAATAGGATAAAAGCTAGTTACAATTTTCAATCCTTGCGAGGGACTAGATTCCTTTTGAGACTGACACCCCCAGAGACACAAGGCCATAGCCAGCAGACTAAGGCAAGCTGAGATTTTTAAAGCGCGTTTCATAATATCTCCTTAACTTATTATTAACCGGTTTATTAACCGGTTAATATCATACACTTTGTCAACTTCTTTGTCAAGTTTTTTAAGAAAATAAAGCAAAAAAGAAGTAGAATTCCTTCCCGCTTCCTCTTTGCTTTTAATTCCAATATATTGAAAGGTTATTTATTATGACTATTCAAGGACAGAATAAGCTTGGACAGATGCATTCTCAAGCTTAACCGTATGAGATTACTTTTCCGACGTACAGACAGTCAAATGACAATCTGGAATTGAAAACTCCATCTCTATATCGCCTCTGTAGTGAAACTGCGGCTTTCCAGCACTTTCAGCATGGCATCGGCCGTGTCCAAGGCTGTGAAGAGTGGAACTCCATGCTCAATAGCTGAGCTGCGGATAATTTGACCATGTTTGTCAGCTGTCCGCTTGGTTCCGACCGTGTTGATAATAGCCTGAACCTTGCCCTTGCGGATATAGGCTGGGATGTCCTTGTTATCATCACTGCCGATTTTTTCCACCAGACGGACGTGTAGACCATGATTTTCAAAATAAGAGGCTGTCCCCTTGGTTGCCCAGATACCATAGCCAATATTAGCAAAACGCTGAGCCAGCTGCAGGGCTTCTTCCTTGCTGTCGTTTGCAATAGTAAAGACGACATTTCCAAAGTTTGGCAGATGGAGATAAGAAGCTTCAAAAGCCTTATAGAGTGCTTTTTCGAGCGTACGGTCACTGCCCATGACTTCACCAGTAGACTTCATTTCAGGTCCTAATAGACTGTCGACCTTCGCTAGCTTGGTAAAGGAGAAGACTGGCGCCTTGATATGAACCATTGAACTTTCTGGATGAAGGCCATCTTCATAGCCCAGCTCTGCCAAAGTTTCCCCAAGAATCAAACGACTCGCTACTTGCGCCATCGGAATATCAGTCACCTTGGACAAGAAAGGAACAGTCCGGCTGGCCCGTGGATTGACCTCAATGACATAGACCTGCTCATCCTTGATGACGAACTGAATATTCATCATGCCAATACAGTTGAGTCCCAGAGCCAAACGCTTGGTATAGTCTGCAATAGTATCCTTGACTTTCTGAGATAGGGTTTGTGGAGGATAGGCCGCCATGGAATCCCCTGAGTGAACTCCTGCCCGCTCGATATGCTCCATAATCCCAGGAATCAAGACCTGACGGCCATCAGAAATGGCATCCACTTCGCACTCATCACCAACAATGTAAGAATCCACCAAAACCGGATGGTCTGGACTGGCCTTAACCGCTGTCCGCATATAAGAGCGTAGATCCGCTTCGTTTTCTACGATTTCCATGGCACGGCCACCCAAGACATAGGAAGGCCGCACCAGAACGGGGAAGCCAATCTTACGAGCAGCCTCTACTGCCTCCTCTTCATTAGTGGCCGTCTGACCCGGCGGCTGCGGAATATCCAGCTCTTTCAATGCCTGCTCAAAGAGATCTCGGTCTTCAGCTCGATCCAAGTCCGCTACTTGGGTACCTAAAATCTTCACACCTGCCTTGGACAGTGGCTCCGCCAGATTAATGGCTGTCTGTCCGCCAAACTGAACGATAACACCTTTAGGCTGTTCCAGCTCAATGACATTCATGACATCTTCAAAGGTCAGTGGCTCAAAATAGAGCTTGTCAGAGACAGAAAAGTCAGTCGATACAGTCTCTGGATTGCTGTTCATGATAATTGCTTCGTAGCCAGCTGCCTGAATAGCCTTTACAGAATGAACGGTCGCATAGTCAAACTCGACTCCCTGCCCGATTCGGATAGGACCAGAACCCAATACAAGAACAGATTCCTTGCTGGATTTGATAGATTCATTTTCAAAGCCATAGGTAGAGTAGAAATAAGGCGTCGCAGACTCGAACTCAGCAGCACAGGTATCCACCATCTTGTAAACCGGTACAATCTTCTGCTCCTGCCGGATGCGACGCACCTGCTCAGCTGTCATGTCCCACAAGTCAGCAATCTTAGTATCCGCAAAGCCATTTTGCTTGGCTTTCTTAAGCACATAGCTATCTCCGATATGACTAGCCAGCTCCTGCTCAATTTCGTAAATATGGAACAGCTTATCCAGAAAAAAGACATCAATCTTGGTCAGTTCGGCAATTTCATCAGGACTGTAACCACGGCGAATAGCCTCTGAGATATAGAAAAGCCGGTCGTCTTGCGCCTTGACAATCTTCCTCATCAGCTCGTCATCGCTTACTTGACTGAGAGCAGGCAACTCGCTGTGGTCCACACCAACTTCTAAAGAGCGGCAGGCTTTGAGCAGACTCTCCTCAATATTGCGACCAATAGCCATGACTTCCCCCGTCGCCTTCATCTGGGTTCCCAGACGGCGCTCACCCTGCTCAAATTTATCAAATGGAAAGCGCGGAATCTTAGCGACCACATAGTCCAGAGCAGGCTCAAACATAGCATAGGTGGAGCCAGTCACCGGATTAATGATTTCATCTAATGTAAGCCCGACTGCGATTTTCGCTGCCAGCTTTGCAATCGGATAGCCAGTCGCCTTAGAGGCTAGGGCCGATGAGCGGGAAACCCGCGGATTGACCTCGATGACATAGTATTTGAAACTATGCGGGTCCAGAGCCAGCTGTACATTACAGCCGCCCTCAATCTTCAGTGCTCGAATAATCTTGAGACTGGCGTCCCGCAGCATCTGGTATTCATAGTCTGAAATGGTCTGACTAGGTGCAAAGACAATAGAATCCCCTGTGTGGATGCCAACTGGGTCAAAGTTTTCCATATTACAGACGACCAGCGCATTGTCTGCACCATCCCGCATGACTTCGTATTCGATTTCCTTAAAGCCTGCTATAGAGCGCTCAATCAGACATTGAGTAACTGGAGAGAGTTTGAGGCCATTCTCTGCGATTTCCTGCAGCTCTTCTTCATTGCTACAGATACCACCGCCAGTTCCTCCCAGTGTAAATGCCGGACGGACAATGACTGGATAGCCGATGCCAGCCGCAAATTCCAGCGCTTCATCCACTGTATTGACAATTTCTGACTCAGGGATGGGCTGGCCAAGTTCTTCCATCAGCTGCTTGAAGAGATCCCGGTCTTCCGCTTGGTCAATGGCCGATAACTTGGTCCCTAAGAGTTCCACTCCCAGCTCTTCTAAAAGCCCTGACTTGGATAATTCCATGGCCATGTTGAGTCCGGTCTGGCCGCCCAAAGTAGGCAGCAAAGCATCCGGCCGTTCCTTACGCAAAATGCGTGCAACAAACTCCAGCGTGATAGGCTCGATATAAACTCGGTCCGCAATTTCCTTGTCCGTCATAATGGTCGCTGGGTTAGAATTAACCAAGACAACACTGTAGCCCTCTTCTTTCAAGGACAGGCAAGCCTGAGTCCCAGCATAGTCAAACTCTGCAGCCTGACCGATAACGATAGGACCAGAACCGATGACCATAATTTTCTGAATATCTTTACGTTTTGGCATAGTGCACCTCTCAATCTTGCTTCCTAGTATGCCTGATGGGCATCCATCATTTCCATAAACTCATCAAAGAGATAGTCTGCATCATGCGGTCCCGGCGCAGCATCTGGGTGAAACTGCACAGAAAAGGCAGGATAATCCCGATGGCGCACACCTTCGACAGACTTATCATTGATTTCTTCATGGGTCACAATCAGGCATTCTGGCAAATCCTCACGACTGACTGCATAGCCGTGATTTTGACTGGTAAAGTCAACTCGGCCTGTCGCAATCTCACGCACCGCATGGTTGAAGCCACGGTGACCGAACTTCATCTTATGCGTCTTGGCACCGTTAGCCATGGAGAAGAGCTGATGTCCCATACAGATCCCAAAAATTGGAATCTTGCCCTGAACACCACGAATCATGTCCAGAGCCTCCGGCACATCTTCCGGATTTCCCGGTCCATTTGACAGCATGACGCCGTCAGGATTGAGCTGGAGAATTTCCTCAGCTCTGGTATCATAAGGTACTACTGTCACACTACAGTTGCGTTTGGCTAACTCCCGCAGGATAGAATGCTTGAGACCGAAGTCCACTAATACCACGCTGCGACCCGTTCCCGGAGCTGGATAAGACTGCTTGGTAGACACCTGCTTGATGTTATCAGTCGGCAGAACTGTAGCCTGAAGCTGGTCTTGCAAATGCTCAATACTATCATCCGCATTGGCAATGGTTGCTCGCATGGTTCCATGCTGGCGGATAATCTTGGTTAGCGCCCTTGTATCAATTCCCGAAATGCCTGGTATCTTCTTGATTTTGAGGAACTCATCCAAAGACAATTGCTGGCGCCAATTGCTTTCACGACGTGCATACTCATAGACCACCACTCCCTTGCAGGTCGGCAGAATGGACTCATAGTCGTCCCGATTGACACCATAATTTCCAACCAAGGGATAGGTAAAGGTCAAAATCTGGCCGTTATAAGACTGGTCCGTAATTGATTCCTGATAGCCTGTCATGCCTGTGTTAAAGACGATTTCGCCTGTCACAAAAAGATCCGCTCCAAAAGCTTCCCCTTCGAAAATCATGCCGTTTTCTAATATTAAAAGTCTCTTTGCCATTGTTCCCTCCTGTCCAAGATGCAGACCGTCCATGACCATCCACATAATATATATAATAATAGGGAGTGGGATTGCTTCACATAGCTTCACCCACTCCCGGCCTACTGTCCGAGATTATTGACGACCTTTCAAAACCGCTTCGATAATAGCCATTCTGACAAAGACGCCGTTGGTCATTTGTTCAACGATACGTGATTTTGGTGCTTCAACCAGATGATCCGCAATTTCTACATCGCGGTTAACTGGAGCCGGATGCATCAGAATCGCTGTATCTTTCATGCGGTCATACCGCTCTTGAGTCAGCCCATGCAGTCTGTGGTAATTTTCTTTAGAAAAGATGGACTCGTAGTCATGGCGCTCATGCTGCACGCGCAGGAACATCATGACATCCACTTCTTCAATCACCTCATCAATAGTCACAAACTTACCATAGTCTGCAAACTCTTGGCTCCGCCATTCTTCCGGACCTGCAAAGTAGAGCTCTGCCCCCAAGCGCTTGAGAATCTGCATGTTTGACTTAGCCACGCGCGAATGATCCAAATCCCCAGCAATCGCAACCTTGAGCCCTTCAAAGCGACCAAACTCTTGATAAATGGTCATCAGATCCAGCAAGCTTTGGCTAGGATGCTGACCAGAACCGTCTCCTCCGTTAACAATGGAAGTCGTAATGGTTGGGCTTTCGACAAGCTCTTTGTAATAGTCCACTTCAGGGTGGCGAATAACACAAACATCAACGCCAAGGGCAGACATGGTCAGGATAGTGTCATACAAGGTTTCTCCTTTATTGACCGAGCTGGTCTTGACATCAAAGTCCAGAAGATCGCAACCCAACTTCAACTCTGCTACCTCAAAGGCCTTGTGAGTCCGAGTCGAAGGCTCAAAGAAGAGGTTAGACACAATATGCTGCTCATCATAATGGACTTTAGCCCCATTTTTAAATTCGATTCCGCGTTTAATCAAGGCCATAACTTCTTCATTTGACAGAGTTTCCATAGAAACAAGGTTCTTAAGAGCGATTTGATTGGATGACATGATGTAATTCTCCTTTATGAAAGAATGAGGGCTTCCAGAGTGCTGCGAGTAAAGTCGCTCTGAGAGCAAGCTATTTTTGAACGAAAGTTAATGATGTTTTACCTAGCTCAATCCTTGGGCTCAGGCAGGACAAGATAGAGGACAATTCCCAGAATAGTTGACAAGGCAACTCCTGAGATTTGCAGACCCGAGAGCTGCAAGGTCAGACCACCGATACCAGATACCAAGATGACACTGGCAATCAAGAGATTCTTTTTATTGTCAAAGTTGGTCTGTGCTTCAATCAGAATCTTGAGACCACTCGAAGCAATTACCCCAAAGAGAGCGATGGAAATACCACCCAGCACAGGACTCGGGATGGATTGGAGCAGGGCTGAGACCTTGCCCACAAAGCTCATGACAATGGCCAGCACTGCTGCGCCAGCAATGACATAAACGCTGTAGATTTTATTGAGCGCCATAACTCCGATATTCTCTCCGTAGCTAGTCACCGGCGGTGCTCCGAAAAGCCCTGCAATAATCTGAGCCAGACCATCTCCGGTCAAGGTCTTGTCTAGACCTGGATCCTTGAAGAAGTCCTTGCCTGTCAAGCTATTTAGTACCATAACATGGCCGAAATGCTCTGTCATGGTTACAAAGGCGATAGGCGCCATGGTTAAAATCGCACTAGGATAAAATTTCACATCGTAGTCCAAGAAAGGCAGACTCATTGGTGGAAGATGGAACCAAGAAGCTTGCCCTACCTTGGCAAAAGACACAATTTCCTGGCCAGTTACAGCCCCTAGAATCAAGCTAAAGATGTAGCCGACTATCAAGCCTAGCAAGACAGGGATGATTCCCACAATCTTCTTACCATAGATATTAAAGAGGATGACTGCCAAGAGAGTGACCATTCCGATAATGAAGTAGGTCAAATCATAAACCTTTTCGCCATTTGCTACAGTCTTATTCATCACATCGCTAACAGCTGTTCCAGCCAAGCTCAGACCAATAACCATGATGATAGGCCCTACCACTACTGGCGGCAGCACCTTGTCAATCCAAGCATTTCCAGCAAACTTGACAATCAGTGCCACGATAAAGTAGACCAAACCACCGGTGATGGCTCCCTGTGCAACCGCTCCGATACCATCTGTCTTCATCAGCATCTGCATGGCCGCGATATAAGCAAAGCTGGATCCCATGTAGGCTGGAATTTTGTACTTGGTAACAGTCAGATGGGCCAGTGTTCCAAGACCGCTGGAAAAGAGGGCTACCGCTGGGTCAATTCCCACCAGAATCGGTACCAAGACTGTCGCCCCAAACATGGCGAACAAGTGCTGAAAGGATAGTCCTAAAAGCAAACCAGGCTTTGGCATATCATGCACATCATACTTAACATCTTGACTCATTTAGCTTATTACTCCCCCATAATCAAAACGCGATCTTGACCGTCTGTCTCGGTCATCTCAACGATAATCTCCTCAGTTTGGCTAGTCGGAATGTTCTTGCCGACATAGTCTGCCCGTATAGGCAGCTCACGGTGACCACGGTCTACCAAGACAGCCAGACCAACCCTAGACGGCCGTCCGTGACTGACCAGATTGTCAATAGCTGCTCGAATAGTCCGTCCTGTGTAGAGGACATCGTCGATTAGGATTACTTGACGGTCGGTAATATCTACTGGAATCACTGTCGTATCTTCCTCAACTTTGATATCATCTCGAAAAGGCTTGGTATCTACTTCTGCGACTGGAATATCGATATTCTCCAACTGAGCCAGTCGCTTCTGAATGCGGTGTGCCAAGTGAACCCCGCGGGTCTTAATGCCAGCCAAGACTATTTGGTTCAAGTCCTTGTTGCGCTCGATGATTTCATAGGTAATCCGCGTAATCGCACGATTCATGGTGATATCATCGACAACTTCTTTTGTTTTCATTCTTTCCTCCTCAAACAACAGAAAAAGTCTCCTTATTACAAGGAGACTTCAGAAAAATCTAGTCAGGTAGGCTGAAACAAGACGCACTTGCTTACACTCCACCCATCTTTTTACTTGCTCCTTGTCTATCTCTCTGGATAGAATTAAAGGATTATTTAATTTTTTATACTATATCACAAATTCAAAACTATTTCAAGAAAAAAATTGTATTTTTTCTGTTTGACTGGATAAGGGTTAGTGATTAGCTTCTTTCTCTTCTTTTTCCTTATCTTTTGAATCCTTTTGATTTTCTTTATCTTCTGCTTGAGATGGCTCGTCTGTTAATTCAGGATTTTCAGTAGTTGGCACTTCTTCTGATGAAGGCTTAGAAGAGTTTTCTAGATTCTCAGCTTGACTGTTTAACTCTGCTTCAGGAGATCCAGCTGGATGCTCGCTATCATTAGAATCTCCTTGGCCGCTTGCTTCAGCTGAGGCTGGCTTATCGGATGTTGGCTCCCCTTGGACATCTGCCTTATTAGGCTCACTTTCCTTAGGTGCTTCCTTATTTTCTTCTTTTGGATCAGACGGCTTATTATTGTCAATGCTGCCCCCCTGAACATCTGGGAAATGCTGCGCCAAAGCTTTCGGAATTTTATTTTCATTCAATTCAAGCTCTGCTTTAGGGATGTGATTGTCGCTGACATTGATATAAGTCACTGTCTTATTTGGTTCCTGCAGCGCTAAGGTTGTGATTTTATTCTTGTTGACAGCCAGATTGTCTAAAGCCCTAAACTGATTAATCCCTTCCAAGTTTTTCAGCTCATTCTCACCCAAGTTTAAATTCTTCAAGGAAGACTGATCGGCTGGAATGTCCAAAGATGTAATCTTGTTTTGACTTGCGGACAAAGTTACTAAATTTTTAGCAGCTTCAACTCCTGCCAGCGAAGTCAGACGATTGCCATTTAGGCTTAGAGTTGTCAGATTTGGATTATCCTTCAGGAAGTTCAAGCTCTCAACATTGGAATTGTCAGCTGTTAATTCTTCAAGTTTGGAAGCTTTGAAGGTATTGAGATTTAAGTTTGGATTATTGGATAAGAAAAGCCTTGTTAAATCTTCTTTTTGGCTCAGAGCAGAAATATCGTGCAGCTGATTGTGCTCTAAACTTACAGCTTTTAATTTTGAAAGCTTGGTCAAAGCAGAAATATCAGAGATATTATTGTAGTCAAGGTTTAATGACTCCAGATTTTTTAGCTTAGCTAAAGGTGTAATATCGGTAAGGTCATTTCCCGCTGCTGCAACCGTCTTGAGATTGGGATAATTCTCTAAGAAAGATAAATCAGTGATGCCATTCTGGGAGATGTCCAAGCCTTCTAAGGTCGGAATCTCTTTTAAGAAATCATAGTTGGTAACGCCTGTCTTTGTCATCCACAGCTGTTTCAAATGTTTAAATTGCAGCACTGGTCTGATGTCCTTTATCGGAGTAAAGCCAATTCCCAGAACTTCAATATTCGGCATCAGTTCCAAGCCTTTTCTTTCAAGCGGATCTTTGCGCTGGCCTATATTTAGATATTTCACAGTTGCCAGCCAGGCTTTCATCTTTTCCTTATCCTTCTCATCTGATGGGAATGGGGTATCTGCCGTAGCATGTAAAATATCTTCAATGATCTCATCATCAAATCCTAGAGTTTTCAAGGTTGCCATACCAACTGCGTCATGAGCGTGTGGATTTCCATGAGGATCAAAAGGCTTAGTCGTATCAATCTCACTGATCAAAGTCGAATGGCTGTGGTCGCCATGCGGATAGATAAATACCTTTCCTTTATCTGTATCGCTCACTTGAATCAAGCTTTCATCGATTCCTAATTGCTGAGC
The DNA here is from genome assembly GCF_008329445.1 of Streptococcus sanguinis. Lineage (GTDB taxonomy): Bacteria > Bacillota > Bacilli > Lactobacillales > Streptococcaceae > Streptococcus > Streptococcus sanguinis_O. The sequence continues at coordinate 476,854 of NZ_VIBR01000001.1, read as the reverse complement.
CAAATAGGCCTTTTTCTTGGCAACTTCTTCTTCCTTGTCTGATGGACTTGGAGTAGGTTCAGGTGCAGGAGCTGGTGCTGGTGAAGGCTGTGCTTGCCCTTGAAGGCCATAGTAGGCATCTTCAGCAGCTTTTTTATGTTCTGCGGGAATCAATGACTCCCAAGGTGAAGCAATCAGCTGCTCATAGGGGATGAAATGAGTATGACCATTATGATCTGCCAGCAATCCTGTAGCAAGTTTGCCTGTTACCCCTGTGCCTCTAAATAAGAATCCATCACTTGTAGGGTAATCAATTCCAGCAAACTGGCGTTTATTTGTCCCTTGCTGCTGGGGGACAGATGGTCTAAGCGTTGGCTGATAAATATGTCCCGTAGGATTGCTAAAAGATGTTGGACGATAGGTCGGTGCTTGTACAAGATTACTCACAGACTGTTTTAAAATGTAATGGAAATGATCCCCGTGACGCACAACATAGCCGTATTGGTCTTCTGACACAATGTCTCTAGGATTAAAGACATAGCCATCATCAGCAGTGCTCATTTGATTTGCCAACTGAGGCGAGCCTGCAGGCACTTGCCCATCTTTTGGTATCAGATAGGCCCATTTACTATTCTTTAGGTCAGAATAAAAAATAAAGTGCGTATGGCCATCATGCTCTAAAATCAAACCTTCACTAGTTCTAGCTTTAATTTGAGACTCGCTTTTGAAGAGGAAACCATCATCCGTCGGCTTATCAACACCAGGAACCTGTCCTTTTTTGGTCGCCTTACTTTTCTTCTTCACTTCTTGCTTGGTCTTCACCTTCTCTTGACTGCTTTCCTGTTGAGATGTCTGAGATTGACAAGCAGCCAAGCAAAGATTACAAGCAAGAATGATTCCTGCCAAACCTAACAGTTTCTGATTGTGTTTCATTCTTTCCTCCTTTTTGTTTAACCGGTTAATTATTAACTAGTTAACTATATCACATAAATCTGATATTGGCAAGAAAAAATAGAAGCAAAATAAAAAAAACAGATAAAATCTGTTTTTCATCTACAAGTACATGTATCTATGAAGTCTTCTTCTTTGAGAAAGAGATGGACTTTATTCCGTAAAAGACAAAACCAAAGATTAGGTAGGCTGCAAAGATAATCAAACACATCTGGATGACATAAGGCCAGCCTTTCTTAAAGACATTGAGGAAAAAGTAAGGAAATGGATTGTCCTTGGATCTTGGAATATCTATTTTCAAGAAGAAACCATTAAAGAGAGCAAAGGCCATGTAGACCAAAGGCACACTTGTCCAAGAAATCGGATCAAACCAACTGTACTGACGCGACTTGTCAAAGATTACTGTATCTAGAAGAAAGGCCAAGGGTACTATATAATGACACAGAAAATTCTCTAGACGGTAAAAATCTGTTGCAATGGGAGCCAGCAAGAGGTGGTAAACGACGCAAGTAATCATGATGGACATGGTCACCCCGCCCTTGATTCGCAAGATTTTCGGCGTTTTCCAAGCATCGCCAGGTCTCGTCATCAGATAGACCAGATAGCCCGTAAAAAGTAGGACCAAGAGATTGGACAAAACCGTATAGTACATGAGCATACCTACGCCATACTTAGTGATTTCCAGATACACACCCAAAAAGGCCAGGATAAAAAGAATAATTCGATAAATTAAGATAAAACGACGATTCATAGAGACCTCAAATTTTCTTAACAAACTCTGACTTGAGCTTCATCGCACCGAAGCCGTCAATCTTACAGTCAATATTATGGTCGCCTTCCACGATGCGGATATTTTTCACGCGCGTTCCCTGCTTGAGATCCTTGGGTGCTCCTTTGACTTTCAGGTCCTTAATCAAGGTAACTGTGTCGCCATCAGTCAGCTTATTGCCATTAGCATCGATCGCTACTGGTCCTTCTTCTGCTTCTTGAACCTCAGCTGGATTCCATTCATAGGCGCACTCTGGGCAGACCAAGAACGTTCCATCTTCGTAGACATACTCTGAATTACATTTGGGGCAGTTTGGTAAGTTGTTCATTTTCTTCTCCATTTCTAGTCAAGGCTGCTAAATTCCCATACTAGCCTTCTATATATGATTAAGCTCTTCCTTCATTTTTTCAAATCCAGCAGAACACTAATCGATGTGAAGGTCAACTAAATTCTAAAAATCTAGTTTTTCCTATTTCCACACCTTTCTAGTATAAGCTATTTTAAGCATTTTGACAAATCTCTTTTAGGATTTCCTACAGGTCTTGACCTTTTTGCAAAAACAGTGTACTATACTAGTGTATATACAGATAAAAAGGAGTCACTATGAAACCGAGATCTAAAAATCAGTTTATGACACTGACCGCTTTTTTAACTGCACTAGCCATTGTTATCCCGCTAGTTATGCCGATTAAAATTGTCATACCGCCCGCCTCCTTCACCTTAGCCAGCCATGTCGCTATCTTTTTGGCCATGTTTATTTCCCCTCTCATGACGGTAATTGTCGTGATTGGTTCTGCTATTGGATTTGGAATGTCTGGGCTTCCTTTTATCATCACTCTTAGAGCCCTGTCCCACTTGCTCTTTGCTAGCATCGGCGCTCTTTATCTGCAAAAGCACCCGGACACACTGGACAGCCAGAAGAAGACTTGGATATTTAATTTCCTACTAGCCTTGATTCATGCCTTTGGCGAAGTGGTCGTCTGCATCGTCTTTTACACAACGTCTGCCTATCCTGCTAATGCTTTCTATATCTTATTTGGTTTGGTGGGACTTGGTACGGTCATCCATAGTATGGTGGACTTTGTCATTGCTAAGTTCATCTATCAAGCACTGAAAAAGATTCGCTAGAGCTTGAAGATTCCTGACTTTTGGTTTACAATGAAGCTATGACCAAGCAAAGACGAGAAGAACTATTAAACCTTTTGAAAACATCATCTGCTGCCCTCAATGGCCAGTCACTGGCTGAACATTTCCATGTGACCAGGCAGATTATCGTGCAAGATATTGCCCTCTTGAGGGCTGATGGTGCCCCCATCCTCTCAACCAATCGTGGCTATCTTTATAAAGACCGCCAAGAAAACACTGCTGTTTATCAGCTCTTCAAGGTTCAGCATAGGGCTGAGGATATGGAAGCTGAGCTGCTGGCTATCGTGGATAATGGCGGCCGCGTACAGACTATTTTGATTGAGCATCCGGTTTACGGCGAAATCCAGACTTACCTAAAGCTGACCTGCCGCCGAGATGTCCAGCATTTTCTCCAACAGGTCGCTTCCTGTTCCTTTCGCCCCTTATCTGAACTGACAGATGGAGTCCACTATCACCTAGTACAAGCCGACTCCCAGCAGGATTTGGACTATGTAGAAGCCGCCTTGAGAGACCTAGGATTTTTACAGATAAATAACAAGCAAGAAAAAGACTGATTAGGCCCCGACCTAGTCAGTCTTTTTAGTACATACTCTTGCGCCAGCCAGCTTTCAAATGATAGATAGTCGCTATAAAAATCACTGATAAAACAATCAAATTATTCTTTAAAAGAAATTAAAAAAATTAATATTCCAGAAAATACAATACTAATAATTGACAAGGCCAAGACCCTAATCTCGTTTAAATCTGTGTACAAAGAATAAAGAAAAATGAGCAAATTAAGCAAAATCACTGATCTATAAAACCTAGATTGGCTCTGCTTCCATCCTTTTAAAGTATGAAAAGCAAATGGAAATCTCAAACCGAATCCAGCATTTCTAGAAGGAAAAAAATGGTTTAAGCCCAAAAGAAAAAATGCAACAATAGCAATCCATAATGAAATCATGACAGTCATCCACCTTTCTATCTTTGCACTTCAGACACAAAAGGAAACATTTTTTAATACATACTCTTGCGCCAACCACCTTCGATACGCTCGTGATAGTAATATTCCGACAGCTCCTCATCTTCCATCATACGTAGGAGTTCCAGCATATCGTAGGCCAAGTCCAGCTGTGGCAGGGTCTCCTTGTCTACCCAAGAAATCTCGCCCTCTTCTGTCGAATGAATCTGACCAGAAAATTCAGTCGCTTTGTAACAAAAGACGATGTAGCGAACCCTTTCATCCGTATGCCAGTTCTTTACCCCAACCAATTTCGGATGAGTAATAGTCAAACCTGTTTCCTCTAAAATCTCACGGACAACTGAATCATGGAGAGACTCACCCTTCTCAATGTGACCACCCGGAAAAGCATATCCAGACCAACGATAGCGCTCAGGAGAGCGATATTGCATTAGAAGTTTACCGCGCGATACATCTTCAACAAGGCAGATGTTTGTTAGGATTGTTTCTTGGGAACGTGACATGGATTCACTCGCTTTCTATTTGTTAATATTCATCTCGATATATTACTTCAGACTTCATCATAAAAGGATTAACCAAATCGTGGTATTCACGATAACCATGAAGCAAAGATCCCCTGACGATGATAACCTCTCTATCTACTATTTTAAAATCTACTGTAATTGGAATGCGTGAATCTTCTATAAAAGAACAAGCTAAGATTGAAACACCCCAGATACAAAAAACTGCAAAAGTACTAAAAAGCTCTAGGATAAGATGACGCTTTTGATCTATCCTTGATTTATAAAATCGAGGCCATAAATGCAACAATAAGGTCAAACCAAAGCAAAACAACCAGGTATTCCACAAAGTTGGAATAAATGCTAAACCAAACGCTAATAAAATAAGATGGATAATGACAAAGGATAACAGGGCTAGATACACTATTCTAAACACATTTAAATATTTCAAAATAAATTTTTCCTCTTCTCAAGATTATGACTAGATCTAAAACAGACTACGGATTAGCTTGCTTTCTAAGTTATTAAAACATATCTTCGTTATATTTTACTTCTGACTTCATGATAAAGGGATTGATCAATTCATGATGTTCATAGGTACTATGGACCACAAAACCTCTGACAATGATGATTTCATTATCTTGTATATGATAGTCTATATTGATGGGAATGGCTGGATCCGAGATAATTGACAAAGCAAAGAATGCCGAAAACCAAAGATAAAGCGCCACCAATCCACTGAATAATTGAAAAATAAGGTGATACCAGTGAAAATCTCTTGTCCTAAAAAAGACTATCCAAGGATGGATAAAGAAGGTCAAACAAAGAATAAAAAACCAACTATTCCACAAAACCGGAGTAAAGGATAGACCAAAAGGTAACAAAATCAAATGAAGAATGACAAAGGTTAGCAAGGCCAGATAGAGTGTTTTAAATGAAAATAACTTAGATAGATTTTCTTTGGTCATGTTTTTTCCTCTTTTTTTCATTATATTTTAAAATCAACATCGTTAACGCTGGAATGAAGAAAAAGATTAGATAGGTAGCAATCGGAAACCAAACATAGCGAGGATTCAAGTTCCACAATGGTGGCAAAAATCCCTCTCCGTCTTCTAATGCTATTCCTATAAAATAATGCAAAAGAAAAAGTAGACCATTAAGATAAAGAAAAACTTCTGAAAAACCTTTCAACGTGCTGAAGCCTTCTTCTCTTAGACTTCCAAACCAGGAATAATATGGAAGAGCAATCAAGACAACCAAATTTATATACAAAGGGCTAACATATTTAAATTCTCGAAGCGGACCCGGAATTGACTTATTTCCAAACGTTAAAAATCCCACTCCAATCGCAACCATTATAAAGAATATATAACCTAAAAGAGCTTCTACTATCCAATGTTTTTCCAACCAAATACTAAATTTATTTCCCTGAGCTTTTACTTTTCTTTTGTTTTTATTTTTCTTTTTGGTCTTACTTCTCATTCACCAACTCCACAATCTTCTGGAAAGTCTTGCCGTTTCGGATAGTCAGCTGCTTGTAAAAACTAGACTTAAGCAGTTTCTTATGGTAGTTTGACTTGAGATAGTCCGCTTGGTCAGCATTGCTATAAAAGAAAGCCGTCTGCCCAAAGTGCAGCTGCTCCTTGTCATTCGCCCAGCTGCCTGCCAGCTCTTGAACACTCTCCCTGTCTGTCTCCGGCAGATAAAAGAGAACATCTCGCCGAAAAGCTGTTTCATCATTCCACCAATCAGGAAGATTGGCTGTTTCTTTTTGAAGCATAGCAGAGCTGACAAGGACAAAAGGCAGAGGAAAATCATAAGACCGACTGAAATAAGCCGACAATATCTCCCGAATTCTCTCCTCCCGCTCCTCGCTATCAAAGAAAAGATTGCCACTATTGATGTAGGAAACTGGATTTTCAAAACCCAACCCAGCCAAATCTTTCTTCAAATCAGCCATAACGACCTTGTTTTTCCCGCCAACATTGATGCCGCGGAGTAAAAGTGCATAACGCATGTGTGCTCCTTAAAAATATATCTATTGTTTTCAGACTAACTGTTCGAGTTTCTAACGTAAATCATCCGTTTTTCTTTCACAGCTTTTCCTAGGTCAATGACCTTTTCCTCGCCGTCAAAAACAAAACCCATTTTTTCATAAAAGGCGATGGCACGTTTGTTGTCTTCTAAAACCCATAATACAATCTCTTGATAACCATCCAAGGCAGCAAAAGCAGCCTGAATTAACTGCTGTCCTACACCTTTGCCATAATAATCTTTTAAGACATACAAGTCGAAAATTTCACCCGCTATCCTAGCTGAATCTCGAAAATCACCGTAACTAACAAAGCCGACCACTTTAGCATCATCCAAAGCGATTAAGGTATTTTCAGGATACTTTTGACTATAAAATCGGCACTTATCCAAAGTCATCTGCTCTTGAAATTCCGCAGGCAAAATCTCATTATAAGCTTCTCGCCATGTCTGCCAATGAACTCGGGATTTTCCTTCTATCTCCTCAGCTGTTTCCATTGCTTTGATTGTGATGACCATTTGTTTCCTCCTTGAATAAATCAATCTCAATTATTCTGCCTGAAAACCATTGCTATCTAATTTCCCATTTTCTCCCCAAACAACTACATAAACATTTTTGGGTAAGCTAGTAAAATCAATATAGTCACTTAAACTCGCACCTTCAGGAATATCTCCTTCCAGATATAGATCGAAAAACAACAGAACCTCGTAATTTTCCGATAAACGAATGAAATCTTTTCTCAAATCCTTTATTTCTTCTGCCGATGCTTCATACTTCCCTGTCTTGGGATTATACTTTAGTTCTTTTTTAATTTGAACCAAATCACGATAAAACCCTTTTTGGTCATCAGTTACATCGTAATCTAAATCTGTTCTCAGCTCCTTAAATTTCACTGGCTTTAGAACAGACTCTTTATCAAAATATAAGGTATTCAACATAGGATGAGAATTTGTATCTAAGACAGAAGAAAATATAAGATCTTTTAGTATCGAAGATGGTTCATCGTCACTATTAGCGTAATAGGAAAAAGTCCCTTCTTCTAACTTATCTGTTAAAATTTTGTTTGCGCCTTCTGTCAGTTGAACTTTTACATCATATTCATAAGAAACATGGCTAACCCAAGTTGGAATCTCTATGTTCTTAACCTTCAATCCTAAATTATCTTCAAAAGCTGTGTTCACAACATATTCAATATGCTGCTTTTCCTCTTTTGTAACAAGTTTTGTCGGCATAAATGCCCAAATAAATTGAACTATAGGTAACATGCCTATGACAAAAATTGAAATAAAGAAAATAAATATTAGTTTAATTAAATCCTTTTTCACTTCAATTCCCCCACTTAAACTTCTCTAACTTTTTTTCACATAGTGACTCATTGACTAGAGAAGCAATTAAGAGCTTAGCTTGCAACTTTGGTGCTAACTATATTTTCTAATCCATCGCCTTTATTTCCAGAATCATATCGCGAATCTGTGCGGCCAGTTCGAAGTCGAGAAGTCCGGCAGCTTCTTGCATTTGGCCTTCCAGTTTCTTGATCATGTCCTTGCGTTCTTGTTTGTTGAGGCTTTCGATTTCGACAGTTTCTTCCTTGTCTGGCAGGGCTGCCTTGGTCACGCTTATCAGGTCACGGATTTCTTTCTTGATGGTCTGCGGTACAATGCCATGCTCTTCATTATAAGCCATCTGGATGGCCCGACGGCGGGCCGTTTCATCAATAGCTCGCTGCATGGACTGGGTCATGGTATCGGCATACATGATAACATGCCCTTCGCTGTTGCGGGCTGCCCGGCCAATGGTTTGAATTAGACCACGCTCGTTGCGGAGGAAACCTTCCTTGTCTGCATCAAGAATTGCCACCAGACTAACCTCGGGAACGTCGATTCCCTCGCGCAGCAGGTTAATCCCAACCAATACATCAAAGACACCCAAGCGCAGGTCTCGGATAATCTCAGTCCGCTCCAAGGTCTTGATGTCCGAGTGCATGTACTTGACCTTGACACCCATTTCCTTGAAGTAGTCCGTCAAATCTTCCGCCATTTTCTTGGTCAGGGTTGTGATAAAGGTGCGTTCGTTCTTTTCAACACGAGCATTGATTTCACCCAAAAGATCATCAATTTGCCCCATAGTTGGGCGGACTTCCACTTCAGGATCCAGAAGCCCTGTCGGCCGGATAATCTGCTCAATGACTGTATCCGTCTGTTCATTTTCATAGTCGCCCGGCGTAGCCGATACATAGACAATCTGGTGAACATGGCTCTCGAACTCCTCCCGACGCAGCGGGCGGTTATCCAAGGCAGATGGCAGGCGGAAACCATAATTAACCAGCATTTCCTTGCGAGAGCGGTCGCCATTGTACATGCCCCGAATCTGTCCCATGGTCATGTGACTCTCATCAATCATAATCAAGAAATCATCAGGGAAAAAGTCCAGAAGGGTATAAGGTGGCTCTCCTTCGCTTCGACCATCCATGTGGCGAGAATAGTTCTCAACGCCATTTGTATAGCCCATCTCGCGCAGCATTTCGATATCATACTCTGTGCGCTGCTTCAAGCGCTGAGCTTCCAGAAGCTTGCCTTCCTTCTCAAAGATAGCAAGCTGCTCCTCAAGCTCGGCCTGAATCTTAGCAATAGCTACTTCCATGTGGTCTTCATTGGTCACGAAGTGAGTGGCTGGGAAGATGGCCAAATGATCCACCTCACCCAAGACTCGACCGGTCAAGGCTTCAACCTCACGAATCCGGTCAATCTCATCTCCGAAAAACTCCACCCGAAAGGCATGCTCATCCCGAGAAGCTGGGAAAATCTCCACCACATCGCCTCGAACACGGAATTTCCCCCGCTGAAAGTCAATGTCATTGCGCTCAAACTGGATATCTACCAAATCATTGAGCAACTTGTCACGGGAAATCTCTAGTCCAGGACGCAGGCTAACCACGCTATCAGAGTATTCCTTAGGCGACCCTAGTCCATAGATACAAGAGACCGAAGCCACGACAATCACATCGTTACGCTCCAAGAGGGCTGAGGTCGCTGAGTGACGGAGCTTATCAATCTCGTCATTGACCGAGCTATCCTTTTCGATATAAGTATCGCTGGAAGGCACATAGGCCTCTGGTTGGTAGTAATCATAGTAGGAAACGAAGTATTCCACCGCGTTATTGGGGAAGAACTCCTTAAACTCACCATAAAGTTGGCCGGCCAGGGTCTTATTATGGGCGATAACCAGTGTCGGCTTGTTGACCTGAGCGATAACCTGACTCATGGTATAGGTCTTACCAGTACCCGTCGCTCCCATGAGAATCTGAGCCTTCTCGCCCCCCTCAATATTGTCCACCAACTGCTCAATAGCCTGGGGTTGATCTCCTGAAGGCTCGTACTTGGAAACCAATTCAAATTTATTATCTGTTATTCTGTTAATCATCTTTTATTCCTTAAATTGTGCTTCTATCATTTTACCATATTTGCCCTATTTTCTCTGGATTTGGGTGTAGGTAGAATGGCCACGCTTCTACCATCGTCTGTTCCTTGTCATACACCTCGTTAAAAGACATAAAAAATGCCCAGCTCAACTGGGCGAAATGGTTATTTCTTAAAAATCAGCTCCTGAGGCAGGCGATTTTCTTTCTTTAATGACCAGTAAAGATAGGCAATGCAGCCAATCAGGACGATACTGGCAAAAATAGATCCTTCAGCACCGAAAGCTCCGCCGGATAGCAAATCCACAGAAGATTGTGAGCTATAGTTCAAGATTGAGGTAGATGCTCCTTGGCCACTGACCTGAATACCGTAGATATTTCCTTGCACAAAATTCCAAGCGCCGTGCATGCCAGCCAGTACCCACATATTGTCATACTTGAGCATAAGGAAACAAGCAAAGATACCGTCTAGTATGATATTGACAATAGAAAGAACGGTCACACCAGGGTTAAAGAGGTGCAATGCCCCGAATAGAGCACTAGAAATCAAGATACCAATGAAGATATTTGACTTAGCACTAACTGCTGGAAAGAGCCAACCACGCGTCACTAGTTCTTCTGTTCCGCCTTGTAGAATCCAGAAAGGAATGATTGCTAGGACAAAAATCAAAGACTGTAAATTAAGCTGACCTAATTTCAGACTGCCTGTCCCCGTTACCAAGAGCAAGACAACAACCAGTGAAAACTGAACGACTCCAATAAGGAAGCCTTTGAGGAGATTTTTGAACCAGTCTTGTTTATAGAATCCCAAACTAGAAAAAGGACGCTTCTCACGATACCGAACCCAGAGGAAAACTGCTAGGGCGATAAAGAAGAAACCAGCTAGCTGAAAAAAGACCGTATAGTGACTAATGGCTGCCATTGCTTCTGTCCGATTAATCGTCGGATCTGCAAAGCCAAATAAGAGTCCGACAATGATACCGATTGGCAACATTCCGACAAAACTTAAAATTCCTCCTCCATAAACAAAGCCAATAGCAATCAAGATAGCCAACCAAATCGGCGGAATATAACGCGATTGCTTGATAGCATCCAACATACGAGATTTAAACATATAATTATTCCTTTCCTTGTTTTAATTTATTATAGCATATTATTTTAGGGTTGGCAAAAGAGGATGTTCGCACAGTTATTGTGATTTTCCCACTACCCCAGTCAAACTACCGTCTTTTTTCATCTTGAGAATCAAATAGAGGACAGCCAACAAGAGAATGAGCGAACTGAAAATAGAAGCTTCAGCGCCGAAAGCTCCACCAGTCAGCCAGCTCCATTCTGACTTAGGGATAAAATTCAGGACTGCCGCGTCCACACCAGTACCACTAACACTGAAACCGTAGATATTGCCTTGGCTAAAATTCCAAGCAGCATGAAGTCCTATAATCCCCCAGACATTGTCCGTCCGAAGCAGATAAAGACTTGCAAAGAGGCCAAATAAGGCAATGTTAACAATGGGGATAATGCCAATATCTGGATTGCCTAGGTGCAAGAGGGCAAAGAGCAGGCTTGAAGTCAGCAAACCGATGGGCAGGTTGGTCTTTTTGACAGAAACTGGCAGCAGCCAAGCCCGTGTCACTAGCTCTTCTGCTCCGCCCTGAATCATCCAGAGCGGAAGCAAAATCAAGATATAGAGAAAAGGTTCCAGCGTCAGCTGTCCCCATTCGACAGAGCCAGCTCCGCTCAACAGCATAAGCAGAGCGACTAGACTAAAGAGGAGAAAACCTACTGCCAATCCTTTGACTAGCTCCACCAAGCTTCCTTTTTTAACAAAGCCCAGAGTCGAGAACGTTCGTCCTTCAGCCCAGCGCACCCAGAGAAAGAGAGCCAGTATCATAAAAACAAAACCGAACAAGAGAAAAGGCAGGGCAAAATTGAAGAAGATTTCAAAGAATCCGCCTTGACCTAAGAAACCTAGGATAAGACTGAGGACAGCCGAAATCGGCTCCAAAGCCAGATAGGCCAATTGCTGTCCTCCTTGCACGAAAACAACTGCCAGCAAAAGAGACAAAATATAAGGAGGGACAAAGCGAGCTTGATTGACTCCGTCCAAGATACGTGATTTTTTCATAAGAACCTCATTCTAACCTTGCTTTCATTCATTTCCAGTATAGCAGACTTTGCTTTAAGTACAAAGAAAAGTTGTGGGTATTTTTGAGAAATACAGAGAGTTTTTATGTCAGAAAACCTAACATAAAAACAGGAGAAATTTGCCTAATCAGTGATTTTTTGCTATAATGCTAGAATGCTAAAAAGGAGGAAGAAAATGAAGAAAAAATTCTTAGCAGTTTTGCTAACATTATTTCCATTTTTTGCGTTAGGGGCAACAGCCCAGGCAGATACGGTCAAAATCGTGTCCGATACTGCTTACGCACCATTTGAATTTAAAGATTCTGATCAAACTTACAAGGGGATTGACGTTGATATCATTAACAAGGTCGCAGAAATCAAGGGTTGGGACATTGACATGAGCTTCCCAGGCTTCGATGCAGCCGTCAATGCAGTCCAAGCTGGCCAGGCGGATGCCATCATGGCTGGTATGACCAAGACAAGCGAGCGCGAAAAAGTCTTTACCATGTCTGATACCTACTATGACACCAAGGTCGTTATCGCGACGACCAAGGCAAACACCATCAGCAAATATGAACAGCTGAAAGGGAAGAAAGTCGGTGTCAAAACCGGTACAGCTGCCCAACGTTTCCTTGAGAAGAACAAGGATAAGTACGGCTTCACTCTCAAAACCTTTGACACAGGTGACTTGATGTATAATAGCCTTTCTGCTGGTGATGTTGATGCAGTGATGGACGATCAGCCTGTCATTGAGTACGCTATCAATCAAGGCCAAAACCTGAAAATTTCTATGAAGGGTGAGGCTGTCGGAAGCTTTGCTTTCGGTGTCAAAAAAGGTAGCAAGCACGAGCACTTAGTTACTGAGTTTAACGAGGCTTTGGCGCAGATGAAGGAAGACGGCAGTCTGGATGAAATCATCAATAAATGGACGGCTTCTAAAGGCAGCTCTGACTCAGCTGTTCCAGAGACTTCTACTCCAGCTGGTCAAAAAGCTACTCCGACAAAAGATAAATACATCATTGCCAGCGACTCATCTTTTGCCCCTTTTGTCTTCCAAGATGACAGCAACCAATACACTGGGATTGACATGGAGCTGATTAAGGCTATTGCCAAAGACCAAGGCTTTACTGTGGAAGTAACCAACCCTGGCTTTGATGCGGCTATCAATAGCGTTCAGACCGGTCAAGCTGACGGAATTATCGCCGGCATGTCTGTCACAGATGCCCGCAAGAAAACTTTTGACTATTCTGACCCTTACTATACAGCTAACTCTATCTTGGCAGTCAAGGACAGCAGCAATATCAAGTCCTACGAGGAACTCAAGGGCAAGACAGTTGGTGTCAAAACCGGTACTGCTTCTCAGACTTTCCTTGAGGAAAATAAGAGTAAATATGGCTACTCTATCAAAACTTTCTCAGATGCAGCTTCCATGTACGACAGTCTCAATACTGGCTCTGTCGCAGCTGTGATGGATGATGAGCCCGTTGTCAAATACGCTATCAAACAAGGTAAGAAGCTTAAAACACCTATCGAAGGCACACCAAGCGGCCAAGTCGCTTTCGCAGTTAAAAAAGGCAGCAATCCTGAGCTGATTGAGATGTTTAACAATGGACTGGCCAACCTCAAAGAAAGCGGCAAATACCAAGAGATTTTAGACAAGTATCTGGCTAGCGAGGAAAAGGAATCCACTGTAGATGAGTCCACTATTTGGGGCTTGCTGCAAAACAACTACCAAGAACTTCTTAAAGGTCTGGGAGTGACGATTGCTTTGGCACTGATTTCATTTGCGATTGCTATGGTAATCGGGATTATCTTTGGTATGTTCAGCGTCAGCCCTTATAAACCGCTGCGCTGGATTGCAGAAATCTTTGTCGATGTCATTCGTGGTATTCCACTGATGATTGTGGCAGCCTTTATCTTCTGGGGGATTCCTAACCTAATCGAATCCATGACTGGTCAACAAAGCCCAATCAATGCTTTCGTCGCAGGAACCATCGCCCTCTCTCTCAATGCCGGCGCCTATATCGCTGAAATTGTCCGTGGAGGTATTCAGGCCGTTCCAGTTGGGCAGATGGAAGCCAGCCGCAGCTTGGGAATTTCCTACTCCAAGACCATGCGGAAGATTATCCTGCCACAGGCAACCAAGATTATGCTGCCAAACTTTGTCAATCAGTTTGTCATCGCACTCAAGGATACAACGATTGTCTCAGCTATTGGACTGGCCGAGCTCTTCAAAACGGGTAAGGACATCATCGCCCGCAACTATCAGAGTTTCCGGATGTATGCTATCCTAGCCGTGCTCTATCTCATCATTATCACGCTCTTGACCCGCTTGGCAAAACGCTTAGAAAAGAGGATTAAGTAATGGCAAAATTAAAAATCGATGTGAACGATCTTCATAAATACTACGGGGAAAACGAAGTCCTAAAGGGGATTACTGCTAAATTCTACGAGGGAGATGTGGTCTGCATCATCGGTCCTTCTGGATCTGGTAAGTCAACCTTCCTGCGCAGTCTCAACCTGCTAGAGGAAGTGACCAGCGGGACTATCACGGTTGACGGCTTTGATCTGACGGACAAAAAAACTGATGTGGATCTGGTCCGTGAAAATATCGGTATGGTCTTCCAGCACTTCAACCTCTTCCCACACATGACTGTTCTGGAAAATATCACCTTTGCTCCTGTTGAGCACAAACGCTTGACCCAAGACGAAGCAAATAAGCTGGGTATGGAGCTTTTGGAAAAGGTCGGCTTAGCTGATAAGGCAGATGCTAGTCCAGACAGCCTGTCCGGCGGTCAAAAGCAGCGGGTAGCTATTGCTCGCGGTCTGGCTATGAATCCAGATATCATGCTCTTTGACGAGCCTACTTCTGCCCTTGACCCTGAAATGGTCGGCGACGTTCTAAACGTTATGAAGGATCTGGCCCAGCAAGGTATGACCATGCTGATTGTGACCCATGAGATGGGCTTTGCCCGTCAGGTAGCCAACCGCGTTATCTTTACCGCTGATGGTGAATTCCTAGAAGACGGCAAGCCTGACCAAATCTTTGACAATCCGCAGCATCCACGTCTTAAAGACTTCTTGGACAAGGTACTGAATGTATAAAACCAAACGAAGAGCCAGCTTATATGCCGGCTCTTTTCTTGTTTCAAAATTTTTAAACTACATCACCCACCATTGGTAAAGTGACCAATAGAGAATATTGGCGACAATAGCCAACGCAGATAGGCTAGTCAGAATCGTCAGGAAGAGGCGGCCTTTCCCGAGACCTTTTCGAGCCTTGCTAAAGAGCGGATAAACCGCACATCCTGCTAAGAACAATCCCAAACCAGCAAAGACCATATAACGCCACTGAGCGATGATACTGAGATCCGTAGTGCTTGAACTAAGCAGGAGCAAGAGTAAATTTCCAGCTGAGACCACTACTCCTGCAGCTGTCAAGATGTGCCACCATTTCCAAGCTCGATTTTGCTTGCTTTTCACCTTGCCAAAGACCAGTCGATAAAGGACTAGCACAAGCCGAACAAGTAGATTACCCAAAGCATAAACGACACTAAGACAAGCCAGAGCGTTCAACCCAAACTTAGTCCAGATTTCCCAGTCAGGGACTTTCTCAAAATCACTGACCATAGTAGCGATTCGCGTTTTGCCATTTCCACTTTTATAAATAGTCCAAAACGAACGATCCATTCGCTCCGAAGACGGCTTCTTCATATGAAGCAAATTACCTGGAAAGAGCTGATACAAAGAAAGCGGACCTTGGTTAAAATTCCGAAGGATTTGATAGTAGCCAGGTTCGAACTTTTTCTGAGTCTCTGCACTGGCTGTCGGACGTTTTCCGAAAATCAATTCTGGCATGCCATCATTATAAATTTCTTCCACGCCTTGATTGGTCATGATCACCTGGCCGATACCATCCTTCAGATCCAGCAGGAGATAGCTGGAAAAACCATTTGTATTTCCTCCGTGCCCTAGCACTGTAACGCCAAATTTACTGGCCCAGAAGCCATGAGCATTACGAACGATGTCTGTATTAGGATAGGTTGCTGTCGTTGAATAAAGAGTCGTCCAAGTCTCCGACCGAGTAAAGAGACTTTTACGACTTAGCAGGGCCTGAGCAAATTTTTGAAAATCACTCAATGTTCCTGTTGCCCGACCAATAGGATACAGTCCGACTTCATAAAGTGCATCGCCTAACAGGCTGCCATCTGTCGCATATCCTTTTACTTCCTTGCGCTTGGCTTGGACATAAGCATTGTCAGACAAGTCTTGAGCTATAGCCGTTCTCTCCATGTCCAGAGGCTGGAAGATATGCTCATGAACATAATCAACAAAGAATTGCCCAGAAATTCGCTCCACAATATAGGCTGCTAACCCCGTACTGTAGTTGGAATAAGCTGTCGTTGTTCCCGGCTCAAAGGACTGAGCGGGCTGATATTGGAGCAGCAAATCCTCTAAACTCTTGCCCCCTTGCATATAGAGAGGGGCTTCATCAAAACCTGACTGATGGTTCATCAAATCTAGCATAGTAATGGGCTTGTTATAGCGGAGATTTCTAAGAAAGCCTTCTGGCAGATAGGTGCGAATATCTTCTTCTAAGTCAATCTTACCTTGCTCCCAGAGCTGCATAACAGAGACCCAGACAGTCAGCTTAGTCACGGAGCCCCATTCAAAAACGCTGTCATCATCGGCTTTGATTCCCTTTTCCTTATCCATATAGCCGAAGTTTCCTTGATAGATAGTGCCGTCTTTGTCAAAGACAGCTGTCGCCATGCCGGCTGTTGTCTTTTCGTGCTCTTTGACATAGTCTTGAATCTTCTGGCCAATTTTGTCTCGGTCTGTACCAGACGGCAACTTCTGCTCTTCAGCTAGCGCAGTGACTGGGCGAAAAAGCCCCAATGTCAAAATAGTTAGCAGTGTGAAAATAAATATTTTTTTCATGAGAGACTCCTTTGCAGAATTATGCAAGCAAAGCCCGCCTTCCCAAAGGAAGACAGGCAACTTATCACATCACCCACCACTGGTAAAGAGACCAGTAAAGGATGTTAGCTACTATGGCGAGTGCAGATAGACTAGTCAGAACTGTCAGGAAGAGGCGACCTTTTCCGAGGCCTTTTCGCACTTTGCTAAAGAGCGGATAAACCGCACAGCCTGCTAAGAATAGGCCCAGACCTGCAAAGACCATATAGCGCCACTGAGCAATCTCGCTAAAATCTCCTGAAGCTTGCGCCACGAACATTAGAAAGAGATTAATCGGAAAAACCAAAACCCCAACAGCTGTTAGAATGTTCCAGACTTTCCACACGTGGTCTGGCTGTTCTTGTTTTTTACGGAAGATGAGTCGATAGGCTCCTAGAATCAGACTAATGAGGAGTAGACCGAGGGCATAGATGATACCAAGTCCACCAGAGCCAAGAACAATAAAGTCTTTATAGAAATCAAAGTCAGAGATTTTCTCATAGTCTGCGACACCTAATGCAATATGGGGCTTGCCTTTGCTCTGATAAATGGTCCAGAAGTTATTTAACAATCGTTGATCTTCAGATGGTTTTTGCCAATTATTTGCAAAGCCTGAAACTATTTTAAAGATAGCCAGCGGTCCTTGATTAAAGTTGCGTAGAGTGCGGTAATAGCCTGGACTGAACTGCTCTTGGGTTTCCTTGCTGGCCGTTTTACGTGGCCCAAAGACGAGCTCTGGCATTTGGAAATTATAATTTTGCTCTGTACTCTGATTAGTCATGACGACATAGCCGATACCATGCTCCAAGTCCAATATCATCCGTGAGCTAAAGCCAAGTGTATTACCACCGTGTCCTAGCACTGTAGTGCCATATTCGTTAGCCCAAAAGCCATGAGCGTTACGGGCAGTATCTGTTCCAGGATAGGTCAGGCTTGGGCTGTAGAAGGTACTCCAAGTCTCTGGACGCTCAAAGAGCGTCTTGCGAGCCAGCAGGGCTTGGGCGAACTTCTGTAAGTCTTTCAAGGTACCGGTAGCCGCACCGATAGGATAGAGGCCAACGATGTAACTATCCTTGCTCAGAACTTTTCCTTGGATGTCATATCCTTTGGCTGCTTGACGTTTTTTCTGGACGTAGGAATTGTCTGATAAATCTGGTAAAATAGCTGTCTTGTCCATGCCCAGCGGTTGGAAAATATGCTCATGGGCATAATCAACAAACTTCTGACCGGAGATCCGCTCGACAATCAATGCAGCCAAGCCAGTACCGTAATTTGAATAAGCTGTGACTGTACCGGGTTCAAAGGACTGGATAGGTTGTTGTTCTTTAAGGATTTCTTCGATACTTTTATCGCTTCGCATGTACAAGGTAGCTTCGTCAAATCCAGACTGATGGTTCATCAAATCTAGCATAGTAATGGGCTTGTCATAGCGGAGATTTCTAAGAAAGCCTTTTGGCAGATAGGTGCGAATATCTTCTTCTAGGTTAATCTTACCTTGCTCCCAGAGCTGCATGACAGAGACCCAGACGGTCAGCTTAGTCACGGAGCCCCATTCAAAAACGCTGTCATCATCGGCTTTGATTCCCTTTTCCTTATCCATATAGCCAAAGTTTCCTTGATAGATAGTGCCATCCTTGTCAAAGACAGCTGTTGCCATGCCGGCTGTTGTCTTTTCATGTTCCTTGACAAAACTTTCGATTTTTTGACCGATTTGGCTGCGCTCTGTACCAGACGGCAACTTCTGCTCTTCAGCTAGCGCATTGGCTGGGCGAAAAAGTCCCAATGTTAAAATAGTTAGAAGTGTGAAAATAAATGTTTTTTTCATGCGATTCTCCTTTGCAGATTTATGTAGACAAAGCCCGCCTTCCCAAAGGAAGACAGGCAACTTATCACATCACCCACCACTGGTAAAGCGACCAGTAAAGGATATTAGCTACTATGGCCAGGGCAGATAGACTAGTCAGAGCCGTCAGGAAGAGGCGGCCTTTTCTGAGACCCTTTTGAGCCTTGCTAAAGAGCGGATAAACCGCACATCCTGCTAAGAATAGGCCTAGTCCTGCAAAGACCATGTAACGCCAAGATTGAACAATTGAGTAATCCTGATTCATGGCAGCCAGTAAAAGCAGAATGAGATTGCCAGCAAACAGCAGCATCCCTAGAGAAGTCAGGAAATTCCAAATCTTCCAAGAGCGAGGAGCCGAACTTTTTGCTTTACGCAGAATGAGACGGAAACCGCCAATCAAAGAACTAATCAAGACATTTCCCAAAGCAAACACGAGCGCCAGAGCTCCGAGAAACACGACCAGATAATGCCTAAAGAGAACTGAATCGGAAATCCTTTCTGCATTAAGGACACCGAATTCGAGGCGGTCAGCACCTTGGCTTCGGTCAATAGTCCAGAAAGTGCTCAGCAGATCCGGCTGATCTGAGACTTTGTTGATCTTTTGGATAGCCCCGGGAATCATGAGCATGAAGGACAGCGGCCCCCTATTATAGCTTCTCAGATAGTGGTAAGAGCCAGGCTTGAATTGCTTTTTAGTAGCTTCGCTGACAGTCTGCATCTTGCCAAATATCAGCTCCGGCATTTGAACATTGTAAACTTGTTCATACAGTTGATTGGTTAAGATGACTTGGCCGATGCCATTTTTCAGATCTAAGTAGAGATAGCTAGAAAAGCCATCAGCATTACCACTGTGTCCCAGCAAGGTAACACCGTAGTGACTGGCCCAAAAGCCATGAGCATTACGAACAATATCCGTACCAGGGTGGGTAGAGGTTGTTGAGTAAAGCTCGGTCCAAGTTTCTGGACGATGAAAGAGCGCCTTACGTTCCAGCAAGGCCTGGGCGAATTTCTGCAGGTCTCCTAGAGTCCCCACAGCCCCTCCGACTGGGTACATCCAGAGCTTAAATGGTGTATCACCCAAGAGCTTACCTTGGTCATCATAGCCCTTGTCCTCCTTGCGCTTTTCCTGTACATAAGCGTTGTCCGATAAGTCAGGCAAGATAGCAGTCCGATCCATGTCCAGCGGCTCAAAAACATGCTCATGGACATAGTCTACATACTTCTGCCCAGATATCCGCTCCACGATATAAGATGCCAAAGCCGTGCTGAAGTTAGAGTATGATGTCGTCGTACCCGGCTCAAAGGACTGAATAGGCTGGTAATCGCGGAACTGCTCTTCCAAGTCGCTCTTGTCTCCCTTTTTATAGAGTGGCATTTCATCAAAACCAGCCTGATGGTTCATCAGATCCAGCATGGTGATAGGCTTATCATAGCGAAGATTGCGGAGAAAGCCTTCTGGCAGATAAGTTTTGATGTCTGCTTCCAGGTCTATTTTGCCCTCTTCCCAGAGCTGCATGACCGATACCCAGACCGTCAGCTTAGTGATTGAAGCCCATTCAAAAACACTGTCATCGTCAACTTTGAATTTGTTTTCCTTGTCCACATAGCCAAAATTTCCCTTGTAGATTGTTCCGTCTTTATCAAAGATTGCTGTTGCCATGCCGGCCGTTGTCTTTTCATGTTCCTTGACAAAGTCTTGGATTTTCTGACCGATTTGGCTGCGCTCCGTACCAGATGGCAGCTTCTGCGAGTCAGCTAAAACAGCGCTCGGTCGGAAGATTCCTAACGTCAAAATGGTTAAAAGAATGATTAGAATAGATTTTTTCATGAGATGCTCCTTTGTAAAATTATGCAGACAAAGCATACATACCTTCAAGAAGACGGGCAACTTATCACATCACCCACCACTGGTAAAGAGACCAATAGAGAATATTGGCGACAATAGCCGACGCAGATAGACTAGTCAGAACTGTCAGGAAGAGGCGGCCTTTTCCGAGACCCCTTCGAGCTTTGCTAAAGAGCGGAAAAACTGCACAGCCTGCTAAGAATAGTCCCAAACCGGCAAAAGCTATGAAGCGCCAAGACTGAATCATTGAATAATTTTGAAATGGATTCATGGCAGACAGTAAAAATAGAATGAGATTGCCCCCGAAAAGGATAATACCAATAGAGGTCAGGTAATTCCAGATCTTCCAAGAGCGAGGTGCCGAACTTCTTGCTTTACGCAGGATGAGACGGAAACCGCCGATCAAAGAACTAATCAAGACATTCCCCAGTGCAAAGACAAGACCCAAAGCTCCGAGAATCAGAACCAGATAATGCTGGAAAAGCTCCGTATCCGAAAGCTTTTCTGCATCTAGGACACCGACTTCTATACGATCAGCACCCTGACTCTGGTCAATTGTCCAGAAAGTAGTCAGTAGGCCCGGCTGGTCAGTTAGCTTACCAAACTTCATGATAGTGCCGGGCATCATGAGCAGGATGGACAAGGGGCCATTATTATAGCTGCTCAGATAGCGGTAAGAGCCAGGACTGAACTGCTTCTTAGTCTCTTCGCTGGCAGTCTTCATCTTGCCAAAAATCAGTTCTGGCATTTGCATATTGTAAATTAGTTCATATTGTTGATTGGTCAGGATGACTTGACCGATACCATTTTCAAGATCCAGATAGAGATTGCTAGAAAAGCCATTTGAATTGCCGCTATGTCCTAGCAAGGTGACGCTATAGTGGCTGGCCCAAAAGCCATGGGCATTACGGGCATTGTCCGTACCTGCATAGGTGGATGTCGTTGAGTAAAGGGTAGACCAAGTCTCCAGACGCTTGAAGAGGGTTTTGCGGCCCAGCAGGGCTTGGGAAAATTTCTGCAGGTCATCCAGAGTTCCCACTACTCCCCCTTCTGAGTAAAGACCAACTTTATACGGTACATTGCCTATAAGCTTGCCTTGACTGTCATACCCCTTAGCTTCCTTGAGCTTGGCTTGGGCATAGGCATTGTCCGATAAGTCCGCCAGAATGCCAGTCCGATCCATGCCCAAGGGCTGGAAGACATGCTCATGGACATAGTCCACATACTTCTGCCCGGAAATCCGCTCCACTATATAGGAGGCCAGAGATGTGCCATAGTTAGAATAGGCCGTCGTCGTTCCCGGCTCAAAGGACTGGATAGGCTGGTAGTCCAAGAGCAACTCCTCAATCGTTTTGTTATCACCTTTATTGTAGAGCGGTGTCTCGTCAAAACCGGGCTGGTGATTCATCAGATCCAGCATGGTGATAGGCTTATCGTAGCGAAGATTTCGCAGAAAACCCTCCGGAAGATAGGTTCGGATGTCTTCTTCTAGGTTAATCTTGCCCTCTTCCCAGAGCTGCATGACGGAAATCCAGACGGTCAGCTTAGTGATGGAAGCCCATTCGAAAACGCTGCCATCATCAGCCTTAACCTTGTTTTCCTTGTCCATATAGCCAAAGTTGCCCCGGTAAATAGTATTGCCCTTGTCAAAGACAGCTGTTTCCATACCAGCGGTTGTTTTTTCGTGTTCCTTGACAAAATTTTCGATTTTCTGACCGATTTTGTCTCGGTCTGTACCAGACGGAAGCTTCTGCGACTCAGCTAACGCAGTAGCTGGCTGGAAGAGTCCTAGAGTTATAATGGTTAGAAGTGTTAGAATAAATGATTTTTTCATAGCATTTCCTTTCTGTTCGACTCAAAGATTCACATGAGCTAAGTTCAGATAATTTGTACTGTCTCCCTTTAATTTTAGAATCAGCTTATTCTTATTTTTTAGTCATGCGTTTTTCTCTTCCTTATCCGCCCGATACCAGAGATAAATACTGTAAAGGGTCAGAATGCCCAAGCCGCCAAGGTAAAAGAGAGAGTTAACCTGAGAGAAATCAAACTTATCAGCTAGGTTGATGCCGACAAAGGTTTCTATCAGAATATCTAGTAGGGCATGGAAAATCATACAGGCAAGGACAGATTTCGTCTTCTTATGCAGTGCAGCAAACCAGATGGATTGGATGATACATCCAATGATAAAGACTAGAAAGGGATTCTGACTTCGATCATAAAAGCGGTCATAAAACCAGAGAGGAATATGCCAGCAAGCCCAAGCTAGTCCAGTTATCGAGGAGGCGATAAACATAGAGAACTTCTTTTCCAAAGCCGGCTGCAGAAAGCCTCGCCAGCCAGGCTCTTCCATGCCACCAGCCAAGGTCATAAGGTAGATAAAGGATCCAATAAATGAAAGCAGAGCCCCGTCTACCAGCTTGCCTCCGGAAGCTAATGCAAAAATCACAGCCAGACCTCCACTGAAGAGTAGGAGATAGAGCCATGTCCCTTTCTTGCTTGAGAAGATAAAGGAACAGATGGCTTTGAAGCCTTTTATTTTCAGCACTATTAGGCTTGCTATCACCGGTCCGAACATACTGAGACTCGTTAGGAGGCCTTCCAGAGCCAGATAGAGTATAGGTGGATTTTCCGGCCAGAGATTTTTGAGAATGATTGCTAGCAACATAAATCCCCAAGTCCAGCCGAAGTTCCAGGCCAAAAATGGCCAGACTAGTTTTGGTTGTGGTTTGCTTCTTGTTTCATTAGTCATCGAATTTTCTCCTTTAAATGGTTTGATTTTATCTGCTTGCTTTTTGTAGTCTGATAAGGTCCTAGATTTTTTGCCTCATTTAGCCGCGCTCTGTATAAAAGACAGCTATTGTACTTCAGCTCCTGTTGAAAAATCACTAACCTTAAGATTGTAAAAAGAATTAATCAAACGATTTACCTCATGAGATATTCCTTCACAAGATTGTCCATTCCCCCAGAAAAGACAAGAAAATAATCACAATGCCCACCACTGATAAAGTGACCAGTAGAGAATATTGACAACAATAGCTAGAGCTGACAGACTAGTCAAGACAGTTAGGTAGAGTCGGCTCTTACTCAGCCCTTTTCTTGCCTTGGTCAGAAGTGGGAAGACTGCACAGCCAGCCAGAATCAATCCCAGACCAGCAAAGACAATGTAGCGCCAGCTAGCTAGAAAGCTCAGATCGTCGGTAGCAAATGTGTTAAAGAGGAGGAGGAAGTTTATAGCCACACCTACTCCAGCTAAAGAAGTTAGATAAGTCCAGATGCGAAGATGTTTTGGTGTTTTAGATTGGCCTTTTTTGAAGACCAAGCGGAAGAGATCCAGTCCGCCCCGTGCCAAAAAGAGAATGATACTGAAAACAATTCCGACTGCCGCTGAAATAAGCAAGGACCAGTCTTTCAGAATCTCGCTATCCTTGACTCTGAAGTTATCGCCATAGGAAGCTGTTACCTTAGTCTCGTCTCCACTACCGCTGACTACTGAAAAATTCTGACTCAAAAGCGGATTGTCCTTGGATTTCTTCACAAACTGAGTGTAAAGCAAGATTCTGGAGATAGACATAGGGCCACTGGCAAAGGAGCGAGCAGATCGGTAATTGCCAGACTGGAATTTATCAAAGGTGGCTGAGTCCGTCTTTTTCTTAGGTCCAAAAACCAAGGCTGGCATTTCATAGTTATAAATCAACTCATGATCTTGATTCGTCATAATGGTCATACCTATACCATTTTTCAAGTCCAACAGAATATAAGATGAGTAGCCAGTCGAGTTTCCTCCATGGCCAACAAGCGTCGTGCCGTACTCCCGTGTCCAAAAACCGTGCATATTGAGCGGCATATCCGTTCCTGGATAATTCGATGTTGCAGTGTAGAGAGTTGTCCAAGTCTCAGCGTGCTTAAAGAGCTTTTCTTTCTTCAAAAGCGCTTGGGCAAACTTCTGGAAGTCAGCCAGAGTGGAGACGGCATTCCCTGCTGGGTAAAGCCCTAGATGGAAATAGCTAGTTCCCATAGATGTCTGACCGTCCGCCCGATAAGAGATCTGCTCCATCCGCTTCTGGTAAATCTTTGGATTTTCCTTAAAGTCGGCTGATAGAGCAGTGTCTTTCATCCCTAGTGGTTGAAAGATATGCTCATGGACATAGGCCGAGAAGTCCTGACCGGAGATTCTCTCAACGATATAGGCTGCCAGACTAGCTGAAAAGTTCGAGTAGGCTGTCATGGTGCCTGGCTCGTAAGACTGTTCTGGCTGATTAACTGCCAGAATCTCCTCAACAGACAAGCCCTTATCTTCCTTGTAGGCATGGGTAGACTCGCCAAAGCCGGCCTGATGGTTCATGAGGTCTGTCATAGTAACGGGCTTTTCGTAGCGCAAAGTCTTCATAAATCCCTCTGGCAGATAGGTGCGAATATCTTCGTCAAGGTCAATCTTGCCCTCTTCCCAGAGCTGCATAACGGAGACCCAAATAGCTAGTTTCCCGACTGAGCCCCATTCAAAGACGCTGTTATCGTCGGCTTTAATGCCTTTTTCCTTGTTCATATATCCAAAACTGCCTTGGTAAATAGTCCCGTCCTTGTCAAAAACGGTTGTTGCCATACCGGCTGTTGTCTTTTCATGTTCCTTGACAAAGTCTTGGATTTTTTGACCGATTTTGTCACGGTCCGTACCAGACGGCAGCTTCTGTTCTTCAGCTAGCGCAGTGGCTGGGCGAAAAAGCCCCAATGTTAAAATAGTTAGCAGTGTAAAAATAAATATTTTTTTCATGCGATTCTCCTTTGCAGAATTATGCAGACAAAGCCCACCTTCCCGAAGGAGGACAGGCAACTTATCACATCGCCCACCACTGGTAGAGTGACCAATAAAGAATGTTAGCTACAATAGCGAGAGCAGATAGACTCGTCATGATTGTCAATAAGAGCCGACCTTTGCTAAGTCCCTTTTTAGCCTTACTCAAGAACGGGTAGATGGCACATCCTGCTAAGATTAAACCTAGAACTGCAAAGACTATATAAGGCCATATGCTATAGGGGTAACTACGATTACTTGCTAGAAAAGCTGCAACAAGGCCATAGAAATTTAAAGCCACTCCTACTGCCGCTAAAGAGGTCAGATAAGTCCAAATCCGAAGTTTCTTAGGTGTTTTAGGCTGACCTTTTTTGAATACCAATCGGAAAAGATCTAAGCCACCCCGTACCAAAAAGAGAATGATACCGAAAACAATTCCGACTGCCGCTGCAATAAGCATGGCCCAGTCTGCCAAAATTTCGCTATCCTTGACTCTGAAATAACTTCCATAAGGAGTTGTCACCTTGACCTTATCTCCGCTGCCACTGACTACTGAAAAATCCTGACTCAAAAGTGGATTGTCCTCGGATTTCTTGACAAAACTAGTATAGAGGAATAAGCTTCTAGAGATAGACATAGGACCACTGGCAAAGTAGCGAGTAGATCGGTAATTTCCAGACTGGAATTTGTCAAAGGTGGCTGAGTCCGTCTTTTTCTTAGGTCCAAAGACCAAAGCCGGCATCTCATGGTTGTAGACGAATTCGTGTTCTTGATTCGTCATGATAGTCATACCGATGCCATTTTTCAAGTCTAGCAGGATGAAAGAGGAATACCCCAAGGTATTACCGCTATGGCCGACAACAGTCATGCCAAACTCTGTAGCCCAGAAACCGTGCATATTGAGCGGCAGCTCTGTCCCTGGATAGGTCGAGGTCACTGTGTATAGGGTCGCCCAAGTCTCAGCTCGCTGGAAGAGCTTCTCTTTCTTCAAAAGCGCTTGGGCAAACTTCTGAAAGTCAGCCATGGTAGAGGCAGCATTTCCCATTGGATAGAGCGCTGAGTATAAATAGGCAGTCCCCTTCGAAGTCTGACCATCTGCACTATATGACAAGGCCTCCATTCGTTTCTTATAAACCTTAAGATTATCCTTCAAATCTGAAGACATAGCTGTATCATTCATCTCTAATGGCTGGAAGATATGCTCATGGACATAGGTAGAGAAGTCCTGTCCGGAGATTCGCTCGACGATATAGCTCGCCAAACCGGCAGAGAAGTTTGAGTAGCTGGTCATGGTGCCTGGTTCGTAGGACTGGGTTGGCTGATTATTGGCTAAGCTTTCCTCAATTGTCAATCCTGTCTCTTCCTTAAGGCCCTGAATTGACTCGCTAAATCCCGCCTGATGGTTCATGAGATCAATCATAGTGATCGGCTTATCATAGCGAAGTTTTTTTAAAAATCCCTCTGGCAGATAGGTGCGGATGTCTTCCTCTAGGTCAATCTTTCCCTCTTCCCAGAGCTGCATGACGGAGACCCAAACCGTCAGCTTGGTAACCGATCCCCATTCTAAAACGCTGTTATCATCCGTTTTGACTT
This sequence comes from Streptococcus sanguinis, assembly GCF_008329445.1. Classification (GTDB taxonomy): domain Bacteria; phylum Bacillota; class Bacilli; order Lactobacillales; family Streptococcaceae; genus Streptococcus; species Streptococcus sanguinis_O. Next base: position 449,947 of record NZ_VIBR01000001.1, on the reverse strand, counting down.
TCTTTTCCTTGTTCATATAGCCAAAGTTTCCTTTGTAGATGGTGCCATCCTTATCAAAGACCGTCGTCGCCAAACCAGCTGTTGTCTTTTCATGTTCCTTGACAAAGTCTTGGATTTTCTGACCAATTTGGCTACGCTCCGTGCCAGACGGCAACTTCTGCTCCTCAGCCAATGCTGTAACCGGTCGGAAGAGTCCTAGAGTTATAATCGTTAAAAGTGTTAGAATAAATGATTTTTTCATGATATTTCCTTTCTATTTAGCTTCAACAATCGCATAGGCGATACTTCTGTACACCATTCGGATAAAAATTCTTAACATAGCTTTCTCCTTTCTTAAGCAATGATTTGCATCATCTAATCAAAAGTCACAGTTTCTACAGCTACCCTTGCCGCTTCATCTTTCTTGACATGGTCCTGAATTTTTTGGCTAATCTCAATGACCGCCGCGTTAGACTTCAAAGATTGCTCCATCGTCTTAGCTTGAGGCGTTTTTACCAGTCCTAAGCTTAGGACTGTCAAAAGCCAGAGAAATAACGTTTTTGGCATGGTTTCTTACTCCTTAGATACAATTTAAAATGACGACTGAAATCTATCCCATTCCAGCTCTTCTTATCTTTTACAAATTTTAGGCCTATTTGTATAATCATTTTATATATATATATAAATTTTATATACAAGAATATTATATATAATTTTCTGGTATATGTCAAATTTTTATATAATTAAAAAATTATATATTAAAATCAGCTTAAAAGCCTTGAAATCAATATTCTTAGAAAGTTTATAAAATAGTATCCAAAAAACTTTTAAAAATTTTTATTTTTTTGAAAGCGCTTGACGAATCTACTATCTTTTGCTAGACTTAAGACAGAACTATTTCGGAGGTACACGGAGACATGAAAAATTAAGTCTATTTTTTAAAGGAAACTTTATTTAGTAGATTTTGTCATGTTTCTGCATATCCGCGGGATGTTCGTTTTCGGTGCTTTCTAGCTTCTATTTGCTTATCTTTAGATTAATCCTGTCGCTCCTATGACAGTGTAAGCTGGAAGCCTATGAACGAATAATCCTACTTAGACACTCCTGTGTCTGCTTTGTGCAACTAAAAACAGCTCTGCTAAATAAAGCAGGGCTGTATTTTGTGTTATAAAATGAAGGAGACATCTATGCTTCAAATAAGAAATCTAACGATTACCCACCTAAAAGACCTGAAGGAGTTAGTCAAAGATTTGTCACTGACTGTCAATCAAGGAGACAAGGTCGCTATTATCGGTGAGGAGGGCAATGGCAAGTCCACTCTGCTCAAGCTCTTGCTAGACGAACGACTGGTCAGCTCCTATGTCAGCTACAGCGGACAGATTGATAAGTCCTATACTGCTGCTGTTTATCTGCCCCAGCAGTTGCCTTCAGAGGATGCCTTGTTGACCCTCAATGACTATTTCTTTGCTGATTTTGAGATCGAACTGGAATATGCCAAGCTCTACCGCTATGCTGGAGAGCTCAACTTTGACAGCCAGCGTTTTGCCAGTCAGCAGCGACTCTCTAGCCTATCTGGAGGAGAAAAACTCAAGGTCCAACTCATCAAGAAACTAGCCAGTGATTGGGATATTCTCTTTCTTGACGAGCCCTCCAATGACCTTGATCTTGAAACTCTGACTTGGCTGGAAAACTTTATCAGCCACAGCAAGAGAACGGTCCTTTTCGTCTCTCACGACGAGCACTTTCTCGCTCAAGCTGCGGCCAAGATTGTTCATCTGGAGCGAATCAAAAAGAAGCAGGAGGCTAGAACCAGCGTCAAGAGTCTGGACTATGAAAATTACCGCCATCAGCGTCAGGAGGTCTTTGAAAAACAAGGTCAACTAGCACGAAAAGAGCGGGAAGAACACGCCAAGACCATGGAAAAACACCGACGGGTTAATCAGAGTGTGGAGCATACTTTACGAAACACCCATGATGCTACTGCGGGGCGACTAGTGGCTAAGAAGATGAAAAACATCCTCTCACAGGGAAAACGATTTGAAAAGGCAGGCGCTGAAATGACCGAAATCCCGATACAGGAAGATGCCATCAGCCTTCACTTCTCAGACATAGAAGCTCTGCCATTGACCAAAAGAATCCTCAAATTAGAAGGAATGAAACTGGAAACTGACGAACGACAATTGGCGGAGAACCTGACTCTGGAGGTCTGCGGTCAGGAAAAAATCGGACTGATTGGTGCTAATGGTGCAGGAAAATCCACTTTGCTTAAGGAAATATGGAAGATCCTGCGTGAGCGGACAGATATGCGAGCCGGCTACATGCCCCAGCATTATGGCGACTTGCTGGCTGATGAGAGCAGCCCTTTGGATTTTCTGGCTCACTCTGGCGACAAGTCCCAGGAGGAGAAAATCCTGACACATCTAGCCAGTCTCCAGTTCACGCGCGACGAGGCCCGCCACCCGATTGGGCAGCTTTCCGGTGGCCAAAAAGCCAAACTCCTCCTGCTCAAACTAGTCTTAGACCGCCCCAACGTCCTCCTTCTGGACGAGCCAACCCGCAACTTCTCTCCCACCTCTCAGCCTCAGGTTCGCCAGCTTTTGGCGACCTATCCTGGCGCCATTATCGCTGTCTCCCACGACCGGATATTTCTCAAAGAAGTCTGCCAGAAGATTTATAAACTGACGGAGACAGGGTTGGAAGAACTTGAACTATAAGCAAAAAGAGGCTGGGACAAAAGTCTGACCTCAAATATAAAAAGCAAACAAAACTAGTTTTCTGGTAATCAGAATTCTGCTTTGTTCGCTTTTCGCATTTAATTATAGATTAGAAGGGCTTAATAATTAAGATTTTTAAAAATTGAAATTTTTTTGTCTCAAACTCTTTTTTGTAGCAAAGAGACTATTGTCCCAGACTCTTTTACTCTATTATTGAGACTTACCAAAAGAAAAATTAACTTAACAGGTATTTCTACTGCAACTTTTAACACATTCATTAACTACATTAGAAATAAGAGAAAGGTAATTCGAAACAGAGACAGGGCGAGCAAATGAAGGGGGTAAAACCAGTAAAATACTTTTCCAATATTGGCCCCTTTTTGACCGTTGTAGAAAGAGGTCACGAGGAGAAACAGAAGACAGGTGGCAGCCAGATCAGCCAGACCATCATAGGAGAAATTGAAGGCCAAAATTAGGATTTGCACACTGTTCAGTACCAAGACACCGCCAATTTTTCGGAAGATTGGGTCTTTAATCTTTGCAAAGGCATAGATACCAAAAACTCCTCCCGTCAGTCCACCGTCAGCGATAATGGACAGAGTAAAACAGAGTAGAATAATTAGAACTTTTCTCCAGGTTGCTGTTTGCTGATCACTGTAATAAAGAGCACAGAGCCCCAAAAAGAGAGTAACAACCGTATTTTGCATGATAAAGCCAAGACCAGTAACCCAGCCCATCAGAGAGAAAGGGATGATACTGATAAGAGCCAGCAGCCCCAATCGTCTCATATACTTGCGCACATCATGACTGTGCCGATATCCTTCCGCGATACAAAAGGCAAAGACTGGAAAAGCCAGGCGGCCTATTATGTGCATACTATTGGCCGGCCAGTTAGGAGAGAGAATATTCATATTGGTAGCCAGTGGAAAAGATACCCAGGCGATATGGTCAATCAGCATGGCAAGCATAGCAAGCAGTTTCAAACTGCTATTGTCAATTATTTTTTTCATAGGATCCTCCTTTTTCCTTTCCTAGGATACAAGAAAGAGGTTCTTTTTTCCATTTCTTTAGCTTACATTTCTCTCATTTTTCTTACAATTTTGTAAGTTGGAATTTCACCTTTTTACCTCATCGATGAATACTTCTGATTTTTTCTTGACAAATAAGACTGAACGAGGCTGGGACAAAAAGATTTTGATTTTAGGAATTCTTTATTATAAATTTTTAAAATCGATAGATTAGACAAAAAAGTGAACAAGACAGACTTCTGAGTGTCAGATAACTCCGTTTTGTTCGCTTTTTATATTTAAGGTTAGACTTTTGTCCCAGCCTCTTTTATCATTTTAACTATAAAGTAAGTTTTCTAAGATTAGAGCTATGCAATCTAACGATGTCTTCCTTAAAACAGTTATCTCTTCGTCTGAATGCGAGGAATACAAAATTTCATCTACAATAGAGGTGATAAAATTAAATAGGATATTAGAAATAGATTTTAGATTTGTTATTTCTTTATTACCTACATAATGTTTCAAACATTGATAAGTGAGTTCTTTCATTTTATCATTGTGCTGATCCTGTATTTCCTTAACCTCAGGAATGGAATAAGAAAGCATCTCAATTTGCGCATGAAACTCTTTATCTTCTAAACTAATTAAATTATCAATTAATTTTTCAATCCAGCCTTTGTAATCACTACTGAATAACTCCAAATTTTCACTAGTATTCAGTTGGTTAAAGATTACAATAAACGATTCATTGTAGTCTTTTAATATTAAAGATAAAATCTCTTCTTTATTTGAAAAATAAGAATATAGTGTCCCTATTGAAATCCCCGCTTCTTTTGCAATTTCATTTGTGGTAACATTAAAATAATTCTTTTTTGCAAATAATTCTTTCGAAACAGCTAAAATCGTGTTTAATTTATCTAAACTTCTTTTTTGAACAGGTTTTCGAACTAGTTTCTTCGACAATACTTTCATCCCTTCTAAGCAATCTTTCTCTTATGATATCACACTTCCAGTAAAAATTCTTTTAAATGCCATGAATAGCAATAATATACTATTTTATTTTTTAAAAAAATGAGTAAATACTCATTTTTGCTTGACAGAAAAATAAAAAGGAGTACAATTAAACATGAGTTAAAACTCATGTTTAAGAAAGGAGAATTGCAATGAATAAAAGAACTATAATAACTATTGCAATGTGTTTGGCTATTTTCTTAGTCATGCTTGACACAACTATCATGAACATTACGTTGCCTGCTATACAGAAAGGACTAAATGTTGGACTTGACAGTTTATCTTGGGCTTTAAACATTTATACCATTATTTTTGCTACATGTACTATCCCATTGAGTAAATTAGCAGATATTTACGGGAAAGGGAAAATTCTTATTATTGGATTAGTACTCTTTGGTATCGGAAGTTTAATTTCTGGATTGGCAATGGAATTTTATCAGCTTATTTTAGGTAGAGTTATTGCTAGTCTAGGAGCATCAATCTTATTACCAGTAGGAAATATACTAGGAATTTCTTCTTGGAAAGTTGAAGATAGATTTAAAATCGTTGCCGCTTTAGGACTCACTCAAGGAGGAGCAGCTGCAATTGGTCCTACACTTGGAGGTATTATTACCGATAGCTTATCTTGGCATTGGATATTCTTTATCAATATTCCCATTGTTATAATTGCTCTTCTATTATTGATAAAATCTTTTGACTTTAAAAAAGATACTACAGTTTCAACCAGAATTGATTGGAATGGTAGTTTGATTTCTATGATATCACTTTGCTTATTGACTCTCGGGTTAATTAAAGTAAGAGATTGGGGCTTCAATGACTGGAAGAGCATCACCTGCTTTAGTATTTCTATCATCACAGGTTTTCTATTTATTATTATAGAAAAACAAAATTCCTCTCCAATGATTAATCTGAATTTATTCAGGATCAAAGAATTTTCATCTGCCTCATTAGTCGCATTTATTGCTCAATTTTTCTACATTGGCGTTATTGTTATTCTACCAACCTTCTTTACTACTGTTCAAGGGAAGAGCGAATTAGATGCTGCTCTAATACTACTCCCTATGTCATTAACTGTTTTCATTTTTGGAGGCTTGGGAAGCCTAGCAATTAATAAACTTGGTCCTCGCTTATTGGTATTTACTGGTCTGCTAGCAATTCTAATTTCTTACATATTATTGATAACATTAGATCCTAACAATACACTAACCATGAGTTTTTCAACATTAGTTTTGGGGATTGGCTTTGGTATTATTGCAGGGCCTATTAATGTTTTAGCAGCTTCTACATTAGATGGAGAATTGTTAACGGCTTCTCAAAGCGTCATTAGTGTTGTAAGGCAAATTGGATCAGTTATAGGAGTTTCCGTATTTATCTCTATACTTACAAATAATATCAAAATTCTAACAGTCCATACTCCTCAGAAAATATCCGAAGCCTACCTATCAATCTATAAAGTATGGATTCCTTATCTATTCGCCCTACTTCTCCTTTCCTTATTATTTGCAAAACGGGATATTTATTTACAAACAAAGGATATAAAACATGAAAAGAATTGAAATTGATGTAAGCCGAACTGACTTTGAAGTAAAAAAAGGAAAAGAATTCAAATTATCCTTTAAAAATTGCTCCCGAGACGATTATAAAATTATAATCGATGATTCCGAATTTATCCTGAAAGAAATGAATGTACTTAAAACAATCTGTTTCTGGATGATTCCCAAAATCACTATTTCGATTCCTTTCAACAAGGTTGAAACTTACAACGTTAAAGTTGAAGATAGCTCAGCAACATTTCAATGGCTCAAAGCTGATGATATTAATCTATATACAGCTAGAGGGAGTGTTTTTATTAACAATCTAGAATGTAATACTTGTAATTTAGCTTGTGGCATGGGGAATACATCGCTTCAAGGTACTATTCAACAGAACGCTAATTTCACATGTGATATGGGAAATATAATTTTTTCGGGATATCAGATATCCTCCTCTTACAAACTGAAAGTCAATAGTGGCCTTATCACTGTAAATGGTCTTAGCTATACGAATACCTCTCATAAGCAAAAAAATACCAATTGTGAGTCTCCTATCTTTGATCTAAACTGCAATATGGGAAATATAACTATTTCATAAACTGATTTTTAGCAGAAAACAAGTTAGGCAAACTTGGACTATAAGCAAAAAGAGTTGGAATTTCCAACTCTTTTAGTTTTGTTTAGCATCAATCTGTGAACTTTAATAAATCTCCCCTTCTACTCCTGCGCCGTCTGCATTTGGTAATAAACACCTCTGGCTGCCATGAGCTCTTGGTGATTACCATGTTCGACAATATCACCATCTATCATGACGAGGATGATGTCAGCATGTTGAATAGTAGATAGGCGGTGGGCGATGATAAAGCTAGTCCGTCCCACCATGAGCTTGCTGAAGGCCTCCTGAATCAAGACTTCTGTCCGGGTATCAATGGAGGAAGTCGCCTCATCCAAGATTAGGATTTTAGGAACAGCAAGGAAGACACGGGCAATAGTCAAGAGCTGCCGCTGACCTTGAGACAGGGAGTCCCCGGCATCCGCCAGATAGGTGTCATAACCCTGAGGAAGCTGCTGGATAAAGAAATGAGCATTGGCTGCCTTAGCAGCTGCAATGACCTCTTCTCGGCTGGCGTCTGGCCGACCAAAAGCTATGTTATCATGAATGGTCGCAGTCTTGAGCCAAGTCTCCTGCAGTACCATACCGAACTGCTGACGATAAGAGGATCTGGTGTAATGACTGATAGGAATACCGTCTAAAGAAATAAGACCACTATCAACATTGTAAAAGCGCATGAGGAGATTGATTAAAGTGGACTTGCCAGCACCGGTCGGCCCGACAATTGCGACCTTGCTAGCTGCTGGAATCCTTATATTCAAATCCTGAATCAGCTCTTTGCCAGGCTCATAGCCAAAAGCCACATGCTCAAAGCTAATCTGTCCTTTAACATCTTCAGACTGAAGAATTTCCTGACCAGACTCTGCTATTTCTTCTTGATCTAAAACGCTGTAAATCCGCTCTGCACAAGCTAAAGCGCTCTGCAATTCCGACATGACTGACGATATATCATTGAAAGGCTTGGTGTACTGGTTGACATAGTTGAGAAAAGTTACCAGCTGCCCAACCGTAAAACCTGTTCCCTGAATGATTCGTACAGCCCCAAAGCCCACAATCAAAGCATAGATCAGGGCGTTGATAAAACGAGTCGAAGGATTAACCGTAGAAGAATAGAAAATAGCCGCCTGCGAATAATCAGCATAGGTTTGATTACTGTGAGTAAAAGCTGAGTCAAACTGCTCCTGAGCATTAAAAGCCTGAATCAAACTTTCCTGAGTCAGACTTTCCTCAATCAGCTGGGTCTGTGCCCCTCTAGCCTGCGTCTGCCGTTGGAAAAAGCTAAAACTTTTCCTAGCAATAAAGCGAGCTAAGAAGAGAGAAAGGGGCGTCAAAAGCAGAACCAAAAGCAAGAGGAAAAAGTCCAACTGAGCCATACTAATGATGGTCACTAAGATTGTTAGCAAACCCACAAAAAACTGATTAAAAACCATAAGTAGGCCATTGCTGAGCTGCTCCAAGTCCGTCGTCACCCGACTAACCAAGTCGCCGGTTCCCTGCCGATCCAGATAAGCCAAAGGCAGATAATGAACTTTCTTAATGACGCCTTGACGGAGCTGCTGGCTATAGCGATAGACCAGCTGATTATAGAGCAAGGGATTGATCCATTGAATCAGCGTATTGGCTAAGATAACCAGCAGCATCTGGCCCAGAATCGGAATCAAATGCTGCTCTGCTTGAGGAAGAAGAACGCTATCAATCGCATTCCCAATTAAAACTGGGAGAAGAACAGTCAGAGCCACTTGAGCCACCGTTCCCAGACTAGCTAGGAGAAAGAGCCAGCGCGCCTGCAGCAAATCTCGAGTCAAACGCCTCAAGCTGCTAGGTGATGTCTTATGCTTCATGCTTGTCCTCCTCTCCTTGAATATGCTGTGAGTGATGGATTTCTCGGTAAATGGCGGAGCTGACTAAGAGTTCCTCATGGCGACCAAGGGCCACCTGCTCTCCCTTATCCAGCACTAAGATTTGATCCGCTGAGCGCAAGCTATTGGTTCGCTGAGAGATCAAGACCAGACTGGTCTCTGTCAATTCATTCTTAATAGCCTGCAGGAGTCTTGCCTCTGTCAAATAGTCCAGAGCAGAGGTTGCATCATCTAAAACCAAGAAAGGCGCCCTCCGCAAGACAGCTCTGGCAATGGTTAAACGCTGACGCTGACCACCAGAAAAATTCCGACCAAAGGCCTCTACAGTCGCATCCAAGCCACCTTCCTTCTGAGAGACAAAGTCCGCCGCCTGAGCAATCTCTAAGGCCTGCCACAAGTCTGCATCTGTTGGCTTGCTTGACAATCCTAAAGTCAGATTGGAGCGAACAGTTCCTTGGAAAAGCTCCGCTTTCTGAGGCACCAGACTAATCCAAGACCGCCATTCACTCAGATTTTTAGGACTGCGTCCTTGGAAAAAGATGGTCAACTGACCAGCAGCCACAGGATAGAGATGAGACAGCAGCTGAACCAGAGTAGACTTCCCTGAACCTGTCCCACCAATAACACCCAAAGTCTGACCGCTTTTCAAATCAAAAGTCAGACCAGTCAAAGCAGGACTAGCTGCATTTGGATAGGAAAAGCTGACCTGCTGGACTTTAATGGCTTGATCCAGCAGAGCTGTTTTCTGCACTAATTCCTGCAGGACATCTTCTTCTGCTTGCTCGAAGACCTGACTGATACGACCTGCACTGATATAGCTTTGATTGAGTGAGTTGACCAGCATAGCCAGCTTGAGCAATTCCACCAAAATTTGCAATAAATAATTGACCAAGGCCACTAGCATCCCCTGGGTCAGCAAGCCCTTGCCTATAAAGGTATTCCCCTGCCAAATCACAGCAATCAGAGTACCATTGACCGTAAGAAAGGTCAGGGGGCTAATCAGACTAGCCAGAGCTCCCGTCCTGATTTGCCAGGTTTTATAGAGCTCATTGCGATTGCGAAAGGTCTGAACCTCGCGCTGGGTCTGACCGAAAGCTCGTATAACCCGCATGCCCTGCAGCTGCTCACGAGTCAAATTGACCAGCTGATCTGTCAATTGGCGAATCTTAGCGTAGAGAGGATTCATCAGACGAGACATGAAAACGATAATAGCCGTTAAAATTGCTACCATGAGCAAGAACCACAAGGTAATGACCGGACTGATAGTAAAGGCCATAATGATAGAGCCAAAAACGATGATGGGCGCCCGCAGAAAGAGACGAAGAAATTGATTGATGCCCGTCTGAATCTGATAGGTGTCGCTCGTCAGTCGAGTCACCAAGCTAGAAGTCGTCAGCTCATCCCGACTAGCCTTAGGCAATCGCAGAATCTTTTGATAGAGGTCACCTGTCATCTGACGAGTAAAGCCCACTGCCGCCTTTGACGAATAATACTGGGCCACCACTGCTACCACCACGCCCAGAGCAGCCAAGCCCATCAAAAGAAAAACCATCCAGTAGAGATGGGAGCTGTCGTGTCTAGGGATGGTCTCATCCACAATCCCCGCAATCAAAAGCGGAACCAAGAGTTCAAAACTGGCTTCCAAAAGCTTGAACAAGGGCCCCAGCAAAGACTCCCTGATATAGCCCTTGAAATATTTCAATAAATCTTTCATACCGCCTACTTCTCCATTAAACTGTATTTATTTTACCATAATTTTCAAAGGGTAAAAAATATTCTCCTTCTGACCAGCAGAAAGAGAACATGAATATTAGACTTCTTGTAAGTTCTGGCTTATTTTCTTTAGACTCATATACAAAAGTGGCGTTACGGCTAATAAGAAGCCGCCTAAAGCTATAAAAGTCCAGTCGAAGCCAAAGCAATCGATCAACCAGCCCGTTACAGGGAAGATGACAATCATACTCAGGCTGAACATCATAGAATAGACACTAAGCATGGTCGCCCGTACTTCACTTGGCAGCTTCTTTTGTAAATCGTTGTCAAAAATCGGCTGGAAAAGAGCATACAAGGCGTTGCTGATTAGATAAATCAAAATATAGATGATTGGCGTTCCAAAATAGGACAGCAGGTAGCTTACTCCAGTTAAAAGAACTACTGAAGGAAAGAGTTTTAAGGCAGAATATTTCTTTCCAATCATACTCGCCAGATAGACCGCTAAGATATTCAAAGCACTGCCAATCAGCATAACTACCGAAATCTGCCAATCTTTTAAGTCAGGCAATTGATTTTGATAGTAAAAATAAAACATACACATGAGTGTTCCGATGATTTGGGAAAGAATCATCCAGATAAAAAGGCTGGGATTTCTTTGCAACTCCTCTTTGACAGCCCAGATAATCTTTTTCATGGTCAGACATTCTGCTTTCTCTGTTTTGACACTTGGCTCCTTCAACATCCAAGTCAAGAAAAGAACGATGATAGAGGTCCCAATCATGATATAGTAGGTAAGATGCAGTTGGCCATGGACAAAAAATCCAGCCCAGACCGTTCCCAAAGACCGGGTCGCTTCGGCCACTCCAGACATAAAGCTGGAGATGGATAAGTAACGTTCCTTGAGTCCGGCCTCCACAGATGAATCATAGACCATGGCTGCGCTTGTCCCCGAATCAAAATTATAGGACCAAGCACTAATCACCATAGCCAACGCATAAACCCAGAAGTTCCCCTGCCCAACTAACATGAGAACAGAAGACACAATCCCAGCTATCCGACTCAGATACAGATTAGTCTTGTAGGAAAAGCGATCCGCCAACATCCCAGAAGGAATTTCACAAATAACGCTAGTCGCATGAAAAATACTTTCCAAAAGCCCAATCTGCCAAAGGGACATACCGTTTTGACTTAGAAATAAAATCCAAAAACTAGTAATGCCTAGAAAGGCAAAAAATTCAACTCCGGCCATAAGGCCGATATTTTTCCGATAACTTCTTTTAAACATATTTTCTCCTTTAACAAGTGTTTTTTAATTTCATCCTTTATCACTTGTTGATCTGCTGTTTACATGACTCCTACCTCTTCTTTCTCTAAAATTCTGTATTTGGATTATTTCATAGTTTACTGTTGAAAAAACGCCACATGGGCGTTTGATTCGTTTTACGGTTTAATACGGTGTAGCATACGTGGGAATGGAATGGCTTCACGGATATGCTTGGTCCCTGCCACAAAGGTTACCATACGCTCGATACCGATACCGAATCCACCGTGCGGAACTGTTCCATACTTACGAAGATCAAGGTAAAATTCATATTCTGTCGTATCCATACCAAGGTCATTCATCTTAGCAACCAAAGCGTCATAATCCTCCTCACGCATAGAACCTCCGATGATTTCACCGTAGCCTTCTGGTGCAAGTAGGTCTGCACAAAGGACACGATCTGGATTTCCAGGAACTGGCTTCATGTAGAAAGCCTTGATAGCTGCTGGGTAGTTCACGACAAAGGTTGGTACACCAAAATGGTTTGAAATCCATGTTTCATGCGGTGAACCAAAGTCATCCCCATGCTCCAGATGCTCATAGTCAGCATCTTCATCATTCTCATGGGCTTGCAAAAGATCAATCGCTTCATCATAGCTAACACGCTTGAAAGGCTCCGCAATATAGCGTTTCAAAAGTTCTACATCGCGTTCCAAGGTTTCCAAAGCTTGAGGAGCACGGTCAAGAACACCTTGGATCAAAGCTTTAACATAAGCTTCTTGCAAGTCGAGTGACTCATCATGCGTCAAGTATGAATACTCTGCATCCATCATCCAGAACTCCGTCAAATGACGACGGGTTTTTGATTTTTCTGCACGGAATACAGGACCAAAGTCAAAGACGCGACCAAGAGCCATGGCACCTGCTTCCAGATAAAGCTGACCTGACTGACTCAAGTAAGCTGGAGTTCCGAAGTAGTCTGTTTCAAAGAGCTCAGTTGAGTCTTCTGCTGCATTTCCTGACAAGATTGGGCTGTCAAACTTCATAAAACCATTCTTGTCAAAGAATTCATAGGTAGCGTAGATGATGGCATTGCGGATTTGCATCATAGCCACTTGCTTACGAGAACGCAGCCACAAGTGACGGTTGTCCATGAGAAAGTCCGTTCCATGTTCTTTCGGCGTAATTGGATAGTCATTTGACTCACCGATGATTTCGATGTCTGTGATATCCAGCTCATAACCAAATTTTGAACGCTCGTCTTCCTTGACAATCCCTGTCACATAAACAGAAGTTTCTTGGCTAAGCTTTTTAATCGTATCAAACTTCGCCAATCCTTCTTCTTCGCCAAATTTCTCGATGAAGTTAGGCTTGAAGGCCACCCCTTGGAAGAAGGCTGTTCCGTCACGCAGCTGTAAGAAAGCAATCTTACCCTTACCTGACTTATTGGCAACCCAAGCACCAATGGTCACTTCTTGACCAACATAATTTTTCACATCAATAATTGTTACGATTTTCTTTGACACGTTTTTTCTCTTTTCTATTTTTTATTCTTTATGACAGACTGCCTCGACATTATTACCATCTGGATCCAAGACGAAGGCTGCATAATATGATGAAAGGTTCCCCCGATAATTTGGCGCACCGTTGTCTTTTCCCCCTGCCTTTAAACCAGCCTCATAACAAGCTTGAACCTGCTCATGGTTTTCTGCCAAAAAAGCAAAGTGAATCGGAGACTGCTCTCCCTCTCCCAACCAAAAATCTCCACCAGGATGTGGGCTGTTGGGAGCAACAAAACTGAGTAGAGAACTACTTCTAAAAGCCAATTTGTAGCCTAGAGGAGAAAGAAAACTTGTATAAAAGTCTTTTGAAATTTGTAGATTCCTGACCTTTATCTCAAAATGATCAATCATATCTGCCTCCTAGATTGGTTGCTAAATGTCACTTTATTTCAAGACAAATCTTTTGGACATCTGTTCTATATTTTACCATAAAGCGATTGCAATAGCTATCCTTGAAGAGTCTAAATCTCAGAAAAATTAAAAAACCAGCCTCCTAAAGGCTGGCGGATAACTCTCTCTGAATAAGAGGACTAATTTTTCGTTCCATATAACAGTCGATCAACCATGTCATCATCATAGTTCAAGACTTTTTTCAAAGCCATCTTAAAGCGCTGATCACTGAGAATCTGACCTCCAGGACTCTGGTCAATCGTCGCATAATTCCCCTCCCCATCCTGAGTAAAGGCTACAGTGAGCTCTTGGTCAGGATCTTCACAAACATTTCTCTGAGGATCTTTAGAACTGGTAGACGGTCGAAAGTCCATTCTTTGCAGACGAAACGACAGTTCTTTATGAAAAGCCGCAATGTCCTTCTGACGATTGGCCACTGGCTCATGTTTGTCCAACCAAGTCAAAACATCTTCTTTTGTAATATATATCATCTTCCCCTCCTAAACCAAATCAAAGTTCGCCCTGTAAATAACCGTATCATAGCTTGGGCTAGCTGCTGAGAGAGCCGCTTGAATGATATGGAGCACGCGCTGCTGTTGACCTTCGAAAGCCGAGGGCAGGAGCATATTAGAGACATTTTTGACAATCACTCCCTTAGTGAATTCCCCATCTTCATAAGAAAAATCCTGCTGATGAAAAATGGTCTTGGTCTTAAATTCAATCACCTGTCCTTGCAAGATTAGCTTATAAGTCTTCTTCCAGTTGGTTCTGCCACCAAAGCGATAAAGGACCAGATAAATCCCCAAATCATGATCTGCAACCCAATCGCCCGTCTCAAAAACTAGCTCGTCATCAATACCAGCTTCCTTTAAAATCTCAATCCCTTCTTCAGAAATCATCTCGTGCACGAACTTCCAACTTCCTTCCTGGGGAAGAGTCGCTGTTCCCTCAGTCTCCTTCTGAGGGCTACTACTGACTGCTTTATGGGGAACTCTTTTAGGGGTAAATTCTTCCTCCCAAGTCATATCTTCTTCTATGTCACTGACAGCCCGCCTAGTCGGTAAAAAATCCAGACACTTTTCTAATAATCCCATATCCTATCTCCTCTTTATCTGTACTCCACGTGGTTTACTTCCCTTATCTTCGTATCATAATAAGGGTTAATCTGCGACAGGGCATGTTGAATCACTGTTACGATCTTGTCCTCTCGTCCCTTTAAAACCTTGGGAATCACAAGCTGGGAGATTGTTTCTGTTGATAGACCTTTTACACTTTGATCTTCCTCATTGCGAACTGGATATCTATCGGCCCGCTCTTCTTCTAGGCGAAATTCAAGCAAGTGCCCACCGAGAATCATGACTAAGACTTGATATTTCCCTTCCCCAATACGAAATTGCTTGACGCAGAGAAAAATTCCTCTCTTCTCATCCTCTAGTAAAAATGGCAGAGCCAGTTCTTTTTCTTCAATAGAAAAATCCTCGAGAAGCTTCTTCTCTCTTTCCCCTATTTCCTTTCTGATAAAACCCATTTTATCTCCTTTTGTACAAAATAATCTTCATCCCTATTATTACTTAAGTAAAAAGACCATGAGGAACACACTGCAAGTCAATGGAACGCAGGGCTAGACCAAATGGACTTCTTTTATTATACACCGAAACACCATCGTCTTCAACTAAATACTCCTCAAATTTTTAAGTCGTCTGGTGATTCCTATCGGAAAGTGACTTATACATAGTTAATCTAGCATTTATAGCTGCTATTTAATCAATAGGCGGATTATCCTTTACCTCTTCTTCTGTCTTCCAGTAGGTCATACTGCTCTTCTCAGTATCTACCTCCATCTTTTTATTAAGTCTAATATCGACCTTATAATAGGCGCGTTTAATTAAAAACTTTTGACTGTTCTCTGCAGAACCCCAAGTTCTACAAACCATCAAAAAACTTGCAGAGCCCTGTCCGGATATCTCTTCTTTAGTGTAAGAACCAGGAGCAGTTGGGCGTTCTAAGATTCTCATATTTAAATTCATTTCTGGCTGATAATCGTTCAAATACCAGTCTATTCGGGCAGAGTCATTCTCATAATATTGGATACGGTAGCGATGACCTTTGGCTTGCAGACTATAGCCATTGGATTCGGAAATAGTGGTCCAACCCTGCTCTGAATCAAAGAAAACATAAGCTCCTAGTAAGACTAGGCCGCCTAGCAAGAATAAGAAAATCAAACGACGTTTCATATTGTTCTCCTTCCACTATTGTTTAAATCCTTTATCAGCTGAATTCTAAGCGAAACCAGTTCACATTTATCCATGCCAAAGCTTACTAATTTTGACTAGAGTGGAAACACTTCCATCTCTTTCTATATTATTTTACCATTTTATTTAACTCATTACTAGTACAGTCAAAAATAAATTGAAAAGGACGAACTCTGAGTCCATCCTTATCTATTGTTTATAAATCTTCGAAAGTAGTGTAAGATTGAGAGCTTTATTTACTCTCCATAAATTGCTGCAAGCGCTGAACGGCTTCTTTGAGCGTGTCCAAATCTGTCGCATAGCTAAGACGGACATTTTCTGGAGCACCAAATCCTGCTCCAGTCACCAGAGCCACACCAACTTCTTCTAAAATTGCTGTCGTAAACTCGGTCACATCTGTGTAGCCTTTCATTTCCATGGCTTTCTTGACATTTGGAAAGAGATAGAAGGCCCCTTGCGGCTTGACCACTTCAAATCCTGGCACCTGAGCCAAGAGTGGATAGATGGTATTAAGACGTTCTTCAAAGGCCTGGCGCATGGTTTCAACCGTTTCCTGACTGCCAGTCAAGGCCTCGATTGCTGCATATTGAGCCGCTGCTGTCGGGTTAGAAGTCGTCTGACCTGCAATCTTACTCATGGCCGCAATAATCTCCGGCTCACCAACTGCATAGCCAATCCGCCAGCCTGTCATGGAGTAGCTCTTAGAGACACCATTGATGACCACCGTCTGCTTGCGAATCTCCTCAGATAGACTGGAAATTGGTGTGAATTTATTACCGTTATAAACCAGCCGTCCATAGATGTCATCTGCCAAAATCAGAATATCATGCTCTACAGCCCAGTTCCCAATCGCCCGCAGCTCATCCGCTGTATAAATCATACCCGTCGGATTGGACGGCGAGTTCAAAACCAAAACCTTGGTCTTATGAGTACGAGCAGCTTCCAGCTGTTTCACCGTTACCTTGAAATTATTTTCCTCTGTGGCTTGAACAAAAACAGGAATCCCCTCGGCCATCTTAATTTGGTCGCCGTAGCTTACCCAATAAGGCGTCGGAATGATAGCCTCATCACCTGGGTCAAGCACACTCATAAAGAAGGTGTAGAGGGAGAATTTAGCTCCGGTTGCCACCGTCACTTGATTCGGCTGGATTGTATATCCGTAATAGTTGGCAAAATACTCTACCACTGCTTCTTTTAGCTCTGGCAGACCGCTAGTAACTGTATAAAAGCTAGCACGCCCATCCTCAACAGCTGCTACAGCAGCGTCTCGGATGTTCTTAGGCGTTGGAAAATCTGGCTCTCCCAGAGTCAGAGACAGAATATCCCGCCCCTGTGCTTTCAAAGTTTTAGCACGCGCTGCTGTTGCCAGAGTCACGCTTTCTTCCATCTTTAAGACACGATTTGATAATTTCATAGTCCCTCCTTGCTGACCAACTCTCCGCTTTCAAAACCAATCAGGTAGTAGGTGCCTCCCGACTTGACTTCCCAGATGGGCTGATCCTGAAAATAGCCCATGGTCACCTTATCAATAGTTCCTGCTCCATTTTCCTTGGCAATGCTCTCTGCTTTAGACTGACTGACACCTTGGTCCAGTCGATAGACCCGAATCTCATTGGAATCTTTAGCAATCAAAACAGCTTTTTCGACACCTTTACTTGTCTTGCCAAGCAGACTGTAGTAGGATTCCTGCCCATTGTAGATGGCAAAAGAATCCACTTTTTCAAGATCTGCATATTCCTTGGCCAAGCGTCTGCTTGCTTCCTTAGCCGACTGTCTCGGCTGCATAGACACTTGCAAAACTGCAAAAAATGAAAAGACAAGAACGCTGAGAACGATAAAAATACCGATAAGGTACTGCCAAATTGGAAAACTGGCTTTATTTCTATTTTTATATTTCACTCCGTCATTATACTACAAATACTCCTATTTTTCTATCTTTTTTTGATGAGAATATTCTCATAATTCTAAAGCAATATCCTTGCATATGATACTATTTATTGGTAAAATATTGTTATGAAGATTACAGACGATTTAAGCAAAGAAACTCTGCTTGATTTGAAAACCATGATTGTCTTTCATAAGGCAGAAAGAACTATCCGTGCTATTGAAGCCCAAATTTTTAAAAAGCATGATTTGACTCCTACTCAGTTTTCCGTCTTAGAAACCCTATACAGCAAAGGAGAGCTGCGTATTCAGGACTTGATTGACCGTATACTGGCTACTTCTGGCAACATGACTGTTGTCATCAAAAATATGGAACGCGACGGCTGGATTGTCCGAACCTGCGACCCAAATGACCGCCGGGCTTTTTTGATTGGTCTGACGAAACAAGGTAAAGCTAAAATTGAAGCCGCCCTGCCTGATCATATCAAAAATATCCAGCAAGCTCTGTCCATTCTCGAAGAAGACGATAAGCAGGATTTGATTCGTATTTTAAAAAATTTCAAAAAATTGAGCTAAATAATTGCTAACTAGTAATTAATGTTGTAACATATATCGTAACAAGAGAAATATCTCTTTATTTTATAAAAAAGGAGACAATGCAATGTCTAAAGTATTATTCATCGTCGGCTCGCTTCGTCAAGGTTCTTTCAACCACCAATTGGCTGAGCAAGCTGAAAAAGCTTTGGCTGGCAAGGCAGAAGTTTCATATCTTGATTACAAAGATGTACCATTCTTCAACCAAGACATCGAAAGTCCTGCTCCAGCTGCTGTTGCTAAGGTTCGTGAAGAAATTTTGGCCGCTGATGCCATCTGGATTTTCTCACCTGTCTACAACTGGGCTATTCCAGGAGTAGTGAAAAACCTTTTGGACTGGGCTTCACGCGCTCTGGATCTGTCAGACCCAACTGGCCCATCTGCTCTGAATGCTAAGGTTGTTACTGTTTCATCTGTAGCTAACGGCACATCACCAGATGAAGTATTCAAGCACTACCGCAGCCTGCTGCCTTTCATCCGTATGAATGTGGTGGAACCATTCACAGGTGTTGGCATCAACCCAGAAGCATGGGGAACTGGTCAACTGACTGTCGCAGAAGACAAACTTGCTGAACTCTCAGCACAGGCTGATGCTCTTTTAGCAGCCCTTAACTAAAAAGAGAAGATTATAAAAAGAAAAGAAAACTTATAAGACACTAACCCCCCGCAAATAATTGCGAGGGGTTTTAGTTTGCATTATTGACAAGACCAATTACACAGCCTTAATCATACAAAGTCTGATACATTTTTTTCATAAAGCCATCAATCTCATTTTGAACAATTTTCAACAAGCGGGCTTCTTAGGATTGTGGGATGTTCACTTGCTCATTTATATTTTGTTTATTTATGTGAGAATAGTAACTGCGAACTATGTTCAGATTGTCATTTAAAACATACTGACAATTTATTATTGTCCCATCAAACTCAGTTTCAAAAAAACTGTTACTCCGTTACTGCCTGGGTACGCAATCTTCAAATTTAAATCCCCTTCTATTTCTAAGGGATTGATTCCCCCATCCAAGCGAAAAGCTCCATCTGGCGGAATAATATAGCCTGCTTTGCGAATGTCAGATGCATACTTTTCTGATGCCAGCAAATGTTCTAAGACTACTATTTTGTCGTCCTATTTGAAAGATTCTTTCAATTGAAAGAATTCTTGCTGACTTTGATAATTGAAATAAAGTTTAATTCCAACGACTAGAGAAGCCACAGAACAAATAAAAATTAGCATATTTTTAAATCTCAGCATTTTTTCTCCTAACAAAGATTATTACTTGTCCACCACTTGAGCTTCAAATTTAGCCGGTTTATTGTCTACATTGGTGATGGTGATAGTATAGGGTTTGTTATTCGTGACGTCAAAAACTTTTTCTCCCTGATAATTAACAACAATCTCATCTTTTACTAAATGAATACCTTTTTGATTGTTGGGTAACTCTTCATTATCATTTTCTGAATAGTTTCGTTTAAAGAGTTTTTGCTCTTCAACTCCATAAAAAATCTCACCATTTACCTCAAACCAAACTCCTGAACCTGATAATTTAAGCTTATTATTATCATTTTTCTTCAAAATTAATACAGAATAGTATTCCACATTCTGTATCCGAGGATTGACCGTTAGGCTGATCGACTGTCCAGGTTGTAGGGTATATTTACCAAGATTTTGTGCCCATAAATAAAAGAGAAAAGCAGATGCCAGAACTCCAACAAGCAATAAACTACAACCTAAATTCCAATTCCATTGTTTTTTCAAGGTCATTTGAGAATCTCCTTATAGACCACATATCATATTAGAACTCTATCCATTCTGCAATATTTCGTTCTCTTTTCTTTTTCTATGCTGACCCGACCACTTGATACACAGCAACAGTACTATCATACGAAGAATCAAATAGACCAAACGAAGGATTCTCATCTTACCAAGAGCAGACAAAAACTCCTCCCTTGCATGTCCCACTTCTTGACCTAACTGTTCAACCGTTTTGCCTGTTTCCTCTTTAATAACAGCTGCATTCTTTGAAATCAAATAATAATTTTGCTCTAAACTAGTTGTATAGGCTCTGGATATTGGCTCGTCTAAGAAAAAATATACTCTATCAGCATACTTATCTTCAGACAAAGTATAGTATATTTCAGCTTTGCTCTCCCATTTTTTAGGAAAACTAGTTATTTTTATCTTTTCATAGTCCAGATGCATAATGCCATCTAATACGTCACTAGTCCATTCTTCCGCATAGTGGTATAGATTCGCCTTTCTATCTACTATTGGCCAAACCATAACATACCGACTATGCATGAATTCCTTAGTCAGAGCCGAGTTGCTAGCCAGACTGGTCGCACCAATCTCATATACTGACCAAATAAGAACTATGAGCATTAAGAAAGCTTGGGTAGGTTTTGTTTTGAAATAATTCTGAAGTAAGCTAACCTTAGTATTAGTTTTCCTATTCTGTTTTCCAAACATCTCTAAATTTTACTTTTCCCTCAATTCTATAAACTAAACGAAACAAATAATTGTTTTTTTCTTCATCCAATCACCTCAAGATATCCAGTTGTTTTTTGTTCATAAGCAAAATAGGAAGGAATAAGGATCAGAAGTAAGGACAAAACAATAGTCAGGAATTTATAGCGTTTGAATTTAACGAACATTTGTATCAGCCCCTCTTTCAAAATAGTCAAAAAGTATTCCTGATTTTTCCTCTTCAACAGTTTTGCCATGCTCTACAAGAAAGGCTTCACTCTTACTTGTTCATAACATCTCACACTTTATTTAGAAGCTAGTTGCTGTTCCATTTTTTCAAAGAACTGATTCAATTCTGTTTGAACCTGATGTAGTAGCTCTTTTTCTTGAGTCTTATCTATTTCAATTTTTTTCCCAGTATCATCTTCCTCTATAGAATCATAACCCGAATCAATTAAATTTAATTTTTTATCTAAGAAAAACGCTACATCTATTTCTTTACCATCAATTGTAGTAGAAAAATGAATCAGAAGCTCACTGTCTTCCAAACTAGTCGGTGGGCGTACATCCAAGTTTAATTTACCAGGTATTTTAAGTTCATTTATTCCCCATCGCTGAATCACCGGGTCATCCGGAATTCCATAGCCAGCATCTCGGATAATATCCTCGTTATTACCTGCGAGAATACTTGCCAGTAGTTCAATTTTATTGGCAGAAGAAAAATCTGGTTCAGGTTTATCATCAGGGCCAAAGAGCAACCAAATGACAAAAGCAGTTATTATCAAAAGTAGGATGCTTATTATTTTTTTACGTACCGACATTTTTATCTTCTCCTCGCTTCAAATAATCATAAAAATCTTCTTTTGATTTTTTATGCTCATCCGTATCTGGTTTCCATAAGAAATCCCATCTTTTCTCGTGCTTAATAAATTGGCCACCTGCTGTACAGGCTTCTTACATGAGTTCTCCAGAGGCTAGAGTAGCTATTAGGTAGTCACGTTCTTTTGGCAGGCGATCTGTTACTTGATTGCTAATTTATAAGTTGTTGCCAATGTTTTGCCTTACCTATCCACCACTTGAGCTTC
This sequence comes from Streptococcus sanguinis, assembly GCF_008329445.1. GTDB lineage: Bacteria > Bacillota > Bacilli > Lactobacillales > Streptococcaceae > Streptococcus > Streptococcus sanguinis_O. The sequence continues at coordinate 428,030 of NZ_VIBR01000001.1, read as the reverse complement.
AAAGCGTGCTGGTTTGTCGTCCACATTGGTAATGGTAATCGTGTAGGGGATTTCTTCCGTCACCCCAAATACTTCCTTTATTTCCCCTTGAACCACTATTCCATCACCCTCTAAATAGATACTTTTACTCTTATCATTCGGTAAGTCTTTGCGTTCTGTTCCATCTTTAGAAATAATAATCTCAGTTATTGACTGCTTCTCAACATTATAAACCGTATTACTTCCTTTCATCCCCCAGCCTTTTCGGCCCGATAATTTTAATTTAGCATCATCTTTTTTTTCTAAAATCAATTCCGAATTATACTCCAGCTGCTCTGTTTTAGAAAAAACTTTCAATTCAACACTTTGACCTGGTTGCAAAGTGTACTTACCAATGTTTTTTGCCCATAAATATAGTCCAAAAATGCTAGTTGCTAGGATTAATATTAGCAAGCCACAACCTAATTTCCAGATTTTTTTCTTCCTATAGGTCATTTGTAATTCTCCCTATAATCGTTAATACCATCTTGAATTGTCTTAGCATCTCCTGGATTATCTCCATAATTTCCATTAATAACGTTCTCTAAATATTTCAAAGGATTCTTATCTGACCATCCCTGAGCCATTCCTGCACCAACTTTCAAATATGTATCACTAGATTCTAAATAACCTTTACCAACATAGCCAAAAAGATAATTCCCAAGGTAGTCAGACTCCATTCCTTCTTCCCATTGCCGACTCCAAATTGAAAAAGGGTAATCTTCTCTATAAACTCGTGTTTTTAAATCCAAAGGCTGGCCTGTGTTCACCAACTCCATAAAATTTAAATTATCAGCAGGAAGAGCTCCCCACTGTGAACCGACAGCTATGGCATTATCTACTAAACCATTATCTCCTGGGCTTTTCCATGTGCTTCTACCCCTTTGAATCAAATCGTATTTCTTTTTATCCTCTATTTTTTTAACATCTAATACATCGTCTCCCATCCTTGCTACAATTTTTCTTATATTTTCTCTATTTACTGATTCCAAGAAAATTCCCTCAGTTTCTCTAATAAATGGATTATCTGAGTATGGATCCCACTTACCATTGTATGCACTACGTATTCGCCAATATTCTTCAAAGGCTTCTCTGTTATTGTAGAACAGATAATCTTCATAAGCTTTGACGATTAGGTTTGCTTTTTCGGTCGAAGTTTTATCACTCTTTTTGATTTTCTCAACCTTTTCCTGTAGTTTCTCTGGATTAGCTCTATTAGTAGCTTCTGTCATCAGCTTGTTGGTGACAATTTCTGGTAACTGAGCTTTCGGATAACGTCGAGCATAAGATTCTAGGGTTTCAAATTCCTTATCACTCAGCTCTTTGCCCTTTTCCAACTTGTCTAAAATACTTTGATACTCTTTATGCAAGTCTTTGGTTTTCTTAGAAGAATCATATTTTATGCTCTCAATCTTCTGCTCTTTCATCTTCTTGACCCAGCTCATATCCACTCCATCAACATAGTGATTACCGTTGCTGTCTACTAGGACTTGGCTTAGCTGGCTAGCTCCTTGGATAGCTAGACGGAGGACTTCCAGACTATCACTGAAATATTGAGAAACTTGAGCGACAAAGAACTCCAGCTTTTCAATCTTCTCTTCCAATTCTTTGATTTGTGATTCAATTTGCGATTCTGCACTAGAAAGAATCACCAGAGACTGCATGTGAGAAACGATATTAAATGTAGTAATAGACTTCATGCGCTCTAAGAATGATTCTTTTGCTTCAATAGCCTTTTTGACAGAGGCTAGCTGCTGCTCTCTCAACTCTTTTGTCTTCTTCAGCTGATCCAGGTCGAGGTTTCCATACTCAGCTACCTGAGCATCAGCAGTCCTATATGAATTCAACTCCGTTTGAATGTCGTCCACTGCAGCCTGTAGCTTCTTAATGGCAGGAATGATAATCTCTGAAAAGAGACCCTTTCCTGCTGTATAGGCTGCTCCCATGAGTTCTCCAGAGTCTAGGGTAGCTATCAGGTGGTCACAGCCCTGAGACAATCGGTCTGTCACCTCATTGGCCACTTGAATATTACTAGACATGGCCTCCATCAGCTGTGAAGACTCTGACGCACTGTACTTTACTCCCATGGTAAAGAGTTCCTTTCTTTCGTCAATTTTTCTCGATTTTCATCTAATTTTTGCTGAACTTTCCTTGTTTGTTTGGAAACATTGTCCAACTCCTGCTCTACGTAGCTATCAATTGCTTGTTGCAAGGCTTGGTTTTCTTCCCATATTTTACGATTGGTAGAACTAGTCTCTGATACGGTATCTATCAGATTTTCTATTTGGGCATTCATCGTCCAAATATCTGTACGAAAATCCATTACCTTCTCTTCATAACGCCTTTTGAGAACTAAAAGATCTTCTTCTTGATTCTCAAGCTGAATGATTTGCTTATGTAGTTGCTCACGTCTTTCTTGATTTTTATCTTTTATCATCAGTTGCTCCAACGTTGTGCCTGCTCTACATCACGCTTTTCAATTTTATAAGCTATATCAGGAAATTTATTAGCCTGAGCCAAAACAGCTGCGCTAAAGTCACTGACAGCCTGCAGCATTTGATTGCATACCTGACGGCCTGCTTCCATTCCAGCAATCACTGTAGTTTAGCTAAATTCTACCTGCTGATTTTGCCTGTCGCTTGTATCTACTCCAACCAATTCACTGATAGCATTCTGAGCAGAGATAGTACTTGACTCGATTTTCCCTTTTCACACTTCCTTGACATAAACCAACTCTTGGTCACTGGACAGGTCAGGTCGGTAAGTAAAGCTAGCAAAACTTAATTTTCTCATCTGTTCGACTTCTGTTACTTGGTTAGTTATTAGAGCAGTTAAAAACTCACCACGCGCTTTTTTAGAAATGGTCGAATGGACTTTCAGCTTGCCGCCTCGGTCTTCCAGAAACTTGAAGCCTATCATGCGCTGGCGGGTTTCCTTGGAAAAGACTGTTTCAAACTCGCTGGACAGGAGGGAGAAAATTGACTCATCTTTTGCCAGAGCTTGGTCATAAGCTTCTTTCCAAAATGCCTTGAGACTCTTCCCATCTAGCTTAAGCGGCATCATAAAGTCCAAGCGATGGGGCGCTATGGGCTCCAGGGCTGGGATGACTCCGTAAAGCGCTGATGTGATGGCAAGGTGGTTCTCGATATACTGACTTTCCTCCTTGGTATAGTCCTGCCTCTTGATATGGCGGTACATAAGGCCATCAAAAAGATAGAGGGCTGGAGCATACTGCGCAGTTCCTTTTCGTAAAGCCTGAATGGCTTGCCACTCTACCTCTGCTCTTTCTGGGGAGATTTTATAAAATGATGCCAAGTCAGCTACTGACATGGTTGCCAACTCATCCAACACAGCCTGAGTTTGTTCTGAAAATGGATTAGGGATTGCAGATGGAGCAGTTAGATTCAACTCTTTCGCAGTTGGGATAAGAATTTTCATAGTTTCCTTCTTTCATTTAGTGAATATGGCGGACAACCCATTTACCCAAGGCTGTCTCTAGTAGATAGCTGCCGATGATGAAGCCTAGCAGATTAGTCAAGATATCACCCAGGTCAAAAATGCCCAGGTGAAAGAGATACTGGCTCCCCTCAACCAGACTGATAGCCAAGGTAAAATAAGCCACATGTTTCCATGACAACTTGCAGAGAAAGCCTAGCGGAATGAACATAATGATATTCATGGTGGGTAGCAGCTTATCTCCATAAATCCAATTATAGGTAAAAGACTGAAGGTCCAGACTGAAGCCCTGCCTGCCAATATTTTTCAAAAAGAGGGCATAGAATAGAATGAGAAAATAGAGGGTGTAACTGGCTAGCACCAGCCAACGAGGAATGTGCCGACTGTAGAGGCCGCGAATAAAAAGCGAGCTGATAGCTGTCAGAGTCAGGATGATAGAAGCTGGTATCAGCAGGTTCCTCTCTGGCTGATTCTTGTAAAAGACGACAGCTACATAGGCATAAAAAAAGCGCATATAGAGCCAAGACCAAAAAATCAGACTGCCTAGGAAGGCTGCCATATCAAAGATTGTTTGTTTTTTCATCTGAAACCTCCCTTTCTTCTTTTTAAAATTATATCAAATTTCAATGGGACATTCTATTTTTTGCTTGACTTTGATTTACAGAGATGTTATCATCTAGTTATAAAGACTAGATAAGAAAGTGATAAAGATTTGAACGCTCAACAAGTTTTTCCCAAGTGGGACGAATTACCAGAACTGGACCTATATTTAGACCAAGTTCTGCTCTATGTAAACAATATCTGTGGCTCTTCTATTTCAGCTGCTGACAAGGGACTGACTGCTTCTATGATTAACAACTACGTCAAGCATGGCTATATTGCTAAGCCGGTCAAGAAAAAATATCAACGTCGCCAAGTAGCTCGCTTGATTGCCATTACGACCTTAAAAACGGTCTTTTCTATCCAGGAAATTTCAGCTACTTTAAATATGCTGCATAAAGAAGCAGATTCGCGAGAACTCTATGACGACTTTGTAGACTATATGAACGGCAGCAAGCTGGAGGTGGCACCCATCATTTCCACTGCCTGCCAGACAGTCAAACTCTATCAAAAGACCTTATCCCTAATCCAAGTACCAAGTGAGGAGGAAGAAAATCTTGAACTACGCGCTTAAACTCAGTAAAAAACTATCCTTCGGTGAGGAAATTGCCAATGCTGTTACCCATGCGGTAGGAGCTGTTCTGATGCTGATTCTGCTGCCTATCTCAGCCATTTATAGCTATGAAGGGCACGGGTTGGTGGCTGCTATCGGAACTTCTATCTTTGTCATCAGCCTCTTTCTCATGTTCCTCTCTTCAACTGTCTACCATTCAATGTCCTATGGCTCGACCCACAAGTATATCTTGCGCATTATCGACCACTCCATGATTTACATCGCTATCGCTGGCAGCTACACGCCAGTCGTGCTGTCGCTGATGAATAACTGGTTTGGCTATCTCATCATTGCCATCCAGTGGGGCACGACCATCTTTGGCATTCTTTATAAGATTTTCGCTAAGAAGGTCAATGAAAAATTCAGCTTGGCTCTCTATCTGATTATGGGCTGGTTGGTTGTCTTTATCATTCCGCAGATTATCGGTCAAACCGGACCTGTCTTCTGGGGGCTCATGCTGGCTGGTGGCCTCTGCTATACTGTAGGAGCTGGCTTCTATGCTCAAAAGAAGCCCTACTTCCACATGATTTGGCACCTTTTCATTCTAGCGGCTTCTGCCCTGCAATACCTTGCTATCGTTTATTTTATGTAAGAGAAAAACACAAAAACCGTCTTAGGATTTTCAGACGGTTTCTTTGTTTATGCTGATTATTGATTCATCCCTGCTTTTCCAGAGGACTTCTTTGCTTGTGCGCTTTTCTGACTTGCTTAAAGATTGGATATAAGATTGGGACAGCAATGACTGTCGCTAGACTGGAGCCAAATGTACCAGTAATCTTAGCTACTGCCAGTAAAAAGGCTGCTGGTAAACTACTCCCGCCAAACAGTGTCCCTGTCAGAGTGTACTTGAAGATATTGAGCACAATTTTCACCAAAGCAGCTGCTACTGCTGTCACAAGAATATTTCTTAGTCGATCCTTTCTCTGAAAGAGTCCTTCATACAGAAAATGAATCACCACTGCCACCGCAAGTGCTTCTAACAAGATAATTGGGATTTCCACTGCGTAACCATTCAGCAAGTCAAATATTCCCAATCCGATAGCAGCCGCCAAAAAACCGAGTTTACTGCCAAAAATCAGACAACCCACCACCACCAGTGCATTTCCAAAGTGAATAAACTGAGCTCCCACAGGAATTTTAAAAAACTGAATGCTCAGAAAAATCAAAGCAGCAAATAAACTAATCATGGTTAAGGTTTGCAAATCAAGTGTTTGTTTCTTCATATTTTTCCTCCATTAAGGCTTGAAAATCAGCGAAAAGCTCTCCTAGATAGGGCTGGTAAAAAACGCCCTTCTTTGGATCTATTTGCTCTTTAAAACTAAGTACCAAACTCTTTTCAATAAATTTCAAAATCACAGGCAGGGCTTGCTTGATGTCAATCTCCTGAACAAAAGCCGCAGCTACAAGAGTCGTCAATATATCACCCGTTCCAAAAAATTGCTGGGGCAGAGCTGGACTGGAAAAGAGGTTAAACTCCTCTGTTGCCGCATCAAAATAGGCCACACCAATCTGATTCTCTTTCATCGGCAAGCCAGTCAACAAGACCTTGCTCGGTCCTAACTCAGCCAAACGCTTGCAGTAGTCCTCCCATCTATCTTCTGATAAACTCTCTTCGTAGGATTCTTCTAACAACAAACAGGCTTCCGTCAAATTGGGCAGAACCAAATCGGCATGTTGGCAGAGGCGACGCATATGGTCTAGATGGGCATCTGAAAATCCCTGATAAAATGTTCCCTTATCCCCCATGATAGGATCCACGATAAGGGGCAAGCTTTTTTCCTTCTTAAAGCGCAGCAAATTTTCCACCTGAATATCAGACTTCAAATATCCTGTTATCAGAGCTGAAAAGTCGAACTCCAAGCTCTGCCATTGTTTCAAAAAAGCAAGCATCCCATGCGTGTAATCATCTATATAGACGTCTGGAAAACCGCCTGTATGGGACGATAAAATCATGGTTGGCAAGAGGGCAACCTCTAGCTGGCAAATTGCAAAGAGTGGCAGGGCAGCTGTTGCGGCAACCTTACCTAAGCCAGAAATATCTGTGGCCAGAATGACTGTTTTTGTTTTCATGACTCCTCCTACTTGCTCTCTATTGTAAAATATCTGAAAATGAGTTACAATATGAAAAAATCAAATCTGTATGGGGACAGTTTTATGACCAAGGCAAAATACCAACGCATCGTTGATAAGATTACTAAGGATATTAAAGAAGGAAAATTGGCAACTGGTCAGAAAATCCCTTCTGTCCGAAAGCTTGCAGAGCTTTACCACTGCAGTAAGGATACTGCGCAGAAGGCTCTGATTGAGCTCAAATATCAGAAGTATATCTATGCCGTTCCCAAAAGCGGCTACTATGTGCTGGAAAATGCTCAGGAAGAAAAGCAGGATTTGGAGTTACCTGTGAGGGATGACCGTCACCAAGCCTACGAAGATTTCCGACTCTGTGTAAATGAAACTCTGATCGGTAGGGAAAATTATCTCTTCAACTACTACCCTCAGCAGGAAGGACTGGAGGATTTACGTCGCTCTGTGCAAAATCTAATGCTAGACTCTGCTGTTTATGCTTCTAGGGATCAGTTGGTACTGACTTCCGGCACCCAGCAGGCCCTCTATATCCTTTCACAGATTGACTTTCCCAATCAAAAAGAGCGTATCTTAGTAGAGCAGCCGACCTACCATCGGATTAATGATCTTCTGCTAGCGCAAAAACTTCCTTATGAAACCATTGAAAGAACTCCACAAGGTATTAATCTACGAGAACTTGAGAGGATTTTTCAAAGCGGAAAGATCAAGTTTTTCTACACTATCCCGCGTTTTCACTATCCCTTGGGCCACTCTTACAGTCGGCAGGAAAAGGAAGAGATTCTTCGACTGGCCCAGCTCTATGATGTCTATATCGTAGAAGATGACTACCTATCAGACTTTGATAGCCGGCGGGAGCTAACCTTTCATTATCTAGACAATAGCCAGCGGGTCATCTACATCAAGTCCTTTTCAACAAGCCTTTTCCCAGCCCTGAGGATTACCGCCCTGCTCCTTCCGCCCCAGATTCAAAAAACCTTCATCGCTTACAAAAGCGCCGTGGACTATGACAGCAACCTCATCATGCAGAAGGCTCTATCTCTCTACATCGACAGTCTCATGTTTGAAAAAAATAGGCTGGCGCTGCTGCAGCTTCAAGAAGAGGAAGTAAAAAATGCACAGACACTGCTAGAACAAGCTCAGCTTCCACTATCCAGCTATCTGACCAAGGATGGCATTCTGTTAGACTTGAGGTCACTTTCTTCCGTCAGTGCTCTCAAACACAGCAGCCTGCCGCTTGACTTCTTTGAACAGAGTTACCTTGCTAGCTGTCCTTACCAGTATGCCAAGCTGCCTTATGATAACTTAGAAGAAAATGTAGAGAAACTAAAAGACTATTTAAAATAGGTGTAGAATTCCAAATGAATTCTACACCTTTCACTTATAATCAGGCTTTTCAAGACTCCATCATCCCAGCCTGCAGTTGGTACATTTTCTTATAGGTTCCATCCTGTGCTAACAATTCTTCGTGGCTGCCGGATTCGATAATGCGGCCCTTGTCTAAGACATAGATGCAGTCGGCATCCTGAATGGTAGATAATCGATGGGCTATGGCAATGGTTGTCCTACCCTGCCGCATTTTTCTCAGTGAGGCTTGAATCAGCTCCTCTGTTTCCGAATCAATATTGGCTGTCGCCTCATCCAAAATCAAGATTTTAGGTTTGGTGGCGATGGTTCTGGCAAAGGCTAGAAGCTGCCGTTGACCGCTGGAAAACGTCGCTCCCCGCTCAGTCACAGGGGCATCATAGCCTTGAGGGAGCTGATTGATAAAGCCATGAGCATCTACAAACTTAGCCGCTTCTATAATTTCTTCTCGCGTCAACTGATCTTGGTAAAGCTGAATATTGGAAGCAACGGTACCGTGATAAAGGAAGGGATCCTGTAAAACAAGACCAATCTTTCGCCGTAGCTCCTCCTGACTATAGTCTTTAATATCGCGTCCATCAATCAAAATCTGCCCCCGCTCAAACTCATAAAAACGAAGGAAAAGATTGATAATGGAGGACTTGCCAGAGCCAGTCGAGCCCACAAAGGCAATCGTCTGGCCTTTTTTGACAGAAAAGGAAATATCCCGCAAAACATCACGCTTACCATCATAAGAAAAGGAAACATGCTTGAATTCGATGTCGCCATCTTGGATTTGCAAGTCTTGGTTAGCCTGCTCAGGCTCATAGTCTGTGCGGTCCATGATTTCAAAAACCCGCTCCGCAGCAACCATAGATGTCTGTAAAACAGAGTAATTCTGCATGACATCAATCAAAGGATTAAAAAGTTGATTGACATACTGGATAAAGGCATACATAATACCAGCAGTAATTCCCGCCACTTGCCAAGTCAAGCCAAAGTAAGTCAGAATCACTCCATAAGCCAAGATTTTCAGCAGGGACATGGCCGGTCTCAGAAAGAGACTATTGATATTGAGATAGCGATTGGTAAAGCCTAAATGCTGACCGTTAATTTCTTCAAATTCCCGCAGCAAGCGCTTCTCTTGCCCAAATGCCTGAATAATCCGCATCCCTTCAATACTCTCAGATAGCTTGACATTCAAATCACTGAGCTTATTCCGAACCTGCTTCAGCTGACGATTAGATAAATGCTGATAGAGCAAGATAGAGGCTGCCATCAGAGGTAAAAAGAGAGCAATCATCAGGGTCAATTGCCAGTTGAGGGCAAACATAGCGCTCAAAGTAACAACTAGAATCAGCAAAGAGCTCAAAAAATTAGAAAAAATCTCACTGAACATATCTGCGACTGCTTGAGTATCATTAGTCAGGCGGGAAACAATAGCACCTGCCGGTGTTCGATCAAAATAAGCCATTTGCAGACGCTGGATATTGGCAAAGCTTTCCTGTCGCAAGTCCCGAACCACACTTTGAGCCACACGCGCAAAGAAAAACTTTCCCAAGAAGGTAAAAAGTACCCGCAAGAGGAAAAGGCCATAGTAAAGAGCCAGCAAAGGCAGGCCAGCCCAGGCTTGGTTACGGCCGATAAATTGATCAATAAAATAGCGGGCCAAGAGCGGCAATGCTGTTGTGACCAGAGTCGTCAGCAGAATGAAGGTCAAGGCCATGCTGCTCACTATCCTGTAGCGCCACATGTAGCCAAGGAGGCGATGAAAAGTTGCTTTCTTTTTCATGTTAATCTTCCTCCTTCAAGCTTTCTGCCAGCTGCTGATTGTGATAAGTCTGAGCATACCAACCCTTTTGCTCCAACAGCTCTTGGTGGGTGCCCCGCTCCTTGATCCGTCCATCTTCCATGACCAAAATCAGGTCTGCATGTACCAAGGCTGACAGCCGATGAGCTGTGATAATGGTTGTCTTGCCAGCACGCTCAGACTTCAGATTTTCTAAAATCAGATGCTCTGTCTTAGCATCGACAGCCGACAGGGAATCATCCAAAATCAGAATTTCAGGATTGGTAATAATAGCCCGACTCATTGCCAAGCGCTGCTTCTGCCCGCCAGATAAGGACAAGCCCCGCTCACCAACAACTGTATCCAGCCCCTCTGGCATAGCCTGAATATCCTCATACACACCGCATAGTTGAGCGGCAGCTAGAACCTGGCTATCTGTCAGCTGGGGATTAGCAAAGCGGATATTGTCCCGAATGGACAGAGCAAAGAGAATCTGTTCCTGTGGTACATAGCCGATAAGACGGCGCAAGTCTTTGAGGCGGTACTCCCGGATATCATGTCCATTCAGATAGATAGCCCCCTCCTGAATATCCTGCTCCCGCAGCAGCAAGCGCAGAAGAGTGGTCTTCCCTGAGCCCGTCTGACCGACAATTCCCAGTGTCTGTCCCTGCTCAATGGAAAAATGAATATCCGATAAACTAGTCTCCTCTGCATATGCAAATTTCTGAATGTCATAATCCAATCGACCATTTTCCGCATGAGAAAGAGGCTGTTCAGCTTCCTTGACATCTGACTCCTGAGCCAGCAGTTTCTCAATCCGTTCATAGGAAACAGCACCTCGCTGGCCGATGTTAAAAAGATAGCCTGTAGCCTGCAGCGGCCAAACCAGCATATCCAGATAAGTGATAAAGGTAACCAACTCTCCTATGGTAAACTGCCCTTGGGAGATAAAAATTCCACCGAAAATCAAGGTCAAAACATAAGAAAGACCGATAAAAAGCAAAACCAAGGGGTCAAAAAGAGCATCGTACTTTGCAGCCAAAACGTTTTTTTCGTAGACCTCCTGATTGGTCTTAGCAAAAGACTGAGTCTCCGCCTCCTGATAGCCAAAGGACTTGGTCACTCGAATCCCTGAAACACTCTCCTGAACCTTATTGTTCAAATCCGAAAATGCCTCTTGAGCAGCCTTAAAACTTTCATGATTTTTTCGGCCAATCAAGCCCGTACCCCACGACAAGAAGGGCATGGGCACAATGGCAATCAAGGTTAGCCGCCAGTCCAAAACGAAAAACATAGTTAGCAGGGTCACCAGGGCTGTAATAGAAGCATCCACAGCTGACATGACTCCACCCCCAGCCAGACTGACAATTGCATTGATATCGTTGGTCGCATGAGCCATCAAGTCCCCTGTACGGTATTTCTGATAAAAAGAGGGAGACATGTGAGTAAAGTGCTCGAACAATCGAGAGCGCAGAATCCGTCCCAGATTATTGGACGTCCCTAAGATATAAAGGCGCCAGACATAACGCAGGCCATACATGATAAAAGCTGAAGCAATCAGCAACAGCAAATTAAAGAGCAGCTCTTGAGAAGTCAGGTGTTTGCTAGCAATTCGGTCAATAACCTGACCGATGACTTTGGGCGGTATCAGATTGAAGACACTGACCAAGGACAAGGCCAAGATACCGATGATATAGCGCCGCTTTTCCAACTTAAAAAACCAGGCTAATTTTCTAATGAGGTTCATAATTTCTCCTATTCTTACTAGTCTTTTTATTATACTGTTTTTTGAGGAAAAATGAAACACAGCGGATTGGAGCGCTGTGCTTCGATTCTATTTTTTACTGGTCAGCTGGTAACTTACAGCCAGTAAATCAAAGATTTCCTGATCGCTCAGGCTATCATCCAAGGGCAGACTGAGCCAATATTTCTTATTCATGTGAAAGGCTGGATAAATCCCCTTTTTCTGAATCAGTTCTGCTACATGATCATTCTTAACATTTAGCACCTCAATAGCGCCGCTTCGCTCTGCTTCAAACTTAGACCAGTCTGTGGTCAGAAAAGCCCCATACCATTTTTTACTGTCCTGGTGGCGGAAAACTCCAGCCTTGGTCGAGCTCTTTCTGGACGACTTCTCCCAGAGGTACTCTATTTGCCCCTGATAAACCTCAGCCGCATGATCCCGCAGTCGCTTACTCTGCTCATAGAGAAAGCCAACCTCGTCAAAACAGTGCTGACGGATAGCCAGCAGTACTGCCTGACAAGCTTCACGGACCTGACCGACAAACTCCCCCGTCACCTGCTCCATCTTGACCTGCAGATAAACATCATCAGTATCGCAGTCAAAGACCTGATAGTCCAACTCCCCATCTCTGATAGTTACTTCCAAGCGAAAGTCACCCTTCATAATCTTCTGCGAGAAATGGTAAACTCCATCAGACTCCTTAAAACCGTAAGTCTGAAGCTTATTTGGATTAGACTTGTATTTTTCAAATAGTTCCAACATTTTATTAGGAGCCGCTAGAGCCCTTCTCCTCCTTAAAATACAATTTTAGTCCCATGCAGCTGGTCAACTGCCAGACTGTCTATAATTTGCTGACGATTGCCCAGATGAATGCCACCGCCCGGCATAATATCAATCCGATCAGCAGCATGCTCGATTAATTCGTCCAGCCAAGCAAAATGCTCCTCAATTGGCTCACTGTCAGGTCCTCCGTGGGTCAAAATTCGCTGGACACCGTTCTCAATCAGCCAGTCCATTTCGCCAAACTGGTATTCAGCCGGTATCGCATCAAAAGCCATGTGAAAGACTACTTCCAGTCCCTTGCATGCCTCCAGCAGGCGCTGCATCTTCGGAACATCTATTTCGTTCTTCTCCGTCAAGACACCAAAAACGACTCCCTGACTGCCGGCTTCCTTGGCCTTTTGGATATCAGCTAGCATAATCTCAATTTCAAGATCAGTGTAAACAAAATCACCGCCCCGTGGCCGAATCATGGTCATCACAGTCGCACCATAAAGCTTGGCTAAGTCAACTGCTGCTCGAATTACGCCGTAGCTGGGCGTCGTACCACCGACAGCCAGATTATCACAGAGTTCAATCCGTTGGGCCCCCGCCTTCATAGCCTTTTCTAACAAGGTTACATTTTCCGCACAAAATTCATAAAGCATCATCTCACCTCTGATTTAATATATTGATTTCCTTTATCTATTATAACACAAGAGCTTCGCGATATCAGCTCTTATCAAATTTTCTAGCTTCTCTCTTACACCAATCAAGCCAATTAGTCTGATAGTCTTCCTTGGACAAGATGCGGTTCTGTAAATCAGCTATCGAGAAGATGCCTCTTTCTTGACAAGCCTGGACACAGTATCGATAAAAGACCCAGTTAAGCTCGTCCCTATCATAATAGATGGGAATATGAGAGAGGCCAGCCTGATAAGCCTTAAAGGCTCTGCTATGTCCATCAGTAAAGAAAATTTTGCCATCCATGCGCTTAACAGGTAAAGCTTCAAGTTCTTGTTGGTCAAAATCAATGCTAATCCTGCCCAGCTTTTCGCGTGAAAGATAGAATTGACTGGGCTGGATCTGCGCTATGGGCAAGGTCAAATCAAGTGTATAGGACCTCCCTTTCTCCCTAGCAAGAGTTGGATAGAAACCAAGCGACTCAAATAGACTGCGAGAGGGCTGATTGAAATCATAAATTTCTTGAACTGTTAGTTTCTGATAGCCTAGATTGTGTGCGCGCTGTATCAAAGCAGAAAGAACTTTCTTGCCAACTCCTTTCCTACGGTAGTCCGCATTTCCGATGATAATAGGCAAATCATCTTGCCAAAAGGTCACATCCCCAATGGCCAGCCAGCACTCCTGCTCCAATACTTCAATAAAATACACTTCACCTTGCGAAGCCAAATACTCATACATCCTTTGAACTCGCTCCGGCGAATAGGGCTCTCTACTGCCATCAATCATATAAATCATATCTGGATCTGGGTACCAGTCCAAGGCCAACTCAAACTGTCCATCATAGGCCCGCAAACGCAGATTGTCGTCAATAACAATCAGCTCCTCTTGCTGGATATTAGGAATAGGCATCTTTTCTCCCTTACAATGCTATTGCTCAAATAATAGTATAAAAACTCCATTTGATTCGGAAGGCTTCTTCCTCAAATGAAGTTTTCTTTTTTAGATTCCATAACCCATGCTGAACTGGATTTTCGCAGCACCGTTCTGGAAGCTGATTTTATTAATGCTAAATTGACTCTGCGGCAGAGCTAGAAGAAAACTATCTCCCTCCGTTGTGATAGATGAATTAGAGGCCTGCATTTGTTGCTTCAGCATGCCTGTCACCCAAGATTTAGGGATAGAAAGAGAGCCTAGCTTGGCACTATCAATTGTGATGTGCAAAACATTATCCCTCACCGTCACATCCACCTCTAGGTCTAGCTTACTGTCAATAAAGAGCAGTTTGACTGGATACTGGATGCGCAGCTTATTGCCTTCAATACTGTAAACACTGTTCAGCAGCTCCTGATTCTCAGAGTCAGTCAGAGAAGACTTGAGCACCTGATTAAGCTGGACGCTATTGAGAGAAACCTCCGTGCTGACTCCCTGAGCCGTCACATTGGCATTGCTCAAAGCTGGCTCAATAATACTCATCCAGGAAGCACTGCCTTGAACATTTTTTAATTGTTCACTTTGATTAACAGATGCAGGGACCAGAAACAGCACTGCTGCAAGCAACAGCACCAAAGCAATTCCCACTACTCTTTTTACCATTTTCATGTTTGTATTCCTTTAATTTGAGAAAATCCCTTTAGCCAAAAACACAGAAAGGATTTATTTTATTTTACACTATTTTTGCATAATTTTCTGTAACAAACATATTAAAAAGCTAACAATCCTGTGAGAAAAGGCTGGGATAGTTAATCCCAGCCTCTCAATCACATAGCGCTAGTTTTACAAGGCTCATCATAGATAGCCTATTCTTATTTAATCACTTCCTGAGTCTTAGCATAGTTGGCTTCGACTGCTTCTTTTTCAGATTTCCACCATTCTTGGTTGTCTGTATACCACTTAATGGTCTCTTTGAGACCTGCTTCAAAGTTGGTAAACTCTGGCTTCCATCCTAGCTCATCGCGGAGCTTGCTGGCATCAATGGCATAGCGGAGGTCGTGGCCGGCACGATCTGTCACATGGTCATAAGCATCTGCTGGCTGTCCCATTTCCTTGAGAATCAGCTCCAGCACTTCCTTGTTGTTCTTCTCACCGTCAGCACCAATCAAGTAAGTTTCACCGATTTGTCCCTTGGTCAGAATCGTCCAAACACCTGATGAATGGTCATTGGTATGAATCCAGTCACGGACATTCTTGCCTTCACCATAGAGTTTTGGCTTGATACCGCTCAAGATATTAGTGATCTGGCGCGGAATGAACTTCTCGATGTGCTGGTAAGGACCATAGTTGTTTGAGCAGTTAGAAATAGTCGCTTTCACTCCAAATGAGCGAACCCAAGCTTTGACAATCAAATCTGAAGCTGCCTTGGTTGAGGAGTAAGGCGAGCTTGGATTGTACTTGGTTTCAGCGGTAAATTTCTCACCTGGACCTTCTCCATGACCTGGCAGATCTTCACGCAAAGGCAGGTCCCCATAGACTTCGTCAGTTGACACATGGTGGAAACGAATGTCGTATTTACGAGCTGCTTCCAAGAGTGTGTAAGTTCCGATAAAGTTGGTGTGGATAAACGGACTCGGGTCATTGAGTGAGTTGTCATTGTGGCTTTCTGCCGCATAGTGAACGATAGCATCAGCTTCGGAAGCCAGCTTATCTACCAAGTCTGCATCAGCAATATCTCCAACAACCAACTCAACGCGGTCGCCTAAAATTTCTTCAATATTAGCTCGATTACCCGCGTAAGTCAGCTTGTCCAGCACTGTCACATGGACATCTGGAAAGTTATTATAAACATAGTGGACAAAGTTAGAACCGATAAAACCAGCTCCACCTGTCACGATAATTTTTTTGTATTCAGTCATTGATTTATTTTTTCTCCATAAGAAAACAAAATAAGGAATTATTTGTTTCGTAAAAAATAGTAATTTTGAAATTATATAAAGGGCTAAGAAAATAAACAAAAAGAGGAGAACCATCATCAGAATGAATCCTAATGGTCCTAGAGAAATAAGAAAATAGAATATAATCAGCAAGAAATAGATAATATATTCAAACACTTGTTCTATTCACTCTTCTTACAAATCTTCTTTTCTTAGAGGTTTTACATCCTTGAGTAATGGATGGTTCTTGTCTGCTTCTGAGACTTCTGCTGCTTCTAGGTTTTCCCACTGGATGCCCAAAGCTGGGTCTGCATAGTTGACAAAGGCATACTTAGGTTTGAGTTCCAAAGCCCAGTAGTCGTTTACTAGATAGCTATAGGAAACAGTGTCAGAAAGGACTTGGAAGCCGTTGGCTACACCACGCGGCACAAAAATCCCCTTGCTGGCATCGATGACTGTCTGGTAGGTGTTACCAAAGGTTTCACCCTCACGTAAGTCTACCCATGAGCCTAGTACTTTACCATCGTCAGCGACTGAAATGTACTTATCCCATGGCTCAGCATGAAGACCACGCAGGACATTTTTACGAGAAAAGCTGACATTATTTTGCAATTTTCCTTCTGCAAAAAAGCTTTCAGGGAAGCCTAGCGGCAGAATTTTTTCCTTTTGGAAATTCTCCTTAAACCAGCCTCGGTTGTCCCCGCGTACAGGGATATCAAACTCCAGCATTCCAGGGATTCCAGAAACCTCACGCGCTGCTAATTCCTTATCAAAAAATTGTTCCGTCATCTTCTTATTCTTCTCCAATCAAGCGCAAGAGGTAGTGGCCATATTCATTTTTTTTCAATGGCTGCGCCAATTCGTGCACTTGCTCTTTAGTGATATAGCCCATACGATAGGCAATCTCTTCCAGATTTGCCACCTGAACATTCTGCATACGCTGAACTGTTTCGATATATTGAGCAGCTTCTAAGAGACTTTCGTGGGTACCTGTATCCAACCAAGCAAAACCACGTCCCATAAGCTCAACAGACAAATCGCCACGTTCCAAGTAAGCCTTGTTGACATCTGTGATTTCCAGTTCTCCGCGAGGACTTGGCTTAATATTCTTGGCAATCTCTACAACATCGTTATCGTAGAAATACAGTCCTGTCACTGCATAGTTAGAGCGCGGCTGTTCTGGTTTTTCTTCTATGGAAATAGCATTCATATTCTCATCAAATTCTACTACACCAAAGCGTTCTGGATCCTTAACATGGTAGCCAAAAACTGTTGCCCCTTTTTCCTTAGCCGCAGCATTTTGGAGCATTTTACTCAAACCTGGGCCATGGTAAATATTATCCCCAAGAATCAGCGCCACGCAGTCATCTCCAATGAAATCAGCACCAATGATAAAGGCTTGTGCCAGCCCATCTGGACTTGGCTGCTCTGCATAAGAGAGCTTGATACCAAACTCAGAG
Organism: Streptococcus sanguinis; assembly: GCF_008329445.1. Lineage (GTDB taxonomy): Bacteria > Bacillota > Bacilli > Lactobacillales > Streptococcaceae > Streptococcus > Streptococcus sanguinis_O. The sequence continues at coordinate 410,614 of NZ_VIBR01000001.1, read as the reverse complement.
CCGTCACCCAGAAGATCCTCAAAACGAGGCAAATCCGTCGGAGTGGAGATAATCAAGATGTCCTTGATACCAGCCAGCATAAGAGTTGATAGTGGATAATAAATCATGGGTTTGTCATAAACCGGCATGAGCTGTTTTGACGCAGCGCGGGTCAATGGATACAAACGTGTACCAGAACCACCTGCAAGAATAATACCTTTCATATGAGTTTCCTCTCTTAATGTATTCTCCTTATTCTACCATTTTTGAAAGCGGATGTCATCCTTTTCACTACCCTATAAATAAAAGAAAAAGAGTGGAAATTCCGCTTTCTTCCACTCTTTGATTCCAAGTTGGCATCAGCCCAAAGCCACATCCAAGACCATCATGAGAACAAAGCCCACCATGAGACCTAAAGTCGCTACATCTGTATTGCCATTGGTCTGTGAATCGGGTATCAGTTCCTCTACCACCACGAAAATCATAGCACCCGCTGCAAAGGATAGGGCATAGGGCAGAATAGCTGTCATGGCCATAACAGCTACCGCTCCTAGAACAGCCCCGATTGGTTCTACAATCGCAGACATGGAACCCCAGTAAAAGGCTTTAAGCCGAGACTTGCCGTCCGTCCGAATCGGAATGGACAGAGCCGCTCCTTCTGGGACGTTCTGCAGGCCAATTCCCAAAGCTAAGCCAATTGCGCCGACAAAGGCTTCCGGACTAGGATTGGCCGCCAAAGCACCAAAGGCTACACCTACTGCCAAACCTTCTGGAAAATTGTGAATGGTAATGGCTAAAAAGAGCAGGGATGTCTTGGACAGCTTCTTTCGGCTATGCTCAGGAACACTCTCTGCCTCCGAAATATCTTTGCTTAAGTGCAAGTGAGGTACCACTGCATCAATCAGCCGCAGGAAAAACCTCCCACTAAAAAACCAATAGCTGCTGGCAGCCAGGACAACTTGCCATAAGAACTTTGCGCATATTCAATCGACGGTGCCAGAAGTGACCAAAAGGAAGCCGCAATCATGACGCCTGCCGCAAAACCCATCATAATATCTAGCAGCTTGCGGCTGACCTTTTTAAAGAAAAATACAACAGCAGAGCCTACAATGGTACACCCCCATGTAAAAATCCCAGCCAAGAGTGCCTGCATAACCACAGGCTGCGATCGTAACCAGTCCATAACTTCTCCTTATCCTCTGAAATCAATCATACAAAATCGTCTTGGTTTCCCCGATACAGTGCTTTTCCTCATTCCAGTAATGAATCCGCTCGAAAGAGCCTTTCCGCCAGTAGAGAGGCAAACGTTCACGTATGTCGTCCTGCATATCTATTTGGCCAAGTTCCGAAATCTTCCACCATTTTGGCTCCCCTTCATGATCGTTTCCCCTGACTTGTCCTTCAAAGGCGGTACAAAGAAAATCGTAATACACATACCGTTCTTTTTTACTCGGATTGGTGAAGCCTGAAATCCCCTTCAATTCCAAGTTTAGAGCAGTCAGCCCCGTTTCTTCTTTTAATTCGCGCCTTGCAGCTTCAAAAAAAGATTCTGGAAACTCCACTTTCCCGCCCGGTTGTATCCACCCTTTAAAATTATCATGCTGGCGATTAAGCAGTAGGATTTCTTTATCTTTTTTTACACAAATATTGACCCAATTCAAAATAGTTTCTGTCATATCAAACCTTCTTTACATACCGCTCGATAGGATAGTCAGCTGGATTCAGCAGCCACGCTTCTCCTAAAGCCATCTGAGCCAATTGGCGTCCGATGAGCGGGCCAGTTGTCAGACCAGAAGAGCCTAATCCGCTGGCAGCGTAAACATGCGACAAGTTTGGAACAGCTCCAAAGAAAGGAGCAAAGTCGCTGGTATAGGCCCGTGTTCCCACGCGCTCACCTAAAATCTCTGCAGTAGCCAACCTCGGCAAGTAAGTTTCCGCTTCTTGCTGCAACTGATTCAGCACCGTCTTATCTACCGTCAAATCAAAGCTCTGATTATTTTCATGACTGGCACCAACACTGACCTTGCCCGCCAGAAAGGGAATGATATCCAGCTCGCCCTCAGGCATAACAACAGGGTAGTCATCTGTCTGCTCAGCCAGCTTGAAATCACGTAACTGTCCCTTTTGCGGCCGAACATCTGTCTTATAGCTCAGTGGCTGCAAGATTTCTCCTAGCCAAGCACCCACAGCTAAGATGACACAGTCAAAGTCGTGTCCGTCCACAAGAAGTTGCTCTCCTTCTACTGTCAAGCTTACCTTTTTTTCAACTAGCTCTGCTTTGCTGGCTTTCAGAAGCGTCTCCGTCAAGAGTGCCCCCTCCACACGGGCACCGCCGGAAGCATAAAGAAGTTGATCAAAGCCTTGCAAGCCTGGAAATTTCTCCTGAGCTTCCTGACGGCCGAGAAGACTCAAGTCCCCTATTAAGGGCGACTCTTCCCGGCGATTTGCAGCCAAATCATAAAGTTCCTGCAGCTTGCTTTCATCCTTTTTCAGCAGATAAACACCTGTCTGTTGGTAAAAGTCTGTCTGGATACCAGCCGCTTTCAAATCCGTAATCAAGTACTGATAAAAATCAGCGCCCAAACGCGCCATCTTGTACCAAGCCTTGTTGCGACGCTTGGAAAACCAAGGACTGATAATACCAGCAGCTGCCTTGGTCGCCTGCCCCTTGCCGTCATCAAAGACAGCCACTTCCACATCTGGGGATTTGGACAGATAGTAAGCCGCTGTTGAGCCAACAATCCCAGCTCCAATCACTGCTACTTTTTTCATGTCGCTCCCTCTCAAATATGTCGGAAAGGATTGGTAGAAGACTGACTAGCCAGAATCTCAATCTCCCATCCCTCTTCTGCCTTCCAAAGATCAAATTTTTCTTTCAATTTTTCCGTAAAAAGAACCTCAATATGATGTCCAGGATCCAGCGCCAAAAGACCTTCTGTCAGCATTTCCTGAGCAGTATGATAGTAAATATCACCTGTAATGTAGACCTGCGCTCCCTTGGCAATGGCCTCCGGATAAAAGGGCTGACCGCTGCCACCACAGATAGCCACACGCTCAATGACGCGTTCGAGGTCTGCTTCTTCATAAGTGACCATACGCAAACTATCTAGTCCAAAACTTGCCTTGACCTTAGCCGCAAAGTCCCCAAAGGTCTGAGGAGCAATCTTCCCCACGCGACCAATACCGTGATCTGGCCCCGTCTGACTGAGAAAACTTGTCTCCTCAATCTCTAAAAGCTGACAGAACCAGTCATTTAGCCCGTCTTCCACGACATCAATATTGGTATGGCTGACATAGACAGCAATATCATGCTTGATGAGGTCTAAAATCATTTGATTTTGCGCCTTATCCGCCACTAGGTCCTTAAGAGGGCGAAAGATAGGCGCATGCTTAACGATAATCAGTCCAGCACCTGCCTCAATAGCCTCCGCCACTGTCTGCTCACGAATATCCAGCGCCACTAGAACCTTGGGTACTTCTTTATCCAATGTCCCGATTTGCAGGCCTGAAATATCACCCTCCATGGATAGTTCTTGCGGGCAATAGGCTTCATAACGGGCGATGATTTCACTTGCTAGCATGGAGTACCTCCTTGATACTTTCAATTTTTTGGGACATAGCAGAGCGTTCTAGCTGATTTCTTTCTGGGATATGAGCTAGAGCTCCTTCAAGTTTCTTCAGTTCTTTCTGCCATCTTAACTGAAAAGTAGTTGACTGTAGCTTCATCAGAAAAGGACCAAAACGCTTTTCTTGCTCTGTTAAAGTTTGCTGGCCAGCTTCTGCTACCAGGATTTCGTAAAACTTACCAGCCTCTTCTAAGATATCCTCAGCCAGCAAGCGAAAGCCCTTAGATACCAGCCAGCTGCGGAGCTCATCCTCTCGGTTATTGGGCTGCAAAATCAAGCGGGAAATAGACCCAAGCTTAGCTCTGCCATTTTCCAAAATCTCCGAAATCAAGCGACCACCCATGCCAGCGATAACGATGGTGTCAATCTGATCTTCCACTTCAAAAGCCGCCAGACCATTGGCCAAGCGAACCTCAATCTGCTTCGTCAGCCCATGCTCTGCCACATTTTTCTGGGCAGACTGAAAAGGCCCCTCTACCACTTCACTGGCCAGAGCTTTCTCAATCCGTCCCTGCTGAATCAGGTAAATAGGCAGATAGGCGTGATCGCTCCCAACATCCAGCAACTTAGCCCCATCCGGCACAAAAGCAGCTACTCGCTCCAAGCGTTGGGAAATAGTCTTTTTTTGCATCGCTTACTCTTTTCTAAACATTCTTCTATTCAGTATATCATTTTTAAGGGCATAAAAAAAGCAGCGGAGGAAAAATCAGCTTGTTGATAAACTGATTTTGTCTCGCCACTTGATGATGGGGTGTTTGTTCCTACCCGACACTTATTTATTTGATTTCCTGATACTCAGCAGCTAAACCGCGCTGGACTGCCGGACGAGCTGCAATCTTCTCCGCCCAAGCAGATAGATGTTTGTAGGATGCAGCATCCAAGAACTCAGCTGCGCCTGGATAGAGCTTATCCTGAACTAACTGACCATACCAAGACCAGATAGCAATATCAGCAATACTGTAGTCTTCTCCAGCGATATAAGCTTTCTTAGCCAATTCTTTGTCTAATAAATCCAGCTGTCTCTTGGCTTCCATGGTAAAGCGGTTGATAGGATATTCTAGCTTTTCTGGAGCATAGTTAAAGAAATGACCGAAACCACCGCCCAAGAAGGGCGCCGCGCCTGTCTGCCAGAAGAGCCAGTTGAGCACCTCAGTCCGACCGGCCAAATCTGACGGAATCAGCTTTCCAAACTTCTCTGCCAGATAGAGCAGGATATTTGCTGATTCAAAGACAGGAATCGGCTTATGACCTGACTGGTCCAACAAGGCCGGAATCTTGGAGTTGGGATTGATTTTCACAAAATCTGAGCCAAATTGGTCGCCGTCCATAATGCTGATCTTATAGAGGTCATAGGCTGACTCTGTCACCCCTGCTGCCAGCAGTTCCTCCAGCATAATCGTCACCTTGACTCCATTAGGAGTCCCAAGCGAATAAAGCTGAAAAGGCTCTCTACCAACAGGAAGCTTCTGCTCAAAGCGAGCACCTGCAGTAGGCTGATTGATACCTGAAAATTTTCCTTGGTCGCTGTCCGCAGCAGACCAGACTTTTGGCAATTGATACGTCATACTTTTCTCCTTTTTTATAAAACCAAGGGCCTGTCATATCTAACAGGCCACTATAAATCTAATAAAGTCAGTCCTTCCACAAATTCATGGCATTGAGGAAATCATCTGAAACGGTCACATTTTGAGGATTAGCTGCTTCACGTTCTTCCCGTTTGGCATCTACCTGAGCAAGCGTAGTGATGCCTTCCTTGCGCCAATTGCGCAAGATAGCCTGAATATACTTCCAGTTGGCCTTGCCATTAAACACAGCCTCACGAAGGGCAGCCTTGACCAAGTCAGGATTGGTTTTATCGTCTTGAACAGTCTTGGTCAAATCCTCAATTTCAAAGGGTGTCAAGAGACGGCCCAGCTCCTGCTGGAAAGTCTCCACCAAGTCTTTCAAGACATTCTGAGGCGCCTTTGCCACAGTCTGCAGACCGCTTTTGGCTGCCAGCAGTTCATCTAGCTTTTCTAAAGCTGGTGAAGCATCAAAGATAACCTCTGTCTCTCCATTCAGTTCAATGGTTTTATACTGCAAGAGACCTTTCTCCGTCAGATGGGACATAGAGCGATTGACTTCTGACAGAGTCTTGCCAATATGCTCCGCAATCTGACTAGGCGCTAGCTCTTCCAAGGAAGTCGTATTTTGCAGATAGAAAAACTGCCAGACCAAAAAATCATCGCTGGAATCAAAGATGTCCTTAAAATGTAAAAGAAGGGCGCTCGGGATTACTAGATTACCCGATTTAAAAGCTGATAAATAAGTCATGTCACCTCTTATAGATAAGCAAAAAACGATACATCATTTTCAGGACTTTCCCAGTCAAAAGGTGTCTCCTGATAGACAGCATAATTAACCCAATTGCTGAAAAAGAGTGCAGCAGCCGAACTCCAGCGTAAGACCGGTGTCGCATGGACATCATCGTTTTTGAAATAATTCTCTGGAATGTGTGGATTCTTCCCTGCCTTCAAGTCGCGGAAATACTCCTTGGATAGAGTATCGCGGTCGTATTCCATGTGACCGAAGCTATATACTTCTCGCAAGTCTCGGCTAGCCAACACAGAGAGGCCCGTATCCTCTCCATATGAGAGAATTTCCAGATTGGTCAGATTGACAATATCTTCCTTCAGAACTTCAGTATGACGGGAATGCGGCGCATAAAACTCATCGTCAAAGCCACGAAAAAGCAGATTGCTGCTGTCAGCCGACTGGCTATAAACACCCGATAATTTGCGCGTCATCTGGTGCTTGTCCACGCCGTAGCGAGCGTAAAGTCCAGCCTGAGCTCCCCAACAGATATGCAGAGTCGAAAAGACATGGGTCTTGGACCATTCAATCACCTGCTGGAACTCTTCCCAGTAGTCCACCGATTCAAATGGCAGATGTTCTACTGGCGCACCAGTGATAATCAAGCCATCAAAATAGCGATTTTTGACCTCATCGAAAGTCTTATAGAAAGTCTCCATATGCTCTGCACGTGTCGTTTTAGACTGATGAGAGCTCATGTAGAGGAAGTCAATAGTCAACTGCAGCGGAGTATTAGCCAAGTGGCGCAGTATCTGAGTCTCTGTCACCATTTTCTGGGGCATGAGATTGAGTACCAGAATATTCAGAGGGCGGATATCCTGATGGTCCGCCCTGTCGTCATCCATGACAAAGATATTCTCAGAACTTAAAATGTCAACAGCTGGCAGTTTCTTATCAATCTTAATTGGCATGAAAATATCTCCTTCAATCGTTAGAAAGGCTTGGAAATACTTTTCCAGCCTATTCTTTGTTTATCCAATGTACTTTCATTATACTGAAAGGAGATATAGTTTTCAATTATACTTTTTCTCTAACTAGATATAGCTAAAAACTATGTATTAATAGTGCATCAGAACCTTGTAGTCGTAATCGCCGATAACTTCGCGACCCTTGAGCTCATCCAGCTCAATAAGGAAGGCACAGCCAGCTACTACACCACCAAGGCGCTCAATCATCTCAATCGTTGCCTTCACTGTTCCACCAGTCGCAAGGAGATCATCTACGATTAGAACGCGCTGACCTGGCTTGATAGCATCGGCATGCATGGTTAGGGTATCAACACCGTACTCTTTTTCATAGTCAGCTGAGATAACCTCACGAGGAAGCTTACCAGGCTTGCGGACTGGAGCAAAGCCGATTCCTAACTCAAAGGCAACTGGACAGCCCACAATAAAGCCACGAGCTTCCGGTCCAACGATCATGTCAATCTTCTTGTCTGTAGCATATTGCACAATCTCACGAACAGCGTAGCTATAAGCATTTCCGTCTGCCATCAGCGGGCTGATATCACGGAATGTCACGCCCTCCTTTGGATAATTTTCGATTGTTGCAATGTAGTCTTTTAAATTCATGATATACTTTCTTTCAAAAAAATTTTTTACTCTCTATTATATCACTTTTTCATCCAAATGGTAATAGAAAACTTACTTTTTATTGGTATCTATTATTTAATCTGAAAAATCATGTCTGAGTCATTTATAGACCATCATATTGAGGACGGGATTGAGTTGGTTATTCTTTTCTAAGCAAGTCAAAATCAGATATATTGCTCTAAATAAAGTGGCGTTGCTATTTCTTGTTCATAATTTTTTACAATATCCTTCGTAAATAAGCCTAATAAGTTCAAATCATTAGATGGTTTAATCTCAAATGTTGAAAATACAGAGTTTTCAAGAAAATTATGCAATTCTTTATAATTTTTCACATAACTATACCCCTGAGGAGCCTTAAATTTCGGCGATAATTCTTTAGCTTGTTTTAACGATATAGGCGAGTCAAAAATAGATAGGGAATAAATTGGAGAAAAATACTTAGCACCTTCTTGCAAATGATTTTCCAAATATAAACGACTACTATTTTCTAAATCTGAATTTTCTAAAAAGTTTTGGATCTTATTACGCTGACCTAAAATCATTTTTCCGACAATCATCTTAACGGGTGAGGAAAGATATAAATAAGCTACCGTTTCTTTTTCAGGAATCCTTGAACGATATTCAAAATGCTTTTTTCCTGTTAGCAAAGCTTTAAAAAATTCTGGTTTAAAGCTCAGGATAATTTCATTCATCTAAAATGTTCTCCTTTGCAAGACTTTAGCTTAGTCTGGTACCCTCTCATCTCTCCATCAAATAATCATAAATCTCCTGCACAGTGCCCAGTGCCATGAGTTCTTGCTCTTTGACTAGGCGCTTGAGATCTTGGTAAATACGACTGCTTTCAATTTCTTTCTTTTCAGCTTCTTTATTGACCGTCATGACGCCTTCGGTGATGCTGACAAAGCCCAGCTCTTCAAAAATCTGAATCATTTTGACCAAGAGAATTGGGTCAATTTTCAGATAAGCTGCTAGGTCCTTGAGCTTATAGCGTACATCAAACTCGGGGAACTGATAGATAGTCTTGTAGAGTTTGGCAAACTGCTCACGGTTGCCATAACCAGTCAGATAATAAGGCTTGGCAATCTCATTCTTAAAGTAAATCGCTTCGAAATCCTGTGATTGAAGAATCTTCTTCAAGACCTGCAAATCATCAGGAAAGTCGTAAACTAAAACTGCTCTGCTATTTGTCAAATCTGGCAATTCCTCTGTGAAACGCAAGACTGGAACCTTGTCAGGCAGCGTCGCATTTTTGCTGCGGATATTGAAAAGCTGAACGCCGTCCACACGAGCATCTACCAGCATGAGCTGGAGACTGGTCTGTCCATTCCATTTATTGACAGAGAGGCTGACAGCCAGCTCCAGATTCTTGGTTTGGGCAAACTCTGTCGCCAGGCTTCCTTGCCCAAAAGCTACTACTTCAAAAGATGCATCTTCCTGAGAAATTTTCAGCTTAAGATGACTGTTGCCAGCCCCCATAGTCCGAGCATTGTCCACTTTAAAGTCCTTGAGGTAAAAGAGTGGCTTCTTATTGTCCATACCAAAAGGCGCCAGTTTTTCAAAGCTTTTGAGTGTATCCAAGGTCAGTTCTGGTAGGTGTAGCTCCTCATCTAAATACAGGGCTGTTTTGCCAGTCAAATCCAAATCATTGTCTAAGATGTAAGCTGTCAAGATGTCAGCAAGCTCCGCCAGCTTGTCTGCTTCAAGGGTCATACCAGCTGCTCCGGCATGGCCGCCAAAAGCTACAAAAAGGTCACGGTGGCTGTCCAAGGCCTCAAAGATATTGACCGCTTCAATACTGCGGGCGCTACCCTTAGCGATACCATCCTCAATATTGAGCACTATGACTGGCTGGTGCAAGTCTTCCAGCAAGCGCCCAGCGACAATTCCTAGCACACCAGGATTCCAGCCTTCCTTAGCCAGCACTTGCACTGGTCTCTTAGGATCCAGCATGGTTTGTGCTTCTTCATAAATCTGCTGGACGATTTCCTTGCGCTCATCATTTTTCTGGTTGATCATGAGAGCAATGTCATGAGCTTCGTCGTCGTCAAAGCCTGTTAAAAGCTCAACCGCCGGATTTGGATCATCCAGCCGTCCCAAGGCATTGAGTCGGGGAGCAAGCTGGAAACCAACCGTTTCTTCGTCTAGCTCATCTGGCTGAATGCCTGCAATTTTGAAGAGTTCCTGAAGTCCTACTCTCTGGGTATTTTTGAGAACAGAAAGGCCATATTTAACCAGAATCCGATTTTCCCCCGTCAGACTGACCATATCAGCGATGGTCCCAATGGCCACTAAGTCCAAAAGTTCGACTTGGACTTCTTCCAACAAGGCTGTTGCTAGCTTAAAAGCCACCCCACAGCCAGCCAGATGCTTGAAAGGGTAATCCGCTCCGCTATGCTCTGGATGGACAATCGCATAGGCGTTTGGCAGCTCCTCAGGCATGGAGTGATGATCCGTCACGATGACATCCACTCCCAGAGACTGGGCCAGCTCGATAGCTTCAAGTCCCGCTACTCCATTATCCACTGTAATAATGAGCGAAACTCCTTGATTTTCAATAAAATATTTGTAAACACTGCTATTAGGGCCATAGCCATCCGTAAAGCGATTGGGCAGATAGACCTGACACTCAGCCCCCAGCTGCTCCAAGGCTTCCTTGACAATCGATGCCGAGGTCATCCCATCAGCATCGTAATCGCCATAGATCAAAATCTGCTCGTAATTCTCAATCGCTGCGCGAATGCGCTCCACTGCCCGCTCCATATCATGCAGGTCATAAGGATCGTGAAGCTGGTCTAAACTAGGCTCCAAAAATTCCTGTAAAGCCTCTTCAGTCTGAACACCTCTTTGGTAAAGAAGACTGGCAGCGGCGGGGTCTAATCCAGCTTTCTTAGTCTTTTTTAAAAATTTTTCGTCTGTAAAATTTGTGGCAAACTGCCAGTCGTATTTTGAGCTAATCATGATAAGTGAGACACTTTCTCCGTTCAATCTTGTCTGAATATTATAACATGAAAAGACTGGTTCAACCAGTCTCAAACTTCTTATCTTCGAGCAAGATTCTCAGACTCACTCATCTAGATAAAGTCCCTTAGCAACGCTTTGGTCAATAACTTCCTGAGCTAATTCCCAAAGAGTTTCAGAGGTCTCTTGGATAAAGGATTTCTTAGAAATAACCTGCGACTTGGTCAGGCCATGAGGGTTGTCATGGGGCTGAGCAACTTCCAAGTGATTGAGCAGAGGAACCAGAGCGTCCAGCACTCGAGCATATTTAGCCTCTATGCTAATGCCGGTTTCAAATTCCTGCCAAAGCTCTAAAAAGGAATCCTGCTGATCTAACGGCAACTTGCCCAAACTGATTTTCAAGGACTCAAGCTCTCTATCGTAAGAATCGCTCTTGCCTACATCGTCAAAGATAAAAGTATCGCCAGCATATATTTCGCTCAAATCATGAATCAGTAACATAGACATGACCTTTTCCAGATTGACTTCTTCGGGGATATATTCTCGAAAAACTAGCGCCATGAGCGCCCCCTGCCAACTATGCTCAGCAGAATTCTCAAAACGATAAGCGTCCAAGGTCCGATTGTTTCGATGAGTGGCTTTCAGTTTTTCCAGCTCATTGGTAAAAGCTAACTGCTGCTGTAGACGTTCAAGCATGTGGAACTCCTTTGAAATGTTTTTATTATTATACCACAATAGCGCTAATAAGATTGTTCAGATTTGTTTGAAGTATTAAAGTGACAGTTGAGCTAATTAGTGATATACTAAGACAATAAAGGTTAATTAATTGCAAATTTTGAAAGGAATAATAATGACCTATCTTTTAAAAGTAGAAGATTTTGTTAATATAGAAGAAAATAAGAGTTCCTTCGTTATCAATGATCTGGTTGCTATTTGCAAGCGAAGTAATAATCCCAATCGAGACTATTTATTTGTTAATAAATATCAAGCTAAACATTATCCTGTTAAAGCCCATAACACGTTGCAACTATTTTCCGAACTCTATCAAGAAATAAAAAGGCAAATTCCTTCTGACAAGCGTATTTTAGTTGTTGGTTTTTCTGAGACGGCTACTGGAATCGCTCAGGCAATCATGCATATGGCCTTGGAAAACAAAGATTTAAATACTGTCTTTTATTTACAGACTACTCGAGAAAGCATTAATACGGATATCCAAAATATCTCTTTCGAAGAAGAGCATTCACATGCAAGTACACAAAAATTATATTACCGCTCAGATATTCCTGACTACGATACTGTTTTGTTTATTGAAGATGAAATAACAACAGGAAATACAATTGTTAACTTTATTGAAAAATTTCAAAAAATTAAAGACGGTATTTCTTTTGCAGCCGCTTCTATATTAAACTGGCAAAATACAAAGAATCGTAAGATTTTTCAAGAAAAAGGAATCAAAAGAATATACCTAGTCAGTGGTCAAATGAGAGATAATACTCCACTCATAGAGCTGAAAGAAACAATACTGGAAAAACCAAGACTAACTTCAGACGTTCACTATCATTTATCTGACAAGCTCAATCCTCGAACAGGTCTCACTAAAGAAGAGTTTTTAGTCTTCCAAGAAACTGCTCTAAATCGATTGACTTCGCAAATCTCTCGGAAATCTAAAGAAGAAACAATAGCTGTCATTGGAACTGAGGAAAATATGTGGTTACCAATTAGGCTAGCCCAAGAACTTGATGCAGAGGTTCGCTCCACTACAAGAAGTCCTATTTCCCTCTCCAGTGAATACAATTATCTTTTCCATAACGGCTTAGCTTTAGCCAGTGCTTACGAAACGAATAGAATGACTTTCCTTTACGATATTGAACGTCATTATGACCAAATTATCATCGTCTATGAGGTTATGACTGATGCATTTCGAGCAACTCTTCAAAATAAACTGCAGCCCTTTAGTAAGCAAACACTAATTTTTGTTAAACAATAAGAAAGGCTTTTATGAATTTAGTAAAAACTAGTTACCCTGAAACCGATGTAACCATCCTCTTACAAGATGTGCGTGGAAAGGTTCCTGTATTAGACACTGCTGAAAGAGAAAAGTTAAATCAACAGGGCGTTCATTATTCCGAAATGCTACCTCTAGAATATGCCCCAACAGAGCGCTATATGAAAATCTATCAAGAAAGCCTCGCAACTCTTTCTTTTGAGACTGCTAACGCTATAGCAAGTCTTTCTGAAAAGATTTTTAAGAAAAAAGGAGAAAATCTTGTTTTAGTTTCCTTAGCAAGGGCAGGGACTCCTATAGGTATTCTAATAAAAAGGTACCTTCACTATAAATATCAGCTTGATGTGCCACATTATAGTATTTCTATCATTCGAGGTAAAGGGATTGACATAGCCGCCATGAATATTATAGCCAACAAGCACCATCCTAAAGATATTCAATTTGTGGATGGTTGGGTTGGAAAAGGAGCAATAAATACCGTCCTGGAAGAAGCCTGCCAGAGGTTAGCAGAGGAAAACAAACTCTTTTCCGAACTAGATCCTACTCTAGCTGTACTCAGTGATCCAGCTTCAGTAACACCGCTTTATGGTACACGTCAGGACTTTTTAATCCCTAGCGCTTGCTTAAATGCTACTGTCAGCGGCCTCGTCAGCAGGACGGTCAAATTAAAAGAAATGAGCGATGACGAGCTTCACGGAGCTGTTTATTATGCAGAAAACGAAGCTTACGACCATTCATTGGAATTCTTAGATAAAGTGCAATCCTATTTTGACCAAGTTCAATTAGATTATTTTAATCCTTCACAAGAAGAGCTCAATGAGGATTTCAAAGGATTGGACGAAGTTAAGAAAATCGCCCAATCCTACAACATTAGTGATATCAATAAAATAAAACCAGGAGTTGGTGAGACAACTAGAGTTCTGCTTAGGCGCCTTCCAGACAGGGTGTTAATTAGAGAAAAGGCTAATCAAAAATACCTTAAACATATCCTTCAATTATGTGAAGAAAAGCAGATCCCAATCGAATATGTCAACCTACAGAAATATAATGTTTGTGGCATTATAAAGGAAGTCGCTGATTTATAGTTTATCTCTTGACAAAGACCATTTTATAAATATACAATGGTATCTATAAAGCAGGGGAGAGCAGACTTTAATAAGCTATCTCCAGTGATTTAGGAGGTACAAAGCAAACCATCTGCACTCTTCGTTTAACTTTTATACAAAGAAGACAAAAGATGTGACATTATAATCGTAGAAAGCAGGTATATTTCATGTCGACCAGTCTGCAAAATCTGCCCTTTGAACTTTGGCGTTCAATCACAGAACGAAAAGGAATACAAGCCACTTTCGCTCCTGTTTTTACACGATATATCGGGGTTGAAAATCAAAGTAAATATGATAGTGTATTAAGAACTATTTTGGTAAAAGCTCAAGAGGATTCAACTCACACTATTTACTTTGACGGCCAAATCCCAATGGATGCAGATTTTGATTTCATTAACAGCATAAAAAACGAGCTTGCTTCAATGGAAGTTAGTCAAATAGCCAGTCAGGATATTACACTCTTTGAAGATGCAGAGCTCAATCATCAATTTCTGATTGCTCTTGAATATATAACAAACCTTGCTATCCGTCAGGAAAATTTCCTGAATAACAGCGTGAGAAATAATTTTATATGCAAAATGCTACTCTATGCATACTTACATATTTTCAGCTTATCCTATCAAGATAGAGATTACCTTACAAACAAGTGCATCTACTATGGTAGTATTTCCAAACACGATATATATTTCTTGCTGTTACTTAATCGCTTCGGATTTGATGTCATTTATATCAATCCACTAAAAGATGATGAAAATTTTGCTCTAGTTGACTCTGATCAAATCAGTACTGTCCATAAAAACACTCAAATCCTGCCTATCCAAAGTTGGGCAGAAAGAGCTAAAAATGGACAAATTATAGAGGAAAATCGTTCAATTACACTGGATATAGAAACACAAATTGAAGAACAGTTATTTACAAATTCTGGCATTTATAGGCCTTGGCAGTTCCGAAATGGAACGACAAGCCCCATTTTTTTCAATTCAACTTTAATAGATGTAGAACAAAATTGGAACGCACCCGCAAAAGTTCGGAACGGATTTAAGACCGTTGAGAAAACAGTCTACGTCCCACATTTCTTTTTTGAAATAGAGGGAGAATATAATCCAATTGACAAGTACGCCCACTTGGTCAATATCTGTTCTTCGTCTGACAATACGCTCGTTTTAACATCCAATGGTGATGAACTGATTACTCATGAAATAAATGATTCCGATAAATATCAGCTTATGTTTTGTCAACTCAGTAATGGAAGTTTTGATATTGAGGAGATTATGAAGCTCCCATTCTATCGCTATGCTCCTTATAACGATGAAACAGAAAAATTCCTTCTCAATAAGATTAACGAAACCATTGCAGATACTCGACTGTTCAAACAACCATTGACAGTATCCAAAGAAGAAATATTAAACTTTGCACTGTTGATTCTACAGTTGGATAAAAGAGTAATACGACTCATAGATAGCTTTGATTTTACCGGCTTTATACCCAAGATTGTCTTTTTCTTGGAAGGCGAAACTCAGTTATCAAAAAATACGTGCTATGTCCTTGCCTATCTTGGAAAAATTGGTTTTGACATCATCATTTTTTCACCTGCCGGCTTATCTGACCTGAACTCTTACATTAATGCAGAGTACTTTAACACTGTCAGATTAGATGTTATAAACTATGAGCAAAGTTTTCAAGCTATTCAACGAAAGCTGAAAAAACAAAATTTCTTCAGTAAACTTTTTAATTAAAGAAAGGAAAACAATATGCCTATCAACACAGGAAGTTTTGATTCAACTCCACAAGAGATTGAATCAACTGAACTTGAACTTGCTAAACCAGAAGTCCTAGCTGACAACTTAGCCTATAAGCAAAAGCTAAGATCACTGCCTGAGGTTCAGAACCTCACCAATGAGATTGATATTACTAATGTCAACTCAATTATGGCTTTCGGTCAAAAACCGAGTGAAGGGATTTCTCAAATGTCTGATGCTCTATTATCTTCCATGCGAAGGGTAGATGCAGAGGAAGCTTCTCGAATGCTCGTTCAACTTACTAAAATCATGGATAAATTCGATATTAAAGAAATTGAAAATCCAGAAAAAGCATCTGCTCTGCAAAAATTATTTGGCAAAATAAAGAATAGTATTGATAAACTTTTTGCCAAATATGAAGATATGGGTAAAGAGGTTGATCAGATTTATACCATATTGAAGCAATATGAAGTTCAGATTCACCAAACCCAAGAAAATTTGGAAAAACAATATAAAACTAATGTAGCTTACTATGAAGAATTAGAAAAATATATTGTTGCTGGTGAGATTGCTCAAGAAGAAATCGAAGAATACAGCAATCAGATTGCGGCTCGTACGGATATAACAGAGCAAGAAAAACAAACTCAACAGCAAAAGCTAAGCATGATTAAAGATATGCTCGCACAGCGAACATATGACTTGCAAATTGCTGAAAACGTGGCCATGCAAACCTGTCCTATGATTCAGACCATGCAAATGTCTAACTTTAATCTGATGCGGAAAATCAATTCTTCCTTTATTATCACATTGCCAATCTTCAAGCAATGTTTGGTTCAAGCTATTCAATTAAAAAGACAGGAAATTCAAGCTAAGTCTATCAAACAATTGGATGAAAAAACCAATGAACTTCTAATTCGTAATGCACAAAACACTGCTAATCAATCTGTAAATATTGCTCGTATGGCTGGTGGAAGCTCTATTCAAATGGAGACTCTTCGTACAACTTATGAGACAATCAAAAAAGGAATTGAAGAAACCAAGCAGATCAATAATCAAATTGCTGAAAAACGAAAAAGTGATTCTATTGAGTTAGAACATATGAAATCTGACATGGCTGAAAAAGGTTTTATAAGCGGTCATTGATAACACTTAAAATATGGTAACAATAAATCTTACTTGGCTTTCCTTAAGCTAAAGAGTTTTAAAAATATTATGATTCAGAAAGGAATATCTATATGGATTTCACTAATTTAAACTCTGGCAGCTCTGCTGCTCCTCTTAACCTCTCTAAAGGGAGCGTTTTAGATTTAACAAAGCAGGCTCCTGCATTAAAAAATTGTATTCTAGGCGGCGGCTGGGATATGGCTGTTGCAGGACCAACTGCTGACCTAGACTTAGCTGCCTTCCTAGTTGAAGAAAGCGGTCGTGTTGCACAAGTACCGAATGATGTTATTTTCTTCAATAATATGTCTGCAGCTGGAATTCGTCTTGAAGGTGATAATCGTACTGGAGAAGGCGAAGGCGACGACGAACGAATCCAAATTAATCTTGATGCAATCGAACCTCGAATTAAGAAAATTGTCTTCTTCATTACTATTTTTGATGCAGTCACTAAACGTCAGACTTTTGGCATGATTAAAAATGCTTTTGTCCGCCTTCTAGATGCCGATAATAACGAACAGGAAATCTGCCGCTATGAATTGAGTGACAGTTATTCTGCTGATACTTCTGTAACAGCTTGTTCCCTTAGTAGGACAGCTAATGGCTGGGCTTTTGAAGCAATCGGTGAGGGAGCTATCGCTGACCTCAACCAACTCTTGTCTCGCTATATGTAATTAAGAAAATAGAAAGGAAAATATTATGGGACTTTTTGGTAAATTATTTGGTGGAGATGAGCAACAAACTCAAGCTCCTGTTGCTAACACACCTATTCAAACTGCTAGTACGGAAGGACGTGAAGTTACACTCGATTTAAATAAAGGAGGCATGCTCAACCTTGCAAAAAATGACTTCCTTAATCTTTCTAAAACAGATTTCTCTTTAGAAAATATTCGTGTATCAGCAGGATGGGATGTTAAGACAAGTCTCTTTGGCTCTGACTTTGACCTTGATCTTTGTGCCTTCCTTCTTGATTCTTCTGGCCATCTGACTCGTTCAGTTAATAATCTTGTCTATTTCAGTAAAAAGAAATCTCAGGGTATTCAATTAGATCATGATAACCTTACCGGTGCTGGTGACGGTGATGATGAAAACATGTTTGTGAATTTCAATAATATTCATCCAGACGTGGCTCAAATCGTTGTAGCAGTTGTTATCTATTCTGGTCAAAATCGCAAACAATATTTTGGCCAGGTAAAGAATGCCTACGTTCGTTTAGTTGATCAGGCACAACGTCCTGAAAAAGAAATCGCTCGCTTCAATCTATCAGAAGATGGTGGCAAAGCGACGGCCGTTAAATTTGCTGAACTTACACGTACTGTCAATGGTTGGACTTTCAAAGCAGTTGGAGAATACCTAAACGCTTCAATCCAAGACATTGAAAAATCTTACCGTTAATCAGAAAGGAATCTCTCATGGCTATTAATTTCACCTCACTTGGCGGACCTGCCAATCCTACTCCAACACCCACTGAAGTTGCTCCTGCAACAGGAGGTGTATCTCTTGATTTAGAAAAAAATACTATCCTGGACTTAGCTAAAGCTGCTCCAGGCCTTACAAAAGTTGACTTATGCGCTGGTTGGGATATCTCTGCCGGTGGTGCAGATTTTGACCTTGATATTTCTGCTTTCCTATTGAATGAGGCAGGCAAAATTACTTCTGCTAGTGATGTTATTTTTTATAATAACAAAACTGCTCCCGGTATTCACTTAAATGGTGATAATCGTACTGGTGCAGGTGATGGTGATGATGAAGTTATCAATTTGGATTTAGCTGCTCTCTCACCAAGTATCCATAAGGTCATTTGTGCCGTTACTATCGATCAGGCTATAACCCGTCGTCAAACATTTGGCATGGTTAATAATTCCTATGTTCGCTTAGTTAATGCAGAGAACAATTCTGAACTTTGCAAGTTCCAGCTTAAAGATGATTATTCTACCGACACAGCTGTTGTTTTTGCAGAACTGGTAAAAGATGGTTCAACTTGGGCCTTCCACACCATCGGTGAAGGTAAGCAGGCTGATTTAAATGGTATAGCTGCACTCTTTAGCTAAAGACAAACAGTTGCCAAATCAAGTTTTATTGACATACAAAAAAAGAGACTGAACACTATTGTCTCAGCCTCTTTATTTTTAGAAAGGACAAATAAACCAAATGAATAACTTTAAAGGGCTAAGCTCAGCTGAGGTTGCAGCAAGCAAGTCAGCCCATGGAGATAATAAACTTTCCAGTAAAGAAGCCAACTCACTTCTTTCAATATTTATTGAAGCTTTCAAGGATCAGTGGATTTTGATTCTGCTTGCGGCCTTAGGTCTCAAAATTATTTTCAACTTTATCGGCATGATTTTCCCAGGTATTGGTGAAGCAAATTGGTACGAAGCAATTTCCTTGATTTTTGCCATTCTCCTGTCAACAGGATTTTCTGCTATCTCACAATATCAAAATGAGCAAAAGTTTAATACATTACAAGAAGAAGCCAGCAAAACTAATGCTAAAGTCTATCGCGACGGTAAACTTAAAGAAATTTTAGTAGATGATATTGTCAAAGGAGACCAAATTCTTCTTCAAACTGGTGATAAAATCCCAGTTGACGGGATTATTCTTGCTGGAGAATTAAAGGTAAATCAAGCTATCTTGAATGGGGAAAGTGAAGATGCTACAAAAATCGCTTTAGGTGATAATGCAGAACCAGATAGTCAGGACCTCTTTACAGAATTAAAAATCTTCCGTGGGACTGTGGTAACATCTGGTGAAGCTGTTATGGAAGCAACTGATATTGGTGACCATACTGTTCTTGGAAGCATCAATACCTCTCTCCAAGAGGATGGGAAAGATTCTCCATCAAAAGAGAAATTGAACAAACTGGCAGAAAATATTGGCGTTCTTGGATACAGTGCTGGTGCGGCTTACTCTGTCATCAACCTTGTTCTTGGTTTTCTTGCTTTAAATACTGCAAACAATTTGAATCTTTCATCTATTTTCTTATTAGTCATTGAAACAATTCTCTTTGCAGTGACTATCATTATCATGGCAGTTCCAGAAGGATTGCCTATGATGCTGGCTCTTGTGTCTTCAATGAACTCAGGCCGCTTGCTAGCTCAGAATATTCTAGTTCGTCATCCTGATACTATTGAAACAGCTGGTTATATGAATATCCTTTTCAGCGATAAAACTGGAACAATTACAGAAGGGAAACTATCTGTTGTTGATTTCTTCCTTGGCAATGGAACTCTTTATGAGACAACTGATGAGAGTTCTGCTGCTGATTTCTCGAATATGTCTGAAAAGTTACTCAAGCAAGTTATTCATGGCATTGGTTTAAATAATGACGCTAATATAGCAGATGGTATAGCTGTCGGAAGTAACGCAACTGACCGTGCTCTTTTAGATTTTCTAATCAACCGCAATCTCTTAGATTTTGATACAAACACTATTGCTGAAAAAGAACAGTTTAACTCTGCTAAAAAATATGCTAGTGTTACGACTAAGTCAGGCGAAATTTACATCAAAGGAGCACCAGAATTTATTTTAGATGATTGTCATTTCTATCTTGATAAAGACGGAAATAAGACTGCTTTTACTACTTCTGATAAAGATAAATTCTCTGCACTCTCTTTGGAACAGGCTAATCGTTCTATGCGTCTTCTCGCTATTCTTAAAAAAGAAGGTTCAGATAAAATCTTGATTGCTATTGTATGTATTCGAGACAATGTACGGGATTCTATTAAACAAACTGTTGAAACAATGAACAAAGCTGGAGTTCAAGTAGTTATGGTTACAGGAGACCGTAAAGAAACAGCTATTGCCATTGCTAAAGAAGCTGGAATTGTTACCAGTGATACAGATTTAATCCTAACTCATGATGAGCTAGAAAACCTCTCTGACGAAGAATTAAAAGCGCAACTCCCTAATATGAAAGTAGTAAGCCGCGCCTTACCTATGGATAAGAAGCGCTTAATTGAAGCAGCTCAAGACCTTGATATGGTTTGTGGTATGACTGGTGATGGAGTAAACGACTCACCTGCTCTTAAAGCTGCTGACGTTGGTTTCTCTATGGGAGACGGAACTGAGGTTGCCCGTGAAGCCTCTGATATTGTTATTTTAAACAATAGTTTGACGTCTATCGAAAAAGCTGTGCTTTACGGCCGGACAATGAGCAAATCAGTTAGCAAATTCATTATTTTCCAGCTGACAGTTAATGTAACTACTATTGCTATGTCTCTTCTCTCTCCTCTTTTCGGTCTGAAAGAGCCATTTACAATCATTCAAATCCTTTGGATTAACCTTATCATGGATACACTAGCTGCTTTGGCATTTGGTGAAGAACCTACCTTAGATCGTTACATGAATGAAAAACCAGTGGCTAAAAAAGCTAATATTCTAACAAAGTATATGAAGTCTGCTATTGGAGTTGCTAGCATTTTCATTACTATTGTTTGTCTTGCTATTCTTAAAAATGTAGCTGGTATTCAAGATTTCATCACTAATGGAACTGGAAACTTTGAAATGGTAACTACCTTCACCTTTACTGTGTTTATCTATGCGATTATCTTCAATTCCCTCAATACTCGCAGTACTGGTCTTAATGTTTTTGAGCATATTTCAGAAAACAAAAAATTCTCGATTGTCATGATTTCCATTGCTATCGTTCAATCTTTAATCATTCAGTTTGGTGGACAGGTCTTCAATACTGTTCCTATGGATATTGAACACTATATTGTAGCACTTGCTATTGCTGTTCTGATTATCCCTATAGACTTCATCCGAAAAGCTCTTACAAAAAATAAATCTTAGTTATAGAAAGGCTGAAACACTAGTGTTTCAGCCTTTACTTATCAACTCTTTTAGTGAAGTGACTATGAATACTTCATGAACAGGGAAAATTTATCCATGACAATAATCTACTTGATTCTTTATAAATGCTTCCAAGACTAGACTTATCGGCTCTTTTATAGTAAGATTGGTATAGTTTGATGAATTGCACACTTTGATAACTAAAATTTATTCTCTTAAGTCATTTAAGATTATAATATTGTTTCATTTAAGTTTGACAAAAATTTTAAGACAATCAATCTAACTTTAATAACCTTTAAATATAACTGCTTGAAATTAAAAAAGAAATTTTTGTTTTCTATTAAAATTTTACAACTATCAGTCCCAAAAAAGAGAGGAATATTATGCTTTTTGCTACTGATTTAGATCGAACCATCATTTATTCTAATAAGTTTGTTGAAAATTATCAGACTGTTTCTTGTGTAGAACATCTAGACGGACGTGAAATCTCCTATATGAGCCATAGAGCATTGGAATTACTTGCTCAAGCCAAAACTCGATGCGATATCCATTTGGTTCCAATTACAACTCGCTCGCTAGCGCAGTTCTCACGCATTATCCCCCTACAAGACTGCCCTTATGCTGTTGTTGCTAATGGCGGAATCATTCTGCATAAAGGTCAACCTTTAAAAGTCTGGCAGGAACACATCGAAAGAACTCGACAAATACAAGCATTGGATTATCCTAAAATCTTAGATATTTTAACTAAATATCAAAAATACTTAACTAGAACTCCATCTTTGGTTGACAATTTATTCTTTTTTACTAAAGTTACCGAAGATCAGGATATCGTTCAAGAGTTTATCTTGCCAAGTCTTGAAAAAGATTTAAAAGATTTAGAATGGACTTTCACTCTTCAGGGGCTTAAACTTTACATCATCCCTAAAGAAATTTCTAAAGAAAACGCTCTTTCTTTTTTAAAAGACTATCTCAAAGAAGAATTTCTAATTACTTCGGGTGACGGAAAATTAGATGCTGGCTTCTTATCTTTAGGCGATATAAAAATGATACCAAAGAACAGTGAAGTTTACCAGCTTATCAATAATAAAGATGGCTATATGATTGTTAATCAAGGAATAGAAGGCGCTGAGGATATTCTTTCAGTAGTCCTCGAACAAAAAACTTAAAAGTGTTGAATGGAAGATTTGAATGAAATTTACTTATGATTCTATACCCCTATTTAAAGAAGGATGCCAATTTAATCAAAATTCCCCAAAAGATTTATTGCAATATGCAATAGCTGGACTTCTTTATATGCCCGCTCATCGAACTCAGATAGTTGATGAAATCATTGCTGGCCTCCATCCTTGCTGTAGCTCAATCTGTCTAGATCTAGAAGATTCTATTGGAGATGGAACTGTTCATCAAGCTGAATTACAACTCTTTGAGACTTTAGACAAACTGAATCAAGCCTTGGAAACTGGCCAGCTAGATTTTGATTCTCTCCCTTTAATTTTTATCCGAGTCCGTTCTTCCCAACAATTTAATCAAATGCTCGAGCATTCTTCTCCTGATATCTTTAAACTAGTTTCTGGATTTAATTTTCCTAAATTTGATTCTACTACTGCTCCTGCCTACCTTCAAGTTTTCGACAATTTTAGCAAAAGAACAAATCAAACATTTTACATAATGCCAATTCTTGAAAGCGAGAGCATCATGAAAAAGAATACCAGAATGGAAGAACTTCTTTTTATATCAGAGTTATTAAAACCCTATAAGGAGCAAGTTTTAAATATCCGTGTGGGAGCAACTGATTTTAGTAATATTTTCGGTATTCGTCGTAATGTCCACCAGACTATCTACGATGTTAAACTTATTGCTGACTGTCTAACAGATATCTTAAATATTTTTTCCGCAGATTATATCTGTTCTGGACCAGTATGGGAATACTTTAATAGCCGTTTTCAAGATGGGAATTGGGCTCATGGATTGAAAAAAGAGCTAGAATTAGACAGACTTAATGGATTCATTGGAAAAACTTGCATCCATCCTTCTCAGCTAAGCCTTATTGCTGAGAATAACATTGTTAGTATAGAAGACTACCAAGATGCTCTGACAATTCTTAACACAAATCAGCAGCAAATTGGTGTAATAAAAGGATATAAAGAAAACCGGATGAATGAAATGAAGCCGCATAGCAAATGGGCAAAGAAAATTATCCAGTTAGCAACAGTCTATGGCATAGCTGAAGGAGATAATACAAAAGATAATTCACTGAAATCGTAGAACGACATATAATGGGTGTTCTGCCTAACTTTTTCCTTGACTAAAAACACACGCATTAAAACTGAACTTAATGCGTGTGTTTTATTTTAGATAAAGAAATAGCAACTATTCATCTTAAACATGCCAAATTTTTTAGCGATAAATTTAACCTTTCCCTCGCCATCGAATCACTAATTCTGACGTCAGATGGGTCAGGATAATCGTCAGAAGGAAGGCCCAACGGCCATTTTCCCACTTGGTCAGCTGCTGGGATTTGAGCAGAAAGAAAGATAACTCAATAAAGATAGGATGGAGAAAGAAATAATGGATACTTAAATCTTTTAAATGTCGCCAGTTTTTTTCACGCTTCCACTGAGTTTTTAACAGCCAATTGAATAAGAAGAGCGTAAAGGGAATGAGAGCAAAGAAAAAGTTTTTATCCAGTCCCTGCCTCATGTAAACCAGTATTCCTTCGCCTGCCAGGAAAAGACTTGCCAACAGAAGAGACAGCCAGCGTTTTTTCTGAAATAAGGCTATCTGCCCGTAATCAGCTAGAAAGTAGCCTAAATAGATAAAAATGGGCGTATAGAAGAGGCCATTCCTGCTAGTGAAAAAGAGCTTGGCATAGACATCGTACCAGTCCGTCAGCAGACTAGGCGACAGATAGGCGTGATAAGTCTCAATAGCACCTAAGGCGTAGAGAATTAACAAAAGGGCAAATGTTTTCTTGGGACCCAACTTCCTATACAAAAAATGGACCAGCAGCAAACCTAAGAGAAAGGCAGGAATATACCAGAGCTGGTAGCTCATTCCGATGTAGAGGAGCGCTGCTAGAATAGCCAGAGGAGCTAGATAGAGGGGCAAATGCAGAGATTGGAAATAAGTCAAAGCGTAGGGAAGGTAGACCAGACTCCAAAAACCATAGACCTTTAAAATACCTTTAATATACAGAGTCAGTTTCGTAGAACCGTGCTCTCGCTTCCAGCGTAATCGGAAAAAATAGGCTGAAGAAATTAAAAAGAAAGGGACCGCCATGCGACCAAACATACTCTTTTGAATAAAATGCAGGGCTTCATGTTCAAAAAGCCTCTGGCAATGGACCATAATCACTAAAACTGAAGCAATATATTGAAAAAGGCTGAGCAGGGCATAATTGACAGGTTGCTCTGGCTCTATGACTCCTCTCCTTTGCATCAAGCTTTCTCCTTACGAGGTTTGTTTAAGATGTAAATGAACACTTTTTCATTCAATTTAGGACTTGACTAGCCAAACATGCTGAAAGGCAGCGATGTCCCGATAAGGTGATTGGTTGCAGACAGCCAGCTCCATCTCAAGCATCTTTTCAGCCCAGTCAGGGGCAGTTTTGTAGTCATTGGATTGCAGCCCATAAAAAATTCGTACTCCTTGATAATCCTCAACTTCTAATGGAAGACCTGAAATCACTTCTTTAATCTGATAGACCTTAGCAGCCCCCATGCTGTGGGTTTGATATGCCTCACCCGCCAAAAGCTGCTTGGCCTTTTCTGGGTCATTTTCAAAAACCACTGTATGCATAACTCGTCCAACCTCGTGATGCTTAACCAGAGAAATTTTGCCGTCCTTTTTTAAGAGACGGGAAAATTCTGCTAAATACAGATCAGGGTCAGATACATACTCTAAAACATTATGACAGACGATGACATCAAAAAACTGGTCTGGCAATGTTTGCAGAAGCTCCAAGCTGCCTTGCAATTGCTCATAGGAAAAGTCCTGCTTGCGCTCAGCAATCATTTCTGGGCTCGGCTCAATGGCGGTCACTTGGTTCTTTTCCGCTAGAAAATCAGCCACAATCCCAAAACCGCTACCGAAATCAAGAATTTTCTGGCCCTTAAGTGACTCAAGAAAGGCAAAAATAATATCATACTGAAGTTTGCCCCAAGGCGCCTGCAGATGAGCCTTGTAGGCTTGTAGATTTGCTGTCATGAAACCTCACTTATAGTTAAACATATTGGCTGCCATCTTGTCGGCAATTCTTGGAAAAAGGGTATAAAGCTTGTGAGCTAGATTGAGAATCCCTGGTAGATTCATTTCCCGCTTCTTTTTGCCAAAGGAACTGACAATTTTGCTCGCTACAAAGTCAGGCTCAAGGATATACTTGTCGACTGCTTTTACATAGGAACCGTCAGGATCTGCTTGATCGAAAAAGGAAGTTTTGATAGGACCTGGGTTCACCGTCGTGACATAGACCCCAAAAGGCAGGAGTTCCAAACGCAGGGCGTTGGAAAAACCAATAGCCGCAAACTTAGTCGCCGAATAAAGACTAGACTTGCTACTGGCAATGAGGCCGGCCATACTAACGATATTGACGATATGTCCTTGACCTGCCTGCTTCATGCGAGCTCCAAAGATCCGGGACAGGTTCATCAGGGCAAAGGTGTTGACATCAAACATGGCCTCGATATCATTTGAGCTGATTTTGTCAAATTCTTCAAAAATCCCATAGCCAGCGTTATTGACTAGTACATCGACGTGGCCGTACTGACTGTCAATCCGCTCAGCAAATCTTTCCAAAGCTGAGCTATCTGTGATATCCAGCTCCACTAAGTCAAGATTTTCCCTTTCTCCATATAGTTTTTCCAGCTTAGCCTTGCTCCGTCCGACCAAAATCAGTCGGTCATGGGGCAAGAGCTTAACCATTTCCTGAGCCAGCCCACCGCTAGCCCCTGTGATGATGATGGTGCGCATCTCTATCCCTTTCAAAGTGTTGATCGTTTTAATGAAATCTTTTTCCAGCTAAATAGTCAGCATAGGCTTGATCAATGACAGGAGCAAAAAGATGATAATCCTCCCAGCTACCTAAAAATTCCAAAGGTAGGTCGTACAAGTCATCGACTACAAATTTGGAGTAATCCTTCATATACTGATGTTCATAGTAATCGTTCACAAAAGCCTGAAAATCCTTTTTGATATCCATTGTTCCTAATTTTCCGTCACACCAGTCTAGAACATAATCTACACCCAAAGTTTGCTCGTCTTTGACACTTTGAAATGATGTTTCTTCATCAGAAATCATCATTTCCTTTGCATCATGCTGGATGAGCCAAGTAACGAAGAAGCCAATGTGATTCGCAGCCCAACGATGAACCTCTCGGTAATCATCTTGTGTTAATTCTTCATTTTCTAAGTTATAACTATAAATATAGTTGGTTAATGCATCTTCAAAATACCAATCAGCTTTATCAAATAAACGATTTTCAACTGTCATCTTATTTTCCTCTCAACGAAACTGTCCGAGACTGTAAAATCATATATCCACCTCTTCCAAGTCTTTGACCACATGGACGTTGTCAAAGACAGCGCTGGCATCGCGACGCATTTGGCTGATGTCCTTGGCCAAAAAGCGAGCACTGATATGATTGAGCAGGAGGCGCTTAGCGCCGGCTTCCTTGGCTACTTCTGCTGCCTGCATATTAGTAGAGTGACCGTGATTACGGGCCAATTTTTCGTCTCCCTTGCCATAGGTCGCTTCATGAACCAGCACATCTGCAGCCACAGCCAAGCGGACGCTGGCAGCAGTCTTCCGAGTATCACCCAGAATAGCAATGGTCTTGCCTGGACGAGGGGCTGAGATATAGTCGGCTGCGATGATTTTGGTCCCATCTTCTAGGACGATATCCTGACCGTTCTTGACCTTGCCAAAGAGGGGACCAAAAGGTACGCCCGCTGCCCGTAGTTTGTCTGCATCCAGCGTTCCTTCCAAATCTTTCTGCATCACCCGATAGCCCACACAGAAAATCGTGTGATCCAGCTTATCCGCATAAACTGTGAACTTGTCCGTTTCAAGAATCTTGCCCAGACTATTTTCATCAAACTCATGAAAATCAATCCGATAAGGCAGACGAGAACCTGACACACGCAGGCTAGACAGGACAAAGTTCTTAATGCCTTTGGGACCAAAAATCTCTAGGTCCGTCTGATCTTCATTAGCCTGAAAAGAACGACTGGACAGAAAGCCCGGCAAGCCAAAAATATGGTCGCCATGCAGATGCGTGATGAAAATCTTGCTGATTTTGCGCGGTTTAATCGTCGTCTCCAAGATCTGGTGCTGAGTACCTTCACCGCAGTCAAACATCCAGACCTCATTGATTTCCTCCAAAAGCTTGAGGACAAGGCTGGACACATTGCGAGCCTTGGATGGCTGACCGGCTCCGGTTCCTAAAAATTGTAATTGCATGTTTTTCTTTCTAAATGATATAAATCATGGCAGAGCGATTCTGCGAGTGATAGTATTTCCTGCCAGCATAGGACTGAGCTAGCTGACTGACTTCATCTTGATTGTAGCCCAGAACTCTCTGGCTGCCATCCGCTAGCTGCTGCCAATCGGTCAAAGCAGTCAGCGCCTGACTGTCCACGACTTGAGATTCTGCTTTGAGAGGTGCCATTTTTATTCTCCCAGCTTCTTCGTAGACCAAGTACTGCGGAAAGACTTGGGCGATTTCAAAGAGCAGGTCAGCTGTTACCGGCTCTGGCTTTTCAGGGAAGACCAAGCCGACTTCCTCGCTCTCATAGCAAAATCCATAGGACTTGCCAGAAAGATTAAGCCGTACAAAAGGTTTATTTTCTACAAAGCTAGGCTCCGTATTCCACAAGTCCAGCGCCTGGCTAATCTCTAAAAAATAGGCTGTCGCGGCTTCCGGACTTTTCTTTTGATAAAGCTCAGCAAAGTAAGCATTGATAACGCTGGGCGGCGGTGTGATGAAGCTACGTTTCTGCTCTTCTGTCAGGCCAGCCAATACTTGCTTTAAGTAAACCCTGTCTAGGCTAGTAAAACCGCCGTATTTCAGGGCCAAGTCAATATAATCAGTCATAAAATTCTTCCAGTTTCCATTTGTTTTTCTCGGCAATCCAGCCTGAAATGGTTTCGATATCGTCTATGTATTCTCGATTCCCCATAATTGCGACTTTCTCTAAATCATGAATTTTATAGGCTTTAGCCGGCGCTACCTTGATAGTAAAAGGCAAAAAAAGCTCTTTCATCCGCTCCAGCAGGACTTGCTGCAACACAGCTCTGCTATTGTCCGCCTTAGCCGAAATCAAAGAATAGGGAGTCAGGGTCGGAGTGAAATGCTCAGCCTTGTCCGCTTTGTTATAGAGTGTCAACCGGGGAATATCCAGCATGTCCAGCTCCTTCATGATATCCAGGACAGTCTTTTCATGTTCCTCATGATGAGGGTCACTAGCGTCAATAACATGGACCAGCAAATCAACATTTTTACTCTCTTCCAGTGTGGATTTAAAGCTTGATACCAGCTCTGTCGGCAAATCCTGAATGAAGCCAACTGTGTCCGTCAGAGTGACATTGAGCTGGCCGCTGAGATTGATGTTCTTAGTCGTGGCGTCTAGCGTCGCAAAGAGTTCGTCGGCCTCATACTGGCTCTTGCTGGTCAAGCAGTTCATAATAGTGGACTTTCCAGCATTGGTGTAGCCGATGAGACCGATTTTGAAAATACTGGATTCCAGCCGTTTTTCACGAACGGTAGCCCGATTTTTCTCGACAGCCTTGAGCTGGCGCTCAATATCATGAATCTGATTGCGGACACTGCGTCGATTGAGCTCCAGCTGGCTTTCACCAGGACCGCGGGAGCCGATTCCACCTGCCTGACGGCTGAGCATAATACCCTGCCCAACCAAGCGAGGCAGCAGGTACTTGAGTTGGGCCAGGTGCACCTGAAGTTTGCCCTCATGACTCCTAGCCCTCATGGCAAAAATATCTAAAATCAGCTGCATACGGTCAATGACCTTAACGCCCAAGCTTTCCTCCAGATTGACATTTTGGCGAGGTGTCAGACGGTTATTGACGATGACGGTCGAAATCTCTTCGGCATCAACCATCTGCCGGATTTCTTCTAACTTACCAGAACCGACAAAGGTCTTGCTGTCATACTTTTCCCGCTTCTGGCTATAGGAACCGACTGCCTCAGCCCCTGCGGTCTTAGCTAGACTTTGCAGTTCCTCCATGGATAGGTCAAAATTCTCCGTGTCTGCTAGCTCCACACCGACCAGAAAGACACGCTCTGTTTTTTTCTCTGTTTCTATCATCTCATATCCTTACTAAGACTTGGTCAACCAGCTACTTGTCCAAAAACTTCCTGATGTCTTCCATGACCTGATTTTTGTAGTCTGAATTTCCCACCTGATAGAAGGTCACGGACATCCGGTTGCGAAACCAAGTCAGCTGGCGCTTGGCGAAACGACGGGTATTCTGCTTGAGCTTGTCTACTGCCTCTTCAAGGCTCATCTGACCTTCAAAGTAGGGGAAAAGTTCCTTGTAGCCGATACCCTTGCTGGCTTGACTGGTCGGAGCTTTCTCAAACAGCCAACGTGCTTCTTCTAAAAGTCCGGCTTCTATCATCAGATCAACCCGCCGATTGATTCGCTCATAAAGTCGCTCCCGCTCATCATCTAGACAAATCAGCAGGGCTTCATAGTCTGGTTGATTGTTTTCTAGTTGACCACCTAACTGAGCAATCTCAAGCGCCCTCATAGCCCTGCGTCGATTCAGTTGGGGAATCTCGATACCCAGCTCTGCTATTTTTTTAAACAAATCCTCATCTGACCAACTGTCCAGCTGCGCCCGATATGTCAGAATCTCCTCGTGAGGGACGGTTCCGCCCAGATGGTAGCCTTCAAGCAAGCTCTGGATATAGAGCCCTGTGCCGCCGCAAATGATGGGCAGCTGACCTTGAGCCGCAATCTCGCGAATAGCCTGAGCCGCCTCAGTCACAAAATCATAGGCTGAGTAGCTTTCTCCAACCTTCCGCACATCCAGCAGATGATGGGGAATGCCCTCTTGCTCTTCAGGACGAATCTTAGCCGTGCCAATATCCAAGCCACGATAGACCTGCTGGCTGTCACCACTGATGATCTGGCCATTGAAGCGCTTGGCTACCTCAATACTCAGAGCTGTTTTTCCAACTGCCGTAGGCCCCACTATCACAATTATCTTGGTTTTCATCGTTTTTCCTTGAAAAAATTTTGATTTTTCGTTACTATTAATTATAACATAAATAATAAAAGTTCAGAAAAGGAGAAATCACATGGCTAAAGGATTTGGAAAAGGCGTTCTTACAGGAGTTGCAGCTACTGTTGCTGCTGTGGCAGGCGCAGTATATGCAGTCAAGAAAAAAGTCATCGAACCTGAAGAACAAAAAGCGGCTTTCATCGAAGAAAATCGTAAAAAAGCAGCTCGCAAACGTGTAGCACACTAAGCCTGCACATTTCACTAAAAAGCCTGGAAAAATCCAGGCTTTTTTCTTTTTTGAAAAAACAGCAGTCAAATCGACTGCTGCAAACAAAGCAATTAGACTCTAAGAGCCCTCTCTTTCTTGGACGGTTGAATACCATGAGAGCTTAAGATATAATTGCTTAAGAGCAAGAATACTAACAGCTCAAGCACAAAAAACAAATCGAAAGCAGGATTGGAAGACAGAGAAACGAAAGGAATTGCGAGACACACAATTATGACATAAAAGATTTTCAAGCGTTTGATATAAAGCCAGAAGAGGTCAAGGCTTTGCCTGCCATTGATCTGCGACTTAGACTTGCTTCCCGAGTACCAGATGATAAATGCTTCCGCAAAAAAGAATAGACCTAGCAAAATGATCATTCTCCAAAAATGAACCTGCAGTAGAATTCCCGCTGCAAGTAATAACAAAACACCCAAGCTCAGCGCTACCACTGCTCGCCTAATATTAGTCATAAAATCAACTCCTTTATATGACTACAAAGAACAGTCAAATTCATTGTTGCTAATCGATTAGATTGCTCTACGAGAACATATTTTTTTCGGCTTTATTTTACCACTTGGCAAGAAAACTTACAAATAATACGATAAAGCATTTGTAGAAGTTATTAGTTACTGAAAAAAGCCACCATCGATGACTTTTCTACATGCTTATCTCCTTTGCATAAACTCTTGGAAACGATGAGTATCAAAGTAAATGGTGGATGCGATTAATTTGTCTGATTCGTCAAATTTTAAAAATTCTGCGACATCCAATTCTAGCTCTTTTCCGTGGGGCGACTGCAGGCGATAGCGATTTAAAGCTGTTGCTTCTCGCCCCTCTACCAATAACATCTTCACTTCAAGATGCTGACTTAAAGCATAGAATTGACCTGCACCTTGCAGATAAACATCACGCCCTTGCCTGATCTCCTGACTGTCGCACATTCCATAATTAAAGTTTTCTGCTACGAAATCTTCCCATCCACCTTTGTTGACTGCTTTAAAATAGCTTTCTGCTAATGTTTTTGTATCCATTCAGAACCTCCAAAAATAATTTAGGCAAGCACTCAAACAATGAGATTTTCAAGCCATTTAAGATTATACAAAAAGCAATATGACTACAGTCTGTCATATTGCTGAAGATTTTTTTGAAGAGTATGAATTAATTTATCCTGCAGTTTTTTTGGTGATATGACTTTTACTTGATGAGCAAAACTTAAAATCAATTCGAAAAAGGCCGGTGTCAATGCTCTGAAAGCATGGACCTTTATTCTGGTTTGCTCAACAGTGATTTCTTCTTCTGTGAAGTGGTCATAAATCTTTGGGAGCGCAGACTCTGTGAAAATCAGCTCTACTTCTTCTTTATTGCCCTCAACTTTATCTTTGGATGGATTTAGAAAAAGATCTAGCTTTTCTTGAGATAAAAGAGGGTAATCTCCAGCTTCGATACCCTCTTCAACTGGCTGCAAATCACGAATTCTGCTGAGTTTGAAAAAGCGAAAATCTAACTTTTCTAAACAGTAGCCGATAACATACCAAGCATTTAGTTTAAAAATCAGACGATAAGGAAGAATCGTTCGCTGGCTTTGTTCTTGTTTTTTAGAAAAGTAAGAAAAGGAAATTTTCTTCCCTGTTTGTATAGCCTGCTCAATTTCAAGTAAATAATTTGTATTGAGAGACCAGGAACTGAGATCAAAGTAAAATGGATTTACCTTATCGGTCGCCTCTTGAGAAGCAAACTTATGCTCAAGGCTGCCAAAACTTGGACGACCAACGATTTTGCCGACATTTTGACTCATATTGATGATAAACTGCTTTTCTTCTTCTGTGAAAAAGCTACTGTCCATCTTGTAGTCATCCGGTATATAAAAGCCACCCTTATCTCCGCGTTCTGAGTAGATAGGAATTCCAGCTAAGCTGAGTGTATCCATATCTCGATATACGGTACGAGTAGATATTTCAAAACGTTCAGCAATTTCTTTAGCTGTTATCTGCCTCTTATTCAAAAGGGCTAGTAGAATATAAATTAATCGTTCTAGTTTCATGAGTTTTCTTTTCTTATTTCAATCGGCACAGCATCAAATAATCTTCTTCCCTCTCTTCAACCGTGACAAAGCCCAGTCTTTGATGAAAGCGAACGGCAGGATTGTCTTTGGAAACGGAAAGGGAGACACTTGGGTAGCCTTTGGCCTTGAGCAAGTCCAGCATGGCCGTCATCAACTGCTGGCCTAGTCCTTGGCTTCTGAACTCAGGCAGGAATGAAATGGACAGAGAGGGCGTCTGGTCGTCATAATAACTGTAATCTTTCATGATGCGAATCCAAACGGCTCCGACCAACCGGTCGTCCATTTCTGCAACTAAAGCCCAATCATCTGGCTGCTTGCCAAAGTCCTTGATATACATCTCTAAATCTGACTCTTTCAGGATTCTTCTAGAAAGCGGCGCTAGACCTTGGGGAATAAAAATAGCTTGGTAAAGAAATTCCTCTAAGAGCGGGATTTCCTCTGATTGTAAGGGCCTAATCTCGGCCATGATTTCTCCTTCTAGATCAAATGCTCCTCGCCTATGCCGGCCTCCGCTAAGATTTTGGCAACTCGGTCAAACTGCAAGCGAAAATGCTCCAGCTTGTGGCCGTCTGATCCCACTGAAAAGCGCTGGCCGCCCAGCTCCTTGACTAGATAGAGAGCGTAGATATAAAGTTCCTCGTGTCCATAGAGATACATGGACTTGCAGTTGAGCTCAAAAGCCAGACCATGGTCAATCATCTTTTGAAAAAGCTGTCGCAGCTCTGGTTCAAAAGTTTTTAACTCCTCTACGGTAAGATCGAATTTGCGGAAACCATAGTCAAAGTGAGCTAGTACATCTGCTGGCACAGCCTCAATAGCCTCCTCTAACTCTATCAGATAGGAGGGAATCAGCTCCATCTTGTCCAGCTGCAAGACCGGATCTTCCAGATAGTCAAAACTGCCATTGTGGTGAACCGATAGGAGCTTGAGGTCATAATCCTTGTCTGCTAGGAAAGCTAGGATATCGTCTTTACGTGGAGCGTAATAGCCAATTTCAATGCCCTTTTTGATGCGGTTGCCATATTGCTGGTTCAGCTCTACTATTTTTGCTGAATAGGCCTCATAGTCAGGAACATCATCGTGGGGCGAGGCAGCTTCGTAGGGGTAGGGATTGGACAAATCAAAGTGCTCAGTGGTGACAATCTCGCCCTCGTAATGGTCCAGATAGTCACAGAAATCCGCCTCAGAATCATAGGAAAAATAGGTATGAAGATGGTTGTCGCGCATGCTGGACCGCCTTTCTGCAAATCTTATATCCGTTTAGTAATGGTCAATTTCAGGTCGGTCGTGAATCCGGCTCTGCTTGCCCTGTCGAGCCTGGAGGACGGTCTCTACCTCTTCCAGACTGACGCCAGTCTCGACGAGAGCGACCGCCAGATGGTAGAGCAGATCAGCTGTCTCATTGGCCATCTCGTTCTTATCATCATTTTTAGCCGCAATGACCACTTCTGTCGCTTCTTCACCGACTTTTTTGAGAATCTTGTCCAGCCCCTTGTCATAGAGATAGCTGGTATAGGAGCCTTCCTTGGGCTCTTTTTTGCGTTTGAGGGCTTCTTGATAGAGGGTTTCTAGCATGTTAGTTCCTCCAATTATTTAAATTTTTACTAGGAGTATTACGTCTACCTAAATATATAAATTTCATTATTGATAAAAATTCTTGAGTTTCTTTTGATTCACTTTGAAAATTTACTTCTTTTTCAAAAATATACTTAGATTCTTCAAATTCTTTATATAAATAACCGTTTCTTTCAATTTGCTCCCCAACTTTATTTATTTTTTCATAGCATAAATCATACATTGTTTTTCTCATCATAAGTAATATTTGTTTACCTAGTTGTTGCTCAAATATTTCCTCATCTTCTTTACTCATACTCGAAAGACTTGATAGTAAATCTTTATTTTCCTCTACCCATTTTATCGCCTTATTTTTTCCTTTATCTTTTAAAATAGCTAGATTCAATTTATCGATTAAATTAATATTACTTTGATTTTCTTTTTGAGTGAATAAATACTGTAAAACTTTT
Source organism: Streptococcus sanguinis (assembly GCF_008329445.1). Lineage (GTDB taxonomy): Bacteria > Bacillota > Bacilli > Lactobacillales > Streptococcaceae > Streptococcus > Streptococcus sanguinis_O. The sequence goes on along the minus strand of NZ_VIBR01000001.1, from coordinate 375,707 downwards.
ACTCGAATGATTGGAGGTAAAATTGAAAAATAACCAAGAACTTCCTCATTAGGAGGAAAAGAATAGTTTTCAAAATATTGAATAAACAAACATGCAAGTAAATCAAGTAATTTATCCATTAAATCTTTTACTTTTTCATCCGATTCTTCTCCAAGAAAATTGGTATGAATAGATTCACTTCCATATTTTTGTATATAATCTACAGATTCTGAAAAAAGAATATTATTATTATAAAATTCCGATTTTGTAATTTTTTTATTTCCTAACGTTACTCCCTTATTAGAAGGAATATCTAATAGTCTTCTTACAACTACTTCAGCATATCTTCTTATTGCCATTCTTTTACCACTATTTGGTTGATTTTCAATATATGCAAACATTGAAATTACATCTGTAACAATTTTCTCATATGTCTGATTATTAAAATTAGTCATAATTTCTCCATATATTCCGCTATTCTACTCATCCCAAATTGTATGGAAAAAGCAGGATTTAGCACCGGTGTGGCAGGCTGCTCCCAGCTGGTCTACCTCGATCAGCAGGGTATCTTGGTCGCAATCAGCTGTGATTTTTTTGACAGTCTGGTAGTGGCCGCTGGTGGCTCCCTTATGCCAAAGCTCCTGACGTGACCGGCTCCAGTACCACATCTGACCGCTAGTGCGGGTCAGCTGGTAGGCTTCTTCATTGAGATAGGCCAGCATAAGGACTTCTTTGCTGGTATAGTCTAGGATAATGGCAGGTATAAGACCGCCTTGTTTTTGAAAATCTAACTTTACTTCTGTCATCAGATGCGCACCTCCAATCCAGCTGACTGCATGGCTTTTTTGGTCTCTGTAATGGAGACCTGACCATAATGGAAAATCGAGGCTGCTAAAGCACCTGTCGCTGCAGTCTTTTCAAAAACTTCTAGGATATGCTGGCTACTGCCAGCACCACCAGAGGCGATGATAGGAACGGAAACCACTTGGGAGACGGTTTCCAGCATAGGCAAGTCAAAACCAGACTTGGTCCCGTCCTTGTCCATACTGGTCAGAAGAATTTCCCCCGCTCCGAGACTGACAGCTTCTTGAACCCAGTCTAACAGGTCGCGACCGCTGTCCTTGCGGCCGCCAGCCAGATAGACATGCCAGCTGCCATCCGCTTCTTTCTTAGCATCCACGGCCAGAACCACGCATTGACTGCCGAATTTCTCAGCGCAGTCAGCTAAAAGCTGAGGATTTGCCAGTGCTGAGGAATTAACTGCAACCTTATCCGCCCCAGCTTGGAGCATCCGCTTCATGTCCTCAACCGTACGAATGCCACCCCCGACGGTAAAGGGAATGAAAACCTGCTCTGCCACGCGCCGGACCATCTCGACTGTCGTGTCCCGCTCTTCATGAGTGGCTGTGATGTCCAGGAAGACCAACTCATCGCAGCCGGCTTCATAGTAAGCCTTGGCCGCATCAACTGGATCGCCCACATCAGTCAGATTGACAAAGTTGATACCCTTGACCACCCGGCCGTCCTTGACATCCAGACAGGGAATGATTCGTTTTTTCAGCATGGCTAGCCCCTTTCTGCTTCCTTGATCTGCTCTAGGCTAACTCGTCCACTGTAATAGGCTTTGCCTACAATGGCTCCAGCCAAGCCTAGCTTTTTCAGCTCTTCTAAATCATCCGCTGACTGGATTCCGCCAGAAGCAATGACTTGAGCATGCTTGAGGGACGCCAGCAATTTTTTGTAATGCTGGATATTGGGACCAGTCAGAGTCCCGTCTCGGTCCACATCTGTATAGACAAAGAGTCGGACGCCGATTTTTTCCATGGCCAGCGCCAGGCTGATATAGTTCTGATTGCTGGTCTCCAGCCAGCCCTCAGTCGCAACCAGCCCTGCTTTCGCATCAATGCCAACCACGATTTTGCTGCTTCCAAAGCGCTCCAGCGCAGCCTCAACAAATTCAGGATTCTTAACAGCCATAGAGCCAATAATGACACGGTCAATGCCAACCGCCAGGTAATCTTCAATCTGCTCCAGACTGCGGATGCCACCCCCGACTTGGATAGCTAGACCAGTTTCCGCTTTAATCTGGGCAATCAAATCCCGATTGGCCGCCCGACCTTCTAAGGCCCCGTCCAAGTCAACCACATGAATCATAGTAACCCCGGCTTCTTTGAAAACTCGAGCTTGCTCCAAAACATCGGGATTGACTACCGTCTTCTGGCTAAAATCCCCTTTAAAAAGGCGGACGGCCTGGCCATCTTTGATATCAATAGCGGGCAGTATTTTCATAGACATACTCCTTAAACTTCTCTAGGATACCGAGGCCAACAGCACCAGACTTTTCTGGGTGAAACTGGCAACCAAAGACCGAGCCTCGGTGAATCATAGCTGGGATAGGCAGCCCATAATCAGCTGTCACATCCAAGTACTCCTCCGAAACATCTGTGTAGTAGCTATGGACGAAATAGACTGACTGCCCCTCAAGACCGGCTGTCAAAGCAGACGTCTGACGGATTTGTAAGTCATTCCAGCCCATGTGAGGCACAGGCAGACCAGCCTGATCCGGAATCCGGCGGCAAACACCGGGAATCAAGCCCAGTCCAGAGCTTTGACCATTCTCCAATCCAGACTCCAGCAAGAGCTGCATACCTAAGCAAATGCCCAAGAGAGGCTTACCATCGGCCACAGCCTGCTGTATAACTGAAACCAGCCCTCGCCTTTCCAATTCCTGCATGGCAGTAGGAAAAGCACCGACACCTGGTAAAATCAACCCATCGGCAGCTAAAATTTCCTGCTTATCAGCTGACAGACGCGCTTCTACTCCGACCTGAGTCAGAGCACGGAGGACATTGGCAGTATTTCCCGCGTCATAATCAATAACAATCATCATCTCTACATCAACTCCTTTCACTCAGAAGTGCAAGCTAGAGTAAGCCCTTGGTGGAGTTGACTCCATGAATCTCTGGATTTATCGTAATAGCCTCCCGTAGAGCTCGGCCAGTCGCTTTAAAGAGGCTTTCCGCCTTATGGTGACTGTTCTTGCCATGAAGGATTTTCAGGTGCAGATTCATCTGCAGATTAAAGGCTAGGGCTTGGAAAAATTCCTCCACCAGCTCGGTGTCAAAGTTCCCAAGCTTGGGATTATCAAAATCCGCCTCAAAGACCAGATAGGAGCGGCCGGATAAGTCCAGACTGGCCATACCCAGCGTTTCATCCATAGGCACAAAGCTAGTTCCGTAGCGGTTGATACCAGCCTTGTCTCCCAAAGCCTGACGCAGAGCCTGCCCAAGCACGATGCCTACATCCTCAACCGTATGGTGGCTGTCCACCCAAAGGTCACCTTCAGCCTTAACCGTCAGAGAAATCCGACTGTGGCGGGCAAAAAGAGTCAGCATGTGGTCAAAGAATCCGACACCAGTCTCGATAGCGACCGGCTCCTGTTGGTCCAGATTCACAGCCAGTTCAATATCGGTCTCCTGTGTTTTACGCTTGATTTCAGCTTGTCTCATGGCAACTCCTTTTATTTTTCCTGTCTGCGGGCTTCGATGGCCTTAGCATGTCCCTGCAGGCCTTCTGCATAGGCCAGACCGGTAATATCCTTGTCAGCCGCCCCTACAGCAGCGCGGCTGTACTGGGTGTACTGGATGCGCTTGATGAAGTCATAGACACCCAGAGCTGATGAAAAACGACTGGTGCTGGTTGTCGGTAAAACGTGGTTGGCTCCCGCATAGTAGTCACCGATTGGCTCGCTAGTATAATGCCCCAGAAAGACAGAGCCAGCATTTTCAACCTGATCCAGATAGCTGTAAGCATCATCCATGGCAATTTCCAAATGCTCAGGTGCCACCTGATTCATAAGCTCAAACATAGCTTCCTTGGAAGGCGCTAGGATGATACGGCCGTTGTTCTCAATCGAAGCACGCGCGATTTCCTCTCTCGGCAGCTCTTTCAGCTGTCTATCCAGCTCTGCTTCGACTTGGTCTGCCAGCTCCTCCGAGTCGGTCACCAGAATAGCCCGAGCCAGCTTGTCGTGCTCGGCTTGCGACAGGAGGTCAGCTGCCACATAGACTGGACTGGCTGAACGATCCGCAATGACTCCAATCTCCGAGGGTCCGGCAATCATGTCAATTCCCACGACACCATAAACCATCTTCTTGGCTGTAGCCACAAAGATATTGCCTGGTCCCGTTATCTTATCTACCTTGGGAATGCTCTCAGTACCGTAGGCTAAAGCTGCTACACCTTGGGCTCCGCCAATTTGGAAAATTCGATCCACACCAGCTAGCTTGGCAGCGACCAAAATCGCTGGTGTAAAGTGCTCTTGAGGCGGTGTAATCATGATGATTTCTTTGACACCGGCAATCTTAGCTGGGATAACATTCATGAGGACAGAGGACGGATAGGCTGCGGTGCCGCCAGGTACATAGGTACCGACCCGCTCAATCGGCCGAATCAACTGACCACGGACAACGCCCTCGCTGGGACTATCCTCAAAACCAGTCTCCAACTGCTGGCGGTGGTAGGATTCAATATTAGCTTGGGCATTTTTCAGTGCAGCCAAGACCTCTGGATCAATCTCCTCAAAGGCCTTGTCAATTAGCTCCTGCCCAATCTCAAAATCTGTCACCTCAACCTTATCAAAAAGCATGGTATAGTCTCTTAAAGCTTGGTCACCGTCTTGTTTGACCGTTTCTATAATCTCAGTCACCGCTTCTTCCACATCTAAGTTTTGTTGGCTGAGCTGCAGCTGCTCTTCGTATAAAATCCGTGAAATTTCTTCGTTACTTCCGCTTAAACGTTTGATAATTGTCATTTAAAAGCCACCTCTCTTCTTCCTACTAGGGATTCAATCTTTGCCACAAAAGGCATGATATCCGGGTTATTTTTCAGGGAAGCCTGATTGGCAATGAGCCGGGCCGACACCCGACAAATATCTTCAAAAACAAGCAGGCCGTTAGCTGACAAGGTATGCCCTGTCTCAACAATGTCGACAATGGCATCCGCCAGACCCAGCACTGGTGAAATCTCCACACTGCCTTGGATGGAGATGATTTCCACATCTTCCCCTTTTTGATTAAAATAATCAGTCGCTACCGTTGGGTATTTGGTCGCAATCCGCTTGCGCTTGTGATCATGAGGGTCATAGCTGGGCACCGAGGCCAGTGAGAATTTACAAAGCCCAAAGTTCAGATCCAGCAGCTCCAGATAGCCAGTCGGATGCTCAAAGAGAATATCCTTGCCGACAATACCCAAATCAGCTACTCCGTGGCGCACATAGGTCGTCACGTCAGGCCCTTTGACCAAAAGAAAGCGAAAGCGACTGTCTGGACTTTCAAAAATCAAGCTGCGCCCCTTGTCTGTCATGAAGGACATATCAAAGCCAGCCTGGGTCAAGAGCTTGACCGTATCTTCCTCAATCCGCCCCTTGGTCAGGGCAATGGTAATCTGACTCATCTGCCATCACCTTCCTTTCCGCCCTCGTCAGGCAGGTCATCATGAATGGCCTGATAGACACTGTCAATGTCTAGGGACCAGCCGATAGCTGTCAGCTCTGCTGCCCCGAAGCGCTTGAAAAGCTGGTCATAGCGACCACCAGATAGAAAGGCATCTGGCACTCGGTCGCCAAAGACCTTGAAGGTAAGGCCAGTATAGTAAGGCATGGCCGCTACCTGCCCCAAGTCCATGGTTGTCTGATCCAGCAAGCCTGATAGGCTCCGCAAAACTTGCTCCACATCATCTAAAGCCATCAATATCCGCTCGTTGTCAACTATCTCTCTAGCCCTAGCTAAAACCTGTTGGCTAGGACCAAACAAATAGGGCAGCTCCTGCAAAAAATCATCAAATTCACTAGGACTGGTCTGGGTGAATTCAAAGAGTCCCGTCCTATTTTTCTTGCGAATATAATCTAGCAGCTGGGCCTCCTCCTGCGAATCCAAGGCCAGACTCTCTAGAATTGTCTGCAGGATTGCTGCATGGGAAAACTCGAACTGATAAGACTTAACCTGCGCCAAATCCAGCGACTGCTTAGCAGTCTTGATAGCCTCAAGCACCGCCTCGCGAGCTGGATAGCCAATAATCTCAATACCAGCTTGGCTGAGCTCGTTGGCAAGACCGCGCAGCTCTTCTTGATAGTGAAAGACCTTGCCCGAATAGGAAAACTTGGTCGGAGTATGCACCCTGGTCGAAGCAATAACCCGACCAATCTGGCTGGTCACATCAGGCCGCAGTACCAATAACTCGCCTTTTTTATCGAAAAGATGATAATGGTGGGGCTCCACATGGTCACTGAAGACCTCGAAGTGCTCCAAAGTCGGTGTGTCCATCCGATTGAAACCCTGAGCCATCAGAAAATCACTGATGTCCCGCTCAATCTCGTAGGTTACACGCGCCCTCTTGAAAAGCTTGTCATGCATGCCAATCGGAAGGGTGATTTTATTCATAGGCTGCTTTCCTTTCTAGATCTATTCTTACACTGACTGGCTTTGGGTCAAACTCTCAGCTGCTGCAAATTTCTTTGATAACTGCCAAGACTGCTTCCATCTCCTCTCGCTGTCCGATAGAGATGCGCAGGAAGTCTTTGATTCGTTCTGCTTTTGGAAAATACCGCACATAAATTCGACGCTCCTCTAGCTTCTGGAAAAGCTCAGCTGCAGAGATTCCACTAGGCTGGGCTAGGACAAAGTTAGTCTGACTGGGCAGGACTTGAAAATCCAGCGCAGCCAATTCCCCAGCAAACCAATCTCGGGTCTCTTGAATGTCTCCGCCTGTCTCCCGATAATAATCCCAATCTTCCACTGCCGCAAGGGCTAAACGCTCTGCTAACATATCCACTGAGTAAGGATTGATGGAGTCCTTGACAGCTTTCATGACAGCTATTAAGTCTGGATGACCAATACCATAGCCCACCCGCAGACCAGCTAAGGCCGCATCCTTGGAAAAGGTACGTGTGATAAAAAGGTTGGGATAGGTGTCTAGCAGAGACAGGGCAGATTGACCGCCAAAGTGAATATAGGCCTCATCCACCACCACTACCACATCCTGATTGGACGCCAGAATTTGCTCCAGCTGATCCAGCGGCAGATACATCCCCGTCGGAGCATTGGGATTGGCTAGGATAATGCCGCCATTGTCTCCAAAATAATCGGAGGGATGGACCTCAAAATCAGCTGTCAGAGGGATTTCTCGAAAAGGCACGTGGTAGAGGTCCGCCCAGACCTTGTAAAAACCATAGGTCAAGTCCGGAAATAAGACCGACTCGCCGCTGTTAAAGAAAGCCAGGAAAGCCATGGACAAGATGTCGTCACTGCCGTTACCGATAATGAGCTGGTCGGGTGATACACCCAAGTTTGCTGCCAAAGCCTGACAGAGCTCCGCCTGATCCAAACTGGAATATTTGCGCAACTCCTGGGCACCAAAGCTCTGCAGCGCCTCTGCCACCTTTGGACTAGGACCATAAGCATTTTCATTGGTATTGAGCTTAATCATGTCTGGCTCATTGGGCTGCTGCCCTGCTACATAAGGATTAATCTGCCTGAGACCTTTTAGCTTAAACATCTTGCAACCTCTCTTTCACACACTAGCCATTATCTGACTCTGATTATCTTTTAGAACTTCTAATAAATGAAAAACGAAATTTACCGCTTTGCTAAAGGAAAATAGGGAAATCTTCTAGTTTAAATATAATAAAAAGCCCTCGCAAAAAAACTTTGCAAGGACGTTGACACGTGGTTCCACCTTTATTCGGACCCCAGTCGCCTGAGGACCCTCTGGGAGTACGGGACTCCAGATTGATAACGGCAATCAGCCGTCGGACACTAGTCTCAGACTGCTGACTGATTTCGCATCCGCACTCAAGAATGTGTCGTCTAAGGATTGCATGCCGTCTCACCATCAGGCACTCTCTGTTTCTTGTCTTAGACTTTTTCTCTCATCGCTTTCAATTTATTGTTGAATATTCTACATGAATTTTTATTAAAAAGCAAGAGGAAAATTGAAAAAAATTAATTATTTTTTCTTTTCTAAATGAATTAACGTTCTTTCAGCATAGAGCTGGACAAATCTAACAGATTAATCGCTGTCTCAAAATGCTCCCCCATCAGGTCATAGACAGCATCTTCACTTAAGACGCCGCAAGCTATATTTTCAGGGAAATCCGGTCCATTCGAGAACTCTAAATCATCAAAAAATTCCTGACCAATATAGTAGTCCCTCAGCTGGATATAATCTGACTGGCAGCGCTCCAGCTCAGCTAAAGCTTCCTGGGCTCTTGCTAATACCTGAGAATATTTATTCAGGTGCTTTTCCATTTTTTGAATGCGTTCTAACTGTTCCACAGGCTTCCTTCCTTTCTGGACACGACAAAATAATCAATTCACCTTAACCACCTGCAGCTGCTCACCGCCTAGCAAAATCAAATATTTTTCAATTTGAGAAATGCCATAAGAACGGCTGAGAGCTTGAGCATATAAGTCTAGCTGGTCATGGTAGCGAGCAATCAACTCAGATGGCTCCTTATATTTATCCGTCTTGTAGTCAAAGAGGATAATCCGATCCTCAAAGAGCAGGTAGCCATCCAAAATCCCCCGCAAAACAAATTCCTGACCGCTAGCGTCGTCCCTCTTGAGCATGGCAAAAGGTGCTTCTCGACGAACTCTGTCACTGTTCTCAATCAAGAGTCGCCCCAAATCCGTCTCGAAAAACGATGCAATCTTAGGCAGCTGAATCTGCTTTTTAACCGCTTCATCGGCCTGAACCTGAGCCAAGGCAGAACGAAGTACAGCCATGCTGGGACGGCTATCCAAAGGAATCCGCTGCATAAGCTCATGGACGGCACTGCCGACTTGAGCCCCGGTCACCTTGGCTTTCTTGCCAAAATCAGGCAAGTCAAAGCTATGCTGTGGCCGAAAAGCTGCACGCTCATCCATGATGTCCAGACCATCCGTATCCATGATTGGCTCATAGAATTTCTTAATTTGACTAGGTGTCCGCACACTAGGCAGCTCAATGGCAGAGCGGTACTGGCTATTCAGTTGATCCACGCTTTCTAAAATATCCAGAGCCCGACGGATGTCGTCCGACTGACGATTATCTGCCAAATCATCCGCTGGAAAGAGCACAGGCTCATTAATCTGCCCTATCTCTTCAGCAGTTAGCTCCTCATCAGTGACAAAACGGGTCTCGTAGGCGAGATTCTCATCGGAAAAAACAGCCTGAATGGCATAGAGCCAGTCTTGGAAATTACTGAGCTGGCTGCGCAGACTGGCAGACAAACGCCCTTGTTGGCTCTTGCCCCACTGACGCTTATCCAAAACCTCTTGACTGCCCTTTCCGACCAGATAGAGCTTGGTTTCAGCCCGCGTCATAGCCACATAAAGCAAGCGCATCTGCTCAGACAGACTAGCCAACTGCAGCTCCGCTAGATTCTGCTGATAAGGTAGCGTATCCATGGAAATGCGCAGCTGATTCGGCGCATAAGGATCTTCCACAGACACCGATACATCCGCTACATACTTGATGCCGATTCCCTTGGTCCGGCTAAGGATAATAGCAGAGCTGCTATCCTGACGGTTGAAGGCCTTGTCCATATTGAGCAGGAAGACATACTTGAACTCCAGCCCCTTACTCTTATGAATGGTCATGAGGCGAACAGCGTCCTTAGGCGCCGCCACTGGCACACTGGCTAGATCATGCTGGTTTTCCAAGATACGGTCTATCATCCCGATAAAACGAGACAGGCCTTTAAAGCTAGACTTTTCATACTCATTAGCCCGCAAAGAGAGGGCATAGAGATTAGCCTGTCTCTGGGCACCATTGGCCAGAGTTCCCACCATGTCATAGTAGAAACGGTCCTGGTAGATCTTCCAAATCAAATCATACAGGGAGTGCGTCTTGGAGTAGGGCCGCCAGACTTGCAGGGTATCATGGAAATGCTGCAATTTTTTCTGCAGTTCCTCAGTGACTAAAGCTGGATGCAAACCTCTTCCTTGGAGGGCGTTGACTAGCTTTTCATAAAGATTTTCCTGAGAATGCTCTTGACTGGCTTGCAGGGACAGCCGAGCCAACTCGTCCTCACCAAAGTCAAACATGGGAGACTTGAGAAGGGCGGTCAGGGCATAGTCATTCAGCGGATTATTGATGGTCCGCAGGGTATCCAGCATGACTAAGACCTCAACCGACTGCAGATAGTTTGCTGCGCCGTCATCTGGTACCAGCGGAATCTGGTGCTGCTCAAAGGCAGCTAAAATCAAATCATTGCGGGTTCTGGAAGCCGTCAGCAGCGTAATATCTTTAAAAGCCACTCCTTCTTCATTGTGCAGGCGGATGATTTCCTTGATGACTAGGTCCACTTCCCCAGCTGATACTGCCTGTGGCAAGCCTTCATCAGCCTCCTCTTCCGGACTCTCCTTGGAGCCTTCATAGATTAAGAAAGATGCACGATTAGCCGGATTAGGCTCACGTTTGGCTGGATTTCCAGCCACCAGATAGTGGGTTTCATTGTAGTCAATTTCCCCGACTTCTTCATCCATCAGGCGTTTGAAAACATCATTGGTCGCTTCCAGTACCTCAAGATGACTACGGAAATTTTCCTTAAGGACGATTAGCTTGCCCTGGCTACTATCCTCTTGATAGACCTTAAATTTATCGCTAAAAATCTGCGGGTCGGCCTGACGGAAACGGTAAATAGACTGCTTGATATCACCCACCATAAAGCGATTCTGCCCTCTGGAAAGTAAGTCCAGCATGCGCTCCTGCGTGTGGTTGGTATCCTGATACTCATCCACCATGACCTCATGGTAGCGTTCCTGATAAAAGCGACGCACCTCTGGGAATCTCTCTAAAATCTCAATAGCAAAATGGCTGATGTCACCAAATTCAAAGGCAGTTTCTGCTTTCTTTCGCTCCAAGTAAGCTTGAGCAAAGTCCGCCACAAAGTCCCGCAGAAGCTCAAGCAGAGGCAGGCATTCATCCTGATACTGCTCAATAAAGTCCAGCTGATAAAGCTGCTGGTCAAAGCTTCGCAGCCGCTCAATCATAGGCTTCCTGGCCTCATTGTAGTCCTTGGCCATTTCTTTTTTGAGCTCGTCTGCATTCTTGCCAACCCGAGCTGTAAAGGCCTGACCATTGGACAGTTGGGAAAGTGCCACAATCTGTTTGAGAACTTGAGCTGTTTCTTCTATCGAGGACAGCTCATTCAGACCTGCTAAGACGGTCAGAGCACCTTGGACATTTTCCTGATATTTAGCACCCGCAAATTCTCTTCCTTCATGCTCCAAATGGGCGAAAAAGAAGGTCTCCAGATCCCAAAGGGCTGATTTGATTTGACCAAAAATCCGCTCTCTCTCTGCTGCAAAGTCACTGTGCTCATAACCATAGAGGAAGGTCTCCTCCAGCCAGCGCTGAGGACTGCTGGTTGACTGCAGAAAACTGTAAATCCGATAAACTTGCTCCCGGAAGCCTGATAAATCCTTGCGCTTACCAGTGAAATTCTTTACCAAACGACTAAACAAAGCCTGACGCTCGCTGTCATAGTAACGATCAAACACTTGGCTGAAAACTTCATTTTGCAGAATCAGCTGCTCACTGGCAGACTGGAGAATCCGAAAATTCGGTGCTAACCCAAGCAGATAACCATAGCGACTAAGGACTTTCTGGGTAAAGGCGTCCGTGGTGCCGATATCCGCATTGGGCAAGTCAGCTAATTGCTGGGCCAAATGTTGCTTGAGTTCAGGACTCTCGGCCTCCTTCAAGGCCTGCCCCAGTTCCTTCTCCAGCCTTTCTTTTAGCTCGCCTGCCGCCTTAACAGTGAAGGTCGAGATAAAGAGCTGGCTGACCGCAACACCTCTAAGAATCTGGTCTATAATCCGCTGGACCATGACAAAAGTCTTACCCGATCCGGCCGAAGCGGATACCAGAATATTCTGGCCAGAGGAGTAGATGGCCTCAATCTGCTCTGCCGTCTTTTTCTGTGGCTTGTCCGAAGCAGCTTCTTGAGCTTGCTTAAGAGCAATTTCTTCTGCAGTTAAAAAAGGAATTCTCTTCATTTTTCCATCTCCTCCCTCATCTTTTCTAGCCAGGCCTGACGTAACTTCTCACCAGTCGGCCGTCTGTCATACTTGCTTACGTCCAGCTTTTCCAGCTGTCGTGCCTGTCCTAGATGCAGATTAGCTTCAAAGCCTGTAATGGCCTTAAACTGCTCCACATAAGGAGCAATGCTGCGCCCATTCTCTGTATAAGGATTGACTGCAAAGTGACCCGATAGAATGCCTTCCGCGGCTTTTTTATAGAGATAAGCATTGTAGGTCAGCAGCAAGTCCAAGTCCCCCTGGCTCAGCAAGTTGGTCTTATTTTTCTCATAGAGAGGACCAAGCTCCTTGACAGAATTAGCCACAAAAAGTCCCTTGTACTGGAGTGGCTTCATAGACTGATTGATTGCATCCGCCAAGGTCTTGGTATCTTTAAGCGCCACAATCGGATCGGTCATCTGCAAATACATGGCGCCAAAAGTACCCTTATCCTCTTGATAGTCTGCTAACTCTTCAATCGCTGCCAGATAGGTCGGCAGCTGAGAATTCAGTCCGTTAAAGAATTTTTCAAAGCTGAACTTAATATCACCAGATTTATAGTCCACCACTCCCAGACTCTCGGTCTTGGTTAGACGGTCAATCCGATCCACCTTTCCGCTCACGGTCACTGCTCTGCCATTTTCCAAGGTCAGGAAAGGCTTAGAAGCTGAGCCAAAGCCAGTCTCCTCACCAATGGTCTCAATTCCAGTTGGATGAGCCAGCACACGGCCAGTCGCCCGCGCTGTATCTAGCAAGAGCTGACGCGCAAAACGGGTTTGGCCTGACTCACTGTAGATGCTCTCAAACTCAGCCTCTCGGCTGGTCTCTTCCATAGCCCGCGCTAAACGCCGGTCAAAATCTGCAGATGAATCATCCTGCAGGACCTTTTCAAAGATCCGGTGAAGGAAAATCCCATGACTTCGAGCATCTGGATGGATGGTCCACTCTTCCTGCAGGCGCAGAACATACTTGAGAAAATAAGCATACTGATGCCGGAAATATTCATTTAAAGCAGAGGCTGAAAGTCGGAGAGGCTGATTTTTTGGATAAAGGGCTTGCAATGTTTCCGGTTGCAGAGACTCCGTTTTCAGTTCCTTGCTGATTTGCGGAATACTGATGCCTTCTGCTGCCAATTTCTTGCGGAGAACCCGCACAGCCACCGCCCAAAAAGTCTGCTCCTCTGCTGTCCACTCTCGGTCAATCTCCTCTTGGTGGAGCTCAATGATTTGAGACAAGAGAGCTCGGTAGCTGCCAATATCGTCACTAGAAGCCTGAGGCTTTTTGACAATGATGGGCAAGGAAAGTGGAGCTGCAGTCAATTCCAGTAGATAGGTCGACATGCTGTCCTCTACTTCATTGACCAAGGCTGGCGCAGACAAGACCAGCTCTTTGGTAGCAGAATTCATCAACGACAGAGCCGTATAGCGATTCTTCTTGAGATTTTCTGAGCTGGCAATCTGCAGTTCCGCCTGAGAATCCGTTGCGTCATTGAGCCGAGCTCGGTCTTCATCACTAAGCAGACTCTTGTTTTGCGCGATTTTCGGGAAACGCTCTTGGGTCAGTCCAATCGCGTAGACGTAAGGAGCTGCTAAAGGCTCTATCAGGTCATAAGACTGGACCTTAACCACATCTACTGTCGCCGGCACCGTCCGATAGTTGGACAAAAGCATACCTGAGAGGACCAAGGCCAGAAAGTCGTCTAGTTTGACCTTACTATCTGCAAAGACTTGAGAAAACTGCTCTAGAACATGGCTGAAAGCCTTCCAGACTTCCTCATGACGCTCCTGCTCCTGCTGACTTGCTCCCTGTAGCAGAGCCGTCAAATTGTCCGACAAACGGGCTGCTTGTACGAACTCCGTAAACTTAGCTAAGAGTCCCGATGCCGTCTGGCTGCGGGATTTGAAAGAGTCTTGCAGCGGAGTCATGACCCGACGACGAATATGATTGAGACGGTCTAGGTCAAATTTCCCTTGGCTATTAGCCGTGAAATCCTTGGCTAGCTTGCCGGCTCCCTTGATGTCCGCAAAGCGCAGATATTGCTCAAAATGATCCAGCTCTTCCTGAGTCAAATCTCCGTAGAGCCCTGTCTTTAAGAGATTGAGCAGATCTTCCAGTTGGAAGTTATAGCGCTTGAGCCGCTCCAAGGACTCAATAAACTGGACCAGCGGATGTTGTGCCATCGACTCGCTCCGCCCTAGATAGTAGGGAATCTGATACTGGTCAAAAATGGTCTTGAGCTGAAGCTGGTAGGCTTCCACATCTCCCAAAAGCAGACGAATATCCTTATAGCGCACACCATCATGAACCCGCTGCCGGATGGACTTAGCCACATACTCCAACTCTTCTTTCTGGTTCATAGTAGCCCAAATCTGAAGCTGTGAGCGGTCTTTTTCACTAAGACTAACCGTTGATTCTGAAAAGTCATAACGACTCTCCAAGACCTTAGAAATCCGCCCAAAGGCATCTTCTGCTTCTGCATGAGGGATATAGTCAGGCTTGACCTGATAGTCCTCGGCTAGCTTTCTCAAAAAATCCACGCTGGCCTGATAGAGATTGCCCTCACGAAAGGCTGCTCGATAGGCTTTTTGGCTGGCATAGGTCCCAATGACAATCTCCACACCTTTCCGATGCAGAAGACCGACTAAGTATTCCTCTTCGGCAGAAAAACGAGTAAAGCCATCAATGACCAGGGCCAAATTCTCCAACTCCTCATCCGTATCACCAGCCAGAATATGCTGGGCAAAAGCAGCAATCTGAGAAGACGAATCAAAATCGCCCTTATTCAGAGCAGCAGTCACCGCTGTAAAAATCTTGACCAGATCCTCCCGCTTCTCAGGCTCCTCGAGAAATTCCAGATCCGCAAAGGACATCTGGGCAGTCTGCAGTTCATTATAAAGATCCATCAATTGCTGGATAAACTGGGCATCCTTCTTAATCCGGCCATAGACCTTAAGCTCTCCATCATCCAGCTCTGTCAAGGTCCGATAAATCAGCATTCCCAGACCAATATCGTCCAAACTATGCCCTTGCCGAACATGATTGAGGACAAAATACCGAGCCATCTGGGCAAAGCGCGTCACCGTAATGGCAAAGGAAGCCTTGTTCTTCAGGCACTCCAAAACCGCCCGCTCCTTCTCAAAAGATAGCGAATTTGGCGCAATATAAAAGACTCGCTTACCGTCCGCCACCAAGCTCTCAGCCTCAGCCACCAAAACCTTGGTCAAAGAATGGCGAATATCTGTATAAAGTAATTTCATAGCCTGCCTTTACCTCTAGAAAATATAGGAACATTATACCATTTTTGCCGATAATTCTCATGGAGAATAACCCCAAAACCCAATTAGAACTCAGCGTCCAAATAGAACTTTAATAACTAGCCTCATCATGCCCATAAAAAAAGAAAAAGCCACTGCTTCCAGTGACTTCCTAAAGGCTCTTACTTCTTTCAAAGTAAGGGCTCATTTAATCTTATGCTTATTCATCTTTTCTTCAAAAATGCTTATCATAATCAGGCGCAATTCTTCTCTTTCCTTGTCAGGAAGTTCGCCTTGCTGCTTGGCTGCAGCGTATAGTTGAGAATATTGCTTGGCAACTCGCTCAACCGTCTTGGTCGTCGCATGCCCTCTCACGAAGAAAGGAATCCTCTTAATCCACTCTCGGGGCACAAGTGCCAGAATCTTTTGGGCAGCTTCCTTATCGGAAATTTTTGCAGTGCTGAGCCCTTGATTGATCTGCTCCTGTTCCTTTTCTGTAAAATCTTTTAATTCCATACTCTAAATCTTCCAGTTCTATTTTCTTAATGCTAACTGAAGCACACTACTTACCCTCTACCCACTTATCATTGTCCATGATAAAAGGTTTGGCCAGTCCTTCCCCTGTGTAGTCCTTATATTTTGTCTGCAAGTATTTGTAGACATCTTCCTTGGTCGCAAACTTGATTGCCTGATAAGGCTCTTCAAAGGTCAGCTTTTCGATAAATAAATAGCCATCTTTATCTGGAACCAAGACGCCAACATGCCCTACAAAGAGAGAATCACCATCAAGATTGTCGTGGACTATGACAGAAAGCATCCTCGCCTTTTCGCTAAACTTGAACTGTTTAAAGTATTCCTCCATCTTCTTAGCATGGACTTTTACATCTTGAGTCGCTTCAGTCTTGACTCTTGAAAACAGGATATTAAATTCTTCCTTATCCTTGGCATCAAAGAGCTTGCCCTTGTCAATCGAATCATTATCTATGAACAAGAGTTCGTCATCTTTTTCTATTTGAGGGATGTCGATGCTATTTTTCAGCAGAGTGTAAGTATTAATCCGACAATTTGTCCCTATAAAATCGCCCTTTTTTGCCTGCCACAGAGGATTGATTTTTTCTACATCATATTCGGTTTTGGTAAATTTAGTGAAATCGCCCGTTAATCCAGTAGAGCCGACAAGTCCATTGTAGTCATTGACTAGATTGACAAAGTTATCGACACTGTCTTTATCCAAGTCGGCAGCCAACAAATTCTTGACTTCTTCGACACTTTTTTTACTGTTTAGATTTGAATAAGTCGATGTAGTTTGACTTGTTTCTTTATTTTTCTGCGAACTAGCACATGCCACCAGCCCAAAAGTCAAAGCTAGGAAGGCGCAGGACATGATTATTTTACTATATTTTTTCATATTTTATTCTTCTCCACTACTCGTATTCAATTAACTATTTTAATTTACAATTTTTCTGATGAGCCTTCAACTTTTTTATGGCCCAGTCATAATGGCTGGAGGTAGCACTTACAAAATAGGAACCTAGTACAGTCCCTCCGACCCATTTATAGACATTTTTTGAAAACAATTCTTCGTTTGTAAATGTGTCTGCCAAGTCCAAAACATCTTGATGGGACTGATGAAAGATCTCAGTTGCCTCTTCAAGAGAAGTATTCTGATGTTTCTTCCAAAATTCCAGATTCAGCTCACCATAGGTCCTCCAGTTATAGGGTGCAGGAAGAAAGGGCTGCTCTTGCCCTTTTTGATTGGAATGCACCCAATTCAACAAGAGCAGATGCCATTCATAGAGGTGAATCAAAACATCTCTTAGATTTTTATCTCGTCTCCAATTGGCCTCTTTCTTCTTTTCATCCCGAGAAAAATCAAAGGGCGTATTTAACTCTTGATCAGACAATTTGGAAATGAGAGTTTGTAACTTCTCAAAGTTTTCCTTAGCAACTAGCATCAAATCTTCTTTAGTTTTCGGTCTAGGCATAAGATTGCACTCCTTTGCATAGTTAAAGCTTAATCGTTATCATTAGGAAACGAATGTTCAGAAACCCATTTTGAGTAGCTTTTTAAATTTTGCTCCGATAGTGATTCAACCTTTATTCTTACACACATTTCAACTGCTTCCTCAAGCGTAACAGAAAAATGATAACCGTTTAATCGTAAAAATTTTACTAAAACATAAAAAGCCGTTCGTTTATTAGCACTAGCAAAAACATGCTTTTTTATCAATTGAACTAATAAAATTGTTGCCTTATCAAAAATCGATGGATAAAGAGGTTTCCCAAAAACAAATTGTTCAGGTAAGTTCACAATCATATTTAGTGCTGATGGACTAATCATCTTGATCTGTTCTTTCGGAGAATAGCGCTGAATAACTAAAGTATTAATCTTTTCAATTTGAATTTCTGTTAAATAGACTGTCATTTTTCTACCAAAGCTTTAAAAATATCATCGTATTCATCAAAAATATTATCTAAATCCAATTCAAAAGATTCGTCAGAAATATAAGTAACCTGATTTTCAGCCTTTTCCGGAGTAAAGACAATTTCGCCACTCGGTAACAATTTAGCATCGTAATGCACGCCACTCGGAATATTAAATTCACTTGGAATCGTTATTGTTATAGAATTCCCTTGTTTTCTAGTTTTTACTGCCATCTTGCTTCCTCCTTAGGGATATTATAACAGATAATTACAGTAATTACAAAATAGAATAATCTTTCGACTTATCTTATTTAGAATACATCATGGAACTAAGATATTAGCTAAACACATCTCAAATGCAAGACTCATCACAATAAACTACAAATCCCTTTGGTAAGATGACAACTTGCTGGTTATCAGTTTGACAATGACTCACCAAATCAGCTGAATCTCTGTCTAAAAGATAATTCTCTGTAGACTGATTAAAAATGGCTCTGATTGCTTGATTATCAAGTTGCCATTCTAAAGCCAGCACATTAGGCTTGATTTCTTCTAGGGTAAATTTTCCATACTGAATAATGCCCGCAACATCCTTGCGAAGCTGAATTAAGTTCTTCATAAAATTGAGCATGTCATTGCTACTTGAAACCCGGTCCCAAGGCATGACCCGTCTACAATCCGGGTCCATACCTCCACCCAATTCTAACTCGGTTCCGTAATAGATACAAGGAGTTCCTCTTTGTAAAAAGAGAAAGGCGAGTGCAGATTTGACAAGCTGGATATCTCCTTGAGCTGTCGTCAAGATGCGCTCTGTATCGTGCGAATCCAAGAGATTAAACATGACCTCAGAAATCTGCTGCTTGTAATACATAGACTGGCAGTTAATCTCAGCTATGAATTGACTGGTCTTCTTGCTCCTACTCAAAAAGTAGTCCTTGATACTATCGGATAGAGGATAGTTCATGACAGCATGAAATTCATCACCATTTAGCCAAGGCTGAGAGGTATGCCAAACTTCTCCAAGAATATAAAGGTCAGGCTTTTTGGCCAAAACAGACTTACGAAAATCTCGCCAGAATTGATGATCAACCTCATTGGCCACATCCAGCCGCCAAGCATCAATATCAAAATGTTCAACCCAATAAATCGCAACTCTTAAGAGATAGTCTTTCACCTCAGGATTTGCCGTGTTTAACTTAGGCATATAGCTAGCAAAAGCAAAGGTATGATAAGGCAGTTCTTTTGGATTCATAAGCTTGTCACTCGTCACTGGGAACTTTTGAATGTGGAACCAGTCTTTGTAAGCTGACTTTTCACCATGCTTGAGAACATCCTGCCATTGAGCGGATTGATCGCCAATATGATTGAAAACCGCATCCAGCATCACCTTCATGCCACGCAGGTGAGCTTGCTCCACCAGTTGACGGAAAGTCTCCTTGTCGCCAAAGTGTCGATCAATTTCAAAGTAATCTGTCGTATTGTACTTGTGATTGCTTGGCGATTCAAAGATGGGACAGAGGTAAAGCCCTGTAATCCCTAGGTCTTGTAAGTAATCCAGATGATCAATAATTCCTTGTAAATCCCCACCAAAGAAATCCGTAGTCTTAGGACTGATAGACGAATCCCAATCTAGAGCTCCTTCTGGTGTAAATTCAGCATTTCCATTGGCAAATCGTTCTGGGAAAATCTGATACCAGACCGTTTTTGAAACCCAGTCAGGAACCTGGCAACCATCAATTTCGTGAATATAAGGGAGTTTAAATCTGTTGCCCTCTAAAGCAAGGTTTTCTGGACTATTGTCAGTGAAACCTTTATCTCCATACAAGACGCTTTGGCCTTCTTTATCTCTCAGCTCAAAGAAATATTGGAGCCGAGCAAAATCAACCGACACTGCTACTTGCCAATAATCAAATAGAGCATCTGAGATGATCTTGACCATCTCTTTCGTATCTTCATAAGAATCCTCAAGAAAGATAAAGGGATCCCCATAGTGCAAAAGGATTTTCTCTATATCCTCTTTCTTAGTCCTAATTCTGATATGCACTTGACCTTCTTTATAAAGATAGGCATACTCCGACTCCGGTCTGTGATAAATAGCTGTTAATTCCATACTTTTCAACTCCTAGATTTCTTTTTTTAAATTCATCGTAATTCTATGCAAACGATTCCATAATCTAGCCCTAGTATACTATTTTAAAAAAAGGATTGCAAGCCATTGTTCAAGTTTGGGAATAAAAGGTATAGCAGAGAATATTAAAAAGAGACCAATCTATTACATTGCTTAACTAAATCTAAATCCTCTAATTTTACAACACCCAATTTTGGCTATTTTATATCTTTCATAAGAAAAATATATGACACAAATTGTTGCATAAAAATTCTTGAATTTAACAAAATATTTAGTAAAATATTATTCAAACATTGACATATACTTGAAAGGTGGATTATATGATTGGGAATTTCTTAAAACAAAAACGACTAGCTATGGGACTAACTCAAGACTTTGTAGCCAAACAACTCAATATAAGTAGGCAGGCAATCTCTAACTGGGAAAACGGATCTCGCGATATCAATATTAGAGATCTCATAGCCTATGCTAAAATCTTGGAAATTTCCTTCGAAGATTTGGAGGTCCATGTAAATCGCATAGATGGCAATAGTAATCAAGATACCCCAAAAGCATCTAGGCGTAGACTACCGACCCACTTTAATATGGAAATCTCTAAAACAAACCGTATTAGACCTACTAAGCATATAAAAATAGAAGGGGATAAAGTTGTTGGAGTACATATTCTGTTAACGAGTTTATTCTTTCACGGAAAACAACTTACAATTAACAACTGTCCCACTGCCCTAGATTTCCTTAATATTCTTTATGAGTTTGGAAATAATGAGTGGGTTGAGTCCACTACTAATAAAGATTCAATTAAACTGATACCTCAAAAAAATCCTTATGACATTACAACTCTAAACAGGATTAGTCGTGCCAGTATTGGAATCATATCGTCTCTAACATACAAATTTCACCAGCTTTTATTTACGTTCCCTGGAGGAGATAATTTTTGTTTTCGTCCTATTGACTTACACTTGGATATACTATCAATAATAGCAAATTATCAGTACGATAACATAGGTAAGCTATTCTATTCTGAAAAAAATGATTTTCTCAATAAAAATGTCTCTTTCAACTGTTATGCAAATGGTAGTAAGAGTGTAGGAGCTTTCTTTAATGCCATCAGCCTAGCTTATGTTTACCCAAATGAAATAACTATTAATGGAATTTCTCCAGATCCAACTATTTCTTATTTAGTTGATTTACTTAAGAAGTCTACTAATCGTAAAGTAAAATATCTAACACCAAATAAAATTAGCATCTCTAAAGTAGACACAATTGAAATATCAAGTGCTGAACTGACTCTTCCACCAGATATGAGCATGTTAGTTTCTTATGTTTTATTGTTCTGGGATTCTCTGAATGATATTATTTTTGACAATGTATCAATAAATGATATTCCAGAAAGTTATTTAAATCTTTTCTATAAATTAGGGCTCTCGGTTCAAGAAAACAACAACACGATTAGATTTACTAAGAAATCTGAAATTGATTACGAGTATTTCGAATTTTTACGTTTAGGTGGTGCACCATTTATCACTACTGATTTAGGCCCAATTATTTCTGAATTTCTGGCATCTTATAATGTTCCGTCCATTATATTTGACGAAGTATTTATAAATAGATTTAGTCATGTATCTGAACTAAAAAAATTAGGCATCAACCTTAAAGTATTAGATAATGGAGCTTTAAAAACTCTCCCTCGAACTAACCTGCCATTAGAAAAAACTAATAAATTTGACCTCAAAGATATTCGTGCAGGAATGGCTATTCTTATGGGGATTAATCAAACCAATATTAGTTCAGCAACTTTATACAACTTTGATCAAGTCCTTCGGGGCTTTGGTAATATTAATGATGTATTGAAAGAATTAGGGTACGAAGGAGTTCTTCATGGAAAAGCTTAATTTTTATTCAGAGAAAAAATCAGAACTGTTTTTAAAGTCTACATTCAAAAGCATATGTTTTCTAGGTGCCTGTACCGCTCATAATTTAGCATCCGGAATTGAGTATTTTTCGAATTACAATATTACAACATATGCCCCCTACCAAACTATATTCAATGCTCCATCCCTCTTAAAAGATTTAGAAATTGTGAGTCATAGTTTAAAACATAAGGTAATTATTGATAGTCAACTAAAATTGTTCACTGATGAAATTAGATTTTGGAATACTTCTAATAATGTCAATGAAGTTATTGAAATAATGTCAATGAAGTTATTGAAAAAAATAAACAAATTGACGAAGAGGTTGTTAAAAACATAGTGAACAGTGATTTAGTTGTAGTTTCCTTGGGATCTGTGGAAATGTGGAAAAAGTCAAACCGAGTTCTAAATAAACTTCCAAAAGATCAGTTTTATAATACTGAAATAGTAAACGTATATTTAACAGCAGAAGATCTTGTATCTATTGCACAGGACATAATTAAATGTATTCATTCTATCAATCCGTCTTCATCAATTCAATTTTCTATCCCCTATGTTCTCCTAAAAGCATCAGAAAAGTTTTCTAATCTGCACCTAGCTACCACAGAAAACTATAGAATAATGAAAAATGCTATTATGGAACTTGGTACAGAATACTATTTCCCAGAATACGAACTCTTTAAATTCTATATTGAAAAAAATAAAATTAACTTTCAACAAGATAAACGACACCCTTCTGTTGAGTTAATTGCGGACGTTTCAAAGCATATTGTCCGTGAAATTGATAAAAGTTTATTGAGTAAAACACCTAGCGAAAGATTTTCAATCAATAAAGTCAACACAAGAGGAAAGATCTATGGAAAAGATTACTTATAAAGATGAATTGTTAGTTGCTTTTAATGCCCAGGTACTTCCTGAATCGGATCTAATCAGAGGCGACAAGAATTTGTTTACTTTTTCACCAATTCAAGATGAACTGGATAAATTCAAGCAAGAAATTAAGGGGATTTATTATAAAGAGCAAACTTGCTTTAGGCAAGTATATCCAGCAAATTTAATCAATCCCCTTTCCACTCCTTGTCAACCTTTAATCAGTATTTTCTCATTTCAAGAAACAAATTTTAAAAAAATTATCAATACATTTATTACTACTTTCCTCGGTAAGTATATCAATAAAAATGATATCTATGTCATCATCCCTGATATTCCAGATATTCGACAACAGTTTTCTACAATAACGGATAATATAATACCGATTGAAAAACAAAGACTGCATTGTAATATACCATTGAACGGTGAGCATTTTTATATTAAAATTTGTGTGAAATACTATGATGGTTTAGTAACTTTGATGAACTTTGTATTAGTTAATTATCTCCAAGGAAATAGTTCACAACTAGATAGCGTCTTCTTTCCATTGCGGTTAGATATGGTTAAAGAGAATGTAAAATCTATTTACGAAAGCAGTAACTATCACAAGTATTACAAAAAAATATTTGAAATTGTACAGAATCATGAATTAACACATTTTTATGTAAGTCAGTTTGATGCTCTTTCTACATTGATGGATAAAATAGGAAAATCAAGTAGCCATAAACATGGATACGTTCTAAAAAAATTAGCAAGAGAAATTTTTCTTGAGTCTGATTGCAACGATATTCCTTTGAGTACCCTTCTTGAAATATATCCTCAATTGAAAGATGAACTCACAAAAATGTATTCAGATTATTCATCAAATATTAACAGAGCAATGAATAAAATTCAAAAGAGTAAGGTTGAAATATCAGCAAAATATGCCTATGAAACACTAGGGCTTCCTTATAAGCTTTACCAATCTAAAATTGATAATAGTTATAAGATTCCTGAGTTACCAAGTAATTTTGCCTACTATAGAGAAGCCTCAAAAAACATCCATCAAAACCCAATAGAAAGTTATAAATAATGAAAAATATTCTAATTCTACACCCGTACCGAGAAAATTATACGGAAATTTATAAATGGCTTCCTTCGACTCATCAATTCACAATTCTCACTGATGAGTCGAAACTAAGCTCATTTGAACAATCTCGCCTAGCTAATGTAAGTATAATCTCTACGACTGATTATCAGAATAATTGTAAATCAAAAGCTCGAGAAGTATTACAGTTAGAAAAATTTGATGCTATTGTAGCGCTTGATGAGTTTGATATTACCACTGCTGCTGAGCTAAGAGAAGAATTCAACATTGAGGGACAATCTGTAGCTGAAGCTGAGGTGTTTCGTGATAAAAATTTAATGACGAAAAGAGTAAAAGAACTTGGATACACTGTTCCAGGAACTCAAAAAATTTCTACTTTTGCAGAATTACAAGATTTTTATAATGTTCACAAAAACATCATCCTTAAACCTCTTAGTGGAGCTGGATCGGTCGACACTTTTCATATAAAATCTAAATCTGAACTCGAACTAGCTGCCAACATTGCTCTTAAAAATGGAGAGGAAGTGCTAGTTCAGGAATACATCAATAGCAATATTTATCACATTGATGGCTTTCTTGACAATGGAAAGGTAGTATATTGTGAACCTTCTCTATACATCTACAATCCTTTATTAATTAAAGAGGGGATCTCTGCTGCAGCTGTATCACTAGACCATGATTCATTAGATTACACTAGACTAGTAGAGTATGCTTCTACATTAGCTAGTCAGCTATACCCCGGCGGGACTTTTCTATTTCATTTAGAAGTATTCTACAACTCAAAGGAAATTACTTTTTTAGAAATTG
Organism: Streptococcus sanguinis; assembly: GCF_008329445.1. Taxonomy (GTDB): domain Bacteria; phylum Bacillota; class Bacilli; order Lactobacillales; family Streptococcaceae; genus Streptococcus; species Streptococcus sanguinis_O. The sequence goes on along the minus strand of NZ_VIBR01000001.1, from coordinate 351,186 downwards.
CTTGTCGAATGGGAGGAGCAAGAATCAGACAAAACATTGAGTTGAAATTGACACATAATCCTCTCCAACTATTAGTTTACGGTATCTGTGGTGAGCAGCTTCCCACACTACCAACAGAATTTCCTGTAACTGGGTGGCTTCTGACTGCAAAAAGGAAGGGTGTAATCACTCAGCTCCCAACTCTCACTGATGAGTTGAAACGTAAGTATTCTATTTTTGATTATATTGAGTATACAAAAGTAGGAAACACAGTAAATGACGCATTTCATAGTGCTGATGCAATAATCGGAATTTCAGTTAGTGGAAAGGATTTTGTCACTACAAAAAACACTCTTTTAAATGCCGAAACATGGCTAATTAAAAATACGAGGTATGAATAATGAAATATTTTATCTACCGTTTTAATCCCTCTACCATAGGAATCAAGGCTGACAGTAATTTAAGTGTTATATGTCCTGAACGCTTAAAAGATAATTACTTAGAACTTAATTTTCCTTCAACTAATATTAGTACCATCAAAGACTTTGATTTACCAGAACTATTGCAGCTCTTTGAGAGTCGAAATGATATCAGCGACATCTTCACACTTGACGAAGGTCTCATGCACATCACAGGAATATTAAAATCTTTGTTTACTGACCATAATCAAGCTTGGAAGATCGCTTACGCTTATAAAGATAAAAAAATTATGCGGCAAACTCTAGCAGGGAAAATCAACCAGCCTGCTCTGCTAGATAATGATGATCAATTGCCAGACCAATTTATGATTAAACCACGCTGCGAAGCTTCGGGCAAAGATATTCATATTGTATCTGAAGTTCCTGATTATTATTCTACTAAAGATTATATTCTTGAGACTGTTGAATCATTTGATACGATGTTTACATGCGATGGGATTGCAGTCAATGGAAAAATCGAATACTTCTTCACTCATGAATACATTGGAAATATTTTAGATATTAAAAAAAATTATTTTAATATTATTAGAACGAATTCATTTTACAATAATGAGCAGTTCATTGAACGACTAAAGAACGAAACTCAATGTGTTCTAGATAATTTGGGTACAGAGGAAGTTCATCCATTCCATGCTGAATTTTTTTATCAAGCAGATACAGATCGACTAAGTTTCTGTGAGATTGGTAAAAGATTTGGTGGAGGTAATATACCTCTACTTGTTAAACAGGCTTTTAAATTTGATTTACTTGCTACATATTGGAAGTTAATAAATGGTAACTTAGAAAAAAATAATTATAATGAAAAACCGCAATTTATTGCTTTAACATTAGCAATATTCCAAAGCGGTCAAAAACAACTCCCTCCCACTCTCCCTATTACATTTGATTACTATAGAGAATATCCAGAAAAAGAATCTATATCTGCAACTTCTTTAGATGACTTAAGATTTCTAATCACATTTACTCTAAAATCTCAACAAGAATTCACTCATGTTTTTGAACTATTGAAGGGATACTTACATGAACAAAGAAAATAAGAATATTCTCCTTTTATTAATAAGGGGACAAACAACTCACTTCGGGAATATTATTTTTGATTATGCAAATAAGTTACTTATTGCTAATCTTGCTGTAAACTCTTCATTTTTTATGATGATTTATTTATCCAGTGAATCAGTTATTCAGTTATTTCTTAATTTATTTACTGGGCATTTTGCTGATTTCAATAATCGAAAACGTATACTTATCCTGACAGATCTAATTGCCGGAGCAGTAACTTTTCTGCTATTCCTATTTTATAATCCTGATAACATCTGGGCATTTGTGATTGTAAATATCATATTAGCAATTTTATTTAGCTTTAATCGTCCAACCTATAAAGCAATCGTTAGAGATTTATTATCTAGCGAAGGAATTCACAAATACAATTCAATATCTAAAATACTTGCAGAAGTTGTTGCCGTAAGTGCTCCTATCTTCTCCGTATTTGTAATTCAGGAATTCGGCTTCAAATATGGTATGCTCATTAATTCCATCTCATTCTTTATCTCCGCAATATGTGAGCACTACTTCCATATCCTAAAAGTAAATAAAGCCAATAATACTTCGTTTTTATCGGGAATAGCAGATGGTTTCAAATATGTGGTAAACGATAAAGCACTCCTCATTATTCTTGTTGCCAGTGCTGTATTAAACTTCCTAGACGCTATTTATTCATTTTACCTTCCATTCACATCCTCTTTTTCAGGATATAAAAATATATACGCCTACATACTTATAGCTCAATCTATAGGTAGTATAGGGGGAGCTTTAATAGCTGGAGTATATAAGAAAACACTAAAACCTGAACAATTTTTCCATCTTCTATTACCAGGTGCAGGAGCTTTATTTCTCATTGGATTTGCTAGTTCTTCACAATTGTTAGTGTTAGTTCTATTTGGAATTTTCACTTCTAGTGTAACTCTTTTCAATGTTAATTTGATGTCCCATCTTCAAATTACAGTTAATTCAGAATTTCTCGGAAGAGTTTTTAGTATTATTTTTACTATCAGTGGGATATTTGTTCCTTTCGGAAGTTTTGTAGCATCTGTGATTGATATGAAGAATTGGAATATTTTCCAATATATTGGTCTTGGTCAATTTGTTATTTATATACTTTGCCTAATAATTTTCATTCAAATTAAAAAGCCAAATACTTAATTCGTTGAATGAATGAAAACAAGAGCTGAGTTACCTTCAATTAAAACTTTCTTTATTTATGTTTGGTAATTACATCTCCATCACCAGTCTATGGAAATAAATTTTCTACACCTACTTCAAAAAATAGTATAAAAGCAACCACCTCAACTTAAGTGGTTGCTTTTATACTTACCCACTAAGACCAAAAAGCCACTGTTATCAGTGACTTCATAAAGCCTTTCGCTAAAAGATTCTCACTCCTTCACCAGCAGAGCTACACACTCAGCGGTTCGGACTTACCGTATCATTTCGTCGGTTTCCCTCCTCATTCTACGAGTCCTATCCCATGGGCGGAGCATCTACTTCTACTTCGCTGATACCTCAGCTCGTACAAGCAGTGATACCGTCTCAACATGATGCGTTTGCGGAACTCAAAAGGTTTGGGGAACCTTTTGAGGATTAGCTTCGTTTCACTAACAAGCTTACACACTCAACATGATGCGTCTGCGGAAATAAGTCCACCGGTTGGACTTTCTTCAATTCATAGCCCAGTTCTTGATAGAGCTTAATATCACGCGCCATGGTGGCGACATTGCAGGAGATATAAGTGATTTTCTTGGGCTCCATGCTGACGCTGGCTTTGATGAAGCTCTCGGTCAGTCCTTTTCGTGGTGGATCGACTAGGATGACATCCGCTTGGATGCCCTCTTTCAGCCAGTTTTGGATGGCTTCTTCAGCAGGAGCACAGACATAGCTGGCATTGGCAATGCCGTTGATTTCTGCATTCTTTCGGCTATTTTCGACCGCTTCTGGGATCACTTCCACACCATAGACTTCCTTGACATGCTTCGCGACAGAGAGCCCAATCGTTCCGATACCCGAGTAGGCATCAAGCACCACATCATCTGCAGTCAGCTCGGAAAAATCAAGGGCTGTCTGATAGAGCTTTTCTGCCATTTCGGTATTGACTTGGTAAAAGGCCGGCGCAGCAATCTGGAAGTCATTTCCCAGCATCTGGTCGGTAATGTAGTCTTGACCATATAGCGTTCGCCAGTCTTTTCCGAAAATCGCATTTCCGGGCTGGTCATTGATATTCTGCATGATGGACTTGATAGCTGGGAAAGCCTCTGTCAAGCACTCCATCAGTTGCTCTACTCGGAAAATTTTAGGTCGGGTTGTGACCAGAATTACCATGATTTCCCCTGAATAATGGCCACGGCGAACAACTAGATTGCGAATGAGTCCTGTCTTTTCCTGCTCATCGTAAGGTTTGAGGTCAAAACGACGTAGCAAGTTGCGTGTAAAGAGGATAACCTGGTCAATGACTGGGTCCTGAATATAGAAATCTTCAATCGGCAGGAGGTCATGGGAATTTTTCCGGAAAAATCCTGTTTCCAGCTGGCCATTGACACGGCGGACAGGCACTTGAGCCTTATTACGGTAGCCCAGCGGCTGCTCCATACCAAGTGTCGGCAGCACTTCAACATCGGACAAACCAGCAATCTTATAGAGACTGTCCTTGACCTGCTTGCGTTTGAAGTCCAGCTGGGCTGAATAGTTCAGATGCCCCAAGTCAGCAATCCCTGTACGCAGATAAGCCATATCAAGATTTTCATTGCGCTGGTCTGAGGTACGGAGAAATTCCTCCACCTTGCCAAAGCCGATTTTTTTGTTGACCTTGAGCACACGCATGCGGATGAGTTCACCCGGCAGGGCATTTTCTACAAAGAAAACCAGACCTTCTGCCTTGGCAACTCCAGCTCCCTCGTGGCTCAAATCCACGATTTCAACTTCAATCATATCATTCTTTTTTAACATATTTTTCTCTTTCTGCTTTATCGCTCTGCCATTTCCCAAAAGAAAAGGCGGAACATCGTCCTACCTTTCATTATATCATATATCTTATCTGAGACCCATTTGCTGCAGTCTTTCTTTATAGGCTTCAAAGTCAATCAATAGCCCTTGGCCGCCGTACATGTCATAGGTATCAACCCAGTCGCCATTTTCCGGAATCGTCAGGCGCTCAACTCCATTGCGGGAATCTCCAGCCATAGAGAGACCATTGGTCAAAAGGAAGCTGTAAGGCACATTGGTCGAAGTCAAGGCAAAGACCTTACCCAGAGCCTCTGATCCGGTAAAGAGCTTGGTCGGATCCTTGACCTGCTGGAAAACAGCTGTTAATACTTCCTGCTGGCGGCGGGTCCGGCCAAAGTCGCCCTCATCATCCTTACGGAAGCGAGCGTAGTTGAGCAAGGTTCGACCGTCCATCTGCTGCTGACCAACCTTGATTGTTTGATTGGGTACCACACCGTCTTTCATATTCAGGTCATCTGGCACTTCAACTTCTGTCACTTTCTCCCCATCGATCGTTGAGAACTGGGCATTCATGCTGACGCCATTTGGGAAAAGGGTGTCAATAGCTGTCGCAAAGGTCTGGAAATCCACCAGTGCATAATATTTAATGTCCAAATCGAAATTATCTTTGAGCATCTGGCGGACATAGTCTGCACCACGGTTGTGATTTTGCTCCCCAATCGTATAGGCAGAATTGAGCTTTTGGTCATAATAATCTGCCTGCGAAGGGTCCGTGTACTCATTGCTGACGCCGTCAATGTGAATAAGGGTATCACGCATAAAGCTGACCAATTTCACCTTGTGGTCCTTATTACCAACATTCAAGACCATAATGGAGTCAGTCCGCGTCTCAGTCGAGTCGTCACCAACCCGGCCATCTGTTCCGAGAATGAGGATATTCACTCCGTCCTTAGTATCCTTGCCGTCAAAGAATTCCGTTTCTGCTGGCTTAGAATTGCCATTATGAGCTGTCGTCAAGCCTTTGACAAACATGAAAATCATGCCACCCAAGACCATCAGTAGGAAAATCCCTGCCCAAAGCAGAATCCGTTTCAAGCGGATTTTTTTGCGAGGTTTCTTAGGCTTGTCTTGTCCCAGACCAGCTCCTGCCAGAGCTTCCGGCTCCTTCTTTTGCTTTCTGCTGCGAGAAGAACGCTCAGGGTACTTGGGCAAGAGGCCAGAAGAATCCATTTCCACTGACTCTTGCTCATAGGCGTCACTAACTGTATGCGGCTGCTCGTCATGGTCCGGCACACTGGCTGAACTGCCAATCCCCTTGGACTTCTGACGCAGATAGTCAAATTCTTTCTTTTCTTTATCGTTTAGATAATAATAATTTTTATAGAGATAATCTAAGCGGAGCCGTTCATGATGGCTAAGATTTTCTGGTTTCTTCATCTCTTCTCCAATCTACCGCTACCGGTCCTCAATCAGAAACACACTGTAGCTACCAAAAATTTTATAAGTAATTCCAAGACTTGTCAACTCTTGATAGGCAAAATCCGCCAATTTTTTCTGCTCGTTGTCAATGTCAATAATGAAAAAATACTCTCCCAGAGCCGTTTTTAGAGGCCGGCTCTCAATCTTGGTCAAGTCAATCCCACGCCAAGCAAAGGTCGACAAAGCCTTATAGAGGGCACCAGGCAGATTGTCCGGCAAGGTCAAGGCCAATGTCTGCTTGTCTCCTGTCTTGGTCAGTCGAAGCTCAGGAACCTCATGACCCAGAATCCAGAAGCGGGTATAATTTTCTTCCATTTCCTGAATGTCGCTGGCCGCTACTTTGAGCCCGTACTCTGCTGCAGCCGTGCGCGGGGCAATAGCCGCAAAATTCTTTTCAGGATGCTCTGCTACAAAACGAGCTGCATAAGCCGTACTAGCTGTCACCTCAATGGCAGCTTGCGGATAATGCTGACGGATGTATTTCTTTCCTTGGGCAATAGCCTGCGGATGAGAAAATATCTTCTCAATTGGCTTCTCCAAATCCATCACCAAGAGCTGCTGCTTGATGGGCTGAACAATCTCAGCCACCGCCTGAATATCTGCTTGATGAAAGAGATAGTCCAGCGTCTCATGGACACTGCCCTCGATGGAATTTTCCACCGGAACGACCGAGTAATCCACTTCCCTAGCCTCATAAGCCTTCATGACATCGGTGATATTCTGATAGGGCACCAAGTCCTCGCTGGGAAAGGCAGCTTGGGCTACATGGTGAGAAAAGGAGCCTCTAGGACCTAAAAATGCTATTTTCATTGAATTTCCTCAATAATTTCTTGCGGGCTTTTGAGCCTCGTATCGACAATCTGGGTCGCTACTTCCTCGTACCAAGCCTGACGCTGCTCAAAAATCTGCTGCAAGTCTGATTTGTTCTGATTTAAGAATAAAGGCCGCTCCTGCTCTTCATCCTGCCGAATTCGCTGATAAAGCGTTTCAAAATCAGCTTTCAGATAGATATTGTCAGCATTCTGAGTCAGTAATTTGCGATTTTCAGGGCTGACAACTACACCGCCGCCAGTTGAGACGACTAAGTTCGTATCGATCAACTCAGCCAAGAGCTGGGCTTCTGCAGTCCGAAAGGCTGCTTCACCATGCTGGTCAAAATAGTCCTTGATAGACATGCCCAGCCGCTGGCAGAGCAGTTCATCCATATCGACAAAGTCTTGGGCTAAGCCTCGGGCCACTGTGGATTTTCCAGCTCCCATAAAGCCCAGCAATATCTTAGCCATGCATCAAGCCCTCCAAGTCGCTGAAGAAGCTTGGATAGCTGGTCTTAATGGCTTCAGATCGCTCAAGTTCTACCTGACCACTTTGAGCCAACAAAGCAGCAATAGCTGTCATCATCCCAATACGATGGTCACCAAAGGTATTGACTTGAGCACCATGAAGAGGTGTTTTCCCTTCGATAATCATGCCGTCTTCCGTCGGGGTAATAGCTGCGCCCATGCTATTGAGAGCGTCTGCCACTACCTGGATCCGGTCGGTTTCTTTGACCTTGAGCTCCTCTGCATCACGAATGACAGTCCGTCCCTGAGCCTGAGTCGCCAGAAGCGCAATAATCGGCAACTCATCAATCAAGCGTGGGATAATCTCGCCGCCAATCTCAGTGCCCTTAAGCTCAGAAGTCTCAACGGTGATGGTTGCAGACTTGGCTACTGGATCGACATCTGACAGCGTCATCCGTCCGCCCATAGCCTCTATCACTTCTAGAATCCCTGTACGAGTTTCATTGATGCCGACATTCTCTAAAACAATCTTAGAGTCCGGCACAATCAGTCCAGCTACCAGCCAAAAAGCCGCACTGGAAATGTCACCTGGGACCGTCACTTCCTGAGCAGTGAATTCCTGACCGCCCTGAATGCGAATTTCCTTGCCCTTGACCTCAATCTGCCCACCAAACTGGGCAATCATATCTTCCGTATGATTACGGGTGATTTCCTTTTCTATAATAACCGACTCTCCCTGAGCCTGCAAGGCAGCAAAAATCAAGGCCGACTTAACCTGAGCAGAAGCCACTGGCAACTGATAATGAATAGGCTGGAGTTCCCTGCTGCCCTTCATCTTGAGCGGTGGTAAATCACGCTCGGTACGACCAGCAATCTCTACTCCCATCTGCCGCAGAGGAATGGTCACCCGATCCATAGGACGCTTGGATAGACTGTCGTCACCAAACATCTCCGCTTCGAAATCCTGGCCAGCCAAAACACCAGAAATCAAACGGATAGACGTTCCAGAATTGCCCATATCCAGCTTATTTTTCGGTGCTTGAAGACCTTCAAATCCTACACCATGAATCTTGACTAGATTTCCATCGTCCTCAATCTGCACACCTAAGTCACGAAAAACCTGCATGGTAGACAGCACATCTTCCCCTCGCAGAATGTCACGAACAGTAGTAACTCCCTTGGCCAAACTGCCAAAAATAATGGAACGGTGGCTGATAGATTTATCTCCAGGTACGCGGATACGGCCCTTCAGGCCTCTTACATTGGTTGATAATTTCATAGATGACCTCGTACTTTCCTTTGTTGCTTCTTATTTTATCATAAAAAGACCAGAAATTCTTAAAATTTCTGGAATCCTAGCTAAAGCAAAAAGAATCCGGGTATTCAGCCTAGACTCCTCTTTTTTATTAGCTTACTTAAGCAAATCCTGCACCGGATCAAAGATAATACGCTCGATATCCGCCAGATAGATGGATAGTTGCTGCTGCTTATTGAAGAATTCAGAAAGAACAGCATTGCCCTGAATCTTCTCGCCAAAGGAAGTCATCTTGTCTTGCACCTCCTGAGTCGGTACCTGACCAGTCTGAGCCAGCTGTTGCAACTCCTGCTGGAAAGCCAGATAATCCTCAAAAATAGCCTTCGCTTCGCTATCAGCATCCACTGCTTTCTTACTTTCTGCAACTGCCTTGTACTCAGGTAAATCACGCAGATTTCTGCTCAGTTCATTGGCTAAATCATAAATATTTGACATAGAGTTCTCCAATCTATATTAGTCTACGGATACTTGGTAGTCCGTATTTTCTCTTACTATTGTAGCAGATTTTTCCAAATCTTGACGATTTTTAAAGGTGATTTGCAGAATACCGTTGATATCTTCTCGGTTTTCCTCGTTGATCAGGATATTAACGACCGAAATTCCGCGCAGAAGCTCCAGAATGCCCAAAATCGCATCTTCTTCGTCAGGCACCTCAATAAAGAGGTCGTAAAAGCTGTCCACACCAGCTCGTTTATGAATTTCCATCTGCTTGCGGCTTTGCCGTCCTCGGTCGAAAAATTCCCAGATAGCTGTCTCGTCCTTGGCCTCAATCGCTGCAGCCACCTTATCTAACTGATCTTTAAAATCTTCCAGCCGCTCCAAGATAGCTTGAGGATTTGTCAAGAGAATAGAGGTCCACATTCCTGGCTCGCTCTCCGCAATCCGTGTCATATCTCGAAAACCACCGGCTGCAAAAGACTGGGTCAGTTCATGCTCTTGGCTATAAGCTGCTGCTTGCTCCATAAGACTGGAGGCTAGGATATGCGGAAAATGACTGATTTGACTGGTCACTCGATCGTGCTCAGCTGCATCCACCTGGATAAAACGGGCATGAAGACCACTCAGCAAGTCTTTCATTTCCTCAAGCGTACTAGGCTTGGTCAGGCTAGAGGGGGTGAAGATATAATAGGCATTTTCAAAGAGAGTGACATGAGCAGCCTTGGCTCCGGTCTTGTGACTTCCGGCCATAGGGTGAGCACCGACAAAACGGACGGGCTTATTCTGAAGATACTTTTCTGCAGCTGCCACAATCTCAGCCTTGGTTGAGCCAGCATCTGAGATGATAACATTTTCCTTCAGGTCCAGCTCCGCTAGATCTTTGATAAATGCTATGGTCTGCTTGATGGGCACAGCCAGAATAATCACATCAGCCAATGGAGCAAAGGCGGCAAAATCATCCGTTACCCGGTCTACCATTCCTCGCTCCAGGGCAACCTGTCTTGATTCTTCACTTCTGTTATAGCCGAGAATTTCAATCTCAGGATGAGCTCGCCTGATGCCCAGAGCCAAAGAAGCTCCAATCAGTCCCAGACCTGCGATATAGACTGTTTTTCTCTCCATGCCCACTCCTTTCTTCTAAAAGTTCTTGACAAATTCCCGATGGCGGGCTACTGCATCCTTTAGTTCTTCCAGATTGTCCGAAGAAAACTTCTCCAAGACTTCGGTGGCTAAAACTGTTGCCACCACGCTTTCCATGACAACACCCGCCGCTGGCAGAGCCGTCGGATCGCTCCGCTCCACTGTCGCCTTATAAGGCTCGTGGGTCTCAATATCCACGCTCATCAGTGGCTTGTAAAGGGTTGGAATAGGCTTCATAACCCCGCGCACCACGATTGGCTGACCATTGGTCATACCACCCTCAAAGCCGCCTAGATTATTGGTTCTGCGAGTGAAGCCATCTTCCTCAGACCAGAGGATTTCATCCATGACTTGACTGCCCTTGAGACGGCCAGCTTCAAAGCCCACGCCAAACTCGACTCCCTTGAAAGCGTTGATGGACACGACTCCCTGAGCAATCTTGGCATCCAGCTTCTTGTCCCATTGGACATAGGATCCCAGACCGACCGGAACACCTCCAACGATAGTCTCAATGACACCACCGATGGTATCCCCGTCTTTCTTAATCTGGTCAATGTAGGCCTTGATTTCTTCTTCGCGCTCGGGATTGACAATGGAAACCTCTGACTGGGCAGCTCTTTCCTTGATTTCTGCTACAGTTAGATTATTCGGTATATCAATATCAATGCCACCAAATGTTACGATATGACTGGCCACCTCTACACCAATTTCTTCCAGCAAACGCTTGGCTACCGCTCCGACTGCTACACGCATGGTCGTTTCGCGGGCAGAAGAACGCTCAAGTGAATTTCGCAAATCGTCAAAGCGGTATTTCATACCACCGACCAAATCCGCATGGCCAGGGCGTGGTTTGGTAATCTTGCGCAGCCCTTTTTTCTTTTCATCCACATCTGCCACGCTCATAATCTCCAGCCATTTCTGATGATCCAGATTTGTAACATTGAGGGTAATCGGCCCCCCCATGGTCAAGCCATGCCGAACCCCAGATGTAATCTCGACTTGGTCGCTTTCAATCTTCATGCGGGCACCGCGGCCGTAACCACCCTGGCGGAGCTTGAGCTCAGCATTGATATAATCAGCGGTCAGAGGAAGACCAGCCGGCACCCCCTCAATAATAGCTGTCAGACGTGGTCCGTGGGATTCTCCTGCTGTTAAGTATCTCATACATTTTCTCCTATTTCTGGGATGGAAAGATATGGACAACCTGTCTATTTTTATCCAAACTGTCCAATCGTCTTAAACTCCATCTGGCACTTATTTCTTCAGAAATTCTTTCATCTCTTCCAGCGGAATCTGGTGAATGCTAGCCGAACCCAGCTCAGGCACCAGTACTAGCTTGATAGAGTTGCCTCTAGCCTTCTTATCATGGGTCAGTGCCTGATAGAGAGCATTTTCATCCCAAGGCTGGTAATCCACCGGCAAGCCAAACTTCTGACACATGCGGATAATGTCTTCTGTGATTCCGGCTGGCATGAGGCCTTTCTTTTCAGCGACACGAGAAACCTGTACCATGCCAATCGCCACTGCTTCACCGTGCATGACCTTGCCATAGCCCGCTGTTGCTTCAATAGCGTGCCCAATAGTATGACCGAAATTCAGATAGAGGCGGACGCCATTATCCAGCTCGTCCTCGACCACAATCTTACGCTTGACATCGCAGGAATGGTAGATGATGCTTTCAGCATGCTCCAAAATCGACTCAGGGCTGCCATCCATTTCCGAAAGCTCATCCCAGAGTTCCTTATCCTCAATCAAGCCGTATTTTACTACCTCACCCATACCTTCAATCAGTTCACGTTGCCCTAAAGTCTGCAAGACTTGAGGGTCAATCAGAACTCCGTCAGGCTGGGTAAAGGTGCCGACCATATTCTTGGCCCAAGGTGTATTGACACCTGTCTTACCACCGATAGAGGAGTCCACTTGAGCTGTCAGACTGGTCGGAATCTGCACGAAATGCACACCCCGCATGTAGGTCGAAGCGGCAAAGCCCGCCAAATCACCGACGACTCCGCCACCCAAGGCTACGATACCATCACTGCGGGTCAGACCAACCTTGACCAAAAACTCATAGACTTTGTTGACGGTCTTTAAGTTCTTGCTGGCTTCACCCTCTAAAAAGTCAAAGACAAAGGCCTCAAACCCAGCCGCTTCCAAGCTCAGCTTGACCTTTTCCGCATAGAGTCTAGCCACTCGATTGTCCGTGACGATAACTACCTTTTGAGGCTGCCAAAGCTGACTTAGCCAACTTCCAGCCTGAGATAAAGACCCCTTTTTGATGAGAATATCATAGGGATGATGCGGGAGATTCACATTCAGTTTCATAAGCGCCTCCTTATTTATACAATTCTTCTAAACATTGCCAAATTTCCTGACTGGGCATGGTCTTGCCGGTCCAAAACTCAAAGGCTTCTGCTCCCTGATAGAGCAGCATACCAAGTCCATTGACCGCTGTGACATTTTGATTTCTGGCCCATTTGAGAAAGGGCGTTTCAAAAGGTTGGTAGATAACATCTGCAACTAAAATCTGGCTAGGCAGTTCAAGCTGTTCAGGCAGGGGCATGCTGATGCCATCCATGCCTAGACTGGTTCCATTTACCAGAAGGTCTGATTGATTGATTTTATCCTGCAAGCTATCCGCATCTTCCAAGGTTAGTACCTGGATACGACACTTGGTTTGGCAACTGATAGCTTCCATTTTGCTGACAATCTTCTCATAGGAAGCTTGCCGAGTAAAGACAAAAATTTCCTCTGCATTGTCCAAAGCTGCTTGAGCAATAATCGCTGTCGCTGCTCCACCTGCTCCCAAAATCATCATTTTTTTGCCCCGAATAGCAAAAGAAGGCAAGCTCTTAAAAAATCCCTTGCCATCTGTGTTATAACCAACTAAAATTCCATTTTTATTCACAACGGTATTGACTGCTCCGATAAGGCGGGCACTGACATCCAGCTCGTCCAGATAAGGGATCACTTCCTGCTTGTAGGGCATGGAAAGATTGACACCAAACATATCGTATCTGCGGATATTTTCTATACTGGCCTGCAGATCCTTCACTTCTACTTCCCAAGCTAGATAGACACCATTGACACCAGTCTTTTCAAAAGCCATATTGTGAATAAGAGGAGAAATACTGTGCTTAATTGGCTTGGCAACCACAGCAGCCATGCGGGTGTGGCCATTAATTCTCATTCAAAATCTCCTGAATTTTCTTCATATTGCTCAGAGAAATCTGACCGGGTGCTGACGCCATATCCTGACTGGCAAATGACCAGCTGGAACCTGTCAAATCAGCCGCAATGCGTGAAATCTTGCCGACTTTTCCCATGGAAATGGTGACAAAATCCTGCTCAGGATTCAAAGTCTTGAAACCGCGAGTATAGTTCATCAAGTCCAGCACATCCTGCTCATTGTGAGCCATGACAGAAACCTTGACAACCTTAGGGGTCAGAGAAGTCAACTCAGACAGGATTTCCATCATATTTTCAGGCGTTTCCTCGAAGTTATGGTAGCTCAGCACTAGATTAGGAAACTCAAGCATTTCTTCAAATTTCCCCTTGTGAGAGAAATATTCAAAGTCGATATAATCCGGCTGGTAAAAACCTGCTACTTCCTTGATGAGAGCTACGTATTCATCATCGGACAGTTCGATTTCTCCGCCTTCCTGACGGGTCCGCAGCGTGAAAATCAATTCACGTCCGGCAAATTTTTCAAAAATAGCTGGCGCAACATTTAAAATATCATCCTTGGCCAGAAAATCTGCCCGCCATTCAATAATATCCGCTTCTTCGTAGCGTGATACATCAATTTCTTGAGCTTCTTCTAAACTCTTGGGCATTACAGAAACGACTAATTTCATTGGTCCACCTTTATTGTAAATACCTTGAGGTAATTACTGCTCCCGTCTTTTTTATTATAGACAAAGTCTGCTGGCAGGCCATACTCCGCAAGATAGCGGTGCTTTCTGCCGGCAAGGCCTTTTTCAATTTCTTGTTTAAACTTACTTTTGGAAAGATTGGCTGCATTGGTACTTAAAATCATGATTCCCTGAGGATTCAGGATTTCCAAAGCTTGTGCAACCAAACGATGATAATCTTTAGCAACCGAGAATGTCCGCTTCTTATTTCTAGCAAAGCTAGGCGGATCTATCACAATGACATCAAAACTTAGATCGTGACGCTTAGCGTACTTGAAATAATCAAAGACATCCATCACCTGAAAGCGATGCTGATCCAGTGTCAGACCGTTGGCCAGAAAATGAGCTTCAGACAGCTCACGGCTTCGCTTGGCCAAATCAACTGATACTGTCTGACTGGCACCGCCAATGGCTGCTGCCACTGAAAAAGCAGCTGTATAGGAAAACATATTGAGTAAACTTTTACCAGCAGCCAGACCATCTACCAGACTGGCACGCACATCGTGCTGATCCAGAAAGATACCGGTCATGAGACCATCATTCAGAAAAACCTGATAGCGAACACCGTTCTCCAAGACTGTGAAGGTTTCCGGCGCTTCCGCTCCGTAGAGATGGGCCGATTCATAGTCCAAACCCTTGAAACGAATCTTTTCATAAACTCCCTGAATCTCTGGGAAAACCTTAGCGAAGGCTGTCAGAATCCGCTCCTTGATAGCAAAGACAAAGTCATTGTACCAAGAAAAAAGCGCAAAGTCATTGTAGAAATCCACCGTGAAGCCACCGAAGCCATCCCCCTCTTGATTAAAGAGTCGAAAAGCTGTCGTGTCAGCCGAATGGAAATAAGTAGAACGTCTGCTCTTAGCCTGCTCAAAGAGAGTTTGAAAAAAATCCAAGTTCAGCTCTACCTTCTTCTGGGAAATCAGCCAGCCTACTCCCTTATTCTGCGGAGAGAGATAGGCTGTGCCTAAGAACTTTCCCTGACGGTTTTGCAGCTCCACACATTGATTTTGAAGCGAAAGAGCAGAAAAATCCTTTTTATCTAATAAAAGAATGCCCTTTCTCAGTTTTTCTTCTACCTGTTGAGTAACAGTAAGTTTATTCATAAATTATATTATACCAAAGATTGTGAAAATTCTCAAAACATATTTTACATTTGAGTTAATAAAAGATTTCACAAACAAGTGCAAAACGACTATAAACCTCTCCATAGAGGGGATAAGACTTTTATAGAAATATTACAATTTCGCCGATTTAAAATATCTCAAATGCGGCTCAAATTTTCCTTAACTGGAGAAATTATGTTATACTTAGAGGAGAAAATTTTTAGGAAATAAGACAAGGAAGTAACTTTTTGTGAAAAAAATAACCAAGAATTTACTCAATTTCATGAGTACGAGACTAGGTTTTGTCTTGATTTTACTGGTCCTCTATTGGATAAAAACCATGTGGGCCTACACGATTGATTTCAACCTCGATATTCAAGGTGCTTATCAAGTATTTTTAGCTATTATCAACCCTTTCCCTATCAGCCTCTTGCTGCTAGGACTAGCACTTTATGTAAAACGAACCAAATTATTCTACAGCCTAGCCTTCGGAATTTATCTGCTCCTCTTTGCTTGGCTGGTATCTAACTCCATTTACTACCGCGAGTTCAGTGACTTTGTTACAGTCAATACTATGCTAGCTTCTAGCAGCGTTTCAGCTGGACTTGGGGAAGCAGCACTTGAGCTCTTCCGCCCTTGGGATATTCTTTATCTGATTGATTTCCCGATTTTGGCTTTCTTATTCTTTAAGAAATACATCCGAATGGATGACCGGCCTTTCAATAAACGCGCCAGCTTTGCTGTGACCTCCCTGTCCGCCATGCTTTTCTCAGCCAACCTTTTCTTGGCTGAAATTGACCGGCCTGAGCTCTTGTCACGTGGATTTTCCAACTATTATGTCGTTCGGGCTCTGGGCTTGCCAGCCTTTCTAGGTTACAGTGCTAACCAAACATATACCGCCAATCGGGAGCGCTCCAAAGCTTCTGAAAAAGACTTGGAACCAGTAACAGAATATATCCAATCCCACTATGCGGAACCTAATCCAGAATATTACGGGATTGCCAAAGGCCGCAATGTTATCTATGTCCATCTGGAAAGCTTCCAGCAGTTCCTGATTGACTATAAGTTGCAGGCAGATGGGAAAGAGTACGAGGTGACACCTTTCCTCAATTCCCTCTACCACTCCAATTCGACTCTAGCATTCTCTAATGTCTTCAACCAGGTCAAGGCTGGTAAGACTTCTGATGCTGAAACCATGATTGAAACTGGGCTCTTCGGTCTCAATCAAGGATCTTTCATGGTCAACTACGGTGGTACCAATACCCAACAAGCTGCACCTTTTATTCTTTCCAAAAACGGCAACTATACTTCTGCTGTTTTCCACGGAAATACAGGAAGCTTCTGGAACCGCAATACAGCTTACAAGCAATGGGGTTATAACTATTTCTTCGATGCGTCTTACTTTACCAAGCAGGACGACACCAACTCCTTCCAGTACGGCTTAAATGACAAGATTATGCTGAAAGATTCCATCAAATATCTGGAACACCTGCAGCAGCCTTTCTATGCTAAGTATATCACGGTTTCCAATCACTATCCTTACACGACAAGTCTGATTGGTGACGAAATTGGCTTCCCGCTGGCTAAGACCAAGGATGAAACCATCAACGGTTACTTTGCCACTGCCAACTATCTAGATTCTTCTGTCAAGGCCTTGTTTGATTATCTTAAAGAATCTGGCCTCTATGACAACTCTATTATCGTTCTCTATGGAGACCATTTTGGAATTTCCCAAACCCGTAATCCTAACTTGGCCCCTCTTGTAGGAAAGACCTCTGAGACTTGGTCCAACTACGACAATGCCATGATGCAGCGCGTACCATACATGGTAGTGGTGCCTGGCATGGACAAAGGAAAGATCATTGATACATACGGTGGTCAAGTAGATATGCTGCCAACATTGGAGCATTTACTGGGCATTGACTCTAAGAACTACCTTCAAGTTGGACAAGACCTGCTGTCATCTCAGCATCAGCAAATCACAGCCTTCCGCTCCAGCAATAACTTTGTCACTCCAAAATACACTAGCTTCAATGGACGAACCTACTACACCCAGACCGGTGAAGAAATTACCAATCCTGACGAAACCATCAAGAAAGAACTAGATGAGATTCGTAATGCCGCCAATACTCAGCTTAAGATGAGTGATGCAATTCAAACCGGTGACTTGATTCGCTTCTACAAGGGAAATGACTTAGGCAAGGTCAACCCTAAAGATTACTCTTATCTTAATTCAATGAAGGCCTTGTTGGCTATTGAAAAAGAAAAAGGCGACCAATCGACCAGCCTTTACTCTAAACGAGGCAATGTCTCCACTGTGGACCTCTTTAATTCGCCAAGCTACCGGGCACTGCATCCAGAGCAGTTCCAAACTAGCAGCAGCGACGAAGATAGTAGTCAAGAAGACTCGAGCTCTTCCAGCTCTAGCTCCACAGCCAATCCATAGATAGCAAGAGCCTTAAGTCCAATGGACTTAAGGCTCTTCAGGCTCTATAATTTCTGCAGTGGGTAACACCACTGTAGGAATGATGGAGCCTCTTTTGTTGTAGAAAAAAGTCCCATAAGCCCTATAATGAAAAGCGATGAAACTATCATTAGAAAGACTCTTATGGAACAGTTAAATTTTATCACAAACTTACTGGGAATAAAAGACCAGAATATCACTATCTTGGATGTTCTAGATGCTGGTACACATAAAGAAATCATCGCTAAGCTAGATTATCCCGCTCCTAAATGCCCTCACTGTCAAGGACAAATGGCTAAATATGACTTCCAGAAAGAAGCAAAAATTCCCTATCTAGAGTGTGTGGGATACAAAACGCTGATTCGGTTAAAGAAACGACGTTTCCGCTGTAAAGTCTGTAGGAAAATGGCGGTCGCAGAGACTTCCTTAGTCAAGAAAAACCACCAAATCGCAGCCATCGTCAACCAGAAAATTGCTCAAAAACTAATCGAGAAAGTCCCTATGACAGCCTTCTCTGAAAGCTTAGCTGTCTCTACTTCCACCGTCATTCGTAAATTGAAAGAATTCAAGTTCAAGACTGACCTTAACTGCCTTCCAGAATACATGAGCTGGGATGTGGAAACAGTCAGGGAAGTGACTGTTTCAATCGGCAGATAGAGATGAGCTTTATTGCACAGGATTTCGATTCCAGAAAGATTATAGCTATCTTAAGATGGGCGGACTCAAGCAACGATTCGCAACCATTTCCTTCGTTATTCTAGACAGGTAAGAAGTCGAGTGAAAATCATTAAAATGGACATGTTTAGCCCCTACTACGATATTGCCAGAAAACTATTTCCAAACGCTAAAATCGTTCTGGATCGTTTTCACATTGTACAACATCTCAGCCGGGCTATGGAACCGCCTTCGCATCCAAATCATGAATCAGTTGGATAAAAAATCGCACAAATATAAGGCACTCAAACGCTACTGGAAACTCATTCAACAGGATAGCCGTAAACTCAGCCATAAACGTTTTTATCGTCCAACTTTTCGCATGCACTTGACCAGCGGAGAGATTCTAGAAAAACTTCTCTCTTGCTCTCAAGAACTCCGAGAACACTATAAACTCTACCAACTCCTGCTTTTTCATTTTCAAGAGAAACAGGCTGGGCATTTCTTTGGACTCATTGAAGATACCCTCTCTTGTGTAAATCCTATTTTTCAAACTGTTTTTAAGACCTTTATGAAAGATGAGGACAAGATCCTGAACGAACTGGAACTGCCCTACTCAAACGCAAAACTAGAAGCTACTAACAACCTCATCAAAGTCATCAAGCGAAACGCTTTCGGCTTTCGGAACTTTGACAATTTTAAAACTAGAATCCTCATCGCTTTGAACATCAAAAAGGAGAGGACTGATTTAGTCCTCTCCAGGATATGACTTTTTAGCAACCCACTACAGTTGACAAAGAGCCGCTTTTCATGTAGCTAATAACTTATTGAATAACTTCAAAAATAGAAACCGTCAGATTTTCAACATAGAAAGGCTTCTTATGACGGCTATTGCCTACTAGGAGGCACAGCTTGTCTGCATTAGGCAGATAGTAAGGCAGGCCGCTAGCATTAAAAATAACCTGATAATGCTTTTCATCCTTAATCTCAAAGATAATCAAACCACTGCCCTGCTCTGCTGATTGGACAAAGACATGCTTGTAAATATCTTCATAGGTCTGATAAGAAAAGGCTTTGCAGCTTGTCTTGAGGCGAATGATGTTCTTGATAAAATCAATACTCTCTTGATGATCCTGCAAAATATCCCAATTCACCTGATTGACTGCATCTGGTGCATTGTAACTGTTCATAGCCCTTTCGCGATCGCTATGCAGGACTTGGCCGTCCTCCCCCGTAGCTACGAGCTTAGTACGAGAAAATTCCTGTCCAACCTCCATGAAAGCCATACCCTGCATGAGCAGGTTCATGGCAGTTGCCAGCTCAATCCGCTTGGTACGAGTCAGAATATCATCATCGGGATGCAGCTCCGCAAGCAAATCATGCAGATTGAAATTGTCGTGTGCCTCCACGTAGTTAAGAACTTGATCAGGACTGAGATAGCTGCCTAGCTCCCTGCTGCCAAGGATAGACTTAGCGACGATATCCTCCGTCGCCTGACCACTGACAAAACCAGCCTTGATGCCGCCGTAAACCTCGGCTCCCTTGACCGCATCCCGCTCTGTATCATTGAAAAATCCAATCCGCGGCAACTGATAAGCATTGTCCTTCTTGGCCTTGTCTTCTGGCCTCAAGCCCGTTCCCATATCCCAGCCTTCTCCATAGAGCAGGATTCGCGGATCTACCTCATCCATAGCTTGACGAATAGCATTCATCGTTTCCACGTCATGAATTCCCATTAGGTCGAAACGGAAGCCATCTACATTAAACTCTTCTACCCAGTACAGAAGAGAGTCAATCATAAACTTGCGGAACATCTCATGTTCGCTGGCTGTCTCACTCCCCACTCCAGTTCCGTTTTGGAAAGAGCCATTAGGATTCATCCGATAGTAATAATCCGGTACTGTAGCCTGAAAAGCAGAATCATAGGTCGAGTAGATGTGATTGTAAACAACATCCAGTGTCACAGAAATCCCCGCATCATGGTAGGCCTGAATCATCGTTTTCAAATCGCGAATAGCCTGCGCTGGGTCAGCAGGATTGCTGGAAAAGCTAGTCTCCGGAGCATTATAGTTCTGCGGGTCATAGCCCCAATTGTAGATCAGCTCTCCATTTTCATCATAGTCCTTGTGACGGTCAGAGACAGGCTGAAGTTGGACAACATTAACGCCTAAATCACTGATATAGTCAAAGCCTGTCTTTCGCCCTAGATAATTGGTAGTTCCTTTTTGACAGGCTCCAAGAAAGGTTCCACGCAGCTGACTATCCACGCCTGAAGTCTCCGACTTGGTCAAATCTCGAATGTGCATCTCATAAATCACTGCCTGATTTGGATTGTCCAAACGCCAGACGGCTTCTTTACCCTGCCGGACCTGAAAACCGGCTACTTCTGTCTCATCCGCTCCAAGAATCGCTGAGCGTTTGCCATCTGGACTGGTCGCAATGGTATAGGGATCTCGAGTGTAAAAATTGCGGTATTCAAAGCTAACATGGTAGTGATAAGTTTTGCCGGTCAAGTCTTCTGCTATTTCAACTGACCAAACACCAATGGTATTTTCCTTATGGTCGTGAGAATATCGATCTCCTTTTTGCATTGGGAAGATTTTATAAACAGGAGCTTGATTGGAAGCTGATTCATAGACTACTAGTTCTACCTTCCTAGCTGTCGGTGCCCAAACTTTGAAAATATGTGCGCCGTCAATCTGACGGTGTCCCAACCAGCCTTGATAGCCCCAGCATTCATCGAAATAGTCTGTTCTCAGGGCCATATCAAAGTTATGCGGACGCCGGCGTGAATACTGGTGACTCGTCGTTGCAGCCTGCAAAGAATAATAAACCTGCGTATCTCCCTCAATCAGCCAAATTTCCGTCACCAGATGAGGAGGTAACAAATCAATATGATAGTCACAGGACTGGCTAGACCAGTCTGAACGTTTGATAATCACATGAGCATGATCTAAGGGCTCCCAGGTTTGAAATGATAATTCCCCCTGAATACCAAAATAATCAAGTTTGGAAAAGGCTACTTCCTGTCCCCATTGGTTTATTTGCCACTGCCACATATCATAGGAGAAATAATCTCCAGTCGGATTGTGATAATGGACTAAGACTTTATAGTCTAGCATGTTCTTTCATCTCTTATCTAAAATTATTCTATTGAAAGGGCTGTCTGACTGATTTCATCAATATTGGCAAAAAATTCCAAATGACCGTGCAGCACTTCCAGTTCAACAGGCGTATCACCGCCGTATTCTCCATCCAAATTCAGCATAAATGGACCTTTTTTATCTAAAACTTCCAGCTGCAGCTTGCTTGTTTTGAGGTATTCTACATTGATATCGCCGACATGCTGTCCGCCATTGATAGCCTGCATCATCAGGCTTAGCATATCAAAGAGATTGGCTGTCTTGACCAAAATCAAGGTAAAATTCCCGTCATCTAATTTAGTATCTGGCGCTAGCTTTTCAAAACCACCGATAGAGTTGGTCAGAGCCGCAAACATAAGCGAGATTTTCCCTTCAAAGACACCGTGGTCGTGCTTGATACGGACCTTGCGGAACTTAGAGCGAGGGAGCTTTTTTGCTCCTTCTGCGACATAGGCAAAGTAGCCTAGGCGGGATTTGACCTCGCTAGGTACGCTGTAAGTCAGTTCTGTCAAAGTTCCAGCTGCTGCAATATTGATAAAATACTTGCTGCCATATGCCCGGCCAATATCCATCTTTATGGTCTGGTTCTTTTCGATAATGCGGGCTGCCGCTACTGGATCTCCCATGGGAATCTTCAGAGCACGCGCATAATCGTTGGTTGTACCAGTTGGAATAAAGGCCAATTTAGGCCGTTCATCCAGATTCGCCACACCATTAACTACCTCATTGATGGTACCGTCGCCGCCTGCCGCAATAATCAAATCAAATCCTGCTTTTGCTGCTCTTTCAGCTTCTTTTTGAGCAGAAAGAGGCGCTGGAGTGGTTTGATAGGCGCTGGTTTCATAGCCCACATCCTCCAAAACATCTAGAACTTCCGCAATATTTTTCTTAATAATTTCCTGTCCCGAAGTCGGGTTATAAATCAATCGTGCTCGTTTAATCTTATCCTTCATACTTCAGCCTCATAAGCTATCAAGCCAGTCTTCATCCCGAATTTCAATTCCCAACTCCTGAGCCTTGGCCAGCTTGCTACCGGCATCTTGGCCAGCCACTACCAAATCCGTTTTTTTAGAAACAGATCCGGAAACATTAGCACCCAAACTCTGCAATTTTTCCTTGGCTTGATTGCGGGTCAATTTTTGTAATTTACCAGTCAAGACAACCGTCATACCTGATAGGGCTGCATCTGCCGCTGCCTTTTGTCCCAGATAGTCCAGATTTACACCTGCTTCTTGCAGCTCCGCCAAAAGAATCTGAGAGCCTTCCTGCTCAAAATAAGTATGCAGGCTTTGGGCAATTACAGTTCCAAGACTGTCAATAGCTGCAATCTCTTCTTGGCTGGCCTGAGACAGCTTAGGAATATCATGGAATTTCTCCAGCAAAATCCGACTGGCCTTGCTTCCCACATGGCGAATCCCCAAGCCGAACAAGAGGCGTTCAGCCGAGTTCTCCTTGGAAGCTTGAATAGCAGTATACAATTTATTTGCTGATTTTTCCTTAAAGTTCTCTAGTTCTAGTAAATTTTCCACCGTCAGCCGATAGATTCCAGCCACATCCTTGACTAGATTTTGAGCAAAGAGCTTCTCTACTACTGCTGGACCAAGACCAGTAATGTTCATGGCATCCCGGCTGGCAAAGTGAATCAAGCCCTCCTTAATCTGGGCTGGACAGAGCGGATTGATGCAACGCAGAGCGACTTCATCTTCAAAGTGCACCAACTCACTATCACAACTCGGACAGTGACTTGGTATTTCCAGAGGCTCTTCTGAGACACGCTTGGACTCAACCACACGCAAGACTGCAGGAATAATATCTCCCGCCTTATAGACGATAACGGTGTCTTTCTGACGAATATCCTTCTCTGCAATATAGTCCACATTGTGCAAAGTTGCTCGGCTGACAGTTGTTCCCGCTAGCTGAACCGGCGTCAGATTAGCTGTCGGAGTCACAACTCCTGTCCGACCCACTGTCCAGTCAACAGACAGAAGCTGAGCTTCCTTTTCCTCAGCCGGAAACTTATAGGCGATGGCCCACTTAGGTGCCTTGACAGTAAAGCCAAGCTCCTCTTGCACAGCCAAGTCATTGACCTTGATGACAATACCATCAATCTCATAAGGCAGACTGTCCCGCTCCTGAGCAATCTTTTCAATAAACTCCCAAACTGCTTCGATAGAATCCGCCAGAATATGAGTAGGATTGACTGAAAAGCCCAAATCTGCCAGCTTGTTTAAGACGGCTTCTTGGCTGCCAACCTGAGTCGGACTGGCCTCTTGGTAGAGGAAAGTCGCTAGATTGCGCTTGGCCACAACTGCTGTGTCCAGCTGGCGCAAGGTTCCCGCCGCCGCATTGCGGGGATTGGCAAACTCAGGCTCACCATTCTCCTGCCGCAGCTGATTGACCGCATCAAAGGAAGCCTTAGGCATGTAGCACTCTCCACGAACGGTAATGTCTAGCGGTTCTTTCAAGGTCAGGGGAATATCCTTGACCCGTTTGAGATTTTCGGTGATGTTTTCTCCAACAGAGCCGTCTCCCCGAGTCGCCCCTGCTACCAAGATTCCCTTTTCATAGGTCAGGGAAATAGAGAGCCCGTCAATCTTGAGTTCACAAAGATAAGAGACCTGAGGAAATTCCTTGCGAATCCGCTGGTCAAAGGCTATTAATTCTTCACGTGAAAAAGCATCCTGCAAACTAAAGAGAGGATACTGGTGTGGATATTTTTCAAATCCTTCTAAAATCTTCCCTCCCACCCGATGTGTCGGACTGTCAGGCAGGATATCGGTTGGGTACTTTTCTTCTAACTCCGCTAACTCACGATAGAGTCTGTCATACTCGCTGTCCGATACACTTGGCCTGTCTGCCGTATAATATTCATGAGCATATCGATTGAGCAATTCTACTAATTCTGACATTCTTTCTTTCATACTTCTATTTTATCACAAATACACAAAATCTTCCTCTATTTGTTCCGAATTCTTCCTAAAAAAGAAAAGGACATAAAAAGAGCGGAAATTCCGCTCTCTGCTGTCTTATTTTGTCAAATCAATACTTTTCGCAATCTGATTAATAAGGATAGCTCCAGCAATCAAGGAAGCAAACTCACCAATGGCCGTTGTAAACCAAGTCAGGGAGAATGGCAGGCCTTGCAAGAAGTGTAACTCTGCAGCAATGGTCACCATAGAAATAGAAAAGAATACTGCAAAATAGAAATGATCCAAACGAATCAATCCTTTAATCAGATATTGATTCTTATAGCGACCAAAAAGGTAGACACCCAGTGACAGGAAGACCAAGGTGGATCCGCCGCCAACAAAGACATCAATGATTCCAAAACTATATAGATTGGCAATCATACAGCCAATAGTCACACCCATGATATATTTCCGATTATAAAAGGCCATGAAGTTCATCATTTCAGAAATTCTGAACTGGTAAGCACCAAAGCTAATCGCATTTAAAGGGGGCGTAATCGTAAGAGCTACATAAATAGCAGCAACAATGGCAATCTGAGCCAAATCACGAACTCTCAGTTTTTCTTGTTTCATATTTTCTCCTTTAGCGGCTTTACCGCGTGTAATATGCTTGGCGAAAGAAGCTAAGCGCCAAGGGTTGCGTCACATGAGTGGAGCATCATTAGTTGATTCCCCACAGATTTGGCAACCCAACTAGTATAGCATAAATCCTAGAAATATGATAGACTATCTTTATGAAAACTTTAATCAAAAAATTCTTTGACAATGAGGTTCTGTCCTATCTTTTCTTTGGTGTGGCAACAACTGTCGTATCCGTTGTCAGTCGGATGCTCTGCTATGAATTGACGGGAAACGAACTACTGGCTACGATAATTGGTGATATTCTTGGCATTCTCTTTGCTTTTGTAACCAACGATACCATCGTTTTCAAGCAAGCAAGGAGTGGCTGGCCTTCTAGACTTATCAAATTTTTCACTGCACGTTTGGCTACTATGGGCTTAAATTTACTGCTAACCTTTATTTTTGTCACTAGCTTCCCACAGATCATAGGCCAGTTTGTCAATAACAATATCAAAATGGTCAATACCATCGAAACCTTCATTGCTCAAGTACTGATCATCGTTCTCAACTATGTCTTTAGTAAGATTTTTGTCTTTAAAAACAAGGAGAAATAACAACAAATCAGTCTATTTCACCCTATAAAAGCAAATCTGGACCAGATAATTCTGATCCAGATTTTTTTATTCCTAAATTTCCAAGCTTGGATTATCAAGCGTCAGATGGGTGATTTCACCTTTGACACCAGAATAGTCCTCAATCAGAGTCTGAAGCTCTATCATAGCTGCTTGAGCACGCACGGCCTGCTCTTCGTTGATGGCCTCGATAACCAAGATGGCATTCTTGGTCTCCTCGGTCAGCATAGTTCGCTGGGCTTCTCGCCAGTTAAGGCAACGGCAGACAGCCCCTTCTTCATCATAGTAGATGATTTCTTCTGGAAGTGCCGGTGCGTCACTCTCAGCACCCAGCGGGAAAAAGGATTCCCCACCCTTGGCTTTTCCTAGATGAAGACCTCCGACAATCTTATCCAAATCCTCACCGCCACATGGAACCGCATAAGACAGCGAGACACTGTTGTAGATATCGACCAAAGGATTGATTGGATGAAATTCCCGTCCCTGACTGACCCGCTTGAGCAGAGCTTCGATAGAGGAACGCGCTCCTTTCTTGGTCTTGAATTGGCTGAAAGCCTGCCGCCACTCCTGAATGACTTCATTCTGAGTGAAGTTCTCATCTAAGATAAAGTCCTCAGCTCGCTTTGCTCCCTTATCCAGCAGGGATTTGAAATATGGATCCTTACTTTCATCCACACTATTATCCAGCCCCTTGACCACTAAAACACTAATCTGAGCTTCCGGAAATACTTGCCAAAATTCATGTTCAACTGTAACTTTCATGATGCACCTCTTTAATCTTAATAGTTTCTTTTTTGTCCTTTTTTGACGGCTTCCCAGTCACCTGTGATGTTTTCACGCACTCGGACCAGCATTTTCTCCAAGGCTTGAACTTCCGCCTGAGAAAAGCCCTGCAGGGATGTCTCTTCAGAATAGTCATTCTCATCTAGGATAAAAGGATAGAGTTTTTCCCCTTTTTCCGTCACAAACCATTCCTTGTTCTTCTTGTTGTCCTTGGCTGCCTTCTGCTGGACCAAGCCCTTGGCCTCTAGCTTCTTAACAGAGCGGGCAACCGTTGAGCGATCCACCTTGAGCAGCTCCGACAGTTCCTCTTGGATAATCCCCGGATTCTCCGCGATTCGTACCAGATAAAGATATTGACCTCGTGCTAGCTCTATGTCGCGGAACTCAATATTAGCAATGGAATCCAAAGCTCGGGCGATAATCCCAATTTCCCGCAATACTGACATATCCCCTCCTTTAAAATTTTAATTAAAACTATTATATCATATTTTGTTGCAAATGCAATAAAATTAACTAAAAAGAAAAAAGAGGAAAATCCTCTTTAAATTTGGCAAAAATATCTTTTTCTAGTTTTCTCCTTCCTTATAGTATTTTTGTAATTCTTCTGCTGAATTAATGACATGTTCCTGCCCATCTACTGAATATTGAGCTGGGATAGTCACGTTCTCAAATACATTCGTTCCTGGCGGAAAGAAGAGTTCAGCAACCTTTTTAACTAACGCTACATCTGTTGTTTCATTTAGGAATGTAACCTGTCCACCATATCCTTGAATGATTTTATATAAATCTGGATAGTTTTTAGCAAGAACTGTTTTTTTGAGGTTTTCTGGAGGGTAGTCATCACTCAGACCGGCATCAATATAGGACACAATTACCCCCTTTTTAATTAGATTATCATGAAAACTCGTATAAGAAACAAAATTGTTTTGGTTAGATACACCTTCCGTTTTCACCTCATTAGCTGGTAAAATCTTACCTTCGTCCAAATCAATAAAGTGAACCTTATAATCTTCATCTTTTTTAGAATGTTTAGGATGGAGGAGGATTCGAACATACTTCTTTTGATGAGAAATATCTATCCAAATTCCGGTTGATTCTATTTCAGACGGGACAAGACTATTATCAAAAGAACGCACCATCTTAAAAATATCAAATTCTTTTCTTTCTAGTTTTTCTCCCACCAGCTTATAAACAGCTAACCTCCAATATTCTCCTTTTTCTGGTACATTCCGATTAAAATCATATAGGCCTTGCTCTGGATTGTTCTTCAGCTTCATATAGTTATTTACAAAATAGCCATAATTAAATGCCCTTACACTAGTAAACTTACTTGTTTCTGACTTAACTGTTGCCATTTTCTGCATTTCTTCCGAGTCTACGAGCTCCCAATTATAAAACAAAGCTTTTTTTCCTTCAAAAAATTTATAATTCGGTCTATACTCAGGCACATAGTAGGTATATTGACCATAATTTTCTTGAAATTTTGCCTTTTGACAATTATCCCAGATATAATAGCCTACAAATCCTAGAATCAAGACTAGAGCGACCACAATACTCTTCCATTTAGTTAGTTTTTTACTTTTCATACCTATTTATCCTTTTCCACTCTAAAACAACATCAGTCCTCTTCTTCATCCTGCTCTTTCTTCTTGAAAGTAAAACGTCCTGTGCTTTCAACTTGAAACCCTGACTCACAGCAGCTCTGGATACTAGCATTAAGGACTGCGCCGACAATCAAAATTTTAGCAATTATGATAAACCAAAACATCATCACAACCATGATGATTGAGCTGAAAAATCGAACATCAACCAGGTGATTTAAATAATTATCCATGTAGACAGAAAAGATATTCAGCAAAGCCAGAATGGTCAGGAGCACAAAGGCGCTGCCAGGCAGAACATAGCGTTTTTTGTTGATTTTCACGTTAGGAAGAAAATAATAAAGCATGACCAAAACCGCAAAGAGTAAGGCGTAAATCAGAGGCTCGGTAAAATTCTGCAAGTGCTGATAGAGCTGGCTATCTAGCTTCCAGTAAGTACGGAGGAAATCCAGCGACATATGGCCGAACATGGTCAGAAAGAGGGTCAAGGCAAAGAGAATCTGCAGACAAAGACTCACAAAGAGACTCATGACGCGATGAGAAATCAGCCCTCGGCTCTTGGCTACCCCATAGGCTTTGTTAAAGGCAATCTGAAGGAAATTCATGGACTTGGAAAAAGTCCAAAGAGCTGACAAGACTGAGAAGCTCAATAGGCCAGTCGAAGGCTGGGTTAGTACTTCACGCACGACTTTTGCTACAACATCATATAAAGTCTCTGGCAGCATGTCCTTGATAGCTGTCAGAAAATCCGCCACCGGAATGTGAAAATAGGGCAAAATATTCACCACGATTAAGAGCAAGGGAAAAACGGAAATCAGCCAATAATAAGCAACTGCAACGCTAGTCAGCTCACTATCTGCTGCCCGATAAAAGCGGAAAAATGCTCTTAAAAACTGATTTCTGCGAATCTTGGCAAAAAATTTCTTCACTCTCTTCTCCTTCAAAAAAAGCTGAGACAAGTGCCCAGCCTTTGATTTCTAATAAGTCCCTTCTTCTCCCTGGCTGGTCAGAATGACAGGACCATCTTTTGTAATGACAAACTGATGCTCATACTGACAGGACAGGCCGCCATCCAGCGTTTTATGTGCCCAGCCGGTCTCAAAGTCCGTATCAATTTCCCAGGTACCTGTATTGATCATGGGCTCAATGGTCAGAACCATCCCCTCACGCAGGCGCAAGCCGCGTCCTGCTCGACCGTAATGCGGCACCATAGGCTCCTCATGCATGGTTGGGCCAACACCGTGACCGACCAAATCACGCACAACGCCATAGCCATGACTTTCAGCATATTCCTGAATTGCTGCGCCAATGTCACCGATACGATTGCCAACCTTGGCAGCAGCAATTCCACGGTAGAGACATTCCTTGGTCACATCCATAAGCTGCTGAGCCTCTGGGCTAATCTTCCCTACTGCATAGGTCCAGCAAGAATCTGCCACACCACCCCGGAAGCTCTCTGTGTGCTGCTTCATCTGCGCTACATTGTCAAAATCAAGCTTGGACACATCCAACTCTGCCTCATCGACCAAGCCAACCACCATATCAACGCTGATGACATCACCTTCTACCAGCTTCTGATGACGGGGAAAGGCATGGGCCACCTCGTCATTAAGAGAGCAGCAAGTCGCATAAGGATAGTCCATGACAGAGCCTTCAACACCAATTTGCAGAGGCAGCGCATTGTCTTCTTTACAACGCTTGCGAACATACTCTTCGATGTCCCACATGTCAATTCCTGGCTTAATCAAGTCTCTCAAACCGATATGGACAGAAGCCAGAAAATCTCCACTCTTGTCCATCAAGTCAATTTCACGCTGTGATTTTAAAGTAATCATTCTTTCTCTAAATTCCTCTTCTTAATTAATTTTCACTGTAATCGTAGCTTTGGCAACCAGCATTGCTTCCAGATACATCTCAAAGTCAATAATAGCTGTCCGCCTAGTCTGACGGATAATACGCGGCTGGATATGCAGCAGGTCATCAATCTGGACCGCCTGAAAGAAATAAATCATCAGCTGGTCGATTATCAGGCTGCGGCCGCTGTTGACCATGAGCTGCTGGGTAATCCGAGTCAAAATTTCTGTCAGCACACCGTTTGCCAGCACACCATTTTGCTCCAGCATAAATGGCTCAACAGTAAAGGAAAACAAATCATCCTGACGGCTAATCTTCTGTCCTACCTGCTCACTGAAAGTCGGCAGGCTGGAAATCTGAGAACGGCTCATTTTTTCCATAATGTCCCGCCTCGTAATCACACCCAGCAAGGTCTGGTTGCTGCGCACTACTGGTATCATTTCAAAATCTTCTGCAATCATGCGCTGGCTGATATTGGCAATATTGGCAGATAGGCCTGTCATAAAGACATTTTTCGTCATGACCTTGTCCAAGGTTGTCAGAGGAGACTTATCCCCCGCGTCTCTCATGGTTACTACTCCCACCAGCATCTGCTGCTGGTTGATAACCGGAAACCGGCTGGCACGATTGCGACGGACCAAATCCAGATAGTCACGAACAGTATCAGTATCATGCAAGAAGCCGTACTCATGGCTGGAGCGATAGACCTGCTCCACTGTTAAAATATCGGTCTTGATCTGCATATTGGACAGGGCACGATTAATCATGGTTGCGACTGTGTAGGTATCGTGCTTGGTCCTGAGAACCGGTATATTAAGCAAATTAGCCATCTTCAGAACTTCCGAGCTGACTTCAAATCCTCCGGTTACCAGTACCGCATTCTCATTTTCCAGAGCCAAGAGCTGAATTTTCGTCCGGTCTCCAACAATCAGGAGACCGCCCTCTGTCAGATAGCGTAGGATATTCTGCTCCGTCATGGCTCCGATGGAAAACTTATTAAATTCTTTTTCTAGACCATCTTCTCCAGCCAATACTTCTGAGCCTGTAATATCAACGATTTCCTTGTAGGTCAGATGCTCCAAGACCACTTTCTTGGACTTAACCCGAACCGTACCACTCCGAGGCCTGGTCTCAACAATACCACGGTTCTCCGCTTCCTTGATAGCTCGATAAGCCGTCCCATCACTAACTCCCAGGTAGTTTGAAATACTGCGGACACTGACCCTCTTGCCGATTGGAAGATTTTCAAGATAGGTTAAAATTTCCTGATGCTTACTCATTAAAATCTCCTCTCTCATAACGGTACTCCAGATAATCTCTCATCTTTCTCGTGTACCGATCGCTCCCTTTAAACTGCCGGTAGAGGCTGAAGCCAGATTTTTGAGCTACCTTTTGACTAGCTAGGTTCTCTGCATGAGTGATAATACTGAGACGCTTGAAGTCAAAGCGGGTAAAAGATAGAAAAGCAATCTCTCGAACAATTTCTGTCATCAGCCCTTGTCCCCAGTAGTCTTGCCGCAGAAAATAGCCTAACTCAGCCTCTTTCTTGATCTCGTCCATCTTTTCAAACTTGACAGAGCCAATCATTTCCTGCGTTTCCTTGTGACAAATGGCCCAAATCCCCAGAGGATTTTTCATAAAGAAATTGGCAATGACGTATTCACTTTCCTCTAGGCTTGCTTCTGTCGGAAAAATGAATTGAGTATTTTCCGGATTGGACGCAATCTTATATAGGGCCCCCGCATCTTCAAAGACAATGGGCCGCAAAAAAGCATGCTCTGTCTCAATAAATGAACAGGCCGCCAAATGTGTCCATAAATTCATCTGCTACCTCTACAAAAAATAAGCGAAAAACGCTTATTCTTCTATCAACTGGATATCTGCACCCAGACTTGTTAATTTTTCAATAATATTAGAATAGCCACGCAGAATAAACTCGATATTAGTAATTTCTGTCTTTCCTTGAGCCATCAAACCTGCAATAACCAAGGCAGCTCCTGCTCGCAAATCGGTCGCCTTGACCTGAGCTCCCTGCAGTTGATTTGGTCCCTCATAGACAATCTGGTCGCTGCTAGTTGAAATTTTGCCTGCCATCTTAGCTAGCTCCGCCACATGGTTAACCCGCTTCTCATAGATGGTGTCCGTAATCTTACCGCGGCCATTAGCCGTCAGCAAGAGCGGAGTGATGGGCTGTTGTAGGTCAGTTGCAAAGCCTGGATAAGGAGAAGTCTTAATGTTTATAGCTCGCAAATTTTGCTGCTCTTCAACAAAAATGCTGTCTTCAGAAACTGTCATCCGAACACCCATTTCCTCAAGCTTGGCAATAAAACTCTCCAGATGCTCATAAAGGACATTATTAATCTGAATTCCCTGCCCAATAGCTGCAGCAAGGGCGATATAAGTCCCTGCCTCGATACGGTCTGGAATTACTTGATGACGCGTTCCATGAAGGTGTGGAACCCCCTCAATCGTGATAATATCAGTTCCTGCTCCACGGATGTGCGCTCCCATATTGTTCAAGAGAGTTGCTACGTCGATGATTTCTGGCTCCCGCGCTGCATTTTCAATAATAGTCCGACCTTTTGCCTTGACAGCAGCCAACATAGTATTGATGGTGGCACCCACGCTGACCGTATCCATATAAATGCTAGCACCTTTCAGCTGCTGACCTCCTGTGGATAGGTTCATGTAGTTGCCGTCCATGGTCATCTTAGCCCCCATGGCTTCAAAAGCCTTGAGGTGCAAGTCAATAGGACGCGGCCCCAAGTCACAACCACCAGGCAGACCTACTGTTGCTTCACCATAGCGACCAAGCAAGCTGCCATAGAAATAATAAGAAGCCCTTAGACTGTTGATTTTCCCATAAGGCATAGGGACGTTTTGGATACCACGCGGATCAATCGTCAGACTATCCTCAGAGCGAGTAACACTAGCCCCCATGGCAATCATGATATCAATCAGACTATCCACATCCGAAATATCCGGAACGCCATCCAACGTTACAATATCATCCGCCAGAATCACAGCCGGAATCAAGGCAACGACACTGTTTTTAGCACCATTAATAGTCACCTCTCCTTTTAAGGGGCGACCACCATGTATTACAATTTTTTTCATGTTTAAAATAAAGCTCTTTCAAGGTATTGCCATTTATTATACCACAGATTCGGGAAATTTCCTATACTTTTAGATAAATAAGACAATTGAAATTAAAATGAAACAGGGAAAATTGCTTTTTCAACAGTTCTTTCAGAAAAATACAGTATTACCAAGACTGAAAGAAGCGCAAGGCTAGACTGCTTGCCTTGTAAAAGCCACCTATATGAAAAAGCTCTCAACCATTACGATTGAGAACTGTCATCTTACTGCACTGCTGCTTTCAATGCCTCTACCTTATCCAACTTTTCCCAAGGCAGGTCAATATCTGTCCTACCCATGTGGCCATAAGCTGCTGTCTGACGATAGATTGGGCGTTTCAGATCCAGCATTTGAATGATACCGGCCGGACGCAGATCAAAAATCTGACGAACAGCTTCCTGAAGCTTGCTTTCTGCAACAGTACCAGTTCCAAAAGTATCAATCCGTACAGAAACCGGCTGAGCCACACCAATGGCATAGGCTAACTGCACTTCTGCTTTCTTGGCCAGTCCAGCAGCCACGATGTTTTTAGCAATGTAACGAGCTGCGTATGAAGCTGAGCGGTCAACCTTGGTTGCATCCTTACCAGAGAAGGCACCGCCACCATGACGAGCATAACCGCCGTAAGTATCCACAATAATCTTACGTCCAGTCAAGCCAGAGTCCCCTTGCGGACCGCCAATTACAAAGCGGCCGGTTGGATTGATGAAGAATTTCGTCTTATCATCCAGATACTGAGCAGGGATAACAGCTTTAATCACCTTTTCAATCACATCACGATGAATCTCTTCATTGGTCACTTCTGGGTCATGCTGGGTCGAAATAACTACCGTATCCACGCGCACTGGCTGGTCATTTTCATCATACTCAACGGTCACCTGAGACTTAGCATCTGGTCGCAGATAGGCAATCTCTCCTGATTTGCGCAATTCCGCCAATCGACGGACTAGCTTGTGACTGAGCGAGATAGGCAGCGGCATGAGCTCCGGCGTTTCATCCACCGCAAAGCCAAACATAAGCCCCTGGTCTCCAGCACCAATCAAGTCCAATGGATCTTGATCTGCATTCCCACGAACCTCCAAGGCTTCATTGACACCCTGAGCAATATCTGGCGACTGCTCCACCAAAGACGGATGCACACCAACTGTCTCTGCTGAAAATCCATACTCTGTATTGGTGTAGCCAATCTCTGCAATGGTATCACGAACCACACGGTTAATATCTACATAAGCTGTGGTCGAAATTTCACCAAAAACATGAACCGAGCCAGTATAGACTGCTGTTTCAGCAGCCACATGGGCATCTGGATCCTGACTCAAGACAGCATCCAAAATAGCATCGGAAATTTGGTCTGCAATCTTATCAGGATGCCCCTCCGATACAGACTCAGACGTGAAAAGTTTACGTTCTGACATAAAAATGTCCCCCCTTAAAAAATATTAAACAAATAAACAAACTCCAAAATGATGAAAATCTTGTCACCTACGAGTTACGACGCAAAAGAAATAAAAACGATACCTTTTTATTTCTGAGCTAGTAAGGCGCATAGGGTGACCGCAGCATAGCGGCAACCGTAGAATGACGAGCGACTTTGGAGCCGTCATTGTTTGCGAGTTACAAAGTACTGATAGAAGTTTCCTACCACCTTATCGGGACTATATAACTTTCTCATTATACCACTTTTCGCTAAAAAATTCAGAATTTTTTAAATAGAAAAAGCTATAGCCGCAAACTATAACTTTATTGCAATGACAAACTAAGGGCAGTCTGCTAACAACTCTTCAACTTCCGCCTTACCGATAGCATCACCAGCTTGGTCAAAAAGTCTGATAGCAGCCGCAAAGTTGGTTCTTGCTTCTTTGAGATTTCCCAAAGCTTGAGCAATTTCACCCAAGCCTCGGTAACTACAGGCATGATTGATCACATCATCTGACTCCTTAGCATAGATATGCGCTTTTCGCATAAACTCCTGAGCTTGAGTCAATCGGCCTAATTTAAGATTTAGATAGCCTAGCTCATAGAGATTAACTGATTGACGATAATGATCATCTGGGAAGTACATCGCTAGGAAAGCAGCTTCTTTTTCTATCCACTCTAAAGCTTGATAAAAATCTCCCGCAGCTCTAGCAACATAACCTAGCTGATGATAAGCAATATGCTCATTTTCAATATCACTATCATTCTGAGCCTGAATCAGATAAAGCTCCAAATTTGCAAAAGCATTCTGATAATCTTGCCTTTCTACAGCAAGATAAGCTCGCAAATTCCAACGGCTAAAGGAATCTTTTTCCAGCTGCTGCTCTAGTTCTTCGGCCTTATTTAACCGTCCTTCAAAGAAATGCTGCCAAGCAGCTGCCAATTTCTCATTCATCTGCCTTCTCCTTTTACCTCCAGAACTTCTCCCCTATACCAAATCCGTTTGAGCGATAGCCTTCTTGACATCATCCAGTGGCAGATGAACTAATTCCACCTCTTTTTCCTTGTAGAGATACTGAGCATAGTCATCTATGCGATATTGGTTGATGTAGACTACCCGTTTACAGCCGACCTGAAGAAGTTGCTTGGTACAGTTGAGACAGGGAAAATGTGTCACATAAGCCGTAAAGCCCTTGGGAACTCCCCGCTCGGCTCCTTGCAAGATAGCATTGACCTCAGCATGCAAGGTCCGCACGCAGTGACCGTCAATAACCAGACACTCGTGGTCAATACAGTGCTCAGTCCCTGAAACGGAGCCATTGTAACCAGTTGAAATAACCTTATTATCCTTGACCAAGACAGCGCCGACTTTGGCTCGTTTGCAGGTTGAGCGATTAGCAATTAAGAGAGCCTGAGCCGCAAAATACTGGTCCCAAGCCAAACGATTCTCTGACATGATTTCTCCATTCTACTGATTTTTTATTTACATAAATGTCTGTTTTTATCTATTATATCGCAAATTCCTATTTTTAACTAGTTTTACCATGAAAGCTATCTTATCAGCAACAAGCCTTTATCTATACTATAAGTGGCATGGCAGGCTATTTCTCTCTTCATACTTTTCATTAAGAATTATCAAAAAAGAACCAAGGAAATCCTCAGTTCTTATTTTAATTATTTACCAAGCTTAGCTTTAGCTGCATCTGCAAGAGCTGTGAAAGCTGCTGCATCGTTAACAGCCAAGTCAGCCAACATTTTACGGTTAACTTCAATCTCAGCCAATTTCAAACCATGCATCAATTGTGAATATGAAAGTCCGTTCAAACGAGCTGCCGCATTGATACGAGTGATCCAAAGTTTGCGGAAGTCACGTTTTTTCTGACGACGGTCACGGTATGCATAGTAGTAAGAGTTCATTACTTGCTCTTTTGCAGTACGGAACAAGATATGTTTCGCTCCATAGTAACCTTTAGCTAATTTTAAAATACGTTTACGGCGTTTGCGTGATACAACGCCACCTTTAACACGTGCCATTTATATTTCCTCCAATATTTCCTAGATAATTGTTACAGTAGC
Source organism: Streptococcus sanguinis (assembly GCF_008329445.1). Lineage (GTDB taxonomy): Bacteria > Bacillota > Bacilli > Lactobacillales > Streptococcaceae > Streptococcus > Streptococcus sanguinis_O. Next base: position 314,778 of record NZ_VIBR01000001.1, on the reverse strand, counting down.
TCTTATTTCAGACCTGTAAGCATTGCTTTGATACGCTTGAAGTCTCCTGCATGCACCATTCCTGCTTTGCGAAGATGACGGCGTTGTTTCTTAGTCTTTCCGTGGAAACGGTGAGAAGTGTAAGCACGGAAACGTTTCAAGCCACCAGAACCTGTACGTTTGAAACGTTTAGCTGATGCGCGGTGTGTTTTTTGTTTTGGCATAATGTTTTCTCCTTTTTCTATCTTTCTGACAATCTATTTTTTGTCAGGAATTGGCGCCATCTGCATGAACATCTGACGTCCATCCATCTTAGGCTTTTGCTCAATAATAGCAACATCTTGAGTCGCTTCAGCAAAATCTGCTAAAACTTTAGCCCCGATTTCTTTGTGGGTAATCATCCGACCTTTGAAACGGATAGATACCTTTATTTTATTTCCTTTTTCAAGGAACTTTCGTGCGTTGCGAAGTTTAGTGTCAAAGTCTCCCTTATCGATGGTTGGACTGAGACGGACTTCCTTCACAGTAACAACACTTTGTTTCTTGCGTTGTTCTTTTTGTTTTTTCTGGTACTCAAATTTGAACTTACCGTAGTCCATAATTTTTGCAACAGGTGGTTTAGCTTGTGGCTGAATCAGGACCAAATCGACATTTGCTTCATCCGCAAGAGACTGCGCTTCGCTCAGTGGTTTAATACCTAATTGTTCGCCGTCAAGACCGATCAAGCGAACTTCACGCACACGAATTTCATCATTGATGAATAAGTCTTGTTTTGCTATGGTTTTCACCTCTTTTTTTATTTTTAGAGAAAAACAAGTGCGGACCTGCTAACGCAAACCCGCACTACATGATAGTATTTCATCACTGAAACTGAATCCTGTAGAGCCAGACAACGTTAGTCGCAAGGCGAGAAGCTCTCACTTCTGCTTTTCTCAACTCTACTATCATACCAAGTTTCATTTTATTTGTCAATGATTTTTTTCGCTTTTTCTTCGATAAATGCAACAACTTCAGAAATACCTACACCAGTGGTATCAAAATGTATGGCATCGTCTGCCGGTCTCAATGGCGAAACCTCGCGATGACTATCCTTATAATCCCGCTCTGCAATTTCTTCTTTCAGTTTGTCCAAATCAGCTGGAATACCTTTTGATAGATTTTCCTTATATCGGCGCTCAGCTCTTTCATCAACCGAAGCTACCAGATAAATCTTGAGCTCAGCCTGAGGCAAGACAACCGTTCCAATATCACGGCCATCCATGACAATCCCTCCCTGAGCAGCAATTTGCTGCTGCAAGGCCACCAGTTTCTCACGTACTTGAGGAATGGCTGATACCCAGGAAACATTTTTGGTAACTTCATTTTCCCGAATCGGGTGAGTCACATCCACATCACCGACAAAGACTAGCTGCTCGCCATCTTCTGCTCGGCCAAAACTGACCGAATGATTATTGAGCAAGTCTACAATTTCAGTGGCATTTGCTTCCGTCAGATGATGCCGCAGAGCCAGATAGGTTGCAGCTCGGTACATGGCTCCTGTATCTAAATAAGTATAGCCAAAGTCCTTGGCAATAATCTTGGCAACAGTCGATTTTCCACTGGAAGCAGGACCGTCAATCGCAATTTGAATCTGTTTCATAGCTGGCTCCTACTCAATCTTCACAACGTCACCTGGATTGGCATACCAAGAACCAGTGGACATATGAGAAGGGTTAAGCTGTTCAAGCTTGGCAATAGAAATACCTGCACGCGCCGCAATAGCTGCCTCACCTTCACCAGGCTGGACAGTCAGAGTTCCTTCAGATGATTCTGTCGTATTTGCCGCTGTCTGCTCTGCTGTAGAAGACGCTTCACTGCTAGAACTTGCTGCTGAAGTGCCGTAGAAACCTTCCATTTGGGTCTGTCTATTACTTCCCCCAGTAGACAGATAGGTCAGGAAGCACACCACCGCAACCACTAAAATACAGAAAATAATGGTTAATATGGTCAACAAGCGGTCTGCATTCAAGGCGCTAAATTTCTTAGTTCGTTTCAACTTATCTTCTCCGTTATCGTATACATCTTCTTCCCATGGTTCTTTTTCCATGACTTCCTCCTTGAGTTTTTCTTAAAATCTTATTACAATATGGGTATGAAAGTAACACTCATTCCCGAACGGTGCATTGCCTGCGGGCTTTGTCAAACCTACTCAGATCTTTTTGACTATCATGACAATGGCATCGTCAAATTTTACCAGGACGACCAGCTCCTAGAAAAGGAAATCGCTGAGGATCCCGATGTCGTGGAAGCCATCAAAAACTGCCCAACCCGAGCTCTTTTGAAAGACTAGGATTTTTTGGACTGACTGCCATAGTAAGCTTCAAAATAGTCAATATGGGTAAAATTATCTACTAATTCTACCTCACCCTTAAAATGCTCATTAAGGGCCAGGGCATTGACAAAATATTTTTTAGGCCACTTGCGCATACAAAAACTCCGGCTGCGGTTCTGCCCTTTAAAATATAAGGTAATTGACGTCTTAGTCACTTCGACTTTTTCAATATCTGAAATCTTGACCTTTATCGGAGTAAAGGGATTGGCTGTGATAATTCGCAAGGTTCCATCATCATAAATGGTAAAATAACGATGAACTCCCATTCCCAGCAAAACCATGAACAAGAAGAAAGAAAACAGAACAAGAGTCGGCACTCGTGAGCTTTCATACATCAAAGCCAGGCCAACAAAAATCGGAATGACCGATAAAGACCAATATATTATCAGGATAGCTACATCTGGCTGCCAGTGATAGCGAACCTTACCGAAAATCTTTATCATGCTCACACCCCCATACTACTAGTTTAGCATAAATTAAGAAAAAATAGAACAGGTAGACTTACCTATTCTATTTTTTTATTTATGATTTTGCTGTCTTAAAGAAGCTATCGGACAAGTAGCCCTTGCCTCTGACCATATCATACTCAATCAGTTTCAAATCATCTGCTATTTCTTGAGCTTCTTCGTCCAATTCCTTTTTATCTACACTGGCTTTATGCAATACTTCTGTTAATAAAGCATAGTAAGGTGATACTTTGGAATTTGTCTGCTCCAGCAAGAGAGCGGAGAAATCGCTAGAATTGACTCTTGGATAATCGAGTTTAGGAGTTTCATAATTACTCCAAACGAAATAATCTGTCAGATATTGGCTTTCTGGATTTTCTTTAAAGGCTGACTGAGGATAGAGACCAGGCAAATGGTCACCGTAAAAGACGACTGTTACTTTTTTATCTACCTTTGAAAGCTTCTCCAAAAACTCCTTGGTCGCCTGATCTGTATGGTAAAGCATTCTGACATAGCTGGAAAGAGATTCGTTCCCTTCCTTGCTAAAATCAGGATAGCTGGCAGACATGTAGACAGGATTGGGCTCACTCCAAGGCATGTGGTTCTGCATGGTCATGACAGAGAAAAACTGTCCCTGCTTGCCATTCAAATGCTCCAAGACTTGATTATAAGTCGTTTTATCGCTGTAATTACCACCTATATTATCCCCCTTCAGGCCTTTGGTACCATAGTGAATAAAGGTATCAAATCCCAAATCCTGGTAAATGACATTTCTGGCATAATTGCTAGGGGAGGCCAGATGGATTACTGTCCGATTCTTAGATGAATAAGCATCGCTAATGGAAGGGAATCTATTCATCCTCGGGACAATTTCAGTATAGAGAACCGAAATAGATGGAGACAGATTATAAAAAGGCAAACCAGTCAGAGTTTGAAATTCCATGTTGGCCGTTCCCCCACCATAACCATCTGACTTCATAAGTCCACTGGTGGTGCGAGTTTTAACTTCCTGAATATAAGGAATTGGATTCTCAGACATAGTAACGCCATCAACCCGAGCAGGGTCAGAAAAACTTTCACTCAGAATATAAATTACCGTTTGATCTTCGATTTTATTCTGGCGTTCTTTGTTAATAGCTTCCGCAAGATTCTTATACTTTTTTTCTATCTCTTGAATCTTTTCCTTAGAATAGCCACGCGGCTCAATCATGGTTGTATCCGACATCTGTGAAAACCAGACAAAAGAAAGGGAGCGCAGCTGTGAATTGACAGTATTTCCCATCCAAGTCAGGTCATGGAAATTATTTAAGATCGAAATAACTGGGATATTCTCTACTATTTTGCCATTCTTTTTAGTAGCAAATATATCCATGACTCCCAAGAAAAAGACCAGGGGCAGGACTAGCAAGAGGAGCTGGTATTTAAGAACGGTAATGAGCTTTCCTGGCAAGATTTTCTTACGCAAATACCAATAAAGAGCGCCTAGAGCAGCTAGTCCCAAGATAGCATAAAATCCATAATTGCCTCCGAGAAAGTCAAAGAGGGTCTTGGGATTTCTCAGCCAGACCATATCACTAGGCAATATTGGCTCTTGGCGATACTGAAATTTCAGACTGCTAGCTATGGTGGCAATCACCACTAGCGCTGTTATCAGCATGGTTGGCAGGAGAAAATGATTGAAAATCAGGTAAAGAGCCATAAAAATCATGAAAAAAACGATGATTTGAAAGAGACTGGCTCCAGTGAAAAGATACTGATCCAAAACAATCACATCTCCTCGGATACTATTTTGGATTGTATAGTTAAAGATAAGAGCAAATGATGCACTTAGTACCAAAGCAACAGAAACACTGGCTTTATTCTGAGCAAGATCGCGCAATCCCTTAACAGCTAGAAAGCAGGGGAGAGAAAGCAGGATAAAGATAAGTGCGATAAGGCAGAAGAAAGTTAGTATAAAGTTCTGCGTTATATCCAACTTGCCTTCCTCAAGGAAATTCACTAAATAGCTTTGGTGATGCAGCAATTCCGGCATCTTATCGTCCATCAAAGCAAGAAATAGAAAGAATTGGGAGAGAAAAAGATTTTCCAGTACCTCTCTATTTTTCTTATTAACCTGCAAGAACTTACCTGGGAAGCGTTTTTTAAGCTTTGGAAAATGGATAAAAATATACGCAAATAAGAAAATCAAAAGCAAGCCAGGCAGGGAATTAAACTGCCAAAAATGATTGCTGAAAACCCGTTCTGCTTTGAACTCAAAATCATTGACATGCTGCGTTACTGTCAGTAAGTAAGAAAATCCTGTATAGAGAGCGTAAATAATAGCTGACCATATAAAAAATCTTTTGCTGAAGAGCTGAGACAAAAGCTTGCCCAAGCCAAACAAAAGAGGAAGCAACATCAGAAAGGCCAGCCACAAGGCTGGATAATTCCGCAAATCTTCGCCTTCCTCCAATAGTAAAACTGTCGTGACAGCGACTATATCTAAAAGTAAAAAACTAATCAGCAGGTATGAGAACTGCTTATAGTGGTTGAATAAAAATTTCATTTTTCTTTCTGGTAAATAGTTAAATTCTCTAGCGAGATTTTTTGTGAATTAAGAATCTCACTTTTTCTTTAAAAGATTGGACAAACGATTTCTAATCTTTTGAGATAAATTTTTCTGACTTAATTTTTCTTTTTGCTCGGTCAACTCTGCCTTTTTCCTCTGCCAGTCCAGTAAAGAGGGGAGGGAAGATAAGGGCATAATCTTGAAATCATAATGACTGTCCCAAGCTAGATAAACCAATAAATGCTCTAAAACATCAGACAGCTCCTGCTCAAAGGATGGCAAGCTTTCTAAGCTCTTCATCTGGAACACACTAGCCAAAGCAGAATATTTGAACCATATGAAGCCGCCATAAACTCTCGTCAGAGAAGGGGCGGTCATAAAGTCAAAAGACTTATGCAAATCAGCTTCCTGCCAGACAGCAGCCAGCCTTGGACGCGGCGGTTCTGTCTCAAACAAGCCGTCTCTGACTAGGCGCGGCAAATCTGGAATAACCAGTCCTACAGCAGACTTCTGCGCTAGCGCTTCTATGCCTGCATCCGCATAATCCACCATCATATTTATCAAATCAGAGCGCATAGCTTGGTCAAAAACTGCCTGATTCTCCACCAATCGATGAGTAGATAGGTGACCGATATAAGCATAGTCTTGCAGAATTTCCTTCTGCTCTAGCATGGTAAGCCAGGCATGAGATTTCTGACTTAGGACAAGCTGAACTTTATTGCCCAGATGAGCTAGCGCTGTCTGCAGCTGTTTCAGCACTTCTGGCTGATCTGTTGTCACTAAATACTGGTACTGAGACGATAGAGAGAATAGCTTGTCCTGATACTGCTGAAAAATAGGAAAATCCGTTACATGAATATGCAGGAGGACAGGCTGATCTGTCCGATAGTTCGAAGTTGCCTGAGACAGATACTTGTCCTGTAGCAAACAAGGAAGGTCTGGACCAAAATGATAGAACAGGTGTTCCCTAATAAGCGAAGTTGGATAGGATGAGTTGGTTTCAAGATCTTCCAGCAAATACCTAGCTAAAAAAGGATTACCTGTGAGAGCTTTTACCTTTAGAAAAGGAATCTTTGCTTCCAGAATCTTAAGTGGCTTATAGTATGAAAAATCTGGATGAACCAATTCTCCTGCTTCTTCCTGACGTGTATCAAGTAGAGCTTGATATCTGAATCCTGCCTCTACAAAACGCTTGGTAAACTGGGTCTCGTAATGGTCAATCACATCTTGAACGTCAGTAAAATCTTCTACCTGAGACCAAAATTCACGGAAAGTCTTGTCTTTGAGAACTGACTGCTTAAAGGTAACAAAGTAGCTCTGCAGGTGTTCTTCAAAGTACCTGGTCTTGCGAAAATTAGTCATTCCCCAAAAATCGACTTGCGGATCCTCTTCAAAGCGCTGATAAATCGGCGCTAAATCCCATAGAGGACCAAAGCAAGTGTCGTTCATGAGAGTCAGAGAGTCTGAGTTCTGCAAAGTGTCAAAACCCAGCCAGTTCATGCCATCACGCCAAGCTGCAAAATCGAAGCCTCGATTAGCCCGCTCAAGCAAGTCAGAAATTCCCAAGTCTTCTCTCAGCCGGCATTTGTCCTCATTGCTCAAAGGACTATTTGAAATAAAAATAATCTTAGAAAAAAGCGGCTTTAGCTGCTCCAATTGATAGAAGACATGACCGCTTATATGATTGCATTTATTGAAATGAACATAGAGTAATATTCGTTCCATGAAACTACCTTATTCTTTATGATTGAGAAATCTTCCAACTGCCATTACGCTGGATTAAGCCAGTGGCAGAATCCTTAGCAGAGACATCGTCATCCTTAATATCCTGACGATTGACTAAGATAACTGGGTTGTTCTGAGAGTCTGCAAAGGCTAGAATTTGTTCTTCCTGATCCCGCACTGAAACCTGCAGTTTTAACTTAGCGTTATTTATCTGTGTCACATGGCACTTGTAAGTCAAGCGCTTCTGTCCAGCTCCCTCTGTAGGCTGATCCATGGAATTATCATTGTAAAGCCAGATAGTTCGATCGATATCTGTCAGAGAAAAGGAAACATAAGTCGGGAGGTCTTGATTAACCCGATAAGAAATTTCAAATTCAATCTCTTGTTCAGGTGAAATCTGAGGCGAATGCAAGAGCTTAACCTTCAAATCAGAGACTGCTGCATTCTCAACCTGGAATCCTTCGTTCATGGCTTTTGTTTCAGTCGCATTGTCCAGACTGTACTGGTTGGCCACATCATCTGGATTGCCAATAGCCTTGACCAAGCCATTTTCAATCAAGACAGCCTTATTACAATATTTTTTAACAGCTCCCATGTCATGGGTCACCAGAATGGTCGTCTTACCTGATTCCTTACGATCTTTAAAGTAGTCATTACACTTACGCTGAAAGGCTTCGTCCCCGACAGCCAAGACCTCGTCCAAAATCAGAATATCACCCTGAGCCTTGATGGCCACTGAAAAGGCCAGACGCACTTGCATACCGCTGGAATAATTCTTAAGTTTTTGGTTCATAAACTCGCCCAGCTCAGCAAACTCCACGATATCATCGTACATGGCGTCTACTTCTTCTGTTGAGAATCCCAGCATGGCACCGTTCATATAGACATTTTCGCGGCCAGTTAGTTCTGGATTGAAACCAACACCCAGCTCAATAAAGGAAACCAATTTACCATCAATAGTTACCTTGCCCTTCTCCGGAATATAAATCTCAGAGATAATTTTAAGGAGGGTGGACTTACCAGAGCCATTGCGGCCGACAATCCCGTAGAAGTCACCTTTTTCGACCTCAAAGGAAATATCTTTCAAAACATGCTGTTCTTTGTAGCCTTTAATCCCCTTAAAACGATTGACCAGACTGGTTCTCAAACTCTGAGTAGCCTCAGTAGGCAATCGAAAGAATTTACTTACATGGTCGACTTTTACTGCAATATTATTTGACATTATAAAATCTCCGCAAATCTCTTAGCATTTTTATTAAAGAAGAACAAACCTAGAGCCAATATCACAAAAGGAATCATATAAGGAATAAGGGCGATTAGTTTGTTGTTCACAATATCCCAGCCTCTGACATTGACAGGAGAAACGATGAAATGGCGCATATCCTGCAGCATCTGAGCAATCGGATTGAGCATCATAATTTTAGCTACAAAGAATTGCTTCCGCTGCAAAAGAAAGGTCAGAGAGTAGATAATAGGGCTGGCGTACATTCCTGCTTGAAGAGCCACTTCCCAAATCGGTCCAATATCCCGATACTTCACAAACAAGGAAGACAGCATGAGGGCACAGCCCATTGCCAAAACCAATACCTCCAGAAAAAGAGGAATAATCACTAGCGTATGCAAGCCGAATTCCACCTGATTAATCAGGGCGAAAAGGAAAACAACAACTAGATTAATCAGAAAATTGATTGCCGCTCCAAGAACCGATGAAATGACGATGGTATGCTTGGGAAAGTTTAATTTACGAAGCAAATCCCCCCGAGAAACGATGGAAAGCATGCCCATGTTAGTAGCTTCGGTAAAGAAAGACCAGAAAACCATCCCCAGCAAAAGCCCTACTGTATAGTGAGGTGTCCCGTCATCAAAGCGCAAAAAGCGGACAAAGACCAGATACATGATAGTAAACATCATCAATGGCTTCAAAATCGACCAGAGATAGCCGACCAAGGACCCTTGATAACGCAACTTAAAATCCGTCTTGATTAATTCTTTCAAAAGAATTCGATTTTTTTTACTAAAAAAATCCATGAATATTACTCCTTATAAGCAAACTTTGTGAGAATGAGGCTCGTAAAAACAAGGGTATGAAAAGTGCGGTTTTTACGATAGCCATACTGACGAATCCTGCGCCAGCGCTCCTTGAAAGGCACCTCCATAATGGTCACAAAGTTCTCAATTAACTCTCTATTTTCAGCAGTCAGCGGCAGGACTAGCAAATTTCTGGCCTGAGTCTGACTGTCTTTTATCAATTTCCAATATTTGGCAAAAAGAACATGGGGACGAACCCAGTTTTTTACGCGTTTTCTGAGCGTTCGAGCTCCTAGCACATTATTCGAATGCTGGCGATAGAGCTCACCCGGCTTGTCAATATAGACTAGATTGCCAAAGGCCGCAGCCAGCAAGCCCAGATACCAATCGTGCATGAGCAGTTCATGCTCTTCCTTCCCTGTCCAGAGTTGGGCCAAGGCGCGATTTATCATAGAAACTCCACCCGTTACCGTATTCTCCGTCAACTCTTGGACTAGTTCTGTATTAGCGTGATCCGACTGAGTGCGAATCATACTTTCGTGAACAACCTGTAGCTCTTGATCCACGACCTTCAAGTCAGTATAAACCAGCAAGGGCTGACTGCTATCATATTTGTCTGCCTCAGCCAATTGCATGTCAATCTTGTCTGGCAACCAAACGTCATCTTGGTCGCTAAAGAGATAGAAATCCGAATCTTGGTATTGAAGCAGGCTATGAAAACTCTGAATGACACCCAGATTTTGTGGATTTTCCCGATTGATAAAGACAATGCGGTCATCCTTGCGGCAAAAGTCTTCGATGACAGCATGCGTCCCATCTGTAGAGCCATCATCACGAATCAGCAGCTGCCAGTCCCTATATGTCTGCTCTTGGATACTCTTAATCTGCTCGGCCAGAAACTGTTCCCCATTATAGGCGGACAGAAGAATGGTCACTTTCATGATAAAAATAAATCCTCGTATTCACCCACAATTTTTTCCCAGGTGTAGTTTTCTTTCATATTTTCTTTAGCGGCTTGACCTAGCTCCGTAAACTCTGTTTGAGCATCTACTCGGTCAATCAGCTGGGCCAGCTGGCCTTTTTCTTTTTCCCAGTAGAGAGCCGTTTCTTTTGCTACCTTACGGTTAAAGTCCACATTCAGCACCAGATTGGCATCTGTCTGAGCCAGAGCTTCCAAGAGTCCCGGATTGGTCCCACCAACCTCATGTCCATGTATGTATGCAAAAGCATGATTACGGATATATTTGAGCAGATTCTGATCGTAGACCGTACCGACAAACTTAATGCGAGAATCACGGTCAAAGCCCGTTTTCTGCTTAAGTTCTTCAAAATAGGGATTGCCCTCATGATTGCAGATAATCAGCAAGTCACGTTGGGTTTTGGACTTCATAAATTCTTGAATGATGGTTTCATAGTTGTTTTCCGGAACGAAGCGTCCGACAATGAGGTAGTAGTCTTTTTCCTTACTGGCCCACTTTTCAAAGAAGACCCTGACCTTGCCTTCGTTTTCCGTCAGATTGGACAGATAAAGGTCGGTTCCATAAGCGATACAGGTCGTTTTAGACCAAGGATAAGCTTTTTGAATATAGCTTTCGATGCCTTGATTATCCGCTATAACCAAGTCTGCATGCTTGGTCATGACCTTTTCAGAATACTTGAGATAGGCTTGAACTGGCTTAGACCATTTGGCCCGCTTCCACTCCAACCCGTCAGGATTGATAAAGAATTTACCGCCTGCCTGATGGATACGACGAGCAAAAGGAAAGATAAAAGCACCAATCGTATTTCCAAGAATGTAAAAAATAGGCTGTTCAATCTGCTCTTTTTTAGCAAACTTGAGGGCATAGGAGACAGCCATCATATCATAGGCAATTACTCGGGCTGGGCCAAGCTTAGGTGGATTTACTGTAAAACAGTCTACCCCCTTGTAATCAAAATGATGAAAAGCTTCATCATCTGATAAGCAAGCCACATGATATTGGATTTGAGAAGAGATTTGATGCTCTGTCAATTTCTCGACAAAGGTTTCAAATCCTCCATATTTGGCAGGAAGTCCCCGACTCCCGATGATGAAGACATGTTTCATGATTTCCCTCAATTCAAGATTTTACAATCCATTCTATTATACCACTTTCTAGTGTGTTTGTATAATACAAAAAGGACAGGTAGAGCCGCGGCTACACTTGTCCTTTTCTTTCTTTAACCTCTTCTACCAGAAAGCAGCTTATTTTTCACTTTGCGTAAGAAAGAGCTGGCTTGTTGAGAAGGTAAATTTGTATCCAATAAGCACTTGACATGGCGCAAGGAATTAGCCTGGTACATTTCAGTGTTTTCAACCTTATCCAATAAGTTTTGGTAAACACTCTGAACCGAGTAGCGCTCTTGGATTTTGCCAAGATTGGCCACCGACTGGTCTTTTAATCCCTCAAAGTTTGCCAAGGCAATGTTTATCTTATCAGCCAACCCCTCGATATTGCCAGATGAATAGAGCTGACCTTCTTCAAAGATTTCATAGGCGGATAGATGACCAGGATTGTCCGACAAAATGGTCGGAAGGCCATTCATAATCGCTTCAATATAGACTAAGCCAAAGGTTTCCATTGCAGACGGAAATACCGCTAGGTCTGCTGCCGTCACCTCTGCCCAAGGATTGTCCTTGTGTCCCAGGAAGCTAATATTTTTTACCTGATGTTCAGAGATATAAGTATCGCATTGTTTTTTGTACTCCTCATCCCAAGCACCGATAAAAACTAAGGCAGGTTTTGGCTGAGATAGCTGGTTATAGGCCTTTACCAATTCTAATTGATTTTTCCGCTCTGTCAAACGTCCAACTGACACGATACGCCTTTCGACTCCATCCCTTTCTCCTGTATCAGTAGGATGAATTTTCGTAAAAGGGGCAAAAGACAAGACTTTTCTGTCTGGCAGCAGCTCCTGTAACTGTCTCTGCAAGGCACCTCTAACTGCAAATATTTCCTGTGAATAATCACTGATAAAATCTAGCTTTTCCTTATAGTAGCCAAACTCTCCGTCAGGAAATTCATGAATCAGCCAGAAATGCGGAACATCCTCGCAGGCCGCTGCCACTGCACCTTGAAACATATTGACCGTATTGGTAATAACCAAATCAATCTTTCGCTCCGTTAGTATCTTTCTGAGCGCTGAGGTATTATCCTGATATGACCGAGCTCTAGTCTCAGGACTATCTGGCAGGCCACCAGGCGCATCCTCCCACCACCATTTAACTGACGGCAAGGCTATAGTCTCAATAGCCAAGGCAGCCAAGCTGGATATATAGTCCTGCTGAACGGCTACATGATAATCCGGAATCGCATTGATAACCTGATGGCCCGTCTGGACCAAGTATTCCATCAAATTGACAATAGAGATTTCAGCTCCATTATCCAGCGTTCCAGTCGGCGAAATGAATAATATCTTTTTTTTCATAGCTTATCCTAGTACATTCCAATAAAAGGGCACCATCAAGTAGAGGGAAACCAAGAAGTTAGCTACCAGAGTCCCAACCATCATTCGATTCACCACCCTGTCTTTAATGTCCAAGGTTCCTAGATTAGCAACAGTTGGTAGCAGTAAGATCAAGAAGGGTGTAAAATAACGTCCCTGAGCACCAACTGATATCATGGCTCCTTTACCTAGGACGATAGGCGTCCACTGCAGATACATAATCGACACAACAGCAATCACTTGAACCAAAAACAGATAACGCGACATGACTGTATAGCCCTTGGACATAAAATCCTTCTGCGACTGCAAAAAGATAAGCGCCAAAACTGCCACATCGATAAAAATCAGCCAAAGCGGCAGCTGGATAGTAAAATTCCCCAAAAAGCCAAACATACCGATTGTCAAAATCGTATTCAAGTCGCCATTAACACTTTGCTTAAAGAGCGTATTCAGCAAGACTTGACCATAGTGCACGAGCCCTCCCTGATTGCGAAATGCCAGATGCAAGGCAAGAAAGAAAGCGGAAAAGCCAAGTACATAGAAGATAGCGCGATAACGAGCTACAAAAGCTTTGGTTGCAACAAAAGTCTTGTTCAGAACCGCAAGGAATCCTTCAAACTCAAAATCAACAAAAGGCAGCAAGCCTAATAAAAGGACATTATTCGGTTTGGTGACAAAGAGGCCTATAGAAATCACCAAAAGCTCCAGTACATTTCTATTAGTGAATTTCTTATGGTAGGCAATATTGGTCAAAAAGCCAACCGCCAACATAATCTCCAGATAGCTCATCACATCGTAAGAGAGAGAAGCAGCCTGCTGGACCATAATAGGCAAAAGAGATAGGAAAAGCAGAGCTTTTTTGCCATATTTGAAGTATTTAATCAGCAGATAAACCCCGATGATATATGCCAAAGCATTAAAGAGCCTCCCCATCATCACGATGAAGCCTACTGACGGATAAAGCATGCTTCCCAAGGTCATACCTAGTAGCTGAGGCAGAAAAGAGATAGCCTTGAGATTAAAGCCAAAGGTAAACTCTTCTTGCGCCAGATCTATCTTCTCTGAGAACAGTTGCTTGTACTCTGCCGGCGAAACATTCGGAGCGGATGGGATTTTATCCATCCATTTATATGTTCGACTAGTCGGTTTATGGAAGATTTCCCATGTCATACGAGCATGATTGGTCTCATCAGGCACCCGATTAATCGGCTGTGCAATCATAAAAGTCAAGACAAATACACTTGCCAGTAACAAGAAAATATTCTCGACTTTGACTTCTTTATTTCTTTTCAAAATAAGTCACCATTTCATCTTTTTTATCTAAACTGCAATTTTCTAATACAAAAGCGTAGGCATTCTCCGCCAGTTCTCTGCGTAAATCCGCAGAAAGAATCAGACTTTCCAGCTTTTCTTTCCATTCACCATCTTTAGCCAAAAGTCCCGTCTGACCGTCAATCATCATATCAGAAAAAGCACCGATATGACTGGCAATCGTTGGCACCTTGACTAGAGCTGCTTCTATCCACTTGATTTCTGACTTGGCCCGATTAAAGACTGAGTCAACCAGCGGAGCTAGATTAATATCAACCTGACTAATCAGCTGAGGTAAGGCCTTCCAGTCCACATACTCATGGACGATAATACGCTGCGAATATTGTTTCATATCCTGCGGGATATCCAAGTGCCCTACAATATGAAGCTCAACGGTTGGGTAGTTGTCAAGAACTTCTTTGATAGACGGCTTGATGAGCTCAAAATTTTCATTGTGGCTGATAGAGCCAGAGAAATAGCCGATTTTGATTCTGTCGTCTGTACCAAAGTCTTCCTTCAAGAACTGCGAGCTAACCACAATCAATTCGCTGGATGCCAGATTACGATTCAGCAGGACGGAGTCCTTGTATTTGAGCAATTCCTCTTTTAGCTGATTCGTAGAGGTAATCGCCCCATCACAAGCCGCCAGCATTTTCCCGTAATTCTTGACACTAGCATCGTAATTGCCCTTTTCCTTATCAGACAAGCCTTGGGTATAACTCAGCTGATCCGTGTAAAGGGTATCAAAGACCAAATCATCAATATCAAAATAAACTGGCTTATGCTCCTCCCGAGCCAAATCGCATAAAAGCTGGAGCTGGGCGGACCAAGGAGCGCGGTAGATAATGATGTGGCTGGCATACTGGGCATGAGCCAGACTAAACTCAGACGCATTGACCACTTTCACAGCAAAGCCATTCTTTCTAAGCTGTTCTGCCTTATTGAGAACACGGTAGCGCGTACACTGCGGAATGATATTCTCTACACCGTCAATGATGAGAATATATTGATTACGAGGCACATCTTTGAATTTCTGAACTATATTCTCAAGAATATCCACTGGGTAGTCTGTCTTCTCCCGAACATAGTCCAACAAATCAGGAACTTCCGATTCTCTTTCCAGACCTTGCCACAAAAACTGCTGATCATCATAATTCTTCAAAGAAGTATACTTAATCAGAGGACTGCCCGCCTTTAACATCCTTAATGGGTGAATATACATAGCCGAATCCCGATTTTCGTGAACCAAGGCGTCGTAACGATATCCCAAGTCAGCAAAGTACTTGGTAAAAGTCGTTTCATGCTTTCCGATAGCTTCTTCTCGTGAATCCGTGTCAGTCAGCACTTGCCAATAGTCGTAGAATTCTTCGGACTGAAGCAGCAAAGGCTCAATCACCAAAAAATAAGACTGTAGGTGGTTGGGAATGTAACCATAGCGGTTAAATCCAGTAATATCTTCCTGGGTCTCACCATAGGAAATTCCCCAAAAATCAAGATTTCGGCCAGCCATAGTTTGAAAGACAGCCGCTAAATCACTCATAGGTCCGATATTGGTGTCATTGACGAGCATCAGCTGAGAACAATGCTGCAACGTTTCCTTTCCCAAGGAAAGAATACCTTCACGAAAAGCTGCTGTATCATAGCCGGTATTATCCCGCACCAAGACTTGACCATACTGTCCTAAAGTTTCTAAATCTTCTGCAACCAGTCCGCCGTTAACGACGATGAAAGTCTTATCAGCCAAAGCTGCTAACTTTTCTAAAAAGATAAGTTTGTACTGCTGCAAGCGTGGCTCGGATTCAAAAATGACATAGACTAAGACTTTTTCGCCGCTTGAAACTGAAGCAAGAGCTTTTTCTCGTTGAGAGTTCCGCAGCCATTGATAATAATAAACCTTAGGAGACTTAACTTGGCGTTTCAAACGAACCAGCTGTTGCTTAATCCGACTTAAAGCAGCTTTGATACTGCGAGGATTTTTGACTAATCGAGCCAGACGTTTCAATGGAGTAATCACACTATTCCCCAGCCGATAGGAAATAGATCGGCGAATTCGAAACTGCTCCTGAATAGCCTCATCACGCTGTTCCTTTATCGTTCTCAGTCTGGATTTCAAGGAATCTAGATTTTTATGTAACTGCCGCTGATCCTCCTGCAGTTCAAGAACATAGTCGTTCACTTTATCCATATGCTGAATCAGTTCATCCAAACGACCTTCCAGTGTAAATATGTTCTGGCCCAGAGCTTGGTAAATATCATCTGGTATCTGTCTCACATACTTACGCAGGATTTTCAGATACATTTCGTAATGATATCTCGTAGAATCCCGTTTAGAGATTGATTCCTTATCAAAGACCCGGTAATTCAGCTTTGTTTTTGCATCATAAACTGGTTTTGCACCTTGATTGATAATTAAGTTTAAAAGAAAATCATAGTCCTCCAGTTTCTCACGATTCAGCGCTTCGTCATAATAAATACCTTCAGCAACCGAACGACGAATGAGGGAGCAATTGGAAATATAATTCTCCGTTAAGAAAGCTAGCTTGTCATAAGGCCGTGATTTAAGGTAAACTTCCTTTTTATCAGGATCATACAAATCACCATAGACAATATCTGCCTCCTCTTGCACCATGCTTGTGTAGAAACTCTCAATATAGTCCGAATCCAGAAAATCGTCACTATCCACAAAAATAAAATAAGTGCCTTGAATTTGCTGCAAAGCCTTGTTTCTTGTCTTGACAACCCCCATATTTTCATGACTTTCAAACCGCGTCGGAAAAGGGGAATCCGCCAAGACAGACTCTATGATTTCAGCAGAATGATCAGAGGAGCCATCATCCAATACCAGTAACTCAATATTTTGATAGGTCTGAGCAAAAATACTGCGCAAACACTGTTCAATATAATCTTGATGGTTGTAACAAGTTACAACAACAGATATTAAATCTTTCATATACTTTCCTTGTAAATAACTCTATTAGTTTGAGTTAGCATCTTGACTCTTCATGTATGCTTTATTTATTAGATTAGCAACCCACTTTGGCCAGAAAAGCTGGTACATGAACAAGTCCTCTTTGGTTCGAGTATTATCTGAAATAGTCTTGGTTGTTTCCGACTCTCCATGAATCCGGTGGCACATAAGCTTCTCAGAAATATAAGCAAAGCGACCCTTATAGGCGCTAATTTTGTACCAAGCATACCAATCCAGACTCACACGCATTTCCTCATCAAATCGAAAATCCTTTAATGCCTCTAAGTTGTATGTCACCGCCGGACAGGAAATGGGATTGCCAAAAGCTAGAACTCGATTTCTCCAAAAACGACTGGATGACATCAGATTCAAGGTTTTAAGCATGAGAGTCTTGATTTTCAGATTGGTATTAGCCGGAATTTTGACTCCATTTTTCTCTTCAAAATAGTCTGTATAGGCAATGAGAATGTCCTTCGACTGCTCTATTTTTTGCATCACTGCTTCTAGATAAGTTGGCTCATAGTAGTCATCCTGATGAGCAATGGTAGCATAAGAAGTCTCAACAAAGGTAAGGGCATTATTCCAGTCCTTACCGATACCACCGCCTTCTTTCGTGTAAAAAGGAATACAGTACTTCTGGCACAGCTGCTTAATTGAATCCAACGGTGTTGAGCTATAGCAGATAATCTTTGATGGCAAGGTTTGAGCCTGCAAAGACAAGATACAAGCTTCTAAAAATTCACTTTCGCCATAGGCGCAAATCACCCAGGTATGGTTATTTTTCATCTTTTTCACTCTCTAACTTTGACATTCTTTGCTTCATGATGGACAGTTCTTGCACCAACTGCTTGATTTGCTCCTTTTGCTTTGAAATGGAAATAGTATGTAAAAAAACAATAACCAGCAGGAAAAAGATGGCCAAGGACATGACAAAGTTTGAGGTCAACTCAAAGCCTAACAATTTGGCAATCGAAACGGGAATCCAATCAAAAATAGAAATAACAATCAGAACGAAGCCAATAATAATCCACATAAAGGCTTGCTCAAATAAAATATTATTTTGATTGATATTCCGAAAGACAAAATACAGGAATAGGACTGAAGCCACCAGCATAACAATAGACAAAATGGACATTATTCACTCTCTTTCATAAAAGCAGCAATCAAGATTGAAGAGCAAACCTCAATCATATAGCGAATGGACTTAATCGGAGTAATTGAAGAGACTCCTCCCGAACGTTCAAACATATTGGCTGGTGCTTCCACCACTTTATATTTCCGCTTCAAGATATGGACGATTGATTCTGGCTCAGGATACTTGATAGGATAGCGTGCAGCGAATTGTCTAATAATGTCTCGATTGGCCAAACGATAGCCTGATGTGGTATCCAGAATCCTTTTGCCAGTTGTCAATTTAATAAAAGCTGAAATAATGGTAATGCCAAAACGCCGCATAAAAGTCGTCTGAAATTCCGAAGACTTGTCACCGATAAAACGAGAACCAACAACCAAATCCGCCTGCTGACGGCGAATAGGCTCCAGCAAAGCATCCAGCGACTCAATATCATGCTGACCATCTCCATCAAACTGTACGGCCACATCATAATTCTTCTCAAGAGCATACTTATAGCCCGTCTGAACAGCTCCGCCAATCCCTAAATTCATAACCAAATGAATAGCATTCAGATGATGGCTGTCCAAAATCTCCTTAGTTCTGTCAACTGACCCATCATTGATAACTACGTAGTCTAAGTCAAAATCAACTTTCTTCCGATATTCTACAATGCTCATAACCGTATTTAAAATACTTTCTTCCTCATTATAAGCAGGAATTATCATTAAAACTTTCATTAATTTAATCTATTCTTTCTATAACATGTCATCACATTATTTTTTGTTTTTTTGCAACTGTTTTTTTCTATATTTCATAAAGCTCGGAATTAGGGAATTGATAATCTTATATCTTAGCATTGGAAAAGGCTTCATAACAATATTAAAGATTCTAAAACAAACAAAATACAGCTGCCAACCTTCTTCCATTGGTGTATCCTTCCATGGAGTTTTGTGGAGATAATAGAGGTATTCCTTTTTAAACCTATGCGTATTCCCCTTCCGCCAAGGTCTCTCTTCACCAAGATAGTGAATAATTGTAGGTGCTTTCCGAAAATGATTAAAATCTTCCTGTGATATAAACTTAGTTGGCTTACTTAATTCACTCAACGTTTTATAAGGATAGACATCATAAATATTAAAATAATTAAAGGAAATTGGCAAGGTAAAAATTTGCTCTTTCAAGGCTCCATTTAAGGCATCTTGGTCTGGTGCGAATAGCTTTCCTTCGTGAAATTGGTAAAATTCTATGACCTTTTTACCAATCTCTTCCCTACGCCATTTTTTTAGATCGATCAATAGGACACCCGAATTATGATAGGGATGCTCTTTCAAAGCTAGAAATTCCTTTCTTGACTTATCGACAGTTGGTTCAGGACACATACCTATTACCTTATCTCCTAAGTCGCTATAAAACAATGAACCTAAATCTTCTAGAACTAGTGTATCTCCATCGAGATATAAGATCCTATCAACTTCTTGTGGAAGAAGCTTATCTAAAAAAAGACGTGCTAAAATAATTGAAGACCAACCGTTTGTATCAAAATCAAAGTCAATATAGTCTGCGATATTATTTATAGAAATAATACAAACTTTTCTATCGTAACTTTTAGCGAATTCTTTTAATTTATTTTGATTCTCTTCGCTTATCCTCTCGCCAATTAAATATACTGTAATATTCTCAGCAGATTTATTATTCTCAAATATAGAACACATACAGGTTGCAACTTGAGGTACGAACGCATCATTTAATGTAAATAAGATATTCATAGAATCCTACTTCTTTCTTTTTTCCTGATTTTTAACAACGCCATAAATAATCAGACTTGTTGCATAAAAGACGCACATGGAGATTAAAAAGGAATTAGCAGCTCCCAGCAATTTTTGATCACGGATAAATGGTAAAGTAATAAATTTTGAAACAGCAAATGTCAATAAATAGGCTATCATCAGATAATGCTGTTTTCTAAAGATGGTCATAATGATATCAACCACTAGAGCAAAAACATTCAAAATACCGCCTATAAGTAATATTGTGAAAGGAAGTTTATACTCCTGTAATTGGATACCATAGACAGCACTAAGCACTTCTGTACCAATCAGATAACCCAAAATAACAATAACGAGTCCTAAAACAGTCATTACTAGATTTAGAGTATTGACCTGTTTGAAAAATAGTGTAAATTTCTTTTCATTCCAATAAATGGAAAGCTGTGTAGTCAACGGTCTCAGGACAAAGAATAAAAGGGATAGAACAAAGACAGGCATGAATAGAACATTAAAGTCTCTTTGAACCCCAGATGAAAAATAGCCATTTGTCAAAAGGAAATCAATATCAATTTTTGGCTCGTTATAGATATACGTTATCAAAAATCCATTTAAAAACAAGGGAAAACTATTTTTCAAAATAGAATACACATTTTTTCTGTCATCATGGAGTTTAGGCGAAAACTTTTCCTGAGAAAAATGTAATCTACAGCTTCTGAAATCTAAGGGGAAGGTCAGAATGAAGTTCGCACAGCAAATAACAATACTAGCTACCATCAATGATTTTGTAAGCAACAGGACTATTGCAAATATTAACATGCAAATCCAGCTCCTATAGAATTGCACCTTTCCAGCTAAGTCTGATCTATTTTTTTGCTGAAATAATCCTTGAAAAACATCTGAATATGCATCTATAGCCCGATAAAGAACAAGCAATAAAATAATACTAGATTTATAAACATCATACCCTTGCCATAGAGTATAGATAAACGATGTTAAAATCATCAAAAAGATCGTAAAAAGTCTCGTGTTATGATAAGAAGCAAATTGGTATCTTTCTTTTACATCCGTAGATTGCAGATTTCTAACTTGAAAATAACCTAGAACAAAGAACTGCTGACCAAGAGCATAAGCAATACTAAAAATATCAGAATCTCTTGAATCTAGAAATCTAGAAGCTAGTAGAAGCAAGACGACTGATATCAATGAAGATGAGACTGTCCCCAACATGTTCCATATATAGTTATTTTTCAGTCCTTCTTTTGAGATTATTTTTTCTATTTCTTTATTACCGTCATTATTTTTAGCATAAGGTGATGATCCTGATTTTGAGGGCATTTTTCTTCTCCAAATGTATTCTATTTCTTATTATACTATACTTTCAGTGAAAAGTGAAAATCCTTCCTGAAAGAATCTCTGTTTTTAATGATACCTTCTTCCCCAACCTAATTAAAAAGGGCAAAACTTCTATCACGCTTATATCTATACTTCTTCTCTTCCTGTTGGCTAAATCGTCTTCAAGTTACTTCCGAAAAACCTAGCTCTATAATCTGGTTATTTCCAATCACCTTCTATTCTTCCTTATTTTTAAAAACAATTACAATACTAAAAAAACCCCGTTTTCACGGGGTTTAGTGTCTGACTATAATTGTTATCTGGGAACGGAATCGAATTAAGCTTCGATTTCTGTAACCATACCTGAACCAACGGTACGTCCACCTTCACGGATAGAGAAAGTAGTACCTTGTTCAACGGCGATTGGGTGGATCAACTCAACATCGATTGTTACGTTATCACCAGGCATTACCATTTCAGTACCTGCTGGAAGTTCGATTGAACCTGTAACGTCAGTTGTACGGAAGTAGAACTGTGGACGGTAGTTGTTGAAGAATGGAGTGTGACGTCCGCCTTCTTCTTTAGTAAGGATATAAACTTCACCCTTGAATTTAGTGTGTGGGTTGATTGAACCTGGTTTAGCAATAACTTGTCCACGTTCGATTTCATCACGTTGGATACCACGGAGAAGCACACCTACATTGTCCCCTGCAAGACCTTCGTCAAGCTGTTTACGGAACATTTCAACACCAGTAACAACTGCTTTTTGGATTTCTTCTTTGATACCAACGATTTCGATTTCGTCGTTGACTTTAACGATACCACGGTCGATACGTCCTGAAGCAACTGTACCACGACCAGTGATTGAGAATACATCTTCGACTGGAAGAAGCAATGGCTTGTCAGTATCGCGTTCTGGTTCTGGGATGTACTCATCAACAGTGTCCATCAATTCCATGATGATGTCTTCATATTTAGAGTCACCTTCAAGAGCTTTAAGAGCTGAACCTTGGATAACTGGAAGATCGTCACCTGGGAAGTCGTATTCTGACAAGAGGTCACGGATTTCCATTTCAACCAATTCAAGCAATTCTTCATCGTCAACCAAGTCAACTTTGTTCATGAAGACGATCAAGTGTTTAACACCAACCTGACGTGAAAGCAAGATGTGCTCACGAGTTTGTGGCATTGGTCCGTCAGTTGAAGCTACTACAAGGATTGCTCCGTCCATTTGAGCGGCACCAGTGATCATGTTTTTAACGTAGTCCGCGTGTCCTGGAGCGTCGATGTGAGCGTAGTGACGCTTAGCAGTTTCATACTCAACGTGCGCAGTGTTGATAGTGATTCCGCGTTCGCGTTCTTCTGGAGCAGCATCAATAGACGCATAGTCTTTAGGTTGGTTAACTGCTGAAGGCAAGCGACGTGCCAATACAGTTGTGATAGCTGCTGTCAAAGTAGTTTTACCGTGGTCAACGTGTCCGATAGTACCAATGTTAACGTGTGGTTTACTACGATCGTATTTTTCTTTTGCCATTTGAGTAAAAGCCTCCAATAAAATATATTTTATAGATAGACAGTAGGCAATACAGTCTAACTTTCCTTACTATTTTATCAAATTTAAATGAAAATGCAAGTCTTTTAGCATTTTTTTGTGAATTATTCCTTGTCTAATTTATAGTAAGGTTGATTGGAAACGGAAGCACCAATACTCGAAGCAGCAATCCATTCTTTCCCTTCTAATTGGCTGAAATTCTCAGCTTTCCCAGTCAGAATAATACCAGAAAAGGTCAATTGATCCCGATTTTCTGCTTCACGAATATCTAGCTGACCAAATTTCTTGAGATAGGCCTCAACATCATTGTACATATTGTACTTGTTGACAGTTGGGAAAAGGTTTTTATCGGCCTTTTTCAAATAGTCTAGGAAAGTCTGTTGCTCTTGCTTAGCCTCTTCGCTCTCTTTTTTGCCGTCCGACGGATAGGGATTAAGCAGCGTACTATTAGCTCCGTAAGTCGTCTGAGGATCGGTGCGCAATGCCATACCATTTTCACCATCTTCTGACTGACTGCCAATCCAGTACCAGTTAATCTTGAGGTTGCTCGGTATCATCTGCTGGATTTCCTTATAAGTGTAAGGTTTATCAAAAGTCAGAGCTATTTCTACCAATTGATTTGGCATTTCTTTGACAAATACAAGTTCCTGAGGTGCTGGATCTGAAGACTTCGTCTGTTTGGCATTGACATTGTAAAAGACCGGATATTTCTGCCGAAGCTCTCGCGTATAGGTCCCTGAGGTAGAGGAATAAGTCGCCTCTGACGTCGGATTTTTATAAGAACCTGTTAGTGAATAGTTCCCCTCATAGGCTGGATAATCCACCATCACTCCATCAAGGTCTTTAAAACGATCAGAACGTAATGTTCCCGAAAGATAAGAGGTCGGATTGTAGTATAGACTGTCATAGTCAACATTAGGATAGGCGATTTCGGACATAACTTCGTACTGTTTCTGCAAGTCTCGTCCGTTATCAGAGGCTAATTCTGCCAACCCCTTTCCTAGAAGACCTAAGAGAACTAAAGATACAACGGAGCTAATAGCGACTGTCTTCCAGAGTCTTTTTCTTCTGCTTTTCTTTGCAACATTTTCAAATGTTTCCATTTCGATATCCTTTCTTTTCCAGCTCCTTTCGGAGTTTAACACGACTGCGCATCAGCTGAATCTTGACCTTGCTCACTGAGTAAGACATGATTTGGGCAATCTCCTTGACCGTGAAATCTTGAAAATAATAGAGTTCTAAAAGCGTGGCTTCCTTGAGCGGCAGAGCTTCTATCATACTTCTTAGCAGCTCATAATCTTCATTTTCAAAGGGATTGACAAGATCTTTTCCAAAAAATTCTTTTCGCAAAATCTCCAAATAATGCTTATCTCTCCTATATCTGTCGATATAGCGCCGGATGGAAACTCGATACATCCAAGCTCGCATCTTTTCCGCCGGAATAATAACCTCTGTTTCCAACATCTTGACAAAAACGTCCTGAACTACATCTTCTGCTTCCACTTTAGAAGCCCCTGACTTCTGCAGATAGGAGACAATCTCGCGAGCAAAGCCTATCAAGATTGTTTCATATTCATCTAGTTTGATAAGCTCACCCCCTCCTTCACTAGTATAACGAATTAAGAAGCACTTTGGTTACAAAAATAGAAAAAACCGGAACAATTCCGATTTTCTCTTTGTATTAGCCAGAGTTTCGCAGACCAGTCGCAATACCGTTGATGGTGATGTGAATCAGTTTTTCTTGATCAGGTGTGAGCTGGCCGTTTCGCTGACGCTTGATTAGCTCCAGCTGGATATAGTTCAAAACATTAAAGTAAGGCATACGATAGTGCAAGCTATCTCTCAGATAGGTGTTTTCTGCCAGAAGCTCATCGTGCCCTTCAATCTCTAGAATTACATCCTTAGTCAGCTGCCACTCATCCAAGATAATATTGAAAATATCACGCACATTCTGATCTTCACAAAGCTGCGCATACTCAAAAGCGATATTCATATTTGACTTAGACAGAACCATGTCTACATTTGATAAGAGTGACTTGAAGAAAGGCCATCTCTTATACATAAATTGCAGAAAGGCTAAGTTATTTTCTGGGTCTTCATCAATGAATTCCTTGAAACTTGACCCAACACCATACCAGCCTGGGAACATAACCCGACTTTGAGACCATGAGAAGACCCATGGAATAGCTCTGAGACCACCGATTTCAGTGATTGTTTTACGGGCAGCTGGACGAGAACCGATATTAAAGCTAGAAATAGCCTTGATTGGGCTGGATTCGAAGAAATAATCGTAAAAACGCTCGTCACCAAAGACTAAATCACGGTAAATCTGATAACTGCGATTAACTACTTGGTCCATAATTCGCTCATATTTATCAGACGTATGGCTATCGCTCTTCTTATGAGTTACCATGCGGTTAATGGCAGCAGACACTAGCATTTCCAAGTTATAGTAGGCTGCGTCTTTATTTCCATATTTATTACCAATGACTTCCCCTTGCTCAGTCAGACGGATCCGGTCATTGATACTGCGGAGTGGCTGAGAAGTAATGGCTTCATAGGTTGGGCCGCCACCACGTCCCACCGTACCTCCCCGGCCATGGAAGAAGGTAATTTTTACGCCAAATTGATCACCGATAGCTGTCAACTGCTGCTGAGCTTTGTAGAGAGTCCAGCAAGAAGACAGGTAGCCACCGTCCTTATTACTGTCTGAATAGCCCAGCATGATTTCCTGATAATTATCCTTAGAAGCAATCCACTTCTGCGCAATCGGCAGAGACAGGTATTTCTCCATAGTATCACAGGAATTGTCCAAGTCCTCAATGGTTTCAAAGAGCGGAACAATCTGGACACGTGCCCCGTTTTCATCAATCAGCCCTACTTCCTTAAGCATAATAGCCAACTCAAGTAGATCTGATACACTGGTCGAGTGAGAGATAATATTCTGCTTAATGACTTCCTCACCAATGGCATCTTTTAGCTGACGGGCTGTTTTGAAAATCTCCAGTTCTTTTTGCAGGAGTTCAGACTTAGGCTCGTGAGTAGCTGATAGGATACGAGGATCTTCAAGCAGCTGCTTGAGCAGTACTTGGCACTTCTCTTCCTCAGACAGACTACTATAATCTTGAACAATATTAGCTGAAGCCAAGAGCTCAGCCACACAGGCCTCATGAACGCTGGAATCCTGCCGCATATCAATGCTGGCCAAGAAAAAGCCAAAAACATCAACCGCTTGGAGAAGTTCAGTCAAGTCCCCATTTACCAAGGCTTCGCCATGATGTTCGATAAGAGAATCATAAATGACCTGCAAGTCTTCCTTGAATTCCTGAGCTGTTTTGTAAGAAGGTGTCTCTTCTTTCTTCAGCTCTGTCAGGGTCTCGCTGATACGAGACTGGATATAGTTAGGAATAATTTCTCTTCCTTTATTGCTGACAGAAAGATTGGCCTTCGCAGACAATTTTTCCTCAGCTCGGTCAGTCAATCGCTGATCGTCACTTGAAAAGTTGCCTTCTTTAAGGTAAAGCAAGGTTTGAATCAGCTTGGACTGGATATAGTGGAAAGCTCGGCGGTAAGGCTCATTTTCCCGATAAACAGACTTGTCTGTAGACAGAGCTGCCATTTCTGCTACTGCCTGACTAGTTTCTGAGAGGTTGGTCGATAGCGAGAAGGTGCGATAGAGTGTATAAACCTTGTCAATGTAGTAGTTGAGGATGACTTCACTCTGGAGGGTAGCTGATAGTTTGAGGGTTTCTGCGGTTACAAAAGGATTGCCATCTCGGTCTCCACCAATCCACATTCCCATGGTAATAGGCTTAGGATTATCCAGCTTGATCCCCCGCTCTTCCGCCAAGCGTCTGTATTCGACCATAAAGTTAGTGATCGCTTGTAGGAAAGAGCTGTTATAGTACTCCATGACATTGGTAATCTCATTGGTCACTTTCAGCTTCTTCTCACGGATCATATCTGTCTGCATCATAAGCTCAATGTAGCGGCGGAGATTTCCTAGCCACTTCTTCTCATTGACCAGACCCGCTTTAACATCTCGATGCTGACGCAGCAAGCTATGGATATGATTGGTTAGGTCCAGAATAGTCTTGCGCTGAACTTGAGTCGGGTGAGCAGTCAGTACTGGCACAACATTCAGATTTTCCAAGATTTCCTGAGCGTTTTCCCGCGTTGAAATCAGGTCAATAGTTGTTGACAGCTTCCCAAGATAATCTTGATTGATATTGTTCTGGTGGTTGATTTCATAAGCTAAGTCCACGTCTTCTGAGATATTAATCAAAAGCGGCAAAATAGAGAAATAACGGGAAATATAAACCATTTCATCCGTCGTCAGTTCTTCTACAATTGCTTTTAACTCATGATACTTGGAGTTGACAGCCAGCTCTTCCATGAGGGAGATTTTTTCAAAGGTCTCAGGGCTGAGAAGATTCCGAGTAATGTCGGCAAGCAAGTCTGTCAAAATGGCGACTTCTTCTCGAATCACTTCTTTATTGCTGTAGCTTTCTAATTTGTTAAATGACATAATCTGCACCTTTCATTTTTGCAACAACTGTTCACACGAACTGCGATTAAGATTCCTCAGACTGATCTTGTGCCTCCGCTTCCATCTGCTCATACAGGGCATCACGACGTTCGTTGGCATCAATATTGAGTACCAAGGCAATGGCTACTGACAAGACCAGAAGACTGTTCCCTCCTTGCGATAGGAAGGGGAAGGTTACTCCTGTAGAAGGAATGAGACCTGAGATACCACCGATATTGATGAAGGTCTGCATGAGTATCATACCGCCAATTCCCAAAGCCATCATGGAGTTAAATGGATTCTTGGCCCGAATCCCTACCAAGATAATTCTCAGAATCAGGAAAAAGAGTAAGGCTAAAATCAGACTGGCACCAAAGAAACCAAACTCTTCTATCACGATAGAAAATACAAAGTCTGTATGAGCTTCCGGTAAATAGCCACGCTTCTCAATAGAGTTACCCAAACCTAGACCAAACCAGCCGCCATTACTCATAGCATAATAGGAATTAGCCAATTGGTGGCCTGAACCAGACAAATCCTTGAAGGGATTAAAGAAAGCGCTGAAACGCTTGGCCACATACCCAAAGACTGGAATCTTGGCCACGCGCTCAACCCCAATCAACCAAATGCTCGCCAGAACCAAGCCGGAAACACTAACAATGGCTCCCAGCATCGTAGAAAACCATCGGTAGCCAATCCCGCTGACAGCTATCATTATCACGACGGTCAAAAATAGAATAGTCGCATTCCCAAGGTCTGGCATAATCGCTACAATCCCAATCAGAATAGCCACCATGGTCCGCCAGTCATTAAAGGCTTTAGGAAACCAATGGTTGTGAGTCAGGGCTTGATAGTCATAGACCTTTATCTCCTCCTGCCTCTTTGTGAAGCGAAAAGCTAGATACCAGACCAGAATAATCTTCAAATACTCCGCAGGCTGAATACTGAAAGCTCCAAGCCTCAGCCAACCATGAGCTCCGTTGATAGTCCCTGTTATAAAACGAGATAAGAGCAAGAGGATAATCTCAGCAAAGATAACTATAGTCAGGATGCCTCCTTTTTTCAGGAAACCCAAGCGGATTCTATATAGGAGCGCAATTATAAAGAGACTTATTACCCAAAAAATCCCCTGATTCAAGACCATGCCAAAACCATTTCCTCCGGCCTGAATCGAGGTAGGACTCGTCGTTGAATAGACCACAATCAATCCCAAAACAGATAAAATCAAATAGGGAATCAAGATGGAATAATTCAACAAGTGCTTCTTGTCAATTTTCATATTTCACCATTAAACTTCTAAAAATTCAATTCTCATTATACCACCTTTTGGATTGAAAAAAAAGCACTAGCGCAAAGACAGGGACAATCATGGCTTGCTTTGCCTTATTTATATAAAAATGTGATAAGATAGGAAGCAAACAAAGGAGGATAACATGACAGACATTTATGATATCGAAATCCAAAAACAAGACGGAAGTCCGCAAAAAATGAGTGATTATAAAGGAAAGATTCTGCTGATTGTCAATACAGCGACTGGCTGCGGCTTCACTCCTCAGTATCAAGAACTGCAGGAACTCTATGAGCGCTATCAGAAAGGCGGATTTGAAATCCTGGATTTCCCCTGCAATCAGTTTGGCCAGCAGGCTCCCGGAGACGCTGCAGAAATCAACAGCTTTTGCAGCCTTAACTACGGAACGACCTTTCCCAGATTTGCCAAGATTGATGTCAATGGTCCTCATACCGCTCCACTCTTTGACTGGCTCAAAAAAGAAAAGGGCGGTCTTCTGGGTGAGAAGATTAAATGGAATTTCACAAAGTTTCTGGTCAGCCGAGACGGAACAGTCATCAAACGCTTCTCTCCACAAACCTCTCCCCAAAAGATTGAAGAGCTCATTCAAAAGCTATTATAAAAGGTAAGAAAAAGCAAAATGATTTATCCAACGGCAACTCACCTTCCACAGCTTCGCTAATCTCTTAAAAAAAACAAGACATTTTGAGCTTTCAAAGCGTCTTGTTTTTGCATTATAATATTTCAATTATATTACATTTTATTCATTTTCCAGCAATTCTGGGGATATTTTTTGCTTTTTTATTTGTTTTAAGTTAAAATAAACCAGTATGAGGAAGAGGATTAAACCGCTTGCAATCCTAATTTTCTTTGCTTCTTTTATCGCTTTAATTTTGATAAGCAAGCAAATTACTGACTCTCAGGAAAAGCAAGCACAGGCAAAAATTTCACAAACTAAACAAACTCCAAGTTCCTCAAAAAAAGAGGAAACATCTGAAGATTCGTCCTTGGATGAAGAGTTTATTTCCAGACCAATCATTGACATTTCTGGCTGGCAGCTGCCAAGTGAGATTAATTACGACTTACTCGCACAGAATGTTTCAGGAGTAATTGTCCGTGTTCATAGTGGAGCGCAGGCCAAAAAAGAAAATGCAGCAACCCATCTGAATGGTCTGGACAAGTCTTATGAAAGACATATCAAAGAATTTCAAAAGCGTAACATCCCTGTCGCTGTCTATGCCTATGTAGCCGCCAATAGCAAAAAGGAAATGGAAAAAGAAGCTGAAAGTTTCTACAAGGCTTCTGCCAAGTACCATCCAACCTATTATTGGCTAGACGTGGAAGAAAAAACCATGTCCGACATGAATGCGGGAGTTGAAGCTTTCCGAGCCAAGCTAGAGTCACTTGGTGTTAAAAATATTGGTATCTATATTGGAACTTATTTTATGGAGGAGCATAGCATCTCTACCGATAAGTTCACAGCAATTTGGATTCCGACTTATGGTAATGACGATGGTTACTACAATGCCGCACCAAATACTGAGCAAGATTACGACTTGCACCAGTACACATCACAAGGTCAGCTGACTGGTTTCTCTCATTATCTTGATTTGAACCAGCTGTCAACCTTGAAAGACCAGACAGCTACCTATCAAAAGCTATTTACAGTTCCTAAAGAAAATCAATAGCTCAGAACGACAGCTCAAGTCTCAAAGACTGCTGTCGTTTTTTATTGTCACAAAATAGGAAATTTCCAGCCGTTTCCTCTTAATAAAGCCTATATTTTATGATATAATGATTTGATAAATGAAATTAGAAAAGGAAAATACAATGATTTCTTGGTTGAATAGAATTTTCAAAGGAATGGTCATTGCACTTGGCTTTATTTTGCCGGGAGTTTCAGGCGGTGTTTTAGCAGCTATCCTAGGTATTTACGAGCGCCTGATTCATTTTTTAGCCCATTTAAAAGAAAACTTCGTCGAAAATGTTCTCTATTTCATACCAGTTGGAATCGGAATGATTTTAGGAATTGCCGCTTTCTCCTATCCTGTCAATCTGCTGCTGGACAACTACAAAGTGATTGTCCTCTGGGGATTTGCGGGAGCCATTATTGGAACTGTTCCCAGCCTCATTAAAGAGTCTGTTGCTAAAAGTGAGCGTGATCGGGTTGATATTCTCGTTTTCTGGGTCAGCCTCATCCTCTCAGGAATCTTTCTTTATTCCTTAAATGGTATGGTCGGCACCTTGCCAGCTAACTTCCTCTCTTTTATCTTAGCAGGAGCCCTGATTGCACTGGGCATTTTAATTCCCGGACTCAGTCCGTCCAACCTTCTCCTGATTTTAGGACTCTATACCCCTATGCTGAATGGATTTCGCAAACTGGATCTCTTGGGAACCTTTCTTCCTATCGGAATCGGAGGCGCCTTAGCACTGATTCTCTTCTCTAAACTGATGGATCATATTTTGAAAAACTACTACTCTCGTGTCTATCACTTTATCATTGGCATTGTCCTATCCAGTACACTTCTCATTGTAGTGCCACAAGCAGGAAACAGTGAAAGCATAAGCTATCATGGAGTTTCTGTATTGACACTTGTCCTTGCAGCCTTTTTCTTCGGTCTGGGAACCTGGTTGGGTCTCTGGATGTCACAATTAGAAGAGAGATATACTAATGGCTAAAAAAACAAAAATCAAAAAAACTCTGGTCGAGCAAATTTTAAGCAAGGCTAAGATTGAACATAAAGGTCTGCAGTTAAATGCCTTAGCAGAACACCCAGCCGATGGTTTGGACCGTTCGCAGATTTATAAAACTTTAGCCTTGACAGGAGACAAGACTGGCACACTGATTGGTATCCTGCCTATCACAGAACATCTATCTGAAAAGAAAATGGCCAAGATTTCCGGCAATAAAAAAGTCAGCATGATTCCCCAGAAAGACTTGGAAAAGACAACAGGCTATATCCACGGAGCCAACAATCCTGTCGGTATCCGTCAAAAGCACAACTTTCCAATCTATATCGACCAGTCAGCTCTAGAGAGAGATAGCATCATCGTGTCTGCTGGCGAAGTCGGCCGCAGTATCGAAATCAAGGCTCAAGATTTAGCAGATTTTGTTCAAGCTGACTTTGCGGACCTTAAGGAAAATCCTGGCTCATAATTCTTCAACACTGCACCTAATATTCTCAATAAACTCTAACAAGAAAGAAACAATCAACCACTATGAAATTATACTTTGTCCGACACGGAAGAACGGAATGGAATCAGGAAGGCCGCTTTCAGGGAGCCAGCGGTGATTCGCCACTGCTGCCAACCGCCGTTGAAGAACTGCATACCCTAGGAAAACATCTGGCTCAGACACAATTTGGAAAAATTTTCAGCAGCGACCTCCCACGCGCCATTCGCTCTGCTGAGATTATTCAAAAAGAAAGCCAGTTTCCGACTGAAATCGTATCAGTACCTGAACTGCGAGAATGGCAGTTGGGAAAACTAGAAGGCGCAAAAATTTCTACCATTGAAGCCATCTATCCACATCAGATGGCTGCCTTCCGCCACAACCTTTCGCAATTTAATCATACTTTTTTTGACGCTGAGTCGGTTTATCATACAACCCACCGGACCATTTCCTTCATCAAGACCTTAAAGGACAAGGACTATGAACAAGTGCTCATTGTCGGGCACGGAGCCAACTTAACCGCCAGCATTCGTACTATGCTAGGCTATGACACACCTCTCCTGCGCAAGAATGGCGGCCTGACCAATGCCAGCATCACTATCCTTGAAACAGAAGACTTTGAGAATTTTGAGCTGATCACTTGGAATAATACGGATTACTTACTTGAAAAGGCAGAAAATTAAAGCTGGATTTCTAGCTTTTTTTCTTACTTTATAGCCAAATATAGATGAATTTCCCTATCTTTTATGATAAAATAGGTAGGAAAACTTTTGGAGGAAAAACATGACTACTGAACATATTGAGGAATTAAACGACCAGCAGATTATCCGCCGTGAAAAAATGGCTGCGCTGGCTGAGCAGGGAATTGACCCTTTTGGCAAACGCTTTGAGCGGACTGCTAACTCTGCTCAACTAAAAGAAAAATACAACGATAAAGATAAAGAAGAATTAAACGAACTCAATGAAACAGCTATTATCGCCGGCCGTCTCATGACCAAGCGCGGCAAAGGAAAGGTTGGCTTTGCCCACATCCAAGATCGTGAAGGCCAAATCCAGATTTATGTGCGTAAGGATGCTGTTGGTGAAGAAAATTATGAAATCTTCAAAAAGGCGGACTTAGGGGATTTCCTCGGTATCGAAGGTGAGATTATGCGGACAGATATGGGGGAGCTTTCTATCAAGGCTACCCACCTTACTCATCTATCTAAGGCTCTGCGTCCCCTGCCTGAAAAATTCCACGGCCTGACAGATGTCGAAACCATCTACCGTAAGCGTTATTTGGACTTGATTTCCAACCGCGAAAGCTTTGAACGCTTTGTCACTCGTTCAAAAATCATCTCAGAAATCCGCCGTTACTTAGATGGGCAAGGTTTCCTTGAAGTTGAAACTCCTGTTCTCCACAATGAAGCAGGCGGTGCTGCTGCTCGTCCATTTATCACCCACCACAATGCCCAAAATATTGACATGGTACTGCGTATTGCAACCGAGCTTCACCTTAAACGTCTTATCGTTGGTGGTATGGAGCGAGTTTATGAGATTGGCCGTATCTTCCGTAACGAAGGAATGGACGCAACTCACAATCCAGAGTTCACTTCCATCGAGGTTTACCAAGCCTATGCAGATTTCCAAGATATCATGGACTTGACGGAAGGTATTATCCAACATGCTGCTGTCTCTGTAAATGGAGATGGACCAATCAACTACCAAGGAACTGAAATCAAGATTAATGAACCATTTAAACGCGTTCACATGGTTGACGCCATCAAGGAAATTACTGGTGTTGATTTCTGGCAAGATATGAGCTTTGAAGAAGCTGCTGCCTTGGCTAAAGAAAAGAAAGTTCCGCTTGAAAAACACTTCACTGAAGTCGGCCATGTTATCAACGCTTTCTTTGAAGAATTTGTGGAAGAAACCTTGATTCAGCCAACCTTTGTCTACGGTCACCCTGTAGCAGTGTCACCTCTGGCCAAGAAAAATCCAGAAGATCCACGCTTCACGGACCGTTTCGAGCTCTTCATCATGACCAAAGAATATGCCAATGCCTTCACCGAGTTGAACGATCCAATCGATCAATTATCTCGTTTTGAAGCTCAAGCTAAAGCTAAAGAACTTGGCGATGACGAAGCAACTGGCATTGACTATGACTTTGTCGAAGCTCTGGAATACGGTATGCCACCAACTGGAGGCCTAGGAATCGGTATTGACCGGCTGGTTATGTTACTAACAGACGTGACTACCATTCGAGATGTCCTGCTCTTCCCAACGATGAAATAATCTGTATTTTATACGATATCAAAAAACAAATCCTACTGGAATACCAGAAGGATTTTTACATCACAAAAAAGTCTGGGAAACCAGACTTTTTGTTGTATTATTCATATCTCAGTGCTTCAATTGGATCCAGTTTGGAGGCCTTATTGGCAGGTAAGATTCCGAAGAGAACACCGATGGTTGCTGAGAAGAGAAGGCTGACGATGCTGACTGGTAGAGATACCGTTACTGGTGTTCCTTCCAGCATTTGACTCATGGCCGAGCCTAGTACAGACGCAAGTCCTGCAGCTAGAAGCAGTCCAATCAACCCACCAATCAGTGTCAAAATCATAGACTCAATCAAAAATTGCATCAGTATGTTGCCACGTGTTGCTCCCAGAGCTTTTCGAAGACCGATTTCACGAGTCCGCTCAGTGACCGATACCAACATGATATTCATAACGCCGATGCCACCAACAAAAAGTGAGATTCCGGCGATTGCACCGATAACTCCTGTCATAGCACCATAAATATTTTGTACTTCCTGATAGAGGGCACTATCGTCTGTCACTTGATATTCTCCCTGTTGGAGACCAGCAATTTCTGTTAATTTCTTGGCAACCTTAGGCCCAAGTTCTGGAACTAAGCTAGTGTCATTCACTCGGAGAACAATCTCTGAAATCTCATCTACTCCAAAGTTAGCAGCTATGAGAGTATTGGTCGTAATGGCATTGCCACCATAGACCTGCATGGAGCCAGATGCGGCAGCAGTTTCAGGATCTCTATAAACCCCAATCACCCGATAGTTACTTGCACCCACTGTCACAATCTTATTGATTGCTTCTTCAGCGGAAGAAAAGAGGGTAGCAGCTAAATCTTCGTCCAGCAGCACAACACTGGCAAAGCCTTGATAGTCTTGCTGCCTCAAAGCACGACCAGCAATGATTTTGTATTTTTTCACCTGAATATAGGTCATGTTTGCGCCGACAAAATTGACGCGCTCAGCCTTCTTATTTTCATAGCTAAAGGTTTCCATAGCAGAGTTGGTCACATAGTATCCGTCCACTCCCTTGATATGGGTTAATTCCTTAACCCAGGCTTCCTGGGCCTTGGGTGGCTCCACCACTTCTTCGCTTTCATCTTCTACATTTACTGAATAGAGATCAGCCGTTTGTGTGTAGGATCCGTCTTTGCTCTTTTTAGGAGAAAAGACGAGACGCATATTTTTCTGACTTTTGGTAAAACTCTCATTGACCCGCCGGGTAATGGAATCTCCTAAGGCCATGATAACCACAACCGAAGCCACTCCGATAATAATCCCAATCATGGTCAGGAAAGACCGCATCTTATGTCCAAGAATGGAGCTAATGGCAAATTTCCAGTTTTGCATTAGGCTAGTCCTCCTTCCTTAGCGCTATCAGATGAGATGACGCCGTCACGAATGACAATCTGCCGTTTGGCATAGGCAGCAATCTCAGGCTCGTGGGTTACCATGATAATGGTTTTCCCTTCTCGATTGAGCTCAGTTAAGAGCTCCATAATCTGCTCACCAGTCTTGGTATCCAAGGCCCCCGTCGGTTCGTCAGCCAGAATCAGCGAAGGATTATTGACCAAAGCACGCGCAATGGCTACCCGTTGCTTCTGTCCTCCGGAAAGCTCTGAAGGCAGGTGATGCATCCGCGTGTCCAGCTCCACCTTGGTCAGAAACTGCTCGGCCAAGGACTTACGTTTAGATTGACCGACACCTGCATAGATCAAGGGCAGTTCCACATTTTGCAAGGCATTAAGCTTAGACAAGAGAAAGAACTGCTGGAAGACAAAGCCAATTTGCTTATTTCGAACCTTGGCTAGCTTCTTATCACCTAGCTTAGCTACTTCTTCGCTTCCTAGATGGTATTCACCAGTTGTCGGACGATCCAGCATCCCAATAATATTCATCAGAGTAGACTTACCAGATCCAGACGGTCCCATGATAGCAACAAACTCGCCTTCTTCAACCTCCAGACTGATGTCTTTTAATACCTGCAGTTCCTGGTCTCCATTGCGATAGCTCTTATTAATATTTTTTAACTCAATTAGCTTCTTCATAAGATTTCACCTCTTGACCGTCTTTCAAGCTATCTGTCGGATTGATGATAACTTTACTATCCTTTGTCAAACCAGATGAGATTTCTTGATTTTCAGCATCAGCATTTCCGAGCGTTACTTCTGTCTTCTTAGCAACTCCTTTTTCCAGGACCCAAACATAGTTCTTGTCTCCGTCCATTACCACACTGCTGACTGGCACAATGAGTCCCTGAGTATTGTTTTTAACTTCGATATTGACAGAGAAGCCCTGCTTGAGCTCACCAATCTCGCTGGTGATGTCAATTGTAAATGGATATTTAGAACCTGAAGCTGTTCCGCTACCACCTGTTCCAGATGGTTGAGCTGCTGCCTGCTGGCCGTCTTTTGGATAGTTGGAAATGTAGCTGATTTTACCAGTCCATTTCTTGTCTGGGTAAACCTTTGATGTAATGGTCACTTCTTGACCGACAGACAAGTTAGCCAGGTTGTATTCGGACAATTCTCCCTTAATTTGCAGATTACCATTGCTAACGATGTGAACCAAGGTTTGAGTAGCACCTGTTGTTGATTTTGAAACATCACGGTTGACTTCTACGACCGTACCATCTGCAGTGCTTGTCACTGTTAAGGCATTGAGAGTAGCTTGCGCTTTATTCATATTATCAACTGCATCAGCTCGAGCATCGCGCAGGTCAGCTGCCTGTGACTCGACAGAACGCTGAGCCTGAGCTTCAGACGCCCCATCTGCTTCTTCGTCGCCAGTCGTATTTACAGTCACACCATTGGTTTGCAAGTCATGCAATTGACGATCGGCTTTGCTAACCGCCCGAGCAGCTGCATCGTAAGCTGCCTGAGCCTCTGCACTTTTATAAGTGACCAACGCTTGACCGGCAGTCACCTGGTCGCCTACATTGACCAGTACATTTTCCAAGTCACCCTTGGTGCTGTCATAGTAGATGTACTGCTCATTGCTGGCTGTGACATTTCCTGTCAGTAAGACTGAAGAAGCCACTGACCCTTCCTTGGCCTTCTGAACCAGCGGAGTCGTATCAACAGGCATCTCAGAAGGATTCCCTCCATTTAAAAACATGAAGAGAATTGCTCCTGCAACAACTGCAATCGTAGCTCCAATAATGCTAAATAATTGCCATTTCTTTAACTTTTTCATCTCTTTTCCTCCTCTTGATGAAAACGATTTTCTTTTGTTTTATTATATCACAAGGCTATCATAATTCTTCTAAAAAAATTTACAGTTTTTCGCAAATGGTTGCTATTTTATCTCAGATAGTCACTCCACTTAAATCCGTAGCAGATTTTTGCATTCACCTGCTAAAAAAGGTACAATTACCTCATATAATAGAAGGAGATTCTAACACAATGAAAGAATTTGATATGATTGCTATTGGCGGTGGCAGCGGGGGAATTGCTACCATGAATCGGGCCGGCGAATACGGTGCCAAGGTTGCCGTTATTGAAGAAAAGAAACTGGGTGGCACCTGTGTCAATGTCGGCTGTGTCCCAAAGAAGATTATGTGGTACGGCGCCCAAATAGCTGAAGCTATCCATCATTATGGACCAGACTACGGATTTACCTCTGATAATCAAACTTTTGATTTTGCTACCCTTCGGAAAAATCGTGAAGCTTATATTGACCGAGCACGTTCATCCTACGACGGTAGCTTCAAGCGGAATGGTGTCGAGCTAATCGAAGGCCGTGCCCGCTTTGTGGATGCAAACACTGTCCAAGTCAACGGTGAGCTTATTCGTGCCAAGCACATTGTCATCGCGACCGGTGCTCATGCAGCTATCCCAAATATCCCTGGCGCAGGCTACGGAGAAAATTCTGACGATGTCTTTGCTTGGGAAGAATTACCTGAATCTGTGGCTATTGTCGGAGCTGGCTATATAGCTGTTGAACTAGCTGGCGTGCTCCATGCTCTGGGAGTCAAAACAGACCTTTTTGTCCGTAAGGATCGGCCACTGCGCAACTTTGACAGCTATCTGATTGACGGTTTACTCCAAGAAATGGAAAACTCTGGACTCCAGCTTCATACCCATAAGATTCCACAAAAGCTGGAAAAACTTCCTGATGGTCAGCTCAAACTCTACTTTGAAGATGGCAGCAGCCACACAGCCCAGCATGTTATTTGGGCAATTGGTCGTAAGCCAAATGTTCAAGATCTTAATCTGGAAGCAGCTGGCGTTACTCTCAATGAACGTGGCTTCATCGCTGTAGATGAGTATCAAAACACTGTGGTTCCTGGCATCTATGCTCTAGGCGATGTAACAGGTGAAAAAGAATTAACCCCTGTTGCTATCAAGGCTGGACGGACCCTGTCTGAGCGTCTTTTCAACGGCAAAATAGATGCTAAGATGGACTACTCAACTATTCCAACCGTCGTCTTCTCCCATCCCGCTATTGGAACAGTCGGCCTAACTGAGGTAGAGGCTGTTAAGACTTACGGAGCTGAAAATATCCACGTTTACACATCTAGCTTCACATCCATGTATTCAGCTGTCACCCAGCACCGCCAACAGGCCAAGTTCAAGCTTATCACTGCCGGTGAGGATGAAAAGGTCGTTGGCCTACACGGCATTGGCTACGGAGTAGACGAGATGATTCAAGGTTTCGCTGTTGCTATCAAGATGGGCGCTACCAAGGCTGACTTTGATGCTACAGTTGCTATTCACCCGACAGGTTCCGAAGAATTCGTGACCATGCGATAAAAAATTCAAAATCAGAAGAGGTTTGGTATTCCAGCCTCTTTTTGACTTCTGCTACCATTTTATAATAAAGATATTGACCGTTCCATAACCTAATCTTTCATTTTACAGACGAATCTTACATTTTTGTAAGATTGTAAATTTTAGCTATTTCATCTTCATTTGATATTCCTTTCAAATATCAGTCTAATGGAAGAAATTCAGATTTTTTCCAGACCATAGACTACTACATCACTATTTTAAAAGGTAAATTGTCAAATATCCATCAAGAAATTCCAAAAATTATGAAAAACGAGCGTTGTTTTTTTGCTTATTATAGACGATAAAGGGCCTGAAATGAAATCTCAGACTCCTTTTTCTTTATGGTAAAATAGCTACAGCTCTAACTGGTGAACCGCTGGCTTGATGCCAGTTGGGAAAACTAATCGAGATGAGAGCACCCTTAGCCGGCAGCTGATCCAGATTGGTCATAACTTCTAGCTGATAAATGTCCTGCTCCAAAAGATAGTATTCATTAAGCAATCCATGCTCTGCTGTAGGAATACCCGCATCTGTATCAAAGGTTTCGTGACCTACCGCCTTAACAACACGCTCATGGATAAGGAACTCTAGAGCATCCTGTCCCCACCCAGGAGTATGCTGAATCTCCTGATCATCCAGATTGCGCATAGCTGATTGACTCGGCCAACGCTTGGACCAGTCTGAGCGAAAAGCAACAAACGTTCCTGGCTCAATCTGCCCGTGCTCCGCTTCAAAATCTAAAATATCCTGCTTGCCCAGAATAAAGTCTGGATTCTCTGCTACTTCCTTAGACTTATCAATAACCACCAAAGGCAGGAAAAGATCTTTTAGTTCAATCTCTTCCAACCAGCGACCACCCTCCACAAAGTGAATCGGAGCATCAATATGAGTCCCGTACTGGCCAACTACAGAAAACTGCTGAACATGAAAACCGTCTTTCAAAGTGAAAATATCCTTCTTCTCCAAGGCAGGCAGAGCTGGAAAATGCGGACTATCTTCCTTGATCTGATGGGACAAGTTAACCCATTTTTTCTCCAGTAGTTCCTGATAAATTTTTAATAAATCTGTCATAGCCTTCTCCAATCTAGTCAGTCTTGCTTTGGGAAGATGTTGATTACGCACCCACACCTCTAGCAAAAACTCTCATTTACTTTTGCATTATTATATCAATCAAAGTGTGCTGCTGCAATTCTTTATAGCACTTTTAGATAATCCTTTTTTATTGATAAGAATATAGTTTGAAGCTATAGCTAATTTTTCTAATGAAGCCTATTCAAACATTGAAAATTTTGATATGATAGTACAAAGCAATCCAGAAATGAGGAAAACTGATGAGTAAAACAAAAAAACTTCTTGCGGCCTTGGGCATCCTTTTCTTTAATATTTTTGGTCTTATCGCCTTCATCGTCTTGCTCATCAGAAGCAAGAAACGAAAATAAGAATCTGCTTATATAATTGTCTCGTCCGATTAAGAAGGACTTGACTTTTTTTTATTTAGCTTTTAAAATAGTTACCATAGAATTAAAAAGAGGTTTACTATTTATGAACAAGAACAAAGCATTTCTTCTTGCCCTCCCGGCTATCGGAGCTGCCTTCCTAGCTGTCCTGTCCCAATTAACTATTTCCATCGGCCCTGTTCCCATCACGCTGCAGACTTTTGCTGTCGGTTTGATTGCAACGATTTTCAAACCTCGCGAAGCTGTTCTGTCAGTCTTTATTTATCTGCTGCTGGGAGCTATTGGTCTGCCGGTCTTTGCTGGAGGAAGCGGTGGTTTCCAGGCTCTCTTGGGCCCAAGCGCCGGCTATCTCTGGTTCTACTTACTCTTTGCCTTTGTGACATCCAGTCTGACCCATAAGGACAGTCCTTTCTATATGGTTTTTATAGCCAATGTATTGGGTGATGCTCTCGTCTTTGTCGGTGGTATCCTAGGACTCCATTTTTTGGGAGGCTTTGATTTCTCTAAGTCGGTCGCGGTTGGTCTTACTCCTTTTATCCTGCCAGACTTGCTAAAAATGGTTGTCATCACCATCATCAGCATCCCTATTTTTAAGAGTCTGAAATTTCATCCCTACTTTTCAGAGAAATAAGAATCTGTCTGTATATTTGTCTCGTCCGATTAAGAAGGACTTGACTTTTTTTTATTTAGCTTTTAAAATAGTTACCATAAAATTAAAAAGAGGTTTACTATTTATGAACAAGAACAAAGCATTTCTTCTTGCCCTCCCAGCAATCGGAGCTGCCTTCCTAGCTGTCCTATCCCAATTAACTATTTCCATTGGCCCCGTTCCCATCACGCTGCAGACTTTTGCTGTCGGTTTGATTGCAACGATTTTCAAACCTCGCGAAGCTGTTTTATCAGTCTTTATTTATCTGCTGCTGGGAGCTATTGGCCTACCGGTCTTTGCTGGAGGGAGTGGTGGTTTCCAGGCTCTCTTGGGCCCAAGCGCCGGCTATCTCTGGTTCTACTTATTCTTTGCACTTGTGACATCCAGTCTGACCCATAAGGACAGTCCTTTCTATATGATTTTTATAGCCAATGTATTGGGTGATGTTCTCGTCTTTGTCGGTGGTATCCTAGGCCTCCATTTCTTAGGAGGATTTGATTTCTCTAAGTCGGTCGCGGTTGGCCTAACTCCTTTTATCCTGCCTGACTTGCTAAAAATGGTTGCCATCACCATAATCAGCATTCCTATTTTTAAGAGTCTGAAATTCCATCCCTACTTTTCAGAGAAATAGAAAAAACTGATAGAGCTTTCTCTATCAGTTTTTAAATGCATCTACGAGAACTTGGAATTCTTCATTGGAAAGTGTAATTCCCTTGCCCATCTTACTGTGATCTGGACTCCAAGTCCGAATATCATACTTAGCTGGCGCTCCGTTAAAGCTAACGCGGTTGAGTTCCTTGGTCCAGCCCTTGTCATTTTCAGACAAGACCAGAAGTTTTTCTTCGATTTCGAATGTAAATTCAGCCATATTTCACCTCTTGTTTTATTTTCCAACTAATAATTCGTAAAAGAATTTACAATTTAGGGAATTTTGTTATATAATATATTGTAACAAGTTATGGAGATTTTAGCTATGAAAAAATATCTCGAAATGATTTTACAAAGAGCCAACGAATTTATCAGTGGCAAAAAGAATGAACAAGGACCAGAGGACAGTGGCCGCATCCTGCGTACCATTGAGCTAGCTCTGCGTAAACAATCTGGTGTCCACGTTATCTTTCTGGACAAAAGCTTCACTGGTGACATTGTTAAATACGATCGCGAGCGCCAGCAGCTGATTATCAAAAATTTCAAGAAAAGTATGACCACTATTATCCGCGTGCAAGACATCAAGCGAATCAGTCTCGTACCCAATAATATCCGTGAAGCCCAAAAGAAGGACATTCGCATCACCAACCGTCGTTTCAAAAGATAACTCTTCTA
The DNA here is from genome assembly GCF_008329445.1 of Streptococcus sanguinis. GTDB lineage: Bacteria > Bacillota > Bacilli > Lactobacillales > Streptococcaceae > Streptococcus > Streptococcus sanguinis_O. Next base: position 272,694 of record NZ_VIBR01000001.1, on the reverse strand, counting down.
TCCAGCTGGATGGAAGAGTTATTTGTTTGTCTGAAAATAAATTGATCGATGCTTTTTGCATCCTGGATTAAAAGGATGAGTACAGATAGGACAAGCATCCTCACAGCCAAGATACTGGGAAATAGTCAACTCTGTCCTGCAATGACCACAAAGGACTACTCGATCTTCTGACCGACTCACAGGATAGGCCATAAAAGAATGGTCTTCGTAGCGGTCATGACAGAGAAAGCAAGGATAGTATTTCTGACAAGCAAAGCACTTAAGAGCTATGATATCTTTCTCACTGTGATAATGCTGGCAGCGAGTCTCCTCATCAAGAATATCTCCGTAAACCTGAATCATGCCACTTCCTCTCTGATAACCTGTATTCATAAAGATGGCTTTTAGATTAAAAAGCCATCTATGAATATAAGATTAAGCTCGAACGGTCACGCTAGTGCCATCTTCCTTGTAAAGATTAATCAAGCCTTCCTTGCGAGCCCGCACCATATCGCCAGCCTCTACAGGCTGCTCCAAGTGAATGGTCAGAAGCTCCATCGGATTAGGAGCCCGATCAATTTTGTTACCATCAGCATCTCGAAGGTCTGTGATAAAGGATTCAAAATGACGGAAGCCCGGTCCGTAAAATTCAACCTGATCCCCTTCGTGAATAACATTGCGCTGACGAATAGTCGCTGTCTGACTGTCTGCGTCATAGGCTACTACTTCTGCTACAAATTTGTATTCTGGAATCTTGCGTCGCGCTCCGAAAAGCTGCTCATTTTCAGTTGGAGTATGATAGTAGAATCCAGTGGCCAATTCGCGTTGAGCAACCTTCCACATCTCATCGACCAAGTCCTGCTTGATAGCTTCAAACTTTTCAGGACTTTCTAGATAAGCGTTCACTGCTGCTTTATAGCAGTTAGTCACCGTAGAAACATAATGAATAGACTTCATCCGTCCCTCAATCTTCAAGCTATCTACTCCATTTTCAATCATATCTGGTATGCGGTCAATCATGGACATATCAACTGCGGACATAGAAAATTCTTCTGGAACTTCACCCTTCAAGCTCTTACGTTCTTGTCCAAAAGGCATGTCGTAGAGGTCGTATTTCCAACGGCAGGATTGCGAGCAGCCTCCACGATTGGCATCGCGCATACTCATGTGGTTGGATAACGTACAGCGTCCAGAGTAGGAAATACACATTGCTCCATGAACAAAGGCTTCTATTTCAACGTCAGTCCGTCGGCGAATTTCAGCCAGCTCAGCCATTGACACTTCGCGAGCTAGGACAACGCGAGTTAGTCCTAGATTTTTCCAGAACTCCAGCGTTTCATAGTTGGTCGCACTGGCCTGAGTCGATAGGTGGATTTCCAGACCAGGTGCTTCTGATGCTGCAATAGCAATCAAAGCTGGATCTGAAACAATGACAGCCGCAATCCCGATGTCTCGCAAACGGCGGAACCACTCACCAGCTCCCTCTTCATTTCCCTCGTGCATGACCATATTGGCCGCGACATAGACCTTAGCACCATAACTAGCCGCAAACTGAACCCCTTCTTCCATCTGTTCAAAGGTAAAGTTCCCAGCCCGGCTGCGCAGACCATAGGCTTGTCCGCCAATAAAAACAGCATCTGCTCCATATCGAACAGCTACTTTTAGCTTCTCCAAAGTACCAGCAGGTGATAACACCTCTGGTCGTTTCAACTTTCTTGCCATCATTTTCTCCTATTTGCAATATAAAAGTGTTGATGTCTAATCCTTATTATTTTATAGTAATTTACCCCTAAAAGCAAGGTTCTTTGAATTATTTTCACAATTCTAATTTTTAGATTATTCGAATTAATTCAAAAAAATAGTTTAAAACATCTATTTTTTAGTTCTACTTTATCAATGTTTTTTGTTCTCAAAAAAGAACTCCTAAAAAGAGTTCTCGTTTCTAATTTTATTTTACCATATCAGGGTCATAGTCATAAAATCCGGTATCGAGAAAACGATTTTTCGGATGCAGTTTATGAATCGCCTCATCCAGCACAAAGGCTTGATCTGAGCTAAACTTGCCTGCTTCAATCAAATCTCTCGCCTCAACAAAAATCTTAGCAATCTCAACAAAGTTGTGACCTGGCGTGTATAGACCTTCTAGCTTCCAGTGACAGAAGCCATGGTCAACCAACTCTATCAGCTTGGTCATCAAATCCAAGTCATTATTGGCAAAAATATGAGTACCATGATTGTCCTCAAAAATTGAATAATGACTCTGCGGATCGCTTGGTTCTGCCAAAAAGAGGTCCCGTTCTCTCGTCTTCTCATCATAGATATGAGTAAAATTATAGTAATTTTGCAAAAGAGGACGCTTGGAGTGATGGATGACACTAGCCCCATAGACCAAGACTTCAGCAGGAATTTCCAGAATCTCTGGCATCTTAAAAAGCTCTGCAGAAGGAATCTCACGCGCTAGGACAGCTTCTGAAACTCCAGCGTTCTTAGCCCAAAAGTTAATCTGACGGCTGCTGGTAACCATGGTCGATGCGTCGTAAATGGTTTTTAATTTATAGCCATCGCGCTGCAGCACATAGAAAACACCAGCATCTCCAACCGTAATATAATCTGCCCCAATCTCCTGCAAGAAATCAAGGTAAGGCTTAATATTATCCATCATTTCCTGATGCATGAGCGCGTTCACCGCAACAGTCAACCCTTTTCCTGCTTGGTGAACCAAGTCAGAAATTCGAGTTAATTCGTCTAAACTAAAATTATGAGGCAACCGAAGGCCATAATTTTTCTCACCGACATAAATTCGATCGACATTTGCCTCTAAAAGTTCCTCAACTTGTTCTATACTTTCAGCTGTTGCTGTAATAATTATCTTTTTCATACAACCATTATAGCAAAAAAATATAAAGGAGTGGTTTTTCATTCGAATTTATTCGTTTTGTAATCCTTTTGTAATATTTAAAACTGCAAAAAAATGGTAGAATTAGAGGGTACTGTAAGGAGAGAGAATTATGCACGTAAGAAAATACCAACAATATGATGACCCAACTGACTACTACTACCAAGAAATTGAATCTGAACAAACACCACTCTATCAAGAATACCTACCTGAAGCGGAAACATCACCAAGATTAAGCGAACTCTTTTTCTTCTTAAATATTGCTGTTTTCTGTGTCTTGACAGTTTTGTTTAGCTTTGTATTTTTGAGTTTAAAAATGAATACATTTATGTCCTTCACTTTGGCCATTGCTTCTAGCCTGATTAGCATTCAATCTTATCGCCTGTTCGCAAAGAAACGCCAAACTAGCAAATAAACCAACCTTGTGATTCTACGATTTTAAAATATAAGAAAAAACCGAAGATGCTTTCTATCCTCGGTTCTTTTTTTCGTTCTTGCAAACAAAGAAGACTAGCAATTTTGCTAATCTTCTTTATTTTATTTTTCTTCTTGATTATCAGTTTCAGCAGTCTTTTCTTCTTGACCTTCTGTCGCTTCTGCTCCGAAGTCAATTATGATTTCTTCTGAAGGTTCCTCTTCTTCCTCTTGGAAGATCACAGGCTCTTCCTCTGCAAAGTTACTTTCTTCTTTATCAAATTTTTCTTTGATTTCGTTAAACTTATCTTGCGAGTAGTCCACGACTGATTTTGTCGTTTCTTTGACAGATTCGATGACTGTTTCAGTTGTAATCTCGCCTTTCTCAACTTTTTCCTTGGTTTGTTGAATTGCGCTGACAGCTTGATTTGAAAAGTCTTTAGCAGACTGAACGACAGCTTCGTGAATATCATCAGGATTTTCTTGGTATTCCTTAACAAAGTCCCGAACCTTATCTGTCGTTTCCTTTCCTTTCTTACTGGTCAGAAAATAGGCAGCAGCTGCACCTGTAACGGCGCCCAATAACAGTGATGAAAATTTTCCCATAATAGACCTTCTTTCTTATTTTTTAAACAATTTTGAAGCAAAACGCAAAGCAGATAAACCAGCTGTTGTCTTGACAGATCCCTTGCCAACAGACACAGCTTTTTTACTCAGCGTGCGCGCCTGAACGTTTAAATCTGAAACAGACTCAGACAGGTCCGCTACAGCTGTAAACAAAGGATCAATAGTTGCGACTTTTTGATTGATGTCGTCAGTTAAGACATTGACCTTGGCCAGTAAATCATTGGTTTGGTGAAGGGTCACATTGACATCAGAAGTCAAAACCTTGATGGTATTTTCTGTTTCATCAAGCATCTTACCAGCTTTCTCGCCCAGATTTTTGACAGTAATCGTCAAATAAATCACGAAGATAATAAGGGCAACCGCCAGTAAAGCATAAGCAATTTCAATTATCATATTTATCTCCTTTCATCGCAGACATCTCTTACAAGAGTCAGCGGCTCTAAGCATTTCTTATTCTTGATAATAAGGTGCTTTCTTTTTTCTTTGGTAAATGATGATGCCGATTCCGACAAAAATAAGAATCAGCGACAGCCATTGGGAAACGCGCAGACCAGCAAACATAAGACTGTCCGTCCGCATACCCTCAATAATCATCCGGCCAAATCCATACCAAATTAGATAGAAGGCGGCGATTTCTCCCTGCCTCAGCAACTTAGGCCGACGGCGGAGAAAAATAATCAAGATAAAGCCAATTAGGTTCCATACAGATTCATAGAGGAAAGTTGGCTGTCTGTAGCTGCCCTCGATATACATATTCTCACGAATAAAACTAGGCAGATAGTTCAAACTCTTAACTGCCGCACCGTAGGCCTCATGGTTGGCAAAATTTCCCCAGCGCCCAATACTTTGAGCAATCATCACACTTGGTGCTGCGATATCTAGAAAATCGACTGGGTGAATCAACCTTCTCCGACAGAAGAAATAGAGAACGATGGCACCAGCTATCAGCCCACCGTAAATGGCAATCCCGGCTATTCCGCCATTCCAAAAATCAATGATTTTTATCAGATTCTTACCGTAATAATCCCACTCAAAGGCCACGTAATAAAGTCGGGCCCCCACGATGGCTACGGGAAAAGCTACTAGGATAAAATCCAAAATATCATCAGGAATAATCTTCCGACGCGGAGCCTCTTTCATGGCTAGATAGACGGCCAAGACCAAACCTGTGACAATACAGATAGCATACCAGCGAATACTGATAGGCCCTAGTTGGATAGCTACTGGATCAATCATGTTTCACCTCATTTCGGCTAATTAAATCGGTGAGGCGCTCTTCAAATATCTTTGTAGCATCATAGCCCATTTGCTTAGCTCGATAGTTCATCGCTGCAGCCTCAATCACGACTGAGATATTGCGGCCAGTCTTTACAGGAATCCGAATACGTGGAATTCTGACACCGGCAACCTCCAGCTCCTCTGTATCATTACCTAGACGGTCAAAAGTTTTTTGAGTATCGTAATTCTCCAAATAGACAGCTATCTGAACTTGAGAAGAATCTTTTACTGCACTGGCTCCGTATAAGCTCATGACATCGATGATACCAACACCACGAATTTCCAATAGGTGGCGCAGGATTTCAGCCGGTTCTCCCCAAAGGGTCACTTCATCCTTGGCATAGATATCCACTCGATCGTCCGCAACCAAACGATGGCCACGCTTAACCAACTCAAGCCCTGTTTCACTTTTACCAATTCCACTGTCTCCTTGGATGAGAACCCCCATGCCATAGATATCCATCAGGACCCCATGGACACTGGTTCTCTCAGCTAGCCGGGAATCAAGATAACTGGAAATTTCTCCAGACAAGCGACTGGTGGAGGTTTTGCTTCTAAGAATAGCAACCTGCTTCTCATCAGCCGCATCAATCATTTCTTTAGGAATCTCTAAATTTCGAGCAATGATAACCACCGGCGTCTCAGGCTGGAACATTTTCAGCAGTACTTGATGGCGATTATGAGAGCTCATCTTCATCAGATAAGACCACTCTTTCATCCCAATCAGTTGTATCCGCTCGGGTGTATAAAAATCAAAATATCCAGTCATTTCAAGTCCAGGTCGAGAAATATCTGAAGTTTTAATTTCTTTCTCCAGTAAAACTTTATCTCCGTACTCCTGAGACAGACGAGACATTTTTAAGAGGTCTTTGACCTTTACTGACATTGTCTTCTCCCTTCAAATTTGTCTGCTTCTATTATAGCAAATTTTTACCTCAAAAGAATCCTTAAGATTGATTTTAGAGCGAAAAAATATTTTGATTTAAATCAACTTTTTAGTAAAAATAGAAAAACAGCCATGGTCTTAGTCAAGCAGGCTGTTAAGAATCTTCTTTTGGTTATTAAAACAAGGATGGTTTTCTACAAAATCTGGGACCTCTTTCAGAGGCAACCAGACATGGGCATCTGTTTCGCCTTCCTGATAGCGGACTTGACTCTTATCGCCAGACACGACCACTTCATAGTAGTCGAAATGGCACTGATCATTGACAGAGCACACCTGCTCCAAAAGTCTGATGCTGTCAGGAACCAGGCCTGTTTCCTCTTTTAACTCACGTAGTGCAGCAGTCTGACTATCCTCTCCAGCCAGCACACTGCCTCCTGCTCCGAACTCATAATAGCCAGGATAAAGGCTTTTATTTGCTGAGCGCCGCATAAATAGAATATCACCATCCTGATGGCGAACCAAGACATTAACACAGAGATGAAACTGTCCTTCAGGAATTTTTTCTCCTCGAACCAGGAGTTGAGGGAGTTGATTTCGATTTAAGTCATAGGCATTCCAAACTTCTGTCATATTTCCTCCTTGGATAAATGATTAGGATTTCGTTGAATTTTCCAGGTTTAGTCTATTTCAGTTTGAGAAATAGCTCGCTTTTTATAGTTAGAAAGATTTATTGAATGAGCTATAGAGAATACGATTGTATTTGAAACTAGCATACCCAAAATATAAAATAGGCTATTAGGAAGGGAGTTTATTATTATTTGGAAACCTCCAACAAAACCATAAATTACAAGACATAGAACTGGCAGAAATAAGATAGATACAAGTCCTACTAAACGCTTTGAGCTTTGCTCCGGAGATAATACTTTCCAGAAAAAGAAGAAATTCCACAAGCCAAATGGAAAAGCTAGAATACCTATAAAGAAAACAAAGAAGCTAGCATATCCTCCTGCCACCATGCCCGCTGCAAAAATAAGAACTAGATGTAGAATTAAACTAATAATCAAATAGAGGAAAAATTTCCACAAATACACCGGTAAAGAAAATTGTTTCATAATGCTGCCTTTCTAATCTTCAAAATGATCTGATGAATCAAGCGACTCAGACTTTTCCCTTTGTTTAGCTATACGTAGATTCTCACGTGCCTTTTTGATAGAATAGGCTAAGAAATAAAGAAACGTATTAACCAGAAGAATAATGAAGAATATTGGAATCATGCTCTTAAGGCTATTGAACCAATTACTTAGACCAGCTGCATGAGAACTATTCAAAAAGAAAACAGAAACTGCAATAAAAAGCGGATGCATAAAAATAGATAGTAGCAAAACACTTTTTTTAAGAGATTGACTAGTTGGCGGTGTAAACAGAAAGAAGAAAAAATTCAAAAAGCCATAGCCAAAAATCATCATCCCTAGAAAAGACATTGTCAGACTAGTGCCGTAATTAGACTTAAGGAGAAAAGCCAGAAGACCAAGCCCTCCAAAACTAACAATAAATGACAGAATAATATAAAGCAAGAACTTGAGTGCATACCATATGATTGAAAATTTTTTCATAAAATCATTCTCTCCTCTTCATCTAGTAAAAAATCGGGAGTGCATCCCGAAATTTTCTATTTTATTAAGAATTACCAAAACCATCCGTCTTTATCGTCTTTGATAGCTTCCGCTTCTTTTCGTTTGCGTGGACCAGTTCCGTACATTTCTTCTTCTAAGTCTTCTTTATAAGGCATAACCATGGCCAGCAGGATATAGATGAGAATTCCCAAGCCGAAATTGACCACAGTAAAGATAATAAAGAGGAAGCGCACCAAGCTCAGATCAAAATCAAATTTATCACATAGACCGGACAAGACACCGGAAATCAATCGATTCTTTTTCAACTTATAGAATTTCACGTTCATGATAGAGACCTCAATGATCATATTTACTTTATTCTACCATATTTCATGAGAAAACAATCGGGCCAAAGGCTGATTATACCTTAGAAAATTCATTCTTTTGAAAAAAGAGAGTTCATTGAAGAACTCTCTTGCTGATTTATCAAGCTTTCTCTGACAAAAAGAGCTTGCCCATACAGCGTCCGCAACGGTATTTTTGAAGATTGACTCTACGTATGCGACGGATAAGTGCTCCGCATCTCAGGCATTCATAGATGAGAAAGGTTTGCGAGTCGGACAAGGATGGAGCATAACGCAAACCGTCAACTCGCTTGAGCAGGTCTTTAAAATCTCTATCCCTATGGCGATAACCTTTACCTTGATAATAGAGGTGATAGTGAGCTAACTCATGGCGGACAATTTTTCGAAAAGTCTCCAGCCCAAAAGTTTCATAGATTTTTGGGTTGAAATCCAGATGACCATCTTTAGGAAAGAAGCGTCCCCCTGTAGTACGGAGACGCTTATTCCAATAAGCTTGGTGGCGGAATTCCCAGCCAAAATCTTCAAGAGAAACCTGTTTGACGTACTCAGTTAGATTCATTTGGTGCTATCAGAGAGAGGTTGACCTTCTCCCGCTCCACATCCAATTTATCCACCCAGACAGTGACCAAGTCACCAACAGACAGGACTTGACTAGGATGCTTAATATAGTCTGTGCTCAGCTTGGAGATATGGATAAGACCGTCTTCGTGGATACCGATATCCACAAAGGCTCCGAAATCGACGACATTTCGGACGACCCCTTCTAGCTTTTGACCGATGCGCAAGTCCTTGATATCCAAGACATCCTGCCGCAAAACTGGCGCGTCAAAGGAATCTCGCAAATCCCGACCAGGCTTAAGCAAATCAGCAATAATATCTTTGAGGGTTTCTTCTCCCAAGCCTAGCTCTGCAGCCAAACTAGCAGTCTGAACTGCTTTTAATTTGGCTTGGGCTGCTTCATCCAAACTGCTAATTTCAAGACGCTTAAATAGCTCCTCCACCGCCTTATAAGACTCTGGGTGAACGCCTGTATTGTCTAGCAAGTTATCACTTTCTGGAATACGCAGGAAGCCGGCTGCCTGTTCAAAAGCCTTTGCGCCTAGACGCGGCACTTTCTTGATAGCCTCGCGAGACCGAATCAAGCCTTCAGTTTCCCGGTACTTGACAATATTTTCTGAGATAGTTTTATTAAGACCAGCTACATGAGCCAGCAGGGCAGGACTGGCTGTGTTGATATTAACTCCGACTTGGTTAACCACGGTATCAACGACAAAGTCCAGACTTTCAGACAGTTTTTTCTGACTGACATCATGCTGGTACTGACCAACTCCGATGGACTTAGGATCAATCTTAACCAGTTCAGCCAAAGGATCCTGCAATCGGCGGGCAATGGAAATAGCTGAACGCTTTTCAACCGTCAAATCAGGGAACTCATGACGGGCCAGTTCACTTGCTGAGTAGACAGATGCTCCGCTCTCATTAACGATAACATAGCTGACAGTTGGATGGGATTTCAAAACTTCTGCTACAAAAGCTTCACTTTCTCGGCTGGCAGTTCCGTTTCCGATGGCAATGATTTCCACGCCAAACTGCTCAATCAGCTCCGATAACTCTTTCTTAGAAGCTTCAATCTGAGCTGGCTTTGCTGGCGCTACTGGATAAATAACATGGGTCGTCAGCATTTTTCCTGTCGCATCAACAACAGCCAGCTTGGCTCCTGTCCGAAAGGCTGGATCAAAGCCCAGTACTACGCGGCCTTTGAGAGGAGCAATCAGAAGGAGATGACGGAGATTTTCTGAGAAGAGCTGAATTGCACCATCCTCAGCAGCTTCAGTCAGCTCGGTCCGAATACGGCGCTCCATGGCTGGAATGATTTTCTTTTTGACTGCTTGCTGGACAGCTTCGATAATATAGGCATTTTTCACCTTGAAACGTACTTCAAAGAAGCGCAGGATCTTCTCGAGATTGTGCTCAAAACCAACCTTGAGAATACCTAGCTTCTCACCACGATTAAGAGCCAGAGTCCTGTATCCTTGCATAGTCGCTACTTTTTCAGAAAAATCATAATAAATCTGGAAGACCTGCTTTTCATCCAAATCACCGTCTTTGAGACTGGATACGATAGAAGAATTGGTCTGCATCTCATGGTAGGTCCAAGCCCGCAGCTTAGTATCTTCGGAAATTGCTTCAGTCAGAATATCCACTGCTCCAGCTAGAGCAGCTTCTGCTGTTGGAAAGGCTTCACTAGTAAGTTTCTCTGCCTCTTCCTGCAAGTTAGCCGCATCCTGTAGGATGAAGCGGGCCAAAGGAAAGAGACCTGCTTCACGAGCAATAGTAGCCTTGGTACGGCGCTTCTCCTTGTAGGGCAGATAAAGTTCTTCCACATCAGCCAGCTTTTCAGCAGCCTCAATCTCAGAGCGCAGCGCATCCGTTAGTTTGCCCTGCTCCTCAATCTTAGCTAAGACCGTCGATTTACGTTCTGCCAAAGCTGTCATGCTCTTATCTAGGTCAATGATTGCCTTAATCTCGACCTCATCCAGATTTCCTGTCATTTCCTTACGGTAACGAGCAATAAAAGGAATCGTATTCCCTTCAGCGGTCAAATCTAGGACCTGTGATACTTGGCTTTCTTTAAGGCCCAATTTCTGGGCAATTTTTTCAATATTTATATTTTCCATAACAATCCTATTATATCACAAGTGCTTTGAAAGATAGGCAGTTTTAGAACTATTTAGTACTATTTGTACAAAAAAATTTAGGGTAAATCAGCGACAAAGAGTCTCCTATGTTTCAAAATTTCATTTTTTGATAATTGGTAGTATAATAGAATTATTATCTTAGAAATGAGGTGCCTCTATGGCTGTTAAATTTACTAGATCAGACGATTTGGACAAAATGTTCGAGGAGTTTGCGACCCTGCCCAAGATGGAAAAGGTAGAGTTCCCTGAGGAAGACAAGAAAAAATCTAAAAACGAGAAGGATAAGAAAGAATGAGCTTCTTCTCTCAGCTGCCGGCCAGTGTCCTGCAAGCCGGTGCCATCTTTCTCTCCATTATCATTGAAGCCCTGCCTTTTGTCTTAATCGGAAGTATTATTTCTGGCTTTATCGAGGTGTATGTCACGCCAGACAAAGTTTATCGTTTCCTACCCAAGAACAAATGGGCTCGGATTTTCTTTGGAAGCTTGGTTGGTTTTGTCTTTCCTTCTTGCGAGTGCGGAATCGTCCCTATTATAAATCGGTTTCTGGAAAAGAAAGTTCCCAGTTACACAGCTGTGCCTTTTCTGGTAACGGCGCCAGTCATCAACCCCATCGTGCTTTTTGCGACCTACTCAGCCTTTGGTAATTCCTTCCGAATGGCTCTGCTTCGTGCTTTAGGTTCTATGGTCGTGGCTATTCTTTTAGGGATTTTCCTGGGCTTCTTTGCAGACAGCAATATTCAAAAAGAAAATCGCAAGGCTGTTCATGAGCATGACTTTTCACATCTCAGCAAAGGAAAAAAGCTATTTCAGGTATTTGTGCAGGCCATTGACGAATTTTTCGATACAGGCCGCTATCTGGTCTTTGGCTGTCTCTTCGCCAGCCTGGTCCAAGTCTATGTGCCAACCAGAATCCTGACCTCTATCAGCTCGACACCAGCTGTTGCAATTCTTCTCCTCATGCTACTGTCCTTCCTGCTCTCACTTTGCAGCGAAGCTGATGCTTTCATCGGTAGCTCCTTGATTGCTAGCTTCGGCCTATCGCCAGTCTTAGCTTTCTTGGTCATTGGGCCTATGCTAGATGTCAAGAATCTGCTGATGATGAAAAACTACTTTAAGACACGCTTTATCTGGCAATTTATCAGCCTGGTTACCGTCGTCGTCTTTCTTTACTCTTGGCTTGTGGGGGTAGTGCTATGATTCGATTTCTAATCTTAGTCGGCTACTTTGAGATTACCATGTATCTGCAGCTGACGGGCAAGCTTAATCAATATATCAATCTCCACTATTCCTATCTGGCATACTTGTCTATGATTCTGTCCTTTGTCTTGGCAGTCGTGCAGCTTATCATCTGGATGAAAAAGATGGAGGTTCATAGTCATTTAAGCACTCGCTGGGCCAAGTTAGGCAGCGTGCTGCTCCTCGTCATTCCGCTTTTTGTAGGAATTTTCTTTCCAACTGTAACCTTGGATTCGACAACAGTTTCGGCTAAAGGATTTCATTTCCCGCTGGCTGAGGGAACTTCAACTGCTATTCAGCAGGACGAAGGCACAACCAGCCAATACCTGAAGCCGGACACCAGCACCTACTTTACCAAGGGGGCTTACGAAAAAGAAATGCGGGCAGCCGCTAAGAAATATGTCAAGCAAGATACCATTCAGGTCACAACTGAGAACTACATGGAAATCATGGAAGTCATCTATGATTATCCCGACGAGTTTGTAGGCAAGACGCTGGAGTTCACCGGGTTTGTCTACAATGACCCCAGCGATCAGAAGAGCCAATTTCTCTTTCGCTTCGGTATTATCCATTGTATCGCCGACTCAGGTGTCTATGGCCTCTTGACGACTGGAAATACCCAGCATTTCGAGAATAATACCTGGATTCATGCCAAGGGAAAAATTACCATGCATTACCATAAAAGTCTGGGGCAAAGCCTGCCAACTCTAGAAGTCGAAAGTTTTGATAAGGTAGAAAAACCGGACAATCCTTACGTTTATCGGGTATTTGAATAAAGAAAACGAGGCTGGCACAATCGTGTCTAAGCCTCATTTTTTGTATTTGAATATGTTTCAAGCAGCGGTCAATTTCTTTCTATTTATCCCCCTTTTCAGAAACCGAATTTCTGAATACAATCTTTAGAAAAATTGTGATAAAATAGAGACATCATTTAGAAAATAGGTATCAGGATGTCTTCAAAAGTTATTGTAACAATTTTCGGAGCCAGCGGTGACTTGGCCAAAAGAAAACTCTATCCATCCCTCTTCAGGCTCTATAAGTCTGGCAATCTTTCCAAGCATTTTGCAGTTATCGGAACCGCCCGCCGGCCTTGGAGCAAGGAGTATTTTGAGTCTGTAGTTGTCGAAGCAATCGCTGATTTAGCTGACAGTCCAGAGCAAGCCCAAGAGTTTGCCAGTCACTTCTACTATCAAAGTCATGATGTGCAGGATACCGAGCACTACATTGAGCTGCGCAAGCTTCAAAACCGACTCAATGAGCAGTACCAAGCCGAGCACAATAAGCTCTTCTTCCTGTCCATGGCTCCGCAATTTTTCGGAACCATTGCCAAACACCTCAAGTCTGAAAACATCGTAGATGGCAAAGGATTTGAACGCCTGATTGTCGAAAAACCTTTCGGAACAGACTTGGCAACTGCCAGCCAACTTAACGAAGAACTCTTGGCTGCCTTTAATGAAGAGCAGATTTTCCGTATTGACCATTATCTAGGCAAGGAAATGATTCAGAGCATCTTCGCTATCCGCTTTGCTAATCTTCTCTTTGAAAATATCTGGAATCGTGACTACATTGACAATGTCCAGATTACCTTTGCAGAAAAGCTAGGCGTCGAAGAACGCGGCGGTTACTATGACCAGTCCGGTGCTCTGCGCGATATGGTGCAGAATCATACCTTACAGCTCCTGTCACTCTTAGCTATGGACAAGCCGAAAAGCTTCAGCAAAGAGGACATTCGGGCAGAGAAAGTCAAAGTTTTTGAACGCTTGGTAGAGCCGAATAAAGAAGACCTAAAACGCTTCTTTATCCGCGGTCAGTATAAGTCTGGCACAGTCAAAGGCAAGAAATACATCTCCTACCGGAGCGAACCTAATGTCAATCCTGACTCCATGACTGAAACCTTTGCTTCAGGAGCTTTCTTCGTAAATAGTGAACGTTTCCGTGATGTTCCATTTTTCTTCCGAACTGGTAAACGCCTCACTGAAAAAGGCACTCTTGTCAATATCGTCTTTAAGCAGATGGAGTCTATCTTTGGTGAGGAATTAGCACCCAATGTTCTGACCATTCATATCCAGCCAACTGAGGGCTTCTCTCTCAGCATGAATGGCAAAGAGGTTGGCGAGCGCTTCAGCTTAGCTCCTCTCTCTCTGGACTATCGAACAGACGCAACAGCCAGCGGTGCTTCCCCTGATCCTTACGAAAAATTAATTTTTGACGTCCTTAACAATGACTCAACTAACTTCAGTCACTGGGATGAAGTCCGCTCTAGCTGGGAGCTGATTGATCAGATTGAAGAGCTCTGGCATAGCAATGAAGTGCCTCTCCATGAGTATCCTGTTGGATCTATGGGACCGGATGCCGCCTTTGAACTCCTTAGAGAATTTGGAGCTGACTGGCAGTGGTCTCCAAACAAATAAAATTTAAAAATTGTTCATAAAAAAACCAGTACTCGTACTGGTTTTTTGTTTTATACCAAGCCTTCAAGCAGGCCTTTCATAAAGTTCTCTGAGTTAAACTCACCGATATCATCAATCTTTTCTCCAAAACCAATCAGCTTCACTGGAATATCCAATTCCTGACGAATAGCTAACACAACCCCACCTCGAGCTGTTCCATCAATCTTTGTCAGTACAATTCCTGTGACTGGAGTAATTTTAGAAAATTCCTTGGCCTGAACCAGAGCATTCTGACCAGTTGAAGCATCGAGAGCTAGGAAAGTTTCATGTGGTGCTTCTGGATCTACCCGCTTAATAATGCGGCCAATTTTCTCCAGCTCCGCCATGAGATTGTCCTTATTTTGCAGGCGACCAGCCGTGTCAATCATAAGAACATCAACCTGCTCTGCCTGAGCACGCTCCATCCCGTCATAAACCACGCTGGCAGGGTCGCTCTTTTCAGGCCCTGTTACTACTGGAACGTCAACGCGCCGACCCCATTCAGCCAGCTGAGCCACTGCTCCAGCTCGGAATGTATCTGCTGCTACCAACATGACTTTCTTGCCTTGTTGTTTGTACTTATAGGCTAGTTTACCGATAGAGGTCGTTTTACCGACTCCGTTGACCCCAACAAAGAGCATGACAGTAAGCCCATTTTGGAAATTGATTTTTTCATTAAAGCGGCCATCTTTCTCATAAATGTCCACCAATTTTTCAATAATCAGCTGGCGCAGAGCAGCTGGTTTTTTAGCATTTTCCAGACGGGCTTCATAGCGTAATTCCTCAGTCAGACTGGAAGCCACTTGAACCCCTACATCACTAGTGATGAGCAGCTCTTCCAAGTCTTCGAAGAACTCTTCATCTACTGAGCGGAAATTAGCAAAGAAAGCATTGAGCCGTGCTCCAAATCCTGTCCGAGTCTTCTTTAGGCTGCGGTCATATTTTTCCTGAGTGGATTCCTCTTGAGGAAGTTCAGCAGACTCTTCTGTAGCTTCTGATTCTTCAGCAAAATCGACTGCTTGCTTGACCTGTTCTGATTCTGTTAGTGGCCCAGCTTCTGTTTCTAGCTCGAACTCATTATTTGAATCAGTTTCCACCTCGTCATAAGAAACTGCTTCATGCTCAGTATAAGATGATGCTTCATCTGACAGGTCTGTTTGTTCGACAAGTTCTTCTACCGTTTCGTCACTGCTTTCAGGCTGGTGCTCTCCTAGAGTTTCTTCAGTCTGAATTGCTCCTTGAGCCACTTCTTGATTTTCTGCAATAATTTCTCTTTCATGCTCTGGCTCCTTGCTTTCTTCTTGGTTAGCTTGAGATGCAAGCTCTTCTGTTACTAACTGCTCTTCAACATCAGCCAAACTATCTTTTGTATCCGAAATTTGGTCATCAAGTTGCTGCTCGCCCTGATAGGACTGAACAGCTTCCGCTTCAAGATTTTCTCTTGCTTCTGGAACAGGCGCTGTTTCTTCTTCAAGCTCGCCAATGTTTTCCAATGCTTCCTTGACAACTTCTTCAATCGGCGGTTCTTGTTTTTTTCGGCCGAAAAGGCGATCAAATAATCCCATCGGCTAATCCTCCTTTAGTACATATTCTTCAATAACCCAAGCCACTGCATCCTCATCATTGGTCATAGGTGTCACCACATTGGCTGCTTCTTTGACGATGGCTACTGCATTCTGCATGGCTACTCCCAGACCAGCCCACTCAATCATAGACAGATCGTTGGCTTCATCACCACAGGCCATGACCTGACTTCTCTCAATGCCTAAATGGGCAATCAGTTTCTCCAGACCGTTGGCTTTATGGACATTTTTTGGTGACCACTCCAGAAGCATTTCTCTAGATTTGAAAATCTCATAGCGCTCAAATAATTCTGGTGAAATTTGCTCAATGGCCGCATCCAGTGCTTCTTGAGCATAAGCAGTGACACATTTATTATAGGTCTGCTGGCTGGACAAATCACTGAAATCAATGGGCTCAAAAATCAAAGCTGGATTGAACTGGGCATAAAGCGAGTCTTGATCGGATTGAATCTGATAGACAAGTCCTTCGCAGATAGCATCAAGCGGGATATGGAGCTTGTCTGTCTCCTCGTAAATCCGCGCTACATCATCATAAGAAAAGACCGTTTTATCGAGGATTTCTCCAGTGTTGCGCTGAACAAGACCACCATTAAAAGTAATGGTGTACTCATCCTCTCGACCGTCTGTTCCCAGCTCATGCAGGAAAAAGTCCATGGCCTTGAGGGGACGACCAGTAGTCAGAACTACCTTAACTCCCTTATCCTGAGCTGCTTTTAGAGCTGCTAAATTGCGGTCAGAAATCTTCTTGTCTGAATTTAAAAGAGTTCCATCCAAGTCCAGAGCAATCAGTTTTATATCTGCCATTATAATCCCTCCATGTAAGTGATAACCGACTGAGCATCATGGTGACCGATGACTTCCTTGGCCACTTCTAAAATCTCAGGGCGAGCATTTTCAGTCGCGATCGGATAGCCAGCCACCTGCATCATGTGCAAATCGTTGAGATTATCACCAAAAACCATAACCTGAGAAAGATCTATGTCTAGCTTCTTGGCCAGCTCGACAATGGCAACCCCCTTATCCACATGGTCCAGAACGATGTCAATGGACTTGTAGCCCGTCGTCATAGCCTTGACACCGTTGATATTCTCATTGACCCAAGCTTCACCAGCTGCGACTTGGTCCTCAGCAAAATTGGTCGTAAACTTGAAAATTTCATCGTCGATATCAGCCAAGCTAGCCACTTTTTGAATGTTTTCATTATAATGAGCACTGAAGGAAAGATAGGTCGGATCCACAGTCTCCAAGACATAGCAGGCGCGTTTGCCCGTCAAAAGCAGCTCGTTGACATTGACATAGGGAGATTCCTGCAGCTTGTCAAAAACCTTGAGATAAAAGTCTCGTGGCATGGTTGCTTCATAGAGATCCTCGCCGTGAAACTCAACTAAACTGCCGTTTTCAGCAATAAAGATAATCTCATTGCGCACTTCCTCAAACAGCTTTTCCAGCGACAAGAGGCCCCGTCCGCTGGCTACGGCAAAGTACATATCTTTTTCTTTGAAGCGAGCCAAAACTTGCTTGAGACGGTCCATATCAAACTGACCTTTACTGTCCAAAAAGGTACCGTCCATATCCGTTGCTACTAATTTTATACTCATTTTACATACTTTCTAAATCTTTTAACTTGACCGAGACAATCTTGGAAACACCAGACTCCTGCATGGTAACTCCGTAAATAGAGTCTGCAGCTGACATGGTTCCCTTACGGTGAGTGACCACGATGAACTGGCTGTCCTTGTCAAAGCGATTGAGGTAATCCCCAAAGCGTTTAACATTGGCCTCGTCCAGCGCTGCTTCGACCTCGTCCAAGATAACAAAAGGAATGGTCTTAACGCGGATGATAGAGAAGAGCAGAGCCAAAGCTGACAAGGCCTTCTCGCCACCGCTCATCAGATTAAGCGACTGGATTTTCTTGCCAGGTGGCTGCACGGAGATTTCTACACCAGCCGTCAGCAAGTCACCCTCAGTCAATATTAGGTCTGCCGAACCACCACCAAACATCTGGCGGAAAGTCACCTTGAAGCTTTCACGAATGGCTTCAAAGGTTGATTTAAAGCGTTCCTTGACTTCGTCATTCATCTCTTCAATCGTCTCTAAGAGCAGATTTTTGGCTGATAGGACATCGTCTCGCTGCTCGTTGAGGAAGTTCAAACGGTTGCTGACTTCTTCAAACTGCTCGACTGCTTCCAGATTGACTGGACCTAAAGCTCGAATGGCTTTTTCCAGATCCTTCACCTGGCTTTCAGCAGCTGGCAGACTTTCTAACGGACGAGCCTGACTGCTTGCTTCATCAAAGCTCATTTGATAGTCATCTGTCAGATTGCTTGCCAGACGGCGCATGACATCCATGAGCTTATCCTTTTCTGCCTCTGCTTTAGCCTGCCGGCGAATCAATTCTTCATTTTGATGGCGGGCTTGCTCCAAACGACTGGCAATATCGTCAGACTGACCTTCTAAATCTTCAAGTTCAAATTTCAGACGAATCAGTCTTTGATCCAGCTCAATCTTTTCTTGCTTGGCGGTCTCTAATTGCACTTCCAGAATCGTAATATCCACCTTCTGCAGGCTGGACTGTTCCTTTTGCTCCATCAAAAGCTCCAAGGTTGCCTGCTCTTTTTCAAGATTGGCTTTTTCCTCGGACAGTCGCTCCAAGTCATTCTTTTCAAAGCGTTGGTTGGAGGTCAATTCTGTCCGCTGGAGCTTGAGTTCAGCCAGACGAGAGGAAAGCTTGTCAAAGCGAGCCTGAACTGCATCTTTGTTCGACTTAACCTGCTCTATTTCTGCAGTGATGTCCGTTTTTTCTTGCTCAATCTCGGTCAAGCGGGTCTGCAGTCGATCTTTCTCTTCTGAAATATCCAAAGCAGATTGACCAGCTAACTCCTGTTCCTGTAGATTTTTCAGACTTGTGAGTTCTTCTACACGCTTGGCCAACTGTTCATAGGCTAGATTAGCCTTTTGCTCAGCCAAGCGAGCCTGCTCACCGTCTGTCTTGATTTGTTCCAATACCTGCTTAGCCTGACTTAGTTGGTTTTGCAGAATTTGCACTGCTTCTTCCTGCTCTTTCAGGCTGACATTTTTCTGCTTAATCTCCTCTAGCAAAGCATCTAGCTCTGGCTTGATAAAGATAGTATTGTTATTGCGGTTGGCACCACCGGCATAGGAACCACCAGTCCGAAGCTCTGTTCCATCCAAAGTCACCATCCGAACCTGATAGCGCACTTGGCGAGCCGCCGCTCGAGCATTTTCTACCGTATCAAAAATAGCAGTCGTTCCCAGCAGATTTTGAAAAATGCTGTCTAACGATGACTCATAGCTGACCAAAGAAGAGGCCAGTCCCAGAAAACCGGCACTCTTTTCAATCGTAGTGCGATGATGGTCAGGCAGCTGACGCGGCTTGATAGTTGTTAAAGGCAGGAAGGTTGCCCGGCCAGCTCGATTTTTCTTCAGAAATTCGATAGCCCGAGTCGCAGCCGCCTCATCTTCCACGATGATATTCTGACTGCTAGCTCCCAACGCAATTTCCAGTGCTGTCTGATAGTGGGGGTCGAAGCTAAGCTTTTCGCTAACTGCTCCTACAATACCTCCTAGGCGGTCAGCCTCCTGCAGCACACTCTTGACTCCAGCATAGAAATTACTGTGATTTTTGAGAATGGCTTCCAAGCTATTTGAACGCGCCTGCTTGTTTTTGAGGTCGTCCAAAAGCTCAAACATCTTAGTCTGCTGATGCTTATAGTCTGCCTCTAGTTTCTCTACTAACTGGATCTGACTCTGGTAGTCTGCTAGTAGATTCTTGAGGGCTTGGCGAGCAATTTCCAACTCCTCCAAACCAGCCTGCTCCTGAGTCTGACTAGCCTCCAAATCAGCCTGCAGCTTAGCATAGTCAGCTTTCTTGCTCTCAGCTAATTTAAGCTCGCTAGCCAGCTGGCTCTCCAGAGAAGTCAAGTCATTAGAAAGATTTGCCTCTTCCTGCATGAGCTTGACATACTGCTCACGCAGATGTTCAATCAGCTGGTCTGGATCATCTGAGAAGTCTGCTAATTCTGCTTCCAAAGCAGCGATAGACTGATCATTGTCACTCAGTTTGGCAGCTATTTGGCTCAATTCTGCTTGCTTGTCTTCTATGTTGCTTTCTATCTGAGCCAGTTTTTTTGACAAAGCGGCCAAACGTTCTTCATTTTCCCGACGGCTCGTCGCTGCCTGGCTGGACTCCAACTTAGAAAGGTCAATCTGGCGCTCCAAATCACTGATTAAGCGGGTCAATTCCAGCAAACTAGCCTGATCATCAGACAAAGTTTGATTGAGCTCATGGCGCTTGGCCTTCAAGGTTTGATTTTCAACTTCCAGCTCATCGCGCTTGCTGTAGTAGGCTGCTAGCTCCTGCTGGATATTCGTTAAATCTTCTTCAGCCTTGGTCAGCCTTTCCTTGTTAGCTGTCAGCTGAGCGACCAAAACATCCAAGTAAAGCTCTCGGCGCTGGCCATCCAGACTCAAGAAGCGCTTAGCAGTTTCAGCCTGCTTCTCCAAGGGCTTGACCTGGCTCTCCAGCTCGTAGATTATGTCTTCCAGACGGTCCAGATTATCCTGAGTTTGACTAAGCTTGCTTTCCGTTTCTTTGCGACGTGTCTTATACTTAAGCACTCCAGCCGCCTCTTCAAAGATTGCCCGGCGTTCCTCGGGCTTGCTGTTAAAGATTTCTTCAACTTTCCCTTGGGAAATGATGGAGAAGGAATCTCGTCCCAGCCCAGTATCCATGAAGAGATCATGGACATCGCGCAGACGGACTTTTTTACCGTCAATCTTATACTCACTGTCACCGCTGCGGTAAATGTGACGCTCCACCCGAATCTCATTGGCAGCATCCTTGATAAATTGGTCACTGTTATCCAGAACCACTACCACTGATGCGTAATTTAGTGGCTTGCGGGTTTCTGTTCCCGCAAAAATCACATCGGGCATCTTGCCGCCCCGCAGACTTTTCACACTGGACTCTCCCAAGGCCCAGCGCAGGCTCTCCGTAATATTGGACTTGCCGGAACCATTTGGCCCAACAACCGCTGTCACTCCCTGATCAAAGACAACTTTAGTCTTGTCAGCAAATGACTTGAAGCCCTGAATTTCAATTTCCTTTAAAAACATGAAGAACTTTCCTTTTCAAATGCGTTTTTAGCAGCTTCCTGCTCGGCCAGCTTTTTAGAACGCCCCTGGCCTTGACCGGACTTACGACCATTGATGAGAACGGCCACCTCGAAATTTTTGGCATGAGCCGGCCCTGTTTCAGAGACGACCTGATAGGCAATTTCCACATCGCCATTAATCTGCAGCAACTCCTGCAGCTTAGTCTTATAGTCCGTCACCCGCTCAAAATCTCCCGCTTCCACCTTGGGAATCATGACTTGATAGAGAAAGCTTTTGACTGCTTCCACACCCTTATCCAAGAGCAAAGCGCCTAAAAAGGCCTCGAACAAATCACCTAAAATCGTATCACGATTCCGGCCGCCAGACTTCTCCTCACCGCGTCCCAGCTTGATAAACTGATCAAACTGACAATCACGAGCAAAGCCTGCCAAGCTCTCCTCCCGAACAATCATGGAGCGCAGCTTGGATAGGTCGCCCTCTGGTCTCTTAGGATACTTGGTATAAAGATACTCCGAAATAATCAGTTGCAGAACAGCGTCTCCTAAAAATTCCAAGCGCTCATTGTGTGAAATTTTTAAGAGGCGGTGCTCATTGGCATAGCTCGTATGGGTAAAAGCCGTTTCCAACAAGGTCTCATCAGAGAAAACCAAGTCAAACTGCTCCAGCAATGCTTTTTTCAAATTTTCCATTACTATTTTAGATCATGCTGACTTCAGTCAGATAAGCAGCACGATACCTTTTCCTTTCCAAAGATATACAGTCTCTATTATAACAAAAAACAGGCGCAAACGCACCTGCTGACAGTGATTTCTATTCCTTATCCGGAATTACTTTAAACAAATAATAGGTGATAAAAACGGTCAGACCCAACAGTCCAATCTTAACCCAAATAATAGGCGCTAGAAAAATGGAAATACCCATCAAGATATAGATGGAAACGATAATCTTTTTCTTACGCTCCTTGGCAATCGTTCCCGTCTCTCGAAAATCCGCCACATAGGTCTGATACATCTTTGTATGATAGAGCCAATTCTCAAAGCGCTTGGAACTGCGCGAAAAGCAGGCAATGGACAAGAGAAGAAATGGTGTCGTCGGCAGGAGAGGCAGAAAAATCCCCAAAACTCCTAACCCTAAAGATAATAGACCTACCACAAAGTAAATTGGCCGCATACAAGCTCCTTTCCGATATTTAAGAATCACTTAAGTTCATTCTCTGACTAAGAAAAGTTCAAACTATCGATTTTTAATATTTAAAACGGGTATAGATGAATTTTTAATTGTTCTTCTGCTCATTTTTATTCTCCATCTCTTTTTTTCGCTGCTCTTGAATTTTAGAGACTTCTTTTTGCCACTCCATGTAGTCTTTATAAGTATCTAATGTTTTATTCTCATTATAATCTTCACTCGTAACAATATCAACTGTTTTTTCACCTACTGGAGTAAACCAATGGCGTAGGATTTGGTATTCTTCTTCTGCAGTAACCAATCCTTGACGAAATCCAATAGAACTTATTTGTGAATCATCTTCCATATGCTGTATAATTTCTGGATACTCTCGACTTAAATTAATCTCCTCCGACAACTTACTACCAGAATTCAAAGTCAGTCGATCTCTATCCAGCGAAGCGCCTCTTTCTTTGAGAATATCATAAAAATTTGTCCCATAAATCAAATCTCCCAATCTATATTGATAGCGTGATTCTAAATGGTGCAAGATGGGATTCTCATCTTCTATCTTATATGTTTCTAAATTTAATAAGACAAATGTGGGACTATCTCCCTTCCACTTACGGAGCTCCAAAATTTGATAATCTTGACCATCTTGGTAAATAACGCTTCCTAAGGCCCCTAAATAGTAAGAGGAATCATATTTTTTTACCAAAGCATACAAATCCACCTTATGAGCGCTTGGTTTCTTCTGCTCAATATCATAGATGTATATATTCCAATACCAACCTTCTGATGGTCTCTCCGAAGAACTGGCTCTATCAAATCTCCGCTCATCTGTCACTAAGTAGCGCTGCCCAAGGCCTCCATTTGGAAATATATCTTTGTTGGATGATTGTATCAAAACAAACTGATTTTTATCACCGAAAGTTTCAATATTTTCTATTTTTGGCTTCTTAATTTCTCCATATTCAACTTTTGGTACTTTCCTATTGAACGCTATGTAACAATAGATAAAAGCACCTATCAATGCAAGTCCTACAGCCATAATGGTAATTAAGATATATTTTTTTCGAAACATTCTCAGAACCTCCCTTGGGCAATACGATTGAAATCAGCTTCTCGCATAAAAACTTACCACAACTATTTTTGTATTAACTTATTATATCACACAGTCCTTTAAAGTAGAGAAAAAGAGACTGGGACAAAAGTGTCTCAGTCTAGCTTTACTATGTTCAAAAGGTCTTGATTCCCCATCTGATTTCTCAACAACAACTGGCTGTTGAGATTGTAAACCCTAATTGCGAAGTAACTTACTTTCGATTTTGTCCATCTTTTCACTTCAAAAAGTTCCTTTGATGAAAACTTTTAAATACTCGTCAAAGGCGTTGCGGTATCAGGCGAGGTATCATAGACCTGGAAGTCGTGGCCAACCGCCATATCAGCTTGAGCCAGTTGATTGACCATGGTCATGTGAGCCAATTCCTTGATATTGTTTTCCTTACTGAGATGCCCTAGATAGATCCGCTTGGTACGATTGCCCAGAGTCCGAATCATGGTCTCTGCTCCATCTTCATTGGACAAGTGACCCATATCCGAAAGAATCCGCTGCTTGAGACTCCAAGGATAGGCACCGCTGCGAAGAATTTCAATATCATGGTTGCTCTCAATCAAGTACCCGTCGGCATTTTCGATAATCCCAGCCATCCGGTCACTGACATAGCCCGTATCCGTCAGCATGACAAAACTCTTGTCATCCTTCATAAAGCGGTAAAATTGCGGACAGGCTGCGTCATGACTGACACCAAAGCTCTCCACATCCAAGTCTCCAAAGGTCTTGGTCTTGCCTAACTCAAAGATATGCTTTTGACTAGCATCCAGCTTGCCCAAGTCCTTTTCCATAGCCTTCCAAGTAGCCTCATTAGCATAAATATCCAGATGATACTTGCGAGCCAATACACCAACACCATGAATGTGGTCCTTGTGCTCATGGGTTACTAAAATAGCATCCAAATCCTCAGGCTTGCGGTCAATTTCGCCCAGCAAGCTCGTAATTTTTTTCCCTGATAAGCCAGCGTCAACCAGAATCCGCTTTTGGTCTGTTTCCAGATAGAAACAATTACCGCTTGATCCTGACGCCAGAATACTGTATTGAAATCCTTTAGTCATGTTTACTTTCTATATATCATCTTCATTATCCCAGTCGTCATCCCGGACGCCATCATTCTCATAAGGCAAGACAATGGTAAAGGTCGAGCCCACACCATACTCACTCTTAGCCCAGATAAAGCCCTGATGCTGCTTGATAATTTCCTTGGCAATAGCCAGTCCTAGACCCGTTCCGCCCTGAGCACGGCTGCGTGCCTTGTCCACTCGATAAAAGCGGTCAAAAATCTTAGGCAGGTCCTGCTTGGGAATTCCCAGACCTTCATCCGCAATCGAGAGAATCAACTGCTCATCTGTTGTCTTGATGGAAACAGTAATGGTTCCACCATCCGGCGAATACTTGATGGCATTGTTCATGATATTATCAATCACCTGAGTCAGCTTATCTGTATCAATCTCCACCCAAATCGGTGTAATGGGATAATCACGGATAATCTCGTATTTCTTGGTCTCGTCTTGATTCTTTATCTTGTCAAAGCGATTGAGGATAAAGGTGATAAAGGCTGTGAAATTCGTCAGCTCTACTTCCAGATGACTGGTCTCATTGTCAATACGGGACAGACTAAGCAAGTCCGTCACCATCCGCATCATGCGGTTGGTTTCATTGAGCGATACTTTGACAAAGTCGGGTGCTACAGGCTCAGACAAGGCTCCCTCATCCAGGGCTTCCAGATAGGACTTAACACTGGTCAGCGGAGTCCGCAACTCGTGGCTGACGTTGGAAACAAAGAGGCGACGCTCCCGCTCTTCCTTGTCCTGCTCTGTCGTGTCATGCAAGACAGCTACCAAACCAGAAATGAAGCCCGACTCCCGCCGTACCAAGGCAAAGCGAACCCGCAAGCTCAAGTACTCACCATTTTCATCCTGAGAATCTATCGTCAGCTCAGGAACATTGGTAATCAGGTCCCTCAAATCATACTCGTCTGAAATCGAAAGCAGATCCAAAATACTCATATTTTGGACCTCATCTCTCTTAACTCCCAACTGCTTGGTTGCCATATCGTTGATAGTGATAATCTGCCCTCGGCGGTTGGTCGCAAGCACGCCATCTGTCATATAGGACAGGATACTGGAAAGGCGTTTTGTTTCTTGCTCAAGGTTTTCATGTGTCAGTCGAATGACCTCTGAAAGATCATTGATACTGTTGGTCATATCTGTGATTTCCGGACTCCCTTGCATGTCCAGCACTTCAGAATAGTCACCTGCAATCAAATCTTTAACCTTTTGATTAAGTTGTACAAGCTTTTGGTTATCACGGCGATTTTCCAATAAAAGCAAGGCCACAACTACAATGAAGCCAATAATAATGATTGCAAAGACAAAATCCGCAGAAACCACAAATTGTTTAATTGCTTCAATCATTATTTCTCATATAGTAGCCAACTCCGCGGCGAGTCAAGATATACTCGGGCCGGCTTGGCGTATCTTCAATCTTTTCACGCAAGCGGCGGATAGTCACATCCACTGTACGGACATCACCAAAATAGTCATAGCCCCATACCGTTTCCAGTAAATGCTCACGTGTCATTACCTGGCCGATATGTGTCGCCAAATGGTGAAGCAATTCAAACTCGCGGTGGGTCAGTTCCAGCTCCTTGCCATGCTTCTTAGCTACAAAAGCATCTGGCAAAATCTGCAGTTCCCCAATGGTCAGCTCGTTCGGGCCACTTTCTTCTACTTGATTTTCAACAACAAGGTCTGCCCGACGAAGAAGTGCCTTGACGCGCGCCTGCAGCTCACGATTTGAGAAAGGCTTGGTCACATAGTCATCTGCACCGATTTCAAGACCGATAACCTTGTCAAACTCACTGTCCTTAGCAGACAATACAATAATCGGAACATTGCTGGTCTTGCGAATAGTCCGAGCCACTTCCAGTCCATCCACTTCTGGCAGCATCAAATCCAGAATCAAGATGTCTGGCTGTTCTGCCTCAAACATTTCCAAGGCTTCCTTACCATCAAAGGCAGTCAAAACCTCATAGCCTTCCTTGGCCATATTAAACTTAATAATATCTGAGATTGGTTTCTCATCATCTACAACTAATATTTTCTTCATATGTTCACCTTAACATAAGATTGGGATTGAATCAACTCCATGATAGAAAAGTTATGACATAGTCAGCTAAGTCGTCCTGCATCAAAACGTGCAAAAGGCAATCTAGTTTGCCTAGCTAGACTCCCAATCCAATTTTATTTATTTATATAGTCTTATTATACCAAAGTTTTCTTAAAAAACACTAATTCAAGCCATTTTTATTCCACATTTGTAGAAAATGGACAATTCTCATCCAAAAAAATTTTTCTCTGAATGGAAATACTCATTTTTATTCAATTTGACAGTTTATTTATTCTATGGTAAAATCTATGTCATATTATCTAACACAAAGGAGAAAGATATGGCTTTAGTTGAATTTAAAAATGTCGAAAAGTATTACGGAGACTACCATGCTCTGCGCAATATCAATCTCAGTTTTGAAAAAGGGCAAGTGGTTGTACTGTTGGGTCCATCCGGTTCAGGAAAATCTACTCTTATCCGTACAATCAACGCTTTAGAAGGCATTGATCAGGGGAGCTTGATCGTCAATGGCCACGAGGTCACGAACACTGCTGCCAAAGATTTGGTCAACTTACGCAAAGAAGTCGGAATGGTCTTTCAACATTTTAATCTTTACCCCCACAAAACGGTGTTAGAAAATGTTACCTTGGCACCTATTAAAGTTCTAGGAATGGATAAACAAGAAGCTAAAAAAATCGCTCAAAAATATCTAGAATTTGTCAACATGTGGGACAAGAAAGACTCTTATCCAGGCATGCTGTCCGGTGGACAAAAGCAAAGGATTGCCATTGCCCGCGGTTTAGCCATGCATCCTGAGCTCCTGCTCTTTGATGAACCAACTTCTGCCCTAGACCCTGAAACAATCGGGGATGTTCTGGCTGTTATGCAAAAATTAGCCAAAGACGGCATGAACATGATTGTGGTTACACACGAAATGGGCTTTGCTCGTGAGGTAGCTGACCGTATTATCTTCATGGCAGACGGTGAAGTGCTGGTGGATACTACTGATGTTGATGCTTTCTTTGACAATCCTACCGAGCCTCGCGCTAAGCAGTTTCTCAGTAAAATTATCAACCACGAGAGTGATAACGTGCTTTCTTAAAAAGGAGAAGACCTATGAAACTTAAAAAAATAATCATCAGCCTACTCTTACTCCTTCTGACTCTAGGCTTGATTCATGTGGCTCCTGCACAAGCCGATTCCACTACCAGCCAACAGGTCAAGGCTATCCAGAAACGCGGAGTCCTCAATGTCGGTGTTAAGCAGGATGTACCTAACTTTGGTTACCTCAATCCTGATAGTAATTCCTACAGCGGTCTAGAAATCGATATTGCAAAGAAGATTGCTAAGGAACTAGGCGTCAAAATCAACTACGTCCCAGTTACCGCACAAACTCGCGGACCACTTCTGGACAACGGACAAGTTGACATGGTAATTGCGACTTTTACCATCACAGATGAGCGTAAGGAAATCTATAATTTCACAACCCCTTACTACACCGATGCTTCTGGTTTTTTGGTTAATAAATCCAGCAAAATTACAGACGTCAAGGACTTGAATAATAAGACTATCGGCGTCGTCCAAGGCTCTATCACTCAGAGCTTGCTAGAAGAAATCGCCCAAGAGAAAAAACTCAACTTCAAATATGTGGAGTTAGGCTCCTATCCGGAACTTGCTGTTTCCTTGCGGGCTCACCGTATTGATGCCATTTCTGTTGACAAATCCATCTTGACCGGCTATGTAAGCTCCAAGTCAAACATTCTGGATTACAGCTTCAAAAAAGCCGATTATGGTGTGGTAACAAAAAAATCCAATACTCAATTGAATGACTATGTAGATGGCCTAATCTCTAAATGGAAGGAAAACGGCAGTCTGCAGAAACTTTATGACAAATATGATTTAAAACCATCTGCTTCAACGGATGATTAGAAAGGAGATCCCATGAGTTTTAGTATTTCTTCTTGGCAGGCCTACTTTGCGGACTTTGGCAAGTTTTTCCAAGGATTCCTCTTTACCTTAGCTATTTCTATCGGTGCCCTGACCTTGGCTCTTCTACTAGGGATTTTCTTTGGAGCTATCAGCACAGGTAAGCATAAAGTTCTACGTGGCCTAGCTCGTATTTTTGTTGAGTTTTATCAGAATACACCACTCTTAGTTCAATTTGTAATTGTCTTTTACGGTCTTCCGCTAGTCAGCAATTACACCATCATGCCCTCAATCTATTGGACTGCGGTTCTCTGTGTAGGACTGTATCACGGTGCTTACATCGCCGAAGTCATCCGCTCAGGTATCCAGTCCATTCCTCGCGGACAGACTGAAGCTGCACTATCTCAGGGCTTTACCTATGTAGAAACCATGCGATACATCATCCTGCCCCAAGCTTTTCGGATTATCCTGCCACCGTTAATCAATCAGGTCGTCAATCTGATAAAAAACACTTCTACCGTCGCTATTATCTCTGGTATGGATCTGATGTTCGTGACCAAGTCTTGGTCTGCTCTGAACTCCAACTACATCCCAGCCTTTGCTGGAGCAGCTTTGCTCTACTTCCTCCTTTGCTTCCCAATCGCTAGCTGGGGACGTAGGGTAGAGGAAGCCAATAAACAAGCTTACAGCATCTAAGGAGGTCTCTATGGAAAATATTTTAAAAGTCTTAACCGCAAACAACCTCCTCTTTATCCTTAAGGGGCTCTGGCTGACGCTGCAAATTTCTTTCATTTCCATTGTCCTATCCACGATTTTTGGAACTATTCTAGCCGTCATGAGAAACGGAAAAAATAAACTGCTCAAGCTGATTGCCAGCATTTACATCGAATTTGTCCGTAATGTACCCAATCTGCTCTGGATTTTCACTATCTTTTTAGTCTTTCAGATTAAATCAACGCCAGCCGGTATCATCAGCTTCACTGTCTTTACTTCTGCTGCTTTGGCAGAAATTATCCGAGGCGGTCTCAATGCCATTGACCCAGGTCAGACTGAAGCTGGCTTATCTCAAGGATTTACTCAGTTTCAGATTTTGCGTTTTATCATCCTACCTCAGGCTATTCGGAAAATGCTGCCAGCCATCATTTCTCAGTTTGTCACAGTGATTAAGGATACCAGCCTGCTCTATTCTGTTATTGCGCTCCAAGAACTCTTTGGTTCTGCTCAAATTCTAATGGGACGCTATTTTGAAGCTGAACAGGTCTTCGCGCTCTATCTGTTAGTAGCAGCCATCTATTTCTTGATTAACTTCGCCATTTCCAGCTTCTCGCGCAAGCTATCCCAACGCTGGGCTCAAGCTGCAGAATAAGTAGCTCAGATACAGATCAACTGTCCAAAAGTTGAGTTTACCAACTCAGCTTTTTTATTTTTAATATTTGTGGTAGAATAATATCAAAGGATAGACAAGGAGAACGATATGAAAAAACTGACATTGCTTTTCACCACTTTCTTAACACTAATCTTTCTCAGCGCTTGTGGTCAGCACACTAGCTTTCAAGGAAAATGGAAGGCTCAGAAAGCAAACGGCGAGGACATTGACATTGTCTTCAATGACAAGACCGGCAAGCTAGGTGATAAAGAATTTCACTATAAGATAGATAAGTCAGGCTATCAAGATAACACCAAATATTACAGTATCACTGTCAGTGACACCTATCACTACACCATCCTTTTCCCAGATGATGATATGAAAATAGCTACTCTTCTAGAACCCGATGACCCGTCAAGTGACCCTCTCTATGGGGAAATGCTCTATGCTATGAACCGAAATGAGTATCCTGATTTTGATGATTATGTGGATAAATACTTGAATTAAGATAAAACTTGCTAACATAATTAGTTAAAGAAGTTTCTACCTACAGATAGAAAACAATAAAACCCGAGCTAATTGCTCGGGTTTAATCGCTATCCAATGAGTTCTACTTTTCAAGGCGTGATTTGCTAGCAATGTCTGCTAAGATTTGCTCTACAAATTCGTCTACTGGTATTGTATGTGTTTCTTTTTGACCGTAGCGGCGGACATTGACAGTCCCGTCTTCTACTTCCTTATCACCAACGATGAGCTGATAAGGAATCTTGCTAGTTTGTGAGGCACGAATCTTGTACTGCATTTTTTCATTACGCTCATCCACATCAGCACGAACACCCTTGTCGCGCAGCTTCTTAGCTACTTGCCAAGCATAGTCAATATGGGCTTCGTTAGAAACAGGAATCAAAGTCACTTGATGCGGAGCCAGCCAAGTCGGGAAGGCACCCTTGTAATTTTCAATCAAGATAGCTGTGAAGCGCTCCATCGTTGAGATAACCCCACGGTGAATCATAACTGGGCGATGCTCTTCACCATCAGCTCCAACATACTTGAGGTCAAAACGCTCTGGCAAGAGAAAGTCCAGCTGGATAGTTGACAGAGTTTCCTCATTTCCAAGGGCTGTTTTAACCTGGATATCGAGTTTCGGACCGTAGAAAGCTGCTTCTCCTTCTGCCTCAAAGTAGTCCACACCCATTTCGTCCAAGGCTGCTCGCAGCATGGTTTGGGCATTTTCCCACATCTCATCGTTGTCAAAGTACTTGTGAGTATCTTGAGGGTCACGAAGAGACAGACGGAAACGATATTCTGTCAAGTTGAAGTCGGCATAAACGTCGATAATCAACTGCAGCGCACGCTGGAATTCTTCTTGGATTTGTTCAGGAGTAACAAAGAGGTGACCATCGTTCAAGGACATTTCACGTACACGTTGAAGACCAGTCAGGGCACCAGATTTTTCGTAGCGGTGCATCATGCCAATCTCAGCAATACGGATTGGAAGCTCACGGTAAGAATGAACGTGGTGTTTGTAGACTTGGATGTGGTGAGGACAGTTCATAGGACGAAGAACAAACTCTTCTCCATCACCCATATCCATGGTTGGGAACATATCCTCCTGGTAGTGCTCCCAGTGACCAGAAGTCTTATAAAGCTCCACAGAGGCCAAAGGCGGAGTGTAGACGTGTTGGTAGCCTGAAGCCAACTCTTTGTCAACGATGTAGCGCTCCAACTCGCGACGGACCGTCGCACCGTTTGGCAGCCAGAATGGCAAGCCTTGACCCACTTCTTGTGAAATCATGAAGAGATCCAGTTCTTTACCTAACTTACGGTGGTCGCGTTCTTTAGCTTCTTCCCGCATTTGCAGATATTTCTTCAGGTCTTTCTTGTCAAACCAAGCAGTACCATAGACCCGCTGCATCATAGCATTGTCGCTGTTCCCGCGCCAGTATGCTCCAGCCACATTCAAGAGGTGGAAGATTTGGATACGACCAGTTGATGGGACATGAGGCCCACGGCAGAGATCCACATATTCACCCTGACGGTAGATGGTCAAACCGCCCTCGTCTTCTGAGTGCTCTTCAATCAATTCCAACTTGTAAGGATCGTTTTTGAAAATTTCACGGGCCTCATCCTTGGTCACTTCCTCACGGATGGACGGGAAGTTTTCTTTGACGATTTTCTTCATTTCTTCTTCGATACGAGGCAGGTCTTCATTTGAAATTTGCCCTGCTTCATTATCTGTATCGTAGTAGAAACCATCCTGAATGGCAGGACCAACGCCCAAGTGAATATCTGGGAAAAGACGGCGAGCTGCTTGCGCAAACAAGTGGGCTGCAGAGTGACGCAAGATATCTAAAGCATCTTCGTGGTCAGGTGTCACGATTTCAATAGCACCATCTTCAGTGATAGCACGAGTCGTATCAATCAATTTGCCATTGAATTTACCAGCCAAAGCTTTTTTAGCTAGGGAATTGCTGATAGATTGAGCAATTTCAAAAGTTGTAACGCCAGATTCGAATTCACGAACAGCGCCATCTGGGAAAGTAATCTTAATCATGTGTTTTCTCCTTATCTATCATCCAAATATTTTAAGAATCTATTCTTTTATTGTAATAGTTGATTTCTAGGATTTCTTGTAGCTCAGTTTTATGCCAGCCAGCACCAATCATTACCTTATTAACATTAAATTCAAAACTCTGTTTATCATTCATCGAAAACTTAAGTTTATATCCCATGAACAAGCGCTTCTTAAATTGATATGCTTGGATATCTTCTGCTGAAAATTCTCCTACAATATCTCCTAATTTCCCCATAGGGGTAATAGAAATGATGTAGATTCCTGTCACAGTAAAAACAATTAAAAAGTAGGCATTTGCAGTGCCTCCCAAACGCTGAGTTCCATAGACTGCATGCAGCGACTCAGCTATGCTAGAATCTAAGCCATGTTTCATTAAATAAGCCTTAATTTCTTCGAATTTGAATCCCATACAGATCTCCTTTATTCATTTTATTTTTTATAATATTGTAGCAAAGGAAAAGCCATCTCTCGCCACTCAAAAAGCAACAAAAGAAAAATGAAAACAAAAAACGACATCCGTAAAAGGACGTCGCAACGTGGTTCCACCTTCATTTATGCAAGTCAAAAGACTTACACCTCGAATCGGCTCTAACGTAGCCACCGTTTTATGTTTGCATAAAAGCTGATAGAGTAGTCTCAACTGCATCCTCTACGCGATTTCCAGCTCCACGCGCTCTCTAAAAGATTTCCTGCAGGTGATATGTCTCTAGAAAACATTATAGCACGATTGGAAAAATTTGCAAGAGCTATTGACCATCAAAACCAGAAAAATGATTTAGAGCCTCTTGACTCAAAGTTGCAGCTTGACGTTTTTTGCGGTATTGCTCTGCCAACAGCATTCCTCCCAAAGAAAGGAATAACAAGACATGAATATCCCTAGCATTATAAAGCGTGGAAGTGATTGGATTATAAATCTTGTCTCCTGAGTAAAAAAGTCCGTCAAAAAAGTTTTTGAATAGATAATAATACTGAACCCCTGGAATCAAAAGAAGAAAGGGCAGAGAAAAACCTTGCATCCGAGTATTTATATAAACAATCACTGCACCAAACAAAGGAAGCAGCACAGCATAATAAAATAAATTAAGATTAGAAAGCCAGCTCAAATCGCTTCCCATACTTTCTGTATTGTCTATAAGATATCTCCAAAGCTCTTGCCAAATCCAATCTGAAGCAATGAAAATGCCATAGAACAAAAGCAGCCACGGCAACTGTTTGAGATATTTTTTCATAAGATTTCTCCTCTATTTCTAAATAAAACCTTGCATAAATAGCTATTGCCGCAATGATGCAAGGCATGTTTCTATTCTAATAATTTAGTTATATTCCTTATTTTTTTCACTTGCTTACTCGAAGCTTTGAGGATACGAACAGAGCCATTGATTGGTAGAGAGATGACCTTGCCAGGCAAATAGGCCACCGTCTTGGCCAGACGCTTGGCAGCACTTTCCTCTGGGCTAAGCTCGTTGTGGAAGTCCTTGGAAATGGTTAAATCCAGATAAAACTCATAGACTCTGCGACCAAAATTCTCCGCTGAAATTTCGTAGAGCTTGTCTGCTAACTTCTGCTCATCCATATCAGGTGTCGCAATAATTGCCTCTAAAATAGCGCCTGATAAATCCCGCTCTTGATAATAAAGGGTTCCAAAAATCTTGTCACTGATAACATTATCCAGATAAGGATTTCCATGGGCAATAATCGGCGTGCCGCTGGCTAAGCTTTCCAGATAGGTCAGACCTTGGGTCTCACTGGTTGAGGCAGAGATAAAGAAATCCGCAGCTTTATAGTAAAGGGCCGTATCACTAGGAGCAATCATCCCTGTAAAGATGACAGCATCTTCAATCTGAAGCTTGGCAACCAGTTCTTTCAAGTCTTCCGCATAAGGGCCGTCACCGACAATGACTAGCTTGACTTTGTCATTTTCATCAAGGACGGCAGGCATCGCTTCAACGATAGCCTGGATATTCTTTTCATAAGAAATACGGGACAGACTGAGCAACATAATCTCATCTTCAGCCAGTCCTAGCTTGAAACGGAGTTTCTTGATATCCTCACGCGAAATTTCCGGCCGCTCAAACTTCGCCAGCTCAATCCCTGTCGGAATCACCCGTTTTTCTGCTTCGATTTTATAATTAACCAAAAGGTCATAAACAATCTCGCTAGGGCAGATAACCCCATCCAAGTCACTCATGAAGCCACGGACGATGTACTTGACCATACTAGGACGGATGACCATCCCCTTGGCAATATAGTGCACATAATCTTCATACTGGGTATGGTAGGTATGTACTACCGGAATCCGAAGCTCTTTGGCAATCCAAATCCCCAGCAGCCCTAGTGAAAACTCAGTCTGGGTATGGATAATGTCCAGCTGGTACTGACGGGCAATTTCTAAGGCATGAGAAAATCCTCGATAAGCCACTCTTCGATCCTTAAAGGCAAAGAAAGGTACGCTGGGAATCCGAATAATTTGCCAATCCTCATAACGATTGACATCCTTGTCCGTCGTCGTAAAAATAAATACCGTGTGACCTAATTTTTCCAGCTCCGTCTTCAAAGTCCGAATACTGGTAGCAACCCCAGAAACCTGAGGAAAATAGGTATCTGTAAAAAGACCAATACGCATCTTACATCTCCAAAACTGTTTGATAAGCCTTGACTAACTGATCTGCAACATCGTCAATAGACCGGCTTTTAGCCACCTGATAGCCTGCTTCGCGCTTGTCCACCTTTTTATCTAAGACATTTCTCAGAGACCGGACAAACTCATCTACATTATGGCAGAGCTCGGCTGAACGCTCATCCACCCAGCCCTGATAGACTGGAATATCACGCAGCACAACATTCTGCTCACTAGCCAAGGCTTCCAGGACAACAATTCCTTCAGTTTCCTCATAGGACGGGAAAAAGAAGGCATCTGCTCCAGACATGGCTCCCTGAAATACCGCTCCCTTAAAATAACCAGGGAATTCGACATTATCAGGATGGTCAAAGAGAACCAGCCGGCGAATCTTGCGCGGAATCAACCAGAGATTGATAGAGCCCAGCCAGATAAAGCGCACATCAGGCATCCTGCGAGCAACCTCTACAAAATCCTCAATCCCCTTGCGGCGGAAATAAAGGCCAGCACAGACGACCACCTTCTGCCCTTCTTCAATCTTGAAGTACTTTTTAAAAACCTCTTCCTTGTGAGCATCTTTCTTATATTTTGGTAAGTCAATACCGTTTGACACAGCCACCATGGGTGTAGTGACCCCATAAGACTGGATCAGCTGCTTGGAATACTCCGATGGCGTGATAATGAAATCCGCCTTTTTATACATGTGAGTCAGATATTTACCAAAAAGCGGAGCAAAGAGATTGGATCCAATAAAGGAATTTTCAAAGTCCTCCTTGGTCGAATGCCCATGCATAATCACTTTTTTATTGCCCCTCTTGGCAGCATGCAGAAGAAGCAAGCTACGGGGACCATAGGTATTGATGTGGACCACATCATAATCTCCTAAAACGTCCGTCGTATAAGGAATCCCAGCCAAATCCAAGGCGTGCATCTGGTGCTGGAGGGCTCGGCCGATTCCTGATTTCTCCAAAACGGACTTTCCTTCAAGGTACAGTAATACTTTCATACTTCCTATTATACCGAAAATCAAATAAAAAGGAAAACCACAAGGGCAAATGAGGTAAAAAATCCATCCAAAGCCTGATAGCATATAGAAAACGCTCTAGCTGAACGGAAACACAAAAAAGCTGAGGTACTATACCTCAGCCTCGCTTCATAATCATGAAACTCCATTAAAGCAGTCATTGACTTAGTCTCTTCACTCGATTTTAAAGTTCAGAGAAATTCCTAATCAGACTTGCAGAACACCGCTTATTTCCGAGTTGATTTACGCTCGCTAATGCTGTGAGCTAGGAGAACTTCGCGTTCTTCCAATTCTTCCTTATGCATAATCTTAGTCAGCATGCGCATACTGATAGCGCCGATGTCATAGAGGGGCTGACCGATTGTGGAAAGGTTAGGACGAGTGAAACGAGCTACTTGCGAATCATCACTGGTAATGATTTCAAAATCTTCTGGAACCTTGATTCCTTGATCAGACAGACCATTTAAGAGGCCTGCTGCCAATTCATCTCCTGTGACAAAAGCTGCAGTTGCTTTGGAAGCAATGACACGCTCCGCCAAGTGGTAGCCATCATCATAAGAATATTTAGACTCAAAAACCAAGCCTTCGCTGTAAGAAAGTTTCTTGTTCTTCAAGCCATCTTTATAGCCTGATAGACGGATTTTCCCGTTGATATCATCTACAAGTGGTCCGCTGACAAAGGCAATTTTCTTATTGCGCTTAGCCAGTAATTCTACAGCATCAACCGTTGCTTGCTTGTAGTCAATATTGACGCTCGGAAGCTGATGCTCCACATCAACAGTACCCGCCAAAACGACCGGTGTGCGTGAACGTGAAAACTCTGAGCGAATTTTCTCTGTCAAATGATAGCCCATGAAAATAATGCCATCCACCTGCTTAGAGAAGAGAGTATTGACAACGGATACTTCCTTATCATCATCCTCATCGCTGTTAGCCAAGACAATGTTGTATTTATACATTTCGGCAATATCATCAATCCCTTTTGCCAAGGTTGAGAAATAGCTATTGGTAATATTTGGAATGACAACGCCGACGGTTGTAGTCTTCTTGCTGGCTAGTCCACGTGCCACTGCATTTGGACGATAGTCAAGACGATCAATGACCTCTAAAACTTTTTTACGTGTGTTTTCTTTGACGTTCTTGTTTCCATTCACTACTCGACTGACTGTCGCCATCGAAACTCCCGCTTCACGGGCGACATCATAAATCGTTACTGTGTCGTCTGTGTTCATATAGTTTCCTTTCTTCTATTGAAAATATCGTTTTCACTTTCCTACATTCACCATTTTATCACTTCTTGTAAACACTTTCAAGTATTTTGATAAGTTTTTGAAAAGTCTTGCTTTTTTTGACATTTTTTGCCAAAATAGAGGCATAGAAAGAAGGTTGTGACCATGACAAAAATCCAACAAATCACCCACTATCTCGAGAATGAGAAGCTAGATGCTGCTGTTCTGTCTGATCCAGTCACTATCAATTATCTGACTGGTTTTTACAGTGACCCGCATGAGCGGCAGATGTTTTTGTTTGTCTATCCTGACCATGAGCCCCTGCTCTTCGTGCCAGCTCTAGAGGTTGAGCGGGCTTCAGGATCTGTTCCCTTTTCAGTCCTTGGCTATATAGACTCTGAAAATCCTTGGCAGAAGATTAAAGCAGCCCTGCCGGATCACTCCTTCAAGACTGTCGCTCTTGAGTTTGACAACTTGATTTTGACCAAATATCATGGATTGAAAACTGTCTTTGAAACTGCAGAATTTACCAACCTGACTCCTTATGTCAATCGCTTGCGCTTGATCAAATCAGCCGATGAAATCCAGAAAATGCTGGTAGCTGGGCAATATGCTGACAAGGCTGTCAATATCGGTTTTGACAATATTTCACTGGAAAATACCGAAACGGATATCATTGCTCAGATTGACTTTGCTATCAAACGCGAAGGCTATGAGATGAGCTTTGAAACCATGGTCCTGACAGGAAATAATGCAGCTAATCCGCATGGCATTCCCGGAGCAAATAAAGTCGAAAA
The DNA here is from genome assembly GCF_008329445.1 of Streptococcus sanguinis. Classification (GTDB taxonomy): domain Bacteria; phylum Bacillota; class Bacilli; order Lactobacillales; family Streptococcaceae; genus Streptococcus; species Streptococcus sanguinis_O. The sequence goes on along the minus strand of NZ_VIBR01000001.1, from coordinate 234,630 downwards.
TAACGCCCTCCTTCTCTTTGACCTTGGCTGCATGGTCAATGGCTATGCCAGCGATATGACAAGGACCGTTGCTGTCGGCCAGCCGGATCAGTTTAAAAAAGATATCTACCATCTGACATTGGAAGCCCAGCAAGCTGCTCTTGACTTTATCAAGCCAGGCGTCACAGCTCATGAAGTAGACCGCGCCGCTCGGCAAGTCATCGAAAAAGCGGGCTATGGTGAGTATTTCAATCACCGCCTCGGCCATGGTATCGGTATGGATGTTCACGAATTTCCATCAATTATGGAAGGCAACGACATGGTCATCGAAGAAGGCATGTGCTTCTCTGTTGAGCCTGGTATTTACATCCCTGGCAAGGTCGGTGTCCGCATCGAAGACTGCGGCTATGTCACTAAGAATGGTTTTGAACTCTTCACCGAGACTAGCAAGGACTTGCTGTATTTTGAATAGAATTTTATCAGCCTATATTATGTCTTGAATGATTATTGGACTTGGCAAAGACCTTCTGGCTATTTAAGCTATCATTGTTGAACATTGTTATAGCTGTCTCAGTCCTTAAGCGTTTATAATTTCAAAAAAACGATAGAAAAGTTTCTGTCGTTTTTTCTTGTTTCCTAGTAATTATACTAAGTCATTTAGGTTCACCTGCTTTTCCTCCAATGAAGTTGTCTGTCAGAGATTTTTCGAAAAACTCAATTGCTCCGCTCTAGCCACTTCTTACACCAACAAGATGTTTTCATCATTGAGAAGAGAAAGAATCACAAATCCTTATCATATCAGAGGTTTTTATCCCTTCTTGCCCTTCTGATTTAAAAATGTTATAATTTTTTATGAAAAATTGTCTAAAAATTCTAATCTTTATTGTTAAGGAGGCCTGGATGCTCTTCAAAAGGTCAGAAAATAACGGATTTTCTCGCTATGTCTGCCTGCTCTTGCTTCTCATCATTTTTCTGGCTTGTTCCCTCTTTTTAGCTGTCTCCTTGGGATCGGTTACTATTGACATACAAGATACTTACCAGATTATTTTCAGCAAGCTCGGATTTCCCCTTGGCACAGGCAAACTATCTCCGTCTACAATCGCGATTGTTTGGAACATGCGGGTTCCAAGAGTGCTCTTGGGAATCCTGGCTGGTGCTGGCCTTTCTGTCTGTGGCAGCGTCATGCAATCTACTGTCAATAATCCCATCGCAGAACCTTATATCCTAGGAATTTCAGCGGGTGCAACCTTCGGAGCCACACTGAGCATTATCTTAGGGCTCAAATCTATTACTGGCACAGGCGCCTTTATAGGAGCTATTCTGGCATCGGCTGTGGTCCTTTTTATTGCATCCATGCAGGGAAAAATGACGACAAGCAGTCTGATATTATCAGGAACAGTTGTAAATGCCCTCTTTATCGCCTTTTCCAACTTTATCATTTCCATCGGTGCCAATGCTGACAGTGTTATGACAATTAAGTTCTGGACTATGGGCTCACTGGCTGGAACTTCTTGGTCAGATTTAGCCTTGCCGGCTCTTGTTGTCGGTCTTTCCTTTTTGTTTTTCTGTTCCCAGTATCGTATTTTCAATACTATGATGATGGGGGACGAAGCAGCTCTGACACTGGGAGTACCTCTGCGTTTTTACTGGTTCCTCTATATCACAGTTGTCGCAGTCATGACAGCGGTACTGGTTGCCTGCTGCGGTATTATCGGCTTCGTCGGACTAATCACTCCGCACATTGCTCGCAGATTAGTCGGTACCAACTACAAAAGACTCTTTCCTATCGCTACTCTGCTCGGCTCACTCTTTCTTGTCTGGGCAGATGTTTTGGCTCGAATTTTGGTCAAAAACGCCGAGCTGCCGATTGGGATCTTCACCGCTTTGGTCGGCGCCCCCTTCTTTATCTACATTGTAGCCAAAAGCCGAAAGGAGGGATGCAGCTGATATGGATCTAACTTGCCAAAATATCCACTATTCTATTGGCCCAAAAGAGATTTTAAAAGGGATTTCGCTCAAGGTCGAGGGAAATCAGTTTCACACCATTTTAGGGCCCAACGGAAGCGGTAAAACTAGTCTGCTCAAAACCATTTACCGCCAAATCAAACCTGACAGCGGGAACATTTATCTAAACGGAAAGCCACTGGAACAGGTCAGCATAAAAAAAGCTGCCCAGAAAATAGCCGTTGTAACTCAGTTTAACCATCTTCAGTTTGACTGTACCGTCCAAGAAATCGTCATGCTGGGCAGGACGCCGCATCTGTCCCTTTTTCAAAAAGAGAGCGAAAAAGACTATGCCCTTGTCCGTCATGCCTTGAGTCAGGTGGACATGCTGGACAAGAGAGAGAGAACCTATTTATCCCTGTCTGGCGGTGAGAAGCAAAGAGTCCTGCTGGCACGCGCTTTGGCTCAACAGCCAAGCCTACTGCTCCTAGACGAGCCGACCAATCATCTGGATATCAAATACCAGCTGGATATGCTGCGTATCGTCAAAGACCTGAACATCAATGTTTTGGCTGTTTTGCATGATATCCAACTGGCTTGTCGGTATTCAGACTATTTGTACCTCATGAAAGGAGGTGAGATTGCATACCAAGGCGCTCCAAAGGAGGCCATCACCCATGATTCACTGCAAGCCGTTTACGGCATTCAGAGCAAAGTGATCTGGACCAAGGATCGACAGGCCATGATTCAGTATCTATAAGAGCCTGCTCTCAGCTTTATCTATACAAGCTTCTAGCCCAAGAAAGGAAGGAAATATGAAAAAAACACTCAGTATCTTACTCGTCGCAACTGCTGCACTGACAATGGCAGCCTGCAATTCTTCATCTAAGGAAAGTACGAAAGAAAGCTCAACTTCGCAATCTTCCTCCAAAACAGAAAGCGCGAAAAAGAGCACAGCAGAGACAAAATATCCAGTGACAATCAAAACTTACGATGCCGAAGGCAAAGAGATTGATCAGGTCTTTGAAAAGGCACCGGAAAAGGTCATCACCAACAACCTTTCGACGACCGAAGTCCTGATTGAACTAGGATTGAAAGACAAGATCGCCGGTATGCTCAATCCAGACAACGATGTCACAGATAAATACAAGGCTGATATTGCCACCATTCCGCAAGTCGGCGACAAGAAAACCGTATCACAGGAAACTGTGCTATCTTATGAGCCAGACGCTCTTCTTGGCCGAAACATGATGTTTTCCGAGAAGTCTCTGGGGACAGTCAGTGCCTGGAATGAAAACAAAATCCCTGTCTACACACAGAAGGCTTCCCTGTCCAATACTAAGCAAGACCTAGGCAATATCGTTGAAGATGTCAAGAATATAGGAACCATCTTTAACGTTCAAGACAAGGCCAATCAGTATGCTGACCAGCTGCAGGCAAGAATTGACACTGTCAAGAAAACCAATAAGGCTAGTCAAGGGGAAAAGAAAAAAGCGCTCATCATGTGTGCCTACAACGATGAGACTTTCGGTGCCTATAAATCTGCCCTGCAGGAGAGCCTGCTTAACCAGCTCGGCTATACCAATGTAGCGACTGGAACCTCTGACCTAACATTGGAAAATCTGGTCTCTATGGATCCAGAAGTCATCATCTACGTAACCAGCGACCGCAACAAGTCCATGGATGAGCAAGCAGTTGATCTAATGAAAGCCAATCCAGTTCTGGAAGATGTCCCAGCGGTCAAAAATCAAAAAATCATGACCATCTCCTATGATGAGTTCATGGATTATGGTCCTGCTGTAATCGACTCACTCGAGAAAATCAATGACTTTGTCAATAAATAAGACCTTTGTCTGGGAAGGTATCACTGTCAATATTGCCCTGCCCCAAGATTATGACGGATTACGACCTTATCCAGCAATCTTGCTAAATGATGGACAGATAAACTACCTGAGCAGGCTTTCCTCATCAGTAATCTTGATCGGACTGATATCGAACAACAGGCTGGACGATTATACACCCTGGAAAGCCAATACTCTAAAGCCTGGCAATCCCGATTTTGGCGGCAGAGCAAATAGCTACCACCAGAAACTATTCAACGGTATATTAGCCGAAATCAGACAGCACTACCGACTGGATGACAAGAGAATTGCCTATGGCGGCTACTCTCTCGGTGGACTAGCAGCTGTTTACAGTCTCTATAGCGGCTGCGAGATTCCTTGTGTCTTTTCTATCTGCGGTTCCTTTTGGTACCCGGGTTTTACCGACTATTGCCGAACACAGGACTTGAAAAATAAGGACTGTCTGGTTTATTTGCAGAATGGGAAGACAGAAGGCGCGAATCACTCGAACCGACTTTCCAAGGCTCCTTTCTATGCTGAAGAAATTCATCGCTTGATTCAGAAAGAAATCCTTACTACTTACTCCATATTTGACCCTTACGGGCATCATGAAGCCCTCAAAGAGCGCTATGCCGACTTTGCCGACTGGCTGGCCACACAATGGCATATCGACTAACTAAAAACCCCTTTGTCGCTCACAGCGACTAACAAAGGGGTTTTTAGTTTATTAATGCAAGCAAAAGACTCTCACCAGTAAAATGGTAAAAGTCTTGAGTAGAAAGATTTATTCAGTCTTCTCCCCCGCCTCTAGTTTCAACAGGAAGGCTTTTTTATCAAGGCCACCGGCATAGCCGGTCAAATTTTACTTCGATTCAAATTCTACACTACTTTCAGCAGCCATCAGTTGGTCAGAAAATAAATAGGACTCATAATTATTATCAGGATTATCCGTCCACATTTCACATTGCTTGATAACAGTCACAATGGCATCTTCGAAACCCTCTGGTGGATATTTGTATTTCCTAAGGAGCCGTTTAACAAGCATGCGCATACGAGCACGCGCAGAATGTTTTTTCTGCCAATCAATAGTTCTGCTTTTGCGCAAGGTCTCAGTTAATTCATGAGTCATTGCAACAAGCTCATCATTTTCATAAAAGTCTTTGACTGCTTGTGGTTGTGTCAAAGCGTCATAGAAAGCCAATTCTTCATCTGTAAGACCTATCTACGGTATTTCTGGCAAATCTACTAACTGATTTAGTAACAATAAGGTCTATCTTTCCATCAAGGGCATCTTTTACCATTCGCTTAAAACCATCACGCTTTTTGGTGTTTGTAGCTGATATTCCTTCATCTGTATAAACTTGTACGAACTCCCAGTCATCTCTGCTTTTGATGTAGTTTGTATAGTAGTCCACCTGTGCCTCATAGGAAGTTTGCTGTTCTTCACTATCAGTTGATACTCTGGCATATCCTGCAACCCTTTTTTCTTCTATACATAAAAATACCTCTTAAGTAGATTTTGGTTATTTACCATGTCTACTTAAGAGGTATCATATCATTTTTAAGTCGAGTGCTCGTTTATTATTTTTCGGCTAATCGATTATACACTAATGGAAGTAGTATTTTATCAATTTCTATTCTAAAATCTTCATCCTCTAAGTATTTCTCACAGAATTCTTGGTTTTTAGTCATCCTAGAAAGAACTACACCCATTACTTTATCATCATACACAATTTTGAATAAATCTAATGGATTTTTTGCTCTTATGACCATTTCAGCATCTTTAGACATATCTTCAACTATCTGCTCTAGAACTTTATCAATCTCCGTGAAATTTGTTCCAAGTCTTGAATTTAGATCATTAATAATTTTAGATAAGTTTTCCTTCTCATCTTCAACTGGCATTCCAGTACCGCTGGTCGGATTATTTAGAACACCTTCTTCCACTTCTAACTCTATTTTACCTTCATATTGTTTTTGTATTCTGTAGTATTGCAATTCTACATCATTTGTCAGATTCGGGAATTTCTCACCACTTTCTCTTGGAAGCTTCCTTAATAGCAATTTTCCAAATGCATAAAACTTATGGAGTTTGGCATCCTCTAACTGAATGATATGGGTTAAGAATGAGTATAGTCTAACATACTTATTAAGAGCATTTTTAAAGTCTAATCTCTCCTCTTTATCCAAATCCATATATTTTTCTACAGATGGATCAATATATGAATTCAATCTTCCAAGATCCATTTGCTTTTCTGTCTTTTTCAATTTGAAAAATATCTTAGCTAAATTATTTATATCTTTATCTTCATATAGCATAAAACTATCTAAGAAATTCTTTATATCATAAATGATATTTGGATCAGTTGTTTCAGAAACGGTGGTAGATACATAATAATCTTGAAAGGCTTTCTGTATATCTTCTTTTTCATTTACAAAATCTAAAACAAATGTATCCGTTTTTCCTTTGCACATTCTATTGATTCTGGACAAAGTTTGAACAGCTTTAACACCAGACAATTTTTTATCTACATACATTGTATGTAGTAGTGGTTGATCAAATCCGGTTTGATATTTTTCAGCAACCAACAAAATTTGATATTCCTCTGTATCAAATTTTTCAGGCAACTCATTTTCAGGAAACTTATTTAATGATTCCTCAGTATACTCTTTTATTTCTCCAGTTATACTATCTTTTACAGCCCCTGAGAATGCAACCAATATTCCTAAATCACCATACTGTTTTTCTTGTATATATTTTTGGAACTCAAAATAGTATCTAACAGCATGAAGCCTAGAACCTGTTACTAACATAGCCTTAGCTTTCCCACCAATTAAATGCTGCACATTGTTTCTAAAATGTTCAACAATAATCTCTGTTTTCTGCCTTAAATTATGCGGATGCAAGCTCATATATCTTCCAAGCGCCTTATTAGCCTTGCTCTTTTCATACTCAGGATCATCTTTAACTTTTTTACCTAACTGAAAATATGTTTTATAGGTAGTATAGTTTTGAAGCACATCAAAGATAAATCCTTCTTCAATAGCTTGTTTCATGCTGTATTTATCATAAGGACCTGGTTTTCCACTATCATCTCTTTCACCAAAAATCTCTAATGTTTTTTGCTTAGGAGTAGCAGTAAAAGCAAAGAATGATAGATTTGGCTGTACACCATGTGTTTTCATTTCATTAGAAATAGCTTCATCTATTTCTGCTTCTTCTGAATCCTTCTCTAGTTTCGCCTCGTACTCAGCAAATGCATGAAGTTTTTCTTCGATGTAGTCCTCACCTTTTGTAGATATATCTGCAAGAGTCTCTCTTAGTTTTTCACTTGATTTACCTGTTTGAGAAGAATGTGCCTCATCAACTATAATTGCGAATCGCTTATCTTTTGTAGATATATTAGAAACATCTACAAAAGGAAACTTCTGCAAAGTACATATAATTATTTTATCCCCGTTTTCTAAAGCCTTAGTAAGCTGCTTTGAATTCTTATCAACTTTGGTTACAACACCTTGTTTATGCTCCATGTTATAGATATCCCTTTGAAGTTGTTTATCAAGAACTCTTCTATCAGTGATAACTATAACACTATTAAAAACAGGCTTATTTTCTTTATCATGTAAATTCGACAAATGATGTGCTAACCATGCTATTGAGTTGGATTTGCCACTGCCAGCTGAATGCTGAATCAAATAATTCTTACCCGATCCATTTTCATATACATCCTTAACAAGTCTTCTTACAACTTTCAATTGATGAAATCTAGGAAATATAAGAGTTTCTTTTCCTGTGTTTTCATCCTTTTTTATCTGGATAAATCTTTGGATGATATCCATTAAACTATCTTTTTGTAAAATGTCTTTCCATAAGTATGATGTCTTGTAATCCCCATCTACCGGCGGATTCCCAGCGCCATCATTCCATCCTCTATTAAATGGTAAAAAGAAAGTATCTTGTCCATCAAGCTTAGTTGTCATGTAAATCTCATCTGTATCAACAGCAAAATGAACTAATGCCCTTTGTTTAAATGCAAATATTTTTTCCTTAGGATTTCTATCACTCTTATATTGAGCTATTGCATTTTGTACATTTTGACCTGTTAATTGATTTTTTAACTCAATTGTAATGATTGGTAATCCGTTTAAGAAAATCACTGTATCCAAGCTATTATTGTTATCAAGGCTATAATGCACCTGTCTTGTAATCATTAATCGATTCATATCATATGATTCGATTGCAGATTTATTCATAGTACTACCTGGTTTGAAATACGAAAGCTTAAATGAAACCCCTGTATCATCAATTCCATGCCTTAATACATCAATCATTCCTCTTCTTTTTAGTTCATTGTCTAATCTCTTAAGGAAGTTTTGTTCAACCAATGCACCATGTCTTTTGGTAAGCAGTGTCCACTCCTTACTCTGAGTGCTTTTTATAAAATCTATAACAGCACCAGTATCCATAGCTAGTTCTCTATTATAGTTTTGAGGATTACCCTTTATATATCTATCTTTTTCTTCACCTATATTAAGAAGAGAATATTCTATTTCTTCTTCAAATCTTCTCTCACTTGTATCCATTAAAAACCACCTCCCGAAACTTTTACCTTTCCTGTTACAGCATCATGAATTACTATTTTTCTGTAATCCCTTAATTTTTCTATTTGTAATTGCAATTTATTCTTAATACTTTCAACTTTATTAACTCTATAATCAAGATATTCTACTATTTCCTTCTGTTCGTCATCTTTTGGTAATACTATAGGCAACCTTTTTATATCATCAAAATTTAAACTTTGCCTCAATCCACTACCCATACTATAAAAAACTTCCCTGAGATCATATGAATGTAATAAATAATGCATATAATCGGTGTTACATTTGGAAATGATTTTTTCCAACCCAATATAAGCAGACGTAATAATTCCTTTCTCATTTACCAAAGCAGTTCTTAAGCTTTTTTTATCATTTTGTAAATCAGTCAATCTTAAAATAATATATCCTTTGTCTACAATTTGATAGTTTTCGAAATTTGCTGGTAAAAGTCCAAATGTAGTATCTATATCCTTTCTTATAATATTCCCGTAACTTAAACTTAATAAGTTGTCATTTTCCATTCCTATATTTTTCACTTTATTTTGTTTGAAAATGGAAAATAGGGGATGTATTTCCCAATGTTCAGGAACTTGACCTATCCACTCAACCCCACTATCTTTCATAGGAATGTTGCTATTAAGGCCTTTTGTAACTACTTCTGCTATTAGCTCCCTTTTATAAACCTCTAATTTCTCTTTTTCACTTTCCAAATTCTTAATTATGGAGTCAATTATAGAAGTTTTATTATCGAGATATTTAACTATAGTATTTTGTTCATCAATAGGAGGTTGTAGTGCTAAAAAGTTTTTTAATATTTGAACATTTACTCCTCCAATTAATCCATTTACATGAAGTTTGAAGTATTGTTCATAATCCGGTGAATTTAGCAAATAATATACATACTTTTTATTAATAACACCTTTAACATCAAAACAACACAACTTATTACCAAAACACACATCCATATCAAGAAATGCTTTTTTGATCCCTGCACTTCCACCTTCAATACACATTATCGTACTATTTTGGGGTGCAACCTTAAATTTTTTGTTACTAAACGGAATCAGCATTCCGTTGTCATAGTCTATAGTTCTATCTACACCTACATCTTTTGTTGATATATACGAAAAGCCTTCATCAACCTCTTCATAGATATATTTTTCTTCATCTGGAATACTATTGCCAGTATATAAATTTGCGAAATATTTATATTTAATTAAGTCCCAATGAACAGGTATACCGCCTATCCATTCCATACCACAATCTTTATATTTTTCATACTTCATGACTACACCTCTTCAAAAAGACTTTTTATAGATTCCTGGATTGAGTTATCTAAAGCCTTTATTTCAGCTAATGTTTCATCGGAGTTTCCAAGTTCTTCATACTTATAAAAATGCTTTGTGAATGGAATTTCATAACCTACTTTTGTTTTATCTTCATCTATCCAAGCATCTGGAGCATACGGTAAAACTTCTCTTTCAAAGTAATCTTGAATGTCTTCTTTTACAGGGATTTGTTCTGTATCTCTTAAGTCGGAATCAGGTTCTGGATTTCCATTTTTATCCCTACAAATCTCTGCAGTTTCATCTTTTTCTGAAAGTGCATTTAAAATTGCCTTTTTCACTGGAGCCTTTATGCTAATACTCTCTTTTTTCAATTCTTTAGCAATTACTTTTTCAAAATCATCTCTATTTTTATAGATCATTGTTTCATCAATTTTATTTAATGTCGCAATAATTGACTTCTGAAGTTTTTCACCATCTTCGATATCCTTGGCCCTTGCTTCCTCGTTTTTCTTTTTTGACTTAGCTAAATTTATAAATGCTGTTTCTTGATATAGCCTTTCCAATCTTTCTGAACTTGTATTAAAATTTAATCTTAGTGGTCTTTCTACAGTCACTTTGTTATAGGCAAAGTCTTCTTCATCAAAAATTTTAGAATATTCACCTTCAACAAAGCTACCATATATACTTGCAATAGTTTTTATATCATCTTCAGATAATTGCTTTCTTTTATCACCCAGAGGCTTTCTCATCCTTTCATAGAATGATGTTCCATCAATAAGTTGAATTTTGCCTTGTCTGAGTTTACTCTTTCTATTGCTCAAAATCCAAATATACGTAAGGATTCCTGTATTGTAGAATAACTGATCTGGTAATGCGATAATAGCTTCTAACCATCCATTTTCAATTATCCATTTTCTGATTTCACTTTCTCCCGAACCAGCATCCCCAGTAAATAATGGTGACCCATTAAATACAATACCGATTCTACTACCGCCGTCTTTTGGATCTTTCATTTTGCTAATCATGTGTTGTAAAAACAAAAATGATCCATCAGAAATTCTAGGTAACCCTGCTCCAAATCTGCCATCAAATCCTTTTTCTTCAGCTTCATCTTTTATTGGAAGTTGATACTTTTTCCATTCAACACCAAATGGAGGATTGCAAAGCATATAATCAAATTTTTCAAGTTTTAGTCCATCTTCCGTGAAGCTATTTCCATAATAGATATTTTCATAACCCTTACCTTTAATCAAAGTATCCGATTTACATACTGCATAAGTACTTTGATTAAGTTCTTGACCATACACCTCGATAATAGCTTTTTCATTCAATTCCTCCGCGTATGATATTCCAGCTGAAAGCATCCCACCCGTTCCTGCAGCTGGATCATATAGCTTGGCCATGAAAGAAGGTTCAGTGATTTTTTTCATATCTGGCTCAAATAAAACCGCCACCATCAATCTAATAACTTCTCTTGGTGTAAAGTGTTCACCAGCAGTTTCATTAGACATTTCTGAAAATTTTCTAATAAGTTCTTCAAAAATGTATCCCATTTCAGTGTTAGATACTCTATCTGGGTGAAGGTCAATTTCATCTGCAAATTTACTAACAATAAGATATAAAAGTCCTTCTTTTTCTAGGCGTTCTATTTGAGAATATATGTTAAATGCTTCTAGTATTTCTCTGGCGTTATCAGAGAACCCTTTTATATAATCGACAATATTTTCATCAAGATTATCAGGATCATCTTTTAATTTTTCAAAAGTAAATTCACTGATGTTATAAAATTTATATCCACTCGCCTTGCATAAGAAAGGAGCTTTATTTTTATAAGTTAAAGTATTATTTAATCTAATAACCTCATCGTGCGTATCTATTAAAACGCTGTCTAAACGTTTCAACACTGTAAAAGGAAGTATGACATCTGCATACTCGTGTTGTTTATAATCTCCTCTTAAGATATCTGCAATTTTCCATATAAAATTAGACTTATCTGATATGCTAATGCTCATTTTGTTTTCCTCCATTAAATAGTATTTATGTTAATATTTCTACAATCGTTTTTACGATGCTGGTCGGAGTATAAAATTCACCGCCTCGTTTTCCTTCATATGCCGCAAACTGTTCAATACAATATTCATAAGCACGCCCAAGTAAATCTTTTTCATTCTCACCTTCGTACATTTGAATATTAGTGAAAATGTCTACAACTTCCCCTAAAACTCGCTTATCTAAGTCTGGACTGGCATAGATTTGAGGAAGGACATTCTCTAGACTAGGATTATCCTCTTCAATTTCACGCATAGCCTCATCCAAGACTGTGCCAATTTCCGAAGAATGGGCATGACTCGCAATAAATTGCCATCTAGCTATTTCAGGGACAAAGAAAATATTCTCCTCTGAATATGCATCAGGATCATTCTCAAATCCGTCACCCTCTGCAAGTAATTGTTGGTATTTTTCTTCAAAAGCATCTGATACATATTTTAAAAAGATTAGACCAACAATAACTTTTCTATACTCTGACGCTGAAATGTGCCCCCGAAGCGAATCTGCAGCATCCCATAGTTCCTTTTCAAATCCAATATTTGCGTTTGATTTTTTCGCCATTTTATACTCTTTTCCTATTTTAATCACATCCATTTTACCATATTTAAAGTGAGTTAAAAAGCACCGAATGGTGCTTTTTTAGCTTATCAATAGTTTAAAACAGTCAGCCTCTCGTTTTCTCTCCCGCCTCTAGTTTCAATAGAAAGGCTTTTTTATCAAGACCGCCGGCATAGCCAGTCAGCTTGCCGTCGCTTCCGACAATCCGATGACAGGGAATCAAAAGGGAAATGGGATTATGGCCGATGGCACCACCGACTGCTCTAGCAGAGCCAATTTTTCCATACTCAGCCTGCAACTCCCGCAAAATATCTGAATAGGTAGCCGTTTGCCCATAGGGAATCTTCTGCAGCACTGTCAGAACCTTGCTTCTGAACTCAGTCACTTGAGGTGCAAATGGAATTTCATTTATTGCGGGATTTTCTCCCTTAAAATAAGCATCCAGCCAAGCAGAGACGCGTCGGCTGATTTCTGTCTCCTCCTCCTGCGCTTGCTCCAGATCATAGCCTGCCCCAAAATATTTCTGATTCTCCAGCCAAAGCCCCAACAAGGCATTTGCGTCTGTCAAGATGAGAATCCGGCCAATCGGTGATGCATAATAAGTCTTGTACATATTTTTTCTTTCTTTTAACTTCTTGATATGCCCTATTATACCACTCTTGTCTTAACTTTTGCCACAATCCCATCTGGGTCTGTGACTTCTAGCTCTTGGGAGCTAATCCATCGGACTGGTGCCTGCAAGTCCAGAGCATTTTCATAAATAGCTACTAGGTCTTCTTTTCCTTGAACTTGGGCTTCAAAATAGGCTAGTCCCAGTTGCTTGGGTTGGCGATGATTCAAGTGAGAACCTCCCCATTCATTGACTGCTACATGATGATGGTAGTTACCTGATGCCAGCCAGCTAGCAGAAGGTATTGAAAATTTATCCTCCAAGCCTAGAAGTTTTTGGTAAAAATGACTGGCTGCTCTGCTATTTTTCACAGACAGGTGGACATGGCCCATACGAGTGCCTTCTGCAATACTAAACGGCTGGACTTCCTGACCTAGTTCATAGATTTCTTGAGCCGCGAGCGCTTCCGTCACTCCGATAATGCGGCCATCTTCTCGAATATCCCAATCAGCCTGAGGCTTGTCCCGATAAAGCTCAATGCCATTGCCTTCTGGATCCTCCAGATAAATAGCTTCACTATAACCGTGGTCCGCTCCTCCAACCATAGGTACTTTATTTTCGGATAAATGCTTCAGGATATCTGCTAAGGCTTGACGGCTTGGAAGCAAAAGTGCCAGATGATAAAGACCGTAAGCCGACTTGACTGTCTGACGGTCACCGGTCGCTAAGAGCCTCACCAGCACTTGTCCATCCCGACCCAAAGCCACCTGTCCGTCCTGCTCTTCCAAAAGCTCCAGTCCTAAAACACGCTGATAAAAATCCTTTTGTCTTGCTAGGTCAGCCACATAAAGTGCCACCTCTCCTAGATAAATCTTGCTTTCATATTCAAAAGTCATGTACTTTCTCCTCTCTAAATTTAGAATTTTAGCAGTCCATCTGCTCCATCTTTTTTTATTTCTCCAAAACAGAGATAGGTTCCTTGATATGGTTTTCCGCATCTCTATTTGCTCCGAAGGATTATTCAGATTGTAATTGTTTTTATTACATCTATTAGTATAGCACATCCTAATGTAATGTCAATAATTACATCTCGGAATATTATTCACCAAAAAACAACCTGCTTCCTAGGAAACAGATTGTTCTTTAATTTCTTTTTCGGTCGCTGCGACAACTTCGTCAAGACTGGTCTGAGCCAATTCAGCTTCCATGGCTGCCTGAATAGCTGCCAAGCGGTCATCTAAAACATTGTGAATGTTCTTGCCGATAGGACAGTCTGGATTGGGCTTGTCATGAAAGCTAAAGAGCTGGCCGCTCTTGCCCAGACATTCAACCGCACTATAGACGTCCAACAGACTAATATCTTTCAAATCTTTGGCAATCTCTGCTCCTCCAGTCCCACGAGCAACGGTAATCATCCCGGCATTCTTGAGCTGGGACAAGGTCTTGCGGATAATGACCGGGTTGACTCCGACACTGCCAGCAAGGATATCACTTGTCAGTTTTTGTTTTTTTCCCTCCAAAGCCAGTACAATCAGCATATGAGTGGCAATGGTAAAACGGCTGGAAATCTGCATTTTCTCTCCTCCCTCATCATTTTCTCTCACTATTATATCCCAAAAAGGGTGTAACTTCAAGAGTTACGACTGGACTTTAAGAAAGCTGCAATCTCATCTGCATAGCCTTCCCGCTCACTGATTTCCCGCAGCAGGTCGTGGTTATGGGTATGGTGGATACCATTGACCAAGCTCTCCCGATAAATCTCATAGTAAGGCAAGTGGAGCTCCCGAGCCAATCTCAGCTCCTGCTCCACATCATAGACCACGCGCCGAAGGTTAACATCAGCCAAACCTGTCTCATCAATCTCTAAAATGGCATACTGGGCTCGCAAATCCTGACGCAAAGCCGAATCTAGAAAGAATGGCTGACCAATAGAACCAGGATTGATAATCAGCTGTCCCTTAGTCCCGTAGCGGAGAAACTGCTGGTGAATATGACCATAAACAGCGACAGCGCAGTCATTCCCCTCAAAAAGGCGGTCGAAATTGCTCTGCTCGCCAATATGAATCAGCTCCCGTCCCCAATTCTTATCTGGCAGATGGTGGCTGACCGCAATCTTCAATCCCTCTACTTCTGTCAAGATTTGCAGAGGAAGTTCTTGCATGCGGTCAATCTCTTCTGGACGGATTTCCTCTAGGACAAAATGACAGAGCCGGGTCAGGTAGAGATGACTAGGACGATCCAAATCCAGTTTTTGATGCAAGGCATGCCAGAGGCTGTCTTCCCAATTCCCCCTGACCTGTAGGCTGATATGCAGCTGCTCCATCCTGTCTAAGATATTTCTGCGACCGGTTCCTGGCAGGAGCAAGTCTCCCAAAAACCAATAATCTGTCACCTGCTGGCTTTCCGCATCCGCCAGTACTGCTTCCAAGGCTGTGCTATTCCCATGCACATCGGATAATAAGGCAATTTTTCGTGTCATCGTATGTCTTTCTCTTTCTTTACAAAGAATATTATATCAAAGTTCAAAAAAACTTCCACCCATCAAGTGAGTGAAAGTTTTGAAATGTTTTTTAAATTAATCAACAGACTTGAGTGCTTCCAGCATATCCACCCGTCTGAGACGGTAGTTGACAAAGAAGCCAAGCAAGGTCAGAATAAGAGTCACTGCAGTTAGAGGAAACAGATAGACTGAGGGACTTACTTGAGGGTTTAAGCTGATAATGCTAGGCGCAACCTTCTCAATCAAAAAACGATGCAGGAAGAAACCGCCTAGAAGCCCAACTGCCATCCCAATTACTGACAGAATAATGGTCTCTCGATAGATATAGAGGGTCACTTCCTTATTATGGAAGCCCAGAACCTTGATAGTGGATAGCTCGCGAATCCGCTCAGCCACATTGATATTGGTCAGATTGTAGAGAATAACAACTGCTAGAAGAACAGAGATCACCACCAAAACCAGCATCGTATTATTAAGAGAATCAGCTAGAACGTTGAACTGCTTCACCATACTAGCATTTTGAGAAACACTCTTGACAGACTTGAGGCTCATAAATTCATTGGCCTTGTCCACAATATTTTTGCTAGAAGAGTTCTTGAGCCTTACTAAATAAGCGTTTTTTTCGAGCTTATTCCCATAAATCTTCTGGTAGTCAGTTGCCTTCATGAAGGCAAAATGACCAAAATGATTCTCATTGACTGCTGCGAGCTTGACAGGCTTGCCACCCAGCTCTATACTACCACCAGGGCTAACTCCAGCTATGCGAGCCAATTTATCCGAAACGGCCACACCATCTTTGAGGGTCAGCTTCTTCTGGTTGTTAGGACTTTCCAGAGAAATAAAAGGTTCAAAATTTTCTTTGTCCGTAACCATCAAAGTGACTGATTCGGTCTCTTTTCTTCCTTTGTATTTCTCTGTCAAGGTTTCACTATAGATCTCCTGATAATCAACAATCGAGCCATCTGACAGCATCTTTTTCAGCTTGTCTTGCTCAGCTTGATTCTCCCCAGGATTGACAGCGACAATCAAGTCGTATCGCAGAATCTCCTCAAACTGACGTTTTGGAATACCACCAATAGAAGATTGGAGTCCTAGGCCGGCAAAGAGCAGGGCAACAGAACCCGCCACACCAAAGATGGTCATGAACATCCGCTGCTTATAGCGAAAGATATTGCGTGCTGTGACCTTCTGAGTAAAGCTAAGACGTCGCCAGATAAAGGGCAGTCTTTCCAAGAAAATCTTGGAGCCTTTGACCGGTGGCTTGGGCAAAAACAAGTGAGCTGCTTCTTCTGTCAGCTCTCGTCTTGCCACCAAATAGGCAGGAAGAACACTAGAAAGAAGGGAAAGCCCAAGGGCCAGTAAACTATAGGAAATATAAAAATATGCATGAGGGGCAGAGAGCACCATCCCTCTGGTAATAATAGAAGAAATCACTCCAGACAAGAAATAATGTCCCAGCAGAATCCCTATGAGGGTACCTAGACTGCCTGCTACCAATCCGTAAAGAGCAAACTTGCGAATGATATCTCGGCTATGATAGCCTAGAGCTTTAAAGACGCCTGCATTCGTTCGCTCCTCATCGACAAAGCGAGTCATGGTGGTAAAGGTCACCATAGCTGCCACCAAATAGAGCACCACCGGGAAGATATTACCAATCGACGCAATACTATTCATGGAGTTTTTATACATATGATAGCCATTCCCACCTGGCAGAGACTTGCGGTCATAGCTATGATAGGCCGGCTCTTTCAAACGACTCAGGTCTGCCTTAGCGTCAGCCAGCTTGTCCTTGCTAGCTGATAAGTCTTTCTCTGCCTGTGCGAGCTCTGCTTTTTTCTGATTGAGCTGGGACTCAGCTTCCTGAATCTGCTGCTGGCTCTGGCTGAGCTGTGCAGGAGGGAGGATAGAAGCGGATTGAGCTGCTTCTAGCTGGCTTTTTTGCTGGTCTAGATGACTCTGAGCTTGCTCTAATTGCTTTTTACCTTGGGTCAGTTCGCTCTCAGCCTGAGCAATCTTATCTTGGCCCTTCTGAATGGTGCTTTTGGCATCTGCCTCTAATCGCTTAAAGCGAGCCGCTCCGTTATCTTCCAGGCTCTTGTCCAAAGCACTCTGGTGCTGCTCCAAACGCTCCTGATAGCTTGCAGAGAAGGGAGCCAGCTTTTCTAAATCATGATAGCGCAGGCGGGCAATACTGTAAACATCTGTATCAAAGGCCTTGGGGCTGACTACAGCATAGGCAGATAAAGCCCCGCTGCCACTAGTCGCATTGCCCAGATTTCTATCAGACCAGAGCTCTGCCGAGTTGACAAATCCCACAATCTTATAGGTCTTGTTTTTTAAAACTGACGGACTGCCTGCTTTCTCGGTCAGATCAATCTCCTGACCAAGTTTGTATTTCTTAGACCAAAAGCTAGCCAGGGCAATTTCTTGCTCTTTCTTAGGAAGACGACCGGAGGTCACTTGAAAGTTTGAAATATCCTTGGTATCTGAGAATACTCGGAGAGCCTCTTCGTCTACGGTGACATCTGTCAGATAGCCAAACTCGACATCAGCTCCCTTGATAGCTTCCAGCTCTTTCTGATCCGCCTTATCCAAACCATAGTCCGCCATAACAGCCAAGTCCATGGTTCGCTGCTCCTTCAAGTAATCTGTTGCTGTTCTGCGCATATTGGGTGGAGCGACCTTGAGTCCCACGAGAGCTAAAGAGCCCAGCATCATGAGGATTAAAATAGATAGGAAACGTCCTTTAGAGCTAGTGAAGGAGCGCAGAATATCTTTCCAATAAATCTTTCTCTTCATATCAATACTCCAATGTACTTATATCCTGAGGCTCTTCATTGACTGTAACACTCTTGACCCTCGCATCGTGCATGCGGATAACCCGATCAGCAATGGGAGCCAAGGCAGCATTGTGGGTTACGATAATCACCGTCGCCCCTTGATTGCGGGACATGTCCTGTAAGATTTGCAGCACTTGCTTGCCGGTATTGTAGTCCAGAGCACCTGTCGGCTCGTCGCAGAGCAAAATCTTGGGATTCTTTGCCACTGCCCGAGCGATAGACACCCGCTGCTGCTCCCCACCTGATAACTGGGCTGGAAAGTTATTGAGGCGATTTTCCATACCAACTGCAGTGAGAACGGCTACTGGATCTTGAGCATCCTTGACAATCTCCGAAGCCAATTCGACATTTTCCTTAGCCGTCAGGTTGGGCACCAAATTGTAAAACTGAAAGACAAAGCCCACATCATTGCGACGATAGTCCGTCAGCTGGTGGGAATTGTAGTCAGCAATATTCTGGCCGTCTATCAAGATGTCTCCCTCATCATTGGTATCCATACCTCCGAGGATATTGAGCACTGTTGACTTACCGGCACCAGAAGCACCCAGGATAATGACCAGTTCCCCCTTTTCAATCTCAAAAGAAATATCATGATTGGCAACAATTTCCGTGTCGCCTACCTGATAACGTTTAAAACTATGTTTCATTTCAATATAAGCCATATCGTTTCTCTCCTTTTCAAAGCTCTTTTCCTTAAATCAACAAGGTGTTGATTCTAAATCACAGATATTATATAATGAGCTTAGACAAAAAGCAATAATCAAAAATCAACAAAGTGTTGATTTAAGTAAAAAGGAAGGAAAAATGGTCCAAAAACGAAAAACTAGTACCAAGGAAGACATCAAAGAAGCCTTGATTCAGCTACTATCTGAGGAAAGGTTCGATAATATCTCCATCAGCAAACTCTGCAAACGGGCAGGGATTAATCGCGGCACCTTCTACCTCCACTACCAAGATAAATATCAGATGGTTGATAGTCTCAAAAACGACATTATCTCCCAACTTTCTAGTTATAGCTTGTTTGAAGCGGAGAACGAATACCCCAAAAAGTTAATGATAGCAAAATTTCATATACTGCGCGCTAATGAACGTCTTATCAATGCCCTGACCAAGAGCCATTATATTGACTTTCGCGGGGCTATTCGGGAGTACATAACCAGTATCATTCTGAGTGACAAGCAAAAGGCTGCTACCCAGCGTTTTTTAGAGGAGAACTTTCACATCCCTCAGAAATACGCCTTGGAAATCTTCCTATCCAGTGTTGAGGGGATTATTTCTCTTTGGATAGCTGGCGGAGCTCAAGAAGAACCTGAAGAACTCACTGACATAATTTTGACTACTTATAACTATGATTATTTAAGATAAGGGCTCTAGCTTGAAGGCTAGCCTGGACAAGAGTCGTTTTTTCCACTATGAAAGGCCGAACATTTTGCTCGGCCTTCTTTTTATTTTAGATTAGTTTTTCTTTGTTTTCTTCAAAAGGAAGAAGACTCCAGCTAGGATAATCAAACCTGCAAGGCCCATGATAGTGACTTGCTCACCTGTTGAGGGCAGGTCTTTTTTCTTGGCCTTGATGGACTGCTCATTTCGATACTGCACTTGGTAAACAGAGAAATGATTGGTCGTGAAGCTGATAGTCTGGTTTTGATTAACCGTTACATCAAACTTCTCAACTTGTTTGCCATTTTCATCCAGAGCATAGACGGCATCTACTGGCAAGTCTTTGCGAACTGGAATCGTCACAAGTGTTGGACTGACCTGATGCACCGGCTGACCATTCGGATCGGTCAAGCTAATGTCATAGGTATCTGTCGGCTGAATCTTACTTTCCAGTTTTTTCACTGACAGCTGAAGACCGGCCTTGACTAAGTCAGCATTTTTCAAGCGAATGCCAGTTGCGACATCCACCAAGCTGTCATCTTCTACATTGACTTCCGTCCGTGTGTCAGAACTACTAGAAGTTGCTGAAGAAGAATTTGACGAACTTTGGGATGACGAAGAGCTGCTAGAATCTTTGCTGAAGCTGGAAGGAGTTGTTTTTGTTGCTTCCTTGATTTTAGCTTCCATTTCAGCTTCTAGCTCTTTCATTTCCTTAAAGACTTGGGCTGCTCGAGCCTGTGTTTCCTCTGTGACTTTGGCTGAAGAGTCTGGCAAAGCTGCATTGGCTGCATCTAGAGCATTTTGCTCCTCAATAAAGCGGGCTTCCAAGGCTTTCCACTTGTCTTGGACAGAAGTACCAAAGAGGTCCTGATGCTTGGCTGCCATATCGTAGATATGAGATGCTACCCAGTACCAAGAGTCTGGACTGTAGCCAGTTGTGTTGACCTTATAAGCATCGTAAGTATCTGTGATATTACCATTATAAGGCAGGTAAGGTGAGAAGCGCGGACTGCCTACCGCCAGCCACATAGTGCCACCGCCCATATTGGCTGGAACACCGTCTTTGAGCTGGAAGATATGAGCTTCCATGACATTTGGGTTGCCCAGCGGATATTTGTAAACAGGGTCTGTCGTACCGCGTTGTGGCAGCCCCTTACCATCTAGCTCCATTTGGTCCAGCGGTTTGAATTGAGTGCCCTCAAAGCGATTGCGCTGCATAGCCATAACATCTGCTACACTGATCTTTCTGTCTGTGGAGTGCATGAGATCAAAGTAAGAGTCGTTATAAGACACGGCCGCATTTGGATCTAGACTGGTGATACCTGCCCAGGCACGCGAACGATCTGCCTCTGCCATCGGTGGATTATAGGACTGAGAAATGTGGAATTTGCCGTCAATTTCTTTATAAGAGTTAGCTTGTTTGGCAACATCCTGAACACCTTTTGAGGCAATAACATTTTCTGTATCGTCAAAGTCAACACTGCCCAAGAAGAAAGTATTAGGAAAGACAGCATACTTATCATCTGGGAATTTAATAGCAACATATTGGTGACCAGATAGGATTTCCATATACCAGACACCAGTCTTGTCAGCAATGGTGATAATATTCCCCTCTGCTGCTCCCTTCTCTCTGACAATCTGCGCCATCAGCTCCACACCCTGACGGGCAGTCTGAACATGGGGCAGAACGACGGTTGTCAGGATAGACTCTGCCAAACCATTTGCTACATAAGGATCCACTTTTTGGATGGCATCATTAGCCTTGGCAGAAACAGTCGCAGAAATAGAGACTCCATACTCATTGAAGCCAACCTCGTCAAAAATACCTTGGGATGGGGTCACATCTGATACCGAAGTATACTTGTAACTTTCTGCCGGCAGGGTCCATTCAAAGTTGTTGGTTTCATCGACCAGCTTGGCACCACTCGCATTGGTCTTTCTCGGATGAACCAGAAAGACCTTATTGTGATTGGGCTCCAAGTCCTCCGTACGACCATAAAGCGTCGTGCCGTCTGCCGTCAGGTCTTTCCCGACAATAAATCCTGTGCAGGCTTCGACCACTTGGAAAGGAAAGAGGAAAATGGTCGAAAGAGCTAACAAGGAACGAAACAATATTTTTTTCATAAAAATATCTCCTTTGTTTTTTTGTAAAAAATTACAAAATTAAATACTATATTCAGTATAGCCTTTTACTCCAGGTTTTGCAAGCGATTTCAAACTCTTGTTTGATATATTACCTGAAAATTATTTAAATTTCTAAATCTGTCTTTTTCTCCTTCAAAACCAGTCGGTAGACTTCTATAAAGGTAGCAACGAGAAAGGCAAATAAGAAACCGACAACGATGTTAATCCGATGCTCTGTTTCGAAGAAAGGAGAGTTCCAAATGAAGTGATTGGCGACTGTTGATACGACGCACCAGAGACCAAAGAGACGGTATTTCTTGTAAGCCATGGAGAAGAGAAGATAAACCCCAACGGTCACCACTGCTGTATAGAGAGTATGTGAAGCCAATCCGCCAGCAATTCTGCCAACTGCTTCTAAGGAACCACTATTTTGTCCTCCGAAAGTCACTCTGGATACATATGCAATATCCTCTATGACTTGAAAGCCAAAGCCCGAACTTAGCCCAGCGATTAAGACTGACTGAATATCCTTGCGCCCCAAAATGTAGAGAGCGGCAAAGGCTGTCAGAGACTTGAAAAATTCCTCTGCAAAAGGAGCTGTCAGTGCATTGCTCCAAGCATTGAAAACAGCAGGATCCTTGATAAAGTTAGAGTTAATAATATCAATCAAGCTATTGCCCGCAAAACTGAGCCAGCCAGAGATAAAGACACCTCCAAAGAGGGCTGTTCCTAGCACAATCGTCTCAACCGATAACTTCTTGGCAAGTTTTTTAATCAAGAAATAGAAAGGCAGGAAAAAAGCAGCTAAAACAGCTAAGTTCAGAACCAAGTCGCGGCCAGCTTCTAAGGTGACATCCTTCTCTGCCATGCTCCCAAGCTCAAACTGCAAACCGATACCAGCTAGGACTAAGTAGATATAGAGAGCAATTCTTCTTGTTTTATTCATGACTGTCTGCTCCTTTTCTATTTTTTCCTTTGACAAGATAAATCGCTATTCCAATGACTGTCAGCACAAAGATGCCTCCTGCAATAGCAATATCGTAGTCAAAATCTTCCAGACGAATTGTCTCCTCTGTGTCAGAGTCCTCTAACTCCTCAATCTCTTCTAAAGCACTTGTACCATATTCGGCCACGACCTTATCTTCAGCAATCTTTTGGATTTCCTTGAGGCGCTTAAAGACTGAATCTGCTCGCTCCATAGAATCTTTTGTTGCTTTCAGACTGGCTTGTTCTGGCTGTTCAGACAGACTAATCTGCTCGCTGTCATGAGCAGGCTGTTCCTCCATCCATTGGCTTTCCATACGCTCAATTTCACTGCGAATAGAGCCATCTTCAAATAGTTCTGGGTATTTTGCAACCAAATCATTGATGCGGCTAACAGTCCAATACCAGGAATTCTTATCGTAGGCTGTACTCATTTCTTGATAAGGCTGAGAAGTATTGCTGATATTGCCATAGTAAGGAAGGTATGGCGCATTGCGCGGACTTCCCATGGCTAACCAGAGAATCCCTCCTCCAGTAGAAGCAGGTAAATTATCCTTTAGCTGGAAGATGTGGGCCTCCATGACATTTGGATTGGAGATAGGATATTTATAAACTGGGTCCGCTTTGGTTTTATCTGGAATCCCTTTTCCATCTAGCTCCATCTGATCTTGCGGTTTGAAGTCTGTTCCTTCCAGACGATTGCGCTGCAAGTTCATCGCATCACGCAGACTAAGCTTGTCGCTGGTTGAGTGCATGAGTTCAAAGTATTCATCATCATATTGCACATCTGCATTGGGATCCAGCGCCTTGATACCAGACCAAACCCGAGAGCGGTCAGCTTCTGCCAGTGGCGGATTATAGGATTGAGCTACATGGAAGCTGCCATTGATTTCCTTATAGGTGCCAGCATCCTGGGCTATTTTTTCAAGATCAGCTGATAAGATGGTGTTTTCAGTATCATTTTTATCTACACTGCCTAGGAAAAATGTATTTGGAAAAACAGCGTATTTGTCATCCGGAAACTTGATGGCAGCGTATTGGTGGCCAGAAAGGATTTCCATATACCATACACCCGTCTTGTCAGCAATCGTCACGATATTGCCTTCGGCTGCACCTTTTTCTCTAACAATTTTGGCTAGTAGTTCTACTCCTTCTTTAGCTGTTTTCACATGAGGCAGGACTACAGAAGTTAAAGCAGATTCAGTGATACCGTCCTTAACATAAGGGTCTACTTTTTGAATATCATCATTGGCACTGGCCGATACCGTCGCAGAGATAGAAACGCCTTCCTCATTAAAACCGGCCTCATCGAAAACTCCCTGCTCTGGTGTCACATCCGGTACCGCCGTATACTTGTAGCTAACAGCTGGCAAATCAAAGCTAAAGCCGTTGGTTTCATCTACAAATTTATCACCAGCCTTATTATACTTGCGCTCCCGCACCACAAAATTCTTGTTGTGGTTGGGTTCCAGGTCCTCTGTTCGACCATAGAGAGTCGAACCATCCGTCGTCAAATCCTTCCCGATAATAAATCCAGTACAGGCTGCGACAGCCTGAAAAGGGAAGAGTGTAAGAAGCATCAAGGCTGGAATAGCCCAACTGAAAAATTTCTTTTTCATCAGTTTCTCCTTTGTATATTAATTGATAAAATATTTATCGCATATTTAGTATACTATTCTCTTGCTAAGTTTGCAAACGCTTCCAAACGTCCTTATAATGCCTAAAATGAATAAATTCCCCTAGGAAAAAATTACTCTAGCTGTATACCTAGCAGCCCCTCCAAACCTCTTGTATAAATTTCCATAGATTTATATCAAGCTGTATAAAAATTTTTTTGTAAAAGAAAAAAGCCAGATAAAATCTGACTTTAAAGACACGTGGCTGCAGAGGCACAAACCGCAGCCGCGCAAGTATTGCAGGAAAGAATGGATAGGAGAAAAAGGACAAACTTCTCTCCTATTACCAAACTGGTTGTGCTTCATAACTTATATTATTTTCTTATCTTTTCCTAGACAAGTAATCTTACCATACGCTGACCCGCTTATCTGGAGCCAGATACATGGCATCACCTTCTTTGATTTCTGGATAAGTTTCATAGAAGGCCTCTACATTTTTGAGTTGCTGGTTGACCCGCAGCTCGGAAGGAGCATGAACATCTACCTTCAGGAGAAGTTGGTTAAATTGCAGACTAGCCTTGCTTCTCCAGATATTGGCATAGTTTTCAAAGTAATTCTTCAAGTCTGCATCTGGATATTTCTTTTTAACAACTTCGAGAGTAGCTGAAAGTCCACCCGCATCGGCTACATTTTCTGTTACCGTAAGCTTGCCATTGACCTTGCCACCGTAGATTTCAATACCATCCCACTGCTTGGTAACAGCTTCAATTTTCTTGTCAAAAGCTTTCTTATCTGCTTCAGTCCACCAATTGTTCAAATTTCCCTCTTCATCAAAGTTTGCACCGTTTGAGTCGAAGGCGTGAGTAATCTCGTGACCGATAACCATACCAATACCGCCGTAGTTCTTTTCCATCTCTTGCTTAACATCAAAGAATGGATTCTGCAGGATTGCGGCTGGGAAGTTGATACTGTTATTTTCCTGTGAGTAGTAAGCGTTGATATCATAGGAAGGCATGACCCACTCGTCCTTGTCTACTGGCTCAGAGAAGTGCTCAACATCATATTGATGTTTTGCCTGACTTAAAGCAATTGCATTTTCAAAGAAGGTTTTCTTATCGTCTACTTTCAAAGCCTTAGTCACTTCGCGAACTTTTTCAGGATAGCCGATATAGAGTTTCATAGTATCCAGCTTCTTGACTGCCTTCTGCTTGGTTTCTTCTGATAGCCATTCGTTTTTCAGCATACGTTCCCGATAGACTTCCTTGATATCCTTGACCATTTGGGTCACTTCTTGCTTGGCTTCTTCACCGAAATATTTGCGACCATAGTAAAGACTAAAGACATCTGAAAAAGTTCCTGTTGTCAGATTGTATGCTGCATCTTCTTTTGAAGTTGCTTCCTTAGTACCTTGCAAGGATTTTTGGTACTCTGCAAAAATCAGCCGATAGTCATCGGTTAGAAAACTAGATGCTGATGCTGCCTGCTTCACAAGCATCCAAGATTTGAGCTTGCCAAAGTTTTTGTCATTAACTACCTTGGCAAAATTTTCATAATACTTAGGGTTAGGTACATTGACATCACCAGCTTCCTGGCCTAGATAGTCATTGATAATATCGTGAAACTTAAAGGTATCAGAGTAGGCATTGATGTCTTCTGCCGTCTTAGGATGGTGAAGATTTTTAATTTCCGAAGTTTCTTCATTGCTTTGGGCATATTTGGCCAGTTCTCCATCAAATTCTAAGGCTTCTTTGACAATCTTTTCGCTGTTTTTTTCACTGTAGCCCAGCTTTTGCATGGCTTCTTTGAATGCTTTTTCCAGCGGATCCATCATCCTTTTCTTAGCACCTTCATCTTCATAGTAGCTCTTATCCGGCAGCATAAGACTTGGACTGGACAGATTCACTTGTTTCTGATTGGTATTTTCTAGGTTAGAACTAATTTCAAAAGTAAAGGGCAGAGCCAAACCGCGTTTTTCCCAGTCAACAGCCTTGCCAGCTAGGTCCTTTAGATCGGACAAGTCTTCAATTTCCTTGAGATAGGACTTGAGAGGATCTAAGCCATCCTTTTCCCGCTGCTTGAAGTCAGTCGCTTGCTGGTAGTATTTGATAAACTCAGGCATGCCTTCAATCGTTGACTCTTCTTTACCAGAGACTAGGTTTTTGACATCCGCCTTCATCTTATCCTTGACCTGCTCGTTCAGCTCATAAAACACACCATTAGACGGCTGATCGCTAGGGATTTCTGCCTTTTCCAGCCATTTTTTATTGATAGCCTGATAGTAATTGGTCCTCACTGTGGCATTCTTATCGATCGGTGTCTCCTGAGGGACAAAGGTCTTATAAGCCCAGTAGCCACCGGCAGCCAAGATTAGGCCGGTCACAGTCAACGTAGAAGTTAGAATGATTTTCGTTCTTTTCTTCATGAGTTCCTCCTTTAATATTAAGTAAAATATAATTGACTTTTTTATTTTACTCATTTACTTTAACATATTCTTTTTTCCTCGTCAACAGAAAACTGAAGGTCTGGAAAAATTTGCCGCAAGAGGAGAAAATAAGGTCATTCAGTCTGCTTTTAAAAGTGATCTGCTCTAGACTCACACTTAAAGAAAAACTAAAGTTTTCTACCAGCTGTCCTGTTGCTTCCAGCTCTTTTCTCTCCCCCTTGCACTTTCTAGTATAGCGACCAAACTTCAGATATTTCTCAAGAAATTCTAAAATATTTCTAAAGTTTTTTACTAAAATAAAAAAAGACTGAGACAAAAATGCCTCAGTCTAGCTTGATTATGTTCAAAAAATATTGAGGCTGAGACAATTTAAATTGTCTCCCAGACCTTTTAAACCTAAGCCTCAAAATAAGTGAGCCAAGCTAAATTTTAAAAAATCAAGTTCTGTCCTACTGTCTTCTACTTAACCTTTTTAGCCAGCATAGTCGCAAAACGCAGCTGAATTCGATTGCCATTTTCATCACGGCGATGGAGGTGGCCAGGATTTTCATTGTACTTAACCAGCTCCCAGTCTTTGTAATACTCGGCAAGCTCGCCTTCCTTAAAAGTAAAAGGAAAGGGAACAGAGCATGGAAAGTCTTTTGTATCCATAGCACAGACGATGAGATTGTAGCCGCCAAGCGCTGTGTGCTCTTGCATATTACGGATAATATCCGGAATTCGCTCCGCCTGCAAGAACATAAGTACAACAGTGGAAACGATCAAATCATAAGTCTGGGTCAAACTAGCTGAGTTGATATCGTAGCTACCCACTGGCAGATCTAAATCCTCCTGCTCCACAATGCTACGCAAGATTTCCAATGCCAGCTCATTCTGATCTACGGCTGTCACTTCAAAGCCCTGCTTGGCTAGAAAGAGAGCATTGCGACCTTGACCACAGCCTAGATCTAATGCCCGCCCTGGCCGGACTGTCTGCATAGCTTCCAAAACCTCTGAATGCACTGGATTGCTGCCGTATTTCTTTGGAAAGTAATCCTCAGGCCGACAGTAAAACTCCAAATACCACTCCAAATCATCTGTCAAGGCTTCGACCCGATGCCAAGCTTGGGGCTGGGCAAAAGGATTGTCCTGACCAGCTTCAAAGATGTGCTCAGCCAGCTCCTCACCTTCCTCTGACATCTCAACAAACTTAAGGCGTCCCTTGAGAACAGTGATTTTACCCCAAGTTCCCTCTTTGGTATTGTGCTTTCTCTTCACTGCTTCTGGCATTGTCTCAGCCGTCCACAGCGGCATACGTTTATAAGCTAGCAATTCTTCTGTCATAAAAAATCCTTTCTCTAAAAGCTACGCTACGAATAATCTAACTGTCTTTATCATACTCGAAAAGCACAGACTTGACAAGTGTCAAATTGAACAATCTTCCCTGCAAAAAGAAAGAACTGGTCAATCAGCCAGTTCTTTCTTACATAGGAAGTTTATTAATCTTCTTTTTTCTTCTTAACTTACTTGTAGCCAAAGAAGCCTAATACTGCAACTAGCAGCATATCTTTGATCGTTCAATTCAAAAAATATGAGAACATCAAGAAAAAATATATCACTGTTTCCCTTATCGATCCGCGCTCAGTAACCAAAATCAAAGTGTGCTCCTTCATATAATATACTGCCGAAGATAGAAAATAAACCGTCTACCAACATTCTAATCATTCAGATGATAAAGATTTTTGGCTTTTTCAATATCATAATATTGGTCAAACTCTTCTTTGGAACTGAACGCATGATCTTGACCATCTATAGACAATTCTTTGGGTATCTTAGAGTCTCTATAAAGATTATAATCGTTTGGCAAAAACTTTGAATAAACTGATGCAATTCTATCAACGGTATCAAAACTATTTTCATTTGTCAAAATGACAACTTGAGAATTCTCTTTCTCTAATATGTTCATAGCATTTCTATCTTTGCTAATAGGTGTATCTACCATTTTCCGTGGTTTGATTGTAAAATGGAACCCAAATCCATCACTTTTTATTCCAAAGTTAGATATATTATTAAGTTTGATAGAAGAATAGGGAAACTTTATATTTTCAATAGCTTTCACTTCTTCAATTTTTCTTGTTTGGAGATTTAAAAACACCTGTTTCTTTATCTCATAGCCTTCCAAAGGTCTAATGTAAAGCGCCAGCAAATCTTTGCCTTTATAAGAGTAAACCGGACCAATATAACTTGCAATATAACCCTTTTTATATTCATTCACTGTAGTTAGTAAGTCAATTTCAGGTTCTTCTTTTAGTTTATTCCCTTCTAACTTGTAAATTGATAAAGTCCAATAGGCATTCTTCCCAATCGATTCATGGATAGCCGAAGGGTGCTTTGGTAATTTCAAATTATTCCTAAAAATATAGTTTTGAGATGTGGGATTACGCCATTCAGTGAATAATTGTTTATTATACTTGCGCAATTCTGCTTCCTCTGACTGAACTACATCCCAATGTACTATCGCTCCTTTGCCATCCGCAATAATTTGATAAGAGTCAATTTTCGCTTTACCAGTGTAATACTGGTAACCTGTATATTTCTCCGACAGATACCATTGATAGAGGAATAAACTTCCCCCTATCAATCCAAGAACAGATACAAACAACAGTAATCGGTTCAACCATTTTTTATTTGTCTTTTTCATCTTCTACTCCTTAATCCAGTATATAGTTCGTCTTAAAAAATCTGCTTTTTACAGATAAATTCATCCTCAAACCTCATCCTCTCCATTATAGCATAAATCAAAAGTCAGAGTTGAAAGCTAAAAAAGACCGGTCGCCCAGTCTCTCATCTTGTACTAAAATTTATCAGCCTCCCTAAAGAATTTTATTCACTTCCTTGTACCTCACTATCCTTCGGATGAGATTCTCGCCAAGCCAAGTAATCTTGGTAAGAGTTGATTATTGTTACCTCACCAGTGTCTTTATCAGTAATTGACAAAGCTAGTCTATCTTGACCAACTGGCGCAAACCAATGCATTATAAGATTAAACCATTCCTCATAACTATTGTCTCCTTGACGCACGAAAATCTTAATTTTCCCTTCATTTAACTTATGCACAAGCTCCGGATGTTCTTGTGATATATTCAGCCCTGTTGGTATATTTGTATGCTTTTCTAAAGAAGGTGTTAGTCTATTATACCAAAGATTCATATTATATCCCTCTTTATCAAACTGCTCTGATAAGTTCGTTAAACTAAGAGCAACATCAAATTGTACCATTCCCTTTGACTGTTCACGAATAACATCAATAACTTTGCCACTATCTAAATCAATAAAAACTTCCTTTAGAGGATAGAATCCCTTCTTTTTCTTATCTTGTTCTTGGAGTGTAATACGAAAATAGTCTTTCCCTTGATAGTAAACCACCTCTCCAGGAAGCTTTACTCCTGCATTAGGATTGTACTTACGAATAAGTGCAAAAATATCGATTTTCTTTTCCTCTTTCTTAGTATCTATATCGTAAGAATGAAGAAAATAATATTCTCCTTTTTTCTGCCTCTCGTCATCAATTCCTAGACTGATGTTTCTCCGCCATTCTTGCTGGTAAAACTTTTCATGCCCTATATCAAAATGATCATTGACATCCGGGGATTCGATTGTAATAATACGGCCTTCCTCCAATGGCTTTATTTGAATATCATCAATCTTAGATGCTGGTCTTTCTGCGAATTCTTCCTTAAATTTTGGCTTAGGCTCTGTTTTATCATAAGAGAGCAGCATCCAAAGTCCAAAAATAGCTAGAAACGAAATGAATATCAAAATATACTTTTTTATTTTAGGTTTTAAACTATTCATCAGATTCTCCTCCCTTTTCTTGAATAGAGGCATATCCTGTGTCATATTTTCTATTTTTCATTGAATCTCTGTATCTTGTAAAATAGCACTGTTCTGAGGTATAAGGGGTGAAAGACTATTAAGAATATCCTTCGGACTCCGACTTTTATTAAAAGTTGGATAATAGGCAGTGCTCTTGTTTTGAAGAATTTTATAAGCCTTAGGATATTCTTTCTGAATTGGAAGATTTTCACTTTGTTTAAAGAATTCCTTTTTGAAATTTACAGTGTTGTAATTGAAGTCAATTCCAAATTTAAGCAACCTATCTCCTGGTAAATTTTCCCCTCGATAATCTTTATTAATTGAATAATATAAACTCTCAATTTTTTTCCCACCTTGCTGAAAATCAATCACTTTGCCCGCTTCCAAATCAACATAATATGCTTCAACAACTCTCTCGGAATCTCGCTTACCATTTATTGTTTTTTCAACATATTTAGCGATATTTATTAGAAGCACTTCACGCCCGTCCGATGTTTTCGCTACATAAGGCCCTATATCAAGATTCCAGTCATCTCCTTTAGAATGTATCCATTTTAGCATATCAATCTCTTTCTTTCTTAGAGTTTGATCTTTCGTATCATAAATCAATAAACGATATGTACTCCCCCCTTTTTCTCTTGACATTATTTTAATATTCTTCCTAATGATAAATCGCTCCCCCATAGTAACGACATCATCATTATTGTATTCCACTTTTCTTTTAGGATCATTTTTGATATGTTTCCGAATTTCTTTATCCTCTTCTGGATTTTTACTGACCCATTGCGCCACTAAACCATTATCTCCCAAAAATACATAGTCACCAATTTCATAATCACCACTATATGTATATACGCTATTGTAATAATCTTCCTTCTCTTTTTTAGTTTGCTCATCCTTATAGTATTTCCAAAAAAGAAAGCTACTATAGCAGAAAAAAATAAAAATAATAATGAAAATTTTTTAAAACTCACATATAATCTCCAGTCTATTAATATCTTTTATATTTTAACACACTTAGAATGAGGATTCAAAAAGACCGGTCGCCCGATCTTTCATCTTGTATTAAAGTTCTTCATCTGTCTTGCGATGTCGCGATTTTGCTCGCGGCGTTTGATGGACTCGCGCTTGTCGTAATCGTGCTTCCCTTTGGCTAGGCCCAGAAGCAGCTTGGCATAACCGTCCTTGAGATAGACCTTGAGCGGCACCAGCGTCATTCCGGTTCCCTTGGTCTCCTGCTCCAGCTTTTGGATCTGCTTCTTATGCAGCAGCAGCTTTCTGCGACGCTCAGGCTCTTGGTTCCAGATATTGCCCTCTTCATAAGGCGCAATATGGACATTGCTGAGCCAGGCCTCACCGTTCTTGATCTGAGCAAAGCCGTCTTTGAGATTGATGCGGGCTGCACGGACGCTCTTAATCTCCGTCCCCGTCAGCACCATGCCCGCCTCGATGGTATCTACGATGGTGTAGTCGTGTCTGGCCTTTTTATTTTGCGCGACGACCTTTCCTTCTCCCTTTGCCATACTTGGCTCCTTTCTTGACTAGTTCCTTGTAAAATGCCTTCTGGCTCTTGCCTTTTTTGGACTTCTTATCTTTCTTATCTCTGTAGCCTTTTTCTTTGGAAGAATGGCTGCGCTTGTCATCCTCACGACGTCTCTTTCTGCCTGACTTGCCTCTGCCACTCTTGCTATTCTTTTCTACCAGGTCAAATTCACTAGGCAGGTATTCAAAGTCAATCTCGCCCGTAGCCTTATCCGCTCGGACCAGCTTGATGCGAATCTGCTGACCGACCTTGAAAACCACGCCAGACTTTTCTCCTTGCAGGGTCATAGTCCGCTCATTATAGCTATAAAACTCTGGCAGGTTGGTGACATGAATCAAGCCTTCGACCGTATTGGGCAGTTCGACGAAGAGTCCAAACTTAACCACGCTTGAAACCACGCCATCAAACTCTTCTCTAACAAATTCTTCCATGTACTCAGCCTTCTTCATGGCTTCGACTTCACGCTCGGCCTCGATAGCTCGACGCTCTCGGCTGGAAGACTGACTAGCAATCTCTGGAATTACTTGCTCAAAATGCTCTGCTATTTCTTTAGACTTGCCATAATCCCGTACCATTCGATGAACCAGAAGGTCCGGATAGCGGCGAATCGGACTAGTGAAATGCGTATAAAACTCCGCTGCCAGACCATAGTGGCCGTTATTGTGCTCAGAGTAGCGAGCCTGCTGCATGGAGCGCAGAAGCATCATGGACAGGACTTCCTCATAAGGCTGGTCTTTGACCGCCTCCATAATATCCTGCAGAGCCTGCTGACTCATAGAGCTAGCCGTCCCGTATATCCGAATCCCAAAGCTAGAGGCGTAGTCGATAAACTTCTGCACCTTCTCCGCCTTAGGCTCCTCGTGGATCCGATAGATGAAGGGCAGATTTAGCTTAGCAAAATGCTCAGCCACCGTTTCATTCGCCACCAGCATAAAGGACTCAATCATACGCTCAGCAATTCCCCGCTGACGCAGGACAATGTCAACCGGCCGGCCTTCTTTATTGACCATGATTTTGGCTTCATTAGTGTCAAAGTTAAGCGCACCGCGTTTAAAGCGCATGCTTTCCAGAATCTCATGTAGCTGGACCATGCTGTCAATACTAGGCACAATTTCCTTGAACTGCTCAGCTTTTTCCTGATTTCCAGCAATGATGTCGTTGACATCGCTGTAGGTCATGCGGAAGGTCGTCTTGATGACAGTTTGGGTGATGGTATGCTTGACCACGCACCCCTTGGCATCTATCTCCATGATAGCCGACTGGGTCAGCCGGTCCACATTGGGATTGAGAGAGCAGATTCCGTTTGACAAGCGCTCTGGCAGCATAGGTACCACGCGATCGGTCACATAAACAGAGGTCGCTCGATTGAGGGCTTCTTTGTCCAGCTCAGAGCCTTCTTTGACATAGTAGGACACATCTGCGATATGGACGCCTAGCTCAAAGTTGCCATTTTTCAGGCGCTTGATATGGACAGCATCGTCCAAGTCTTTGGCATCCGCTCCATCGATGGTGAAGGTTATCTCTTCACGCAGGTCCAAACGCCCTGCCAAATCACTCTCTGTCGG
This sequence comes from Streptococcus sanguinis, assembly GCF_008329445.1. Taxonomy (GTDB): domain Bacteria; phylum Bacillota; class Bacilli; order Lactobacillales; family Streptococcaceae; genus Streptococcus; species Streptococcus sanguinis_O. The sequence continues at coordinate 200,911 of NZ_VIBR01000001.1, read as the reverse complement.
TGCCTCTGGAACTCGCTCGGCTTCTTCCAAGACCTTTTCTGGAAACTCAGAGACAATATCCATCGACTCCAGCACTTCCAGTACATCAATGCCTGGATCGTTGACATGACCGACCACATCGACCAGACTAGCCACAAAGAAATCGTGTTTCTTGGTCGGATATTTGTCAATAGCGACCTTGAGCACCTCTGTACCATCCAGAACCATAGCTGGTTTTTTGACATAAATAGGCTGGCTTATTTTCTGATTTTTCGATCGGATATAACCCGCATACTTGGGCTTTTCCTCATCCAGAACCAGCTGACCAACCGCTGACGTCAGGCTGTGCTCCAAAATATCGATAATCTTAGCCTCAGCTGATGTTCCCTTGATACGGTCTGCCACCTTGGTAATGACTACTTCCACCGTATCACCATCAATGGCATGATTGACATCATTACGGCCGACAAAGAGGTCATCCTCTTCCTCATTCAAGGTAACAAAGCCAAATCCATTCTTGTGGGCATGAAAAACACCCTTGAGCGTCAGACGCTCCTGCTTTTTCTTCTCATAAAGCTCAATCCGCCCCTCGTTATCAAAGCGAATCTGATGCTTTCTTTCCATCTGGGAAATGGTCTTGACCAAGCTACTAAAGTCCTTGGAAGACTCTTTCCCCAAAGCAGCCGCCAGCTCATCTACGCTGGCCTGCTGCCTGTCTTTTAAATATTCAATGATTTCTGATTTCATATTCCTCTTCTTTTGATGAGTTCCTTCTTCATCTCTTCTAAATCTCTTTAAAACTTAAAAAATAGGCCAAGACGAAGTCAGAGCCCATTTTATTTACTAGATAATACTGCTAATACCAATGCAATCAGTAGCCAGAAGAAAATCATGATTCCCGTCATACGCTGCATCACAGCTTCAAAACCGCGTGCTTTAGGACGTTCAAACAAGTCGTTGGCACTGGCATCAAATACGTTGCTGGACTGATTTTTAGTTGGCTGCATGAAAATTGCAATGACAATAATAGCTGATAAAATGACTAAAATGGTTAATAATAGGTTGTACATAAATAAAAACTCCTTAAAATCCTATCTATTTTATCATAAAATCTACTTGGATTCAAGATGTAAAGTAACTTTTCTTTCCTTGGGACAATACTTTAAGACCTCAATTTTTTCCGGATGCGTTTTAGTATTTTTGCTGGTCAGATAGTTCTGACTGCCGCAGCTGGAACATTTTAAATTTATTTTAACGCGCACTAGATATCCTTCTTTTTAAATAAATTTCGAAAACTAAAGAGATTGGCCAGCATACTGACTGCGACTAGCCCTGCTGTTGCATAAAAGACTGAATGATAGCCATAGGCTGCCGCAATAACCGATCCAGACATAGGGCCGACCACCCCGCCCAGATAAAAGAAAATCTGATTATAACTGAAAATCCTAGAGATTCCAAACTTGGGTGTTATCTTACTTAGCAGAGCATTAACACCCGGTATCAGCGCCCCTGTTCCTAGGCCAAATAAAAAGCGATAAAAGCCCAGCTGCATAGGGGAACCAGCATTGGCACAGAGCAGATAAATCAGGATTGAATAGAACTGAGCCAGCACCAGAAGCCGGTGATTGCCGATACGGTCTCCTAACCGCCCCAGAATACTGGAGCTCATCATGCTGGAAAGTCCCATGCTAGAAACGATGAGACCCGAAACAAAGATCAGATTGTCCTTTTGCCCCAGCTCTCTGACATAGAGGGCAAGGATAGGGCTGATAGATTGAGCTGCAAACTGGATAACAAAGCTGGTCAGAAAGAGATTAATCAGCATCTTAGGATACCTGAGTTGACGCAGCAATTCCCTAAAGCCTACCTCTTCTTGTCGGGTCACTGGCACAAAATCCTCCCGAATCAAATAAAAAGTCATCAGGGCTGCCACTAGAAAGAAGCCGCCAATCAGGAGAAAGACATTGCGAATGCCGAACATCTCCGCAATCAGACCACCAATAAATGGCCCCATAAGATTACCCGCAACGACACCGGTCGATAGAGTTCCCAGAGCATAACCTGTTTTTTCCTTGGGAACCTGACTGGCAATCAGAGCTGTGCTGTTGGGAACATAACCAGCGAAAACACCGTTTAGAAAGCGTAGGAGCAAGAGCCAGAAAATGTTGGGCACAAAAGCAATGCCGCCCATAGTGAAAACCATGGCAGTAGCTGCACGTATCATCATAGGCTTACGGCCATATCGGTCGGCCAGACTTCCCCAGACAGGAGAGAGCAGCGCCGCTGAGATTGCAGAGAGTGAAATCCCTAGCCCAGCGTAATACTCCACCTCATGACCTCTGGCACCCAACTGCTCCACGAAAAGTGGCATAAAAGGCGTCACCAGAGAAATGCTGGCACCTGTCAGGAAGTTCCCAAACCAAGCGACTTTCAGGTTATGTTTCCAGTTTACTTGTGTCGTGATAAATCATCTTCTTTCTAATTTCTCCAAAGCATTGCGAATCTGCTGTCGAGTTTCCTCAAGCGAGCCATTATTATCTATCAGCACATCCGCCCTCTTTCGTTTTTCTCGAAGAGATAGCTGAGCTGCTATGCGTTTTTCTGCCTCTTCCTGACTGAGAGCATTTCGAGTCATAAGACGACTGAGCTGAGTTTCCACCGTCACATCCACCAGCCAGATCTGGTCAAACCAGTCTTCATATTGTAGCTCAAACAGCAAGGGAAGATCCATAAAAAAGATATCTTCCATCTCTGCTAGCAAATCTCGCCTGTCAGCTAGTTCTTCGCGGATAATCTGATTTTGTATTTGACTGGACTGCGCCAGAAGTTCGGTATTCCCAAAAATCATAGCTCCCAGCTTAGGCCGGTCCAAGCGCCCATCTTCCTGTAAGATAGCTGGGCCAAAAGCAGATAAAAGAGCTTGATAAAGCCGCCCCCCCGGCTCCTGCAGCTCATGCACCACTTGATCTGCATCAATGACTTGGTAGCCCTGCTGCCTCAAAAACTCTGTCACTGTTGACTTACCTGAGGCAATGCCGCCAGTGATACCAATAATTCTTACCATGACAGCTACCTCGCTTTCTGACAATGAGGACAGAGATGAGTGCCGCGTCCACTCAGCTTAATTTTTTCAATCGGGCTGCCGCATCTAGCACAAGGTTGACCGGTTTTCCCATAGACCTGCAGAAAATCCTGCATCGTGCCATCTTCACCTAAAGCATTGCGATAGGTCCGAATGGTCGATCCTCTCTTTTCAATTCCAAGCTGCAAAACTTCTATAATCTGCTCACGCAGCCGCATCACTTCAGTAGGCTTTAGACTATCTGCAGGCCTGGCCGGATGAATCCGCGCCCGCCAAAGAGCCTCATCTACATAGATATTACCCAGTCCAACGACCAAGGTCTGCTCCAGCAAATAGGGTTTGATGGGCTTCTTGGAACGACCTAAAGCTGCTGCAAAAGGAGGCAAAAGAAAGTCCGCCTCTGTCGGCTCAGGACCAAGCTTTCTGGCAGCAAAATAAGCCTCCAGCCGATCCTTTCTCAACAGCTCCATGGTCCCAAACTTGCGAACATCCTCATAAACAAGCGTCCCACCATCCGTCATCTCGAAAAAGACATGATCATGCTTGCGCTCAGGCACCGCATCAGGATAAAAAAGATACTTACCTTCCATTCGCAGATGGGAAACCAGCACTCCGCCTGTCAGGTAAAAGAGCAAATACTTGCCCCGACGGCCAATCCTTTCAATGGTCTGACCTGGCAAGTCATAGACAAAGCTATCCACTCCCGTTCCAATCATCTTGGCATAGCGGACCTGCACCTGCCCAATCGTCTTGCCAACAACCAGACGCTCCAAACCACGCCGAACCGTTTCCACTTCAGGTAATTCAGGCATAAAGCTCCTTTCTATCTTCTATTTATTAGCCAGAAATATACTCTAAAATATCAGCAGGCTGACAATCCAGCGTTTCACAGATAGCCAGCAAGGTTGCAAAGCGAATACCTTTAGCCTTACCTGTTTTTAGAATGGACAAATTTGCTTGTGTAATACCAATAATTTCCGCCAATTCTTTAGAGGTCAAACCCTTTTCTTCCAATACCTTATCTAAATTAACTTTGATTTTTCCCATCACACAAAACCATCTACATCTTCTTGAATTGTCTTCCCGTTTTTTATGACAAGATGCAAGACCCCTAAAACAACTACCAAAGCCAGACTATCAATATAGGGTAGAAATATATTATCTACAAAATCTATCCACGACTGTACAGATTTTTGACCAATAAAAATATTCCATATAATACTACCAATAGGTAAACAAGTAACTAAAATCAACAGATATTTACTAATCCTATAACTTTCGTTCGTAAAAAACTGGTGAACTAGCATGCGGTGTAGAAAAGAACGAATCAGACCAAAGATCAAAATCGGAAGCAAACCCAGCCAGATCATTTCATAAGATAAACTCAATAACTCTGCAAGTGGGGTAGCAGTTGATTGCCAGTTATAAATCATCAAGACAATGGCTACAAAACCTCTAACTAAAAACCAGAAAGCACAAAATATTTGTACCAAACAAGTAATTACGGTTATTACTTGTTTCAAAATTTGCATCTTCATAGCTTACCTCCTTATTGTTTCACGATAATTTATCCTTACAATTATTATAAAACAATAATTTAACTAGGTCAAGAAATATTGTAAAACGATAATTCAATCAAACTATGCAGTATGATATTGTTCTAAATAAATGACCTGTTCATAGTAAGCTATCAAAGCCCCATAGCAAAGCTGTCCGAAAAATACTCATCCAGCATCAGGAGGTGTTTATCCGATACATTTTCCAGCTCTGCTATTTCTTCTTTAGAAAAAAAGCCTAACCGTAGTGTTTCCTCATTGTGAAAATTGGAAATATCAAAATCCTCCAGCGCTTGCAATTCATACAGAAAGACAACCGTCTGCACTTTGTCACCATTAGGATAAGATTCATCAAAATTAGTATAAACATTCAGCAAGCGCTTGGCTTCAACAGCAATGCCTGTCTCTTCGTGAAATTCACGCAGGGCTGCTTGAAGAGAAGTTTCCCCGAGCTCCATAGCTCCACCAGGAATCGCCCATGTTTTCTTATCACCTCGCAACTGCAGAAGCACACGACCTTCCTCGTCTGCCAGAATTCCACCAGCAAAATTCAGAATAACCTTATCGTGCCCCACCTTAGAGCGAATATAGGAAATATAGTCCATATCAAAATCCTTTCAATTTCTCTGGAAAGGCAGCATTTTGAAAGAAATAGCGCAGCAGCTGAATATGCGTATCCACATCACTAAAAAGCCAAGCATGCCCTTTGCCAGAATAATAGGCGCATTCAGACCTAGCATTTTTATGTGCCAACCTGCGGTGCCAGTCATGAATGGTTTCGGCTTCTTTCCCACCTGAGATAAAGAAAGCAGGATTATCAAACTGTAAGTCAAGTCTCAACAGATTTGCCTGTGACATCGCACGTCGAAACGAGCGCCGTTCAGCTCTTTGGAAATCTGCAACAAAGCGCTGAACGTCTTGGACAGGTGCTCCGTCCTCTTGCATCATCTTTGTCAGGAAATTGGCTACAAATTTAGTATTTTTCAAGAAAGAGATTAGATAGACAATGGCAATAATCTTGCGATAGCCCTTAATTGGCTGAGAGCTTGCCCCATCCACAATGACTCTATCTATAAGGCTAGAATGTTTTTCCAACAACTTAAGAATGAGTGAACCGCCTAATGAAAGCCCAACCAAGTGCGTCTTGCCATGTGCTTTGCTTTTAATGACAGCCACAATCATTTCCACGACATCATTAAAGTTTGTCCACTCAATATTATGACTGGCTCCGTGACCAGGTAAATCCACAAGAATGCAATGAAAATCTTGCTCAAGCGCAGCAACATGGTGTCGCCACATCTGACTGCTAGAGCCCGAAGCATGCAAAAAGATAATACTTTTTGGATTTTGCTGCCCTCTTTCTTCAATGAATAATGATGGCATTTCCATCACCTCACTTACTAGCTTAGAAAAACTCAATACTCCTTCTTATTATAGCCAAAGTCCGCCAAGTCCAGCTTCTTGTCCCGCCAGTTTTTCTTAACCTTGACCCAGGTTTCTAAGAAGACCTTGTCCCCCAGCATAAGCTCAATATCGCGCCGAGCCATGGATCCGATTTTCTTCAGCATGGAACCGCCTTTACCGATGATAATGCCTTTTTGGCTGTCACGCTCCACCATGATAGTCGCTCGGATATGGACCTTGTCCGTCTCTTCGTCTCGCTTCATGCTGTCAACAACCACTGCGACTGAGTGGGGAATTTCCTCCCGCGTCAACATCAACACTTTCTCCCGAATCATCTCTGACACCAGAAAGCGCTCCGGATGATCGGTAATCTGATCTTCTGGGAAATACTGGAAGCCTTCCTCCAAATTCTCACTGAGGATGTCAATAAGATGAGAAACATTATTGCCCTGCAGGGCTGAAATCGGCACGATTTCTTTGAAGTCCATCTGCTGACGGAAATCATCAATTTGCGCTAAAAGCTGATCCGGATGAACTTTATCAATCTTATTAACTACCAAAATAACTGGCACCTTAGCCGCTTTCAGGCGTTCGATAATCATGTCATCGCCCTTGCCACGCGGCTCATCAGCCGGCACCATGAAGAGGACGGTATCCACCTCACGCAGGGTGCTGTAAGCTGCTTCCACCATAAAATCACCTAGAGCCGTCTTAGGCTTATGGATTCCCGGCGTATCGATAAAGACAATCTGCTCCTTATCCGTCGTGTAAATTCCCATAATTTTATTGCGTGTGGTCTGAGCCTTATCGCTCATGATGGCAATCTTTTGCCCCATAACATGATTCAAAAAGGTTGATTTCCCAACATTGGGACGTCCTAAAATCGCTACAAAACCTGATTTAAAAGTCATTATTTTACCTCTATTATTTCCATTGAAACAGCAGAAAATCGGCAGTCTCCCCCGATTTTCAAATCTTTAAAAAATCCAATCCCAAATCTTGGGAACAAAAATAATCAGCCCCGTCACAACAGAAAAGCCAGACACGACCAGAACAGCTCCCGCTGCCATATCCTTGGCATTCTTGGCCCGCATAGAAAAGTGGTAATCGCTGGCCAGATCCACGACATTTTCAATGGCAGAATTGACAATCTCAAAGGCAATGACCAGAAAAATACTCAAAAAGAGAAAGAGCCATTCTATAGCGGACAAGTCAAAAACCAGTCCCGCAACTATCACTGCCAAAGCCGAAAGGACATGCTTACGCAGATTGCGCTCCTCTTTAAAGGCTGTAAAAATACCGGTTAAAGCAAATTCCAAACTCGAGACCACATCTCGATTTTTCCATTTGCGTTTGTTATTTCCTTGTGAGTCCATAAGCAGTTAAAATTTCTTCCTGTAAACCAAACATTTCTGCTTCTTCTTCCGGCGTATAGTGATCATAGCCGTTGATATGCAGAAAACCATGCACTGCCAAAAAGCCCATCTCCCGCTCAAAGCTGTGGCCGTATTCTTCAGCCTGCTCATGCGCCTTGTCCACTGAAATGAACAGCTCGCCGATATAGGCATCAAAATCTTCCAGCATCTCAGCTAGCTCAGGGTGATCCAGCAAATCCTCTTCGTCAACAGCGATGTCCAACTCAGGCTTATACTCCAAGCTAATCACATCCGTCGGCCGATCCGTATCTCTATATTCCAAATTGAGTTCATGACTGCGCTCATTGCTGACAAAAGTCACAGCCATTTCCTTATTTTCCTTGCCCGTTTTCTGGGCCGCAAACTCCAAAATTTCCTGAGTCTGTTTAAGAATCTCTTCCGAAACCTGACCCGTTTCATCTACTATTTCGATATACATATCTTACCCGCTTTGCTAGTATTACCTTATTATACCATATTTTGACTCACTTTAGGGAGCCGAGGGTAGGATTTTGGAAAATAGCAGAGCAGATTTGTCAACCTCTCACTGTAAAGACAAATGCAGCTATTTTTATTATGTTCCTTCCCGAAACTTTACCTTTCACTACCTGCTATCATTGGCAAAAAGAAAAGGCTGGGAAACCCCAACCTTGTCCTACAAGATGCTAATTGCCGGGATCGAACCGGCGACCTCATCCTTACCATGGATGCGCTCTGCCAACTGAGCTAAATCAGCGTACCTATCTAATATATCATGTAGATAGGTGCTTGTCAATATCCTTTCTCATTTTTTTGCAAAATAATCTTCCCTAGTCAGATAGTAATGCACACGCGTCACAATGCGGCCTTTCTCATGCTTATCTAGTGATGCGTAAGGCTCTTCGTGGGAATATTTCATACCAGACTTAACCATAACCCTGCCAGAAGCTGGATTGTCCACATCGTGCAGCGCTACAAGTTTGTTCATCCCGATTTTCTCAAAAGCAAGCTTGATGACTGCGCGATTGGCCTCAGTCGTATAACCCTGATTCCAATATTTTTTATTAATTACATAGCCGATAGCCGCCGTTTTCAAGTCCAGCCTGATCTTATGCAGATCAATAGTCCCGATGAATTTGCCGCTTTCCTTTACTTCTATTCCCCAGCGCCCCAAAGGATTGGCCAGATAGAAGAGAGCGATATTGTTGCGTGTTTCTTCCAGGCTTTTATTTGTCTCAAAAGTATAGCGAGTATTTTCTTCATCCGAAGCATACTCAAACATCGCCGGGGCATCCTCCAAGGTCACCGGACGCAGAATCAACCGCTCAGTTTCCAGTCTGGTATGACGAGCCAGATTGACATAGATATTTTCCATCAGAGCCTCCTATTTTTTCTTAACAGAATAGCACAATTCACTAATGAAAGCAAACCACTCTGATTTTTTCTTGATTTTTGAAGCGTTTTCATATACAATAAAAACATCTTAAAAAAGGAGCATATTTTTTATGTTAATCGGTATTCCAAAAGAAATCAAAAACAATGAAAATCGTGTCGCTCTGACACCAGCTGGTGTTCACAGCCTCGTTGGTAGAGGCCATGAAGTTCTGATTGAGACAAATGCTGGGCTGGGATCTGGTTTTACAGATGCAGACTACCAAAAGCAAGGTGCAAAAATCGTCCCTACTGCTACAGAAGCATGGGCAGCTGAGCTAGTGGTCAAGGTCAAAGAACCTCTGGCAGCTGAATATGGCTTCCTCCGTGATGACCTCTTGCTCTTTACCTACCTACACATGGCTGCCGCTCCTGAACTAGCAGATGCTATGACAAGTGCCAAGACAACTGGTCTGGCCTACGAAACCGTTCGCGATCAAGATGGACAACTGCCACTCTTGGTACCTATGAGTGAGGTAGCTGGACGGATGGCTGTCCAAATCGGAGCCCACTTCCTGACTAAGCGCGAAGGTGGATCTGGCGTACTTCTTGGCGGTGTTCCGGGTGTTCCGAAAGGAAAAGTTACCATTATCGGTGGCGGAGTCGTAGGGACCCATGCCGCTCGTATCGCTCTAGGACTAGGTGCTCAAGTGACTATTTTGGATATCAGCGCTAAGCGCCTGTCTGTCCTAGAAGATGTCTTCGGTCATCAAATCCAGACCCTTATGTCTAATCCGTTCAATATCGAAGCTAGCGTTCGAGAAGCAGATGTCGTGATCGGTGCCGTCCTCATCCCTGGTGCGAAGGCTCCAAAACTAGTGACAGACGATATGGTTAAGCAAATGCGTCCAGGCTCAGTCATTGTAGACGTAGCCGTTGACCAAGGAGGTGTCATTGAAACAGCCGACCGCGTGACGACTCACACCGAGCCTGTCTATGAAAAACACGGTGTCCTTCACTATGCAGTTGCTAATATCCCAGGTGCCGTAGCCCGTACTTCTACTATAGCCTTGACAAATGTCACCCTTCCTTATATTGAAGCCTTGGCAGGAAAAGGCTTCAAACAAGCCATTACAGATGACCAAGGACTGCGTCAAGGTGTCACAACCTACCAAGGTCACATCACCAGTCAACCAGTTGCAGAAGGCCTTAACAAAGACTACACATCTATTGACGAACTCGTTTAGTTGTAAATTTCGACTTTTCAAATCAATCTCACAAAAAAGAGCAGAAATAAATCTGCTCTTTTCGTATGTTATTAGATAAAAATCAAAGCTTTCTTTAGTAATACCTCTTTAGCTTTTCTTGATTTTTTTTGAAAAATTCCTCTAGCCATTCCATACCATAGGCATGACTAAAACCTTCTAAAAGAACAGAAAAATCAATCGTATCAAAGCCTAACTTCCTCAGATCCTCAAAGGTCTTGAATGGGGAATGAAAATCTTTGTATTTGATAATAGCTCCGATGTCTTTCAAATCCTGCTCTCTAATGCTAATCATTTTCATCCCTAAAACATATTCAATCGGAACCATTAAAACCGTTAAATGACTAAAAGTATATAAGGTCTCACATAAGTCAACCGCAGGTTGCTTGTTCATGCTCGCTACATTATTATTGAGCCAAAGTTCTTCATGAGTATTGAGGTTAAATCGTTGTCCTACTCTCGCAATAATCTCATTGATTTTTTGGTTTTCTTGGTAAAAAGCATCTACATCTTGCGTTGCTCGCAAGCCATGATGTTCCAAGACATAGCCCCCAACACAGATAATAGTCAAAGTAAGGTTGGCTTGAGCCAATTCTTGATTTAAGGCTTCAAAAACTGGTTTCATTTTATCCATGCTTATATCTCTCCATCAGCTCTTGAACATTTGTTAACTTAGCAGGTTTGTTTAAAGAAACTACATACTCATGCGTTGGAGTGTGTTCTTGTAGAGCATATTTCAGACTAACCTTTTGAAAATCTGTCAACTCTTTTGAAGCCAACAAACGTTCCACATCTTTGTCAGTCAAATAAGAACTATCTTCAAAAATAACCTTTCTAAGGTAACGAAACCAATGACTGGCGTTAAACCTTGATTGCCTAGAAGCATTAATCATATAATCATACCAATCCATCTTCTACCCCTTTTTAAAATTTTATCTTTCTAAATAATCATTTTTATTCATTTTATAAATCTTAAAAATTCTATATCAAGGCTCATGTAAACTGATATCTAGTTCTCAGATTCCATTTCTTCTGGCTCAGTTGTAGGCTCTTTAACAGGAGTTGGTTCATAAGCTCGGATAATCTCCGCCACCACTGGATGACGAACGACATCCTTAGCTGAGAAATGCACAAAGTCGATCTGGGAGATGTTCTTCAATTTCTCCTGAGCGTCAATGAGTCCTGATTTAACATTGCGAGGCAGATCAATCTGGCTGATGTCTCCATTGACAATCATCTTGGACTGAAAACCAAGGCGTGTCAGAAACATCTTCATCTGCATGATGGTGGTATTCTGTGCCTCGTCCAGAATCACAAAGGCATCATCCAGCGTCCGCCCCCGCATATAGGCTAAGGGTGCAATCTCAATGATTTCTCGCTCCATAAGGCGCGTCGTCTGGTCCTTACCTAAAATCTGATACAAGGCATCATAGACCGGACGCAGATATGGATCAACCTTTTCCTTAAGGTCACCAGGCAGAAAGCCCAAACTCTCACCAGCTTCAACCGCTGGCCGTGTCAGAATAATTCGCTTGACCTGACCACGCTTAAGAGCAGTCACGGCCAAGGTCACCGCCAGAAATGTCTTCCCTGTTCCGGCTGGCCCGATACCAAAGACAATATCATGATTTTTAACGCTGTCCACATAGATTTTTTGACCAAGTGTCTTGACCCGAATTGGCTTGCCATAACTGTCCTTGATAATCTCTTCTTCGTAAAGAGCCACAAACTTATCAATTTCATCATTTTTGACCATGGTAATGGCTGTCACAACATCGGGAGTACCGATGGTCATGCCACGATTGACCAAAACCAACAGAGCCTGAATGACCTGTCGAGTCTCCTCGCAGGCAGCCTCCGTACCCAAAATCTGCACAATCTCGGTTCGGGCATGAATGGTTACCTTCAATTCCTGCTCCATTAGGCGCAGATGGCGTTCATTAGAACCAAAGAGATGAAAGGCATCATCTGGATGGCCCAGTTTCAATTCTACTGAATGTTCCTGCAAACAAAGAACCTCTCTATTTTATTTTTTTGAATGAATTATCTTTATTATATCAAAGCAAGCAGAAAATGACTATCCCTAGCCACTATCCACTTAATGGGCCTGATACTCTTCCCAAATAGCATCGAACTCGCCCAGGTTAAAGGAAAAATTTGCATGCTCCTCCAGAAAACGACTGACCTCATCAAAATCATCCGTATGCTTGGGAAAGGCTGTATCCTGAAAAGCCAAATCCGCCAAAATAGCCTTGGGCTCCTTGCTCTTAGGATTGCGCTCTGTCATCAGCCAGCTGTAAAAAGATTTTCTCATAGGTTCCTTTCATTTCTTTAAAATCGTATTTCTATAAGCATAAGCTCTAGATACACAACTCTTTATCCTTACACCAACTCTGTTCCGGTCGGGTCCTGCTTGATTTTACCAGCTTTCATCAGCCCACCCAGAGCTTTTTTAAACTGGCCTTTGGAAATGCCAAAGGTCGCCTTGATATCGTCTGGTGAAGACTTGTCGTTCAAGGTCATAAAGCCGCCATTGCTCTCTAGATAGGTAAGAATCATCTGGGCATCGTTTTCCAACATTTCAAATGAACGTGGCTTGAGGGAGAGGTTAAGGGTGCGGTCTACTTCACGGAAGCCAATTACCCGTGCGTCCAAGACTTGCCCTAGACGTGGCTCTGCATAACGCTCACTCGGATGAATAAAGCCCAGCATATTGTTCTCCGGCAGGTAGACAAAGGTGCCAGAAAGCTTGAGCCGATAAACAATGGCTGGCCAGTTTTGGTTCTGCATGTTATTGTAGGCAGGACGAGACAGACGCTGGAAATCCTCTTGATAGGCCAATTGTCCCCAGATGCGGTCTTTCTTGTCCACATCCAGACGGATATAGAGGCGGTCGCCTTTCTTAGGCCAGAGTTCCTTGATTTCTGGCAAGATGTCAAGTGACACGACGATTTGCTTATCAGGCAGACCGGTATCGACAAAGACACCTAGATCCTTGCGAACCTCCGTTACTGTTCCCCAACCAAACTGGTCTTGGGTCGCTGTAACTTCAAGAGTTGTCAAGCGAAGCTTCTGCTTCATATCGCTGTAGGCAAAGCCTTTGACAGACTGACCCAGCTCATGCGCCCCCTCTTCCTTAGAAAGAGCGTAAACCTGACCGTCCTTTTGAACAAAGTAAAAGCGATCATTTTCATCTGTGATGATACCCACGATGAAGCTGGCAAGATTTGTATTCATATAGACCTATTTTCTACCTTGCTTCTTCAAACCGGGCAAGGATTTTTGATGTTAAAACAACTCAGTCAGCCAAAGCCAACTGAGTTTTGATTCTGATAAAAATGTTAAACTTCTAAAAGTTCTTTTTCTTTATTGGCTGTCATCTCATCGATATGTTTGACAGCATCGTCCGTTACTTTTTGAATATCCTTTTCCAAAGTCTTCAATTCATCTTCAGTGATTTCTTTAGCTTTTTCCTGCTTCTTAGCTTCATCCATAGCATCGCGACGGATGTTGCGGATAGCAACTTTAGCATTTTCACCGACCTTTTTCACTTCTTTAGCCAAATCACGGCGAGTTTCCTCTGTCAGAGCTGGAATGACCAGACGAATCACAGAGCCATCGCTGGCTGGCGTAATTCCGAGGTCAGAAGCATTAAGCGCACGCTCAATATCCTTGATAGAAGACTTGTCAAAAGGTGTTACCAAAAGAACACGCGCTTCCGGAATCGTAATCGAAGCGATTTGGTTGAGCGGAGTTTCTACTCCATAGTACTCCACATGGATGCGATCCAAAAGGCTGGCATTGGCGCGGCCTGCACGGATGCTGCCAAATTCACGAGCCAAACTTTGGTGCGAGTGGGTCATTCTTTCTTTTGCTTTTTCTACAATTGCATTTGCCATGAGTTTCTAATCTCCGTTCTTATAAATTATTTGATACTGTTGTTCCGATTTGCTCACCGATAACAACGCGTTTGATGTTGCCTGGCTCATTCATGTTAAAGACAACCAAGTCAATGTCATTGTCCATAGACAGGGTCGAAGCCGTTGAGTCCATAATCCGCAGCCCCTTGCTGATGACATCCCGGTGGGTCAGTTCATCAAACTTAACTGCGGTCTTGTCTTTCTTAGGATCGGCATTGTAAACACCATCCACGCCATTTTTAGCCATGAGAATCGCATCTGCTTCAATCTCTGCTGAGCGCAAGGCAGCGGTTGTATCGGTTGAAAAATAAGGAGAACCAATACCTGCACCGAAAATCACGATACGGCCTTTTTCCAGATGACGAAGAGCCCGACCTCGGATGTAAGGCTCAGCTACCTGCTGCATAGCAATCGCTGTCTGCACGCGCGTATCTACACCTACCTGCTGGAGCGAATCCGCCATTACCAGCGCATTCATGACAGTGCCCAACATACCAGTATAGTCGGCCTGCACGCGGTCCATGCCCGCTTCTGCTGCCGGCTCACCCCGCCAAAGGTTTCCACCTCCGATAACCAGAGCAATCTGAACTTCCAAATCGTGAACTTCTTTAATTTCTTCCGCCATCTTCTGAACGGTTTGAATATCAATACCAACGCCTTTTTCACCGGCAAGAGCTTCACCTGACAACTTAATCAAAATACGCTTATACTTAGGTTCTACCATTTTTTTACTCCTTATTTTATCTGTACTATTTTACCACATTTTGTGATTTTTATATAGTTAAATCACTGAAATTTTTCTTTTTCCTTTTTGTAAAATAGCAAAGCAGACTAGCTCATTTCACAGAAAAACCAGCCCCATCATCAGATAGGACTGGGAATGCATACTTCAATCATCTTTTACAAGATCCACTCACTGCTTGAGCGACTGTTTCTTTTCTCGTTTAGCTAAGAGCGGCAGGATGACACCCAGACTGATTAGGACGATTGGCGTCAGGATATTTGTCAAGAGAGAGAATTGCCAGCCAGCTGGGTCTTTGGCAAAGTCCACTTTCGGAACCATCCCTAAAATACAGGCAAAGGCTGTAAAGAGGAAGCACCAAGCTCCGATGGCAAAGCCAACTTTTGGATTTTTGGTAAACTTGTACTCAGCATCTTTGTACTTTTTCCAAGCTTTGTTTAATAACATATAGGCCAGGAACACCCAGAGATAACGCATGGGCATAACGATAGAATTGAGATTGGTCATCCATTTGACCAGGCCGTCAATTTCTTTGATTCCAAAGATAGGCAGAATAATTAGTAAGCTAACCAAAATCCCAGTCAGAATGTAACCGTTAATGAGGACTCCTTTTGATGTCCGCTTGCGCAGCCAGCTTGGGACAAACTCTTCATTGGCATTGTTGAGCATGATTTGCAGAGGCGCATCAATAGAGAAAGCTAGTGCAGCAATCTGTCCAACCATATTGGTCAGGGCATAGATGACTACTAGTACATTGCCTACACCCCAGTAGTTGCCCAGCATTTGGAAGGCTTGGTAAGCACCGTTTCGCATCAGGTCTTCAGGAATATTGCTGCCATCAAAAAGCATGCCCATAGCTATAGAGCCTAGGATAGCAGATGCACCAACCATGACAGCCATGACAATCATCCCCTTTGGAAATTCCTTGGCTGGATTGCGTGTTTGGTTAACGTAAGGAGATATTTTCTCAGCCCCGCCGACCGCAAAGACTAAGAGGGAGATAGTCGTGAAATAAGAGAAGTCAAAGTTGGGAATGTAAGTGCTAAGCTTATCCATATTAGCCGTCGCAAACTGCATGTCAGGTTTGATAAAAGGTGCCCCGACTGCTAAGAGGACAAAGAGGAAAGACATAATCAGCATGGCACTTCCTGCCAAGCCCCCAATCACCTTGAGCGTGGACAGCCCCTTGGTGGACAAATAGAGAAAGGCACCAA
Organism: Streptococcus sanguinis; assembly: GCF_008329445.1. GTDB lineage: Bacteria > Bacillota > Bacilli > Lactobacillales > Streptococcaceae > Streptococcus > Streptococcus sanguinis_O. The sequence continues at coordinate 184,984 of NZ_VIBR01000001.1, read as the reverse complement.
AAATCAGCAAACTAAGAATAACAATCCAATGAATATCAAGACTGCTCAAAAAGTCACCATTCCCCTGAATAGCCCAGCCCAACGGAATCAAAACTCCCTGCGGCTTCTGAGCCAGATAGGGAATATGCACCACCCAGTAAGTCCAGGCCGCAAAATACGCCAGCCGCTTGGTAGAGGTCTTCTCCACCCAGTCACTGACACCGCCTCCGCTCTCCTTAAAAGTCGAGCCTAGCTGCCCCACGATGAGAGCATAGGGAATAAAGTAAATAGCCAGGATAAGAATCCAAGAAACAATTACCGAAATACCCTGCTGGGAGTAGTTATTAACTACATTGCCCAGACCCCAGACCATATTAAAAGCAATCAGAGATACCATCAGCCAAGTTAGCTGGTTCTGATCTTTTTTCATGACACCGTCTCCTTTTATTATAAAATAAATTGATTCGATATTATTATAACATGTTTCTATGAGTTTGTAATCGCTATCAGTGTTTTTATTTCAAAAAAAAGAACCGCCCGAAGGCAGTTCAATATAAATTCTTAAAGTGAGTTTACATCAACCTTGATACCAACACCTTGTGTAGTAGTGATAGTCAGGTTGGTTACGTAAGTACCTTTAGCAGTAGCTGGTTTCGCTTTTTGGATTGTGTCGTTGAAAGCTTTGAAGTTTTCAACCAACTTGTCAGCTTCAAATGAAACTTTACCAATGATAGCTTGTACGTTACCTGCACGGTCTGCACGGTAAGTAATCTTACCACCTTTAGACTCTTCAACTGCTTTTGCAACGTCCATTGTTACAGTACCAGTCTTAGGGTTTGGCATCAAGTTACGAGGTCCAAGGACACGTCCAAGGCGACCTACAAGTGCCATCATATCAGGTGTAGCGATTACTACGTCAAAGTCCAACCAACCGTCGTTGATTTTTGCAACGAGGTCATCTTCACCAACGAAGTCTGCACCAGCAGCTTTCGCTTCTTCTGCTTTTGCTCCACGTGCGAAAACAAGAACGCGTGAAGTTTTACCAGTTCCGTTTGGCAATACCATTGCGCCACGGATTTGTTGGTCAGCTTTTTTAACGTCGATGTTCAAGTTGTAAGCAACTTCTACAGTTGCATCGAATTTTGCAAAGTTAGTTTCTTTTGCAAGTGCTACAGCTTCTTCTACGCTGTATGCTTTTGTGCTGTCGATTTTTTCAAGAGCAGCACGAAGTTGTTTGCTTTTTTTAGCCATTTTATCTTTCTCCTTGTAAGTGGTTCAATCGATTTTCATCTCCCACGTCACTCGTCAATCTGATCAAGTGTAGTGCGGGCAAATGGGATGAGCGTTATTGATTAGTCAACAACAGTGAATCCCATAGAACGAGCAGTACCTTCAATCATACGCATTGCAGACTCGATGTTTGCAGCGTTCAAATCTGGCATCTTAGTTTCAGCAATTTCTTGTACTTGCGCACGAGTAACTGTTGCAACTTTCGTTTTGTTTGGCTCACCAGAACCTTTTTCAACGCCTGCAGCTTTCTTCAAAAGAACAGCAGCTGGCGGAGTCTTAGTCACGAAAGTGAATGATTTGTCTTCGTATACTGAGATAACAACTGGAATAATCATACCAGCTTGATCAGCTGTACGAGCGTTGAACTCCTTAGTGAATCCCATGATGTTGATACCGGCTTGACCAAGCGCAGGACCAACTGGTGGAGCTGGAGTAGCTTTACCAGCAGGGATTTGCAATTTTACAAGTTTTTCGACTTTTTTAGCCATTTTTAAAATCCTCCTTTGTGGTTTTGGCGGTAAATAAAGATTTTTACCTCCCACAAGTATGCTTTTTGCATACCTTTCTATTATACACTAAACTTTGTTAAATGCAAGGAATTTTATCTTCTTTTTTGAATTTTTTGTGGTAAAATAATCTTATGACACTATTAAAGATTGCTTCGATTTTATTTATCTTTTTAACTTTGATTTTAACCACTATTACAGTGCGAGTTTTTCAATTAAGAAAATACAGTTTAAACTTTGCGGATTTGGCTTTTCCGCTTTTTGTTGTGGAATTTTATATTATTTCAGACAAGGCCTACTATCATAGCTTGCTGCCCCAACTGACTCTAGCTCTCTCAGTTCTCGCTATCTCCATCACCATCTATTTTCTTAAGAAAAAACGGAGCTTCTACTACCCTAAGTTCTTTAAGTTCTTCTGGCGAGCAGGTTTTCTTCTGACCTTCTTCATGTACCTAGCCATGGTCATCGGACTCTTTTTGTAACAATGTAAAACAAAACCCATCGGTTAATTAGATAGCCGATGGTTTTTTCATATGCGGGACTTACAAGTCATTCTTTTACCGAGAAAAATGACTTTCCGATGCTCCTAGTCTTATTCGTGAATCTCCAGAGGCAGGCCATCCGGATCAAAGAAGAAAGCCATCTTACGGCCGTCGAAGTCGTCATAGCGCAGCTCGGTATGAGGAATCTTTAAACGGTCAAATTCCGCTAGCGTTTCTTCGACATTTGTCACTCGGAAGGCCAGGTGCCGCAGACCTGTATGCTCTGGAGCAGGCAAGGCTGGCCGCTTAGGAGCTTCTTCCTTGATAAAAATTTCCAGAGTCAGATTTCCCTTGCGAACATTAAAGAGAATATCCTGCTTGTCCGGCCGATGGTGCTCATCCAGCTGCTCAAAGCCCAGCTTGTCCACATAAAACTCCCTAGTCTTAGCATAATCATGGCCAATGATGGCTATATGGTGAATAGTGTCCAGTTTCATAACTTCTTTCCTTTCCGTTGAGTAAGTAGAGAAAATCTGCCGGCTGACTGCTGGCAGATTTGTTTTTATCAAATGATTATCTTGCTAGCAGACTAGTGAAATTAGGATCAATTCGTCTGCAAAACTTTTCTCGGCTTGGTTCCTTCTGCTGGTCCGATAACGCCTGCCGCTTCAAGCTCTTCCATGAGACGAGTAGCCCGGTTAAAGCCGACCGAGAGTCGCCGCTGAATCATAGATGCGCTGGCTTTCTGAGTCTCGATAACCAAGGCCTTGGCTTCTTCAAAGAGAGGATCGCCTTCATCATCGCCCCCACCAGTATCCAAATCACTTTCAGATACTTCACCAGGATCAAAGCTATCATCATAATCAGCTTCAGCTTGGTTCTTGACAAAGGCTACGATTCGCTCCACATCTTCATCTGAGATAAAGGAGCCCTGCAAACGAACCGGATGGTTTTCATCAATAGGCTTAAAGAGCATATCCCCACGCCCCAAGAGCTTTTCTGCTCCATTTTCATCCAGAATGGTCCGACTGTCTGTCCCACTGGATACAGCAAAGGCAATCCGAGAGGGCACATTGGCCTTAATCAGCCCCGAGATTACATCTACAGATGGCCGCTGGGTAGCCAGAATCATATGAATCCCAGCTGCACGCGCTTTTTGTCCCAACCGGATAATGGCATCTTCCACTTCCTTGCTGGCCACCATCATAAGGTCAGCCAGCTCATCCACGATGACGACGATTAAAGGTAGGGGCACCTGCTTGTATTCTGATTGGGCATTGTACTCGGCTACTTTAGCATTATAGCCAGAAATGTTACGGGCACCGACCTTGGAGAAGAGTTCATAGCGGTTTTCCATCTCGTCTACAACCTTCTGGAGTGCACGGCTAGCTTTACGTGGATTGGTTACGACTGGGATAAGCAAGTGGGGAATGTCATTATAAACGGACAACTCCACCATCTTAGGATCCACCATCATAAACTTGACTTCATCCGGTCTGGCTTTCATGAGAATGCTGGCGATAATACCGTTGACAGCCACAGATTTACCAGAGCCAGTAGAGCCAGCCACCAAGAGATGGGGCATCTTAGCCAAGTCAAAGGAGCGGACAGAGCCGTTGACAGCCTTCCCAAGTGGGATTTCTAGGAGCTTGCTGGCATCCGTCTTAGACTGCTCCCAGAGTTCTCGGAAAGTCACGGTCGCAACTTCAGAATTGGGCACTTCAATTCCGACAAGAGATTTCCCAGGAATCGGCGCTTCAATCCGCACATCCTTGGCAGCTAAGGCTAGAGCCAAATCATCTGCCAGATTGGAAATCCGATTGACCCGAACACCAACAGCTGGCTTGACCTCGTACTTAGTGACGGAAGGTCCGATTTCAGCCCTCTCAACAGCAGCCTTTATCCCAAAGCTAGCAAAGGTCTCTTCCAAAATTTTGATATTATCTCGAACAATGCGCTTTTCTTTGGACTGATTCTTAGGCTTGTCGGGCGCAAAGAGGTTGATGGTCGGCAGCTTGTAGTCCAGACTTTCCTTGGCAGTAAAGTCCACTTCAACGTCTACATCTGTCTCGTCCGTCTCTTCTTCGCGACCAAAGTCCAGAGGCTCATGAGGGTCATACTCTCCCACTTCCTCATAGTCTGCTTCGTCAAAGTCCACAGCTGTATCTGACAAGTCCTCATCATCTAAAATCTCTCCTGTTTCAGGATCAACTTCGGCTTCTTCTTGCTCTACTTCAATAGCTTGCATAGCTGCCTGTGCCGCTTTTTCTTCCTGCTCCAGGAAACGGAGCTGCCGCTTTTCTTCCTGCTTCTCTCTCCAATTTTGAAAGGCTGCCATAGCCTTTTCTGAAATGTCATAGATAGACCACGGGCTCATAAGCAGACCGCCCAAAAGAATGAGCAGCAGACCGAAGAAATAAGAACCAATATTTGAAAAAAGGAAAGAGATAGGCGCATAAAGGAGAGAGCCCAGCAGGCCGCCACCCGCGAAGGAGGTGACCTTAAAGGCTGTCAGATCAGTCAAAACTCTGCCTAGAGTTGTGGATAAGACAGATGCTCCTTCTAGCTTTAACACGCTGACGAAATAAGCTTGGAAAATTAACTCCAGTCCCAAAAAGAGGCTGATAAATCCTGAAACCGTCCCTTCGTGCTTGTGCAGCCACTTGAAAAAAAAGAGATAGCCAAAGCTGGCCAGAATAGCCAGATAGGCCAAGCTTCCCACCAAGAGGCGAATCATATTATAAATGGTAACCCCAAAGGCGCCCAGCTTTATAGCTGCAAACAAAAGAATAAGAGCCAACACAAAGGTGGCAATCATTCTCTTTATTGCTTTTTGTCTTTCTAATTCTGCTTTTGTCGGCCGACGAGTTGTCCGGCCTTTTTTCGTGTTTTTCTTAGTTGCCATAACCCTTATTATACCATATTTGAGCCTTAGATGAGAAATCTTTTATCTAGATCAGAAACAAAAAAACTTATTTATCCACGCAAAAAGAACTGGGCTAGCCAGTTCTCATTTCACTATCACAAAATTCTTATTAAGCCTCTGGCATAACCGCCCAAGCAATCAAGTAAGCCAAGACACCTGTACCTGCCACACAGACCAAAAGAATCCAAATAACACGAACCAAGGTTGGATCTAAATCAAAGTAGTTTGCGATACCAGCACATACACCAGCGATTTTCTTGTTTTTGACATCTCTTGTCAGTCTTTTCTCCATGGAAAACACTCCTTATTATTTTTACACTTTTTATTTTACCATAACATTTCTCTATGCACAAGTTCGCCTGCTATTAAGCTCTCTCTTCAGATAAAATTTAATTACATCAAGATGTATTTGTTCACTCTACCTTTCTCTTAACAAGTCCCAGCAAAACTCTTGTTCTTGTGTTAGAATATAAGGAAATTCTAATTAATTAACAGTAAAAACATATCAGGAGGAAGATAATGCGAGCCGGAGTCATTCTTTACAATCCCCAAACCAAGCAGATACTGCTCATCCACCGCTGGAAAAATGGAGAAGAGTATTTTGTGATACCGGGCGGCGGAGCCGAGTCAGGTGAGACTGCAGTCCAATCAGCTCAGCGAGAAATTCGGGAAGAACTAGGTTGGAGCTTATCTGAAAAGCAGCTGCAGCCAGCTTTTACTTTTAGAAATGGCCACCGCTTAGAAATCTATTTTCATGCCACTATCAGCCATACATCAACGCCAATGATTCAGGGCGAGGAAGCCCTTCGCAGTCATGCCCAGAATATCTATCAACCTGAATGGTTAGACATAGAAGCAATTTGCGGCCTAAACTTACGGCCAGCAGGACTTAAAAATCTGCTCCTGGATTGTCTGACACAGGAGGGTTTGAAAAACTAGCCTAATTGTAGTAAAATATCAGTAGTTTACAATCTAATGTGAGAAAGGTTTTATATGAAAAAAATTCTTCTTATCAGCCTCTTATCAGGACTTGTCTTGGCTGGCTGCTCTGGTAAAGGTAAGAAAGAGGAGACTACTAGCTCCTCCAACTCATCCAGCAGTTCTTCGCTAGTGAGCTCTAGCTCTGACCCAGAGGAAACCAGCAAACTCCGTGAGCAATACAAGGATGCCATGACCAACGAAAATGCCAACTTCCCGCAGCTGTCTACAGAAGTTGCTGAAGATGAAGCGGAAGTCAAATTGGTAACGACTGAAGGCGATATCCGCATCAAGCTCTTTCCAAAACAAGCCCCACTGGCGGTCGAAAACTTCCTGACCCATGCCAAGGAAGGCTACTATGATGGCGTTTTGTTCCACCGTGTCATCAATGAATTTATGATTCAGACCGGAGACCCTAAAGGCAACGGCACTGGAGGCGAGTCTATCTGGAAAGGCAAAGACAAGTCTAAAGACTCTGGAAACGGCTTTAAAAATGAGTATTCTCCATATCTCTATAATATTCGAGGAGCCCTATCCATGGCCAATGCAGGCCCTGATACCAATGGCAGTCAGTTCTTTATCAACCAAAGCAAAAAAGACCTGTCTAGCCAAATGTCTACGGATTCCTTCCCTGCTAAAATCATCGAAGCCTATAAGAACGGTGGAAATCCTACTTTAGATGGTGGAGCTTATACTGTATTCGGCCAAGTGCTGGAAGGTATGGATGTGGTGGACAAAATCGCTGCCGCAGAAACAGACGATAATGACAAGCCTAAAAAAGATATCAAGATTGAAAAAATCGAGATTATCAAGGACTATGACTTCAGCAAATAAGCTTGCTGCCCAACCAATAAAGGAGGGAAATCAATATGATTATCTGGGGATATAAAGGTTATCAGAAAAACGTAGGACAGACCCAAAGCAATATCGAGTGTGCCAACTGCCACAACGTCGCACCTTGGGACATTATTGAAACCGGCCGAAAGTTTACACTCTATTGGATTCCAACCTTTCCTTACGGTAGAAAACATTACCTCACCTGCCCAGTCTGCCAGCACGGCAAGCAGATTGAAAAGCAGGAAATCGAGCAGTTTTTGAATTATTAGCAACAGAAAGAGACGATTCTCAATGAACCGTCTCTTTTCTTTTTTTAATGTTATCAAGTCAACTGGTTAAAATCCCAAATCTGGTCCATCCAGCCTTCATAGAAATCAGGCTCGTGGCAGACCATGAGAATGCTGCCCTTGTATTCTTTAAGAGCTCGCTTAAGCTCCTCCTTGGCATCTACATCCAGATGGTTGGTCGGCTCGTCCAGCACCAGAACATTATTTTCTCGGTTCATGAGGAGGCAAAGACGAACCTTGGCCTGCTCTCCACCTGAAAGGACCTGGATCTGGCTCTCGATGTGCTTGGAAGTCAGACCACATCTGGCCAGAGCCGCTCGGACTTCTGCTTGGTTAAGAGCCGGAAAGGCGTTCCAGACTGCTTCCAGCGGTGTCTGACGATTGCCGCCCTCTACTTCCTGCTCGAAATAACCCAGCTCTAGATAGTCCCCACGCTCGACTTGACCTGCGATAGGCGGGATAATCCCCAGCAAACTCTTGAGCAGGGTTGTTTTCCCAATCCCATTTGCCCCGATGATCGCCACCTTTTGATTACGCTCAAAGGTCAGATTAAGAGGCTGGGTCAGCGGTCGGTCGTAACCAATCTGCAAATTCTCAGCCTGAAAGATAAAACGGCCAGGTGTGCGGGCAGGCTTGAAGTCAAAGGAAGGCTTAGGCTTCTCACTCTGCAGCTCAATAATATCCATCTTATCCAGCTTTTTCTGGCGGGACATAGCCATATTACGGGTTGCCACGCGGGCTTTATTACGAGCTACAAAGTCCTTAAGGTCCGCAATTTCTTTCTGTTGACGCTCGTAGGCCGCTTCCAGCTGAGATTTTTTCATCTCATAGACTTCCTGGAACTGATAGTAGTCGCCAGAATAACGAGTCAAGTGCTGATTTTCCACATGGTAGACGATATTGATCACGTCATTCAGAAAAGGAATATCGTGGGAGATCAGAACAAAGGCATTTTCATAGTTTTGGAGATAGCGCTTGAGCCAGTCAATATGCTCCGCATCCAGATAGTTGGTTGGCTCGTCCAAGAGCAGGATATCTGGTTTTTCAAGAAGCAGCTTAGCCAAGAGAACCTTGGTCCGCTGTCCACCAGACAGCTCCGTCACATTACTCTCCATACCGTAGTCCATCACACCTAGTGCCCGTGCAACCTCATCAATCTTGGCATCTAGCGTATAGAAATCTCGGCTCTCCAAGCGGTCCTGCAGCTCCCCCACTTCTTCCATAAGGGCATCAACATCGGCTCCTTCCTCAGCCATGCTCATATAGATTTCATTGATACGGGCCTCGGTCTTGAAAAGCTCGTCAAAGGCTGTGCGCAAAACATCGCGGACAGACTGGCCTTGCTCCAAAACAGCATGCTGGTCCAGATAGCCAGCTGTCACATACTTGGACCACTCGACCTTGCCTTCATCCGGCAGCATTTTGCCTGTCACAATGCTCATAAAGGTTGACTTTCCCTCGCCATTGGCACCGACCAGGCCGATATGCTCACCCTTGAGCAGGCGGAAGGATACATCCTCAAAAATAGCCCGGTCTCCGAAACCGTGGCTGAGATTTTTTACTTCTAAGATACTCATTTTTTCTCCTCTATCATTGATTGCAGTTCCTTGATTATACCATCAAAAGGGATTTTTTGGCAAGACAGAAGAAAAGGAAAAGCGAGCCACTTAAGTCTCGCCTGCTTGGTCTCAGTTCGCATGATGTGTATGCTTGGTAATCCACTGGGTCAGTTTTATTTTCAGCCAAAAGCCATAAATACCAAAGGTAACAATGGTCAGGAGCCACCACTTGATCCAATTTCCAAAAAGCTGCATAGCAGTACCGTCAAAGTAAAGACGGTGCCCGTCAATAACTGTATGTTTTATCTTCCAATTATACAGAATACACATGCCCCAAGGTGCACAAATTCCCAGTGTAAATACTGTAATCAAGGTAGCTAAAATCACATGACCGATGTAAGAAAAGAGACCACCATCAAAATAAGACTCTTTGTACATACTTTCTCCCCCTTTAAACCAACTCTTTCAGAAATTGAATCAGGGTTTCTGCAGAGCGTTTACCAGCTTCAAGAATGAATTCATCAAAAGTAACATTAGCATCATGGCTAGCTGTGTCGCTCATGGCGCGAATAACCATAAAGGGCAGGCCAATCGAATGTGTGGCTTGAGCAATAGCTGCGCCTTCCATCTCGACAGCCAAGACATCTGGAAAATGCTCCTTGATGCGGTAAATCTTGTCTTGACCGGCAACAAAGCTGTCACCTGTCGCAATCAAACCTACCTTTGCCTTTTGATGGGTCTTTTCCAAAATTTTATTCATCTCAGCAACCAGATAGCGGCTCGCTTCAAAATAGAGCGGTTGCCGTGCCATCTGACCGTAGTCATAGCCAAAGGCCGTCACATCCACATCATGGTAGACCAGACGATCTGCGACCACCACATCGCCGATAGCTAGACCTTCTGCCACTGCTCCAGCTGAGCCTGTATTAATCACGGCTGTGACCTTAAAATCATTGACCAAAACAGCCACACTCATAGCGGACATAACCTTGCCAATCCCGCTTTCGACCAACACCACTTCATGGTAGCCAATAGAGCCCGTATGATAGACATGGCCCAAACGCAGGTGCTTCTGCGGATTTTCTAAATGCTCCAGCAGAATCTTCAACTCCTCAGGCATGGCTGCGATAATTCCAATTTTCATATAATACCTCAAATCATCTGATGAAAAAGAAGCTTAGACAAGCTAGGCTTCCTTTTAAGTGCAATAGAGTAGTTTTTTAAGGCCACCAAATAATAGCAGCAATCAAACCAATCAGTAGGATGACCACCCAAAGGAGAATCTTATTGAGTTTGGCTTGAAAGAGGCTCCGCTTTTGGTTTTCAATCCGACGGCTCTTAGTCACGGTCGGATCTACCTCAATGTGCAGAGTCTCATCCGTAAACTCCTCTTGGTTTTGAGCAGTCTGATAGCCAAAATGACTCTGATTCTGCTGAGACCGAGCTTCTTCATAACCAAAGCGGTTTTGAGGGCTTTGATAACCAAACTGAGTATCTTGTCGGCTAGACTGCTGCGAGCTAAAGGAGCTTCTGCCAGTTGAAAGAATCTTGGTTTCCTCGTCATCCATGAGAGGCGGCCCCGACATATCCTCACCGCGGTTGGCCCGCTCAATGATTTCATCTGTTAATAAAGCTTTTCCCATTGATCTACGTTCCTATTTATTCAGATTTTTTTGTTCCCAGTACTGAAGGGCCATGATGGTCTTGGCATCGCAGATGTCACCGTTTTGCAGCAACTGATGTGCCTCCTCCAGACTGACTTCAAAAAGTTCCAATGTTTCATCCTCGTCTTGGGGACGAGGGTTTTCGACCTTTGTTAAATGGCTGGCGCTGTAGAGCTTGATTTTTTCATTACAAAAACCGATAGCAGAGTAGAAATCATAGACCAACTCCAGTTGCCCAGTGTAGCCGGTCTCTTCTTCTAATTCTCGGAGGGCAGCCGCTTGGGGATCTGCATTCTCTCCTAGCTCAAGCTTGCCAGCTGGAATCTCGTAAGAAGTCGCTTCAATTGCCTTGCGGTACTGCTTGACTAAAATCATCTTATTTTCCGAAGTGATAGCAATCACAGCCACCGCCCCATTATGAAAAATCAAATCCCTTTGGGCTTGACCCTTGCCCTCTGGCAGCTCTACCTGGTCCTGAACCACTTTAAAAATCGGTCCCTGATAAATCTCCGTCCGTTGGACGGTTTTTTCTTCAAATTCCATGATTAAACCTACTTATTTTGAGGGTGATGAGGAAGTCGCTTAGCATAATCTTCCTTGTTAATCTGACGGCCACGTCCCAGAGCAATGGCATCTGCCGGTACATCCTTCGTGATGGTAGAACCCGCACCGACCAGTGAGTTGTCACCCAGCTCAACTGGGGCAATAATGGTCGAGTTAGAACCAACAAAGACATTGTCACCAATGATAGTCTTGTACTTCTTCTGACCATCATAATTGACCGTAATCGTACCCGCACCAAAGTTGACATTAGCACCGACTTCAGAATTTCCAATATAGGTCAAATGACCAGCCTTGGTATTTTCTCCGATTGACGATCCTTTAACTTCAACAAAGTTTCCGACATGAACATCCTTGGCCAGACTAGAACCTGGACGAATGTGAGCGTAAGGCCCGACCGTCACTCCATCTTCCACACTAGACTCCTCAATCATAGAGTTGGTGATAACGGCCCGCTCTCCAATGACAGAGTCCACAATATAAGTACCATTGGTCAGGATAGTCTCTGCCCCAATCTTGGTCTGACCTTTCAGGGTCACATTTGCTTCAACTTGAACTTCAGGCGCAATTTCTACATCCACATCGATATAGGTCGCATGAGGATTGACAAAGCTGACGCCATTGACCATATGCTGCTGGTTAATCCGGCGGCGCATAACACTCTCAGCTGTAGCCAAAGCTACACGGTCATTAACCCCCAGACTCTCATCAAAGTCTTTGAGCGTATAAGCGCCGACTTTTTCACCATTTTCGCGGAAAATGCCAATCACATCTGTGATATAGTATTCGCCTTGAGCATTGTTGGTATTGATCTTTTTGAGGGCTTCAAAGAGACGGGCATTGTCAAAGACGTAAGTCCCTGTATTGATTTCCTTGATCTGCTGCTCAAAGTCAGAAGCATCCTTCTGCTCAACAATTTTCAAAACTTCGTCGTGCTGATTGCGAACGATACGGCCGTAGCCGAAAGGATTATCTGCTTCTGCCGTCAGGATAGTTGCAACATTCTTGTGGTTGATATGGAAGTCAATCAGATTTTTCAGGCTTTCTCCTGTAATCAGGGGAGTGTCGCCAGCAATGACCAGCGTCTGCCCAGTCAGATTTTCCAAAACAGGCTCTGCCATCATAACGGCATGACCCGTTCCCAACTGCTCCGTCTGACGGACAAAGTCTGTCTGACCTGCTAAGACTTGCTCGACTAGCTCTGCCTTGTGCCCAACAACTGTCACGGTCTTCTCTGGATTAATGGCATTGACACTGCGGAATACATGTTCCAACATGGAAATTCCTGCAACCTTATGCAGCACTTTTGGTAAATCTGACTTCATGCGAGTACCCTTACCCGCAGCCAAAATAATCGCGTAATTTGTCATCAATTATCTCTTTTCTGTAGGATATCACCTTTATTATATCACTAAAAGGTAATTTTTAAAAATTTAAAATCAAGCCATCCCCTTAAAAATCTGCAACGAAAAAACTTTTGCACAAAAAAATCAGCCTTTAAACAGCTGATTTTGCTTCTTTTTCTTTGATTTTCTTTGGAAGATGGACTTTCGCCTTGCCATAGTCCTTGAAGACTGCCCTCTGCTTGAAGTAAATCAATTCTCCATCTAAGGCTGTATCTTCATCCAAATCCATGGTCATATCAATAGAGCGAATGGTCCGAGTCTTAGGGTCAACCACAAAGGCAACCTGACACTTCTCAATATCAATGGTCGTATCATAATGCTCATCATTATAAGCATAGTAGAAGGCATCGATAAGGTCATAGGCCAAATCACCTTCTGCTGTCACCGAAAACTCATAGCCCCCGTCCACTTTTTTCTTAGTCAGTTCTGACTCATTATCTACCATGACCTGCAGCAAAGCCTTAAAGGAGGACATGCCCGAATAGCCATCAATATGTTTGCGTGACTCCGTGTCATCAATGGTCTCAAATCCATCCTTCTCTTCCAAGTACATCCGATCTTCGCTGAAATAATGGGTCAGTTCTTGATCATCATAGGTTTCGTAAAGCTTAGCTAAATAAGGTGAATCTGAAACAGTCAGCTGTTTAACCGTCTTGGCTTTTCTTTTTTTGTAGCCTTCTAGATAGGTTGACTCAGACAGCCGATCCATGTAAAAACTATCATGATCGAATTTCTTCAAGGATGCATCCACTACAGCAGACAGCTTAAAGCGGGATTCGATTGCTTCTGCTATGCCTCCAGGTTTAAAGTAGGTATAAAGAAAGGTTCCGCCAATCAGTACAAAGCAGACACAGCCGTAAATGATAAAAAAATGAACCTTCTTCAAAATCAATCCTCCTAGAAGCCTTCTGTCGTTTTATAGCTTATATTATAAGCTTTTTTAGAGCTATTTTCAATCTTTTTCAGAAACGGTCTTTGAAGACTGTAGCGGAAGAAAGGCTAATTTGTTTTTCAAACTTTCAAAGTCATTGCCAAATGTCAAGTAGCTCTCCTGAAAATTCAGTTCTCCATTTTCCTTGGCATACAAACAGAAATCATCATCTAGCTCTTCTGATTTCACAGCCTCAATGATGTCTTTTAAGTCATAGCTCTAGTTTTTCTTCATTACTTTCATGTTCCTACTGGCTACTTCAAACTCCAACCACCGTCGATTTTGATAATCTCACCCTGCATAGCAGCTGCCTTACCACTGGCTAGAAAGAGGCTGACATCTGCCACTTCTTGAGGTTCCAGCCAACGCTTGATAGGCGTTTCCTCAACAACCCAGTCAGCTAGTCCACCTGGCTCAAAATCTGCGGCAGTCATAGCTGTCTTAACAGCGCCTGGCGCCAAGCCAAACACTTGGATATTTTTATCCGCATAGTCCAAGGCTATCTGCTTGGTCAGGCCAGCCAGAGCATGCTTAGAGGCTGTATAGGCAGCACCGCCGCCCCCAGCCAGAAAGCTAGCAATCGAGCACATATTAATGATAATACCAGACTTTTTCTCCAGCATTTTCTGCAGGTAAAAGCGAGTGATTTTCATGGTAGAGGTCAGATTAAGCGCAAAAATCTGTTCCCAGTCCTCATCGTTGGTCTCGTGCAGGGAACGATAATCGTCCAAAATACCTGCTGTATTACAGAGAATGTCCACCTCAGGCAAGCTAGTAAAGAGCGGTGTCAAATCCCCTGTCAAATCCATCTTGACAAAACGAAGTTCATTGAGAAAAACAGGATTTTCATCCTTGTCCACCCCATAAACCCGGTAGCCATTTTCCAAAAAGGTCAGAGCCTGAGCTCGGCCGATGCCAGAGCTAGCTCCCGTCACCAGTACCGTCTTAGTCATTCACTTCCACCCAATCTGTCGCGAGGACATCACAAGGAGTCGGACTCCACATGGAGAAGCCCTCCCCCTCACCTGAAACATTGATAAGGAAATAAGGTGTCACCTCGAGAGCCCCCCCATTCTGCTCAATCGTATCAAAAAGCTGGACATAGTTTTCTGCCCCGCCCCAGCCTGTACGCACATATTTTTTCTTAGCCTTAAGGCCAGGTAAAATCTCTTCAAATGTCATGGTTTTCTCCTTTTGCTTATTGATATTCATATACAAATTAGCTGATAATCGTCCGCAGTCATAAGTATATTTGACGACTTTTTCTTGACTGTCAATAATTTTATCTGACGCTTTGCAATAAAGTCTAAAATTAGACCTTCTTCTCCATCTCCACAAAGAGATGAATATCGCCATTGCTTTCCTGCGGGATGCGCCTCACCACTTCAAAGCCCATGTTGAGATAAAGCTGTTGGGCTCGGTGATTGAAATCAGCCACGGATAGACTTATGACTTGGGGCGCAAAATTTTCCATAATAAAGTCCAGAATTTCCTGCAGAAATCCAGCGCCCTGACCTTTTCCGCAATGCTCCGGCTTCATCCCCAAACCAAGCTCCAAAGTTCGCTCTCCTTTCTGCTCTAAGCAGAAAAATCCATAGAGTTTCTCTTCTCGCATAACTTGATAATAACGGTCCTCACGCGCTATTGGGGAAATCATTTCTTCATAATCCTCCAAGTCATTTTTCATATCATAAAAATCATAAGGCGCCTCATAATGCCAATCATTGGCAATTTCTAAAGCATGCTGCTGAGTTAGTGGTTCAATTTTATTGCTCATATTTTTTCACCTCCTCAGGGTGGGCTTCTCGCCATGCTAAATAGTCATCAAATGACTTGATTTGTGTTTTCTCACCTGTTGCAG
This sequence comes from Streptococcus sanguinis, assembly GCF_008329445.1. Classification (GTDB taxonomy): domain Bacteria; phylum Bacillota; class Bacilli; order Lactobacillales; family Streptococcaceae; genus Streptococcus; species Streptococcus sanguinis_O. The sequence continues at coordinate 169,717 of NZ_VIBR01000001.1, read as the reverse complement.
AATCTGTCGCATAAACTTCCATCACATCCTGTCCCTTAGGTGCAAACCAATGCAAGAGGTTATCAAACCATTCTTTTTGGTTATACTGTTCAGGTCGGAAATAAAGTCGATCTATATCTTTCATATTCTTAGCTACTTCTGGATATAGCTGAGCAAAGTTGGTATTGGAAATATCAATTTTATTGCGATAATCAGGATCTGGCCTAAATTTCCCATCACTTTCACTTAAATGTAGCTCCTCCAACTTAAATCGAAAGCTATCAAAAAGATTTCCAGGTCCGAAACTAATATTTTGATTATAAGAGCTATTTGTATCCATCTCATTTCTTCTTTGAGCAACATCTTTGAAAAAGAACTCCTCATTATCAATATCCAGTAAAAAACTTTGCTCAAAGTATTCTCCATTAACATATTGGTAAAGATTGTCTCGTGCCATATAGTCTTTCCCATTACCATAATAACTGCTTAAGACTTCATTGAGTCTAAATTTTTGTGTCTGAATTCTAGGTAATTCATACAGGTCTAGTTCTTTCTTTGATAGATTAGGGCTATTTAAATCGTAGCTGATTATCTTATAGTATTCTTCTTTCCCAATTGGTGGAGAGTTTTTAACTTCTCCAATTCGCCAAGAATGAACAGCAATAGTTGAAACATAATTTTGTCCATAGTAAATATGACCATAATTATCTTTCTCACCTACAGCAACCAATACAAACTTATTATTATCGAAAAGCTGAATGCTTTTGAATTTTGTTTCTTGTCTATTGATATAAACTTTAGTATTTATTCCAATAACCCATAAAATGAGCAGACCTAAAGCTCCCAACAAAAGAATACTCAATAAAACATACACTATCTTCTTTTTTTTCATGACCGTCTATTTTTTTCTCCTTAAATTCTCTAAAATCCCCAATAAAATCGTTTCTGGTCTGCTTTTTCGTTGCAGCCGAGGCTGCGGTAAAATGCATGGGCTGCGGAGCGGGAAATGCCTGAATTAATCCGAATTCCTGTGTATCCTACCGCTTTTGCCTCTTCACGCAAAGCTTGCATCAGCGCTCTGCCATGTCCCTGCCCTTGAAAATCCTGAGCGACGGCCAAGGCCAAGAGATTGAGCAAGGACGGGAAATAGAGACAGTCGTAGCTAGCAGCATGAGCGTAGCCTATGACCTGACCGTCTTCTTCAGCTACCAAAATCAAATGCTGGTCATTCTCTAGCAGCCTCTTTAGTTGAGCCTCCGTCGCTTCCCTATCGAAGTCATAGCCCAAACACTCAGCATTGAGCCGCTGAATGGCTGCAGCATCTCTTAGTTTTACTTTACGAATCATTTGTCACCTCGTTCTTCTCTTTATTATAGCAGAAAAGCAGTCTCTTTGACTGCTTTCAATGAACTATTCTCCTATCTGTCCCTTCAACCAAGACTCCGCCTCTTCTAAAGGCTGGTCTGTTAGGACATCGGGCTGAATTGCCTCATTCTCATAAAGCTTGCCCGTGCGATCTAGGATACTCGAGGTAGTCAAGAGCAAAACCGCTCCATCATACAGTTGATAATAATTATTTCCCGTAGTATAGCTTGCCGTTGACTGACCAAATATTTTAACGTTTTCCAGTCCCTTAAAGGCTAAAACAGTCATTTCTCCTGAGCTTCCTGTACATTCATTGGTAAGGACAGCTATTGGCACTTTCTTTGCTTTCTCATCAGTCTGATCCAGACCAAGCTGCTGAAGAACATCTGATCGAGAAACCGCGCTCTTGCTTCCATTTTTTTCAACGAATTGGAAGAGATCTTCATCAGGCAAAAGAGAGGACAGTCCAGCAAGCATCGGATACATATTCCCGCCGGTATTATCTCTCAGATCCACAAGAACCGACTGATAGGTATCCTTTTTAAGAGCTGCCGATAGCTTGTTGGCATAAGCCTTCGCTGCCTGTGCGTCACCAGTGAAAGCAGGAACTTTTAAATAGAGAATCCCCTCCCGATTCTGCACTTCGGGCTGATTTTTGCTTTCCGGACTATTTTCGGGATTATCCTGTGGACTTAAAAAATAAGAATGTTTCCCGCCAGCCTCTTTGGTTAATTTTTCCAAGACAGGATAGGTATCTTGATAAGTCTTGGCAGATTCAAGCTTCTCTAAGGCTTTCTTCTTCTCATTTTCCCAGTCTTTGCCCGTATAAAGACCGAAATCAAGCTTTTTCACAACCGAGCGGGCGTAGTCCTGCGGACTAGGTGGAAAAAGAAAAATTCCATAGTCTGGACCAAAGTAGGCCAGAAAACCTATTAAAAGAGCAAGCAAAACCAGTACTGTTCCCAAGCAACCTAAAAGGACTTTTTTCATAATTGCACAACCTTTCTTGTTAGGATTTCTGAGCTGATTATAGCAAAATAGAGACACGTTTTCCATGTCTCTACCTTACATTTATCATAGCTAATCTTACATTTTTGTAAGATGATTTCATTTAAATCTACAGTTGTTTATTTCCATCTCTCACTCTTGGAAAATGCAATCATTAAACCAGACCCAGCTAGAACTGCTAGAATAACAAGACAGATATTTTTCAGTGGATAGAGCCAGTCTTTATTTTCCTCATGCCAAGTTGTCTTCCAAAGCCGAACATAATCAGCATGCATATCTTCAGGCTGGTTCAGCTGAATATTGATCACAATCGCTAGTAAGATAAGGGCAAGCAAAGCAAGGGCAAAGAGCCAGATTTTTTTCTTTTGGGTTAGGTTAAGTTTTTTCATTCTTTTCTCCTTCTATTAGTTCAAATTCTATCTCTTTGTCTCCACTAACTTCTATACCTCTGAAAAACAAGACTATTCCAAGAAAAATAGGTAGTAAAAGAAAGAATCTGGGCTGAGTAAAAAACATAACAAATAAGACTATACTTGACAAAGTGCCAATTACCAATAATTGACGAATACTAAACCGTTTCATTTACCATACCTCTATTCCTTTGGGCAATTTTTTAATAGGCTCTTTTGTTCTTACTTTTCCAATCAAGCTAAGTTTGCAACCTTTTTTATTTAGAAAAAATTCAAGTCGTTTCTTTCTATAATACTTTACAAGAAACATAGCAAGAACCATCGTTCCTATTGTCACACCAATATTTACAAGACCAGTTCCGATATTCATTGGTCGATTTACTGGCCCAAAGAAAAAATCTAGCGGAATTATTTTTCTCAGCATTCTAGCCAAGATAAGACCTATGGAAGTTCCTGCAATAGCAGGTAGATTATTTGATTTGTTTAAAAATTCAGTATGCGGTATGAAAGAATAGGCTGTTTGATAAACCTTTCTAAAACAGCCACAGGACATCGTTCCATTTCTCTCCACGAGATATTCCTGCCCATTATCAGAAATTATTAAGAACCATCCGAGAAAAGCTTTCTTACCATTCAAAGAAATATTATAGCATCGGCCTTTTATACAATTTTTCTTCATAAAACTCTTTCTGCTTTGTTTATAGTTACCAAGTTCCTACACTTCATCTTCTCGACCAATCTCTACACCCTACTCCTCTTTTACAGCGATTTCTGAGTTTCTATAGCCATAGAAGGCATAGATGAGACTTCCCAGCGCTAGGGCAATTCCAAAGGCTTGCCAGGTTTCCTTAGTATACTGGGTCATAAAGGACAGACAGATGATAATGGACAAAATCGGTGTCAGAGGGACTAGAGGCGTTTTAAATTCTCCAGCTTTGGGCATTCCTTGATCTTTCCGCAATTTCAAAACAGCCAGTGCCAATAAAATCAGATAGGCCAAGGTACAGATATTGAGGAAAGAGGCGATGCTAGCCAAGGGGAAGATACCGGCACAGACAGCTGAGGCAATCCCTACTAAAATCGTTGCATTCTTTGGCACCCGACTGGTCTCTGTCAATTTTTTAAAAGAGCGAGGCAAGAGACCATCACGTGCAATACTGTAAATCATCCGCGACAGGGCGTAGGTCATGGAGATGCAGACCGTAATCAGAGTCAAAATAGCGATGACAGAGATATAGTTAGCTGCCCAGCCAAGTCCGACGCTGCGCAAGGCAAAGGCCACCGCATCTGAGACATCCAGCTTGCTATAGTGGACAATGCCAGTCAAGACCAAGGTCACCAAAATATAGAGAATGGTCACGATGCTCAAGGATAAGACTATCCCACGCGGAACGTTCTTTTGAGGCTCCTTGATTTCATCAACCGCCATGGAAATGGACTCAAAGCCCAGAAAAGCAAAGAACATGAGTGAAGCCCCAGCCATGACGCCGACCTTACCGCCATAAATTTCTCCAAAACCAAAAGGTGCAAAGTTAGACCAATTTTCTGGTTTGATGAAGAAAAATCCTGCAATGATAAAGAGCGCCAAGGCTGAGAATTTCAAGACCACCAAGGCTGAGTTGAAGCGCAGGGCTGCCTTTGAGTTCAGAAGGACAACTCCCGTAACAAAGGCCAAGACCAGAATGGGCAGCAAGTCCACATAAGTACCTGCTTTTGGATTGAAGGTACCATTCAGAGCTGCTGGCAGCTGGATACCAAAGCCGCTCAGCAAGCCCTTCAGATAAGAACCCCAGCCAGAGGCAACACCTGAAATAGCGGTCATGAACTCCATGATGGTCAGCCAGCCAGCCAGCCAAGCAGGAAATTCTCCCAGAACCGCATAAATATAACTGTAAGCTCCGCCATTGGCCGGAATCCGTGAGGCAAACTCAGCGTAAAAAAGGGCTGAGATACTCACACAAAGAGCTGAAATGACAATCGAAACAGTCAGAGCTGGCCCAGCATATTTGGCCGCCCCGGTCCCTGTGATGGTGAAAATCCCAGTTCCTACCATGGCTCCAATACCAAGCAAAATCAGATCTGGAATTTTCAAGTGACGGCGCATGCCCGTTCTGTCCTTACTGGCATCTTTTTTTCTAAATATATTCATCTATTTTTATTCTCCTAATTGCATTAACGTCCTATTTTATCATATTTCCACGCTTTTAGGAAATTTTCCGAGAAAAGAAAGGCTGAGAGAAATCTCAGCCTAAGTCTTTAAAATAGATGAAAGCTATATGAAGCCTGTCTTTGCTATCACATAGCCACAATTTTGCGATAGCTGCGAGAAGTAATGAGAAAGACACCAACATATACTGCAATAAACAGAGCACAAACACCCAGAGTCATCACTAACATAAGTGTGGCATTCAGCACCCCTAAAGCAGATAAAATCAAGCTCAGCATGTGGTAGGCAAAAGCCAAATGAAGAAAGGCAAAGATTAGTGGTAGGAAGAAGACTATCAGAATCTGCCTACGAATCGTTTTCTTAATTTGTTTTTCGTCCAATCCAACCTTTTGTAAAATAACAAAGCCTTCTCGATCTTCATAGCCTTCAGAAATCTGCTTGTAGTAGATGATAAGAACAGTTCCAAGCATAAAAACGATTGATAGGAAAATTCCAATAAAGAACATACCGCCTAGCATTCCTTTTATTTCTTGCTTATCAAAGGCTGTCACAGAGCCATAAATAGCTTGATTTTCAGGTAAGGTGGTATTAAAACTGCTTAGCTTTTCTTGGTAGGCTTCTTTGAGTTTTCTCTGTTCTTCTTTTGAAAGCTTGAGATTTAATCCTCCATAATAGTTAACATTGACAGCGTAATCGTTCATCAATGAAGAAAAGATTTGACTCGGATTTTTAGCTACCATATAGATTTTTTCAGGCACTATCATATTCATCGGATCGGGTATATTACCGAAAACAAAATCTTCTTTTAATTTTCTCTTGATTTTTAAATTTTTATCAGCTAGCTGTAAATCTTTTTTGCTATCTAGTTCCAGTCCTTGCTCAAATATGGCTATTTCATCATCTTTAAGCTGAAGACTTTGACCCGTCATTCCTTGATAATCACTCTCAGAAATGGCCAAAATATAAAGATTTGGAGTGAAGGATTTCTGTCCCTTAGAATAAATATCTAGCTGATTACCAGTTCGACCGCTAACTCCTATCGTATAATACTGGTAAATAACTTTTTTACTAATCTGCAGCTGCTGCTCTTGAACAAACTCTGTCAAAGCTTGGTCCAGTATCTCACCTGTTACTTCTTTTCCTTGGATACTGAAATCATGCGGGAACATGGCATTCTGCATATAATCACCACCAGCATAAATGTTGGCTCCACCAGATAAGGTAACCAGAACCATTGTCGACAAAATAGAAATCGTCGCTAAACCAATTGCATTTTTCTTCATTCGAAAAATTAGATTAGATACCGAAATCATGTTATCAGGCTGATAATAAAACGTCTTCTTCTTTTTCAAAAATTGCAAGAAAACAGTTGTTCCTGCATTAAAAAGCAGATAAGTCCCTAGAATAACAAAAAGTACGGCCACGAAGAAAATGATAATGGCTGCCATCGGATTAGATACACCTAAAGCAAGATAATAGCCAAAAGCGAGAGAAGACATACCAATAATAGTTTGCAAGAGTAAAAAGCGACTCTTTTTCTCCCCGCTATTTTTTTCCTTGACTAATTGCAGAGCATCAAACTTTCTTAAGTAAAAGCCATTTTTAATTACCAAACAGAAAAATACAAAAGCATAGAATATGATAATCAATACCAATACAAAAGGTTGAAATGTCGAAACCAGAACCACCTTGGTACCCATGAGCTTGAGCAAAAAGGCATAAATCAGCTGGTCAAAGAGAACACCAATAGTCAGCCCCAAGCTTACAGCCACTAACCCGAAAATCAGAAGCTCAATAAAGGTCATAACAAAGAGATGGCGTTTATTAAGACCTAGCATACCATAAAGCCCCAGCTCCTTGGAGCGATTCTTCATGACAAATTGATTGGCATAAAAGACAATAATTCCAGCTGTGATGTTCACAATAACAACCCCTAGGACCAAAACGAGGATAACAGAGCTGGCACCTGTCATTTTGGATAGATTGGGATTAAAAGCCAAGGAGTTGAAAATATAAGAAATGGCTACAGCCACACAGGTAGCCAGTGCAAAAGGATAATAGAGACGGCGGTTCTTAATCAGATTGGATACCGCCAATTTTGCTGCTAATCGAAACACTAGTCCTTCACCTCACTTGCCATAACTGTCAGAGTGTCAGAAATCTCTTGGAACATCTGCCGCTCAGTCTTGTCACCGCGGAAGATTTGATTATAAAGGATCCCATCCTTGATAAAGAGTACCCGCTTGGCGCGGCTAGCCGCTGCAGTTGAGTGGGTTACCATGAGAATGGTCTGACCGCGTGCATTAATATCATCAAAGACATCCAGCAGGGCTGCCGAAGACTTGGAATCCAAGGCTCCCGTCGGCTCGTCCGCCAACAGAATCTCAGGATCTGTGATGATAGCCCGAGCCACTGCTACCCGCTGCTTCTGGCCACCTGAAATCTCATAAGGAAACTTCTCTTGCAGCTTGTTAATCCCCAGCTCATTGCAGGTCGTGACCAGCTTTTGCATCATCTCGGTAATGGGACGCCGAGAGAGGACTAGCGGCAGGAGAATATTATCCTTGACCGACAGGGTATCCAGCAGATTGAAATCTTGAAAGACAAAGCCTAATTTCTCCCGGCGGAAGCTGGAAGCTTGGCTGTTTTTGATGGTTGCCGTGTCAGTTCCGTTGAGAAAGACGCGGCCCTCAGTTGGCTTGTCCAGCATGGCTAGGATGTTGAGCAGGGTGGATTTCCCAGAGCCTGACTCACCCATGATGGCGACATATTCGCCTTTTTCTACCGTAAAGTGAATGTCCTTCAGTGCCTCTACTTGGCTACCCTGAAAGCGGGTTTTATAAATCTTTTTCACGTGTTGTACGTCTAATAATGTCATACTCGAACCTCTTCTTTATTTAACTTGATACTACTATCATACCGGAAAGACAGACAAGTTTCCATAACCTAATCTTTCATTTTGCCTGCCAATCTTACATTTTTGTCATCTTGTGCTCCAAGTCGGATAAAGAGAAAAGTCAACTGACCTTTCTCTTATCCTTGAATAATGGAATCTCTCAGTGACTGTATTGCAGCCAGAAATAATATTGACTGGAAGCACAGCCTAGACGAGTCTTCTCGATTTCTTCCTTGGAAATCTTTTGAGCTTTAGGTTTACTTTGGCGATGGTTAAAAAGATTGATTTTCATAGCGAGCCTCCTTCTTGAAATCTGATTATTAGTTTGGAAGATTTTTATCTTCTTTTTCTTTACACTTATAGGATACCGAATTCCCAGACTAGCTGCCATAAGATAACCTTTCATTTTAGCCTTTAAACTTACATTTTTGTCACTTAAAAAAATAGTTTTCGATTGCCCTTAAACTGCGTCAATTGCCTTAAATTCAACGATACTTATTACCTTCTTTCATCAAGCGCATAAAAAAACAAGCGTCAATGTTCATTGACACTTGTTTTCTGTTTTATTTTTTGAAACGAACCCCAAAATAAACCCCACAACCAACTATCAGAATCAGACCGAAAGCAAGTAGCGTAAAGCTGATTTCTGTACCTGTGAAAGGTAGAATTTTCTTCGTCTTTCCCCTATCTCCAGGTTTATCTTGGTCTTTTTCTATTGGTTTATCTTGATTTGATTTTTTCGGATCTGGTTCATCTGTTTTTTTAGACGGATCCTTGTCTGGGCCAGTCGGTTTCGTTTGATCAGTTACGACTAACGTCCCATCCTTGTATTCTACTGTATTTCCATCGGCATTTACAACTGTTACTGTGCCATCGAGATTCACTTGGAACACAATGTCGGTAACAGCTAGGTAACCGGTTGGGGCTGCAGCTTCATGGAAGGTATATACTCCAGGAGCTAATCCAAGCTCATGCGATGAATTTGCTTCTGAAGTCCATTTTGCTACAGGATTGCCAGTTGCCTCTTTGCCTTGGAAAATTTGAATCTCTGCACCAGCAATTTCAGTACCGCCAAGGTTGACCTTACTGAAGGTCACCTTACGTGGAAGATCATCGTCTTTATCCGTTACTGTAACAGTTGAGCCGTTGGTTACGACCTTGTTCTCTTCACCCTTAGCGTCTTTCTCTCCTACACTGGTCACTTCCACTGTGCCATCATGCTTGACCTGGAATGTGATGTCAGTCACTTTGAGATAGCCCGTTGGAGCCGCTTCCTCATGGAAAGTATAAGTACCTGGAGTCAAGTTCAATTCTTTAGACTTACCAGCTTCAGATGTCCAGCTTTCTACTGGATTGCCTTCTGCCTTATCGCCCTTGTAGATCTTGATTTGAGCACCAGCGATTTCAGTACCGCTGAGGTTGACCTTACTGAAGGTTATCTTATGTGGAAGATCATCGTCCTTATCGGTAATAGTCACTTTAGAACCAGCGGTTGCGACTTTGTTCTCTTCGCCCTTGGAGTCTTTTTCACCAACATTGGTCACTTCCACTGTACCGTCTGTTTTGACTTGGAAAGTGATATCGGTCACTTTCAGGTAACCGGTTGGTGCGGCTTCCTCATGGAAGGTGTAAGTGCCTGGTGCCAAGTTCAATTCTTTAGACTTACCAGCTTCTGAAGTCCAGCTTTCTACAGCTTGACCTTCTGCCTTGTCGCCTTTGTAGATCTTGATCTCTGCACCGGCGATTTCTGTTCCACCAAGGCTTACCTTACTAAAGGTAATCTTACGTGGAAGGTCATCATCCTTATCGGTTACTGTAACAGTTGAACCGTTTGTTACGACCTTGTTCTCTTCACCCTTAGCGTCTTTCTCGCCGACATTGGTCACTTCCACTGTGCCATCATGCTTGACTTGGAAGGTGATGTCGGTTACTTTGAGGTAACCGGTTGGAGCTGCTTCTTCATGGAAGGTGTAGGTACCAGGTGCCAAGTTGATTTCCTTAGACTTACCAGCTTCGGATGTCCAGCTTTCTACGGCTGTTCCTTCTGCCTTGTCGCCTTTAAAGATCTTGATTTGTGCACCTGCGATTTCAGTACCGCCGAGATTAACTTTACTGAAAGTAATAGTCTTGGGACTGTCATCGTCTTTATCCGTTACAGTAACTTTAGAACCATTAGCTATGACCTTGTTTTCTTCACCCTTAGAATCTTTTTCTCCTACGCTAGTCACTTCCACTGTACCGTCTGTTTTGACTTGGAAGGTGATGTCGGTTACTTTGAGGTAACCGGTCGGGGCCGCTTCCTCATGGAAAGTATAGGTACCTGGCGCCAAGTTGATGTCTTTAGACTTGTTAGCTTCAGATGTCCAGCTTTCAACAGCTGTACCTTCTGCCTTGTCGCCCTTGTAAATCTTAATCTCTGCACCGGCGATTTCTGTGCCACCTAGGTTGACCTTACTGAAAGTCACCTTACGTGGGAAATCATCGTCCTTATCGGTAATAGTCACTTTGGAACCATCGGTTACAACCTTGTTTTCTTCACCCTTAGCGTCTTTCTCGCCGACATTGATCACTTTCACTGTACCATCATGATTGACTTGGAAAGTGATATCGGTTACTTTGAGGTAACCTGTTGGTGCAGCTTCCTCATGGAAAGTATAGGTACCAGGTGCCAAGTTGATGTCCTTAGACTGATTAGCTTCCGAAGTCCAGCTTTCTACTGCTTGGCCTTCTGCCTTATCGCCCTTATAGAGCTTGATCTGAGCACCTGCGATTTCAGTTCCGCCAAGGTTGACCTTACTGAAGGTCACCTTACGTGGGAGATCATCGTCCTTGTCAGTCACCGTAACAGTTGAACCATTTGTCGCTACGGTGTTAGATTCACCCTTAGCGTCCTTCTCACCGACATTGGTCACTTCTACTGTTCCGTCAGTTTTGACTTTAAAAGTGATGTCGGTCACTTTGAGGTAACCGGTTGGAGCCGCTTCCTCATGGAAAGTATAAGTACCAGGTGCTAAGTTGATGTTCTTAGACTTACCAGCTTCGGATGTCCAGCTTTCAACTGCATCTCCTTCAGCTTTCTCGCCCTTGTAAATCTTGATCTCTGCACCAGCGATTTCTGTACCGCCGAGGCTGACCTTACTGAAAGTAATGGCTTTAAGACTATTGTCCTCTTTATCGGTTACAGTAAGAACCAAGCCATTTGCTTCAACAGAATCTGTTGCTCCTTTAGCATCAACAGTAATGGTACCATCAGAATGAACTGTGAATTTTATATCTTCTACAGCCACAAACCCAGCAGGAGCAAGGCTCTCTTTCAGAGAATAAGTCCCTGGGGCTAATTTTACTACCTTAGATGCGTTGGCTTCGGATGTCCACTCTGCAAGAGGCTTAGCTTCAGGACGAATCTGACTGCCTTTGTAGAGTTTCAATTTCGCACCAGGAATTTCCTTCCCGTTTGGATCTACTTTCTTGATCGTCACATCTCGTTCTGAGTCGTCATCCTTGTCTGTTACCTTCAAGGTTGCTCCGTCAGTCACAACCTTATTGTTTTCACCTTTGGAGTCTTTCTCGCCGACATTGGTCACTTCCACTGTGCCGTCATGTTTGACTTGGAAGGTGATGTCGGTTACTTTCAGGTAACCAGTTGGAGCTGCTTCCTCATGGAAGGTGTAAATACCAGGCTCCAAATTGATTTCTTTAGACTGATTAGCTTCGGATGTCCAGCTTTCTACTGCTTGACCCTGCGCTTTGTTGCCCTTGAAAATCTTAATTTGAGCACCAGCAATCTCAGTACCACCTAGGTTGACCTTACTGAAGGTAATGGCTTTAGGACTATTGTCCTCCTTGTCGGTAATCGTCAGAATTGAACCTGCTGCTTGAACAGTATCTTCTGCTCCTTTTTTCACAAGAGCAACAGTACCATTAGCACCCACTGTAAATGTGATGTCTTCTACATATTGATAACCAGCAGGAGCGTTCGCTTCAGTCAGTGTATAGGTTCCTGGAGACAATTTTATGACTTTAGAAGTATTTTCTTCTGAAGTCCAGTCTGCAACAGGAGCTTCTTCCTGATCAACATGATCACCTTTATAGATTTTCAGTTGCGCACCAGGAATTTCTTTCCCGTTTGGATCTACTTTTTTGAAAGTTACATCCTGCTCTGTTACCGTCTTCTTATTGACGATCTCGCGCGATACAGATTTGTCTGTTCCAAAATCCTGGGAACCAATCTTAATTTCCTCAGTTAATTTATCATATCCTGTAGGAGGAGTCACTTCACGGATGGTATAATCATCGCGCAACAAGTCACCCAAGTTGGCATTCCCGTTAGAATCTGTGGTTAATTTTCCGACAACTGCTCCGCTCCGATCACGAACAACTTCAAATTCTGCACCTTGCAGGTTCTCACCATTTTCATTGACCTTATGAAGCTTAATGGTGAAAACATAGCCTTCTCCAACACCGCCGGCAATCTGATAAGAGCGATTTTCAGCTGATGTCGTTGTTTGACCACCGTTATAGGTCATGGTAGCACTATTGGAAACACGCTCACCATCAACAAGATCGTAATCTGCTTTTGTCTTATAGTCCAGCAAATACCCGAAACCATCCATGTCGCCAAGATCAATCGTGAATCCATCACCAGCGGCATTTTCCGTAATTTTTGATTGGAAATTAGCTGTCACGTCTTCTGTTGAATCCCGCACCCAATCTCCATTATTCCAGCGCCAAGCAATTTTATAGACTCGAATTGAGTCTCTCATGATTTTAAAATTAGGCGAGGTAATCTTGTCAGTTATCGTTACATCGGTATAATGTTCCATATTGCGGTTAATCGCAATATTGTAATGAACTTCATTCTTACCGTCTTCTGCTGCCTGATAAGAGCTCTTCTCAATTTTTGAGTCATATCTTTTGGGTGGTCCATTATAATGGACGATTCCCGGATACAACATCCGACCTCCTACGGTAAATCCACCATTCAAGTCACCTTCTTGTCTCACAACATCATGGTCAACTCGTGCATAGAAGAAGAATTCTCCTTGGACACCAGACTTTTGCTCAACATAATTTGTATAGGTCAAAGTAATGGTCTTGTTGGTTGAATCCAAAAATCCATTTGCCACTACATTATCCGAGCTGTCTTTAAGCTCAATAGCTGAAGAGTTCCCAAATGCATACTCAGAAGGCAAGGTGATTTTTGTCGTATCTCCTTGATGTACTTGGTTATCCGGCAAGACAAACTTTGCGTAAACTCGAAAAGTTTCCCAAATATCAATTCCCTGCGTCAAATCACCACCTGAAGAATTCTTCAGGCTCATCTCAGTGATAACATCACCAAACTCAGCTGCTTGCACCTGAGTAAGAGGAGCTACTGATGGCAAAATGACTCCTAAACAAAGAATAATAAGGTGGAGCAATGCTCTAATCCTTTTGTTCATGCAATTTTCCTTTCTCACAATATTCAGTTTTAAATGTACAATGTAATTGTATACTAACTGAGCTTCCCCATCTTGTCAGTGCCCACTTCTAAAAAGCGAACATTTATAGATACATTACATCTACATTTTATCATACTATAAGAAAAATGGCTATACACAAAAGAAGATTTTTTTAACATTTGTTTACCTTTTTGTCATTTAGAAGAGGTGGACGATTTATATGGTTCATTCGCAAATCAAACCACTATTGTTAGGGTCAATTACGTCTGACAATCAATGTCCTCAATAACGCAGAAAAACCGGAAACAAAGTCCAGTTCTTCTGATTTATTTCCTAAACGTCAGGACATAAAATTTTCCGTCCCAGAGGAGTTTCAACTCCTTCTCTTTGACTCCTGTCGGTATAGCGGCCTCAATTTCTCCTAAATCAACAGTAGCGTCCTTAAAATAGTTCTTGCTGAAGTGGTTCTTCTTATATTGCTTGTCCACATAGTCTGCCGTCTCGTCTGAGATCATAATCTTAGTTCCTGGCTTAGCCACTCGCAGCATTTCCTGCATGGCCTTGGCCTTATCGCTGAAGAAATTAATTCCGCCGATATGATAGACGATGTCAAAGCTATTATCCGCAAAGGGCAGGTCCTCTGCACAAGCATGAAAGAGCTTCAGATTGGTCTTCTTGGCGCAGGATTTCTGGCATTTTTTTAGCATGCCTATAGAAATATCTGCCCCAACAAAGTCTAGGCTTTTCAGGTCAATATTTTCAGGAATGTAGCGCAGGTCTTGACCCGTCCCGATAGAGACATAAAGGACGGATAGATGATCCTTCCATTCTATTTCTGCCATCTGGTCCTTTCTCAGCTTGTCAATTGCCTTGCCATGGAGAAGTGGCCCTATCCATTTTTCACCAAAATCATACCAGCGAGCCAAGCGATTGTACATGGTCATATACTTGGCATTGTCCCCTGAGACATAGTCCGGATTCAGCGCCAGATAGATGTCTCCATCTTTTTGAAAATCCGCTAACTTCAAACCTGGCTTCAGCTTCTCTTGTATTTTTGTATCTGTCATATCTTCTGTCTCCTTTTTCTATTTGCCATTTATTATAGAGGATTCTGAGCCAAAAACAAGGGTTTTTCCGTAAGTGACTGCCCAGCATGAGTAACTGGAAGAAATTGCTCAGTAAGCTGCAATAAAGCTAGACCAAAAATGTGCAAACAAAAGAAGATAAAGCATTCTGCCTTATCCTCTCTTTGTTTATTTGCTCAGTCGAGTCTTATGGTAAAGTCCTAAAAGGGTTAGAACCACCAGACCACCAAGAACCAGTCCAAAACTTTGGCTAGTTCCTGTCGCAGGGAGAACTTTTTTAGTTTTCCCTTGACCGTCTGCTGCTTTATCAGAATCAGATGATTGATTTGGCTTAATACCACCTTGAACTGCTTTATCAGGGGTACCAGGTTCAGCTGGTGCAGCTTGGTCAGTGATGAACAACTTACCATCTGTATACTCCACTGCATTGCCATTGGCATCTAGGACCGTTACTGAGCCATCATCATTGACTTGGAAGATAATATCTGTCACAGCCAGATAACCTGTCGGAGCCACTTCCTCATGGAAGGTGTAAACACCCGGCTCTAGGTTAATTTCCTTAGATTTGTCAGCTTCTGAAGTCCAAGATGCGACAGGGCTGTCCTTGCTTTCCCGTCCCTTGAAAATCTGAATCTGAGCACCGGCAATTTCCTCACCAGCTAGATTGACCTTACTGAAAGTAACCTGTTTTTCCGTTGGAGTCTGCGTTTGCTTATTGACTACATTGACTGCAACCAATCTGCTGTCTCCAGAATCTCCAGATGCTGGACTTCCTACGTTCAAAGTCTTACCAAAATCCGTCGGACTGATGGTAATATCCTCTGTCAGGCGATCGTAACCAGCTGGAGCAGTCGTTTCACGCAGGATATAAGTGTCACGCAGAAGATTACCAACTTCCGCATTTCCATCCGCATCTGTCGTGATTGTACCAACAACCTTATTGGTCGCTTTCCGCACCACTTCAAAGACTGCACCGCTCAGAGAAGCATTAGACTCATCTGTCTTGTGGACCTTAACCTTGAAGTTATAGCCTTCGGACTTTCCGCCAGCAATCTGATAAGAGTACTCGTTGGTGACAGACACTGTCTCGGTATTGTTGTAGTTCATGGTAGCTTTATTTCCTACAACCTCTCCATCAGCCAAATCATAATCAGCCAATGTCTTGTACTCAAGCAGGTAACCGAAACCTTCTACGTCACCGAAGTTGATTGTCAAGCTATCACCTTCAGCTCCAAAGGTCATTTTAGACTGGAAGTCTGCTGTTACGTCTTCAGTCGAATCACGTGCCCAATCACCATTATTCCAGCGCCAAGAAACCTTATAAACTCGTACAGAGTCTTGAACAATCTTAGCGTTTGTATTACCCAGCTTGTCCGTCACAGAGACATTTTTGTAGTTGCCCATGTTACGGTTAATGGCTACATTGTAGCGGATTTCATTCTTAGCATCGGCATCCCACTGAAAAGCACTCTTTTCTAGCAGAGACTCATACTTTTTCGGAGGTCCATTATAGTGAATGCTGCCGGCTGGAATTCTATTATTGCCTACCGTGAAAGTAGCTGGAATATCCCTTTCCTCTGTGACAACTTCGTGGTCAATCCGCGAATAGAAGAAAAACTCGCCTCTGACACTGGACTTCTGCTCCACATAGTCAGTGTATGTCAGCGTGATTGTCTTGGCATTGCTATCCAAGACTCCATTAGCCACCAGGGCTCCGTTTTCATCCTTGAGCTCAATAGCTGAGGAATTCCCAAAGGTAAATTCATTCGGCAAATGAATCACTGTCGTATCACCCGCATGGGCTTGGTTGTCCGGCAGGGCAAACTTAGCATAGACTCGGAAGGTCTGCCAGATATCTACACCATTGGTCAGCTGCTCACCAGAGTTAGTGGTCAGGTGCATCTCAGTGATGACATCATTGAGCTCCGCCGCATGAGCCTTAAGGGTTCCGGCTAGGAAAGGCAGGAACACGCCTAGACAGAGAATGATGAGCTGAAACCATACTCTCAGTTTTTTATTCATGCAATCTTCCTTTCTCACAAGTAAAATTTGTTTAAAAGTACAGCGTATTGGCCAGCCAGTCGAACACGTTCTTTTCATGTTTTTCTGCCTTTTTGACAAACACTGGAAAGACAATACTAATTCATTGTACCATATTGACTATTAAAAAACTATAGGAATGCTCAGAGGGTTTTATCATAAAAAGGAGAAAGAAGACGCTAAGCCTTCTCTCTCCTTTATGGTAGGCAAAACAGGCCAAATAATGAACAGATAAGCTGAAATCATTGAACAACTTAAGCTCTTCTATTTTGGCAAAAAGGTCAATCTTTCTGTGACGCACTGGAAGTTGCATCTACTTGATTCTGATCTGTTTCTTCTTGTTTGGAAGAATTTCTTTCCGTCTTATCTGAAGTGTCGGGCTCTTTCTGTGCATGTCCGCAGGCCGTTAGGATAAAGACAGAAATCAGAACTATAAACAAGCTCCCAATTTTCTTGAACCTAGGCATACGAGTCCTCCATTTATGTGAAACTTGATGAGACTAGCACTCCGCTAAAAATGCCTGCACAGTCTTGACATCTTCTGGACTACCACCTTGGTCAATATCGCAGATATGCTGGAGCCCATATTTTTCGATAATCAAAGCCGTCGCCCCGCAGAAGGTCCGGCCGTGTTTAACAGAGTCACCATTGTTAACAAAACCTTTAATCAGCCCAGGATGTTTCTTGATAAAGCGTTTGGTAGACCAAGGAATTTTCCCAGCACCAGCATTTCGAGTAATGAGAATACAGGGCTCTTCCAGCTTCTCCTTGATGGTCTGGGTCGGATAACCCAGTGATTCTGCAAATCGTTTACCAATACCAGTATTTGAATCATAAACTACAATCATCTTCATCACCTATTTTCTTAAAAAAAGGATAGCAAACCAAGCCGCAAAGCCTAAAACCACGACATCTGAGATGAGCATAAGCATGAACTCCAAATCTGGCATCATGTGAATGTACATCAGCAATGCTAAAGTTGTCAAAGCCAGTGCCGTCAGCTTAGCAACTGCCGGCAAGCCCGGAATCAAAGCTGCTCCGATTAGGACCACAATGAGACCTCCGACTAAAAATGACTGAAAATCCACACTCAAACTAAAACCAACTGTCACACCGCCGTAGCCAATGGTCAAAAGACCAATCAGCACCAGACAGATACCAAAAATAGCCAATCCGCTCATGGCAAATCCTCCTTGCTTATTCATTCTTTTCCTCACTTTCCATTTTTGAATGAACCATTCCTATCATTCATTCAAAACCTTCTAAAAAATAATTTACTTTATACTTATCCAATCACGATTCTTCCCATTCCTATTCGCACTACATAAGACACCACCTCCTTCTTTGTGAATGAATAATTTTATAAATTCATTCATTTTAGCTTCTAAGAAAAGGAATTTCCTCTATTTGGGAAAAATTCCCTTAACAAAATATTTCACTAAAGTCTCAAGACTATCGAAGTAGCCTGAAAATTCCTGCTCTGTGACATGCATGTCTATGTAGTAAATCAGGTCATAAACCTTCATGATCTCAGCTATTTTCTCCTTCGAAAAGCCCTCTTCCTGCAAGCGCTGACTGAAGGTCTGAATCAGAAACTGATGAAAGGCATTGGACGCTCGGCCGGAATCCTGATTATAGTAATCATGCAGAATCTGAGAAATGCTTGGCTTGTTCCACTCAGCCAGAATTTTATTGGGTGAAATCAACTCAAAAGTAACTGCAAAAAGTTGTTCAACGATTGCCTCGGGCTCTCCCTGCCAGTCCACACGTCGCATGGTTTCCTCACGTATACGGCTATTTTCAGCAATATAAACCTCCAAGAAGATGGCTTCCTTGGACTCATAATACTTGTAAAAGGATCCGACAGCCATCTGGCTTCTCTTAGCAATATCAGAAATTCCAGCTGCCTTATAGCCTTTTTCTGCAAAGACTTCTCTAGCCGCAGCCAGGAGCTCATTTTTTTTATCCATTTCCACGCCTCTTTTGTGAATGAATTTATTTTTATGTTCATTCATATTTTAACACAATCTTGCCACTTGTCAAGCATTTATGTTATACTATACAAAAAAAGATAGTTTGCTAATCAAATTATTTTTTTAGATTATATTTTGGAGGTTGAGCTATGCTCAAGGAAAGGCGAAACCAGGGTACCATCCCCCTACTGGTAATTTCTCTTATTTTTCTAATTGTTGCTGCAGTGATGGGCTTTATCCAATACCAAAAAGTCAACACCAAGACTGCCTATGACCGAAATAGCGAGTCTGGAGCAGATTCAGCAGTCTATGCTGAAGTGTCATATATTTTCCCAGAGGCCCTGATTGAAGTAGAAGATAATACTCAAGTTTGGCTGGTTGCTTACCAAGACGGATATGTTGGTCTTCAGGCTAAAAAGGGAGACAAACAGATTGCCCAGCTCTTGGAAAAAGAGAAAAAGGGTGAGCTGGAAAAAAATCCTGTCCGAATCGTTGGCTCCTACGTTAATGCTAACTCCCCTAAAAAAAATCAGGGATATATCTCTAATTATGGCAGCCTCGTTCGCGGTCTCCTAGCAGACAATCCCGAAGTCATCACAGTAATGTCAAGCAGCTCCTATATCTCTATCACTGAATTTGAATCTGACAATCTTGCATTCATGTTCTACATTCTGTTTTTGATTGGACTCTGTGTTTTCTTTGTCGTTATTGGAATTATCGGCCGCAAGAAAAATATCGCTGCCTACGAAGAAATCTATGCAGCCTATCCAGAGGCCAAGGACAATCTCAATATCCTGCTTGAGCAAGCTTCTTTCCACGACGATGTGCTGAAAATTGCTGTCTATAAAGACCATCTCATCACCTACTATCGAGGTTTCAAGGCAATTGATCTCAAACAGGTCGTCCATCTCTACCACCACATTCTGACCATGCAGCGCGGCTTCGTTGCTTCAAACAGAAACTCAACCTTAGTTGCTATTCGAAACAATCAAAAGAAATACCAAATGCCTTTTAAGAATATTGGTAAAACAACAGACACCAAACTCCAGTCAACCTTTGACTACCTCTACAACCACTTCCCTCATATCAGATTGGGAGTGTAATAGCACATAAAACTCAAGCTAGAAAATCTAGCTTGAGTTTTTTAGATCTTGAATTGTCAAAATAAGTGCACATTTTCTTCATAGAAAACTTCATAAGGTGTTTTCCAGTTAAGACATTTTCGAGGTCTATTATTAAGTTTGTTCTCCCACAATTGAATAGTCTTATCATCAACCAATGTTAGATCACTACCTTTTGGAAAATATTCTCTTAGTAGTCCATTCGTATTCTCATTAGTCCCTCGTTGCCATGGAGCATGAGGGTCAGGAAAATAGACTTCAATTTTTAATTGATCACTCAATTCCTGGTGATAGGTAAACTCTTTCCCTCTATCAGGAGTCACAGTATGCTTGGTCAAGGGTTCTAACATTTTTACCATAGCTTCTATCACCAACTTGCTTTTCTTAACAGCTACCTTCTGTATTTTTAGAAAACGAGAATATCGGTCAGTTAGAGTCACTAAACAAGCTTTTCCAGTTTTCCCTGCAACAGTATCGGCTTCCCAATCTCCTATCCTAGTTCGGTTATTAGCGTCTTCTGGTCTTTCGTGAATCGTATGAGAAATAGAGATTTTCCCTCTATTTTCGACATAACCTTTTGTATGACGCGTTTTTCCACGATGGCGGAGCTTGCGAATGACACCACGAGCACCATGAGATAGTGAGTTATCATCAAAATGTCCTCTATAAATGGCCCTATAAATTGTTTGATAACTAATAACAGCTTTTCCAAACTCTAATCTCAACCGACCTTCTATTTCTTCAGGAGACCATTGATACTCGAGAAATAGATGTTTGACAGTATTGCTTAAATTGTGATCTATTTCAAGTATCCGTTTCCGCCCACAGTGTGATTTAGCAATATAGTAAGATTCCTGCGCATGACTTGGAGAATAGTTTCCTTCTCTTAGATGTCGTTTCCACTCGCGACTAATACTAGACGGATGACGATGAAGTAACTTACCAATTTGAGAAAAATTTAGGCCTTGCGTACGGTAAATGAGAATACTTTCACGCTCGTCTATGGTAAAATGATGGTAGCTCATAAGATTTCCTTTCGTAACTAGTTCGTTCAATTCTATTTTACTAGAAAATCTTATGAGTTTTTATTGTACACTTATATTGTATGTTCAAGATACAAAAAGACAGGAGCAGAATACGATCCAGCTCCATTTATTTTTATGATAGGCTTGTCAGAACGTTTTTCAGCAAATTACTTGCCTTCTTTTTCCTTTCTGCGCTTAGCCAGGGCGCTGTTAATCTTCTTGGTCTTAAGATTTGTATCCAAGTAATGAAAGAGCCATAAAAAGAGATAAATCAGAATAAAATCCAGCCAGAAATGCCAGTTGGCAATTAAAAATCCCCAGTTATTGTAGGCCATGAAGCAGCATACCAAGACTGCGACCGCAACAAAGTGAAGTAAAACCGAGACTGAAAAAGAGAAGCGGTCTTCAAGAGTTTTTAAAATTGAGTTGATAATCCCAATCAAGCCGCTCATCACCATGACACTGACGATATTACTTGTTGTGGGCGGATTTTTTTGAATAGAGAGAGCAAGGACAATCAGATAGACTGCACTCCCTGTCTGGATGCCCTTTAATATAGCGTGTAGACATTTTTTTATACTCATCACTTACCTCCTAGATTCCCAGATATTCCATTAAGAGTTTAACATAGCGACGGCTGACTTCGGTCTTGATTTGATTGGTCAGCTTGGCCGTCATATTGCCAGAAAAACTGTCAGACAAAGACTCCAGATGGTCAATATTGATGACAGCATGCCGGGAAACCTGGATAAAGTTCGAGCTGCTAATCCGCTGCTGAAAGCGAGTCAAGGTCTCTGTCGTCTGGTAAATGCCTTCTCTGCTGTAAATCATCAAAGTTGTCTGGTTGATGTCTGCTAGGATAATATCTTCAGTCTTCAGCATGATAAGCTTATCGTCCGACTTGATAGGCAGGACACCACTTGGCCCAGCCTTGTACTGCTCTAAATAATCTAAGATAGCCTTGGCTTCAGCCGCTAGCTGGTCTGCCTTGACCACAACCAGCGGATCCTGAGATGAAATGGTTGGATCTGTTTCAAATTTTGCTTGCAAGAGGAAGCTCCCTATTCACATTCTATTGTAGTTTCAGCCGGCGGATGGCAATCATATTTTGCACCATCCAAATAAGCGCTATTGCAACTAAAACTATTCCAACTATATAGAAAGTTTCTGTCCTTGTCAAGAGCTCCTGCCATTCAATGCGAATTCCCATTGTTTTTTCAAAAGCTACTCGTGACTGGCTGTTATTGGCAAAAGTGTCTGCTAGATTTTCCTTCATGAGAAGCTGTCTGAAAAGAGATGCCATGTAGTTAGAAGGCGTAAGCTTCATCAGGTTTTGTGCCATGTTCGGCAAGTTTCCAATAGGGATATAGGTTCCCACTAGAAAACCAGAGGTCGCTCCGACTACTGTCGCTAATTTCCCCAGACTATCCACTGATTTGAAGCGTTGAACAATCAGAGCATTTATCAGTGTGGCCAAGAGACTGTTCAAGATCATCAGAAACACCAGGTAAGAAAGATTTCTCCATTCAAAGGAAATTTTATCCGCCTGCATAAAATAGCTGAGCATAAAGGCAAACATAATGACCTGCATCAAAAAGCCGATAATAACAGAGCTGACAAGATAACTAAGCTGCAAGCCCCAGGGGCCCAAGTCCGTGATAAAGAGGTCGTCTGTCACCTTACGCTCCCGGTCTTCGACCTGCCGTGAGAAAGCTGCCAATGTGGTCGTTAATCCTGTAACTGCCAACACGCCACCAATCAGCCACAAGTCCATCAGCTGGCTGGAATAGCCTTCAGAATTACTTTTCAAAAAAACGATATAAAGCACAAAGGGAATAATGGCTCCGAAGAGGGACAAAATTACCCCACTGCGGTTGCGAAAATAAAGTAAAAAATTGCGTTTAATCAAAGCGAGCATATTAGCGTACCTCTCTTCCTGTCAGTGCCATAAAAGCATCGTCCATGGTTCCGGGTTGGAATTCAAATTGTTCAATATAGGGAGCTGCCTGAGCCAATAAGGTCAGTGCTTCTTGAGTCGTTTTAGGGTGGAGAATAAATTCCCCTTCCTTGACTTGCTCCCAAGCACAGTCTCTTGGCAAACTTTTCTCTAAACCTGCTACATCTTGACTCAAAATCCGTAAGACATTGCGGGCGTAGTTTCCCTTAATCTGGTCTGCAGAGCCTTGGGCAATGACCTGACCATGATCTACGATATAAATCTGATCCGCATCATCAGCTTCATTGAGATAGTGGGTTGTCAAGACAATGGTCATCTGCTCTTCTTTCTGAATTTGCTTGAGCAAACTCCAAATACTCTCCCGAGTCTGAATGTCCAGGCCTGTCGTAGGCTCATCCAGAAAGAGCAGGTCGGGACTATTGAGCAGGGCTCGCGCAATGTCCACCCGACGCTTCTGGCCACCAGACAGCGTGCCATAAGGCTGCTTGGCAAAGGCTGATAACCCCAGCTGAGACACCAAGCGCTCGATTCTACCTGCCGGCATCTCCTTGTACTGCTTGGCTCTGATGGTCAGATTTTCCAAAACTGTCAGCCGGGCGTCCAATACACTGTTTTGGAAAACCACACCCAGACTAGGCTTTTCAGCATAGCAAATCTGCCCGGATGTCGGCTGCAAGAGACCAATCAACATCTGAATGGTCGTGGATTTTCCAGCGCCATTCGGTCCTAAAATAGCTGTGAAACTGCCTCTCTCAATCTGAATATCGAGACCATTGACTGCCACCTTATCGCCATAAACCTTGCTTAGATTTTTCGTTTCTACTAACATGATTTTTTCTCCTGTCCTTAACTTCTGAGACTATGATAGCAAGTCTTTTTTGAAAAATCTCAGCTTTTTGGACAAGCGGTAAAATCAAGAAGATGAGTGGTAAAAATCCAGCCACCAAAAAATCCCCGACCAGAGGTCAGGGATTTGCTCTTAGCGGGCGACAATCTTGCGGTAGCTGCGTGAAGTCAGCAGAAAGACCAGAATATAGGTCAGGAGGAAGACTCCGCAAGTTGCTAGTGTTGTCTGGATTAAGAGAGGAAGATTGGTCACACCCAATAGAGCAACAATCAAGCGCAACATATGAAAGACCGCTGCTACATGTAGAAAAGCAAAGATGAGAGGTAGGAAGAAAACAGTCAAAATCTGCTTACGAATGGTACTTCTAGTCTGCTTTTCATCTAAACCAACTTTTTGCAAGATGATAAAGCCATCTCGGTCTTCATATCCTTCAGAGATTTGCTTATAGTAAATCACGAGAACAGCTCCCAGAAGGAAGATAACTGATAGGAAGACACCGATGAAGAGCAAAGTTCCAGTAAGTTCTTGATAGCTTTTTTCTGCACTATAACGGTCACTAGCCATTGCGAAGCTACCATCTTGAGCTTGTTCCTGATCCAAAGTGTCCCTCAACCCCAGTTGGACTTGCTCGACAAACTTTTTACTGCCCTTAGTCTCTGAAGCAACTCCAATGTAGTAGTAATGATCCACATCGAGATTAACCTCTTTGCTATCATTGACCACCATATAGAGACCCTGTTCCATGGTCACATCGTTTGGATTAGGGATTTCCCCATGCGTGAAATTCGACGATAAAAGCTGCTTAATCTTCCAGTCCTTACCATTCACTCGGAAAGGCTTATCCTTATTCAAGGAAATATTTTTTCCATAGACAAGAGTTTCATCATCTGCCAGGTCTATCTTTTCCCCTGTCATTTTTTCATAATCCTGGCGATTGATGACTGTAATCGTGCCAGCAGACTTGGTCAAGATACTTGTATCCGACTCCAGCTCTCTTTGCATTGGAACTGTCACATCATTACCAGCCAGTTTCGTAATGAAGGCTGATTGGTAGAGATAGGTAGTATAGCTTGGCTTCTTCAGACCTGAGTCCTGAGCTACTTGCTGAACCTTGTCCAACAGAGCTTCCTTCTGATCGGTCGATTTCGGCAAGACGACGCTGACATTGTAATCCTTTGGATGTAAGGTAGTAATATAATCCTGACCTCCAACATAGATATTGATTGTACCAACCAGAGTCACAAGGAGCATGGTAGATAGAATGGAGATAGTTGCCAATCCTGCTGCATTTTTACGCATCCGCGAGATGAGATTGGAAACAGAAATGAAATTCTGCGTTTTATAGTAGTAGCCTTTACGCTTTTTGAGAAATTTCAATAGTGTAATTGAACCTGCATTAAAAAGCAGATAGGTTGCTAGGATAACCATGACCACAGCTATAAAGAAATTGCCGATAGCAGCGACAGGCTTGGTAACGGTCAAAGCCATATAATAAGCCACACCCATGAGCAGGAGCCCCAGCAAGGTTTGCAGAAAGAGGAAGCGTCCCTTCTTCTCGCCTGCTTTCTTTTCTTTCATTAGATTAAGAGAGCTATAGCGTAGAAGTCGGGTAGAGTTGAGCAACAAAATCACCGCAAAAGCGACACCCAGACTAGCTAGAGTCATCCCAACGTTCTTCCATTGGAAGGTCGAGGCAAGAACTGCCGGCATTCCCATCAATTTCAAAAGGACTGCGTAGAGCATCTTATCTAA
This sequence comes from Streptococcus sanguinis, assembly GCF_008329445.1. GTDB lineage: Bacteria > Bacillota > Bacilli > Lactobacillales > Streptococcaceae > Streptococcus > Streptococcus sanguinis_O. The sequence continues at coordinate 144,651 of NZ_VIBR01000001.1, read as the reverse complement.
AGCTAGGCCAGACAAGATACCCAGACCGACTGTAACCAGATAAAAGACACAGAGTTCAAAGAAGGTCATGACTAGCAGATGCTTTTTCTCCATGCCCAGCAGACTATAGACTCCCAACTCTCGGGAGCGGTTTTTCATGACGAAGCTATTAGCATAGGTAATGAGGATAAGGACGGCAATCTGAATGACATGGATACCAAACTGCAAGGTCATGCGAGCTGCTGTACCACCATAAGAGGTCTCCATGTTGGGGCTATGAGCCAGTGAGACAAAACTATACAAAATCGCTGTTGCAAGTACCGTCGCCAAAGCAAATGGATAATACAAACTGCGATTTTTAACCAGATTGGACAAAGCCAGTTTACTCGTTAGTTTGAACATAATTGCCCACCTCACTTGCCATAACTGTCAGAGTATCGGAAATCTCTTGGAACATCTGCCGCTCGGTCTTGTCGCCACGGAAGATTTGGTTGTATAGAATCCCATCCTTGATAAAGAGCACCCGCTTGGCGCGGCTAGCCGCTGCCGTTGAGTGGGTTACCATGAGAATGGTTTGACCGCGGGCATTAATGTCGTCAAAAACATCTAGCAGGGCTGCCGAAGACTTGGAATCCAAGGCTCCCGTCGGCTCATCCGCAAGCAGAATCTCAGGGTCTGTGATGATGGCCCGAGCCACTGCTACCCGCTGCTTTTGACCACCGGAAATCTCATAAGGAAACTTCTCTTGCAGCTTGTTAATCCCTAGCTCGTTGCAGGTTGTAACCAGCTTTTGCATCATCTCGGTAATGGGACGGCGAGAGAGGACTAGCGGCAGGAGAATATTATCCTTGACCGACAGAGTATCCAGCAGATTGAAATCCTGAAAGACAAAACCTAATTTCTCCCGGCGGAAGCTGGAAGCCTGGCTGTTTTTGATGGTTGCTGTGTCTGTTCCATTGAGAAAGACGCGGCCCTCTGTTGGCTTGTCCAGCATGGCTAGGATGTTGAGCAGGGTGGATTTCCCGGAGCCTGACTCCCCCATGATGGCGACATATTCGCCTTTTTCTACTGTAAAGTGAATGTCCTTCAGTGCCTCTACTTGACTGCCCTGAAAGCGGGTTTTATAAATTTTTTTCACATGTTGTACATCTAATAATGTCATCTTGCTTCCTTTCTGTCTAGCAGGCACCTATCAAAGCCCTGCTTTTAGCAGTATTTATGAACTGCCTCCTAATTGATAAGTCTATTTTATCTCAATACCAACCGCCCTGCCATAACCTAAGCTTACATTTTAAAGTGCAATCTTACACTTTTGTAAGATGAGATGGGCTTTATTTTACCCAAAAAGCAATCAAGGCAATTAGCCAAAGGTGGGCTGGATAGAAAATATAGAAGAAATATTTGCTCCACTTGCTGCTGGATCCTCGCTCACCATTGTAGAAGTGCAAGAGAGGAAGAACACTGATAAAGAGCCAGTCTGAATTATAGAGCAACATCGATAGCGTGTCCTGCAAGGTTGGATAAATTTGAATACTCATGGCAAAGAGAACTCCCGCCCAAACTACATAGGACAAGTTTCTGAAAAAGACTTGGTTTCTAAAAAGGTAGGTCAAGAGCATGAAAGGAAGCAGAGCCATGCCGCCTTCGCTAAAGAGAAGCCCAACCAGCAAGACTAATACTCCTGCCGCTATCCGCAAACCAGGCTTCCTACCCTTAGCAGCTCCGCCATTGTCAGAAAAGCCAAAGAAAAGACTCAGCATGAGAACCCCGCAGGCCAAGGTCAGGAAGATATTGTGAGTGAGGTAGATGCCCTTCTCCTGAAAGAGAAGCGTCAGGATACAGTTTCCTGTCTGCATCAGGGCTGCCCAAAAGAAGAGCCGCATATTGTAAGCCAGGCGGTTGTGAGTGTGGAGAAAGCCTTCAACTGCCATGAAGGCAAATGCTACTCCGACACAGCGGGTTAGGGCATGCAAGACGCCATCCCAGCCGTCCGGCACTAGCCCTGGTATCTGGCTGATATGGTCAAAAACCATAAGAAACGCCATGAAGAGCTTCAACTGAAAAGCATTTATACCTTTTGATTTCATTTTTCTGTCTCCTTCTTATTTCTTGACTCTATGATAATAAAAAAGAAAGGTCAGTACCATAACCTAACCTTTCATTTGCTAGTTTTATTCTTACAATTTTGTCACTTTTAAAAATCTGCAGGGACATTCGTAAAAATAGGACAAAACCTAGTGACTTTTATGAGAATTTTCATCTGTCTGCAACTGTTCTAAAAAGTATTTGACCGCTTGTCGGTCTGCTTCCGTTCCAGAGCCCTCTATGTTACGAATATGGCGAAGATCATATTGCTCCACAATCTTATCCGTCGCCCCGCAAAAGGTCCGCGGATAACGCTTCTGATTGCCATTGATGACAAAGCCTTTGATTAGATGTCTGTACTTTCTGATGAAGCGCTTGGTTGTCCACGGAATCTGCCCTGCTCCGCTATTTCTGCTGACTAAAACACAGGGTCCCTCCAGCTTTTTCCAGACTGACTGGCTAGGCAGTCCCAGACTATTAGCAAACTTCTTGCCCAAACCAGTCAGACTATCATAAACCACTACTAGCAACTTTCTTCCTCCTACTCAAAGATCAATTTCTTCTCAGGAAAGGCGATGGAAACCGTCGTTCCCTGACCAACTTGAGAGTCTATAGCAATCTTATGTCCCAGCTGGTCAGCAATTTTCTTGGATAGATAGAGCCCTAATCCTGACGACTGCTGGGTCAGACGACCATTGTAGCCTGAGAAACCGCGCTCAAAAACCCGTAGCAAATCAGCATTTTGAATCCCCAAACCCGTGTCCTTAATATAGAGGCTGCCCTCGTGAAAATAAATCTCTATGCTGCCTTCTTTTGTGTATTTAAGACTATTGGACAGGATCTGCTCCAAAATCACTAGAAACCACTTTTTATCAGTGACAATCGTGTGGTCTAGATCATGAAGATTGAGACTGAGTCCTTGCTGAATAAAGAAAAGGGCGTATTTCTTGACTACTTCCCTGACCAAATCAGCCAGATTTTCCTGCTTCAGCACTAGATCGTCGTGGAAGCTTTCCAGACGGAGGTACTGAAGCACCAGATGAACGTAGGATTCGATCTTGAAGAGCTCCTGCTCCAACTGAGACTTGGCTTCCTTATCCTTCAAGTCTCCAATCAAAAGTGAGCTGGCTGCAATAGGAGTCTTGACTTGATGAACCCACAGAGTATAGTAATCCAGCAAATCATTGTATTTTTCCTGCTCAACCAAAAGCTGATTCTTCTGTTCGTACTCCAACTCTTCCACTCTTTCCTGCAAAAGCTTTTCTAGAGGAGTCTGAGCCTGAGCAGAGGCTTGCAGCTTCTGGCTGCGATAGCTCTTAAAGGCAGTCCAAGCATCTGCTCCGATAAACAAGAAAGACAGAAAAGCTAGCAAGAGCGCGACATATTCCAGCAGACTGCGGTAAGCATCAAAGACAAAGGCAAAGAGCAGAATAAAGCCTAGCAGCAAAATCAACAGAGCTAGAAAAAATCTCCGCGAATAAAGGTAAGACTTAAGAAAGAAAAATTTATCCTGTATGTCCATTGATGAGACCGTATCCTATTCCTTTTTTGGTTTCGATGAAATTCTTCAGTCCGTGCTCTTCAAGCTTCTTACGCAGGCGAGCCACATTGACCGATAGGGTATTGTCGTCGATGAAAAAGTCACTGTTCCAGAGTTCCTTCATCAGATCATCACGCGCTACGATACCATCTGCGTGCTCAAAGAGGACCCGCAAAATCTGAAATTCGTTCTTGGTCAAGGTCACCACTTTCCCATCAAAGACTAAATCTGTCGACTTGAGATTGAGAATGACACCCTGATGCTCCAGGAGACTCTGGTCGTTTCCAAACTCATAGGAACGGCGCAACAATCCCTGAACCTTAGCCAAAAAAACATTATTGTCAAAAGGCTTGGTCACATAGTCATCTGCCCCCATATTGATAGCCATGACAATGTCCATGGACTGATCGCGAGAAGACAGAAACATGATGGGCACCGTTGAAATCTTACGGATTTCCTGACACCAGTGATAGCCGTTAAATAAGGGCAGGCCGATATCCATCAGCACCAGATGCGGCTCCTCTCGGACAAAGACAGTCAGCACATCCATAAAGTCCTCAACTGCCACTACCTGAAAGCCCCATTGTTCCAGCATTTTCTTAATCATCTGACGAATGACTGGATCATCTTCTACTAGTAAAATCTTGTGCATCTTTCCCTCCCGATTGCTTGCTAGTAACATTATACCAAAAAATGCGATTGCTTGTTTATCATCCTCAGTCTAAGGTAGGATTTTTCTGGAAAATAGAAATTCTATCAGAAAAATATGCTATACTAACTAGTAGAAATTGGAGATATAACATGAGCAATATTTTTACTTACCTTGAAGAAGTTCAGCATGACAGCATTTATGATAAACCTTTCAATGAACTGGATTTGCTAATTCTGACAGAGATGACCTACTTGCCTTTTGACCAACTAGTGCACGAGGACATGTCCCCCTACTGCGACTGCCGACTGCTGGATTTGGCCGACCAAGTACCGCGCGACCTCTCCATGATGGTTAGCAAAAACCGACTAAAACTGCTAGATTTGGCCGCAGCCTCTACCCGCTTTAAAAATCTAAAACTGATGGGCTATGTCAATGACATTGACCAAGATATCCAGAAGCAATTCGCTGCCTTGATTTTCAAAATCAAGCCCGATACCTATGTCCTGGTCTTTCGCGGAACGGACGACTCCATTGTCGGCTGGAAGGAAGACTTCCACATGACCTATATGGCTCAAATCCCTGCTCAGAAAATGGCCGCCCGCTATCTGCAGAAAGCCTTAGAAAATCTGCCTGGTAACTTTATCCTAACCGGTCATTCCAAAGGAGGAAATCTAGCATCCTATGCAGCCAGTCAGATGGAAACGTCGCTTCAAGACCGTATTGAAGCCATCTACAGCTATGACTCTCCTGGCCTCAATCACTCTGTCACCGAAAGTAATGGCTATCAGGCCATGGTTGAAAGGATGAAACGCTACCTGCCTCAGAACTCCATCGTCGGCATGATGCTGGAAACACCTAAGGAAGCTAGGATTGTTAAAAGCAGTGCCATCGGCGGCTTTGCCCAGCACGATACCTTTTCGTGGAAGATCAAAGGAGACTCTTTCCTATTGCTGGATACACTAGATGCAGAGAGCCTGCAGATTGACAAAACGTTTAAAAATTGGGTGAGCTCCGTTTCAGATGAAGAACTTAAAGACTTTTTCGACCTCTTTTTCGGACTGATTTTGGATGCTGGTATCCAGTCTGTCGACGAACTGTCCAATGTTGAAAACTTTAACAAAGTCCTCGATATCCTGAAAAATGCTCAATCCCTAACAAACCAAGAACGTGACATGCTGCTGCGCTTGTCCAAGCTCCTGCTGAATATGCGTGTTCAAAGCTGGAAGGATGACATTAGCATACCTAATCTTTCTGAAATTGGCAAAGATATTCGAGAAAATCTATCACGCTGGAGTAAGCAGTTGCCTTTCGGCCAGTCTGAGACTGATAAAGTGGAAGAGACTGCTACAGAAGTTCACGAGTAAAATCACAAATCTCTTCTATAGCTTGTCTAACGGAAGAATTGACCTATCCATACCAAAAACAAAACAGGCTCTTATCTTGACAGCTTGTTTTTTCTTTGTTAAAATGTAACAAAAACATTTACAACTAAGTAGTAATAAAAATCAGAAAGGAAACCATCATGAAATCTATCAAAGGAATCGCTCTTATCGCTGTCAGCATAATCCTGACCATCTATGCTTGGGCTTCAGCTGGGATGACCAACTTTATCGTACCCGGTCTGGCCTTGACTACCCTCTCGCTGACCTTTTTACTTGCGACTCGGAACGCCCTTTTGGAAAAATGGTTCCATGGCATCGAAAAGATGTACGCCTATCATAAGTTTACAGCTATCTTTTCCGTCGTCCTGCTCGCTCTCCACAATGTTGCCATGGGCGGCAGTCTATGGGGATCTCATCTGGCAGCCCAGCTTGGGAATGTCGGCATCTATCTCTTTGTCAGCATTGTTCTGGTGGCCTATCTCGGCAAGCACATCAAATATGAGGCTTGGCGCTGGATTCACCGCTTTGTGTATCTGGCCTATATCTTTGGCCTCTTTCACGCTTATATGCTGATGGGCAGTCGACTCCTAACACCGACCTTGCTGGGCTTCATAGTCGGATTCTACGCTATCATCGGTTTAGCTTCTGGCTTTTATATCATCTTCCTCTATCAAAGTTTGGCCTTTCGACATCTGGGAAAAATCACTCAGGTCAAACGGCTGAACCACGATACCGTGGAGTTGAAGATCCAGCTTAGTCAAAAGCTAGACTACCAGTATGGGCAGTTTGCCTTTGTCAAGATTTTCCAAGAGGGATTTGAAAAAGCGCCACATCCCTTCTCTATCTCTGGCGGCCATGACAATATCGTCTACTTTACCATCAAGAACTCTGGTGACCACACTAAGAAACTGTATGACAAGATCCAAGAGGGAACTAAGGTCACCATTGACCGAGCTTATGGCCACATGATTCTTGACCAAGGGCAGGAAAAACAAATCTGGATTGCTGGTGGGATTGGCATTACGCCCTTCATCTCCTATATCCGTGAAAATCCTAAGCTGAATCGTCCAGTCAGCTTCTACTATGCTTATACCGGAGCAGAAAATGCTGTTTACCTAAACCTACTCAAAGACTACGCAGCCAAGAATCCGCAGTTTGACCTTCATTTGGTCGATAGCAAGGTCTCTGGCTATTTGGACTTCAAGAATTATCCTTTGGACGACCAAACCACGGTCTTCATGTGCGGACCTGTCAAGATGATGGATAAACTAGCCAACGAATTTAAAAAGACCAATCCTAAAGCAGATCTGGTCTATGAAGGCTTTAAATTTAAATAAAGAGTATAAAACATCAGGAGCAACGATAAGGTTGCCCCTGATGTTTTATTGTCTAGTAATAAATTGAAATGAACCATGATACAGCTTCGAAAGTCTACCTAATTCGGAAGAATCTTCTCCAGAGAATAAGGAACAATTTCAATAGCTGATATTACTGTTTTTTAGGCATATTTGAAACAAACAGATAAGACATTTTCAAAACATTTACCAGTTTATCACGTTTCTCTTTTAAGTTTTGCAGGAACGGATCCCGTACCTCTGCTGGAACTTCTAAATCATCTGAACCATACTGAGATAATTGATCACTAAGAGTCTGTTTTGATTCCTCAAAAGCTTTCAAACCTTCTTCCGCTTCTTTGTCAAAATCTGCTCTTTCAGACTCAGGGAGTTTTTCTCTAATTTCTCCACTATATTTGATGTAATTATCCGCAAGCTTATTGTACACGGTTTTCAAGTCAGCAATTGTTGTTGCGTTAGCGATTTCTTCGTCTGTAACCAAGACAAAGTCAGGCGTTTCTAAATTGGCACTTGACGAAGTACTTGAACTGCTTGAGTTACTTGCTTTACTGCTTGATTTTGAAGACTTTTTAACTGAGCTAGAAGCAGCCTTGCTTTCTGAAGATTTAGAAGTAACGGATGAATGATTATTTGAACATGCTGCTAAGGTAACTGCTGCTAAAAGAGCCACGCTGGCTGAAAAAATTTTTTTCATTTTTGTCTCCTTAAATAAAAAGTAATTTCATTATAGAATAAAACTAAAGTGCTGTCAAAAATCTGACTGTTTTTTAAAGAAATCAAAAATTCCTATTTTTCCTCCTTGAATTAATTTGAAAACTTTATAGTATTAAAAACAAGCAACTACTTTTATGATAAAAGGGTATATATTTTTATCGTTTTTCGATATATTTTTCTTGAAATACAATAAAAAATAGATTATAATAAGAATAAAAGGAAAAGAAAATCTACTGCCGGCTGATTTTCGATAGAGGTAAGCATCATGAAAAAGATTGAATTAAAAAATAACTCTTTGCTCAAAGATATTGTTACTCTATTAAACCTTATCATAGTGGGTTATGCTGCTATTTTGGTGTTTCTTACTATCCTAAGTGTGATTTCTTACACCGGTCTTTCCGACAGGTTGGGAATAAAGCTCAATGTTCAATTTATGCCCTCAGTTGATTTTTCAAATTGGTGGAGTATTCTAGCCTTTGTTATAAATCTTCTCACAGCCTCTTTGACTATTTATCTCATCTATCTTGCTCGTAATTTCGTCAAAAATTTGATTAGTGGAAAGATTTTTGATTCATCAAACACGCAACTAGCTGATAAGGCATGGAAAGTCTTTCTGGCTCTGACCTTTCTTTCCGTTAAGGTTGCTGCATCAGGCAATCCCATCGCTCTCCCCTTCTCTTTTAACGCCAGTATGAGCTTTACACCTCTCTTGGGTGCTCTGATTATTTGGCTGATGATGAAAATTCTGGAAAAGGGGATTGATATAGCTGAAGAAAATGAATTTACCATCTAGGAGGCTGCTATCATGATTATCGTTAATCTTGATGTCCAGCTGGCCAAGAAAAAGATGAAACTGGGTGAACTGGCCGATATCATCGGTATCACAAACGCCAACCTTTCCATTCTCAAAACGGGCAAGGCCAAGGCTATCCGATTTAGCACCCTCAATGCTATCTGTCAGGCCCTTGATTGCCAGCCTGGAGACATCCTAGAATTTACAGATGATGAAGAATAAAAAAACTCCCGTCCTAGCCGATTCCATTCAGCTAGGACGGGAGTTTTTATTTGCCTATTCAATCATTTGTGTTTCGGCTAGTTTCTTATACCAGTGAGCGGATTTCTTCGGATAGCGTTCCTGCGTTTCGAAGTCTACGTAGAATAAGCCGTAACGCTTTTCATAACCGTTAGACCAAGAAAAGACATCCATCAGAGACCAGATAAAGTAGCCCTTGACATTAGCCCCGTCCGCAATCGCATCGGATAAAACTTCCAGATGCTGCTTGACGTAGTCAATGCGAGCATCGTCGTAAACTGTATTGTCCACAAATTCATCTTTATAACCCAGACCATTTTCTGTGATATAAATCTTCTTGTAGTTGGGATAATCCTTCTTAATCCGCATGATTTGATCATAAAGACCTTGCGGATAGATAATCCAATCCCAATCAGTTTTTGGTATATGGGTTGGAGATTCTCTGCGCCCTACTCCCTTAATCTGGTACTTAGAGCTTCCCTTTTCGCCTTTTCCGTTATGGATAATTTCTGTTTCACCGTCAAAGTCGCGCATCCAATCACTCATATAGTAGTTGATGCCAAGGAAGTCATTGAGGTCTTTAGCTGCTTCTAAAGCCGCAAAGTCTTCATCTCGTAGATCCAGCTGGCCACCATTGACCTTAAGGATATGATTTACTCCTGCCAAAGTTACATCTGAATAGTGCCCCAGATAAGTCGCATCTAGGATGAACTTGTTATGAATAATATCTTCCAACTCTGCTGCTCTGACATCTGCTGGATTTTCTGGATCGTAAGGATATTTTGTCGGAAGTGCATGAACGACACCAATTTCACCCTTGTAGCCCTTGTCCTTATAGAGCTTAACGGCACGGGCATGAGAGACCATCATGTTGTGATGGGATTGGAAAACCTTGGCCAAGTCATACTGAATCCCCGGCGGGAATTTGCCGACCAAGTACTGCCCGTCACCAATAGGACCAATTTCGTTGAAAGTTGTCCAATAGCGAACTTCTGGAAATTCTTCAAAACAGAAAGCCGCATAGTCCACAAAGTGCTCAATATTTTCCCGATTGAGGAAATCGCCATTTGAATGGAGATCCTCTGGTGTATCAAAGTGGTGAAGGGTCACAAAAGGTTCTACATGACGCTTGTGGCATTCTGCGAAAAGATTATGGTAAAATTCCACACCTTTTGGATTGACCTCGCCATAGCCTGTCGGGAAAATCCGTGACCAAGCGATGGAGATTCGAATGCCATTAACACCATACTCTTCAGCCAATTTCAGATCCACAGGGTACTTGTGGTAAAAGTCGCTGGCAGGTTCTGCCGTGTACCAGTAGTTATCCTCTAGGTATTTATCCCAGGCAACAGGTCCTTTTCCATCTGTGTGGGTTGCTCCCTCAGCTTGATAGGCTGCTGTGGCACCACCGAAAATAAAATCTTTAGGTAAGCTTTTTGTCATCTTATTTTCCTTTCAATAGCCTTTGAGGTGAAACAAGTAAGTAAATAGGTGAATAACAGGGGAATTGAACTTTGCTTCACCTCAAATGAACTAACAAATTAGTTGTTGAATTGCTCCTGAACGAAGGCCAGTGCTCCTTTACCATCACGGGTTAGTTTGATGTATTGGGCACCTTCAGTCTTAGCCAGCTTGATACCCAATTTATCAGTTTCCGCCTTCATGTCTTCAAAGTTGGAGGCAACTTGAGGAGCAAGGATAACCAGGTCAAACTCAGGCAGCATTTCACGGTGAGCACCGTATCCACCCGCTGCTGCTTTGACAGGAACATTGTATTCAGCTGCTGCTTTATTCAAAGCGTTAGCCAGCAATCCGCTAGTCCCACCGCCTGCACAGAGCACCAGAACATTGGTTTCTTCGCTAATATTGTTTTGCGCTGGAGCTTCTTCATCCACACCTGCTTTTTCAAGGATAGCGTCCGCTTTAGCAGTATTAAAGTTAGCTGCTACTTTTTCTTTAAGAGCATCATTAGATTTGCCAGAACGTTCTTCTTCTAAGATTTGTTCATCATAAACCTTGACAAATGGATAGTAAATAATCACATCCACTACGACAAGAAGAGCTGCAAGAACAAAGGACAGAAGCTGGAAGTTGGTACCCAGCACAATTCCCAGAGGTCCAGGTGTCACCCAAGGAAGGTTGGCTGAGAAGGAGTTCATGTTCAAAGTATCAACAAAGAATTTGAAAATCCATACGTTTGCGATAGGTGCAAAGATAAATGGAATGAAGAAAATCGGATTCAGTACGATTGGAGCACCAAAGAGAATTGGCTCATTGACACCGAAGAAAGTTGGAACAACAGATGCCCGTCCAATTGCACGGTTACGCTCGGACTTACAGATCCACATGAAGAGGAATGGAACAATCAAGGTCGCACCAGTACCACCCATGGTAACGATGAACATTTGAGTACCAGAAGTGATGACCTTATCCGCATGCTGACCAGCTTGAACTAGAGCCAAGTTGGCATCGATATTGGCATAAGTAATGGCAGCAATGGCAGGCTCAACGATAGACGGACCGTGAATTCCCACGAACCAGAAGAAAGCATAAGCGCCAAAGATAAGAGTAATTCCCAGATAGCCGTCAGCTGCTGAGAAGAGCGGAGCAAGAAGCGTTCCAATGGATTCAGCAACTGTTACTCCCAGACTTGCTTTAACAAGCAGTTCCAAGCCGTAGAGCAGAACGACTGAGACAGTAAATGGAATCAAGTCTTTAAATACTTGCGAGATATTTGGTGGAACTTCTTCTGGCATGCGAATGGTGACATTATTTTTCACACAAACCTTGTAGACATTAACCGTAACAAAGGCTGCGATGAAAGCTGTCAAAAGACCTTTGGTTCCCATGAAGGCAGTCAGGAAGCCACCTTCCTTGGCAGGCTCAGCCGCCATGAGGAGGAAGCCGACCATAGAAGCCAGCATAGTAGACAAGAAGTTGATCTGGTTTGTAGCAGGCAGAACACGGTTGACAGAGTCTGTCAAAGCCTTGGCAGTGGTCCCACCCACAAAGAAAGCCAGAATCCCCATCGAATAGCTATAAGGGGTCATTAAGAAAGTTTCAATGTCCTTAGACCAGTGGAAGCCCCAAGCATTTGGCACATAGGCAATCAAGATAAAGATAGAAGAGAAGAGGATAACTGGCATACCAGCGATAAAACCATCCCGAATAGCACGGAGATAGATATTCCGAGAGATCTTCTCAAAGAAAGGCTTCCCTTTCTCAATAAGTCCGATGAGTTTGTTCATTATTTTACTCCTCTTTTGTATAGTTCAATCAAATGGTGCATCATGTCTTTTAGCAAGATAGTAGTCATTAAGTGATCTTGGCCGTGCATCATGGTCACACTGTAAGCCAAGTCCTCACCAGCAGCTTCTTTTGTCAAGAGACTGGTCTGAGCATGGTGAGCTTCAGCGATACAGCCATTGGCTTCTTCTACCAAGGCATCTGCCTTAGCAAAATCCCCAGCTTCTGCTGCTTTCAAAGCTTCTAGGAGCTTGGAGCGAGCGTCACCAGCGTAGGCTACAATTTCAAAACCGAGCAATGTTACTTCTTCTCTGTTCATGAGAGTTCCTCCTTGTATTCTTGTGTAAAATTTTATTATTATTTTCTATTATAAAAGGCGTTGAATATGCAGCACCAGGTAGACCCGTTCGCTGCGGTAGAGATCAATTCCCGTCTTCTGGGCAATGATGTGGTAAATATCACTTCCGACCTGATAGGCTTGAGGATAGGTCATCTGGATCTGACTTTCCATTTCCAGCAGGGAAACATTGTCATCACGGCTTCTGTCCAGATAGTCTAAAAAGTAGTTCAGGTGAATCATAAAACGGTCATAAAAATTGCTGTTTTCTGCACTTCTTTTAATGCCATTTTTCTTCAGCTCTGCTTCAACTGCAGCCAGAATATCTTTTCGCTTGCCCAAGTGACTTTGCCCCTCGGGATTAGTCTCCCCTTCAGCATTGATAAAGTGATAGGCAATACGATTGACCTCGTCGCTAGGGAAATGATCTAACAACCGCTCGCGGTATATCGCTACCGCTTCCTGAGCAATCTGATAAGGGACAGGGTATTTGTCCGAAGCATCTGGCAGGTCACTCTCCTTGTACCTCCCCTGCTGCACAGCCTGATAAGAACAGTAGATGTGATCCGTCAGCGTGACATAGATATAGTCCTGGACAGGGTAATCATACTTCTTAGAAAGGGTGTCAATCACATCATAGGTCACTGTGATAAAGTCCAGTGGAACATCTTTGAGCAAGGCTACAAAGTTTTCTTTAGACTCTTCCGTTCTTAGGCGAAAGATTTTCTCAATCTTACTTTCCAGAACGATATCACCCTTCTTTTTATTAAAAGCTATGCCACTGCCAATCAGAACAACCTCTTCACCATTTTCATGTTTGGCTAGAGCAACATTGTTGTTCATAGGATGTATGATTCGATACATATCTCCTCCTCTTCATTTTCTAGGGTTCTGGCAAAACAAAAAGACCACAAACAAACCGAGGCTATATCTTCCCTCAATTTATTTGTGGTCACGCCTAATTTGACTTAGTAACGCTCACCCTATTCAATTTCTGATTTCATTATAGCATATCAGTCTCAGAATGTAAACCCTTACTTTATTTATTTTTTAACAAATTTTAGGCTCTTTCTTTCCAAGAGGTAGCTGTTTTTTGAAGAACCTTGTTGAGTTCATCAATATTTTCAAATCCTGTTGTACGAAGCCACTTGCGAGCTGCTTCTTCACCTTGCTCAATGTAGTCTTTAACGCTACCAGCCCAAGTCGCACGGCCACAAAGAACGCCGTTGAAGTTAGCACCTGACTCATGAGCAAAGACAAGTGTTTCTTGAAAAAGTTTAGCTGATACACCCGCACTCAAGTAGATGTATGGCAGGTTAGTCGCCTCATCCTGTTCCTTGAAGAAAGCTGCAGCTTGTTCACGTGTATGAACGATTTCACCGTCACCAAAGCCTTCAACGTATTTAACATTGACTGGAACTTCCACTTTCAAGACATCAATGTTGAAACGTGGATCTGAGAAGACCTTCATGGCACCGATAACCTTGTGAGGTTTTACTTTCGCGTATTCAGCGCTGGAAGCATCCGCAATCTTTTCATCGTAAGCCAAGATTTCAAGGAAGAAAGGAATATCTTCTGCCACACACTCAGAACCCACACGCTCGATATAAGCCTGCTTTTGCTGGTTGAGTTCTTCTGAGCTGTCTACATCATAGTAAAGAAGGAATTTCACCGCATCCGCACCTTGTTCTTTGATGCGTTTTGCAGACCAAACATCCAGACAGTCTGGCAGGCGCTTGGTACTAGAAGTATCATAGCCTGTCTTTTCATAGGCCAATAACAAGCCAGCATTCTTGTCCAGAGCTTTTGTAGCAGGCAGGCCATACTCAGGATCCAGCAGCATAGATGAAGCATAAGGAGTCAGCTCTTCTGCAACCAAAACTTTCAGTTCTTCCATTTGAGCTACTGTTGGTTCTGCTTCCTGGTGTTGAGCCATGAGGCGTTTCAAAGCACCGCGTTGGTCAAATGCCAAGGCAGAAATGATGCCATTTTCATCAGAAAGTTTTTCCATGTACTTGCGTTTTTGTTCTGTTAATACCATTCTTTATACCTCTTTTACTGTGATTTGATTGTATAGGCCGTCGTAGTTTTCAACGTTGACATGACCTGTCATTTTTTCTTGGGCATTGAGCATGCCGAGAACATTTGCCTTTTTGAGCAGGGAGACAGCATCCGCTTGATGACTCAAGGCCGAAGAAATCCCTGCAACAGTTGAGTCCCCAGAGCCAACTGGATTGACCACTTGGATTTTAGGAATATCTACTTTATAGAAAGTATCCCAGTGCTTAGCAAAAGCTCCGTCTGCACCAAGAGATACGATAATCCACTCGATTCCTTCAAATAGCTGTTCTGAAAGGACAGCTTTTAATTCATCCAAATCTTTTGAAACTTCGCGACCCAATAACTGAGAAAGTTCCTCATTATTAGGCTTGATGGCAGTTGGTTTGATATCTGATTTGAGCACAGCTTCCAGAGCTGCCCCAGAGCAATCCAGCACCACCTTATTGCCAGCTTGATTAGCAATTTCAACCAATTGAATATAATATTCAACAGGTAAACCGGCTGGTAGACTTCCCGAGATACTAACTACCTCAGCTGATTCCATTAATGATTTAAAATGATGTAAAAAACCATTTGCCTCATCTGCTGTAATAGTCGGACCGGCTTCTAGGATTTCTGTTTGCTTACCTTCGTGTAAGATAGCAATACAGTTTCTAGTATCTCCCGAAATATTATAAAATAATGGCCGCACAGCTTTATGAAGATTCTGCAAGAGAAATTCACCATTAGTCCCACCAATCAGTCCTGTCGCAGCAACATTGTCTCCAATTTCTGCCAAGACCCTGGTTACGTTGAGACCCTTGCCGCCCGCTGTTTTACTGACTTCCGAAACACGATTAACAGTATCAATTTTCAATTCTTCTAAGGGATAGGAAATATCGATAGAAGGATTCATGGTCACTGTAAGAATCATCTGGCTACCTCACTAGTCGTGGTACTCTCCACGATCCCATTTTTCAAGAAATTCTGTAAAGAAGTTGGCATCTGTTTGATGAGCATTGTGAGTCTCAACGTGCTCAATTTTTGCGATCAATTTTTTATTTTCTTCAGTCGGCTTGTACTCCGCATGGATGAAAGCTTCAATGATATCACACATGAGGAGCTCACCAGTAATTTTACCGCCAAAACCGATAACATTAGCATTGAGTTCTTCTTTAGCATAGAGAGCTGAAGTCATGTCGCGTACCAAAGCCGAACGAACACCAGGCACCTTATTTACAGCGTTGTTGATACCGACTCCTGTACCGCAAATACAAACACCAAGATCCGCTTGACCACTAACGACTGCTTCCCCTACTTTTTTACCAAAGATTGGGTAGTGAGTACGAGTATGGTCATAAGTACCAAAATCAAGAACTTCATAGCCTTTTGATTTTAGAAAATCTGAGACTGCCATTTTTTCATTGGTAACGATATGGTCACATCCAATTGCAATTTTCATTTGATTTCTCCTTTTCTTAGCACATCTTGTTGAGCATGTCGACCCGGATTTGGTGGCGGCCGCCGTCGTATTTACCATTGACAAAGCCTTTGGCAATGTTCTTAGCCAGCCCTTCACCAACGATTTCAGCTCCCATCGTAATCATGCGAGAGTTGTTATGGCCGCGAGTCATGTAGGCAGAGCGTTCGTCTGAAACTTCCGCTGCGACCATGCCTTTGATTTTGGTCGCTACCATGAATGGGCCAGCCCCATAAGCATCGATGACAATACCAAGATTTTCCTCTTGCTTATTCACCTCAGCTGCAACTGCAAGGGTCACATCAACAAAATCCTGACCTTCTTTCGTCACATCCACCACTTCAAAGTTTTCTCCGACGAGAAAATCCTTGACCACATCTTTTAGCTTGCTTCCAGCAGCATCTGCTCCAATAATAATTGCCATGAGCATTCTCCTTTGTTTGATTTTTTACACAGAATATTGTTTATAAAAAACACTTTCTGTTTCCTATAAGCATACTATACTCCTTTAAAAGTTATTTGTCAACAGATTTTTGTTTATTTTAATCAATATTTTTTCAAAGATGATTAAAATAAACAAAAAAAGCCCTAAAAAGAGCTTTTTGATAATTTTTTCATCCATTTAAAATAAACTAGGAAATAATCTTGGTATAAACTTCTAGTTCTTCCTGAGCATTTTCAGACATCTGGTCTGTGATAACAGCTGTAATATAAGCCAAAGGACAGATAGAAGTGAAATCTTCCTTGCCAATCTTAGAAGAATCAATCAGTAGGTAGGTCTCTGTCGAGCGCTCCAAAGCTAACTTCTGAGTATAGGCCTCTTCAAAAGAAGAGGTCATAATCTGCCCGTTTTTGATACCATTGCCACTGAAAAACATCTTAGTAAAGTACATTTTATCCATGATGGCATTGGTCATCTCGCCAACAAAGGCTTGAGTTGCTTCCCGCATCTCCCCACCAAGAAGAAAGACTTTGAAGGTATCCGACTTCTTCTTCAAAAGATCGTGGAAAATCGGCAGACAGTTGGTAATCACGCGCAGGTGCTGATTGCTGATTTCCTCAGCCAGCACCTCTACAGAAGTTCCCGGCCCAAGAAAAATAGTATCGCCATCTTCAATCAGCTCCACAGCCTTCTTGGCAACAGTCCGCTTTGCCTCGATATTCTGATAAAGTTTCTCTTCATGAGGGATTTCTCTGTACTTGAGGTGCTGATTACTCTTAGCCCCACCGTGAACACGAGTCAGCAGCCCTTTACTTTCCAGCTCGATCAAATCCCGCCGAACTGTCATATCTGAGACCTTCATACTCTCTACAATCTCAGCAACCGTCACTGTCCCAGCTCGATCCACCAGCTTAACTATTTCGTCCTGTCTCTGATTTTTACCCATACTATTCCCTCTCTACACTCTAGTTTTGTTTATTATAACTCATTTTTCTGTTTTTTTCCATATTATTTGTTTGTTTTAAACAAAATGTGATACAAAAATCCGAGAACAGTAACTATTGCTGTTCTCGGATTTTTAATATTTCCTACTGTTTATAGTAGTATTGATCAGCAGGGACATTTCCGATATTCTGACCAAAAACTAATCTCGGTCTACTACTATCAGATTGATCACCATACGGATTTCTAAAGCCTATTTTAAATAAAGCAATCATAGCCCCTGAATTCCCTGACCGAATGTTGAGTGTTGGAAACTTGGAATTGGAAATCGAATTTGGTGTGATACTCTCATTTCTGTTCGTTTTTCCATCTGCGGTTATAATTATCTCCAGACCTTCTCCGTTTTTCCAGACACCTGCTAAAGTCGCATAATCACCTTTCATAATGGCTTCAACGTCCAAATCTTGTTTCTCTACTGAGTCAGTAGTATATTTTTCCCACCACTTATCTTGGTATTCTCTAAAACTAATTTGATTTGTTTGACCAAATATTATTCTTTTTTCTGAACTAATATCTCCATTTGGTCCCTCAATATTTTCTGGAACCAAAAACACTGAAATTTCTTTACCCTCTACAGCTATTTGGTTTACTCCAATAAAATATGCTTCATAATAATCTCCTATTTTTCTAGGCAGTTTATTCTCATTCAACTTATATTGCATATGAGAAGAGCCACTCCAAAAATTCCAATCATTGCCTTTTCCAGTAATCCTTGGGAATACACTGGTTCGATTTTGAAAATAATCTTCAGGCTTATAAGCATATAAAGTAAATCCTGAATCAGCTATTGATTGTTCCAAATCGTCATTGGAATAAACACCGTCAAATGAAGATAAGTTCCCCTTGAGTACTAAGTCCTGGGCTTTGGCATTATCTGATTTAAAGAAATCATTTTGATTAGAAAATATCATTTCATGCTTTAAATCTCCATCAGATAAAGTAACTGTAACAAGTTTAGATTTGTCATCAAATACTTCAATAGTAATCTTAAAACTATCATAACCATCAGATTTTTTCATTTTGCTAGTGGAGGTTTTTTTCTTTTCCTCTTCTTTCCAACTAGTCTCAAAAATACCAGAAACCATACCATCGGAGGTTTGATAGTCTATTTTCCACTTATGGTCAAGGGAACTAATTATAGCTTTACTGCCGGTATTAGAAATATACTCCCCTGTAATATCAACCTTATCTGAACTATATGCATTTTCGATAACTTCTTTAGTATTTTTCGAACTATATTGCTTATAGACAAAAAAACAAACTAAGCCTAGGATAGTTATAAAAATAATAGAACCCCAAAATATAAATTTCTGTTTTTTAACTCTATTTGTTCCCCTGTAACTTTTTCTCATATTTCTCTCCGATTTATTTAGTAATTTTTAACTCCCTTACAAAACCAATGTCATTATAACTTTTTGAATTAGAATTGTAAATCCTTAAAATAAATATATGAGTTATTTCTAAATGGTAAGTACTAATAAATCCCCCAGCAGCCTCCTGTTGGGGGATTGTCATTAGATCAAAGCTTGTTATCCAATCAAACTTCCATTTGGGACTTTTTCATCCACAGTAAGGAGAGTCAGTTGGTCGCCGTGCTCGGCTGATAGAATCATACCTTGGCTGATGCGGCCCATCATTTTGCGCGGTTTGAGGTTGGCTACGATTTGGACTTTTTTACCGACCAGTTCTTGCTCATTTGGATAGTACTTAGCAATACCAGAAATGATTTGGCGGTCCTCACCGTCACCTGCATCCAAGCGGAATTGAAGAAGCTTATCTGAGCCTTCAACTTTAGACACTTCTTTGACTTCTGCGACACGGATTTCTACCTTATCAAAGTCGTCAAACTTGATTTCCTTGCGGTTAAGTTTGAGATCGACTTCTTCTGGATTCCATTCTTTTTCAACCTCAGGTTTGTTGCCTTCCATTTGTCCCTTGATATAGGCAATTTCTTCTTCCATATCCAGACGTGGGAAGATTGGCGTCCCTTTCTCTACGACTGTCAGACCTGCTGGAAGCTGGTCAATTGCTAGATTTTCCAGCGAAGTTGCTTGAGGCAAGCCAAGTTGGCTGAGGACAGCCTTGCTCGTTTCCATCATGAAAGGCTCAATCATGTGGGCCACAACACGAAGGCTCGCTGTCAAGTGGCTCATAACCGCTGCCAACTCTTTGACCTTGGCTTCATCCTTAGCTAATACCCAAGGAGCAGTTTCATCGATGTATTTATTGGTGCGGGAGATGAGCGTCCAGACTGCTTCTAGGGCGCGTGGGTAGTCTACTGCATCCATGTGTTTGTAGTAGTCAGCGATGGATTCAGATGCCACCTGAGCCAGAGGTCCGTCAAAATCCGTCACATTTTCTTCATAGGCTGGCACTTGACCGTCAAAGTACTTGTTAATCATGGAAACCGTACGGTTGAGCAAGTTTCCAAGGTCATTAGCTAGCTCATAGTTGATACGACCTATATAGTCCTCAGGAGTAAAGGTTCCGTCTGAACCAACTGGAAGGCTACGCATGAGGTAATAACGCAGGGCATCCAAACCATAGCTTTCTACCAGCATTTCGGGATAGACCACATTGCCCTTAGACTTGGACATCTTGCCATCCTTCATGACAAACCAACCGTGAGCAATCAAGCGGTCGGGCAGCTTAATATCCAGCATCATGAGCAGGATTGGCCAGTAGATAGAGTGGAAACGCAGAATGTCCTTGCCCACCATGTGGAAGACTGTTCCATTCCAGAATTTATCGTAGTTAGCATGATTATCCTGACCGTAGCCAAGTGCTGTCGCATAGTTGAGTAGTGCATCAATCCAGACATAAATAACGTGTTTAGGATTAGATGGCACAGGCACGCCCCAAGTAAAGGTCGTCCGAGATACGGCCAAGTCTTCCAGACCTGGCTCAATGAAGTTTTTCAGCATTTCATTGAGACGTCCATCCGGCGTAATAAAGTCTGGATGAGATTTGAAAAATTCTACCAAGCGGTCTTGGTACTTGCTGAGGCGAAGGAAATAAGACTCTTCTGATACCCACTCTACTTCGTGTCCAGACGGTGCGATTCCACCAGTTACTTTTCCATTTTCATCACGGAAGACTTCTGCCAACTGGCTTTCGGTAAAAAATTCCTCATCTGATACAGAATACCAGCCTGAATATTCACCCAAGTAGATATCATCTTGAGCTAAGAGTCGTTCAAAGACATCGGCTACAACCTTTTCATGGTAGTCATCGGTCGTCCGGATAAATTTATCATAAGAAATATCCAACAGCTTCCAAAGTTCCTTGACTCCAACTGCCATACCATCGACATAAGCTTGAGGACTGATGCCAGCTTCTTCTGCCTTAGCCTGAATCTTCTGTCCATGCTCGTCAAGACCGGTCAGGTAGAAAACATCGTAGCCCATGAGACGCTTGTAGCGAGCCAACACATCACATGCAATGGTCGTATAGGCAGACCCGATGTGGAGTTTACCGCTCGGATAGTAGATAGGGGTTGTAATATAAAACGATTGTTTTTCAGTCATTTTTAATCCTTTCAAGGCTAATGAAACCTTTTTTAGTAGCACTTCATTATATCATATTTTGTTAAGTTTGCGAAAAGACATTCATTAACATTCAAATCAATTAAAAAACCTAGAAAATATTCTAGGTTTAATAGGTCACAACATTCAAGTTGCCACTTTCATACTCAGCGATAAAGATATTTGAAATATCGGTGTATCCATCTTTAGCTAGCCTCTCCACCAGCCAGTCTTCTGTTTTGTCAATAGACTCCAGAATATCAATCTGGACAACACCATCTGTGATAAGGGGATATTTAGGATTCTCTTCACCAGCTTGTACAATAATCAGCTGGCCGTTTTGCTCTATAACCGCCCGTTTGACCTGCTTGAGCTGAAAAATACCTTGGCTGCGTAGCTTCAAAGCTACATCTGCTGCTGAAAGACCAACAGAACGGCAGGCTTCAGGACTCAGTTCTCCATGCTTAATCAACGTTGTCGGCTTACCATCAATCAAATGCTTAACCGCACGGACATTGTTATTGAGCCACTTCAGGCTTAAAACCAAGATGGTCCACATGATGAGAATGACTGCATACTGAAGAATATTAATGGAGCTATTATAAATCACCCCACCAATAATACCACCAAGAACATAGTTTTGAATCTGGTCGATCGCTGAATTAGGCGCCAGATTGCCTTTTCCCGTCACGTTGATGACAAAAACTAGTGAGAAAAGCCCCAGCGCTAGTTTAATTAGGATTTCAAGAAAATTCAATGTCATTTTTCAACCTCCACTATTTCGATATCTGTCGTCTTATGCAAGTCAATTTTTTCAAGCAGATATTTATCCGGCTCACTACCGCTCATAGCCCGATAAAAGTTCTTTCCGACCTTCAAAATCGCTCCATCCGTCGCGGCTGAAGTATTGACATAGACCTCCGACTTATCTACACCCAAGTCTTCTGAAATGACCTCAATAAAATGCAGAGAGGTTTGAAACTGGTTGTTAGAGTCTTGGTCAGTCTGAAAATTGCTAATGCCAATCAAGACCATGGCCACCAAAGCCAAAACAGAAATGATGGCTAGTTCCCGGAATTTTGAATCACGCTTATTGCGATAGGCCTTAAAAGCAAAAAATCCTGTCACAAGCAGCAACAAGACAGAAAGTGCAACAGTCACCCAGTTTTGCTGACTAATCTGACTCAAAACATAATCATAAGAATAGAATTTCATGGCTTCCCCCTATTTTTTCTCGCTCTATTATAGAAAAATTTTCATCTTATTTCAAGCTTTCTTACAATCACTTTGCTATAAATCAGTCCTAAATTTTGTTATAATAAACTCAGGAAATTTTACTAGAAAAGGAAATTTTATGAAACTCATTTCTTGGAATATTGATTCTTTAAACGCTGCATTAACCAGTGATTCTGCACGCGCTCAGCTTTCTCAGGCCGTCCTTCAAACCTTGCAAGCAGAAGATGCAGATATCATCGCCATTCAGGAAACAAAACTGTCTGCGACTGGCCCAACAAAAAAGCACTTGGAGATATTGACAGATCTTTTCCCAGACTATGAAAACACTTGGCGCTCCTCTCAAGAGCCGGCCCGCAAAGGCTATGCAGGAACCATGTTCCTCTACAAAAAAGAACTGACACCAACCGTAACCTTCCCAGAAATCGGCGCTCCGTCAACCATGGATGTTGAAGGTCGCATCATTACGCTAGAATTTGACGGTTTCTTTGTCACTCAAGTTTATACGCCTAATGCTGGTGATGGACTCAAACGCTTAGAAGACCGTCAAGTCTGGGATGCCAAATACGCTGAATACTTGGCAACACTAGATGGACAAAAACCAGTCCTCGCTACTGGCGACTACAATGTGGCCCACAAAGAAATCGACTTGGCCAATCCAGCCAGCAACCGCCGTTCACCAGGCTTTACTGACGAAGAACGTGCTGGCTTCACCAACCTGCTAGCTAAAGGCTTTACCGATACCTTCCGTCACTTGCACGGCGATATTCCTAACCAATACACTTGGTGGGCGCAACGCAGCAAGACTTCTAAAATCAACAATACAGGCTGGAGAATCGACTACTGGTTGACCAGCAACCGCGTGGCTGACAAAGTGACCAAGTCTGATATGATTGACTCCGGTGCGCGCCAAGACCACACACCCATTGTCATGGAGATTGAACTCTAAGGAGAAAACGAATGGACTATCAAGCTGTCATTCCTGAATTTGTAGTATCTGACATCGAAAAATCACGCCACTTCTACTGCGACCTGCTAGGATTCTCTGTCGAATACGAGCGTCCAGAGGAGAAATTTCTCTTCCTCTCACTTGAAGACTGCCAACTTATGCTAGAAGAAGGCAGCGCAGAAGAATTAGCCCAACTGACTTATCCTTTCGGACGCGGTGTCAATATTTCCTTTGGCATTGAAGATGTCCCTCAGCTCCACCAAAAACTGCTGGAAGCTGGCTATCCCATCCATCGGCCCTTGACAAAAAGGGAATTTCGAGTGGGAGATAGCTTTATTTATCCCCATGAATTTGCGGTTTTGGATCCAGATGGTTATTTTTTAAGATTTAGTGAATAAGAAAGCGAAGTCATTAGACCTCGCTTTTTAAATGTCTTTAAAGTCATAAAGTTGCGGATAGTGTTCGCACTCGGGATTTTTAGGATGGCAGATGGCACGTCCAAAGTAAATCATTGCCTGATGGGCAGGCAGCCAACGTTCCGGTGGAAGGACATCCATAACTCGCTTTTCTACTTCCAGTGGCGTTGCCGACTTTTTAACGATATCATGGTGCTTGCAGATGCGCTCCACATGGGTATCAACAGCAAAGGCTGGAATACCAAAGCCCACACTCATGACCACATTGGCCGTCTTGCGACCAACACCAGCTAGACTTTCCAATTCCGCCCGCGTTTGTGGTACTTGGCCATCAAAGTCGTCCAAAAGCTGCTGGGCGCATTTCTTCAAAAACTTGGCCTTGTTGCGGTAGAGGCCTAGGCGGGAGATGTATTTAGCAATGTCTGCTTCACAAGCCGCAGCCATGTCTTGAGGACTTGGATAGGCTTCAAACAGAGCTGGCGTTGCCTTATTGACCGCAGCATCTGTCGTCTGAGCCGACAGCATGACCGCTACCAAAAGCTCAAAGTGATTGCGAAAATCCAGACTGGGCTTGGCGTCAGGGAAAAGAGCAATAATCTCTTCAATCACATGACGAGCCCGTTTTTTTGATAAAACCATGATTCTTCTTTCTAAGATTGAGATAGATTTATTATATCATGAAAAGCTTTTTAATGTCATTAGGAGCTTCTTCAGCCACGCTTTCTAACTCAAATTCGATCATACAATCTACTCGAAGTACATTCCCTAAAAGAAAAATCATAACATCTTGTATATTCTTTCCATCCCACTTGATACTCCTTATACCTAATTCCAACAGGAAGGAGTTACTTACCATTTAAAGGTTTACTATTCTTCTTCATCATCAATCAAAAAGAAATCATAATCTTTGAAAAAAAGTATAGATGCCAATCTGTAACCAAGACAAACCTGTCAACCAGTTCGAAATAGAGGATCAAGTATTCGTCACAAGGAAATCCAGATTCTAGGAAACACTATATTAGTTTCATATCATTTAAATTTAGGTTTGAGCCAAAATTCTTGGATATTGCCGTACCAATCAATACCAGCAATAGTATTTCTGAAAAATTCAACATAGTTAAGATCTTCCCTTAAAATTTCAGAGCCGATTTTAATCCAACCTGATTGCTCATCATAATACGTTTCCCAATTGTAAGCATAGTCAATGCGAAAACTATCTCCCCCATTAATATCATTATCTGTAACAACAATAACACCTTTATCAGATTTAGGAGGCACCAAACTTCTTTTTATCCAAGAAAAGTCGTTATGATACCCCCAAAGTTGGGTGGATTCCATATTTTCTGAATTAAAACCTAAAAATAAATATATAAAACTAAAAGTAATATCGCTAGTTATTGTTGGAGTAGCTATTAATTCCTTTGTATCTGTTTTATATATTAACTCCTCTTGCTGATAATACTCTTTTTTTATTATTTTAAACATATTTTCCTACCTATTAATAAAGTTAAAGTGTACAATTTGATTTGTATCTAAATCAACAACTAATTCCCAAATACCATTGCTTCTTCCATTAAATGATCCCTTCACTTCCCAACGCCAACCATTTGGTAAGTACTTATCTTTTACAGGGATACCACCATCGATAATTTCTTGAATAATTAAATCTGTCCCAGCATTATCAACGAATGGCCTAGCTTTATCGCCTACGTATTTGCCGCGTTTAATAACATCATTTGCATGATTTTTGACTGTTTCTGTCATCGTTAATTCAGAAGCTTGTATATTTTTAGAAATAACATCACCACTTTTAGCTACATCTTTCGATGTATCTGCAGTTTTTCCAATATCTTGGATTTTATCAACAACCTTTGCAGTATCTGTAGTCTTATCCACTGCCTTAGCTGCATCTACTACATCATCTATCTTATCTACTACTTTTGCCACATCGCCAACAGTATCAACTGCTTTGGCGACTTTACCTGCCCCCTTAGCAATTGGGATGAGATTCATGAGTGTCCAAACACCAGCTTCAAAGCGATTAGCATCCTCACCAGTAACAGGATCTTTTCCGTCTATCAGTCGTTTAATATCATAAATTCCAGTAAATTCACCTAGTAAATTTTTACCAAATTCTTCCGTTCTTTTCCATACTTCTGCATTCCTAACTTGCTTTTCCTCATCTGTCAAAATTGGGGCTGTCCCTACTGCATTTTTATAATCATAGGCAGCTATAAGTTTATCAATAGAGTCTGAATCTCCTTGATTCGCTCGTTCAATCAACCTTTGCAATTCCTCTAGACTTTGAGATTTTTTAGATAGATTAGTAGCTTTATTTCTGACTCCCCAAGAGCTTTGAATATTTTGGGACCAATCTGTTGGTGCAGAATGAAAGCTACCATTGAACCCCTTAAAATCTGCATCGATCATCGTTAATCCTTGCATCACAGACGAATACATATTCTCAGCTCCAGACAATAGAGTTGCTGAACCCGCTGCAAAATTTCTGAGCTTAGTCAATTTTTCCTGATAACTATCTCTTAATGTTTGAACCGACTGCAGATTCTGCTTTATTTCTTGCAAACCAGCGACAGAATCTTTTAATCCAAGTTTTGTTACCTCAGAAATAATTGCATTATAATTTTCAATAATTCCATCTTGAGCAGTGATTTGCGCTTCAAGTGTTTCTTCATCTAAGTCCTCTTGCCCAACATCTGAACGGTAGGTAGTTGGCAGACTACTTGTTCCAGATGATAGCTCTTCCGAGAACATAATTGCGCTTTTCAATAAAGGAATAAGAATATTTCCAGCATAAGCTTTGGCTCCGCTATAAGCGGTTCCTTGCAGATTACTTGCACCTATAAAAACTTCCAAGGCTGCAATAACAGAAAGATAGGCCGTCGTTCTGCTTGTTACTACGCTAGAAGCTGTCGTTGCTTGGGTATCCGAAGAACCCAAACTCATTTTAATACCCATAATTTTTCCTCCTGGACTTCTCTTCCTCCAGATGTATCAACTTATGCTCTCGCTCTAGATTTTTTAGTTTTTCTTCAAAAGCTGTTTCTTCCTTCTGCAGTAGCTTCTTATTTTTCTCAATTATGCTTACCAATAAGTCAGATGTATGCTGCAGTTGTTCCAAGGTAGTTTGGCGATTAATTTCATCTTTATAGGATAGATTATAATATAGAAGTTCATTTAGAAGTAATGTTGAATTAGAATATCTTGTATCAATTTCCAGTTCAAGGTTTGTTATTTTTCTTTTTTTATCTTGTATATCAAATATCTTTTCCTGAACAACTATTTTTTCATCACGTACTTGTTCCCAAGTTCTTTTACTGTCCTTCTTATCATTCATGCCCCGTCTCCAATATTTTGTTCAAGGGAGTTTTTTAATAAATTTTCTGGTGAAGAAGGTTGTATTTGAGGACCATAACCGCTCATTCTAAGATTCACTCCATTTTCAAATAATTTACTCAAATCAGAATCTTTAGCATCAAATTCTTGTGCAAGACTATGAACCAAGTTTACAAATTCACCAATTTTTGTACTAATACTTTGAGCGATAACCGCCTCATTGGTTAATAAATTCCCTGCAGTGGTATTCCCTTGATAACTACTAGTGCTATCTTTTGTAACTTGACCAGATATTAAAATACTATTTCCTGCTGCAACAATCCGTCCAGCTATATTAGCTGCAGTTTGCAACTCACTTTGTATATTCCCCATCTCTTTTTTATCCTTTCATTGAATATTTATTCAAATTTATTTTGCTTATTGGAATTAAAACAAAAAAATGTAATTTCTGACACTCAAGAGCAACATCTATCATATCAGTCCAAAAATAAAAACTTTTAACCACTTTTTTTCAAGCCTTATCTTCTCACAACCCCAACTCTTCATACGTCTTCCGGTAGCCAATCTGCAAGATTTGGTTATCTCGAACCAAGAGCGGCCGTTTAATCAACATGCCGTCTGTCGATAATAAATCAGCAGCTTCCTGGGATGTCAAATGCGGAACTTTTTCTTTGAGACCTAGCTCACGGTATTTGAGGCCGCTGGTATTGAAAAAGGCCTTAATCTCAAAGTCCGAGTTCTGAATCCAGTCTAGGAGTTGGTCCCGGCTAGGTGTATTTTGGACAATATCCACTGCCTCAAAATCCACTCCTAATTGATTGAGCTCAGCCTTGGCCTTGCGGCAGGTAGAGCATTTTGGGTATTCGATAAATTGTAACATTGTTTTTCCTCCGTCCCTATGATAGCCCAGCTAGCTCCTTCTTGTCAAGCCGAGACTCATTAGAAAAAGCCGACAAGCGAAAGGCTCATCGGCTGGTAAAGACGCATTCCATAAAGAAACACTGTCTATTTCTCGGTTATTTCTTAATCAAACGCACGCGCACAATATTGTCGCTATTCTCAAATTTATCAACCAGCTCCTGAATCTTGCTTTCATCCGATTCATCCAGATCCAGCAAAGTATAGGCATAATCCCCCTTGGAACGATTGATGATATTGTCAATATTGATATTCAAATCACTGACCGCTGTTGAAATTCGAGCCACAATATTCGGTACATTTTTGTTAATCAAGGTAATCCGATAAGGCGCTGAGAGAGCCTGACGGACATTAGGGAAATTCACTGAGTTAATAATCTCGCCCGTTTCCATGAAGCGTCGGATGGTTTTCCCAGCCATAATGGCACAGTTGAGCTCAGCTTCCTCTGTCGAGCCACCCAAATGCGGAAAGACAGTAATCTGTGGATGACGGAGCAGCTCTTCTACACCAAAGTCTGTGATATAGCGCTTGACTACACCAGCATCTATGGCTTCAAAGAGGGCAGCATTATCCACCAGCTCGCCACGAGCAAAGTTGATGAGGGTTGTTCCCTTTTGCATAAGACCAAAAGCAGCCTGATCGAAAGTAGCGCGTGTATCCTCAGTCAGAGGGACGTGGATAGTGATATAATCACTCTTCTCAAAGATTTCCTTAATGTCTGCTACCCGTTTGACATGGCTAGAGATATTCCAAGCCGTTTCAATGGATACATAAGGATCATAGCCAAGGACGTTCATCCCCAGACGATAGGCATCGTTAGCAATACGGCCGCCGATAGCTCCTAACCCAATGACTCCCAGAGTCTTTTCTGAAATCTCTGTCCCAGCAAACTGCTTCTTACCAGCTTCTACTTGCTTGGGAACATCATCACCAGAAAGCCCGTTAGCCCAACTGTTAGCTGCGATATAGTCACGGGCAGATAGAAGAATAGAAGCCAAGACTGCTTCTTTTACCGCATTGGCATTAGCTCCTGGCGTATTGAAGACCACAATTCCCTGAGCCGTTGCCTGATCGACAGGAATATTATTGGTTCCAGCGCCTGCCCGCGCAATGGCTTTTAGATTAGTTGGAAATTCCTGGCCATGCAGGTTTTGACTACGCAGGATATAAGCATCCGGATTGTCAGACTTGTCTCCGTCAATCTGAAAAGCATTGCCCAGCTCCTTGAGCCCGATTTGATTGATATTGTTAAAGGTTTTGACACTAAAGACCATAATTTCCCTCTCTTAAGAATTTTCTTCTTCAAATTTCTGCATAAAGACAATCAAGTCCTTGACACCTTGAAGCGGAAAAGCATTGTAGAGACTAGCTCTCATGCCGCCTACGCTGCGGTGCCCCTTGATATTCTTAAATCCTGCTGCAGCAGCCTCTTTGTTAAACTTGGCATCCAGCTCTGGGCTAGGAGACACAAAGGGAATATTGGCGACTGAGCGCTGCTCCTTGTAACGGACTGGACTACGATAAAAGTCAGACTGCTCAATGAAGTCGTACAAAAGGCCAGATTTTTCACGATTGCGCTTTTCCATTTCTGCTACGCCACCTAGCTCCTTGACCCACTCAAAAACCAGCTTGGCCATATAGATGGCGAAAGTAGGTGGTGTATTGTAAAGAGAGCCATTATCCGCCTGAATGCGGTAATCCAACATGCTAGATAGAACTGGTTCGTCATCCAGCAAGTCTTCTCGGATGATGACAACTGTCACGCCGGCAGGTCCGATATTCTTCTGAGCCCCAGCATAAATCAAACCGAAATCCTCTACTCGGTACTGAGCAGCCAGGATATTAGAAGACATGTCCGCTACAATCGGTACGCCATTGGTCGCTGGCAGATCATAAATAGCCGTTCCTTCAATAGTATTATTGGTTGTCAGATGCACATAAGCCGCCTGCGGATCAATCTCCTTCTCATCAAAAGAAGGAATTTCCGTGTAATTTAAATCCTCTGATGAAGCCAAAAGAATAGGCTCAAATGGAATGAACTTAGACAGCTTGACTGCTTCAGTGTAAGCTTTCTTTCCCCAAGATCCAGCTACTAGGTAGTAGGCCTTGCCGCCTTGGGCTAGATTAAGCGGAATCATACTAAACTGAGTAGAAGCTCCCCCCTGCAGAAAGAGCACGCGGTAATTGTCCGGAATATCCATGAGCTGACGTAGCAAGCTCTCAGCTTCTTTGATAATATCGTCAAATTCCTTGGATCGGTGGGACAGCTCCATCACACTCATGCCACTTTGGGCATAGTCTAAAAACTCAGCCTGAGCTTTTTTCAAGACTTCCTTGGGCAATACTGCCGGTCCAGCAG
Organism: Streptococcus sanguinis; assembly: GCF_008329445.1. Lineage (GTDB taxonomy): Bacteria > Bacillota > Bacilli > Lactobacillales > Streptococcaceae > Streptococcus > Streptococcus sanguinis_O. The sequence continues at coordinate 114,611 of NZ_VIBR01000001.1, read as the reverse complement.
AAAAATTGTAAATCGTCATATCCTACCTCCAAAATTTATTTTGTATATCATATCACAAAGTTTAGAAAATATCTATTTTATTTCAGAAATCAAGCACTTTTTTAGTCAATTCCCGAACATTGTTGACTTATGGACAAGCAAAACCAACTGTCTAATCTAGATAACAAAAAAATCCTGAGTTTAAGTCAGGATTACTAAGTCTGAAGACGTAGAAAAATTACAGATTTAATTTCTATAGAAAGTATTTAATCAATTTTCATAACTTCCTATATCTTCCTCTTCCAATAAATTCTATCATCCCTTTATCTCTTAGCAATTGTAATTGTTGGCGAATCTTGTCCTTAATATGATGGTTGTTAGGGAAAATAAGTTTTAAACTCTCCTCAAAAGAATACATATCTTCAAGTGTAAACTCTTTCTCCTTGATTTTATCCAAGCATTTGAGAATTTCCAGCAACCATCCCCTAGTAGCAAAAGATTGCTTTCTAAGAAATAAGGTCTCTCTAAATTCTTTATGCACTAGTTCAGGCTCTCTAATCTGACCATTTTTAACTAGAAATATTCTTCCCTTTGACGGCACTTGTGACAAATCGATATTGCAGCCTACCCATCCCGCTCGTCTTGCCGTCGGACCAAGTGGCTTCCTCTTAATTATAGTGTCAACTGTTATAAATTGCTTGGGAAGGACTATAAAATTTTGAACTTCATAAGTTTCCGAATAGGTCAAAAAGAAAAAGTTTGGATTATTATCTGCTTGTACTCTCTCAACCATAGTTGCATAAGCACCGTCATTGATAATAGAAGAAAAATTTCCCTTTTTACTTTTTAGTTCAAATTCTTCTGAACACCTCTGGCAAAAGAAGTCTGCAACAGGGCGATTATTTTCATAGTGTTTCAAAGGACTTTTACCACAATTTGGGCAATAGCTATGACGAGCAACCCAATCTTCTGTCAAAACACGAGCCTTTTGACTGTTGCTTTTATAATTTTTAATTAAAGCTAAGTTAAACTGTAATTGCATAAGAACCTCGAAGTAAGATAAACATCAACAACCTACTATAAAAATTTGACAGCAGGAACCATGATTACACGCATTTTTAAAGTCTTCAACTTTCTCTTAGTTCATGATAAACCGCATAGAGCTCGCTCTTGTTCTTGCCGTATTTCTTGGCTACTTCCTTGATGGCCTGATTTTTTTTGCTGCCGGCTTCAACTAAAAGATCAATTTCAGCTAGGATCTGCTCTTGAGATATGTCTTGAAGAGCATCTTCTTCCGCTCCAGCTACAATCAAGAGACACTCTCCTTTAGGCGGATGTTCAGCCGTATAAGCCAACAAGTCTGAAATCAGCCCTCGCTGATACTCCTCGTGAATCTTAGTCAGCTCGCGCACCAAGACGACTTGGCGGTCACCATAAACCGCCAGCATATTTTCCAGCGTCGCCCGAACCCGATGAGGGGATTCGTAGAAAATCTGAGTCTCAGGATAGGATTTTTTGCTAGTGAAAAATTCCTTCTGCTGGCCAGCCTTTCTAGGCAGAAAGCCATAGAAAATATGCGGTTGGGGAGCCAAGCCGCTGGCAATCAAGGCTGTTATTCCAGCACTAGGACCAGGAATCGGTACTACAGTAATGCCAGCTTCTAGCGCTGCCTGAACCAAATCATGTCCAGGATCAGAAATACTGGGCAGACCAGCATCTGAAACCTGGGCTATATCATTTCCGCTTTGAAGCATGTCCAAGAGAACGGGGATTTTCTCCTTGGCATTGTGCTCGTGAAAACTGATTTGCTTGGTCTCAATCCCAAAATGCTTGAGCAGAAGGCCCGTATTTCTCGTATCTTCAGCCGCAATCCTGTCAACCTCTTTCAGGGTATTGACCATACGGATACTCATATCATCCAGATTACCGATAGGAGTCGCGACCAGATAAAGATTGCCGTAGGCAGTTTCGCCCTTAAAACTTTTTTGAACCTGCATCGCTACTCCCTAAATAACAATTCATCGCAGAACATACACTCCGCGTCATTCTCCCTGCGCTGACCATAGAAATCCGTACAAACATGAAAGCCGTCATAATAAAGCTTACGCAGATTATCCCGGTTTTTCTTGGTCTTGGTTGGAGCTTCTTTCTCCACCTCTCCCAAGCGCTCCCTCAGCTTGTCATTTTCCAGATGCAGAGCAATATTTTCCTCTACCACACTCTTGAGATTTTTCTTGACAGCCTCCACCTCAGCAAGGGTCACTAAAAGCGTCTGTGAAAAATCATCCAAGGCGTCAAATAAGTCTTTTTTATCCATTTTATACTCCTGTGCTGCCTCTTGTTACTTTCCCTTCAAAGTCATATATTCTAAGGCGTTTTGAAAAGATACATTGGCCCGCCACATCTTCCGAGCCAGCAAAAGCTGCTCCAAGGCCTGTCGACCGCTTTCTGTTGCTATCTCTTTATAAAATAACACTTCCAAGAGCTTGAAGATCTGTTCCTGCTTCTCCTTATCATCAGCCAGCTTTGCCAGACATGAAACCTGCAGAAATGCCTGACTGGAGCGAGTCTGAAAATCCTTGACAAAGCGCTCGCATTCGCTGACTAATTCATAAAAGGCATTATTATGAGCCAAGCTAGCCGCTTCTGACTGAGTCTGACTATAAGCAGCTAGTAGCTCCGCTCGACTTTTAATCAAGCCATCCTGTTCCAAACTGTGCTGCAGAGCAGCTGTATTTTTCAAAAAATGATAAACCTGAGTCCGACTTCGAATCGTCGGCAGAATCAGCTGTTCATCAGCAGTCAGAAGAAAGATATAAATCTCACTCTGCGGTTCCTCAATGACTTTGAGCAAGGAATTGGCTGCATTGACGTGCATCCGATCCGCCTCGCAGATAATGAAAACCTGCCGACTGCCTTCTAAACCACTTTGAGAGAAGTTTCGGACCAGCTCCCGAACCCGGTCTGTTTTGATAATGTTATTAACTGGTCGCACCACCGTTACATCAGAAAAATCTTCTTCTGCAATCAAACGGCAAGAACGACAGGACTGACAAGGCCAGACGCCTTGCTTATTCTCACAAAAGAGACTCTGGGACAGGATTTGGGCCATTTCAAAACTGCCAAAAGCTCCGGTAAACAAGTAGGCATGACTAAGCCGCCCCTGTTCCAAAATATGCTGAAACTGCTCAAACAAGCTGGGCTGGCTTTGCTGTAAATCTTTTATCTTCATGACGGATTCCCAAATCGTTCCTGAATGATGGCCAAACTATCAGCCACTACCTTATCTAGTGGTTGACTGGCATCCACCTTGACAAAGCGCTCAGGCTCCTTGTCAAGAATCGCCAAATAGCCCTGGCGAACCCGCTGGTGCAAGTCTAAACCCTCCAGATCAAGCCGATTCACCTCTCGACTCTCGCTCCTAGCAATCCGCGCCAGCCCTTCTTCCACATCAATATCAAAATAGAGGGTCAAATCAGGCTTGAGTCCATCTGTCGCAAACCGATTGAGCCATTCAATGTCTGCTACATCCAGACCCCGTCCGTAGCCCTGATAGGCAACTGAACTATCGATAAAACGGTCCATCAAGACAAGCTTTCCTTGCGTTAAAGCTGGCAAAACCCGCTCAGCCAAGTGCTGACGGCGGCTGGCAATGTACAGCAAGAGCTCAGTTTTAGCATCCATAGCCGTATGACTAGGTTCCAAAATCACTTCGCGAATGGCCTCCGCAATCTGGACGCCGCCCGGCTCCCGCGTCGTAATAAGACCAGTGCCATAATTTTTCAAAAAAGGAAGCAAGGCTTCCAACACACTCGACTTTCCAGCCCCTTCCGGACCTTCCAGCGAAATCAAAATACCATTTTTCATCTTTACTTTTAATCTCTAACTTCTATTTTTTGTTCTTTATAAGAAAATACACATAAGACTTGCCCTAAAGCTTGATATAATCTACTTTTCAGAGTCCGTCCACATTACTGAGCAGCCTAATAAGAGCCGAATTCGTCAGCTCATTATTTTCATCCTACTCTTTTTTATCTATTGTTTATTTTACCAAAAAAAAAGCTAAAAGCCCATCATAAGAAAAGACTTTAAAAATTTTTTCAAAGTGTTTCACAAAGGCTAAATTTTTGGTAAAATATATTCAGAATAAATTTCTGGAAATAGATTTAGGAGGATGTTATGTTTAAATTAAAAAACGTACTGGCCATCATTTTTGGGGCTGGAATTTTTTCTTTTGGGATTCATTATTTGGTCATTCCTTTTCATTTATATGAAGGTGGTGCGACGGGTCTGACCTTGATTGCCTACTATCTGTTCAAAATCCCTGTCTCGACGACCAACCTGATTATTAACATTCCTCTCTTTATTATTGCTTGGAAGCTACTGGGCTCGCGAACCCTCTACCTCAGCATTCTGGGAACCTTCTCCGTGTCTGCTTGGCTCAAGATTTTTGAAATCCTACCTGCCTCCAAACACTTGCAAAACTATTTTCTCTCAGCTCTGGACGGGGATGTTTTACTGGCCTGTCTTGGAACAGGGATTGTTCTGGGGATTGGACTGGGCATCATCTTCAATGCTGGCGGAACGACGGGCGGTACTGACATTGTAGCCCGCATCTTTAATAAATACACTAGCATTTCCATGGGCAAACTCATGCTGACTGTTGATTTTGTAGTCATTACCTTGGTTCTCCTTGTTTTCAAAGACCTACGCATGGTGTCTTATACCCTGATGTTTGTCTTTATCACCTCGCGCGTCATTGACCTGATCGCAGAAGGAGGTTTTGCCGGCAAGGGATTCCTTATCGTTACCAGCAAACCGGCAGAACTGGCTGAAGCTATCAATAACAAGCTGGATCGTGGAGTGACCTTCCTCAAGGGGCAAGGCTTCTATAGCAAGCAGGATCTCCAGATTGTCTACTGTGTTGTTTCCCGTAACGAAATGCAACAAATGAAGAAACTTATTAACCAAGTCGATCCATTTGCCTTTACTACTATTACCGAAGCCCATGAGATTTTGGGTGAAGGCTTCACTTTAGATGCCAACAAACAACCTATTGTACGTTAAAAACCTCATCTAATGATGAGGCTTTTTTATCGCTTATAAAGCTTTTGCAGCAGTATGTGTAATCTCAGCCAGCTCAATCGCATGCTCTTCAAATTTTTTCTTGAGAAGAGCTGTATCTATATTACCAGCTAACTGTACTTCAATGACGACTTTGCCATCCTTGCGTGGGATATTGACGGTATTGGAGATGTTGAGATTTTCTTCCACCAGAAGACGGATTATCTGCTCAAGAACCCCCACCTTATTCTCAGTGACAAAGCGCAGACGGACTCCCTCTTCACCATAGCCAGATACTTCTAAGAAAGCCTTGAAAATATCACGGTCAGTGATAACCCCGTAAAGTTGCTCATTGTCTACGACAGGCAAGATACCAATCTTATTTTTCAGCATCAGATAGGTCGCATCTTCCAGACTGGCAAACTGAGAGATTGTGACCACATCACGAATCATAACATCACCAACTTTTGTTTTGTTGAGAAGATAGTTCATCTCATAAATGGATAGACTCGTTGCCTTAGATGGACTAGCTTCTGCAATCGTTCCTTCTGTCACCAGTCCCACTAATTGGTCATTCTCAATCACTGGCAGACGGTGGAGTTTTTGCTCACGCATCATATCTGCCGCATGAGCAATCGTAGTATTTGGGCTGATATAAACCACCTTACGCGTCATAAAATCTTTAACTGCCATAAAAGTTCCCTCTACTTCCTATCCATAATTCTTATACTTATTATACTTTATTTTGCAGCGGATTTCAAACGCTTCCAAGGTCTTTGCCTAAGTTTTCAAAATTTAGAAAAATCCCGCGATTGGAAAAATTGAAGATAGGAAATGGTCAACTATACTAGCTTAACATCCAAGAGAAGAAAAAAGGTACTGCAGACCTTTTCAAAATGTATCCCAGATATTTTGAAGAAAACTCGCTCTCGCGAATTCCCATCTGCAACCTGAAACAATCCTCTGGACATCTTGACGAAAACCTTGTTTTCTTTATCTGCAACTTAAAAAGGTCCATTGGACCTTTTCTAAATGTTAAGTTACAACTGTAACTTTCTATCAACAACCTAAAAATGTCTCCCAGACATTTTGAAGAAAACTCGCTCTCGCGAATTCTCATCTGCAACCTGAAACAGTCCACCGGGCATCTTGACGAAAACCTTGTTTTCTTTATCTGCAACTTAAAAAGGTCCATTGGACCTTTTCTAAATGTTAAGTTACTATCGTAACTTTCTATCAACAACCTAAAAATGTCTCCCAGACATTTTGAAGAAAATTCGCTCTCGCGAATTCTCATCAGCAACCTGAAACAGTCCACCGGATTGTTTCAGCCACCTAGATATGCTTTGCGGACTTCGTCAGAAGCGAGGAGCTCTTGGCCAGTTCCGGACAAAACGATTTTGCCTGTTTCAAGGACATAACCGCGGTCAGCGATAGAGAGAGCCTTATTTGCATTTTGCTCAATCAAAAGAACTGTTGTCCCTTGCCGCTGGATATCTTGGATAATATCGAAGATTTCCTGGATAAAGATTGGCGCCAAGCCCATAGAAGGCTCATCTAAGAGCAAAAGCTTAGGCGTAGACATCAGAGCCCGTCCCATAGCCAGCATCTGCTGCTCACCACCTGAAAGGGTTGCAGCATCTTGGTTTTTACGCTCTTCCAAGCGTGGGAAACGAGAGAAGACCTTTTTGAGATTGGCTTGATTTTCTTCTCGATTTGTTTTGAGAAAGGCGCCCATTTCCAAATTTTCCAAAACGGTCAAACCTGGAAAGACATGACGGCCTTCTGGTACTTGCGAAAGTCCAGCTGCTACGATTTTTTGAGCAGGAACTTTTTGAATTTCATTGCCTACAAATTCAATTTTACCAGCACTTGGACGAACCAAGCCTGAAATCGTGCGGAGAATGGTCGTTTTTCCAGCGCCATTGGCACCAATCAGGGAAACGACTTCTCCTTCATTTACTTCAAAGCTGACATCACGGACAGCCTGAATCATGCCATAATGGACAGAGAGATTCTCAACTTTAAGCATGGACATTAGGCTTCACCTCCTAGATATGCTTCAATAACGCGTTTGTCATTCTTGATTTCATCAGGTGTTCCGTGCGCAATCAAGCGGCCGTATTCCAGCACATAGATGCGCTCAGTAACTTCCATTACCAGACTCATGTCATGCTCAATCAGCATGATAGTAATGTTAAATTCATTTTTAATCCGTCGAATCAATGCAGTCAGCTCAGCTGTCTCCTGAGGGTTCATTCCCGCAGCCGGTTCATCCAAGAAAAGAATCTTAGGCTCCGTTGCCAAGGCCCGAACAATTTCCAAGCGGCGCTGCTGACCATAAGCTAAGTTCTTAGCCAAGGTTTCTGCTTCCTTGTCCAAGTCAAAAATTTTCAGCAACTCCAAAGCCTTAGCTTTGAGTTCTTCTTCGTTTTTGTAGTAAGCTGGCAGGCGGAGGAAAGAAGCTAACACATGAGCCTTATGATGATTACCAAAGGCAATCAAAACATTATCCAAAACACTAAGGTCCTTAAAGAGCCGGATGTTCTGGAAAGTCCGCCCTAGACCTAAAGAAGCAATCTTGTAAGGTACCTTACCATTGAGCAAATGACCATCTAGTGTCACTGTTCCTTCACTAGGCTCATAAACACCAGTCAAGAGGTTAAAAAGGGTCGTTTTTCCTGCACCATTAGGGCCAATCAGACCAACCAGCTCGCCCTCGTTGAGTTCCAAGGTCACATCGCTGACAGCAGTCAAACCACCAAAGTTTTTAGTTAGATTTTTCACATCAAGAAGTGCCATTATTCTTTGACCTCCTTATTCTTTTTGAAGAGCTTAGACAAGCTGAGCTCCCAAGTTCCTAAAAGTCCGCCAGGACGGAAAATCATGACCAAGATCAAGGCCAAAGAATAGACAATCATCCGAATGCTGGATACATCCTGTAGCAACATATTGAGAACTCCCAATACTACTGCAGCCACAATGGTTCCAGTCATCGATCCTAGACCACCAAAAACGACAATAATCAAGATATTGATAGTGTTGGTAAAGGAATAGTCCTTAGGAACAACTGATCCAACAAAGCCAGCTTGAAGAGAACCAGCAATAGAAGCCGTGATAGCTCCCAAGACAAAGGCTGTCACTTTGATTCTAGTAGTATTAACACCAACAGACTCGGCAGCAATCTCATCCTCTCGGACAGACAGAGTACTGCGACCGATAGGACTGCGCAGGAAATTCAAGGTCAAAATAGTTGTGATAACAACAAAGACATAGACCATCTGCCAAGAAGTAAAGGGCGGAATGGATAGGATACCAGCTGCGCCATTAGTCAAAGTACCGCCATTAATAATCAGAATACGGATAATCTCTGAGACACCAAGAGTTGCAATCGCGAGATAGTCCCCTTTAAGTCGCAGGGTCGGCAAACCAACTACTAAAGCCACAATACCAGCAATGATAGCTCCAGCCAGCATAGCAATGAAGAAAGCTCCATATGTTGGCGATTTAGAGCCAATAATCGCTACAGCGTAGGCACCGATAGCCATAAAGCCAGCATGGCCAAGAGAGAATTGGCCTGAGAATCCGACGATGAGATTAAGCCCCACAGCCAGAATAATATTAATCCCAATCTGCTCTAAGATTTGAATGTAAAACGCATTGAGAACACCGGCACTAACCAATACTGTCATCAGCAAGTAGCCAATTAAGACAAGGCCAAGCCAGAAAATATTTATCTTTAAATTCTTTTTCATACCTTACACCTTCTCTTTCACATTTTTACCGAGGATACCAGCTGGACGGATCAGAAGAATGACAATCAAAATCGCATAGACAATGGCATCACGGAAATCAGATAGTCCAAGCGCTGTCGCAAAAGTTTCCAAAAGACCGATAACAAAGCCACCAAGCGCAGCACCAGGAATAATTCCAATACCACCTAGAACGGCCGCTACAAAGGACTTGATCCCTGGAGTCATCCCCATCAAAGGCTCCAATGAATTATAGTAAAGGGCAATTAGAACACCAGCAGCTCCTGCAAGAGCTGACCCCAAAGCAAAGGTGAAGCTGATTGTTCGATTGACATTGATTCCCATCAGCTGAGCAGCATCACTGTCTACGGACACAGCACGCATAGCCTTACCCATCTTTGTCTTCTGCACGATGAACTGCAGAGCCACCATGAGGAAAATCGAAATTCCCAAAATCAGCAACTGAATATTTGAGATAGAAATCGGTCCTAAGTTAAAGCGTACTGTTTTAATAACCTGCGGGAAGGAACGGGTATTGGCACCGACAAAGAAAATCATGCCATACTCAAGAAGAAAAGAGACCCCAATGGCTGTAATCAAAGCCGCAATCCGAGTCGAATTTCGCAGAGGACGATAGGCTAAAAACTCAATAACCACACCAAGAATCGCTGTCCCAATCATCGCTAAAATAAGAGAAAGGAAGAAATTAAACTTCAGGATATTAATCAAGTAATAACCCATAAAGGCACCAATCATATAGATATCGCCATGGGCAAAGTTAATCAGCTTAATAATCCCATAAACCATGGTATAACCCAAAGCCAGAAGCGCATAAACACTACCCAGGATTAGACCGTTGACTAATTGTTGGAGCATTAGACACCACTCTTTCTATAATAAAATAAGGAATGGGAGAAAAATCAGCAGACTAGGTCGTGATTTTATCATCCCACTCCCAAAATACGAATAATAGTTGATTGAGAAACGAAGAAGAATAGATTATAAAACAATACTCTCTCAAATCCGTAGATTTATAAAGAAATCATCTACTAACTTGCTCAAGCAACTAGAAATAGAAAACAAGTCAAAGACTGGGATAGCCCCAGCCTCGTAACTATTATTCAGCTTTAACTGTTTCTACAGTATCTACTTGACCGTCTTTCAAGCCAATCATCAGAGCTGTTTTCACTGGATTGTGGTCTTTATCAATAGTGATTGAACCAGTCACTCCATCGAAATCTTTAAGCTTAGCCAAGTTGTCTTTGATATCTACAGAAGTTTTAGCACCCTTAGCTGCTTCTGCTGCCATATAAACAGAATCATATGCCAGAGCTGCAAACATAGAAGGCTCTTCTTTGTACTTAGCTTTGTATGCTTCAATAAACTTCTTAGCTTTTTCTGACATTTCACCAGAAGTTGTAAAGCCAGATACATAGTAAACATTTGTAGCTGCAGCTGGAGTTGCTTGCTCAACAAACTTAGCATCACCAAAGCCATCAGGACCAACGATTGTTTGGTCGATACCCAAACCACGCGCTTGATTGACAATTTTACCAGCTTCTGTATAGTAACCTGGAACAACCAGAGCGTCAAATTCTTTGCCCTTAATCTTTGTCAAAGCAGCTTGGAAGTCTGTATCCTTGGATTGGAAAGTTTCTGTTGCTACAATCTCACCCTTGAACTCCTTCTTGAAGGCATCCGCCATTCCTTTAGCGTAGTCACTAGATTGGTCGTAGTAAAGAACGACTTTCTTAGCTTTCAAGTTGTCAGTAACATACTTAGAAATGATTTTACCTTGGTAGCTATCAATAAAGGTTGCACGGTAAAGATAATCTTGCTTGTTGGTCAGGTCATCCTGTGTCGCACTTGGTGTAATGATTGGCACACCTGCTTTAGCAGCATTTGCAGTAGCTGAAGCTGTCGCTCCAGAAGTCGCAGGGCCAATGATTGCATTTACCTTACTTTGGGTAACCAAGCTAGTAGTGATGGTAGATGCTTCAGCAGTTTCTGATTTGTTATCCTTATCAGTAACTTCAATCTTCTTGCCATCTACGCCACCAGCAGCGTTGATTTCATCAACGGCCAACTGAGCACCATGTTGTTCAGCTGTACCGTAGGCTGCTACTTCACCTGATTCTTCAAAGTTAAAACCAAATTTAATCGTATCGCCAATTTCTGTACCAGTTGCTGTTGAGTTGTTATTGGATACTTCTCCACAAGCTGCGAGAAGAGCCGCACTAGCAAAAGCTACTAAGGATAGTGCAAATTTTTTCTTCATTCCGAAATCTCCTTAAGTGATTTGATTGATGATATAGTAAGAATATATCGAATTATCTGACAATTGTCAACCCCTTATAGAAATTTTATCAAATGATAACGTTTTCTTGTTCTCTATACAGGCTTCCAACAAAGTTTTGATCTAGTTCTTTTATGTGAGATATCCGAACTTGCTTAACATAGCGTTCCTTGGGCAGATTCTCCTGTAAGTTCTGGGCGTCCTCTTGATCGACATAGAGATGCAGATAGCGATGCTTCTTAGAATGATAAATAATATCACCGAAGTTAGCCAGCTTTTTGGCATCTCGATTATAGTAAAGATAGACAATCAAGCCCACTCTTTCTTCTCTCTCTATCATAAAACTCCTTTCCGGTCCATGTAGTTCTTAGATGATTATAGCAAAGATAGGGCAAAAAAACTAGCCCTGAAAAGCTTTATGATTAGCTTAAAACACTTAGTGTTGACAGACTAACAAATTTAAAACAGCAAAAAAGGAGCCGCTTTTGGCTCCTCCTCTGTTAGCTCAGATTGCTATTTTCCATGATTTCGTCAATAAAGCCGTATTCCAAGGTTTCCTGAGCACTCATCCAGTAATCGCGTTCCGCATCCTTATGGATTTGCTCAACGGACTTGCCAGAGTTTTCAGCTAAGATTTTTTCCAAGGTATTACGAGTTCTAAGCAAGTGTTCAGCTACAATGGCCATATCCGTTTGCTGAGTGCCGCTTCCAGCTCCGCCCATCGGCTGGTGAATCAGATATTCTGCATTTGGAAGCATGAAGCGTTTGCCCTTAGCACCACTGGAAGCAATGATTGTTCCCATGCTGGCAGCTACACCCATAACAATGGTCTGAACATCAGACTTGATGAAGTTCATAGTATCCACAATAGCCAGACCTGCTGAAACGGAGCCCCCCGGCGTATTTACATAGAGATAAATATCTTTAGTATTGTCCTGTGCATCCAAGAAAAGGAGCTGGGCAATGACTGAATTAGCCATATTGTCCTCTACTGGGCCAGTCAGCATGATAATGCGGTCTTTTAATAGCCGGGAGTAAATATCATAGGAGCGTTCTCCTCGGCTGGTTTGTTCAATAACTACAGGAATCATAGTTTTCTCTCTTTCTCTTTTTAAATTTTTCTATCAAACTATTTTTAAATTTTTCTATCAAACTAGGGGAATAGAATTTCAAATTACGAGACTATTATATCCTTTTGGTCAAAAAAGGTCAAATAGAAACTTTTACTTGGTCCCGAAAAGACGATCTCCTGCATCTCCTAGTCCTGGTACGATATAACCATGATCATTGAGATGATCATCCAGAGCAGCTGTGAAAATATCAACATCTGGATGAGCTTCCTGCAAGGCTTTTACTCCTTCAGGCGCTGAAACCAAGCAGACAAATGTAATATGGCTAGCACCATGTTTCTTCAGAGAATCCACAGCTAAGATAGCAGAACCACCCGTAGCTAGCATTGGATCTACAACAAAAATCTGACGTTGGTCAATATCTTCTGGCAACTTGACCAGATACTCAACCGGCTTCAAAGTTTCTTCATCACGGTACATTCCGATATGCCCAACTTTAGCTGCTGGAACCAAGCTCAGAAGTCCATCCACCATGCCAATACCAGCCCGCAGGATGGGTACAATAGCTAATTTTTTTCCTGCAATCTGCTTTTGGACTGTTTTCGTAATTGGTGTTTCAATTTCTACATCTTCAAGTGGTAAATCGCGCAAAACTTCATATCCCATGAGCATTGCGATTTCATCAACTAATTCACGAAAAGCCTTGGTAGAGGTATCTGTACGACGCAAGATAGACAATTTATGCTGAATTAGTGGATGAGCGATAACTTCAAGTTTTCCCATGATTGGATTTCCTTCTTTCAATTTATTCTTCTTATTATATCAAAAAAAGTGTGAAAAGGCTTGCTATAAGCAAGCCTTTTCAAAGATTTTCTTCATCTTACAGCCATTCTCTATAGCGCTTGATATAAAGGTGTTTAACAAGAGTTACACTAACCATATAAAGCGCAATAATCAAGAAGAGGAAAAGGAAATAAGTGCCATTCAGCGGAGCTGTCTTCAGAAGTGGCGCAAAGAGGCTGTATGGCAAGGAAGTAACAAAGAGAGCTGCTGCCATGGTCGTCACAATAACGGATAAAGCAGGACGGCTTTGCACAAATGGCAGCTTAGGTGAGCGCAGCATGTAGATGACCATGGTCTGGGTCCACATAGACTCAATGAACCAGCCTGTTTGAAAAAGAGTGATAAAGGTTGCCGCTTGCTCAGTACCAGCTTGATAACTACTTCCTGTTATCATAGGAACAATGATAAAGTAAAGGGCCAAGTAAGTCAAAACATCAAAAATGGATGAGATAGGCCCAATCCAAGACATAAAGCGGGTAATAGAGTTAGCAGACCAAATCCGTGGTCTCTTGAGAAATTCACTGTCTACGTTATCAAAGGGCAGAGCGATACAAGACAAGTCATAAACTAGATTGAGGACAATCAGATGAACTGGTGCCATAGGCAGAAAAGGCAGAAAGATACTGGCAAAGAGGAGAGAAAAGATATTCCCAAAATTGGAACTGACTGTCATCTTGATATACTTGGTCATATTGGCATAGACCTTGCGTCCTTCTACCAGACCTTTCTCCAGAACCATAAGGTCCTTGTCCAGCAGAATGACATCTGCTGTTTCCTTGGCAATATCGACAGCTGTATCAACAGAAATACCCACATCTGCTACCTTCATAGAAGGTGCATCATTGATACCATCACCCATGTAGCCAACCTTGTGGCCATTAGCCTTGAGTTGGAGAATGATCCGAGCTTTTTGGTCAGGTGAGAGCTTGGCAAAAACCGTTGTATGCTCCACTGCCTGACTCAATTCTTCATCAGATAAGGCATCCACCTCTACACCTAGTAAGATATTATCTACATCTAACCCAACCTTTTCACAAACTGCCTGGGTCACCTTATCATTATCACCGGTCAAAATCTTAGTAGCAACGCCGTACTCAGCCAAGATTTCAATAGCTGGAGCCGCAGATGACTTAGGTGGATCTAGAAAGGCCAGATAGCCCGTCAAAATCATGTTAGATTCATCCTTGACTTCATAGTCGTAATCTTCTTCTAAGTTTGACTTGTAGCTAACACCAAGCACACGCAGCCCTTGCTCATTGAGTTGAGCCACTTCCGCAAGGATTTCCTGACGAATCTCCTCAGTCAATTCCGTAATGCGTTTCTTGTATTCTACATGGCTAGAGATAGCCAGCATTTCCTCCAAGGCCCCCTTGGTCACCATGCTAATAACATCTTCATCATCCTTGACAATGACACTCATGCGACGGCGTTCAAAGTCAAAGGGCAGTTCATCAATTTTCTTAAAGGTTTGGTCTAGATTACGGACAATCTCATGCTTTTCTGCTTCTTTCTCCGTCCGGTTGATAATGGCCCGATCCATGAGGTTTTTGAGACCTGTTTGATAGTAGGAATTGAGAAAAGCACGACGGAGCACTGCTAAGTCCAAATCTCCATGAATATCCAGCGGGTATTCTAACACAATCTCATCTTGGGTCAGTGTGCCCGTCTTATCCGTACAAAGGATATCAATAGCTCCTAGGTCTTGGATGGCATTCAGCTTCTTAATCACGACCTTTTCCTGAGCCATGATAATAGAACCTTTAGCCAGGCTCGCTGTGATAATCATAGGCAGCATTTCTGGAGTCAGGCCGACTCCAACACTGAGAGCAAAGACACCTGCTTCCAGCCAGTCACCGTCAGTCAGACCGTTTATGAAGAACACGACCGGAACCATGACGAGCATCAGACGAATCAAAAGCCAGGAGATACTATTCATCTCGCGCTCAAAAGAGGTCGGCTCATCATAGGTGTTAAGCGTCTGCTCAATGGCTCCCATCATGGTCTCATCGCCAACCACCAGCACCAGAGCTGTAGCTCTTCCGGAAATAACGTTGGTTCCCATAAAAGCCAGCGACTCTGTTTCTAAAAGGCTATCTAGATTTTGCCCATCCGACTTGGCCAGACAGACCTTTTCTACTGCATCGCTTTCGCCTGTCAGGCCGGACTGCTGAACAAAGAAATCACGCGAATCCAGCAGCAGTACATCTGCAGGAATCATGTCTCCAGCACTAAGTTTGATGATGTCTCCTACAACAAGCTCATCAATCGGCAGTTCCTGCTCTGCTCCTTCACGGATAACCGTAGCCGTGTTGACAATCAACTGAGACAGATTGCTAGCAGCGCGGTCGCTCCGCAATTCCTGAACAAAACGAATGCCTCCAGAAATCAGCACTAGAACAACAATGATGATGGAAGTCGTCGGATCTTCCTCACCAGGCTTAGCCAGCCAAACATTGGTCACTAAGGACACGAGGGCAATCACCAATAAGATGACTGTAAAGGGGTTAATGATAGACTCGTAAATTTTCTTTAGAATAGAGTCTTCCTGACCCTTTGTGATGATATTTTCACCATAAAGGTCACGATTTTCTTCGACCTGCTCTTCTGTCAGGCCACGAAAGGAACTCTTGTAAAATGCCAGAGTTTCTGTTACAGGAAGCTGCAGCGCAGCAACTAATCTTTCTTTTACTGTTTTCATTGGTTTCTCCTTGATGTATGATTGATAAATTTCATACACAGGAACCAATCACTTTATGAGGACAGAACGACACAAATCAGCGATTGGCTGTGTATGTGCGGTTCCGGATAATCGTCAATTTGCATCGCGTGTCTCCTTTCTTAATTTATAAAAACAATTAAAAGTCCCAAGATGCCTGCAAGACGTCAAAAGTGGCATTCATCTTCTGTGTCCAATCTTGCAATTCTGGAAAATTTTCTTTTAAAGAAAATCCAATAACTTCTTCACGTAAATTCCACCAATCTACAAGAGCAACTACTTGGATTGTTGCAATATTTAAAGAGAGCCCTTGCTCAGTAGCCAGTTTCTCTAACAAAGACAAACTCCGTATATTTCTCTCTTCAATTTGCTGATGTCTGTCTTTCCACCAATGTTCTTTTTCATGGAAAAATTTTTCCGCAACAATCGGCATTGTATTTTCCAAAATTCCTTCAGCAATGGACAGTATATTTAAAACATGCCATTTATCCATTCCATTGGGGAAAAGTGAGACTTCCTGACCTAGTTCGTCTAAATATTGAGAAATTAAATCACTACCATATAACCATTCTCCACTGGAAGCTTGAAAAGCAGGAATTCTACCTAAAGGATTATCTTGATTGTGCGGTGAATTTCTATCAAAAGCCACCTGAACTTTCTGAATATCCACTTGCTCCTCTAAATGATGATGTAAAATTGTAACATATACTTTACGCGCAAAAGGACTGGTACTAGAATACCAAAACTTCATCACTATTCCTCCTTCTTTTTTCTTAAGAGGCAGGCCAATCAACTATTTACTCTCTTGAAATATTTTCAACAAAAAAGAATACCCTGCCAATTTCTCAGCAGGGTTGTTTGCATGTCAGGTTATTTGCTTCATTGTTTTAAGCACAGATAAAGCAAGCATTCACCGTTCAAGCTTTAACTCCATAAGGCGATGAAATGAGCTTAGTCTTGACCTTGGCGATCAGGACTGTTAACCAACGAGTAGTGTCTCCACTGCTTTGCGGTAGTCATCCGTATCCTTATGGTAGCCTCACCTACCGATTTTCCACTATTACTATACTCCTCTTTCAAAGGATTGTCAATCATCTTTTCTCGCTTGAGATAAATTTCAAAAATATTTTGATTTATTTTGGCAATACCTCTGCAATACGGGAGCAGATTTCTTCAACCATGGTCTCTGGAGCAGCAACATTTAAGCGGGCATGACCTTTGCCTTCTTGACCAAAATCACTTCCTCTATTCAGGACGACCTTTGCCTCTTCTCGTAGCAGCTGAAAAAGCTGGTCATCTGTCAGGCCATAATCTGAAAAGTCCAGCCAAATCAGATAAGTCCCTTGAGGCTTCATGACCCGCAGACGCGGCGCTTCCTTGGCAAAATAATCAACCACAAAATTCACATTCTTCTCAAGAACTTCCTTGAGCTCCATCAACCAAGACCAACCGTATCGATAGGCTGCTTCTGTCGCTAAAAATCCAAGACCAGGAATTTCATGCTGGTTGTTGGCTAACTGGCGCTTTTTAAACTGATGCCGCAAGCTTGAATTCTCAATCACTGCATAGGAATTTTTGGTCCCAGCAATATTAAAGGTCTTAGTTGCACTGGCTAAAATCAGACTAAAGTCCTTAAAGTCAGGTGAGACAGTATTGAAAGACTGATGTTCATGGCCAAACAGCGTCAAATCTTGATGGATTTCGTCTGAGACCAGGAGGACGCCGTACTTTTGGCAGAGGCGGCCAATTTTCTCTAACACCTCCCGTTCCCAAACTCGACCTCCGGGATTATGAGGATTACACAAAACATAAATCTTGACTTCATTGTCTGCAATGTCCCGCTCTAGCTGCTCAAAGTCAATCTGAAAGAGACCATCCTGCTCTATCAAAGAATTGGTAATAAGCTGACGATTATTGAGCTTGACACTGCGTGCAAAAGGTGGGTAAACAGGAGTGTTGATTAGGACAGCATCCCCTTCCTTGGTAAAGGCTTGGATAGCTGTTGAAATAGCAGGAACAACTCCTTCTATAAATACCAAGGCTTCCCGATCAAAGGTATAGTCGTGCTCATCTCGCTCCCAATCTAGAACAGCATTGATTAGCTCTTCACTAGCATAGGTATAGCCATAGACTAACTGATTAGCATAGTCATGAACAGCTTGCTGGATTTCAGGCAGGACTTCAAAATCCATATCTGCAATCCAAGCTGGCAGGACTTCCTTGTCCTTCTCCGCTTCTTTCCATTTATAAGTATGATGCCCTACACGACAGGGGGCTTTTTCAAAATTATATCTTCCCATATTATTCATTCTCCAAGGCTGCACGTAAATCGTCTACCAAATCTCGACTATCCTCAATTCCAATTGACAGGCGCAGCAAATCATCAGTCAAACCATAAGAATGACGCACTTCCACCGGAATGTCTGCGTGAGTCTGGGTCGTCGGATAGGTAATCAAGCTCTCTACTCCACCCAAACTTTCCGCAAAGGTAAAGACTTTCAGGCTATTTAAGAGATGAGGAATCTTCCCTTCGTCCATAACTTTAAAGGAAATCATACCACCCTTGCCTGGATAGAGAACCTCTTTTACCGCAGGAGATTGCTTCAGAAAAGCGACTACTTCTTGTGCATTCTGAGTAGAACGCTCCATGCGTAAAGCCAATGTCTTGAGACCGCGCAAAAGCAGATAGCTGTCAAAAGGAGACAGGACTGGCCCAGTTGTATTGAGGTTATAGTATAGCTTGTCATAAATAGCAGCATCATTAGTCATGATGGCTCCAGCCAAGACATCATTGTGCCCGCCCAGATACTTGGTTGCAGAGTGCAGAACAATATCAGCTCCATCCTCCAGCGGTCTCTGATAAATAGGACTGTAGAAGGTATTGTCCACAATGACAGCTGCTCCTCGCTCATGAGCTGCTTGGGAAATGCGAGCAATGTCAAACTCTACCATAAGAGGATTGGTCGGTGTCTCGATATAAACAATATCTATATCCTCTGTCAGATTGTTCAGTAGTTCTTCTTCTGTATTAGCATAGGTAAAGGCAAAGCGCCCTTCTGCTTCAGCCTGAGCAAACCAGCGAAAAGAGCCACCATAGAGATCCCGAACAGCCAAAACCTTGCTGCCAACTGGAAAGGCACTAAAGGCCAGCACAATAGCCGACATACCAGAGCTAGTCGCTAGAGCATAATTTGCACTTTCGATAGCAGCCAGAGTCTCTTCCAAGCTAACCCGCGTTGGATTCTTGGTTCGAGTATAGTCATAACCTGTTGACTGACCAAATTCAGGGTGCTGGTAGGTCGTTGAAAAATGCAGGGGTGTTGTCAAAGCACCGGTTGTTTCATCTTTTTTAACCCCAGCCTGAGCCAGTAGTGTATTTAATTTTATGTCCTTACTCATATTAACCTTCCAATCCTTCGCTAATATTTCACCCTCTATTGTAACATCTTTTGAAAACATTTATCTTTTTTCTTTCCAAGAGCTAGCTATAGTTTGAAACTATAATGTTGATGTTTTAGAAAAGCAAAGCTAAAAATTAAAAAGCCTAGTGGCTTTTTAATAGATATGAAAGCGTCGACGCAAACTAGCTGCTTTTGAACCGATAAAGCGATCCATAAGGCGAACTTTGAGCGCCAGACCGCCATAGACAGCAAGACCGATACCGCCAATCAGAGCGATATAGGCAAAGCTGGAAATCCGTCCGCTTGGATGAAGGAAGAGACCGATAAGAAGCTCTGCCACCAAGACAAAGATGGTCATCAGAACCGTCAGAATCACTGACAGGAGGCTCCGCTTAAAGAGGTTCTTAGGATTCAGACCTGTTACCTTGCGAATTTCCTGATACATGAGCAGGATTGGGATAATCAGACCAATCGTCGTCGCAAGAAGAGGTCCATAAGCTTTGAAAATATAAATCAAGGGCACTTGCAGCACCAACTTGACTCCTACTCCATACAGGAAGTAAATAATCGCCTTTCTATTCTGGAAGAGGGCCTGAATCATCGGAGCCAACACCGTATATAGACTGAGGATAATGGTCTGCAGCATAGCAAAGATGAAAAGTCCCAGTGCTAAGCCGTCTGGCTTACCATAGAAAACGGTATACAGAGGTTCCGCTACCAAAACAGCACCAATGGTTGCTGGCAAGATAAAGAAAATCAGCATGCTGAGATTGTCCTGCACCAAGCGGGCAGCCGATCGGAAATCACCTTTGACATAGTTCTCGGTCAAAAGCGGAATCCCGACACCGCCGATAGAGGTAGCCACGGCAATTAAAATCATGGTAATTTTATTAGGATTGGCTGAGAAATAGGCAAACTGAACCAGCAACTCGGATTTGCTGTACTTGCTAATCCAACCCATGACATGGATAAAGGTATTTTGGTCAATAATCTGAAAAAGCTGAATGGCAGATCCTGTGATAATGAAAGGAATGGCTTCTCGGATGGTATCCCAGAGGAGGGCACGGCTATTGATCTCCCCTGCATTGGCAGACTTATGAAGGATAGAAGTCAGCATACCTGTCTTCCAGAGATAGAAGGCTAAGACAGCCATGCTAGCCAACATGCCGATAAAGGCGGCGAAGGTAGACTGGGTAACCGCTTCTACATAGTTGCCAGAACCGATTTTCATGATGAAAAAGGCTGTCAGCAACATCCAGATAACCCGAATGACCTGCTCCGCAATCTGACTGATGGCATAAGGCTTGAGATTGTTAAACCCTTGGAAAAAACCTCGGATAACGCTCATTGATGGGAATATCAAAACAGCCAAAGACAGACTCTGCATGACTGGCACCAAGTCTGAACCACCGCCAGACATAGAAGCGAAAACTGGTGAGAGCAGGTACATAATCACTGAAAAGACAGCTCCCAAAAGCAGCATAAATTTGAGAAACTCTCGGATGAGAGTGAAACTGTGCTCTTCCTTGTCAATGGTATTGTACTTAGCCACCTGCTTGGCTACTGCCACTGGCACGCCGGCTGTCGAAATCAGTAAAAACCAGGCATAGATATTGTAGCCCATAGTAAAAAGGCCGTTGGCCTCGGCGCCGTGCTTGCCCATCCAGATATACCAAGGAATGATATAGATGGCACCCAGAAGACGACTGATAAAATTGCTGGCAGTTAGCCAGGCAGTTCCCCGCAGCATCTGCTGCTGCTGGCTTGTTGTTTCTTGGCTCATAGAAAACCTCTTCTATTTATTCTTCTTTTATTATAAACTTTTCCTTGCCTCTTGTAAAACCCAGCCATAAGGTTTACAATAGATTTATGATTAAAATTGAAACCGTATTAGCTATTTTAAAAGAAGACCATAATTTTCGTGATATTGTCAAAGGCGGAGAATACTTCTTCTCCTACAGCGGCTTGACTTTCGATAGTATCAGCTATGACAGCAGGGAAGCGGATGCCTCTACCCTCTTTTTTGTCAAGGGTGAGGCTTTTAAGAAAGAATTTCTAGAAAAAGCCGTCTCAGCTGGCCTGCGCTTTTATATCAGCGAGACAGACTTTCAAGTGGGCATTCCAGTCCTCTTGGTCAACGATGTCAAACAGGCCATGAGTCTCTTAGCCATGGAATTTTACGGCCATCCTGAGAAAAAGCTCAAACTGCTTGCCTTTACTGGCACCAAAGGCAAGACAACTACAGCTTATTTTGCCTATCAGATCCTTTCTCAAAGCCATCGGCCTGCCCTGCTCTCGACTATGAACACTACTTTGGATGGCGAGACCTTCTTCAAGTCAACTCTGACTACACCAGAGAGTCTGGATCTCATTAAAATGATGGCCCAAGCCTTAGCCAATGGTCGGACTCATCTCATCATGGAAGTTTCCAGTCAGGCTTATCTCAAGAAACGGGTCTATGGCCTAACCTTTAATGTCGGTGTCTTTCTCAATATCAGCCCCGACCATATCGGTCCGATTGAGCATCCGACCTTTGAAGATTACTTCTACAATAAGCGGCTCTTGATGGACCATAGCCGAGCAGTTATCGTGAATAGCGACATGGACCATTTCCAAATCGTGAAAGAGCAAGTCGCTTCTATGGAACACGATTTCTATGGAGCAGGCTCAAGCAATACCATCATAGATTCTCAGGCTTTCAGCTTTGAAGCTGCTGGTAAATTAGCTGGCCACTATGATATCCAGCTCATTGGCCACTTCAATCAAGAAAATGCAGTAGCGGCTGGTCTTGCCTGTCTGCGTCTAGGTGCTAGCCTCGAAGACATCAAAAAAGGGATTGCCGCAACCCGAGTCCCAGGCCGCATGGAAGTTCTGACTCAGAAAAACGGCGCCAAGGTCTTCGTTGACTACGCTCACAATGGTGTTAGCCTAAGCAACCTGCTGTCTGTGGTAGAGGAACACCAAAAGGGTAAGATTATCCTCCTCTTGGGTGCTACCGGCAACAAGGGTGAAAGCCGCCGCAAAGACTTCGGTCTCCTGCTTAATCAGCATCCTGAGCTAACTGTCATCTTAACCGCGGATGACCCCAACTATGAAGATCCTCTAGCCATTGCGGAGGAAATCGCATCCTACATCTCCTATCCAGTGGACAAAATAGCCAACCGAGAAGAAGCAATCAAAAAAGCTCTCAGTCTGACAGACCGAGAGGGAGATGCCGTCATTCTGGCCGGTAAAGGAGCAGATGCTTACCAAATCGTAGAAGGAGAAAAAGTAACTTATCCAGGAGACTATGCTCTTGCTGAAAAGTATTTATAAGAAAAAAGGCGTGGATATCGCCTTTTTATTGTCGTTTTGTAAAAATTACCGCCATTTAATCAGAACGTACATCAAGCTGGAGCCAAACATATCCGCCAAGGCGTGCATGAGAAAGAAAGGCAGGAGGTTCTTGACCTTGTACTTGTAAAGGAAATAGTAAAAGAGACCGTACACCACTCCGATAACCAAGGCCCACAGCATGCCCTGATAGGTGTGGAAAGAAATCCGAATGATAGTAGAGTAGGCCAGCGCCCACCACTTATACTTATCCTTAACAGAGGTCATAAGACCCAGAAAGAAGAATTCTTCATAGAAGCCATTGAGAAGTCCATAGAGGATGGCCATAGGTGTCAGTTCAGCAAATTTCCGGAAGATTTCTAGCACATCTACATAAGACCAGAGGGTTGGATCAAAGTAATTATACTCGCCGCTCAGTGTCGTCACAATGTCACCAAAGAACCCTACTGCTACAAAAATAAGAGGGGTCCAGAGGAGAACCGACCAGCTCAGACGAATAGGAAGCTGCTTAAAGTCAAAGCGCCGAAACAATAGGTAAAGAATGGTCAAGACCAGCATCAGCAGCTGAAAATTGAAATTACTAGAAAAAGCCGCTCCTTCAGTGGCTGTATTGGTCACCGTTTCAGTCGCTCCTGTGCTGGAAGCTGGTGCAAAGCTAGCTAAATAAAGCTCCGTTGAGCGATAAATAAACTGCCCAAACATGAGCAGGGTAATCACTGCAATATCAAACCACCTCAGCTCTTTCAAAGGCTTAGAGGGGCGTAGGTTTGTCAATAATTTCATCATATTTCCTTTCACCACCTGTAAATTTATGTCATCATTTCAGGTTCTTTTTTATATTTCTATCTTAGCATGAAAAGCTTAAATTTTTATTATTTACAAATTTATAAAACTTTTTTATTTTATTTTTATTAAATTGTCAGAAAACTATTTTTTTAGAAAAATTTTTATGGTATAATAAAAGGCGTAATTCTGATAGAAGAATCAGCCAGAAAGGAAGTCTATGTCCACTATCTCTGCAGCAAGTATCCAGGTCGCCTACGATCAAAAGGTTATTATTGACGGACTGGACTGCCAACTCGCCGAGGGAAAGATTACAACTATTATCGGTAGCAATGGCTGCGGTAAATCCACGCTTCTCAAGGCTTTTACCCGTATTTTGCCGACAAAAGCTGGCAGCATAACTCTGGATGGACAGTCCATCGCCCTACTGCCGACCAAGGAGGTGGCGCAAAAGATTGCCTTGCTGCCCCAAACCATGGAGGCGACCGATGGCATCACCGTCTATGATCTGGTCTCTTATGGCCGCTTTCCGCATCAAACTGGCTTGGGGCGGCTCAGTACAGAAGACCGGGAAAAAATCTGCTGGGCTATGGAAGCAACTCAGGTCAGCGAATTTTCGGACTGGCAGGTGGATGATTTGTCTGGAGGTCAGCGTCAGCGCGTCTGGATTGCTATGGCTCTAGCTCAAGATACAGAGACTATTTTTCTGGACGAGCCAACCACCTATCTGGATATGAATCATCAGCTGGAAATCTTGGAGTTGCTGAATGACCTCAACCGACTCAGCGGAAAAACCATTATCATGGTTCTGCATGACATCAACCTAGCTGCCCGCTTTTCCCATCAGCTGATTGCCATGAAAAATGGGTGTATTCAGTACCAAGGAAGTGTTGAGCAGGTCATGACCTCGGATATTCTGAGAGACATTTTTCAGATTGAAGCCCAGATTATTCGGGATCCTATTCAGGATAAGCCGCTCTGCCTCAGCTATCAGCTCGTTAAATAAGTCATGTATTCATAGATAAGTTTCCCATATCTTCTTCATGGATACATCTTCTAAACTTTTTATAGAATTGGAGGAAAAAATGAAAAAGTTTTTATCATTTGCCATCCTTACTGTCACCATCTTCCTTTTAGTTGCCTGCGGCAGCTCATCTAAATCCGAAAACTCTGCCTCTGCAGACAAGGTCGAGCTATCCAGCAAGCCCAAAATTGATGGATTTCACTACTACGGCGATATTCCTAAAAATCCAAAACGCATCGCCAGCCTCTCCTCTACCTACACAGGCTATTTGCTGCAACTAGGTTTCGACCCTGTCACTGTAACATCCTATGATGCTAAAAATCCTGTCCTCAAAGAAAAAGTCAAAAATGCCAAGGTCCTGATGCCAGAAGATTTGGAGTCTATCGCCAAGCAAAAGCCAGACCTTATCGTGGTAGATGCCAGTGACAAAAATATCGATGAACTAAAGAAAATCGCTCCAACTATTGCCATTGATTATGGAAAAAATGACTATTTAGAAATCCTGAATCGCTTTGGCCAAATCTTTGGTAAGGAAAAAGAAGCTGACCAATGGATTGCTGATTGGAAGAGCAAAACAGCTGATATTGGCAAGCAGTTAAAAGAAAAGCTGGGACAAAATGTCACTTTCACCGTTGTCGGACTATATGAAAAGGAAATCTACCTCTTCGGTAACAACTGGGGACGAGGCGGAGAAGTCATCTACAAATCTCTGGGATTTGATGCCCCACAAAAGGTGAAGGATGAAGTATTCCCAAGTGGCTACTTGCAAGTCAGCCAAGAAACGGTGAGTGAGTATATTGGCGATTATGTCTTGGTTGCAGCTGAAGATGATAAAACAGGCAGCGCTCTTTACGAAAGCGATGTTTGGAAATCTATTCCCGCTGTTCAACAGAATCATATCTTAAAAGTGGATGCCAACGCCTTTTATTTCAACGATCCATTGACACTTGAATACGAACTCAAAACTATTCAAGATGGCCTTGAAAAAATGAACTAGGCCATTCCTTGCAGAAACTTAGACTAGTTAAAAACATTGCTAGTAAGCGATATATCTCATGATAGCTATTTGATTTTCGACTATATAAAGGATTCCAGATGATGCTTCATTCACTCTTCACTCAAAAAAATAGGCCAAACATCTTTTGGCTTGTTTTTTTCGCCCTTATTCTCCTGCTGATTAGCGGACTCTATCTCTACCTGCGCTTTGGCATTCCCAGCTACTCCCATCGGCAACTGATAGAAACTCTGAGCCATCCTTTCAAGGAAAGTCCAGCCCAGAACATCATCATAGATCTGCGCTTACCTAGAGGAATTGCAGCTCTGCTAGTCGGAGCTAGCTTGGCCGTTTCAGGAGCCATCATGCAGGGGATAACCCGCAATGCCATTGCTGATCCGGGACTTTTGGGGATCAACTCTGGAGCTGGCCTAGCGCTCATCTGCGGTTATGCCTTTTCTAAGAGTATACACTACAGTAGCATCCTCCTGCTCTCACTTGCAGGAGCCTGTCTAGCCAGTATTCTGGTTTTTAGCCTCTCCTACCATCCTAGAAAAGGTTTTGAGCAACTACGACTCGTCTTATCCGGTGCCATGGTAACAACACTCCTGACTGCCATCGGACAAGGCTTGACCATTTACCTCAACCTGACCAATGCTGTCATCGGTTGGCAGGCTGGAGGGCTTCTAGGAACCAATTGGAAAATGCTGCAAATCATTGCTCCCTTTATCTTATTAGGCCTCTTACTGGCTCAGCTATTTTCTCACCAACTAACCATTCTCAGCCTCAATGAAACAGTAGCCAAGAGCTTAGGCCAGCGAACGACTCAGATAACCCTGTTCTTTCTGAGTATTGTTCTACTGTTATCAGCGGCAGCCGTTGCCCTAGTAGGAAGCCTTGCCCTCGTCGGACTGATTATTCCACACTTTGTCAAAACCATCAGCGGAAAGAATTACCAAAAAATCCTGCCACTGACGATGCTAGCAGGAGCGCTCTTTCTATTGATCTGTGATTTTGCTGCGAGTCATATGGTCGGTCTGCCTCTTAGCTCTATTATCAGTCTCGTTACGCTGCCAGTCTTCCTATGGCTGATGAGAAAGGGGGCCTTCTATGAGAGATAAAAAACGAATTCTTTTGGTTCTAGTAAGCCTCAGCCTCCTGACTTTCCTAATTTTCCTACTGTCTCTATCATCAGGCGATCAGGAATTTAATATCGGTGAAGCTTTTCGATATCTGCTGGGGCAAGGAGATGATGGCAGCACCTTTATCATGGAGCAGATCCGCCTGCCTCGAATTCTGGTCTGCCTTCTAGCAGGAGCTTCGCTAGGGATGAGCGGTGTACTGCTGCAGACCTTTACTCGAAACCCACTTGCCGATTCAGGAACCTTGGGAATCAATGCCGGAGCTGGTGTTATCATTACTCTTGCTATCAGCAAGCTAGAAGTGACTGATCCTTTCTATATCCGCTATCTTCCCTTTATCGCAACCTTTGGCGGTATGCTGACTGTAGCCCTTATTTACCTGATCTCACATCAAAAAGGTCAAGCTATCAGCCCCGTCAAGCTCATTATCGCTGGTGTAACCTTGTCAACCATTCTGTCTTCCAGTATGATTGCCATCACCGGCCGTGTCAATCAGAACAAACTGACCTATGTAGTTAGCTGGCTAGCTGGTAAGATTACGGGTAATAACTGGGAAAGTCTAGCTATTGCTGGCCCCTTCTTGCTTTTATTCTGGTTGCTAACCTATCTGCGCTCCCACAAGCTCAATATCCTCAGCCTAAATGATGAAACAGCTCTTGGTCTGGGGCTTCATCTAAAAAGAGAGCAGCAGATAACCTTGTTATTAGCCAGTGCTCTCGTCGCCTTTAGCCTATCTCTAGCTGGAAATATAGTCTTTATAGGTATGTTGGCTAGCCATATCAGCAAACGCTCCCTACCTAGCGATCATCGCTTACTCTTTCCGGCCGCTATGCTGCTAGGGGCCTTTATCATGACAGGGGCAGATACGATCACAAGAACCTTCCTCATCGGAAGCTCCGTCCCAACAGGCATTTTGATTTCCATTATTGGAGCCCCCTACTTCCTCTACCTTATGTATCAGCAAAAAAAATAATCAGCCGAATAATCGACTGATTGTTTTTTATTTATCCAAGCTGTTTTTGATACCTTCAACGGCACCTTCTACAGCTCCTTTAGCATCTTCAGCAACTTCTTTGGCTTTGGCAACAGTTTTTTCTAAAAAGCCTTCTGCTTCAGTCTTGTTATCGCCTGTAACTTTGCCCACGCCTTCTTTAACAGCGCCTTTAGCTTGATCGAATTTATTTTCTAGTGACATAATTTTGCCTCCATTCTTTTTTACGGTTTCTGATACCGTTTACAGTAGTATAAGTTTTTTCTTTTCAAAGGTCAACTATTCTGCTCATTCTATGAGAAAATCAGTCCAGCTGAAAAATCAATCTCTCCTTATCAAAGCTGGCCTGTAACTCATACTTGCCTGCTTCGTTTTGCCGGATATAGCCCAAGATTACTAGGCTATCGACAAAAATGTCCCGCCGCTTCTGCATGAGCTCATCCTTGCGGACATACT
This sequence comes from Streptococcus sanguinis, assembly GCF_008329445.1. GTDB lineage: Bacteria > Bacillota > Bacilli > Lactobacillales > Streptococcaceae > Streptococcus > Streptococcus sanguinis_O. The sequence goes on along the minus strand of NZ_VIBR01000001.1, from coordinate 86,767 downwards.
TAAGAAGAAAGGTCGTCATATACTTTAGTGCATACTCGGGATTGACATCGCCCAAGACAGCATAGAGGGGCTTTTGTGCCTCAGACAGGGGATACTGGCGCTGCATCTTGTAAAAATAATTTGCCAAGGTCAGCTTATCCCGCAGAAAATCTGTCTCTTCAAGCAAAACAGCCGCATTGGTCTGATTGGAAAGCTGAGTCTCAAAGCGCAGCTCCAACAGTTCCTGATAGAGGGGACTATCATTACGGATAAAGATTTCCTGATCCAAACACAAGTCCTCCAAACTTTCCACAAGAGGCAGCGATAGGTAATATCGCTTGTTCTCCCGCCGGATGTAGCCAGCTTTGATATACTCTTCTATCGAGCGGTCAATGTTGGCCACGCCCTCAAAGTCTCTCTTAATCTCCCGCAGAATCACTGCCTCATGCTGATCCAAATAATCAATCAGCTCCTGGAAAAAAGGCTGGCGCGTCAAACGGCTGGGATTGATGATTTTAATCATGGAGTTCTCCTTTGTAGATGAGTTTTCTTGACTGAGCCAACTGGCTAGGATTCGTCCCAGGCTGACCTATGGGAACCGCTAAGCCCAAGTCCAGATAATATTCCTGCCAAAAATCAGAAATCAGATTTTTCTCATCGCCAAACTGCATGGGAATCGTATCAAAAATCGGCAAAATCTCTGCAATATACTCCGAACAGTAAAAACCATCGGACTGCGGATAGAAGCTGAAATTGTATGGCTTTCCTAGATGCAATTTGGCTTTTTTAAAGACAACATCTGCATCAATAGCTGGATAGCGATATACGTCATAAACATCCTCATCCTGCAAAAAATCAGACAAATCTTGATTGACAACACCCTTCTCATGGGTTGCATGATAAATCTCACCATTAAAAAAGATGGCCACATGACTGTATGAACCTGTTGCTGCTCGGATTGCAGCAGCAATTTCTGAAGATCCGACTGTAAAAATCAAATCTCCGTCTTGTAAATCTTGAATCTTCATTTCTCTCGCCTATCAAAAAAGGAGCCGAGACCCCTTTTTAAGTATGAGGGGAATAGCCCTCATCTAGTAACTTATTCCCTCAAATGAGCTCTTTAAGCATTAAAACTTTCTGTTAGTTGAGGTACCACTTGCTTCTTACGAGAAACAGCGCCTGCAAGGAAAGCATGGTTGTTTTCAAGAACAAAGTTGAAGGCTGCTTCGACCTTGTCCATATTGCTTCCGATAGCCAAAATTTCTGAGTTTGAGTTGATAATATCTGTAATCATCAAGACAAAGTCAGAATAGCCATTATCAGCGATTGCTTTTTCAATAGCCGCTTCGATTTCTGCTTGACGCTCCAAAACTTCAGCAATATCAACTGTGTTGACCTGTGCCACACGGACATTGTTTCCGTTGAGCTCAAATGTTTTCGCATCGATGTCGATCAATTCTTCTGCAGACTTGCTAGCCAAGTTTGTACCTGCCTTAAGCATTGCCAAACCATACTCTTCCAAGTTGACACCAGCTAGCTCAGCCAATTCTGGTGCAATGACTTTGTCAGTCGGATGAGTTGTTGGTGACTTGAGCAAGAGAGTATCAGAGATCAAACCAGACAGCATCAATCCTGCAATTTCTTTTGGAACTGCTACGCCGTGCTCCTTGAACATACGGTAAACAATAGAGGAAGCAGATCCCACTGGCTCCAAGCGCATGTAAAGTGGACTAGCCGTTTCAAAGTTAGCAACACGGTGGTGGTCCACTACGCCATAAACTTCAACTTCAGCGATATCTGTCACAGACTGCTGGAATTCATTGTGGTCAGTCAAGATAACTTGCTCAGCTCCCTCTGCCTTTGCAGATGTAATCACGCGCGGTGCTGCCACGCCAAAGTAACCCAAAACAAAGGCTGTTTCTTCATTAGGCTCACCCAGAGCAACAACTTCTGTATCCAAGCCATAAGCTTCGCGAGCCAAGTAAGCAAAAGCGTAAGATGAACCGATGGCATCTGAGTCAGGATTTTGGTGACCGAAAACTAAAATTTTAGACATGATAAACCTCTTCTTTTATATAAACTTATTGCATTTATTTTACCACAATTACAGGCATTTCACAAAAGCAGAAGGACATTTTCTTAAGAAAAATGGACTGGTAGCCTACCAGCCCATTAATTCATACTCAAAGTAGATTAGCTATTATGCACCCGATTCATATACTCTGTATAGGATTCAGTCTGCATGAGTTCCTTGGCATTCTTGACCCGATCAGCTGTTGGAGGCTTAACTCCTTCCAGTTTGTAAGGGATACCCAGCTCCCGCCATTTGAATTCTCCCATGGTATGGTAAGGGAGAATTTCAAACTTATCAACATTCTTCAGTGTCTTAACAAACTTACCTAGCTCAATCAGGTCATCATCGCGGTCGGTCAATCCCGGCACCAAGACATGGCGTATCCAGACTGGCTTTCCAATGTCAGACAGGTACTTGGCACAAGCCAAGATATTCTTGTTAGTCTGGCTGGTCACGATTTTGTGCTGTTCTTCGTTAATCTCTTTAATATCCAGTAGGACAAGGTCAGTGACTGCCATAAGCTTGTCAAATTTTTTCAGATAGCGAGGCGTATTTCTGAAGGGGAGGGCACAGGTATCCAAAGTACAGTGGATGCCCAGTTCCTTAGCCTTGGTAAAGAGGGCAATTAGAAAATCAATCTGCAGCAAGGCTTCTCCTCCGCTGACAGTGATGCCGCCTTTGTTGCCCCAGAAGCCCTTATAACGGAGAGCCTCTTGCAAGACATCATCCACTGTCCGCAGCTGAGATTTGTTGGTCTCCATCTCCCATGTGTCCGGATTATGGCAGTACTGGCAGCGCATATGGCAGCCCTGCAAAAAAACAATAAAACGGATACCCGGTCCATCAACAGCTCCAAAACTTTCGGTGGAGTGGATCATGCCCGTTACCTTTCCATAATCAACTGCTTCTTCAATTTTCTCTTCAACCATCGCACAACCTCTTAACTCTGAAAACGTTTTATAACTAACTACATTATAACATGATTAAAGCAAAAATAGACTTAATTTGCCTATTTTTTAGAAAACAAACTGTTTTTCAGTTTCATTTTCAGTGTTTTACAACAGATGAAATTTTAGGGCGAAAGCGGTAACAGACTTGCTCTTAGATGCTGGCAAATAAAAAATCAGGGTAGGTTCTTTAGTCCACACTGATTTCACTTTTTAAATTGATTTTAGTTAATTTCTGCTTCTCTTTTTGAGAGTAAAAGCAAACATTAGCAAGGCCAATCCCAAGACTGCCCAGCCACTGTTATTTTGGCCGGTCTGCGGGAGTCCCTTCTTCTTGCTGCCAACTGTCTGACCTTGTCTAGTTTGATTGGACGATGGAGGATTGGTCTGAGACGGAGCTCCTTGCTCTGCTGCTACAGAAGATTGTCCAGTTGATTGAGACGGTTGGGAACTGTCAGATGTTGAAGCTGCAACATCCTTAGAAAAGTCCAGCTGCACCACTACCGGATCATGGTCTGATGCTCTGCCATGTTCCTCCATGAAAGAGGCATTGATATGGACAGGCGCAAAGACTGCCTTGCCTGCCAGGTTCTTCGAAATAAAAATATTGTCCAAGCTTTGGTTGCTGCCGCGGTAGAAATAGGAATAACGGTCAGCCGCATCATGCTCCTGCATAAGATTAATCAGTTCATTACCCGCCAGTGCTTTAGCCGTTTCGGAAAATTCAAAATCGTTAAAATCACCAGTCAGCACAAACTTAAGGTTAGGATTTTGTCTCAGTCCTTCCTGAACAAAGCTATTTAAAATTTTAGCCTGCTCAATTCGGGCTGCCTGCGTATGCTGAACTGCTGGCTGAGCAGAGCCATAAACGGCATCATCCCCAATCTTGGACTTCAAATGATTGACAATAACGACGATATTCTGGCCCTTAAATTCAAACTCCGCTGCCAAGGATTTACGAACCTTGGTAAAGGCTGGATTTGTTGGAGCAATCCGGGCAGGATTCTTAACCAAATGGCCACCGGAAAAGCTAGCTGCTTCGTCACTCGTACCGGCTTCTTTTTCGACTAACTTCACCCGATTTGGATCGTAAAGAAAGGCCACGCGGATATTAGAGCCAGGCTTGCCGCCATCTTGACCGTCAAGTGGTGCAACTTCAGTGTACTTGTAAGTTTTTCCGCCCAGTTCTTTGATACGAGCCGCTAGTTTCTCGCCGCTTTTGACACCGCTGGTCGTTCCGTCATTGACACTGCCATTCTCATCTTGAACCTCGATGAGCGTGATGATATCTGGACTGTGGATTTCATTGATAAAGGAATTAGCGATTCTAGTCACTTTTTCCTCAGGTGTTTCACCTTTTTTAGCATTAGCAGAAAAATTCTCGATATTGTAGGAAGCAATAGTCAGCTTGTCTTCGCTTGGATAGATAGGAGAGACCTGTCTCTGCAAGCCACCGTCCACCAAATCAGGCAGCTGAGTCGGCTCCAACTTGTAAATCTTCCCACGATAGGTCACGACTCCGACCACATCACCATTGAAATAATCCTTGGCCTTGGCAATGAATTTATTGCCAACATAGACTGGAATGGTTGCTGTATTTTGAGCGTTTGGACGAAGATTGAGACCTCCGATATTGTTTAATGGTTGGGCTTGGTAGCCTTCAGGTAAGAGATAAATGTCTCCACGGTACTGCGGGCCTAAAACGCGTGGCCTCTTCACCGTCGTCAACATTCCTTCCAAACTTTCCCAGTAGTCCAACGCTTCACTTTGAGGCTGATAATTATTAATATCGTTATCGACCGTATCCTGAGGCATATTAGCCACGATGTCAACTGGATCAGGTAAGTCAGTTTTCCCTTCCTTGGTCACCTTGGAAGCCATCAGCATGGTAACTGTCAAACTACCACTGGGCTTGTTGAAAGTTTGTCCCTGACGAACGCTGAGATCTTCCATGTAGCCTTCTTTGACGCGTCCTTCAAGACTAAGTTTGTCTCCGACATCGACTTTTTCTTTAGAAACAACATAAAGAGCATCAGAAGTCCTGCTATTTCCATCAGGAGTCACGTCTTGAACATAAAAACCATAGCGGTCTGTTTTCGTCACAACTACATTGGAAACTTGGACTTCCTTGTCCTCATAGGGAGAGGTTTGTGATTCTCCCTGAATGGTTCCCACATTGGGCACAGCTTCTGGTCCGCTAGCAGCAACTTGTGCTGCAGCAGGAACTTGGCCTTCCTTTTCCACTGCCTCTGTAGAAGCTGCCTTTGGCTCTCCTGATTCTGCTGATGCACTCTCTGCTTGACTGGCAACCGACGCATCACTTACAGGTGGATTCTCTGTAAGAGCTGCCGCATCTGAAGTCGACGAACTTACTGCTTCTTCTGCTCCGACCAGTTGGACAGAAAAAAGCAGGGACAGAAAAGCAGCTAGCAAGACCACTGTAGGAAAGAGCTGCCTGTAAGAAACTTGTTTTTTCATGAATTTCTCCTTTTCTGTATAAATGTATATTATCCTATTTAATTTTTATTATAAAGAAAAGAATCAAATTTTGCAAAGGCTTTCTTAAAATTCTGTATTAGTTTCTCTTACTTCAGAAAAATACTTGCCTAGACTGGCCCAACACAGAAAAAAAGAATCTGGAAACATTTCCAGATTCTTTCGAGACTTTAGTTTTCTCCCACTAAGATAGCCAAGGTTTCGTATGGCTGCAGGGTCATCACATGGTCAATCTGAGTCTTGCCGTAATTGGATAGGAGAACCTGACCATTTTGATAATCCGGCAGGATGTCCACCGTAATCGGGTCAGCATAGAAGTTGTTAAGTACTAAAAGTTTTTGCCCTTGCCACTCCCTCTCAAAGGCATAGACCTGGGGACTGTCTTCATAGGCTGGCTGATAGCTGCCTTCTGCGATGATAGGCAGTTCCTTACGCAGGGCAATCAATTTCTGATAAAAGGTAAAGATTGGTCCCTTGATTTCATTTTCCACATTGATAAGAGGATAGGATTTGCCCGCCTTCAGCCATGGAGTTCCTGTTGTAAAACCTGCATTGACTGAATCATCCCATTGTATTGGTGTCCGAGAATTATCACGAGATTTAGCCTTGATAATCCTGAAGGCTGCTTCTGGCGATTGCCCTTCGGCAAGCAGAGCCTGGTAAGCATTGAGAGACTCGACATCAACATAGTCTTCCATGGAGTCGTAGTCAGGATCCACCATGCCAATCTCCTCACCCATGTAGATATAAGGCGTCCCGCGCGACAGATGAATACTGGCTGCCAGCATGGTCGCTCCTTCATTGCGGAAATTCTCTACATCGACGAAGCGGTTGAGAGCTCGCGGCTGATCATGGTTGTTCCAAAAGAGGGCTGACCAGCCATCATGATCGCTCATTTCCTTACCCCAAGTGTGGAAGAGGCATTTTAACTCTTCAAAGTCAAAGGCCTTAAGCGTCCATTTCTGTCCATCTTCATAGTCCACCTTGAGATGATGGAAATTAAAGGCCATAGATAGCTCCTGCCGGTCTGGTGCGGTGTAAAGAATGCAATTTTCAATCGTCGTAGCGCTCATTTCGCCAACCGTCATAAAGGAATCGTCCTGCCCAAAGGTCGCTTCATTCATCATACGCAGATAGTCATGCACGATTGGCTTATCAGTATAGGCTGGCTTGCCATCCTGCTCTGGACAGTCCGTCAGTACCTCATCTTTTCCGATGACGTTGATGACATCAAAGCGGAAGCCCTTGACTCCTTTGTCTCGCCAAAAATTCACCACTTTAAAGAGCTCTTGACGAACATTGGGGTTGCGCCAGTTAAGATCTGCTTGAGTGATGTCATAAAGATGTAGATAATATTTGCCCGTATCGCCAAATGGAGCCCAGGCACTGCCGCCAAACTTGGACAGCCAGTCCGTTGGCTCATCCCGCAGGATAAAGAAGTCCTGATAGTAGGAATCCCCAGCCAGTGCCTTTTGGAACCACTCATGTTCAATCGAGCAATGGTTAAGAACCATGTCTAGCATAAAGTCAATACCATGCTGCTGACCAACCTTGACCATCTCTTCAAAGTCTGCCATATCTCCAAAGATAGGATCTACCGCAGTGTAATCAGAAATATCGTAACCATTGTCCCGCTGCGGACTCGGATAGAAAGGATTGAGCCAGATCATGTCCACTCCCAGCTCTTTCAAGTAGGGAAGTTTTTCAATAATCCCGCGAAAATCTCCTACTCCGTTCCCCGTCGTGTCTTTAAAAGATTTTGGATAAATTTGGTAGACAACCTTTGTTTTATCAAGTGTCATATTTTCTCCTTTTTTGAGAAAAGGGACAGATTTTAAAGCACCGTCCCTTTCTATAAGTCATTTCATTTTTCTTTAAAGTGGCTTAACGTTCATCAACTGACTGCCTCGCTCAACTACCCGAGGAAGTTGTTCAATCACCTCCACCTGATACTTATCTGAGTTCGTAATGATGACTGGTGTTTCCGTTACATAGCCCGCTTTCTTGATCATGTCTATATCAAAGGAAATGAGCTTGTCGCCAACCTTAACCTTATCTCCCTGAGACACATAGCCTTCAAAGCCTTTACCCTCCAGATTAACAGTGTCCATTCCGATATGCATCAGGATTTCAACCCCTTCATCTGACAGGATACCGATTGCATGCTTGGTTGGGAAGAAGACTGTTACTCTACCATTAACTGGTGAAACCAACTCACCTTGGCTAGGAACAATGACAACTCCACGCCCCATCAAACCTTGTGCAAAGACAGGATCTGTTGCTTGACTCAATTCTTTGACTTCTCCTGCCAGCGGACTAGTAATCGTTACAGGAGCTGATGAATCAGCTGCTTTCACCTCTGGAGATGACTCAGCTTTGGATGGCCCGGCAAATTCTGCCTCTTCCTGAGCTGCAAACTCTGCCTGCAATTCTGGATCTTCCTCTGCCTTCGTTAAGAAGCCTGTCTTGTGGAAGAAGAAAGTCAGGAACATTGGTACAAGGATTGCTACAAGCATAACTCCAGCAAATGGAATCATATATTTTGCTTGGATAGAAAGGATACCTGGTAAACCACCAATACCAATAGCATTTGCCGTTATATTAAAGGTTACAGAAAGCAGACCCGCAACAGACGAACCAATCATTCCCGCAACAAATGGATAAACGTACTTAACATTGACCCCGAAGAGAGCAGGCTCAGTAACACCAAGGTAAGCTGAAATGGTTGCAGGCAGGGAAATTTGCGCTTCCCGCTCATCATGGCGTTTCATAAGGTAATAAGCAAATACAGCTGAGCCTTGAGCGATATTGGACAGAGCAATCATTGGCCAAAGACCAGTACCACCGGCATCAGCTACCAACTGAGTATCAATCGCATTGGTCATATGGTGAAGACCTGTGATAACAAATGGTGCATAAAGAGCACCAAATACTGCGCCAAAGAGCCATTTAACTGGACCGGTTAAACCTGCAAGAACAACTGATGAAAGCCCCTGACCGATTGTCCAACCGATAGGACCCAAGACAGTATGAGCCAGAATCAGAGCTGGAATCAATGATAAGAATGGTACAAAAATCATAGACACTACTTCTGGAATATGTTTACGCCAAAAGATTTCCAGATAAGATAGAGATAAACCTGCTAAAAGGGCTGGAATAACCTGAGCTTGGTAACCAACACGATTGACAGTGAAGAAACCGAAATCCCAAACCCAGTCCTTAGCGATTTCAGCTGCGGATGTTGATGCTACTGAATAAGCATTAAGCAATTGTGGTGACACCAAACAGATTCCCAAGACAATCCCAAGAATTTGGCTAGTTCCCATTTTACGAGAAACAGACCAAGTGATTCCAACTGGCAGGAATTGGAAAATTGCTTCTCCTGGAAGCCACAAGAAATGGTTGATGCCAGACCAGAATTTGGATACCTCTGTGATTGTTTTCCCATCCAACATAGACCAATGAACGCCTTCAAGGACATTGCGGAAGCCAAGGATTAACCCTCCGACAATCAAAGCTGGAATGATAGGGGTAAAAATTTCTGCCAGAGTGGCCATAACCCGCTGAAGGGGATTTTGCTTGCTCTTGGCAGCAGACTTGGCTGCTTCTTTTGATACTCCCTCAATACCTGATACAGCAGTGAAGTCATTGTAAAAGATTGGCACATCATTTCCAATGATGACTTGGAATTGCCCAGCATTTGTAAAAGTTCCCTTGACCACTGGGATTGCCTCAATGGCCTTGACATTGGCCTTTTTATCATCGCCAAGTACAAAGCGCATCCGAGTTGCACAGTGGCTAACTGCTGTAACATTCTCTTTGCCGCCGATTGCATCTAGCAGATCTTTGGCTTCCTTCTCAAATTTTCCCATTTGACTACTGGCTGAATGAGAATCCAGCACTCTCCTTATATTTTTTTATGAGTTAGTTTTTCAACACATCTCTACAAATTATTGTAATCGATTTCAAAGATGTAGGCAAGTTGTTTGTTGAAAAAAGCCTTTATTTTTGATAAAATTTTCTAGGTTGTATGCAAAAAAGAAAACAAGTGGAGTTTATGATGAAGAAATACAAACAATTGTTCAAACAGATTGAGAAAGATATTTTGGAAGAACGTTATGCAGTCGGAGACTTCTTGCCCAGCGAACATCAGCTGACAGAAGACTATCAGGTCAGCCGCGACACGGTGCGCAAGGCTCTGGCCCTGCTGCAGGAAGAAGGATTGATTGAAAAAGTCCGCGGACAAGGTTCCAAAGTCATCAAGCATGAACAGTTTGACTTTCCTGTGTCTAAGCTGACCAGCTATCAAGAAGTAGTCAAGCAGAATAATATGCAGTCCAAAACCAATGTTGTCAGCTTGGAAAAGATTAACGTAGATCAGAAACTATCCGACATCACTGGCTTCCCTCCCTATAGACTGGTTTGGCGAATCGTCCGTCAGCGTGTTGTAGACCAAATCGCCTCTGTATTAGATATTGACTATTTAGACAAGGGTATCGTCCCCTACTTGACAAGGGAAATCGCTGAGCAGTCCATTTATGCTTATTTGGAAAATGATTTAAAGCTTAACATTGCCTATGCCAAAAAGGAATTTACCATTGACCACGCCAATGACCGAGACAAGATTCTCATGGACCTCGGCAAGGACCAGCAAGTCGTCTCTGTCAAATCCCAGGTCTATCTGGCAGACGGCCGCCAGTTTCAATATACCGAGAGCCGTCACAAGCTGGACAAATTTCGCTTTGTGGATTTTGCTAAGCGCCAGAAAGAATAACCTTGAGTTCCCCATCCAGACCACAAAACCACCCCTGCCTTCCAGCTGGCAGAGGTGGTTTCTTTTATGAGTAGTCTAAGGCTGCTTTGTTTTGGAGCGACAAAGAGCCTCAAAATTCTTTTTACTTGTTTTAGGAGATTTATATGAAAAAATTAGTTAAGGGCTTCTGCTGCTTTTTAAACGTTACTTATTCTTATTACTTCCTTTCTTACTTTTGCGCCTGTGAGAATGTCAATACTTGCTTATCATATAGGGTAACTTTAGATGTCATTGGACTGTCCTCATTTCTATTTTGATGCTATTAGTATAATCCCAGAAACTTAAGACAGACTTATAAAAAACTTGAAGGAAACTTAAAAGACTGAGGTTATTTCTCAGCCTTTTCTGCTTCTTCAATAATGTCAGAAATTTCAACCTTAACCTTCGTAACACGGCCATTTTTAACCTTGTCATTGGTCAAAATGAGTAGCTTATTTTGACTTTCGACTTCGTAGCTAATGCGTTCTTTCGGGTCTGGAATAGTCCCCACACAAGTCAAGTAATAGCCAGCAATCGTATCCACATCGTCGCTTTCGATTTCAACTTCAAAATATTCATTAAAGTCATTGAGGGTCATGGTTCCTAATACGATGTAGGTATTCTCGCCGATTTCATGGACTTCGATTTCAGCCTTGTCAGTCTCATCGTCGATCTCACCGACAATCTCCTCCAAGAGGTCTTCCAGTGTGACCAAACCAGCCATACCACCATACTCATCCAAGAGAATCGCCATTTGATTTTGCGTGTTACGCAGCTCCTTGAGCAAATCATCGACAAACATGGTTTCCGGTACAAAGAGAGGCTCCTGCAGAATCTTGCGCAGAACGATATTGTCAAAACCATTGATGAATCCTTCATTGAGCAGTCGCTTGGTATGAATCAGACCGATGACATTGTCCTTATCCCCATCATAGACAGGAATCCGCGAGAAGCTCTGTTTGAGAATGCTTTCGATGATTTCCTTGGTATCGTCCTGAATGTCCACCATAAAGGCATCCGTCCGCGGCACCATCAGTTCACGCGCCATCAGCTCATCCAGGGAGAAAATCCCCTGCAGCATCTCAATCTCGTCCGCATCCAAGGTCTCTTCGCTCTTAGTTAGCATATACTCAATCTCATCCCGGGTCATCTTTTCGTCTGCATCATCAAACTTCATCGGCGTTATTCGGCTCAGCAGGTTGGTTGAAGCTGACAGCAACCAAACGAAGGGACTAACAATCTTGCCAAGAAAAATAATAACCGGAGCAGCCCGCACAGCTAGATTGTCTTTCAGGTTCATGGCAATACGCTTAGGATAAAGCTCGCCCAAAACAATGGAAATATAGGTCAGCAGCACCAGAGCCAAGAAAGTCCCGATAGCACGCGCAGTTTCAGAATTTCCCATCCAAGAAGAGAACAATTTTCCCAAATTATCCGCAAAGCTGGCCCCAGACAGGATATTGATAACCGTAATCCCAACCTGAATAGTTGATAAGAAGTTATTGGGGCTTTCCAAGACAGCTAAGAGCCGGATATACTTGAGGTCGCCCTCTTCAGCCTTTTGCTCCACACGCGCCCGATTGAGCGATACCATTGCCATCTCAGCAGCTGAGAAAAAGGCATTTAACAAAGTCAATATAAACAGTAGTAAGGCTTGCCATAACATATTCTGACTGCCAGGGTCTTCCATTGATTCTTTCTCCTCGAAATGTATAAGTAAATCTGATTATATCATATTTTTAAATTTAGTGCACAGGAAATGAAAATAAGACGGAAGGTCTTCCTTCCGTCTTATTTTCTGGTCTTGAGGCCCTAGAATCAATCGATTCCCAAACTCATCCTTATTTATTAATAATCCCAAACTCTTCGTTCTTCTTCTGTTGCTGGGCTTCCTTGTGATTGTCATAGAGGTTAGCCAAGAACTTGGCGATTTCTTTGAGGATAGAATAGGTCGGGATTGCCACAATCATCCCCAGCACGCCATAGATATTGCTGGATAAGAGCAAGAGCACCATGATGGTAATAGGATGGACCTTCATCACACCACCAACGATACGGGGATAGAGGATATTGCCATCGACCTGCTGGATAATCAGCATGTAAATCAAGGCCGCCACCATCTTCTGAGGATCGGTAAAAGCATACGTAATGACCATGGGAATCAAGCCGATACTCGGTCCTACATAAGGAATCAGGTTAGCCAGACTGGAAAAAATAGCAAAGACCAAAGCGTACTTGAGTCCAATGACACTATAGCCAATATAGGCCAGAGCACCGATAATCAGGGCATCGATTGAAATTCCACTGATATAGCGGGCAACAGTAGCATTGAGATTGGTCAGCAAGCTGGAGATATTGAGCTTATCGCGCTTGAGGACTGTCCGCTCCAGCATGGGCAAAAGCTTATGGCCATCCATGAGGAAGTAAACCAAGAAAATCGGCGTCATAATCAAAATCATCAGCGTGTTGACAACTGCTGACAGAACGCTGCCCAGACTGTTGGTTACACTGTTGAGAATATTCTGCAGAATATCCACATAAGACAGATTGAGCTGCTGAATGGTGGACTGGATATTCAGATTCCGAAAGAGCGGATTTTTAGATAATTGATTAACAAAACTTTGAATTTCCCAATAAAGGCCTTGTGTGGAATTAATCAAGCTGCTCAGCTGATTAATCAAAATTGGCAAGAGATAAATAACGCCCAAAGCAATCAAGCCAAACAGAAGGCTGAGTGTAATCAGAATCCCAATCATTCGGTTGATTTTGAGCTTATCCTGGAGAAATTTTACCAGTGGATTCGTAATATAGTAAAGAAATCCTCCCACAAGAAAGGGAATCAAGATGGTATTCACAACGCTAACAATCGGGGTTATCATATCCCCCATCTGGCGCCAGATAAAGAAAATAATCGTTAGCAAAAGGACCTCACTGGTCCAAAACATCAGCTTACTTTTATGAAACATTTGACTCCTCCTATCAGTTATTTTACCATAAATTTTGTTATAATAAAGGAGATTTAACGAAAGAAAGAGTAAAAATGGAAAAGATTATCAAACTGGAAAATGTGAGCTTGGCTAAACAAGGCCGAACCATCTTAAAAGATCTCAACTGGCAGGTAAAAAAAGGGGAGCATTGGGCCATCCTCGGTCTCAACGGTTCTGGAAAGTCTACTCTCCTGCGCTTGCTCATGGCTGAGCATTGGAAGACTAAGGGCAAGGTGACGGTTCTCGGTACGGAATTTGGTGCCGGCGACATTCCTCAGCTGCGAACTAGGATTGGAGTAGTTGGCTCCTTCATTGCTGAACGCCTGCCCAGCCGTCTCACATCTGAAGAAATCGTCCTGACAGGCAAGTATAAAAGCAGTATTCTCTACGCTCCTTACGGGCAAACTGAGCTGAACCAAGCTAGGGAAATGCTGGCTTCCATTGGCGGGCAAGAATTGATTGGCCGAAGCTACATCAGTCTGTCTCAAGGGGAAAAGCAGCTCTTGCTGATTGCGCGCAGTCTCATGGAAAAACCAGAACTGCTTATCTTAGACGAAGCGACCAGCGGTCTGGATCTCTTTGCCCGCGAGCGCCTGCTGGATCAGATTGGTAAGATTACACAGATGGACCAAGCTCCAACCATCCTCTATGTCACCCACCATGTAGAGGAAATCACTGCTGCTATGGATCATGTCCTGCTCCTAAAAGAAGGAGAAATCATAGCCCAAGGTCCTAAAGAAGACATTCTTCAAAAAGAGGTCATGAATCAATTTTATCCCCAGCCAGTCGAGCTGATTGAGCTGGGAGAAGACCGCTATTTCGTCAAGGTGGAGGGCAGGTCCTCATGAAGCAATTTTCTAATACCATCTTCAACCTAGGCTACTTCCTGATTCTGACCATGACTGCGATTGCCTTGCTTTTCCTGTCAGGGCAGATTCTGCTGTCCCATACTTACATACCTTTGAGAATTTCTGAAGGAGTCCAATTCGTCAGTAATCCTTGGTATTTCTACCCTATTCTCCTGCTCTTTCTCCTCAGCCTCTTTTTAATCCGGCCTCTGTTGGAAAAGGTTCAGACCAAGCATCTTTTTTGGTTTCTGTCCCTCATCTTTATAGCAGCAGCGATTTTTCTGATAACGGCCTACGATGGCCGCATCCGAGCTGACGCCAAGCACGTTTTCAATGCAGCCCTAGCCTTTAACCGAGGAGATTACAGCTCGCTGACAACCGTCGGAAGCTACATGTATCGTAATCCCCATCAGCTAGGACTGATGACTCTGGAGCGACTTTATACTTTTATTTCTCCGACGACTCAATTTGCCTTTAGCATGAATGTCGGCTGGACTTTACTCAGTCATTTCTTGATTTATAAGATTACAGCTCTCCTCAATGCCAGAGAAATGATCCAGAAATACACGATTCTGCTGACCTTTCTCTTTCTACCACAACTCTTTTTCATCCTCTTTGTCTACGGTACCATTCCCGGGCTCTTCTTCTGTCTGCTCAGTCTCTATGCTTTTATCAAGCTGGATCAGAAAGGAAATTTACTCTATGCCTTGCTGGGAGCGGCCAGTATTAGTCTGGCCTGCCTCCTGCGCAACAACTACATCATCTTTGCCATCATGCTGATTGGAGTCTGCTTCCTGTCCATCTTTTATAAATGGTCTTGGAAGAAACCCTTAGCCATCATCCTGATTTTAGCCGGTATCGTCCTTTCAAACAAGGGTCTGACGGCCTACTATGAGCAGCTGATTGGGGGCAAGATTGGTGTCGGTACCCCAAAAATCGCCTACATCACTATGGGCCTGCGGGATGATCCCAATCGGCAGACCTTGGGAGGCTGGTACGATGCCTACAATACCAAGATTCTCAAGCGCAACAAATACGATGAAAAATTGGCTACAGAAATGGCCACTCGGGATTTGAAGGACATTTTGATTCACTTCAGTAAGCATCCGGCTTATGCGCTGAAATTCTTCTACGAAAAGGTCAAGTCGACCTGGACTGAGCCAACTTTTCAGTCTATTTGGACTGGACCTCAGATTGAGCGCCAACAATACATGAAACCAACTATCCTACGCAGCATTTATGAGGAAAGAAAAGGTTATCAGATTGTTAATTTCCTGCTCTTGACCCTGCTAGCCAGCATCTATCTGCTCTCCTGTTTCTTTATCCTGCATAAATTTTTCGTCGCCGAGGAAAAGCTGACGCCTTTTGACCTCTATCCCTTCATCTTTCTATTAGGGGGCGGCCTCTTCCACTTCTTCTGGGAAACCAAGAGCCAGTATGTCTATATCTATGTCCTCCTTCTCATCCCTTCCGCCGCTCAATCCTTAGTCGACCTGAGCGATTGGTGGAAGAACAAAGGAAAAGGTGAGCCAAAAGACCAACTTGAGAAAGACCTATAAAACTTGAACACTTGACAAGAATTCCTTATAATTTTATAGGAATATTAAGTGAAACAAAGTTGAATTTGTAACTGAAATATTTTGTATTTTACGAAAGGAGAATAGTGATTTATGTTTTCAATATTAGGTGCAGTATTATTTGGAGTTATAGCAATTATGACAGTTCTTGTTGCTTGCGGTCTGCCTTTGGGCGAATATACAATGGGTGGACAACATAAAATCTTACCTAAGAAATTTAGACTTGCGGCAGTCATTTCGGTAGCTATCCAAATTTTTGCCATGATCATTATTTTGCAAGCTGGAGGTTTACTTCCCTTGTGGCTGTCTTTTAAGGTGACTAAATTTATTTGTTTCTTCTTTGCCGCTTACCTATCCTTGAATACGATTATGAACATGATTTCAAAAAGTAAGAAAGAAAAATATGTTATGACTCCTCTTTCACTTATAGCTGCAATATGTTTTTGGATAACAGCATTTCAGATGTAGTATGTGAGCGAGGATCATCTACAGTGAGTCAAATTGGAGTTTGTAGAGGTGAGAAAAATGCAATGGCAACATATTCAACTTAAATCTAAATAATATAAAATTATGAGGAGATTATAAGATGAACAATTATATAAAATTAAATGAAGATAGATGGAATAATGTACAAAATGATTATACTGAGCCATTGACACATGAAGAATTAGAAGAAGTTAGAAATAATCCAATTTCTGTTGCATTAACTGTTGGGAAAAAAGTTCCGAAAGAATGGTTTGAAAAAGCCAACGGAAAAAAGATATTAGGTTTAGCTTGTGGTGGTGGACAGCAGGGTCCAATTTTTGCTATAAAAGGTTATGATGTAACCATAATGGATTTTTCTAAATCACAATTACAAAGAGATAAGATGGTTGCTAAAAGAGAAGGCTTAAAAATCAACACAGTTCAAGGCGATATGACAAAACCATTTCCATTTGAAAATGAAACTTTTGATATTATTTTTAATCCGGTTTCAAATGTATATATAGAAGATTTAGAAAACATGTATAAAGAAGCCTCTCGAGTATTGAAAAAGAGTGGACTGTTAATGGTCGGATTTATGAACCCTTGGATATACATGTACGATGCTGACATTGTATGGGACAAACCCGATGAAGAATTACTTTTAAAGTTTTCAATACCTTTTAATTCAAAAGAGCTTGAAGAGGAAGGCAAAATAACCATAAATCCAGAATATGGATATGAATTTAGCCATACCTTAGAAACTCAGATTAGAGGACAACTTAAAAATGGTCTCGCTATGATAGATTTTTATGAATCATGTGATAAAAGACATAGATTATCACGTTATGGAAATGACTATATAGCTACACTCTGCATTAAACTATAATATTATAGAAAACACTTAAGGAGAATAGCCCATTTTATTTTCCTTAAGGCTTAAAATCTAAAAATCCCAGTTTGTCTAATTGAATCAAAGAATGTTTAAAACAGTAAATCAAAAAGTTTTACTGTTTTTTGCTCATTTTTCCAAAATAAAAGAGTCAGTAATTTTTGAATCAAGAAAATCGCAATAACTGGAATAAAGCAACCCTAACAGGCATTTTGAAGAGGCAAGAGTATTGATGCGATGTAGTCAAAGTCAAAACCGAAATTCTATATTAAATGGAAAGAGCTAAAAGTGTTAGAAATTGTTTAGAGACACTAGTAAAAGAAAATAGAGGACTAACACAGGTTAAGAAGCAAGAGCTAGGGCTCTAACATTAAGTAAATATATGATATAATAGTAAAAATGTTTAGGGAAGCGAATTAGAATATACAGAGCAAAGGGGATGACAAATGTTGAAGCAGAAAACAAAGACGAGTGCAGTTATATTAGCACTGTTAGCAGCTGGATTTTATGCAATTAACACGCCATTTTCAAAAGTTCTTTTGAATAATGTTACACCAACTTTTATTGCCGCTTTTCTTTATCTTGGTGCTGGTCTTGGCGTTGGAATAATGTATTTATTTCACATAAAAAAAGAGAAAAAATCAGAGAGACTTACAAAGCAGGATTTACCTTATACAATCGGAATGATTGGATTAGATATAGCCGCCCCTATATTTTTAATGATAGGTATAAAAATGGGAACAGCATCTAATGCGTCACTCCTTGGTAATTTTGAAATTGTGGCAACTGCGTTAATGGCGTTACTGTTTTTCAAGGAGAAGGTATCAAGAAAGCTGTGGATTGCCATTGGATTTATTACGCTATCTAGTATTGTTTTGTCATTTGAGGGAAGTGATAGTTTCCAGTTTTCTATAGGTTCTTTTTTTGTGATACTAGCAACCTGTTGCTGGGGACTTGAGAATAACTGTACAAGAAAGATGTCAGATAAAAGCACATATGAGATTGTTTTGCTAAAAGGCATTTTTTCTGGCGGAGGTTCATTTACTATTGCATTGGTACTTGGCGAAAAGATTCCAGAAATGAAATACATTGCCGAAGTTATGCTATTAGGATTTGTAGCATACGGATTAAGTATTTTTCTTTATATAAGAGCGCAAAGAGACTTAGGTGCAGCTAAGACAAGTTCTTTTTATGCTGTAGCACCGTTTGTGGGATCATTTTTAGCCTTTGCAGTAAATGGAGAAAAATTGGCTCTAGAATATTTTATAGGGCTGGCTCTGATGTTTCTAGGAACGGTATTTGTAGTATATGACACTATGGTAAAGCATCATCTTCATGAGCATACGCATACGATTGTTCATACACATAACGGCGTGACTCATGCTCATGTAATCACTCATGAACATGAGCATAAGCACTTCGGAAATGAGGAGAGACATAATCACAAGCACAAAGATTATATAAATAGTCAGGAGCATAAATTGGCTCATGCGAATGGATTATAAATCCTAGTTTGTCTAATTAAATCGAAGAATGTTTAAAACAGTAAATCACAAAGGTTTACTGCTTTTTTGCTTATTTTGAGAAGTCATAACCACCCGTGAAAACAGGTAACTTGTACACCGGCTATATGCAATTTCCCTCCAGCGACGTCTAAAGAAGTTCGCTGAACATTGCTCGGGGCAATGCTATGTTCGTTTGACTAATGCCCGTAAAAACAGGCTTTTATCTTATTCTAAAACTGCCATCTGAGAACGGTTTGACACTTAACTTATCAAAGACAAGGTCATTTTTTCCCAATCACGTATATTAGAAACTATCTTTTCATTTAGGCCAACGATATTCACATAGTCCCCTCTCCCCCAAAACTTTCGATTGTCATAATATAACCCCTCTTGTTTTTCAATCTGAACAGGAGGGGTTGTTTTGAATGGAAATGAATAAGACTTAGTTTTGTGTTATTAGCATTTTCATCACTTCATTTTAATCGTAATCAGCATACCTCCACCAAGCTATTGTTGCGATAAGACCTAGAATACTTACCCCAAATAAACTGACAATGCTCCCAAAATTCAATAGTGCTTTTCCTGCAATACCACTTGCGAGTGCAGGAATTGCCCATGGAATGTATTTCCCAAAGTTAAGAGCAGAACCAAGCTGAGAAAAAATAATAGTAAAAATGATAAATGCCAATGGTGACAAATATCCCCGGCCTAAACAAGCAAAAAGAGCTACTGGAGTAGAGAGTATGATTGTAAGAGTAGTACAAAAACCAAAAGTAAGTACACCTTTGAAAATCACCGTTAAGCTACCGCCTTCAAGTCCAATCAGATTGCCAGCTAATAATCCCAATAAAAGTGCAAAAATTGATAGAATATAGCTCCATAGAGCGATAACGATAAACTTGGATAATACGATTGTATCTCTTCTTATCGGGAGTGCTAATAGGTCAATCATCGTTTTATCAGAATATTCTCTACCAAAAACCCAAGATGCTGTAAATCCAAAAATGAGCAATCCCCCAACAGAAATGACTTGTGATATGGTCATTAAGTATGACGACCAATCTGTTATCCTCATCATTTCCATTTTTGCAGAAATCAAACCAAGATTTTTGAAATTCTCTGGATATTTCATCATAGTTGCAAACAAGCCAACAATAAAAGGAACTAAACAGATAGAACAAGCAGTTACGATGGAAAGTTTTGATTTTATTAACTTTCTCCATTCAATTAAAATACAGGAACTAAGCTTTTTCATTCGAGATTCCTCCATTATGGTCATTCAGTATTCTTAAGAAATAATGCTCTAAATCTTCTTTTTCAACAATCAGTGATTTAGGTGGATAACCTGCATTGACTAGCAATGTAGCAACATCATCCGGGCATTCCACAGATTTTGTATCAATTAGTTCTAAGAAATTGATATTATTTTCTGTGTCTGATTGAATGTTTACATGATAGCCCTGGTTAGATAATACTTCTTTCATAGCCTTATTATTAGAACCACTTACTAGTAACTTCTTTTCTAAGTACTGCTCTAATTCATTGCTTTCAACTTCTCTTATAAGTCTGCCCTCATGTATAATGACTATCCTAGTAGCAATTTTAGATATTTCCTCTAGATTATGACTTGAAATAAGAACAGTTGTACCTAGATGATTCGCCAATTCCTTTAACAGTTCTCTCACTTCAATAACTCCAAAAGGATCTAATCCATTTGTCGGCTCATCAAGAATTAGAATTTTAGGTTTATGAATAATCGCTTTTGCAATTCCTAAACGCGCAACATTTCCTAAAGAAAGATGCTTCTCCTGTTTATGTTCATATTGCTTTAGTTTTAATTTTTCAATTACCCAGTCAATATTATCTTTATTAACCCCTCTTAATTTACCAACGATTTCTAAATTTTCTCTCACCGTTAAATCCGGATAAGAATAAGGCGTCTCAATAATATAACCTATTTCGTTTCGAAGTTCTAAATTATTCAGATCTAACTTTTTTCCTTGAATATAGCATTCTCCTGATGTAGATTTTATCAATCCTAGCATCATTCTCATCGTCGTTGTTTTCCCTGCACCATTCAGTCCTAAAAACCCTACTATTTCACCAGGTTTTATTGATAGATTCAAGTTGTTGACAACATTTTTTGTTCCATATCTTTTAGAAAGGTTTGCGGTTCTAATTGCTTCTTTCACCATTACCTATCCTCCTTAGTAATTTGCTCAACAATTCCTTGTATGACTAACTTCAATGTAGTATCAAATTGTTCTTCACCGATTTCCTCGATGTGTAATATAGTCATAGCAATCGTTCTAAATAAAGCAGAGACGATTTCTACCGATACATTTTCTCTAATATTGATTCGGGATACAATTTTTTTTACCATCCTATCATCTATCAGATGATGATTTGTTATCGCCTCTTTCGGCAATTTTCTTATGAGTAATTCCATTTCATGATTTTTAAATATGGTATACATAAATGAATAGCGAAAATCTTGATAAAAATCATAAAGTAACTGTACAAGACGATTTGTATCTATCTTGACTTCCATACCTAATTGTTCTGTCAGGTGATTCATAACATCTATTTGATATTCTTCTAAGACCGCAAAAAATAACATTTCCTTTGAAGAATAAAAATTATAAAAAGAACCTTTGGAGATATCCACCATTGCTGCCATTTGGTCAACTGTGGTTTTCTTAACCCCATATCTTTGAAGACATTCCTTTGCAACTTTATGTAATTTCTTTCTAATAACTTCTTTTTCTTCGCTAGTAAAAGCAGTAGCCATAACTTCCTCCTAAAAACACTGTGACGTTTTTGTTTTTACAGTTATAGATTATCATATAAACTGAAAAATGTCAAAAGTCTTATATCTTCTATGTAAGAAAATATAAGACTTTAAATTTACACACACCTTAATTCTTTTCTTTTAGACCTAATTATTCGATTTTAACGATTTAAAAAATAAGGATACAGTACTGAAAGCTCCTATTATCTGGCTTTTCTCTCTGTATCCTTATTATATCTCAAGTTCCTTCTCTCAATTTCTCAATCATGACCAGAAAAGGCGGTTGGTTAATCTGATTGATGGTCTTGTAGAGGGCAACGGTGAAGTCCTGCTGGGGCAGTTGACTAACGAAGTCTAGCACCGCATCTTTTTCAACTTCGCCACCTTCATGCCCATAGTAAATCATGATAGCTGCACGGCCGCCTTTTTCTAAGCCTCGGCAGACCTTTTCCAAAGCTTCCAGCGTCGTATCAGGTCGAGTAATGACAGACTTGTCCGCCGAAGGCAGGTAGCCAAGATTAAAAATAGCTGCCTTGAAATGGTCCGTGTATTGGTCCATAGTCTCATGCCCAGACAAGATTAGCTGAGCATTGTCCAAGCCTGCTTCTGCCAAGCGCTGGCGGGTCTTTTCCACAGCCTGCTCCTGAATGTCAAAAGCATAGACTTGCTTGGCCAACTTAGCTAGAAAGAGGCTATCGTGCCCATTCCCCATAGTAGCATCCACCACGATATCTTCCTTGGTCACCACTTCTGCCAAAAAGGCATGGGCCATCTGTAAGGGTCTTAACATACGAATCTCTGCTCCTTTGCTTTACAGCCTTGCTTGCTGCCACGACGACGCATTTCTGCCTCAATGGCATTGAGAACTTCCCATTTATTGAGGCTCCACATAGGGCCAATCAACATATCTCGCGGAGCATCGCCTGTGATACGATGGATGACGATATGCTCAGGGATAATCTCCAGCTGGTCGCAGATGATGGAGACATACTCCTCCTGACTGAGCAGCTGCAGTCGCCCCTCATGATAATCCCGCTGCATGCGGGTATTGGTCATCAAGTGAAGCAAGTGAAGCTTGATTCCCTGAATGTCATTGTCCGTCACGCAACGGCGGACATTCTCTAGCATCATCTCATGAGTCTCACCCGGCAGGCCGTTAATCAAGTGAGAGACAATCTCCGCCTTGGGAGCCAGCTTTCGGACTCGCTGGACCGTCTCCACATAGAGCTCATAAGAATGGGCACGATTGATGAGGTCCGAGGTCTCCTCATAGGTAGTCTGAAGGCCCAGCTCTACGGTCACATGCATACGCTCGGACAAGTCAGCCAAGTAGGCGATGGTCTCATCAGGCAAACAGTCCGGCCGAGTTCCGATATTAAGTCCAACGACACCTGGCTCGTTAATGGCTTGCTCATAGCGCTCACGAATCACTTCAAGCTTCTCATGTGTATTGGTGAAGTTCTGGAAATAGACCAGATACTTACGAACATCTGGCCACTTGCGGTGCATGAAGTCAATTTCCTTGTAAAACTGCTCGCGAATGGGCGCATCCGGCGCCACAATGGCATCACCAGAACCCGAAACGGTACAGAACGTACAGCCTCCATGCGCTACCGTACCATCCCGATTGGGACAGTCAAAGCCCGCATCAATGGGTACCTTAAAAGTCTTCTCTCCAAAAAGTTTTCGATAATAATCATTCAAAGAATTGTAAGATTTCATACCTTTCATTCTACCACAAAAAAGAGTTTAGAAACAAAAATTCCCTCTTTCACAAAGAAAGAAGGAAATCACCAATTCCACAAATAGACTTTCAAATCCACACAGCCATTGGCCTTCAAGTCTACTCCCTCTGCCCAAAGCAAGTGTTTCTGGTCTTCCCAGCCTGGTGCGAGGCGTCCTGCCGCATTGACTACCCGATGGCAAGGATGCTTGCCGCCATAAAGCTCAGACTGACTGAGAATCTTTCCCACCAAGCGAGCATTTTTTGGCCGTCCAATCAAACGAGCAATCTGACCATAGGTCGCCACGCGCCCAGAGGGAATGCTATCAACAAGAGCTAAAACTGACTGTATAAGTTCTTGATTCAAAACGGAAATGACCCTCCTTCTTACAAAGTGGATCAGAAAGGCCAGAACACTATCCTTCGTTTTAGAAGCTATATTATAAAGCCTCTTTCATTGATGATGTACTCATATCATTTCCGAGCAACTTCCATTCCACTTATAGATATAAAGCTTTCTTACCCTCCAGTTCATGGCAAGATCGTTCCTAAGATAGAAGCAATCGAAACTTACTTCTACAGCTTTATTGATTAGCT
Organism: Streptococcus sanguinis; assembly: GCF_008329445.1. Lineage (GTDB taxonomy): Bacteria > Bacillota > Bacilli > Lactobacillales > Streptococcaceae > Streptococcus > Streptococcus sanguinis_O. The sequence goes on along the minus strand of NZ_VIBR01000001.1, from coordinate 63,097 downwards.
AACCCTCTAAAAACTTCCAATAATGAAAGTTTAAGAGGTTATAAGTTTTTATAAATTCCATTCTACCACAAAATCCAGCAGTGACTCGAAAAATCCCTTCTTCCATAAAGAAAAAGGGATATAATTATACTCAAATAATATATATAAAACAAAATATAATCAATCTACAGATTTTAATGCTTCTAACATATTTATGTTTTTTAAACAAAAATTTACTACAGAACCTAGAATAGATAAAATTAAATTATCTCTTTATAGACAATACAGCGTCTCTCTTATCTATTTTGTAATTCATATTATTATTAGCGACAATCTCGCTGTCTCCTGATTTATATCGTTTAAAAGAATTACACATCTCTATATAGGTCATTTTATGCCTCCATAATTTTTCTTAATTTAGTCATCATAAATTTTAGCCAAAACATTATAATCACAAGTATCAAAAAATCTGAAATAAAATAAGAGGACCATAGGCCAGTTATTCCAAACAAAATTGGTAAAAATAACGCTAAAGGTATTTGAAAAATGATCTGTCTCAGAATAACTAAAAAAGTAGATATCCGCGAGAAAGAAATATATTGAAAATAGTTAGTTCCGATATTGATGATTCCTTGTACAGGTAACGAAATCATAACAAGTCTTAAGGCTGTACTAGAAAACTTTATAAATTTCGGATCGCTTGAGTTAAAAAGTGTAGCTATTTGCACTGCAAAAATTTGAATTACAAGGAACAAGCACAGAGAAAAAATTGTGCTGATTATTAGTGAAAGACTAAGTGATTGCTTTATTCTACTATAATTTTTTGCACCATAATTAAAACTAATTACAGGCTGAACTCCATTTGTAATAGCATTCATCAAAGAAATAATATAGCGATAGATTGAAGAAGTTATAGATAAAGCAGCAAGACCATAAGTACCAGCATAATCAAAAGCAACCCTATTATATAATATCAGTAATATCACAGATATGACAGTTGTGAGAAAGAATGGCAGCCCCATTGCAATAATTTTATTGATAAGTTTTTTATCAATAAATAATAAGCTCTTCAAATCCATTTTTAAATCGTTAGATTTTCCATTGTACTCTCTGAATGTCAAGATAAGTGCAGCAAGATTAGCCAGAACTGTAGATAAAGCTGATCCAAAAAAACCAGTATGAAGTACAAGAATTAGAACTGCACCAGTCCCTGCATTCACAAGAAATGAAATTGCATTGATATGTAAAACTTCTTTAATCTTACCTTGAGCCCGCAAACAGTACAAAAGAGTGTGTGAGACAAAATATATAGGCGCTCCAATAAGAAATGTAAGGCAAAATTCCTTAACATAATGATACAGTTCTTGTGGTGCCCCAAAAATAATCAATAAGCCTTCTAAGGAAAACCACAAAAGTATCGACTGTAGAATTGATAAAATTAAAGAAACTTGGATAGAGGAATCTAAAATTAATCGGGCATTTTTGTAATCCTTTTTGCCAAGTGAGATTGTCAACAAGGATGCTGTTCCTTCACTCGCTAGAGCTGAAAAAGCATAGACCAAGGCATATATCATAAATGTATATGTATTAGCAGAATTCCCCTCAAGCCCTAAGGTCTGTCCAATGAATATGCCATCAACTAAATTATAAGATCCACTTACTATTGCTGTAACTAATGAGGGAATAATTAGTTGAACTAACAGTTTTTTTACAGATATATTTTCTAATTTATTCATGACTATGTCTCATTTGTTCAAAGCTTTTTCTATTCCTAAAGATTCTTCCAGTCATATACCCTTTTAGACAACATTTCCCATTTTGATAAAGGGCATAGACACAATATAAATTACATAATAACATTTTCATTATACTGCTTCCAGTACCAAAAATTTACAAAATGTAGCCAAAATATCTCGCTTTTACAGAATAATCAAAAGCAATTTAGAAAATTTTTTTACAAACTGTAATTTTTTTGTTAGTATTGAATCTAATGAATTATACTTAGACTAAAATAATTTTTTAATAATAACAATAGAAGTACTAGGCTACATATTGACTGACAAGGAGAATAACGGCAATGACCAAAGATACGCGAGAAAATATTATAACTGCTTTCTTTCGACTTTCTGAAAAATATCCTGATAAATCTAACTTTTCTTTTTCTGAGATTGCAGAAGAAGCAGGCATAGCGAGACAAACAATCTATAAAAATCATTTCAACTCTCCTAACGAAATAATTGAAGCTATTCATCATGACATTGACGAACGAATAATGTCAAAAATGCTAGATTTTGTACCAGGTTCAAATGGATCCGATAATGCTCTTTTTATTGATTTCCTTGCTTCTGAAATAATACCATTAATTTATGAGAATAGAATCTGGCTAAAATATCTTTATTCAACTGCAGCTGATCCTAATTGGGAACCTTTTTTAAAGAAACAATATAAGACTTGGATTAGCCAAAACATTCAACTGTCTAGTAAAATGGGTTTATCTAAAGAGTTTACTGAAGAATTACTTGTTAATTATACTCTATCAATTATAAAGTCATGGATTACACAAGCAATTCCAGAATCTCCTGAAGTCTTTTCTAAAAAATTCAAATTACTTTGCAAGCTATCTATTCAAGATATTATGCAAAATGCTTAAAACTAAAAAAACACCAAATGAACTACTTACCATGTCCATTTGGTGTTTTTCAATAATTCAATTATAACTCATTTTTTTAACGGCCAGTGTATGATAACTGTAAAGCCAAAACTAAGTTTGAATTCTAAAACTCAAGAATTATGCCATAAATGATTTTTCAACTCTGTTCCTATTGATTATTCTTATCAAAGTAAACGCTATTTCTGCTTTCCCTTGAAACGCCATTGAAAGCGTAATTTATCATAAAAGGGAAATTCGATATTGAGAATGGCAAAGCCCATCAAGGCTCCTCCGATTACATCTGTCGGATAGTGCACGCCCAGATAGACTCTGGAGGCCATAACAGTGAAAATATAGAGCAGGAGGAAAGCTTGTACCAAGCGTTTTATTTTTTGGTTTTGAATTCGTTGCTGGACAATGATAATCAAGGTCCCAACAACAACGGCTGTCGCCATGGCATGCCCGCTCGGAAAAGAGTAACCACCCTCTTTGACCAAATGCGAAAGACTGGGCCGGCTTCTTTGGTAAACGAGTTTAATCAGCTTAATCAAAATCCCATGTAAGACCAGATTTCCCGCCAGCAAGGCAGCTTCCAGCTTCCATTTTTTGTAAAGGAAAAAAAGGACAAGAGCCGAAACCCAGATGATAATTCCCACTGGATCAATCACACTGGTTACAAGTTTGAAAAAAGTCGTCAAAGCTGCAGGCAAGTCTCCCCGCAACCAGGTCTGAATCGGGGTGTCAAAGCTGGTCAGCTGCTCAGGATAAAACTTGACCATGTAGCCTAGCATGACGAAAAGTAAAAGGGCGAAAGAGCCCTTTGTTAGATAAGATTGTTTATTTTTCATAGCGTTTTAGGACGGGCTGTAAGAGTTTGTATATTAGCCAAAAGACGAGAGCCCAGATTACTCCTTCTAATAGGTTAAAAGGGACAATCATAGTCAGCAGATACTTGGAAAGACCAAATGCCTTATTAATATCAAAACCAGCAAACCTCGCATAGAGAGGCACAGCATAAATGACATTTAGAATGATCATAGTAATCGTTAGACCAAGTGTTGCTGCTAAGGAAGCCTTCACATAGCTAGATAAGCTATTTCTTTTTTTCCACAAGAGGGAAAAAGCACAAACAAAGACAGCTACCGCTAGTATATTCATGGGTAGACCGATTAGAGTGCCTACGCCATTATTATTCAAAGCTAGCTTTAAGACAGAGCGAATCAAGAGCACTGCTAGAGAGCTTTTTAAATCCAAGACTACCAAAGCCAGTAAAATCGGAATAATTGAAAAATCCAACTTTAGAAACTCGGTTATCAAGGGAATCTCATAAAGCATGAGTAGAAATGATAGTGCAGATAAAACTGCTACAATCGCCAACTTACGAGTATTTGTCATCACAGGTTCCTCCAATTTATAAAAATTAGAGAAGCCGGAAAGGCCACTGAAAAAAGGCTTGTCAGCTAATGATTATTTAGTATAAGGCTCAGCCCTTAAATAAAGATTAAACGGCAAGAATGCTTCACTGCCTCTCGTCTTCTCCCATCCAGACTATACTGTCGGTTGTGGAATCTCACCACATCAGCTTGCGCTCGCGGACTTGATTTGGCATTGAGAAAAAACATTTCCAAGCCAAAAATTACCGCCGGTCGGGAATCTCACCCTGCCCTGAAGACATCATTATCATAACAAAAAAAGCCTGCCAGAGCAAGCAATTTGATTGATGTAATTAAAAATGTTTCAACAGCAGTATTCTATCAATCAGGAAAATTAACTGCTTAGATACATTCATTCCGCTACTTCAGCTTGTCCGCTTCATACTCGTGTACCAAATCTAAGCCAGCAAAATTCTGCTGGCGCAGGGCTTCATAAACAATCATACAGACTGTGTTTGAAACATTGAGGCTGCGAACATGCTGGTCGTTCATGGGAATACGCAAAGCCTTTTCTGGATGGCAACGCATAAATTCCTCTGGTAGTCCCTTGTCCTCACGACCAAACATAAAATAGTGCGAACCTTCTGCTGCAAAATTTTCCTCAGAATAGACCTTCTCTGCAAACTTAGAAATCAGATAAAGACGGCCATCCATCTGCTCCATAAAATCGTCTAAACTCTCATAATAGGTGATGTCCAGCTTATCCCAATAGTCCAGCCCAGCCCGCTTCATCTTGCGATCATCAATGGGAAAACCCATGGGCTTGATGATGTGAAGCGGTGAATTAGTCGCGGCGCAAGTACGGGCAATATTGCCGGTATTCTGCGGAATCTGAGGCTCAAAAAGAACAATATGATTTTTCATAATAAGAATATTTTTCCTAGTATTTTTCTTTAGATAAAAAAATAGCCACACTGCCCGGAGTCAAGCTCAGCAAACAGCGTGGTTAAGGCTTCATTAACTTACATCACAACAGGTTTGAGGTAAACCAATGAAGGTACTCATTTAGTATAACACTTTCAGCCTACAAGTCAATAAAAAATGCTCAAAAAATTGTACTTTTTTTAAAAATATCACAGGAAGATACCATTTTGGTAAAAAAATATTCGGAATTCTATAAATAAGCAAGCTATTCTGTATTTTATAGATGAAATTTAAATGAAAAAAGAGTATGATAGATACATACTTTGGAGGAATCTAAACTTATGAAAATTATTGTTGTCGGCGGCGGGAAGGTCGGAACGGCCCTCTGTCGCTCCTTAGTGGCTGAAAAACATGATGTTATCTTGATTGAGCAGGATGAGGCTGTTCTCAACCAGATTACCAAGCGCTATGACATTATTGGTATTGCTGGCAATGGAGCTAACTTCAAAATCTTAGAACAAGCGGATGTTAGTCACTGTGACATCTTCATCTCTATGACTGAGCATGATGAAGTAAACATGGTCTCAGCTGTTCTGGCCAAACGTATGGGGGCTAAGGAAACCGTCGTTCGAGTGCGTAATCCTGAGTATTCCAATCCTTACTTTAAGGAGAAGAACATCCTAGGCTTCTCGCTGGTGGTCAATCCTGAGCTCCTAACTGCTCGCTACATCGCTAATATCATTGACTTCCCTAACGCCCTGTCAGTAGAGCACTTTGCCAATGGCCGGGTGGCACTGATGGAGTTCAAACTCAAGGAAGACAGCAATCTCTGCCAGATGAGTATTTCCCAGTTCCGCAAGAAATTTGGAAATATCATTGTTTGTGCCATTGAGAGAAAAGGGCACTTGGAAATTCCTGACGGCGACTTCACTCTGGATGCCGGCGACAAGATTTATGTCACAGGTAACCGCCTGGACATTGTTCAATTCCACAATATGGTACGTCCACGGGTTGTTAAGAGCCTGATGATTATCGGGGCTGGAAAGATCGCCTACTACTTGCTCAATATTCTCAAGAATAGTAAAATCGAGCTCAAAGTCATTGAATCTAACCATGAACGGGCAAACTTTTTCAGTCAGGAATTTCCTGATCTCTATGTCGTTCATGGAGACGGTACTGCCAAGGATATCCTACTGGAGGAACGCGCCAATAACTTTGATGCCATCGCTACCCTGACTGGTGTAGATGAAGAAAATATCATTACTTCCATGTTTCTTAATAATCTGGGTGTACAGAAAAACATCACTAAGGTCAACCGTACTAGTTTGTTGGAAATCATTGATAACCAAGACTTTGCCAGCATCGTGACACCTAAAGGTATTGCTGTTGATACGGTTATGCACTTTATCCGCGGTCGCTACAATGCTCAGTTCTCTAACCTAGAAGCTCTGCACCATGTAGCCAACGGCCAAATCGAGACCCTGCAGTTCCAAATCAAAGAAGAAAACAAGATGACTGGTATTCCTCTATCTCAGCTTCATCTGAAGAAAGATGTCCTGATTGCGGCCATTATCCGCCAAGGTAAAGCTATCTTCCCTACAGGCGATGACAATCTGCAAGTTGGAGATAAAATTGTCGTGACCACTCTGCTGCAAAATATCACGCAGATTTACGATCTGTTAGCGAGGTAGACCCATGAATAGATCTATGATTCGCTACCTGCTGGCAAAATTACTGCTGATTGAGGCGGCACTGCTGATTGTACCTATTATCGTCGCTCTAATCTACGGTGAACCTTTAAAGGTCTTTCTCTCTATCGGGGCAACCATGGCTATCCTGCTAGTTTTAGGTGGCATAGGCTCTTATTTAAAGCCCAAGGACCTGCATATCTACGCCAAGGAAGGGGTGCTGATTGTAGCCCTTTGCTGGATTCTCTGGTCCTTCTTCGGAGCCCTGCCCTTTGTCTTCTCTGGTCAGATACCGGACATCATTGATGCCTTCTTTGAGATCAGCTCCGGCTTTACAACCACGGGAGCAACTATTCTCAACGATGTCGGCGTTCTCTCTCATTCGCTGCTCTTCTGGCGCAGTTTTACTCACTTAATCGGAGGGATGGGAGTGCTGGTCTTTGCCCTAGCTATTATGGACAATGCTAAAAATGGCCACTTGGAGGTCATGAAAGCAGAAGTTCCGGGCCCAGTCTTTGGCAAGGTTGTGTCTAAGCTCAAGAGTACGGCCCAAATCCTCTATATCATCTATCTGGCTCTCTTTGCAATTTTCGCCTTGCTTTATTTCCTGGCGGGCATGCCGCTCTTTGACAGCCTTGTGATTGCCATGGGAACAGCTGGTACAGGAGGATTCACCGTATACAATGACGGTATTGCCCACTACAACAGCTCACTAATTACTTATCTGGTCAGCTTTGGGGTCTTGGCTTTCGGGGTCAACTTTAATCTCTACTATTACTTGCTGATTCGCAAGTTTAAGGCCTGCTTTGGCGACGAGGAGCTTAGAGGCTATCTCTGGATCGTCTTTCTTTCCACTGCCTTGATTGCCTTTAATGTCTTCCACCTCTATCAAGGCTTTGCCAAGAGTGTGGAAATTTCCTTCTTTCAGGTCTCTAATATCATCACAACGACTGGATTCGGCTATGGGGATACGGTCAAGTGGCCCCTCTTTTCTCAGGTCATCCTGCTCCTGCTCATGTGTATCGGGGGTTCGGCTGGATCAACCGCTGGGGGATTCAAGGTTATTCGGGGGATTATCATTTCCCGCATTGCAAAAAATCAAATTCTCTCTACCCTATCACCCAATCGGGTCCTAACCATGCATGTCAATGGTGCAGTCTTAGATAAGGATACCCAGCACAAGGTCCTCAAATATTTAGCAACCTATGTTTTGATCGTGCTGGCACTCATTTTCATCGTCAGCCTGGATAACAACAATCTCATGACAGTTGTCAGTGGTGTTCTATCCTGCTTTAACAATATCGGTCCTATGATTGGGACGACGGATACTTTTTCTATCTTCAGTCCTTTTTCTAAGCTATTGCTATCCTTTGCCATGATTGGCGGACGTTTGGAAATCTACCCAATTCTCCTGCTCTTCCTGCCTAAGACTTGGTCTAGAAGATAGGAAATATTCGGAGAATATAGATATATTAAAAAGTCGCACTAGCTATTAGCTAGTGTGACTTTTTGCTTGTATCGTTCCTTTTCAGGCTGAAATGGTCTGGTACAGGATCCTCTCCTGGCTGAGACCAGGGATGACAGCGGAGAATTCGCGCCAAACCCATCAAAACTCCCTTGGCACCATGCTTCTGGATAGCCTCTATCATATAGTTAGAGCAGGTGGGACGAAAGCGGCAAGATGGAGGAAAAGCAGGCGATATGAAGCGCTGATAAAAACGGACAGGAGCAATGAGCAGTTTCTTTATCATTTCTTGGTCTTGGTTACAGCCAGTGTGTGCAGTTGGCTGACTTCTTTTTTACTGAGCTTACGATACTCACCAGGCTTGAGGCCCGTCAGGTCCAAATGACCAAAGCGAGTCCGTGACAGCTTATCCACTTGCAGTCCGACCGCCTGGAACATCTTCTTGACCTGATGGTTACGGCCTTCATGGATGGTCAACTGAACGACCGAGCGATTTTTTGCCGGATCAACCTTGATAATCTCATAAACTGCTGGCTTGGTTTTGCGCCCCTCTATCTCAATACCGCGAGTCAGAGGACGAAGAACTTCTTTATTAGCCAATCCTTTGACACGCGCCACATAGACCTTGTCAATCTCATTTCGGGGATGAATCATCTCGTCGGTAAAGTCCCCGTCATTGGTCAAAATGAGGATACCAGAAGTATCCCAATCCAAACGACCAACTGGATAAATCCGCTCCTTGACCTGAGGCAAAAGATCCACGACTGTCTTACGTCCCTTGTCATCACTGACAGAGGAGATAACCCCGCGCGGCTTATTGAGGAGGTAATAAACCTTCTCCTCATTGTAGATAGGTTGGCCTTCTACTTCCACACGGTCGCCAGACTTAACGTTCGTCGCCAGCTCACGTACCACTTGGCCGTTTATACTGACCTTCCCCTGCCTGATTAGCTCTTCTGCCTTACGGCGGCTGGCTATCCCAGCATGAGCGATGTATTTATTGATTCTCATCGATATCTGTCCTTTCAATAAAGAGCTGGCTTTCTTCAGCAACTAGCTCTGTTTCTTCGACAATCGGCAGCTCATCTAGGTGATTGATTCCCATATAGTCTAAGAAATAATCCGTTGTCACATAGAGATTTGGCCGGCCAATGACTTCCTTTTTGCCATCCTCTCGAACCAGTTCAAAAGCCAAGAGCTTAGCCAAAGCTCCACTGGAATTAACCCCGCGAATGTCATCTATTTCTACTCTTGTAATCGGCTGCTTATAGGCAATGATAGACAAGGTCTCCAGTGCTGCCCGCGACAAACTTTGATTGATTGGTGCCCGCGAATAAGCCCGCAGAATCTCAGCAAATTCTGGCTTTGTGACCAGCTTGTATGTCTTTGATGTTTCCAGTAGGGTCAGGCTAGAGTCTGGATTGGCTTCATATTGCTCAGCCAGCTTCTCCAAACTCTGAATAACCCCGGTCGGCGGCAAAGAAAGGATTTCTGCCAATTGATGAACCTTGAGTCCATCTTCACCCGCCACAAAAAGCAGGGCTTCAATCTCTGCTAACTTACTCATTTCCTCTTCCTACTAAATAAATATTTCCAAAATTTTCTTCCTGAATGACTTGCACTTCCTGCATCTTGACCAATTCCAATGTCGCCAGAAAGAGAGTAATAACTTCATTCATGTCCTTAGTCTCTGCAAAAATCTCCTGCAGAGCCAGACGGCTCTTACCAGCACAGCGCTGACGCACCACATCCATCATGTCCTCAATCTTGTACTCGTCTCGCACAATGGTTGTATGGCTCTTAGAAAACTCCTCTTGCTTCTTGGCGATAACTTTGGAAAAAGCCAAAAAAAGATCAATCGTTGACTTGTCATGCAGGAGCTCAGCGTCTTCATAAACCAGCTCCAGCTTGGGCTTAGAATAATAAAGCGCTCGGTCATCATGCTGGAGCGACATTTTCTCACCTAAGAGCTTGAACCTGCGGTATTCCTCAATCTGGCTCAAAAGGTCTTGCTCCAAATCATCTTCCAGCTCAGCATTATCCGCCACCTTAGGCAGAAGCTTGCGGCTCTTAATCAGCATGAGCTGGCTTGCCATGACCATGTACTCCCCCGTCACTTCCAGCTTCATGGCCTGCAAGGTGGCCACATAAGCCAAATACTGCTCAATGACCTCCGTAATGGGCACATCATAAATATCCACCTGGTACTTAGATACGAGGTGGAGCAGCAGGTCCAGCGGGCCTTCAAAATCTTTTAGTTTGATATCCATTTTTATCTGTATTTTTCTAGTGTAATCATGGTTTTCAAGCCCAAATCTTGGGCAATATCATAAAGGCCAATTCCCTTCTCCCGCTGACGCAAAATAAACTGCTCACGCAGGCTTTGGGCAGATAGACTGGCTTGTCCCTGCTCAATCAAGAAGGCCTCTAGCTGACGGAAGCCCCATTGACGAGAATAGGATTTGCCGTTTTTCTCAAATAAATACGTCCCCGTCAGATAGTCTTCTAACTCACCCGTCAGGCTCTCAGGAATCTTGATAACCCGCTTCTGACCGGCCTTTTCAATCTTCAAAACCTGAAAGTCAAGATTGACGTCTGCCACTCTGACCTGCAGAATCTCGCTGGGCAGTAAGCCCATTTCCAAGATAAGAAGAGCCATCAGCCGCCCCCTGGGAACGCTTGATTCCTGCCAAAAAGCAGACAGATCCAGCAGTTCATTTTCCTGCTCCTTCGATACGGAAACCTTGGGCAAGACCAAGCGGTGAAACTCCTCAATAAGCTGCTGCTGATAAAGGAAGTAGAGAAATTGATTGACTGCTGAGAGCTTCCGCTTCTGAACAGCTGCCTTAAAATCCTTGATAGAGGCCTGATAAATCCGCAAATTGGTCTCGCTAATCCGGCCATGTACTTCCTCGACAAACTGCTCCAAATCATAAGAATAGGCAATTTTAGAATTTTCTGAGATGTTTTTTTGATTTAAAAACGGTCTAATGTATTCTTTCATTTTTTGCGAATTTCGTACTTCTTGCTAAAGCCGTGCAACAAAGAATTGACAGCTTTCAAAATAGACTTTCTAGTAATAATTCCGTAAAAATGCTGATCCTCGCCCACAACCGGCAGAAACGACTCGTCGACCAGCTTATGAAGCACATCTGATACAGTATAATCTGGCCCAACTGTCAAATCGTCCATTTTGGTCATGTGGACGATATCTGTCATCATGAATTCCTCTTCTGGCAAATCATGGCGCATGCGATAGGACATGATGTCTGTCAGGGAAATCGTGCCAACAAACTTTTTATCTGCTGTCACGACTGGTACACGTGAGTAAGTCATCTGGCTCAGCAGTAGGATTGCATGATCCACATTGTGGGTGTCAATCATAACCGCCAGATTTTCCCCAGGCGTCAAAAAAGTTTCTTCATGTTGCAGCAGATAGTCTTCAAATTCCTTAGCAATCATCGGCTAAACTCCTTGGACAAGCTTGGATAGAGTTCATGATTTCGTGTATAGAAATCAACTTTAAAGCGGTCATCATCAATCTCTACCTTAGCGTAGAGGCGTTCGTTAATCAGGCCGCGTGGCTGGCTGATGGAGCCCGGATTCAGAAAGAGCGTTTTGCCTTCCATTCGAGCATCTGGGATATGCAGGTGACCATAAAGGCAGATGTCTGCATTAACCTCTTGCGCCCACAAATCCAGCTTTTGAAAAGAAAAGTTAATATGGAAGAGATGCCCGTGGGTCTGGGCAATAATGGTCCCCGCCAAATCCGTCACCAAGCGTTCTGGATAGCCGTCGTAAAAGTCCATATTCCCTGCAACAACCTGAATCCCTTGCCATACCTCATCATCAGAAGGAAGCTCAGAGTCTCCGTTATGGAAAATCGCATCTACCTTTCCAATATAATGATTCCTAATTTCTTCTACAATAGCACGGTCGCCATGAGAATCACTCATGACTATAATGGTTTGCTTTGCCATGCTGGAAATACCTCCACTAATTTCTTAACTGCCTGAGCCCGATGGGATTGCGCATTTTTTTCTTCCATCGTCAGCTCAGCAGACGTTTTTCCTGTTTCTCCCACTAAGAACAAGGGATCGTAGCCAAAGCCATTTTCCCCTTTTGGCTCATGGGCAATGTAGCCCGGCCAATCCGCTTCAACTACCAGAGACTCCCTATCAGGACTAGCCACCACAAGGGTCGTATGAAAATGGGCCGAGCGGTCCTTGACATCAAAAACCATAGCCAACTCATGCAGGAGCTTGATGTTGTTTTCATCGTCTGTCGCGCCTACTCCAGCGAAGCGAGCCGACCAGACTCCAGGCAAGCCGCCTAAAACATCGACCTGCAGACCTGAGTCGTCAGCTAGCACCATTTTACCGGTCAGCTTACTGATTGTCTCTGCCTTGAGCCGCGCATTTTCCTCAAAGGTGGTTCCCGTTTCTTCCACTTCTGGCAAATCAGGATAATTATTGAGATTTTCAACCTTATAGCCCAGCTTATCAAAGAGTTTGCGAAACTCTGCTGTCTTACCTTCGTTGCGAGTCGCAATCAAGATGATATCTCCGACAGCCATCTCGGTCTCCTGCCCCTGACCAAAAAAGTCGGTCATTTTAACTCCATCCTTAGACAGGAAGAAAACCTTGCGCAGCAAGTCCTTTTCTGTAATCAGAATAGCCCCCTTATGACTGGTCGCCTTAAAATCCCGCTCTTGGCGGTCGTTAATCATATTGAGGACAAACTGGATATAGGACATGGGCGAGCCGTATTTGACCACAACTGTGGTAAAGGCGTTGTATTCTTCATCCAAATCCCGCTCAATCAGCTCACTCAACTCTGCATCTATATGCTCCAAGAGCCTGTATGGGATGTCGTTGAAATGATAGCCAGCCTTGCGAAAGCGGGTCCATTCTCCAATATACCAATTGTTCTCGTCAATGTATTCATAAATTTTATTTGTCATAAGCTTACATGCTCCACATTCACTTTCAGGCCCAGCCAGCTTTCTGCAATCTCCGAAAAGCTTTTGGCATTGGCAGTTGTGTAAAATTGGTGATTGAGCTCCTGTTTTTCCCGACTGCGGTTGATTTCAAAGTAATTGAGTAGGACAGAAATATCCCGTACGCACTCTGCCCCGCTGTCAATCAGCTTCACATCCGGTCCCATCCTATTTTGAATAATAGGGCGGAGCAAGGGATAGTGGGTGCAGCCCAAGACCAGGGTATCTACCCGACCAGCCAGAGGTTGCAGGGTTTCATAGACAACTTTTTTGGTAAGACTGGAATGAAGTTCATTGGACTCTACCAAAGGTACAAACTTAGGGCAGGCCAAACTTTCTACCTGCATCTCTGGCGAGAGCGCTTCAATTTTCTGCCTATAGATATCAGAGGAAACAGTCATTGGCGTTCCAATAACACCGATGCGGCCGCTGACAGTTGACTTAATAGCTGCACTAGCCCCCGGCAGAATCACGCCCAGTACTGGAATATCCAGCTTTTCCTTCACTTCTTCCCAGACAACAGCAGTCGCTGTATTGCAGGCAATGACAATCATCTTAACATCCTTAGTCAGGAGGAAGTTGACCAATTGCCAGGTATAAGCGCGAATCTGCTCAGCAGGCCTAGGACCGTAAGGAGCCCGCGCTGAATCTCCGATATAAATGACCTCTTCGTGGGGGAGCTGCCGCATGAGCTCACGGACTACAGTCAAACCGCCCACTCCTGAGTCTAAAAAACCGATTGGTCGATTATCCATAAGGTCTTCTTTCTAAAACAAGGGACTGGAAGCCGATTCCAAATCCCCATTTTTTTATAGATTTTCTCTACTGGTATTAAAAACCAGCCTCTAGAAAATTATTTTTTCTTTTTGCTCTTAGCAAGCGCAGCTTTCTGCTGGCTGATAATTTGACGATAAACTTGCTGTACTTTCGCTTCATTTGGCCGTTGACCGCTAGCGCTAAGCAAGGTCCGAACTGCTTCTACATTCAAACGCGGATTTTCTGCAAATTCTTTCTCAACTTGCCGACGAAGCAGATACATACCCAAGATCACGCCTCCAGCAAATGCCGCTAAAATCAAGATAATCTCTAAAAATACATTCATATCAAGAACTCCTCTATTTCCATTTTTACATTGCTCTTCATTATATCAAATTTTCTCTATTTTTCAAAATCAAAGCCATACAGTGTCGCAAAATAATCTTCTGGTTTTTCGGCTCTGCGAATCATGCGAACATTGCCATCTTGCTCCAAGAGAATTTCGCTGGAACGGAGCTTGGCATTGTACTGATAACCCATAGAGAAACCATGCGCACCTGTATCGTGAATCACTAGTGTATCCCCAATTTGGCTGACGGGCAGCGCGCGATTAATAGCAAATTTGTCGTTATTCTCACAGAGGCTGCCGACAACATCCACAATCTCTGTCTCACCCTCAGGTCGAACCATATTGGTAATGTGGTGATAAGAGCCATACATAGCCGGACGCAGCAGATTGACCGCTGAGGCGTCCACTCCCAGATAGGTTCTGTATGTCTGCTTCTTATGGGTAACCTTGGTGACCAGAAGGCCATAAGGCGCCAGCATAAAGCGGCCCAGCTCCGTATAAATCTTGACCTGTCCTAGGCCAGCCGGAGTTAGAATAGCTTCATAGGCCTGACGAACTCCTTGACCGATGACCGCAATGTCATTTTCCTCACCTTCAGGCTGATAATTAATGCCGACACCGCCAGATAGATTGATAAAGTCCAGCTCAACTCCTGTCTCAGCAACTACTTCCACAGCCAGTTCAAAAAGCTGACGGGCCAGTTCAGGATAGTAGTCATTGATGACAGTATTTGAGGCCAAGAAGGCATGAATCCCAAATTTCTCAGCTCCCAACTCCTTGAGCTCTTTGAAAGCTTGAATCAGCTGGTCCTTGGTCATACCAAACTTGGCTTCTTCTGGATTATCCATGATGCTGGTTCCCAGCTCAAAGACACCGCCAGGGTTGTAACGGCAGGAAATAATCTTTGGAATACCCGCTGACTCCTTCAAAAAAGCAACATCTTCATAGGCATCCAGATTGATAGTCGCTCCAAGGTCACGCGCAAACTGAAATTCCTCAGCTGGTGTGTTATTGGACGAAAACATAATATCCTGTCCAGCAAAGCCCAGCTTTTGGCTCATGAGCAGCTCAACATAGCTGGCACAATCCACCCCACAGCCTTCTTCTTTGAGGATTTTTAAAATAGCAGGATTGGGAGTGGCCTTGACGGCAAAATATTCTTTAAAACCTGGATTCCAAGAAAAGGCCTCATGCAGGGCACGCGCTCTTTCCCGAATCCCCTTCTCATCATAAAGATGGAAAGGTGTTGGAAACTGATCCGTAATCTCAGCTAGCTTTTCACGACTGACAAAAGGAGTTTTCATACTATTCTCGCTTTCTATTTGCTGGCTTTATTATACCATAAATCCATAGGAGAAACAAAAAGCACTGGGCAAGCGCCCAATGCTTGAGTCTTATTTAGCTTACTTAGTTATTTGTTTCTTCCAAAAATACGCAACAAGCTGAGGAAGAGATTAATGAAGTCCAGATATAGATGCAGAGCCAGCGAAATTGCCCAGCCATTCCCTGGATTGCCATTGGTCTGCTCATAGACATAGCGGATCTTCTGATTATCCCAAGCGATGAGTCCTGAGAAAATAATGACACCAACGATACTGATGATAAAGTCCAAGCCACTGCTTCTCAAGAAGATATTAAGGAAGCTAGCAGCAATAATACCAATCAAACCGGCCATACAAGCTCTGCCCATTCCGGAAAGATCCTTCTTGGTCACCTTGCCGATGAACCCCATGGCAAAGAACATAACGGTCGTTGTCAGAAAGGCTAAGAGAACAGTTGACTGAAGATACAGCGCCATGATAATACTTAAGGTAAAACCATTGATGGCTGAATAAGCTAAAAACATAGGCAGCGCCGCTGGACTATTGCTCCGAGCAGTTCCAGATGCTACCAACACAAGGATAAACTCAACTGCAATAGCCGCATAGAAAATCCAAGTGGAGCCTGTCAGAACAGAGATAATAATGTCCTGAAAGAAGTTCAGCATCAAGAGAGACACGACTGCTGAGATTCCAATACCGACACCAACGATAGAATAAATCTTGGCATAGAAAGAATTAATATCTGATTGATCTTGAATAATAGAATGATTCATAGTTACTCCTTTTATAATAAAACATTTACGGTTTCAGCATCTTTCGATGAAAGAGCTTGCGATTACTGCCCTTGCGTCTCCAAGGTGCCGTTGCTTCTTTGACGGCCCAATACTTGTCCACCATCGTCACAACGAATGACTCTTTGTAGCGAGGCGGTGCCAAGGTCAGGCCCCACATATGCTTGACGATAATGTCCTCTTCGACTTTATTAAGCTTGGTAATCTTACGAGCATTGCGAACTGCCAGCCTCGGATGAACCCAAGCATGACTCTTCTTAAACTTGGTCACACGCCAGTCATAGTAGAATAAGTCATGAAGCAGGGCACCGCGTGCCGTGCTGCGAGCATTCCAGCCAAATTTTTTGGCAATTCTGTAACTAGTATAACTTACATTGATGGAATGTTCAAGTCTATTGGAATGAATATGATGGGGAATTTCTTTCAGGCGCTGCACACTGGGCTTTTCAATCAGGTGCCCAACATAGGCCATAAATTCCTCGTCCTTTTTGTAAGGCATAGAATCACCTCCCTTGCCAACTATTATATCTCTTTTTCTGATTTTTAGCTTAAATGAAAGATTAAAATACCAGCAGCGACAGCAACATTGAGACTTTCTGCCTGCCCCTTCATGGAAATATGGACCAGAATATCAGCTGCTGCCGTCATTTCTGGACTAATCCCCTGCCCTTCATTGCCCATAACTAGGGCAAAGCTCTCTCTGCTGTTCACTTCTCTGTAGTCGATAGATGTTGATGACAAGGTTGAAGCCAGAATCGGTAAATGGGAAGATTGAGCCAGCCTAATAAAATCAGCCGTATCCATCCGATAAACGGGCAGGTGAAAATGACTCCCCTGCATAGAGCGCAGCGTTTTTAAGTTATAGATATCTGCCGACAATTGAGAGATGAAAACCCCGTCAAAACCAGCTGCATCAGCTGTCCGAATGATGGTACCGACATTACCTGGATCCTGAACGTCCTCCAAGAAAAGATAGCGTCCGCTTAACTCCAATGGTATTTCTTTCCTTTCAAAAGCCACTTCTGCGACAATGCCCTGTGGCGTCTTACTATCAGCCAAATCTGCTAAAATTTCCGAACTGACAAAGATCACCTGAGAAAAATCGGCTAATTGTTCTGCGTATTCCGCTAAAGCAAAAATCCGAATCAGCTCTGCCCCGCTGCTGACAGCTTCCTCAAATAAATGCCAGCCTTCGATCAAATAAGAATCCTTGCGGTATTTTTTGTGATGAAGTTTTTTAGCTTTTTTTACCACATTATTGGCTTTTGAGGTTATAATATTCATAAGAACATTATACCACAATTTAGCAGACTTGCACTCATACTGAGGGCTTAAATCCCCTCGGTCCGCTCACTAAAGGAGGACGCCATGCAGAAAGTAAAAATGATAGCCCAAGGACGAGTACAAGGGGTCGGATTCCGCTGGGGAGTTTATTCTCTAGCGCTGGAAATCGGAGGTATTACCGGCCGGGTCTGGAACAACGACGATGGCACTGTTGGCATTCTGGCTCAAGCTGATGACCCAGCTCTGATGGCCAAATTTATCCAAGAAATCCGCAAGGGACCGACACCTTTTTCTAAGGTCAGCTATTTGGATGTGACCATGGCTAATTTTGACTCCTATCCTGACTTCAAAATTTCAAATTAGGTCTGCAGAACTATTGTATATTTTGCAAAAAAACAGTAGAATAGATAGGTATTATTTTTTAGAAACAAAGGATATGAACTCGTGAAACATTTCAAACGCTTTTTATTCTCCGGTATGGGACTGGCTGCGCTTCTTTTCCTGTCTGGCTGTGTGGGCCGCGACAAGGCCGGTAATCCTTCTGGTCTGATCTGGGACGTGATTGGTCAGCCTATGGCGGATGGTATCCAATTCTTTGCCAAGAATTCAGGTCTGGGTTATGGTCTGGCGATTATTATCGTTACGCTCATCGTGCGGATTATCATTCTTCCGCTGGGAATCTATCAGTCTTGGAAGGCAACGCTTCAGTCTGAAAAGATGAACTACTTTAAGCCGATTTTTGCCCCAATCCAAGAGCGAATCAAAAATGCTGAAACTCAGGAAGAGAAGATGCAGGCTCAGCAAGAACTGATGGCTGCTCAAAAAGAAAATGGACTCAGCATGTTTGGCGGTATAGGCTGTCTGCCTCTGCTCATCCAAATGCCTTTCTTCTCAGCCCTCTTCTTTGCAGCCCAATATACTCAAGGGGTTGCAGGCAGTTCCTTCCTCTGGATTAAAGACCTAGCCAAAAGCGACTGGGCTTTGACCGCCATTGTCGGTATCCTCTACTATATCCAGTCAGTGCTCTCTCTGCATGGTATTGAAGATGAAACTCAAAGAAACAGCATGAAACAGGCTTCTTATATGAGTCCTATCATGATTGTTGGTTTCTCATTCCTCTCTCCTGCCGCAGTTACTCTCTACTGGGTAGTCGGTGGATTTATCCAAATCATCCAGCAATTTATCATCAACTACATCATTCGACCTCGCCTGAGAAAACAGGTGGTAGAGGAATTTGAAAAAAATCCTCCTAAAGGCTTGAAAAAAGCGAGTCGAGCTAAAGATGTTACTCCAAAAGCTCAGCAGGCTATTGAGCAAAAGAACAAAAAGAAAAAGAACCGCAATGCTGGTAAGCAACGGTCAAGATAAAGAAAAAATCTTCTAGCTAACACTAGAAGATTTTTTTTAATCTCGAGTAAGAATCGGCGTAACCGATACAAAAAGCTCAGCAAAGAAAGCAATAACTGATGAACGAGGTGACGCTATCATAGTAAAACGGTAAAGCCAATCAAGCCTTTCTTATATGAAACCCAAATCCTGCCCTTGAAAATCCGCACCAGACTTTCTGCCATGGATAGGCCAATCCCGTAGCCAGGCTGCTTCTGATTGTGCGATTCGTCTTCGCGATAGAAACGGTCAAAGAAACGACTGTAATCGACATTTTTACCGTCCGCGTAACTATTGGCTACCGTCAGCCGGGCTCGTTTCCCGCGCTTGGCCTTAGTCAAGGTGACAAAAATTTGTCCATCTTCGTCACAATACTTGCAGGCATTGTCAATCAGGATACTAACCAATTCATAGAGTTCATCTTCAGTTGCCTTGACATGGATGTCTTCCTGCAGCTTGATCTCGTACTTCTTGCCTGCCTTCTCGATGACAGACTTGAAGTTTCCTGCTACTTTTTTAACAACTTCTGAAAAATTCACATCTACCAAAGTAACATCTGGCTGCTCTTCCAGACGGGCCAGAACGACCATTTGATTGATTAGATTGCTGAGGCGCTTGACCTGGTCCTTGGTGCTTTCTGTCCATTCATTTTCGCCAGTCATCAGCTCTTGCAGCTCCGTATTGGCTGATATGATTGCCAATGGCGTCTTCAGTTCATGTCCAGCATTAGTGATGAAACGTTTTTGGTTTTCATAGTTTTTGATATAGGGACGGATGGCAAAGTTGGAAAATCCAGACACGACCAAAACAAAGAAAATAAAGCTATAGAAGCATAACTGGATAGACAGCCAGAAAAAGTCATTGCGACTTTCGAGATAATTGGTCGAATCTAAGACCACCAGTAAATAGCGCTTGGTCTTGGAATCCTGCGTTATCTGGTAGGAATAAAATTGACTGCCTACCTTAAAAACCCCACTGCTGCGGCTGTTCTTAATCACTTTATTAGCGTAGCTGAGCGCCTGCTCCTTAGATAGATTGGAAAGATGATCCAAGTTGGTGGAGTAAAGTGTTTTGTCTTCGTTATAGACCACGCTGAAATAGCGGTATTGGTAGATGGTATCAATGGTGATACGGTCGTTTTGCAAGCTCTCTGCCGTTTCTTCTACACTGGGAAAATCTCCATTATTGGCAGATAGAATATTGAGAACGGCTTGGATTTCTCCGTTGGTCTGCAGAAAACGAACAGAGTTTAAGACAGCAATCATAGTCAGCAAAATACAGACAATAGCCGCCGAAGCCAGCAGAATGAACCGAATTTTAAGCTTCCGAAACATGGCCATCTCCTTCCAGCGGCACCAGAGTGAAACTGCCGCCTTCCTCACCCAAGATAGCAAGATCAGCATGAATAGCCTTCAGCTTCTGGCGCAAATAGGAAATATAAATCCAGACGAAGCCCTCGTCCAAATCCTTATCCTCGTCTTTGGACCAAACATGACGGAAGATTTCCTGAGTGGAAAGACTCTTCTGGGCATTGAGCATGAGAAATTCCATCATTTTAGATTCCTTACCGGCTAGTCGAATAGAGTTGGAGCTAATGAGTTCATGCTCTCCGACATTGAGACTGGTTTGGCCAATCTGCAGCAAATTGGGTGTGAACGTCGCTACCCGTCTGGACATGGACCGCAGGCGAGCCAGAAGCTCTTTCAGAGAGAAGGGCTTGGTCAGATAATCATCTGCACCGGCATCCAGCCCTGTGACCTTGTCATCTACCTCTGACATAGCTGTCAGCATGATGACGTGGGTCGTATTGCCGGTTTGGCGGATTTCTTTCAACGCTTCAATGCCTGTCTTGACAGGCATCATGATATCCAGAATCATCAAATCATAGGCATTTTCCTTGGCCAAGTCCACAGCTTCTTGCCCATCAAAGGCTGTATCAACTTGATAACCTTCATGGGTCATCGCCGTTTCCAAGACACGGGACAGCTGTTGCTCATCTTCAGCTAATAAAATCTTCATCATCTTACTCACTTTCTCGAATCAAATTCCGGATGGTCTGCATGGTCACATCACAGGACGCCAGCTCATCTGCACAGCGTTTCAGCTCGCGGACAATCCGCTTACTGTCTTTAATCTCATGCTTGTACTTCATCTGATGCTCTAAGCTGGCCCAAGAATCCATAGCAATGGTCCGAAGCTGGATTTCTACAAAATAACGGCCGGGATTTTGACCATGACAGTCCTCATAAGGAGTCTCCACCTCTAATATCAAGTGGTAGGAGCGATACCCATTAGGCTTGGCAGCTCGGATATAGTCCTTTTCCAGAACAATCTCACAGCCCTCTAGCTGACGAAGCACCTCAATGGTCTGATAGATGTCCTCGATAAAACCGCAAACAATCCGAATCCCAATCGCATCACGAATTTCTTTCAGGGCAGACACTGGCACCCTAGGCAGATTCTTGCGTTGACATTTCTCTTCCATACTGGCTGCCTGCTTGACTCGTGCGTTAAAATGCTCAAAAAGCTTCTGCCCTGTTTCCTGCTTGACTCGATCATTTGCCTCTTGAATACGCTGACTAAGATCATCTAAAATCTTGGGCAGGTAGACGCCGTATTTCCCATAAATATCTTGCTCTTGCATACAATTCTCCTACTTTTCTAGCTTATCCTCATTATAGCATAACCATATGTCTTTTCTCTATTTTTCCCCTGCTCTTCTTATCTATCCTATACTCTCTATCTTAAAAGAAACGAAAAAAGAACCAGTCATCTAGCCAGTTCCTTTTGGTATTTATTAAACGGTTTTTTCAACCTTGAGAATTTTAACGTCGTAGCTGCCAACCGGTGTTTCAACTGTTGCAGTATCACCTGTTTTCTTACCAATCAAAGCTTGTCCAATCGGGCTTTCATTGGATACCTTGCCTGCGAAAGCATCTGCACCAGCAGAACCAACGATAATGTAGACTTCCTCTTCGCTTTCACCTACTTCTTGAATGGTAACTGTTTTGCCGATAGCTACCTCGTCCTTGGCTACAGCGTCACTGTTTACAATCTCAGCGTAGCGGATCTTGGTTTCCAGACTAGAAATCTGTCCTTCCACAAAAGCCTGTTCGTCCTTTGCAGCTTCGTATTCACTGTTTTCTGACAAATCGCCGTATGAGCGGGCAATCTTGATACGTTCTACCACTTCTGGACGACGCACCAATTTCAATTCTTCTAATTCTTTTTCTAGTTTTTCCTTTTCCTCTAGGGTCATAGGATAAGTTTTTTCAGCCATTTTTTCTCTTTTCTTTTATTTTCTTTTATTTTAAAACTAAAACAAGAGGCTGAGACAAGTCTGTATCAGTCCCTTTTTTATATAGCAGGACTGAGAAAGCTAGAACTAAATGCACTAGCTTTTTCTCGTCTGCAATGATAGCAGTCTAATTAGAACTGCTGCTGGATTGAGTGAGCTTGCTGTTGACATGCTCCTCAACATTTTTGGCGTGTTCCTCATAAGTATTAGCGAAGTAAACAGCGCCTGTTTCAACATTTGCCACAAAGTAGAGGTAGTCCGTCTTACTTGGGTTAATGGTAGCTTCCAGAGCTGAAAGGCTGGGACTATCAACTGGTCCAGGCATAAGCCCTTCTTTTTTATAGACATTGAAAGGCGAGTCGATATTGGTATCAATCTCAGCGTCCTCTTTCAGAGTCGTTTTCTTTCCTAGCTTGCCTTGAGCATAAAGGATAGCGATATTACTCTGAAGCGGCATCGCTTGATTGAGACGATTGTAAAATACGCTGGCAATATCTTTACGATCCTGGTCTGTCGAACCTTCTTTTTCCACCAGAGAAGCAAGTGTCAAAACTTCATTAACCGTTAGGTTCTTCGCTTCGATGGTAGAGTAATAAGAAGACAGATTGGTATTCATTGCGCCCAACATCTGATCAATCAAGCTTTCCAAATCCGCATCCTCGCCATAGTTATAAGTGGCAGGGAAGAGATAACCTTCTAAGCGGTACTTGACCCCGCTGTCCTTGCTTGGCAAAGTACCCAGCAACTGTGGATATTTAGCCACCATCTTGGAAATGAAAGCTTCATCCTGCACCTTAGCTAGGAAATCGTCCTTACTAAAAGGTGTCTTACTAGTCTTCTTAGAAGTTGCAGCTGCATTAACCGTCACAGCCTCTGCAATCTGCTCCAGCGTATAGCCTTCAGGAATAGTAACCTTACCAACAACTGGTGGTTGTGGCGTATCCGTTCCACCTTCCTGAAGCTGACGAGCAATGGTATCTAAGTCCATGCTCTTCTGGAGATTGTAATAGCCGGACTGGTAATTATTAAAGCTTTTAATCTTGGAATACAGACTAAAAACTTGGGCATTTTTAATCAGCCCCTTTTTCTCAAGGATTTCTCCAATCTGCTTAGAGCTAGAGCCTTCTGGCACTTCAACCGTCACATATTCTGTTGCGTTTGCATCAACAGGTTTAAGAGCTGAAGATACATAAGTGTAGCCGACAACTCCTGTGACCACAAGTCCCAGCAGGACAATCAGCAGAACCGTTGTCATAATCCTGCGGGCTAAGGTGTTTTGACGTTTTTTCTTGACCGTGTTGTTGGCCCGATTAGCCCGAGATAGAACCTCATTGGGCTTCTTATCTTCCTCATCCACTCGGCCATAGACCTGAGGGTGAGCCTTTTCATTCTCTGCAACCTTGTAGGAAACATCTACCGAAGCCGGTCTAGCTTCAAAGTCCTCAGCAGCTGCTGTTTCTTTTGCAGAAGCAGCATCCGCTTCTGATTGGCTAGTTGAAGAGGGTGTTTGTTCTTCCTTTTCTCCAGCTAAGTCTTTCAAAATCTGCTCTTTAAAGCTCAGATTCTTCTCTTTGTCTTGTGATTTTTCAGTCAAAAATTTGACCTCCTTCATCATAATCCCTAACATTATATCTTAAAAGTCAGATAAATGCAATAAGAGTAGGATTTTCTAGCTTATTATTGGTTTTTTTGCAGTTTGAGACTAGGATTTTCCCAGACCATATCAAACCAAGTAGCGCCTGCATAAGTTGATTTTGACAAACCTTCATTTACAAAGGCATGCTTCTCGTAGTAAGCGGTGAGGTAGTCGTGGCAGGTCAGATTGATGCCGTGGCGTTCATCTGCTATAGCAATCTCTTTCATAGCTTCCAATAGCTTGCGGCCGACCCCCATCCCCTGAGCATCTTTCGAGATAGAAAGGCTGGTCAATGAGATAAAGCCACCGTCCAGATGACTATAATCTTCAATCTCCTCTGTAAAGGAAATATCCTTTAAATAACGTTCTGTACGGACAGGTCCCTCCAGATAGCCTAGAATCTTACCATCCTTTTCCGCCACCAAAAAAGTCGAAGATAGGGTTTGGATATGAGCTGCTAGACTTTCGCGGCTAACAGCCTCTTCTGGACTGAAATTTCCCAATTCAATCGCATAAATGGCATCTAAGTCAGCCATTTGAGCTTGACGGATAATCATTCTTTCTCCTTAAAATTGGGATTTTCCCACACCATATCAGACCAAGCAGCCCCACCATGAGTTGAGTCAGAAATCCCTTCGTGGACGAAACCATTCATCTCATAATAAGGTATCAGCTCATCATGACAAGTTAGGCTAATGCCCTGTCGATTTTGCTGAACAGCTGTCTCCTTGAAAGCTGCAAGCAACAAGGTTCCGACTCCCTGCCTCTGAAAATCCGGATGGACGGACAGACTTTGGACAGCAATGAAGCCACCTTCTGGAGGATTAGCACCCACCTTGCTAAAGAGATCATCTGTCAAATATCGCGCCTGAACAGCTGGTCCAACAATATAGCCCGCCAGCTGACCATGCAGCTCTGCTAGCAAAAAAGTATCAGCAATCTGCTCAATCCGCTCTTTGAGAACTTCTGCACCGGCCGCTTCTGCTGCTGGAAAATTCAGCTGCTCAATTGCAAGAATTTCTACCCAGTCGCTCAAGTCGGCCTGTCTGATTCGAATCGGTGCTTCCATCAAGTCTCCTCCTACTGAACGTTGCTGGTAAGATTGGACAGGAGACGTTCAAAGGAATATTCATAGGTCTGGATGTCACCAGCTCCCATAAAGACATAAACGGCATTATCGTGGTCAAGAAGCGGAGAAACATTATCCACGTCAATAACCTTGGCCCGCTTCACAATCTTTTCAGCCAGATCTTCTACCTTAACATCACCCTTGTCCACCTCACGCGCAGATCCGTAAATCTGAGCTAAATAGACTGAGTCAGCCTGATTGAGGGCTTCCGCAAATTCGTCCAAGAGAGCAATGGTCCGAGTGAAGGTATGCGGCTGGAAGATCGCCACGATTTCCTTGCTTGGATATTTCTGACGGGCTGCATCCAGAGTCGCAATAATTTCCGTCGGATGGTGAGCAAAGTCATCAATAATAACTGTTTCGTTAACAATCTTTTCAGTAAAGCGGCGCTTAACCCCGCCAAAGGTCTTGAGGTGCTCCCGAACTAGATTCAAATCAAGACCTGCAGTGTACAAGAGGCCAATTACTGCTGTCGCATTCATAATGTTGTGGCGGCCAAAGCTTGGAATCTGGAACTCACCCAGTTCTTTCCCGCGGAAAGAAACTTTAAAGCCTGAACCGCTGGTAGATCGCAAGAGATCGTGAGCGACAAAGTCATTGCCCTCTTCCTTGAAGCCATAGTAGTAAATTGGAGCCTTGGACGTAATCCGACGCAGCTGCTCATCTTCTCCATAAATGAAAAGCCCTTTGGTAATCTGCTTGGCATAGTCATTGAAAGCGTTAAAGACATCTTCTAGGCTCGTGAAATAATCCGGATGGTCAAAGTCGATATTGGTAATGATTGAATATTCCGGATGATAGGGCATGAAATGACGCTCGTACTCGTCTGACTCAAAGACAAAATACTTAGCATTGGCAGAACCGCGGCCTGTACCGTCCCCAATCAGATAGCTAGTATCCGTGATATTAGACAGAACGTGGGAAAGAATACCCGTTGTAGAAGTCTTCCCATGGGCACCAGCCACTCCCAAGCTGACAAAGTCACGCATGAAGCTGCCTAAAAACTCATGGTAGCGTTTATAGCTGATACCGTTTGCGTCTGCATAGGCAATTTCTACATTGTTATCTGGACGAAAGGCATTGCCGGCAATGATTTCGAAGTCTGGCTGGATATTCTTTTCATCAAAAGGCAGGATGGAAATGCCAGCCTGCTCCAGACCGCGCTGAGTGAAATAATATTTATCAACGTCACTGCCCTGAACCTTATGGCCCATCTGATGCAGCATCAAAGCCAAAGCGCTCATACCAGAGCCCTTAATCCCGATAAAATGATAGGTTTTCGTCATGATTACTCCTTAAGATACAAGGCCATAAAAGCAAGTCCAAAGAGGAAAATCTCCGCAGACCCTAATCAGCCCGCAGGGATTTTCTTTATGTACAAGCTTTTAGGCACCACCAAAACACCAAAGAAGCCGGACCAATCAGTAAGTCCCAGCTTCTAGCATCGGTCTTCTTCAACCGATGACGGATGTTATATGCAGATAGATTTTACATTTACATAACCAAACAGCAATTTCCTTATAAACATCAGAAAACTGCAGGCAGAAAAGGCTCAAGCAATCCAGCTTTAATCGCTGTCCAAGCCTGTCAAGTTCAGCTCTTGAACCTTGGAATGCTTCAACTGCTCCTCCTTAGCTCTATCCTGATTATAGATCTGACTGGTTTTTAAAAAATCATAATTATTTTTCTTAGGCTTTTCTTCCGGCTCCTGCGGCTGAGGACTATACTCAGGCTGAATATCTGCCAAAATATAGTTATCCTGCTGAAGCCTGTCGCCAAACTTCGTAAATTCGCCCGATGTATTCTTCTGAAAAGGGGCTGTTGGCTTAGGTCTTTCCGCATTAGAAGCAGTCGGAAGTTTTCTGCTGCGGACCTTAGTCGGAAGGTCGCTGGTCAGATAAGGCGCTGAACGCTTCTTTTTCAAATCAGCCCGAGCTTCCTCGCGTGCCTGCTCAGCATAACGAATGGCCGGATCTTTCTTATCAATCGGCTTTTTAAAATCCTTGAAAGCAGACTGCTTTTGCAGCGGTCTTCTGATAGTCTGACTGGCAGCGATGGGAGCATGCCTGCTAGAGTCCACAATCGGCATCCATTCCAAATAATTACGGTCTGTATAGTCTCCGGTAATGTTGCTAATGAGATCCAGTTCATCATAAAGATTCATATGCGGCATTTC
Source organism: Streptococcus sanguinis (assembly GCF_008329445.1). Lineage (GTDB taxonomy): Bacteria > Bacillota > Bacilli > Lactobacillales > Streptococcaceae > Streptococcus > Streptococcus sanguinis_O. The sequence goes on along the minus strand of NZ_VIBR01000001.1, from coordinate 35,892 downwards.
CGTCAGCATGATTTCATCATCTGACACCAGAGGAAATTGTTTATCAGTCATATCTTTTTCCTTTCAACCCTTCATTATTATAAACTATTCAGGCTATTTTTCAAGCTATTCTGCCGAAATTCCCAGAATTTCTCGAATTTCCTCCACAGAGAGACTGGATTTGGCTTCTGCTCCGTCCAGAATAGTCGAAACCAGATTGCGCTTGCTCTCTTGCAGCTCCTGTATCTTCTCCTCAATCGTTCCCCGTGTAATCATCCGATAGACTTCGACATTGCGCTCCTGTCCGATACGGTGGGCACGGCCGATGGCTTGAGCCTCAACCGCTGGATTCCACCAGAGGTCGACCAAGATGACTGTGTCTGCACCAGTCAGATTGAGACCGACACCTCCAGCCTTGAGGGAGATCAAAAAGGCTGAACGCTGACCGTCATTGAAGGCTGTTGTCATGTCCTGACGCTCCTTAGCCGGAGTAGAGCCTGTAATCTTAAAGGACTCCATGCCCATCTTGTCCAGCTCACTCTCGATAATATCCAGCATACCACGAAATTGTGAAAATATGAGGACACGACGATTACCATCTTGTATCTGTTCAAGTAATTCCCGCAAACTTTCCATCTTACCGCTCTCGCCCTCGTAATCTTCCATAAACAGCTTCGGAGTATCACAGATCTGACGGAGGCGCATAAGACCTGACAGAATCTCTATCTTGCTGCGGTTGATTTCATCTTCTGTCGCATGGATAATTCTGTCCTGCATCTGCTTGAGCAGAGCCAGATAAATAGTCTTCTGGCTATCTGCCAATTCATTGCGATAGGCAACTTCAATCAAATCAGGCAATTCCTGCAGCACATCTTCTTTCTTGCGCCGCATGACAAATGGTTTGATATAGCGAGCGACTTTCTCAGCCGGCAGTTTTAAAAATTCCTTTTTGTTTGGCAAAAGTCCTGGCATGACAATCTGGAAAATAGACCAAAGTTCTCCCAGATTATTCTCAATCGGCGTCCCAGAAAGAGCATAAGTATGCTCCACTTCAAAATCCCGCAAATACTGGGCAATCTTGGTCTGGTCATTCTTCATCACCTGAGCCTCATCCAAAATCAGATACTGGAAGTGGTTATCCTTGTATTCTTCCACATCCTGCCTGAAAGAAGCATAGCTAGTAATGGTAATCTGATGTTTCTCCGCAATCAGCTCATCACGAACATTTTTCAGACCATACACCACCGCCACATCCAAATGCGGAGCAAATTTAGCAAACTCATCGCTCCAGTTGTAAATCAGGCTGGATGGCGCCAGGATTAAGACTTTCTTAGAGTCATCTATACTCGAACTCAGAAAAGAAATCGTCTGCAGGGTCTTTCCCAGCCCCATATCGTCAGCCAAGATGCCACCGAAGCCATACTTATCCAGCATGGATAGCCACTTGACACCCGTCTCTTGGTAATCCCGAAGGTCAGCCTTGACTTGTAGATGGGGAAGAGGAAATTCCTCAGGGTGAGTCAGGTCAAAGGCTAGCTGCTGCACATCTTTTGAAAACTGTACCCTATCCTTGCCCTTAAAAAACTCTGCCAGTTGATAAGCCGCCAGACTGCTGGTCTGAATGAAGCCATTTTTAGTCCGCTTACTCCGCAGCTGCTGCAAAGTCCGACTCATCTCCTTGGTCTCTTCATCGAAAATCAAGACTTGCCCGGACTTACTGATAAAGAAGTCCTGCTCCTTAAAGAGTGAATCAAGCACTGCGTCTATCTCTGACTGCGCAATGCCAGCAAAATCGAAACCAACATCTAAGAGGCCGCCCTTCATCTTGACAGAGATCCTTGGACTTTCTGTCTGTGCCAGTGCCTCTAACTCTTCTGTCATGCTAACACGGCCCAAAGCCTCAAAATTGGGAATGACTTCTGAGAAGAAATGATAAATTTCTTCCGGCTTCAGAGGCGGTCGCTGGCTGTAAAAGTCTGCCACAAAACCTGCCTGCAGCATTTGCTTAAATACCTGCTGCTCATGCTCAAAATTACCTGCAAAAGGAAGACGTTCCAAATCTTTGCGAGTCGTCACCTTCCTGTCTCCATAGTCAAAGACAGTATCTAAAATCAAACGCTTGTCAGGACCGATGTCAAAGTCAAACTTGGCTGTAAAGTCATGAATCATCATACTTTCAGGTGCTTCTACTCGGCCAACTTTTTTAAACTCAGACAAACTGGAAGCCAGTTTAGTCCTTTCTGACAAGTCGAATTGCAGGCGCTTCAACCGATCATGCTCTATAGGCAACTCCCGTAAAGCCTTCATCAGTCTAATCTGCTGAGGATTTAGCTGATAGAAGGTATCTCCATAAAAGATAAACTGCCCATCATAAAGCATCTTATAATTCTTCTCAGCAATGACTAGCTCAAAATGCTCTTCATTCTCTTCCACTTGGAAAGTATAAACTTCTGCCTCTTCATGTAAATCTTGGAAAAAGACTTCACTGTAGTCATAAAGGCTGTACTCTAAGCGGAAAGAAGACAGATTCATCAGGAAGATAACTCCCTCTTCAAAGATACTGGCTGGGAAGAAAAGATTGCGCCCAGCATTTGGGAAAATCAAAGAAGAATCTTGCCCCTGATAGTCAGACACTAGTCCTTGCAGAAAAACGAGCAAATCTTGACTGGCTTCATCAAAATCCTCCAAATGAATAGCCTCATAGTAACTCTTACCAATCTGATAATGCCCGCCCTTTTCCAAGGTCCGAAGGAAGGAAAGAACGTCTCGGACAACATAAGAGCGCTCGTCCGGCAAGCGACTGATTCGGAGACTCCAGAGAAACTGTCCTGTATAAGAATCCTCTTGACCAGTAGCCGAAAGCTCATAACGAACCTGTTGATCGGATTTCTCCGGCAAGACCTTATCCAAGAACAAGCTTCCGAAAGAAACCAGCTCTTGGGTCTCCTGACTAGTCAACTCCTCTTCTTCCATACTCTTTAGCACATCTTTTCCAGATGGGGCATTTTTCAGATAATACTCCAAGGCTGCCAGATGAGCACAATATTTTTTCTTCTGGAAAAAGTCGCAATAACAAAAGATGACATCATCATCCAAGCTATAGCGCAAATTACACTCATCTACACGAGCATATAAAAGAGAATCACTGACCTCAAGGATTACTACCTTATTGTTTTCAACCAGGGCAATTCCTTCTGTCCGAATCTTACCAGGAATTAATTTTGCCATAATTACCACCTTACATTTATCTCACCATTATACCATACTTTCGACATAAAAAAAGAAAAGCAAGCTCTTATGCTTACTTTCATTTTTACATATAAACGTATGTTTGTCAAATTGCTATTTTCAAACTCTACTTCCGCTTCCTTACAATCAAGTGAATTGGGGTCCCTTCAAAGACAAAGGCCTTGCGGATTTGATTTTCTAGGAAACGCAGGTAAGAGAAGTGCATGAGTTCTTCTTCATTGACAAAGATGACAAAGGTCGGTGGTTTGGTCGCTACCTGAGTCGCATAAAAAATCTTGAGACGCTTGCCCTTGTTTAAGCCGCTGTGCTTTGAGATGAATTTTTCACTAAGAACATACCAATTGTAACATAAAGTGATATAACTAGAATAAGCTTAAACAAAGACCATAGCATAAGCAAAAAAACAATAGTCTTCTCATAAAAACTATAATAAGTTTCACTCAAATAGTGACCTTGCACTTGTACTTCAACTCCACTGAAAAAAAGTTGCCAAAGCAGAAGAAAGAAAGCCAGTAAATAAATAGTTGCAAGTATCCAAAACACTATATTATTCCCTAGATATCTCCTTAATGCCCAAACTACAAGCAGAAATACAGACAAGAAAGTTATTATAAATAATTCAAAATATGACACTTTCTATCTCCTCATAGTAAAAGTAGAAATCCCCAATCTTCCAGCTTCTACTTTCGCTTCCTTGCAATCAAGTGAATCGGAGTTCCTTCAAAGACAAAAGCCTTGCGGATTTGATTTTCCAAGAAACGCAGGTAAGAGAAGTGCATAAGCTCTTCTTCGTTGACAAAGATGACAAAGGTTGGAGGTTTGGTTGCTACCTGAGTCGCATAGAAAATCTTAAGACGCTTGCCCTTGTCAGTCGGTGTCGGATTAATCGCGATAGCATCCATGATGACATCATTAAGCACTGCTGACGGAATACGGGTATTCTGACTCTGACTGATTTGCTTAATCATGTCCGGCAGCTTATGGAGACGCTGCTTGGTTAGAGCAGAGACAAAGATAATCGGTGCATAAGACAGATACTGGAACTGGTCACGAATATCTGCTTCCCAGTCTTTCATGGTATGGTTATCTTTTTCTAGCGTATCCCACTTATTGACAACGATGATTATTCCTTTTCCTGCTTCATGGGCAAAGCCAGCGATTCGCTTGTCGTACTCACGAATTCCTTCTTCAGCATTCAGCACCATCAGAACGACATCTGAGCGGTCAATCGCCCGCATAGCCCGCATGACAGAGTATTTCTCTGTGTTTTCATAGACCTTACCTGACTTGCGCATACCAGCCGTGTCGATCATGGTAAATTCCTGACCCTCACTGTCCGTAAAGACCGTATCAATAGCGTCACGCGTAGTACCGGCAACAGGACTGGCAATAACCCGCTCCTCACCCAAGATAGCATTGATCAAGCTAGACTTGCCGACATTAGGCCGACCAATCAAGCTAAACTTAATCATATCAGGATTTTCAGCTACTTCTTCATTTGGCAGATTTTCAACGATTGCATCAAGAACATCTCCTGTACCAATCCCATGGACTGAGGAAACTGGAAATGGATCACCCAAGCCCAGCGCATAGAAATCAAAAATCTCATTGCGCATTTCAGGATTATCCACCTTATTGACCGCTAAAATAATCGGCTTATGGGTCTTGTAGAGCATGCGAGCCACATACTCGTCCGCATCCGTGATACCTTCCTTGCCAGACACGACAAAAACGATAACATCTGCTTCGTCCATAGCAATCTCAGCCTGGTGTTTGATTTGCTCCATAAAAGGCGCGTCAACATCGTCAATTCCGCCCGTGTCAATAATACTAAACTTACGGTTGAGCCAGCTTGCTGTCGCATAGATTCGGTCGCGGGTCACCCCTTCAACATCTTCCACAATAGAAATTCGCTCACCGGCAATCCGATTGAAGAGCGTTGATTTGCCGACATTGGGACGGCCGACAATGGCAATAGTTGGTAAGGCCATGTTTTTCCTCTTTCATTCTTTAGGACAGAGCCAAACTCCGTCCTATTTTTCTAATTTCTTTTCTTTAAACAATTGGTCGATAGCCTGATTTGGCTCTTGACCAAATTGAGCAGCTAGGCGCTGACTCCAAGTTTCCTTAGCTCGCTCGCCAGCATATTCAGTCTGTACGCGGTCATAAGCTTGAATAGTGGAACGATCCTGTTCACGATATTCTTCCTCAAAGGCCACTGCTTCATAAGGCAGCCGCGGTTTGACTGCATGGTTCTGGTTGGGAGTTCCCAGAGCAATCCCAAAGACTGGATAAGTGTAGTCCGGTAGCTTAAAAAGCTCTGCTATTTGACTGGCAGCATATCGAACCAGTCCAATGATTACTCCACCATAACCCAAACTTTCAGCTGCTAACAGGGTATTTTGTCCAGCTAAAGCAGCATCTACTGAGCTTATCAGGAGATTTTCTGTTCCCTCAGGATAAAAGTCTTCCGTATGCATGTGAACGCCCTTTTGGGCACGATTGAGGTCGCCAACAAAAAGCAGGAAAGCCGAAGACTGCCGAATGGCTTCTTGGGGCACCAAGCCAAAGAGGGCTTCTTTTTTTTCTTTGCTTCGCACTACAATGATAGAGTAAGACTGGAAATTCTTCCAGCTGGACGCAGCCCGACCCGCATTAATGATGGCACGTAATTCCTTATCCGAAATCTGCTTCTCCGTAAAGCGGCGGACAGACGTGTGAGCATTCATCAAGTTAATTGTTTCATTCATCGGCGGTTCTCTCCTTCTAGGCGTACCTCCTGAGCCAGAAACTTAATTCGCTCCATAACTCGCTTGGCCTGCCAAGTCTCATCGCCATTCTTAGAGCTGGCAAAGTGACGCTCCAAATCCGCAAAACTAAAGTTAGAAGTAAAAAAAGTTGGCAGATTTTCCTGCATACGGTGCTGGAGAATGACCTGCAAAATCTCATCGCGCATCCAAGGGCTAGACTGCTCTGCACCGATATCGTCCAAAATCAGCACTTGAGCCGTCTTGACCTGATCAATCTTTTCCTTGACCAAGCCGGAACTGATCGCATTCTTAACATCCAAAACAAAGCTCGGATAGTGGAGCAGTGTCGTTGAAACACTGCGTTTTTCTGACAAATCGTGCGCCAGAGCAGCCATCATGTAGCTCTTTCCGACTCCAAAATCTCCATAGAGGTAAACAGCCTTCTGATAATGTGGAAACTCCGCAACGAAGTTGGTCAACAGTTCAAAAGCCTTGTAGCGACCAACATCATCCAGATCCACCTGTGCTAGACTGGCCTCCTTGAGACTGGCTGGTAGGCTGATAAGATTGAGACGGCTTCTAATGGCCTCCTGTCTCTCTTGCTCAATCAACTCAGGCGTCTCCTCATAGGCAACATCCGCATAGCCTTCATTTTTCACCAAGATTGGCTTATAGCCCTTAGCAATATAGGTCTCATCCCCCAGCAAAAAGCGGTTGCGCTCCGTAATATACTGGTTAAACTTGGAGACACTGCGCTGAATCTCAACTTGGGGCAGCTTTTCCTGTTGGATAAAGGCCGCGACATCTGGGTCCGCCATAATCTGCTTGACCAGCTCCTGATAGTCAAACTGCCGCACCCTATTCATATGAGGCATATTCTGTCCTATTTTCTCCATTTATTCGCCTCCTCCTTCAAGTTTGGCTAAGAGCCGACGTTTCTGTTCTTCTAGCTCGGCCTGCTTCTCTGCACTCGTTTCGTTTTTATAATCCGGCTGACTCCAGTCAGGTACATTGCTCTTGGTAGAGCCTTGTCCAGATTTAGCTGGACGGTTCTGGGGCTGCTGGTTGCGCTCACGGATTTTCAAGACTGCTTCCTCAGCTGTCGTCACCTTTTGATAAGAAAAATCATTAGCTACCTTGAGGGCATACTTTTCATTGAGATTGGCTGAATCCACCTTATTAAAGGTCAAGAGCAAGATTACGTTGATAACCTCGTCCAAAAGGCCTAATTCAGCTAAATCTAGCAAAAGCTTTCTCTCCGTCCGCGTAATAGCAGCCTGACGAATTTTTTTGATTTCTGCCAGGAAGACCATTGGTGATGTTCGTTTCGCTTCTTGGATAATAGACTGCTCCTGCTTAGAAAACTGACCTTCTGCCGGCTTCTGAGCAAGCTTTTGCTTCATCCGCTTGGTAGAAATAACCTGAGAAACAGCAGTTTCTCTAGCCAAGACATAGGTCTCATACCAAGTCCACTTCTTCTGCTCAGCAATTGCAAACAATTCTAACAAATCTTCCTTTTCATTGGCAAAGCGAAGATTGTCCTGAGCCATCCGTTGTTTGAAATACTCCAAGTCAAAATCATTGGCCTTTCGCACTGCCCTTGCTTGCTCAGCTTCCATACCAAACACCTGCATAAAAGGCTTGACCAATTTCTCTCCACTAGGATTTTCTGGTCGCAGGGCATCTGCAGCAGCTTCACCGATTTTCTTTTCCAAGAGCCGACTGTACACATTATGGCTGAAAAATTCCTCCGTCGTTAAGGTTGGGTGGAGTTGAACCAGATAGTGGTCATCTGTTTGATAAAGATCTACTAGCTTAATCGCCGCTAAACGCTCAAAACTTTCTTCTAAAATATTAAGTCCAAAATCTAAATGATTAAGAATCTGACTGAAGAGATGCTGCTTTTGTCCATTATCCACAAAAGACAGCAGATAAAGATAAAGTGCTGCTGCTTCTCTCCCCAAAATCGGCAGATAGAGCTTGGTCAAGATAGCAATATCTGGGCTGACTGCATTATTGCGCAAGAAAGAAAACTGATGGTTCGGTTTCATTTATTTGTCCTTTTTCTTCTTGGACCCCTTAGTAATCTGCTTGAGCAGGCTTTCTAGCTCTCCCACATCCTTGAAACTCCGGTAAACACTGGCGAAACGAACGTAGGTGATTTCATCCAGCTCTGCCAGTTCATCCATGACTAAGGATCCAATATACTCACTATTGATTTCATTGTCGCTCTGACTGCGGACCTTTTGCTCGATTCGGTTGACAATCTCCTCTATTTCGTCACTAGATACTGGCCGCTTTTGAGCGGAGCGAATAATACCGTTAAAAATCTTATCCCGAGAAAATTGCTCGCGTGTCCCGTCCTTCTTGACAACAACTAGGGTTCTCTCTTCAACACGCTCGTAGGTCGTAAAGCGGTGTTGACATTCCTCACACTCACGGCGGCGACGGATTGTATTCCCATCTTCTGCCTGTCTGCTATCAACTACACTTGATTTATTCCCACCACATTTCGGACAACGCATACCATTTCCTCCTAGAATCCTAATACTTCATTATAACACGTTTTCAAGAATAACAAAAGACAGCCGTTTGGGGTGTAATATTTCACCATTTTGCCCTAAAAATGTGTTTATCAAAAATAAAAAGCGAGACAAATCTGTTGCATTCTCAGTCTTGCCTCATCTTTTTACTATTATAATGCCACTTGCACTTCTAAACCAAAGTGGTCACTGACAACAGGGGTTTCTTTCCCGTCAAAAACAACAGTGGAGCGCTCAACATCCATCCCTTGGCTAGTGAAAACATAGTCTATCTTCAGAGCATGCTTATTATCATCCCAGCCTGCAATAGTACCTTCTACTGTCGCCTCTCCGATAGCTTCTCTCGCAACGGCATGACTATCCTGCAGCTTCAGCGGACTGGCTAAGATAGTCTGGTAGCCTTGCTGGCCGACTGGATTGTTGAAATCGCCCATGAGGACCAGAGGAGTTTTAACCTTGAGAAGCTCTTCTTCAAGCTTAGCCCATTCTCCCTGGAAACCTTTGTCCCACCAAGACAGATGGCAGGAGGCAATTGTCAACAATTGACCATCAACCTCAGTCTCGGCTAGCAAGACCTTACGAGTATGGTAATCCCTAGGATCATTAGCCTCTGAAACCAGAACTTCTCTAGGAGCTATAGGATTTCTAGATAGGATTGCCACTCCTTCGTTGTAAATATCAAATCCAATATGATTATAGGCCCAGGACCAATGATAGTCCAGTCCTGCCTCAGCCAACTTTTCTACCAGACATAGAGCAAAATGGTCTTGATGGATTGCAATCGCTCCTTCAACCGCCTGATAGAAAGGAGCCTGAACAACCTGTTCAGACTCCGTTAATTGATTGACTTCCTGCAGGCAAATGACATCATATTTTTCTTGAAGAATGCGTTCTGCAAGCTCATTAAGCTTGGTTTCTTGCTCTTCTTCCATCCAACTATGAGTATTTAATGTCAGGAATTTTGCCATGATTTCTCTTTTCTATTTTACAATTCAACCTTAGCAACAACTGTCTTAGCAGATGCTTGACCAAGTTTTTCTACTGTTACAGACTTGATAGCTGCTGCATTTGTGAAGACTACGATTGTTGAAGTTTCACGTCCTGCTTCCTTGATTGCTTCCAAGTCAGCCGTGACTAGAAGATCTCCAGCTGCAACTTTTTGACCTTCTGAAACATGAACTTCGAATGGTTTACCTTCAAGGCTAACAGTTTCCAAACCAATATGTACCAAAACTTCTAAGCCGTTATCTGTTACAAGACCGATAGCATGCTTGCTAGGAAAGACGCTAGTTACTGTACCGGCAACTGGTGAATAAATCTTACCGTTTTCAGGCTCAACTGCAAATCCGTCGCCCATCATTTTTTGTGAGAAGACTGGATCTTTAACGTTTGCCAAGTCAATGACTTGACCGTCCGCAACAGTTTCAACCTCCTCAGTCACACCTTTGTAAGTAACTTCGGCAGCTGCTGATTCTGCTTTTTGGCTAGGAAGTGTTTCAGGAATCACTTCACCAGAATCCAACAAGTCTTGAATATCAGATTTGAGAACGTCAGCTTTTGGTCCGTAGATAGCCTGAACGCCTTGACCTTTCATAACCAAGCCCATAGCGCCTTCAGCTTTCCACTGTTCTTCTGTTCCAACTTTTTCAGCATCTTTGACAGTCACACGCAGACGAGTCATACATGCATCTACATCTACGATATTAGCGCGACCACCCAGAAGGTTGATAACATTTACTGCTTGAGATGCTTCAGCAACTTTACCACCAGTTGACTCTGATGAAGAAGCTTCATCTGAACCGTCTGCTGTTTCATAGTTACCGTTACGTCCTGGAGTTGCATAGTTGAACTTCTTGATCATGAAGTTAGAAATGAGGTACATCACAACACCAAATAGGATAGTTACCCAGATGAAGTTGATGATATCCATCCCTAAGCCAGCATTGATGGCCATAGGAGTACGGGTCAAGAATTCGATAGAACCGAATGAGTGCACACGAAGGTTAACGATGTCAGCCATTGCAAACGCAGCACCTTGTACAAATGCATAAATGATATACAGTGGTGTTGCAACGAACATGAACATGTACTCGATTGGTTCAGTAACCCCTGTCAAGAAGGTTGCCAAAGCAGTCGCAATCATCATACCTTTGTATTTGTGCTTCTTGTCAGCATCCACATTGTGATAGATAGCCGCCGCTACCCCCATAAGGATACCGAATGAACCAATCATCTGACCAACTTTAAAGCGAGCTGGATGAACTGTATCAAGCAAGTGTTGGTAAGTAGAAGGATCAGCTGATTTCGTACCAACCAAGTCAGTTACCCAAGCCAACCACAGTGGATCTTGACCAGCTACAGTTGTTCCCGCACCAGAACCAGTAATAACGTGATAAACACCACCTAGTTCTGTGTAGTTCATTGGGATGGTCAACATGTGGTGCAAACCAAATGGAAGCAAGAGACGTTCCAAAGTACCATAGATGAATGGTGCCAAAACTGGTGCAGTATCTTGTGAGTTAGCAATCCAAATACCAAAGCTGTTGATACCTGATTGAACAACTGGCCATACGAATGACAAAACAATTGCTACGATTACTGAGCGCAAGATAACAACGAAAGGTACAAAACGCTTACCATTGAAGAATGACAAGGCATCTGGCAATTTACGGAAATTATAGTATTTGTTATAAGCTGTCGCTCCGACAAAACCAGCGATAATTCCGACAAAGACACCCATGTTCAGAGCTGGTGACTCCAGAACGCTGATGAAATAATCAGAAACCTTAATTGATGCACCAAACATTGTTTTAACTACAGCAGCCTTATCTGAGAGCATATCGTTGGTAACGCCAAACATAACACCAGTGATACGGTTAATCAGGATAAAGGACAGACCTGCTGCGAAGGCACCGCCAGCACGTTCTTTTGCCCAGCTTCCACCGATAGCCAAAGCAAAGAGGATATGCAGGTTACCGATAACCCCCCAACCAATCTGCTCTAAGACACCGCCGATAGTGACTAAAACACCTAGATTTGGATTAATCATCGGGATCGATTTACCGATACTAATCATCAGTCCTGCTGCCGGCATAACAGCAACGACCACCATCAAAGCTTTACCGAATTTTTGCCAAAATTCAAAGCTAAAAATGTTCTTGAATGAATCTTTCATCATTCAGACCTCCTTATATTTTTTACAAACAAGTCCGTTTTGTGAAATCGTTTGCATATCGATACATCTATTATAGCACGATTTTTTATTTTGTAAAGGCTTTTATAAAAAAATTTTCTCTTTTTTTGCACCTAAAATACTGCATTTTCTCTTCAAGAGTTATATTTTTGCTATATTCCAACGAAAACGATTGCATAAAATAGTTAGAAAAATCCCATTAGTTCTCCTATCTATACTGTAACAAGCGCAAAAAAAACTCCGTCTCCTAAGGAGAACAGAGTTTTGATTTTTTTATTCTTGCATGGCATAACCAACACCGCGAACGGTTTTGATATAGCTTGGCTGCCCTTCCACATCAATTTTACTGCGCAGATAACGAATATAAACATCTACAACGTTGGTCTCCGTTGCACTCTCGTACTTCCAGACACGCTCCAGCAGCTGCTCACGGCTCATGACCTTATTGCTACCCATCAGGGTTACCAGCAGATCGTACTCCCGCCGCGTCAGTGCAATAACTTCCTCACCGCGGTAAACTGTATGATTTTTAATATCCACTCGCAGATTGCGGTAAGAGGTCGGAATTTTCAAGAGGCTGCAGTGCTGGTCGATAAAGTCGCGCCCGCGGAAAATGATGGAGACACGCTCCACTAAATCACTGATAATGAAAGGCTTGACTACGTAGGAAACAGCAAAATGCTGGATTGCTTCCTGCTGATCTGCAATCTCTTCACGACTAGCCAGAACGATAATGACGGACGCTGGCTTTATCAAGCTCAGCTGCTTAGCAAAATCGCTGGCAGTCATATCTTGAAGATCGTAGTTGAGCAGGAGCAAGTCATAATCCACATCTTTAGCCAAAGCCAGTCCCTCTTGACCAGTCTCAGCCAAATCTACAAGAAAGCTTTCCTTTTGCAGTTCCAAACTCACAAATCGGGCAAGATTTTTTTCATTTTCTACTAGTAAAATTCGCTTTGCCATAGGCCTATCCTATTTTTCGTCGTACCAAGAATAGTGGTAGGTACCTTCTTTGTCTTTACGGTTGTATGTATGAGCACCAAAGTAATCACGCTGCGCCTGAATCAGATTAGCTGGCAGATTTTCCGCACGGTAGCTATCAAAGTAAGCAATGGCACTGGAGAAGGTTGGCACTGGTACTCCCGCTTGCACAGCTAAGCTGACAACATCACGTACTGCCTGCTGATACTTAGCCGTAATATCCATGAAGTATTCATCTAAGAGCAGGTTTGCAAGGTCAGCATCACGGCCGTAAGCGTCTGTAATTTTCTGAAGGAAGCGGGCACGGATGATACAGCCAGCACGCCAGATAGAAGCAATCTCACCGAACGGCAGATTCCAATTATTTTCCTTAGAAGCTACACGCAATTGAGCAAAACCTTGAGCATAAGACATGATTTTTGAGAAGTAAAGAGCCTGGCGGATCTTTTCAATCAACTCTGCCTTATCTCCCTCAAAGGTGAAAGCAGCTGGTTTTGGCAATACCTTGCTAGCAGCCACACGCTCATCTTTGTAAGTAGAAATGTAACGCGCAAAGACTGACTCTGTAATCAGTGGCAGCGGCACACCTAGATCCAAAGAAGATTGACTGGTCCACTTACCAGTTCCTTTATTACCAGCCGCATCCAGAATATAGTCAACGATTGGGCCAGCTTGACCTTCATCGTCCTTCCGTGTCAAGATATCCGCTGTAATCTCAATCAGATAGCTATCCAACTCGCCTTTGTTCCACTCTGTGAAGATGTCTGCCATTTCACTAGCTGAAAGTCCCAGCAAGTGCTGCATAAGGTCATAACTCTCAGCGATCAGCTGCATATCTCCGTATTCAATCCCGTTATGGACCATTTTTACATAGTGACCAGCACCATCAGGACCGATATAGGTCACACATGGTGCACCGTCTTCAGGAGCTTTAGCAGAGATTTCTTCCAAGACATCGGCTACCAACTCATAAGCTTCTTTTTGACCACCTGGCATAATAGATGGTCCTTCCAATGCGCCTTTTTCACCTCCGGAAACACCTGTACCGATGAAGTTAATACCAGAGTTAGCCAACTCTTCATTACGGCGAATGGTATCTTTGTAGAAAGTATTCCCACCGTCAATCAGGATATCACCCTTATCCAAGTGAGGAAGCAAGGCCTGAATAGTCGCATCTGTACCAGGACCAGCTTGAACCATCAGCATAATCCGACGTGGTTTTTCGATAGAGTTTACAAAAGACTCTACATCATAGCTTGGCACAAAGTTCTTCTCCGGATGAGAGGCAACAACATCCTCCGTCTTATTTGCTGAGCGGTTATAGATGGCAACTGTATAGCCACGAGATTCGATATTTAGGGCAAGGTTACGGCCCATAACAGCCATACCAACAACACCAAAATTTGCTTTAGTCATTATGTTCTCCTATAGTTTGTTTGTCTTATTTTATCATTTTTAAGGCTTAAAAGAAAGTATTAAGTCGGTGACGGATTGTGAGGGGGGATGGGGAGAAAAACAAGTACAGATGTAACTGAACTTGCCTACTCTTTTAAAAACATTATTGCGAATTCTTTAAAGCTCATATAGAAAACAATTGGGGTAAATTTTATGTGTCATGGCCTTTTGCTTCCTCGTAACACTTTGGGCCTTGACTGTATCAATGTTTTTACTTTTTCTGTTAAATCTATTAAAGTTTTTCGTTCACTATCAATCGTACATTCTAAAATTTGTACATTCCCCTCTTCAATTGTCGATATTACATAACCATCATGCTCACTACTAAACTGCTCTTTAGAATGAGCCAATGCATTTCGTTTCTTTATCATTTGAAACCATTCTGTCAACAATTGATCATTGTCTTTTATATCACGATAGCTAAGGTGAGTATTTTTAAAATCTGTGTAAAGAGATTTATAATTTCTGTGATCCTCAAGTTGAACTCCCAATATTGTTTTTAATTCATGTTCTATTTCAGCATTTTCACTCATGTATTCTCCCCTCAGAGCATTTAGTTCATCCCACTTTGACAAACTAATCTCTACGGCCTTGTTGAATTCCCGTTTAATTACTTCGTCACTTGGTGAAGATAAATTGATAATCATCGTATTATTCAATAATCCTAGATTATCTTCCGTTTCAATTTTTGTAATAACTGTTTGTTTTATTTCCTCATAATTTTTTGAATATAAGATAAAAAATTGTTTAAATTTGTTTTTATTCCTTACATCGTTTAAAAATTCAATTCCATTGTCAATACCACTTTGCCCCTCATCGTCTCCCAAATTAAAATCTGAAATAAAGAAGTCAATTCTTTTGGAGCTATCATTCAATATTTCTCTTGCCTGTTCAATAGTCTCACATAAATGACAATTTTCATCTAATAATTGATATCCCTTATATTCAATTGATTCTTTAACAATACTTAAATGTTCTGAAAATGCATCTTCCATCTCATCTTCAAGCCAAATAATACTGATATCTCTACGCATTTTTTAATTACCACCTAAATTAATTTTAAAGCATGTTTTGTTCTCGTCTGAATCTACTACAATTTCCCACCTATATCTATGGCATGTTTGTTTTATGATATACATCCCTACTCCCGTTCCGTTTTCTTTTGTTGTAAAACCTAATCTAAATATATCGTCCTTATTGTCAATCTCAGATGCTAATGGTTTATTTGAAGAAATAATCAAACAATTCTTTTCATCAATAAATTTGAAAATAATTTTATCAGCATCTTGATCCATTGCATTGATTATAAAATTATCGAGTATCATGCCTAAATCAAATATATTCACCCTAGACATATGAGGAACATCTGAAAAATCGGTCAAAATATCAATCTCTCTATAACTCAAACTATCCAAATAACTTTGCATATATTTTTTTATATTAATATATTTTTTCCCCTTTACTTCAGAGGTACTTAGTTTAAGTATTTGATTTTTTATTGTATATAACTTCCCTGAGGATTTTTTTAAACTTACTACATACCCACTCACTCTGTCAAAATCTCCAGTGGATTTAAAATCAGCAACTATCTTTTTATTAACTGAGTTTATATTTTTATAAATTCCAGTTAATTCATGAGTCAATAAATTTTGTTGCACAGAATTATTTTTTTCAATTAAAACATCTTTCCTTTGATTTTCTTTTTCGGCCATATCTCTAGCAATTTCCGCTTCTTGTTGTTTTGTCTCGGCTATTTTTCGAGCAAATTCTGCCTCTTGATGTCGCCGCTCAGCAATTATTTTCGCCTCCTCTTCTTGCCTACGTTTTTCCTCAGCAAGCCGTTCTTTTCTTTCAGCCTCCTCCCTCTCTTCTTGTCTAATCTTTTCTACTTCTTTACGAACCATACTGCCTATATTAACACGTTCACTGATTAATTTATTGACAATCGGCTTTAGTAATTCAATTAATAAAGTAATTCTTTCATCATTTCCTGATAATCCTTCACGATTTGAAGTCGAAATATCCTCTAAGAAATCATTGTCTAAAATGTCAAATGATATTTCTCCTTCGATATAATTACTGAAAGCCTGAGTATTATTCAACTGTGGCATGAAATTTGAAACTGCCAATTTATCTCTCACATAAAGCCTTAACTGATTAGCTTTGTAGACGGAATTTCTTATAAATCTATTACTTTCCCCATCTCCTGTATTTTCATCCGCTTCTAGCATATTTATTGTGCTATGGATTCCTATCCATCCTGTTAATTCATACTCAAATTCCCTATAATCTCCATTTATAGTAGAAAATTTTCTTTTCCCTTTCAAATCAATCTTAGCGATATCTGAAGGAGTTAATCTTTTTACCTTTCGCTTTTTTTTAGACACTTGCTCTAAATCTGCACTTATTTTCACTGAGTCATTTAATAACCCACCATCAATTAAATTTTCTGAAGTTTGAAAAAAAGCATAAAAATTTTTAAATCCAATAACTTTAGAAACCTTTGAAAAGATTATTTCCTGTTCCTGTTTAGTCTTATAAGCAACTTCAATATCAGCACCAATATTATCTAACAAATAGTAATTGGCTAAAGTCATCTTCAATGAATCTAATTTTCCCTCTGCAAATCCTACTAAATTAACTCCGATTGATTTTATTAAAGTTCCTGATTCAAATGAATCCCAAATATCTCTATTTTCAATACATACATCATCAATATTTACGCGAATTAATTCAGGAATATCACTATCAGATGCATTTGTTGAATCTAACATCCACGCCGATTCAATTCCATCTTTTTTAGATACAATATAATATTTTTTTGATAAAAACAGTGTTGCTAATTTCCCTATTCCTTTTCTTCCTTTTGTCTTTTCAGAAAGTTCCTCATTTGACAAACGCCGATTTCTTCCGATTAAGGCATATTTAGTCGTTAAATCATCATAGCTCATTCCGCTTCCATTATCCAAAATTTCTAATATTGAATTTTCCTTGTCGATTGACTCTATATAAAGTTTTACATTCGCAGCCCCAGCGTCTAAACTATTAGCTATTAATTCAGATATTGCACTCCAATTATTAGTATACATCTGTTTTCCGAGTAAGTTTAAAGCAAAATACGAAAAATTAAATTGGATTGTGTTGTTTTCTGTCATAGTAGTTCCTTTTCACAAGTTGTTTTCTTCAAAGAAATCTTTTATTCTATTCGCTAAATGAATACTTAAAATTGGAGGAACAGCATTACCAATCTGGGTATTAATTGCTTGTAGACCTCCGACAAACTTATAATTATCTGGAAAAGATTGTATTCTTGCACCTTCCCTGGCAGTCAAAGCTCTATTTTGGCTAGGATGAATGCAACGTAAGGAAGATGGGGTTGATAAATTATTTGTTATAGTCGTTGAAGGTCTATCCCACCACAATCGACCATAAGTATTACGATATCCTGAGGTTAAATAAAGGTCTCTATCTAACAATCCATCTTCTACCATTCTATTTATATCATTCTTACCTTGTCCTTCCTTAAGCGCAGCCATAATTCTCTGCAATCTTTCTCCATGATTCCGGCTTACATGATTAAATAACTTATCTTGATTACCTCTCATTAAAATTTGATAATCAGTTAGTGGATCTTCCACATATTGGTCCGCTCTATCATTATTTCCTAAACTAGGTAAATCTCCAATAGCATCCCTTAAATTGAAGGGATTTTTAGAAGTATGTTTTTCTGGAAAACTCCATTCAAACTCAATATTTAAATCATTTCTTACACCAATCAAAAAGACTCGTTCTCTATTTTGTGGAACGCCGTAGTCCTTAGCATTAAGTAATTTTGTATAAACATTATATCCATGAACATCTCCAAAGCTAGATAAATCTTTAAAACTTTCTTTTACATTTCGAATAATTGGTCCATTTTGCTCATTTTTCATGGTTAACAAACCATAAACATTTTCAAAAACAAACATTTTAGGTTGGATAAATGAAAGTATCCTTCGATATTCACGATACATTTTTGCTCTCTTATCATACTGCCTCTTGCCAACCGTACTAAATGATTGACATGGTGGACCACCTATAACTAAATCAACTCCTTTAAAATTAATTCCATTTTTCTTTAAAAATAATTTATCAATATTCGCAATATCATCTTCTATCATGGTAATCTTTGGGTAATTTTGTCTAAATGCTTCAGCAGCATCAGAATTAAACTCATTGGCAAATCGAATATTAAAATCTTCTCTAGAAACAAAAACATTATTTTCAATTTTTTTCTGAAAACCAAAGGTTAAACCTCCAGCACCAGAAAATAAATCAATTACATTAATCATAATTTATCCTTTTTAAACTCTAGTAAGACTATTATACCAAAAAACACGGCATTCCACCGTGTTTTTGTACTTATTTAACCAACTTCTTCATCTCCTCAATCCGCGCCACAGTCGCATCGTACTTGGCTTGGTAGTCGGCTTGTTTGTCGCGTTCTTTTTGGACAACTTCTGGTTTGGCGTTGGCTACGAAACGCTCGTTAGAGAGTTTCTTGCCGACCATATCCAGTTCTTTCTGCCACTTGGCTAGTTCTTTTTCGAGACGAGCCAGTTCTTCCTCGATATTGAGGAGATCTGCCAGCGGCAGATAGATTTCTGCGCCTGTAATGATGCTAGACATGACCAGCTCTGGTACTGCAAGGTCTGCCGCGATTTCCAAATGCTCAGGATTGGTAAAGCGTTTGATGTAGTTGACATTATCCTTGAAGAAGGTTTCCAGCGCACTATCTGTCGTCTTAATTAAGATGGTAATCGGCTTGCTTGGCGCCACATTGACCTCAGCTCTGCTATTGCGCACCGAACGAATCAGTTCCTTAAGGGATTCCACGCCAGCTGCTGCCTCGGCATTTTCAAACTCTGGACGAACCACTGGATAAGCCGCTGTCACAATGGTGCCTTCTGAGATTTGACCAAAGATTTCCTCAGTCACGAAAGGCATGATTGGGTGAAGCAGGCGCAGGATTTGGTCCAGCGTGTAGAGGAGGACAGAGCGAGTGATGACTTTCTCGTCTTCATTATCGCTGTAAAGCACTTCCTTGGTCAGCTCCACATACCAGTCCGCAAATTCATCCCAAATGAAGTTGTAGAGGATGTGACCAGCCACACCAAACTCAAACTTATCGAAGTTTTCAGTGACCTTACCAATGGTTTCGTTGAGGTTGTGGAGAATCCAGCGGTCAGTGACATTGCCAGCTTCCTTGTTGGCAACTTTTTCAACATTGGCAGTTGCTTGCTCAAGGGTCAAGCCTTCATTGTTCATAAGGATATAGCGGGAAATGTTCCAGATTTTGTTAATAAAGTTCCAAGAAGCATCCATTTTCTCGTAAGAGAAGCGGACGTCTTGGCCAGGGGCAGAGCCATTTGACAGGAACCAACGCAGGGCATCGGCACCGTATTTGTCAATGACATCCAT
This sequence comes from Streptococcus sanguinis, assembly GCF_008329445.1. Lineage (GTDB taxonomy): Bacteria > Bacillota > Bacilli > Lactobacillales > Streptococcaceae > Streptococcus > Streptococcus sanguinis_O. The sequence goes on along the minus strand of NZ_VIBR01000001.1, from coordinate 16,282 downwards.
AGGATCAATCCCGTTACCGAGAGATTTCGACATCTTGCGTCCTTCCTCATCCCGAATGAGACCGTGGATGAGCACGTTTTGGAATGGCTGACGACCAGTGAACTCCAGAGATTGGAAGATCATCCGAGATACCCAGAAGAAGATGATGTCGTAACCTGTTACCAAGGTTGAAGTTGGGAAGTAATGTTTAAAGTCTTCTGAGTCGACATCAGGCCAGCCCATGGTTGAGAATGGCCAGAGAGCAGAACTGAACCAAGTATCCAAGACATCTTCGTCCTGAGTCCATCCGTCACCTTCTGGAGCTTCTTCGCCCACATAGATTTCGCCGTCTGCATTATACCAGGCTGGGATTTGGTGACCCCACCAGAGCTGACGGGAAATTACCCAGTCATGGACATTTTCCATCCATTGCAGGAAGGTATCGTTGAAGCGTGGCGGGTAGAACTCAACCTTGTCTTCTGTATCTTGGTTGGCAATGGCATTCTTAGCCAATTGGTCCATCTTGACGAACCATTGGGTAGATAGACGCGGCTCAACCATAACACCAGTCCGCTCTGAGTGACCAACACTATGGACACGTTTTTCGATTTTAACAAGAGCACCGATTTCTTCCAGTTTCTTGACAACCGCTTTGCGGGCTTCAAAACGATCCATGCCTGCAAATTCTAAGGCCAAGTCATTCATGGTCCCGTCGTCATTCATAACATTGACTTGTGGCAAGTTATGGCGTTGACCAACCAAGAAGTCGTTTGGATCGTGGGCAGGCGTGATTTTCACGACACCTGTACCAAATTCAGGATCTGCATGTTCATCCGCAACGATTGGAATCAATTTATTAGCGATTGGAAGGACAACATTTTTACCGATCAAGTCCTTGTAGCGTGGGTCTTCTGGATTGACCGCAACGGCAACGTCTCCGAACATAGTCTCAGGACGAGTAGTCGCAACTTCAAGAGCGCGTGACCCATCTTCTAGCATGTAGTTCATGTGGTAGAAGGCACCTTCAACATCCTTGTGGATGACCTCGATATCAGACAGAGCTGTGCGAGCTGCTGGATCCCAGTTGATGATAAACTCGCCACGGTAGATCCAGCCTTTCTTGTAAAGCTCCACAAAGACCTTGCGAACCGCTTTTGACAAACCTTCGTCAAGAGTGAAACGCTCGCGAGAGTAGTCTACAGATAGGCCCATCTTGCCCCATTGTTCCTTGATGGTCGTCGCATATTCGTCTTTCCATTCCCAGACCTTAGTCAAGAAAGACTCACGACCGAGGTCATAGCGGGAAATTCCTTGCTCCCGCAAACGCTCCTCGACCTTAGCCTGAGTGGCAATCCCCGCGTGGTCCATCCCCGGAAGCCAAAGCGTATCAAAGCCTTGCATGCGTTTTTGACGAATGATAATATCCTGCAAGGTCGTATCCCAAGCATGACCAAGGTGGAGTTTCCCAGTAACGTTTGGTGGTGGAATCACGATCGAATAAGGCTTAGCCTTTTGATCTCCAGAAGGCTTGAAAACATCAGCATCAAGCCATTTTTGATAACGACCAGCCTCAACCTCGGCTGGATTGTATTTAGGTGAAAGTTCTTTAGACATGTGTATTCTCCTTTAATTACTTTTATTGATAATTTTAACCAAACCAATTTTTGAAAGTTCAATATAAATCTCTTCAATTTCAGCAAATGCTGCAAGTGGTGACATAGTATAATTTCCAGGATTATATTTGAGATCGTACTTGCTTATCTTTGAAATATAATACCTAGAGTGTTTCAATTTTAATGCTTTCAACTTTGATTTAATATCTACTAATGTATTATGGTTTAACTTTAAAAACAACTTATTATAATTACCATAGAGCTCTGTGAGAGCATTAAAGTATTCTTTCACTAGGGCTATAGCATCAATCTTAGATGTTTCTTGGTTTAGTTTTATCAACTCCACTTTCAATTTTTTCCATTTAAAGTTGGAATTTAAAAGATAATCTAAATCAATATAGAAATCGATTATAACAGTTTCATCATCTGGGCTAATAGCTTTTACTTCATTTATTGGTAAGTCAATATGTTGTGAATAATTCCTCAAAGAATGGCAAAATCGATAAGCAAAATTGGTATCATACTGATAGCTTGCAAAACCATGTATACAATCAAACTCCTCACTATCCTTGGAATATTTTTGTTTAATTTGGTTTTCGTTAAAATCGACAAACAATTTTCCACTGGATAATAAATGAATCATGAAACGATTCACGTCTGCCTCTTCAATTTCTAATTCCTTTGACTCAAGTTTATTCTTAATACTTAAAAAATCCGAGACATCTGAAATAAACAATTCGAACATATTCTTGATTTTTTGAAAATCCTTTTGAATCTCAAAAATTTGGTTCGAGACTGACATTATTTCCTTGGTTGGTTCAATATCAGAGATTACAATACGTTTTTCATTGTTGTTAATTTCTAAATAAGCTAATTGCTCGATAATATCACTATCATTTAATTCAGAGTATTGCTCATCAATTTGACGTAACTGCTCCTCTGATAATGAGATTAATTGTTTGTCTTCTTCAGACATCAAATTACCTCCCACTCACTCCTCAGCAAGCCATATCTCAAATCATCACAGCGATTGCCTCGGGCATCTTTGCGTTCTCGGATGCGAGCTTCAAGAGTAAAGCCAAGTTTCTCAGCGACTCGTTGACTTTGAAGATTATAGCCAAAGCAAGACAATTCAATTTTATGTAGATTCAATTCTTTAAAAGCCAGGTCAATCAAGGCACGCGCTGCTTCTGACACATATCCTAAGCCCCAATAGTCTGGATGCAAGATATAGCCAATCTCCAGCACATCATCTTCATGGCGATGGTTGAAATCAACAGAGCCAACCATTTTATCCGTCCCTTTGACGACAATCCCGTAGCCCGCTGGGAGATTTTGCTTTTGATTGCGCTCGGGCAGAATATGCTCTAGATAATAAATCTCATCTTCCAAGGTCTGGACGGGCGGAAAGCCTGCTGGATAGGAGACTTCTGGCCGACTGGCATAGTCAAAGATATCCACTGCATCAGCCACGGTGCGGACTCGTAAAAGAAGACGTTCTGTTTCGATTCTTTCTGGCAACTCTGCTCTTGTCATCCTTCTCCCTCGCTTTCTATAAAAAATCGCCCCTGCCATCTACATGACAGGGACGAATGTGTTTATCCGCGGTACCACCCAATTTCGGGCAGATGCCCGCAACTTTTCTCTTCTTCTTTCTCATTTATGACGTCGTTAAGTCGCTTTGGCATATGCTAGTATAGCCTGCAACTCGCTGCCTAGTCCTAAAAGAAAACAAAAAGACACTTTTATTTCAATTTTTCATCTCATCAGCAACCAGTCTTGACACATTTGTGGATTTCTCAGCACCGCCACTTTCTGTAAAATGCTTGACTCAAAACACCTCTGATGAACCCATTCTATCACCTTTCCAGCGAAAAATCAATAATTTCTCTCCCCCAAAAGTCGATCTGGCAGGTCATGAAATCCCTTGCCCGCCTGATAGTTAGCGAATTTTCCTAAAAGGAACTGGTAGGCATCGAGACGACTCTCATAGCGAATAGCCGCTTCCCTGGCCCGCTCGTCCTGGTCCGACTCGTAGACTGCCTGACTCTCCTTGAGGGCCATCTCGTTAATCATGACCTGGGTCTTGACCCAAGCTTCAAACTCCTGTAAAAATTCCTGTTCGTAACTCATTTTTCTCACTTTCTAACTGCAAATAGCTAGTCCAAATCTCGGTAAAAATCACTGTCAATGTCACGGAAGGGCTGAATGTCCTGTACATACTCCAGCACCCCCTGAAATTCACCGGCCTCATCCCGCACCGCCGCATAGGTCACATGGACAAACTTGCCCCGTGATTCCGACTTGAACCACATCTCAAACTTGTCCCTCTCTCCCTCACGCAGAGCATTGAAAATCCGCCGTACCTTATCCAAAAACTTGGGCGGGTGACAGAGCTCGACATTGCGCCCTATCTGGGACGGCGTCCGCTTGAAAATCATCTCATCCGCCGACACACTGTCATTATAATACTGAAAAATATCGTCCTTATTGACAAAGGTAATCTCCATGGGCAGATGATCCAAAATCAGATTGGCCTCCGCCACAGACAAATAGCCATGGCCAAAAGGCTGTTGTGAGTCCCGATTAAAGGTTTGCTCCTTCTTTTCCTTAGGCTTAAAGGAAATGGTGACCTGACCATCCGGCGTATCAATGACCTGCTGAAACCTGCCATCACTAGTCTGTTCTATACTGGCTGGCGCTTCGCTTCCTTCATCAGCAGCATCCCCAGCTTCCTCCTCCGAGAATGAGTGCCGCGCAGGAATCCATTTCTCCGTTGGCTTGACGATGGCATAACCATAAGCATCGCTCTCCTCAGCAATCTTGAGCCAGTCATCCTGATGAAAGGACTCGAGGAGAATCATGAGAAGGATAGACTCTTCCTTAAAAATCATAGCTTCAAACTCAGCAGCAAAAGTCTCAAACTTGTCCTTGACTTCTTGAATCGAAGTACCAGGCAGCTGCTCTGCAGCAACCTTAGCCTCTTGGAAAAGGTCTCGAATCTGATCATCCACCCCCCACATGACCTTGGGCGGCGAATCGTGGCCGTAGCTCTCCATGATGGGAAACATGAGCTCTTCCTTGCGCTGATAGTGGATATCAAACTGTCCTACCAAACCCAGCTGGCGCTGGAGTCCCTTGCGGATTTCAGGAAGAAACTCCTCATCTTCTGTGTTTTCATAGGTAGATAGGAGCCTGCGAACCCGCATGAGGGCAGCTCGAAGCGCTAGATTTTCTTGCTTGAAGATCTGAACCGGATGGCCTGGATGGTCAGTATCCGCCACCTCTACATCCTGAATGGCACCTTTAAAGAGGTTGGCATGGACATTGCAGAGAGACATGACATCTTCAAAGGTCACTCCCGTATCTGAGTTCATTAGCTCATGCTCCATCAGGCTGATTTCAATAGCGGATACACCTGCAAAATGCTCGTTGAAAAGCTCCTGAACTGACTCTGCAGAAGCTCCATTATGTAGGTCCAGCAAGATAGACTTGAGGACTTCAATGCGTTCAGTAGCCATTCCTAAATCCCCACCACTTCATAGCCGTTTAATTCCAGAGTTCGCTTGATTTTATTCAGGTCAATGCCATTCATACCAGCGCCTTTTTTGATAGAAACCACGCGCCCGACTGTATTGCGCATGACAGGATTGGCCAGAGGCGTAAAGCCCAACTCGACCAAAACATCCAAAACTTCAGGTTGCTTCTCAATCACTTCTGCCACTGGAATAGACAAATCAATCACATTATCCATAGCTGCTCCCTCATCCTTATTTTTCTACAATTATACCATAAAAAAGCTATCAGACTCAAAGCAAAAAAAGTGTGAGTGTCTGCTCCTCTTATACTTGTTCAAAAGAAATGGAATAGCGAATTAAGATATACATGATGACAGATTGTTTCAGTTTATTATTTACTTATACAACGATAAGAAAATATAAAGCACATTGCTTCGTCTTTTTTCCCTTTTGTGATAAGCTAAGATTAGTGAATTGAGAGGGTTTTCGTATGTATCTTGCAGACTTAATGGAAAAGAGTGAAGCGGGGCAGTTTATTGTCCTGTCCTATTTACAGCAGCATTCTACATCCAGTTTGAAGGACGTTATGTCTGAAACAGGCTTCTCGAAAGCAACCTTGACCAAGTACATTAGCCTGATTAACGACAAGGCGAACCATCATGCAGCCTTATCCATCCAGCTTCAGGACGAAACACTCAGTCTGTCTGTCGGACCGGATACCAAGGGACGGGATATTCGCAGACTCTTTTTGGGCAATGCCGTCAAATATCAGATTTTAACCTACCTGCTCTACCATCAGCAGTTTTTAGCCCATCAATTAGCCCAAGAGCTCATGATCAGTGAAGCAACACTCGGCCGTCATATATCCGGTTTAAATCAGATTTTATCAGAGTTTGAGCTATCTATCCAAAACGGCCGCTTGAAAGGGCCAGAGCACCAGATCCGCTATTTTTATTTCTGCCTCTTTCGCAAGGTTTGGTCTAGTCGAGATTGGGAAAAGGAACTTCAAAAATCAGAAAGAAGGCAGGAAGTTGCCGTCTTAGAAGAACTCTGTGGAGCCCAGCTCTCTCAAGGACAGCGATTAGACTTGGCTCTTTGGGCACATATCACTCAACAGCGCCTAAGAGTCAATGCCTGTCAATTCCAAAACATTGAGCAGAAAATGCAGGGCTATTTTGAAAATATCTTCTACCAACGCTTGCATCGCCGGACTAATGATTTCTTTGCCGGGCAGCACATTACTCTAAGTCAGGAAGATGGGGAAATGATGATTTTCTTTTCATTTCTGCTTTCCCATCGGATTTTACCCCTGCACACCATGGAATATATACTGGGCTTTGGCGGTGAAATTGCCAGTCTAATTACGCAACTGATTCAAGAGATGAAATCTCAGGACTTGCTAGGTGACTACATTGAAGACCAGGTGACCTACGAACTCAGTCAGCTCTGCGCCCGCGTATTTCTTTTCAGAGGCTATCTCTTACAAGACAAATACAAGCATGATCTGGAATTGCGCCATCCTTACTTATGGAGCGAATACGATTATCGAAAAGTGGCAGACACTATTTTTAGTAAACTCCCTATTTTTCAGCAGGGAACATCTCTGGATAAAAAGGTTTTGTGGGAATGGCTCCAGCTGATGGAGTACATTGCTGAAAACGACGGTCAAGTCATCAAGATAGGAATGGACTTGATAGATAGCTTTATCGTTGTTTCTAGAATGACAGCCATTTTAAGGCGGTACTTAGAGTACAATCGCTTTATTACGATTGAATCCTACGACCTTACCCGAAATTATGACCTCATTATCACCAACAATCCTATTCATCGGGCCCAGCAGGTTCCTATCTATTATTTAAAAAATGACTTGGATTTGGAAGATTTGGCTCAAATCCGTCACATGATATTTCATTAAGAAACTTGGAGAAATCCAGGTTTCTTTGTGATTTTCGCACAATCTCCTCAATTTTTTTAAAAATTTTAAAAAAGTTGATAAAAAAGAAAGCGTTTTATTTTATATACTAGTTACTGTAAGAGGAAACAACCTCAAGATTTTTACCAGGAGGACAGTTCATGTCACAAGAAAAATACATCATGGCTATCGACCAAGGAACTACTAGTTCCCGCGCCATCATCTTTAACAAAAAAGGAGAAAAAGTTAGCTCCAGTCAAAAAGAATTTACTCAGATTTTCCCTCAAGCTGGATGGGTTGAGCACAATGCCAATGAAATTTGGAACTCTGTTCAGTCTGTTATCGCTGGTGCCTTCATCGAAAGTGGAGTCAAACCCAACCAAATCGAAGCCATCGGAATCACCAACCAGCGTGAAACAACTGTCGTCTGGGATAAAAATACAGGTCTTCCTATCTATAATGCTATCGTTTGGCAATCTCGTCAGACTGCTCCTCTGGCTGAACAGCTGAAAAGCCAAGGCTATGTGGAAAAATTCCATGAAAAGACTGGTTTGATTATTGACGCTTACTTCTCTGCTACCAAGGTTCGCTGGATTTTGGACCATGTAGAGGGAGCGCAAGAAAGAGCTGAAAAGGGCGAATTGCTCTTTGGTACCATCGATACCTGGCTGGTTTGGAAATTAACTGACGGCGCGGCTCACGTGACCGACTACTCAAATGCAGCCCGTACCATGCTCTATAACATCAAGGATCTTAAATGGGATGATGAGATTTTGGAAATTCTTAACATTCCAAAGGCTATGCTTCCAGAAGTTCGTTCTAACTCAGAAATCTATGGTAAGACTGCTCCATTCCATTTCTACGGCGGAGAAGTTCCAATCTCTGGTATGGCTGGTGACCAACAGGCGGCTCTCTTTGGACAGCTAGCTTTTGAGCCTGGCATGGTCAAGAATACTTACGGAACTGGTTCATTCATCATCATGAATACTGGTGAAGAGATGCAGCTGTCTGAAAACAACCTCTTGACAACCATTGGCTATGGAATTAATGGCAAAGTTTACTATGCTTTAGAAGGTTCTATCTTCATTGCTGGAAGTGCTATTCAATGGCTGCGCGACGGTCTTCGGATGGTTGAAAATTCACCAGAATCTGAAAAATATGCCCTCAATTCTCACAACAATGACGAAGTCTATGTCGTACCTGCCTTTACAGGCCTGGGCGCTCCATACTGGGATCAAAATGCACGTGGATCTGTCTTTGGCTTGACCCGAGGAACCAGCAAGGAAGACTTTATCAAGGCTACTCTTCAATCCATCGCTTACCAAGTACGCGACATCATCGATACCATGCAGGTGGATGCTAAGACTGCTATTCAAGTCCTCAAAGTCGACGGCGGTGCTGCTATGAACAACTTCCTCATGCAGTTCCAGGCTGACATTTTGGGAATCGATATCGCCCGTGCTAAAAACTTAGAAACAACGGCTCTCGGTGCAGCCTTCCTGGCAGGATTATCAGTAGGCTACTGGAAAGACTTAGATGAACTCCGCACTCTCAATGAAACCGGAGAACTCTTTGAACCATCTATGAATGAATCCCGCAAGGAACAACTCTACAAAGGATGGAAAAAAGCCGTTAAGGCAACTCAAGTCTTTGCAGAAATCGATGACTGATACTGATTTATTTTTGATAAAAAAGTCAGTAGAAGCAGGAAACGACTAAGTTAGAAAGTGTGTAATTATGGAATTTTCAAAGAAAACACGTGAATTATCGATAAAAAAAATGCAGGAACGCACCTTGGACCTCTTGATTATCGGTGGTGGGATTACCGGTGCTGGGGTAGCCTTGCAAGCGGCAGCTAGTGGACTGGAGACCGGTCTGATTGAAATGCAGGACTTTGCTGAAGGGACTTCTAGCCGTTCTACCAAATTGGTCCACGGAGGCCTTCGTTACCTCAAGCAATTCGACGTAGAGGTGGTCTCAGATACAGTTTCTGAGCGTGCTGTGGTACAGCAAATTGCCCCTCATATTCCAAAACCAGATCCAATGCTACTTCCTGTCTACGAAGAAGAGGGCGCTACCTTCAGTCTCTTCCGTCTTAAAGTAGCTATGGACCTCTACGACCTCTTGGCCGGTGTCAACAACACTCCTGCTGCCAACAAGGTCTTGAGTAAGGAAGAAGTGCTAGAACGGGAGCCTGAACTCAAGAAGGAAGGCCTGGTCGGCGGCGGTGTCTATCTTGACTTCCGCAACAACGATGCTCGCCTTGTGATTGAAAATATCAAACGCGCCAACCAAGACGGTGCTCTCATTGCCAACCACGTTAAGGCAGAAGGCTTCCTCTTTGATGAATCCGGAAAGATTACAGGTGTTGTTGCGCGTGACCTCTTGACGGATGAAGTCTTTGAAATCAAGGCTCGCTTGGTCATCAACACAACTGGACCTTGGAGCGACAAGGTGCGCAATCTGTCAAATGATGGTGAGCAATACTCACAAATGCGTCCAACCAAGGGTGTTCACTTGGTAGTTGACTCTAGCAAGATCAAGGTTTCTCAGCCAGTCTACTTTGACACAGGCTTGGGAGACGGCCGGATGGTCTTTGTTCTTCCACGTGAAAATAAAACCTACTTTGGTACGACTGACACTGACTACACTGGTGACCTGGAGCATCCAAAAGTAACACAAGAAGATGTAGATTACCTCTTGGGCATTGTCAATAATCGCTTCCCAGAAGCAAACATCACAATTGACGACATCGAAAGTAGCTGGGCTGGCCTGCGTCCTCTAATCGCAGGAAACAGTGCTTCTGACTACAACGGCGGAAACAACGGTACCATTAGCGACGAAAGTTTCAATGCACTGATTGCGACCGTTGAAAGCTATTTGGCTAAAGAAAAATCCCGTGAGGATGTCGAAGCGGCTGTTACCAAACTCGAAAGCAGCACTTCTGAAAAACACTTGGATCCATCTGCTGTGTCCCGCGGTTCCAGCTTGGAACGTGATAACAATGGCCTCTTGACCCTTGCCGGTGGTAAGATTACGGACTATCGTAAGATGGCTGAAGGCGCCATGGAGCGCGTGGTTGAAATCCTTAAAGCGGAATTTGACCGCAGCTTCAAGCTCATCAACTCTAAGACCTACCCTGTTTCAGGCGGAGAGCTCAATCCAGCAAATGTGGATTCCGAAATCGAAGCTTTTGCTCAACTTGGTGTCTCACGCGGCTTAGACAGCAAAGAAGCCTTCTATCTTGCAAACCTTTACGGTTCAAATGCTCCTAAAGTCTTTGCCCTCGCACACAGCATCGAGCAAGCACCAGGTCTCAGCCTAGCGGATACCTTGTCACTGCATTATGCTATGCGTAACGAATTAGCACTCAGCCCTGTTGACTTCCTGCTGCGCCGGACAAACCACATGCTCTTTATGCGGGACAGTTTAGATAGCATCGTTGAGCCAGTTCTGGATGAAATGGGACGGTTCTACGACTGGACAGAAGAAGAAAAAGCAGCTTATCGAAAAGATGTTCAAGCTGCCCTTGCAAATAACGATTTAGAAGAATTAAAAAAATAGAAAATACGAGAAGAGGCGGTAGGCAAAACAACTGTCTGCCACCCCTTCTTTTAAATGGAGTAACATAAATGATGAAAGAAATATTTGGCGAATTTTTAGGAACACTGCTCTTGCTCCTTCTGGGTAATGGTGTAGTTGCAGGCGTGGTTCTTCCCAAAACTAAGAGTCACAATTCAGGTTGGGTTGTGATTACCATGGGATGGGGGATTGCCGTCGCTATCGCTGCTTTTGTATCCGGCAACCTTGGCCCAGCCCATCTGAACCCTGCCCTAACAATCGGAGTAGCTCTGAAAGGTGATTTGCCTTGGGCATCTGTTCTTCCTTACATCCTCGCTCAGTTTGCAGGTGCTATGGTCGGACAGTTCCTCGTCTTCCTACAGTTCAAACCTCACTATCTCGCTGAAGAAAATCCGGCTAACGTCCTGGGGACATTCAGCACAGGCCCAGCTATCAAAGATACCTTCTCTAACCTGATTAGCGAAATCCTTGGAACTTTTGTCCTTGTGCTGACTATCTTCGCTCTTGGACTTTATAAGCTGCAAGCGGGCATTGGCACTTTTGCAGTCGGAACATTGATTGTCGGGATTGGTCTCTCACTTGGTGGAACAACTGGCTATGCCCTCAACCCAGCTCGTGACTTAGGACCTCGTCTCATGCACAGTCTCCTTCCGATTCCAAACAAAGGAAATGGTGATTGGAGCTATGCTTGGATTCCAGTTGTCGGACCAATTATTGGTGCCGTCCTTGCAGTCCTAGTCTTCGGTTTATTCTAATATAACTGATTGCCATTGGAGAACACTTAACGAGTGTTCTCTTTTTTACTAAGTGATTAGACGGAGACTAACCTTCCGAACTTACTCTTCCGATAAAAACCATTGTAATTTTGACAAAAGAAAAGACTCAGCCCTGTATTACAAGAAAACTAAGTCCTTTTTAGAATGATTTATCAACTTTAGCGAGCTGTTTCTAATTAACTCAAACGAGTGCTATTTCTCTTAGACAATTTCACTACTGCCTCGGTCCGAGCAGTATGCGGAAACATATCAACCGACTGGATGTAGTGGACATCGTAGACCTGACAAAGCTTGACCAGATCCCGAGCCAGAGTTGAGACATTGCAGGAAACGTAGACCATCTTTTCAGGTGCATAACGGACAATCGTCTCCAGCAGTTTATCGTCCAGACCAGTTCGCGGTGGGTCAACAATCAAGGCATCCGCCCGATAACCTTCAGCGTACCAACGAGGAATAATCTCCTCTGCCGTTCCAGCTTCGTAGAGTGTATTGTCAAAGCCCATCTTTTTTGCATTGCGCTTGGCGTCTTCAATGGCCTCAGGGATGATGTCCATGCCACGCAGAGACTTAACCCTTTTAGCAAAGGCAAAGCCGATGGTCCCCACTCCGCAATAGGCATCAATCAAATGATCTTCTTTCGTCACATCCAGCGCCTTAACCGCCTCCCCGTAGAGCACCTCTGTCTGCTCAGGATTGAGCTGATAGAAAGCTCGAGGCGATAGGGAGAACTCATAGTCCAGCACTCCTTCTTGGATGGCCTTCTCGCCCCAGATAATCTCTGTCTTATCCCCGTAAATCTCACTGGACTTGCTCGTATGATAATTGACCGCCACTGTCTCCAACTCTGGAAATTCAGCCACCAGGTCTCGAACGACTGGAGAAAAGTCCAGCTTACGCCCCGTCACAAAAATCATCTGCACCTGACCTGTCTTTCTGGCCCTGCGAATCATAACGGTGCGCACTCCAGCAGTCTTTCTCTCATCATAGATGGGCAGCCTATACTTGCCTAAAAGCCGAGCCACCTTATTTATGATCTGTTGCGTCACCTTGTCCTGAACCAGACAGTTTTTCAGCGAGACCAGATAGTGGGAATTCTGGGCATAGAGCCCCGCCTTGACCTCATCCTTGAACTTCCGAGTCTGAAACTGCAGCTTAGCCCGATAATAGAGCGGCTCCTGCATACCAATGGTCGGACGAATCTCATAGTTCTCATAGCCAGCTGGCGCAAATTTTTTCAAGGCCTGACGCAGCAAATCTTCCTTAAACTCCAACTGCTTGTCATAATGGAGGTGCATGATTTGACAGCCCCCACAGCTATCATAAATCTCACAAGGTGCTTCCACCCGAAATTTTGACCGCTTGTTGATGGTCAAGAGCTTGGCCTCGATGAAATTACGCTGAACCCTGGTCACCTGACAGTAGACTTCTTCACCCTTCAAAGCCCCTGGCACAAAGACCAGCGTTTTCTTATAAAATCCAATCCCTTCCCCATTAATCCCCATTTTCTTAATTTTCAAAGGGATTCTTTGCTTCACTTTCACATTCATGATTCTATTATACCACGCCGCCTCGCATTAGTTGAGAATATGTTACAATAAAAGTATGAAAGCAGAAAAAATATCCCTTTCACTAGCCCAATTCCCTGAGCAAATACGAACTTATCTAGAGGGAGCCAACTTTTACGACAGCTCCTCACATTCTGCAGCCAGTGTTTTCTATACCGATACGGGCTATTATTTGAAAATCGACCAAAAAGACCAGTTAGCCCAAGAAGCCACACTTGCCAAATGGTTTGAAGAGCAAGGGCTTGGTGTGCCTGTCGTTCACTACTTGACAGCAGATAAAGACTACTTGCTGACTAAAGAAGCCGAGGGCAAAGACGCCCTCGCCTTTCTCCAACAGCCAGAAGAACTTTGCCAAACGATGGCTGCCGCGCTCAGAAAACTTCACAGCCTCCAACCCCAGCATTTCCCAATCCAGCATCGCCTCCAACACTATAAAGAGCAAGCAGAGGAAAATTATCAGAAAGGCTGCTTTTATCAAAAAGCCTTACTGCCTCAATTCCACATCCAAAGTCGAGAGGAAGCATACCAGCTTATCCAAGAACAGGGACACCTACTGACGGCGGACGCCTTGATTCATGGAGATGCCTGCTTGCCCAATTTCATTCTGAAAGACGCAGCAACCTTCTCCTGCTTTATCGACGTTGGCCTCGCTGGCCTTAGCAATCGCCACATTGACCTTTACTGGGCAATCTGGTCTCTTACTTATAATTTATCTGATCCTCAATATGCAGAGCTATTTCTTGACTACTATGGCCGGAAGGATGTTGATACAGACAAACTGCGCTTGATAGCTGCCTTTGAAGCATTTGGCTAAAAGAAAGGATTCTACCAAAATCTCTTATGAAAATCACAAAAATCGAAAAGAAAAAAAGACTCTACCTCTTGGAGTTGGACGACAGTGAAAAGCTCTATATTACAGAAGACACCATCGTTCGCTTCATGTTGTCTAAAGGGATGGAAATCACAGAGCAAGAGCTATCAGAAATTCAAGACTATGCCCAATTTTCTTACGGAAAAAATCTAGCTCTCTACCATCTCTCCTTCAAGCAAAGAACTGCTAAGGAAGTTAAAGACTTCTTAACGCAGCACGACATCCAACCAGAAATCATCAGCCAGGTCCTGGATAATCTAAAAAAGGATAATTGGATTAATGATAGAAAATATGCTCATTCTTTTATCCAATCCAACCTTCTCACTGGTGACAAAGGCGCTTTTGTTCTCAAGCAAAAACTCAGTCAAAAAGGTATATCTAGCACTATCATAGAAGACGAATTGAGCCGGTTTGATTTCGCTGAACTAACAGACAAGGTTGCCGAAAAGCTGCTCAAAAAATACCAAGGAAAACTGCCCTGCAAGGCCTTACAAGATAAAATCCTTCAATCCTTGATAAACAAAGGTTTTTCCTATAGCCAAGCCAAAACCGCCTATCAACATTTGGAAATCGAAGAGGACCAAGAAAATCAGCAAGAGCTTCTCTATAAAGAGCTAGACAAGCAATACCGCAAGTACTCAAAAAAGTACGACGGCTATGACTTAAAACAGCGGCTGACCCAAGCTCTAGCTCGCAAAGGCTATGATTTCTCCGACATCGCTAGCGCTCTGAGAGAATATCTTTAAGATTTTCTATGAAAACTTATGCATTTCTATGAAAATATGTTACAATAAAGAAGATAAACTTATAAATTGTAGAAAGTTGGTAAGTTATGAAACTTCCAAAAGAAGGCGACTTTATTACAATTCAAAGTTATAAGCATGATGGGAATCTTCACCGCACCTGGCGAGATACCATGGTACTAAAGACAACAGAAAACGCCATTATTGGTGTTAATGACCACACACTGGTAACAGAAAGTGATGGCCGACGTTGGGTAACACGTGAACCAGCCATTGTCTATTTTCATAAAAAATACTGGTTTAATATCATTGCCATGATTCGCGACAATGGAACTTCATACTACTGCAACCTAGCCAGTCCTTACTATCTGGATAATGAAGCTCTAAAATACATTGACTATGATTTAGATGTCAAAGTCTTTGCTGATGGTGAAAAACGCCTGTTGGATGTAGAAGAATATGAACGCCACAAAAGACAGATGCACTATTCTGATGATTTGGATTTCATTCTCAAAGAAAATGTCAAAATCCTAGTTGATTGGATTAACAACGGAAGAGGTCCATTTTCAGATGCTTATGTCAATATTTGGTACAAACGTTATGTTGAACTAAAGAATCGATAAAGTTGTCAAAGAGCGTAAGCTCTTTTTCTTTTGTCTAATTCGGTCTCACCAGAGCTCAAATTCTTGCAATCTCAAGCATTTTCGGGTATCATATAAGAAAATCCAGACTGTAAGAAAGGAGTCTCCCATGGCATTTACAAATACTCTCGGCCGATATGCCAGCTTTGGCATCATGACGAGCCTCCCTGAAGAAATTGTCGACTCATTCTGGTATATCATCGATAACAATCTCAAAGGTGTCTTTGAACTCCGCCCAGTCCTTAAGTTCGAAATCATCAACCGCAAAGGAAGAGTATCTCTACGATTCTCACAAAAAAACTTTAACACCATTATTTCATTTGATTTAAACTATCAATTTGACCCTTTCTTTCCTAGAAAAGTCTACATCGTTGATAACAAGGGCAAAGAAACCATTATGCTATCTGACGAATACTCTTTGATGTAGTAAATCATACTCAACACATATAAAAAACCTCTGAAGGCAACTATTCACCGCTATCAGAGGTTTTTATCTTTAATATTACTCATCTCAAGTGGAAAGTACATTTGAGCAGCTTGATACAAACTAAACTTCTGGAACACTAGACTTTAAAATCAAACTAAACCTAGTTGAATAATCAAATCCCTTGCTTTCAAATAGGATTATATAAAGAGACAAGACCAGAAGTTCTAAAAGATTCTATCGCTAATTAAATCCAATGTAAGCTAAGTCATAAATACTGTAAATACAGTTTTCTTAAAAACAAAAAGATAGATTAGTACATCTATCTTCTATGTTATCTAGTCGGGAAGACAGGATTCGAACCTGCGACACCTTGGTCCCAAACCAAGTACTCTACCAAGCTGAGCTACTTCCCGGTGCTTAAACAATCTAAAAACGGAGCCCTAAGACTTCGCTTCCAAATGCACCCTAGAGGAGTCGAACCTCTAACCGCCTGATTCGTAGTCAGGTACTCTATCCAGTTGAGCTAAGGGTGCTCACTATTCATATTAAAATCATTATAGCAAAAATTAAGAAAAAATCAAATAATTTAATGCACCCTAGAGGAGTCGAACCTCTAACCGCCTGATTCGTAGTCAGGTACTCTATCCAGTTGAGC